>NZ_PJIK01000019.1 GCF_002929275.1 Arthrobacter sp. ZGTC131
GGGAGAAGGGGAAGCTGGCCGGTCACCGACCGCACCCCGCCCACCACATCCTCAGCAAAGGACGAAAAACACCATGAACGCCACACCCACGCTCGAAATGCTGGACCCCAAGACGCTGACCATCGACATCAACGTCCGCAAGGCCGCCGACCTGAAGGCCGACTTCATCAGGAGCATCAAGGAACTCGGCGTGCTCGAACCCGTCATTGCCCACCGCAAGGACGACGGCACCGTGCACGTCCTGATGGGCCAGCGCCGCACCCTGGGCGCCGTGGAAGCAGAGCGCGACTCCATCCCGGTGATGATCGTTTCCAGCCCAGAAGAGGCAGAGCGCATCGTCACCCAGGTCGTGGAGAACATCCAGCGCACCGAACTGACCGAAGCCGACGAAGCCGACGCCTACCACCAGCTCTCGCTCATCGGAGTCTCGGCCGCCGACATCGCCAAAAAAACCGGCCGGACCAAGACCACCGTGGAAAGCGCCCTGAAAGCCAAGGCTTCCAACACCGGAGCCAAAGCCCTGGACAACGGCTACACCGTTGACATGGCCCTCGTGCTGGCCGAGTTCGAGGGCGACGAGGACGCCATCGAGGAACTCGAGTCGGTAATCCGGGACGAACCGGACTACTTCGACCACATCGCGCAGAAGCTCCGGGACGACCGGGAATCCAAAGCCCAACTCTCCGCACTGATTCAAGAGCTCATCGCCCAGGGCAAAGCCATCGTGGAGGAAGCTGGACACTACGCCGAGTCCGAGGCCCTGTACGTCTCAGCGGCCAACCGGGCGGACGGGGAACCGGCCACGGACGAGGACGCCAACGCCTACGTGATCTGCGCCGACTACCGCGGGCATCACAGCTCGAAGCCGGTCATCAGTGACTGGAAGGAACTCGGGTTCACCCCGAGGTACGAACGCTACGATGGCGGCACCCAGGCGCAGAAAGGCCCGATGACCGAGGAGCAGAAAGCCGAGAGGAAGACCCTGATCGCCAACAACAAGGCCATGGAATCCGCCACGAAGGTCCGCCGTGAATGGGTCAAAACCCTGCTGGCCCGCAAGACCCCGCCCAAGGGGTGGCAGTACTTCACCCTCCACGCCATCACCCACCACCCCGAAACAGCCAGCGGATACGACGGTAAAGTCGCCACCGAGATGATCGGAGCCAGGACCGGGGCGGAAAGCGACCGATGGGGCTGGAACCCCCTGCGGGACCACGTCGCCAAGACCACCGTGCGGCCCGAGTTCGCACTGCTGGCCCTGATCTGCGCAGGGTACGAGAAGACCATCCAGAAAGACTCATGGCGCAGTGCGGGAGAGGTCCACAACGCCTACCTCGCCCAGCTCGTGGCATGGGGATACAAGGCAAGCGAGGTCGAGCAGCTCATCCTCGACAAGCACCAAACCCAGGCCGAAGACACCCAGTAAGGTAGACGAGTGCCGGGCGGCGTTTCCCCCGTTACGCCGCCCGGGCACTCACCCCACCAGGGCATCAAACCTTGGAAACGTCGGGCGGTCCGCCGCCGTCCGTGACAGCGCACGCAGCTGGTCACCAGCGACAGACCGCCGTTCGCGCCACACCCCATGAGCACGCCACCAAGCCGCGGCCGGCCCACGCAGACCAAGCCCGCTGTGCCACCATCGAAGAAAGAACGGCCGCCCACCGCGGACAACACCTGCAGCCACGACGCTGCGCCACAGATTTCCTTCCCGTCGGCGTTTGCCACCTTTGCCCTTGTGCGCCGATGCGTGGGCGTGCTTAGGATGCAGGACAGGATCCGTCGGCAGCCTCGTCGGCGGGCAGCCACCGTAGGGAGCAAAACCATGGGTTTGGATGACAAGATCGGCAACGCAGCCGAGAAGCTTGGCGGCAAGGGCAAGGAAGCCGCCGGTGAGGCCAGCGGCGATGAGAGCCTGAAGGCGGAAGGCCAGGGCGACCAGGCCAAGTCTGACCTGAAGCAGGCCGGCGAGAACGTCAAGGACGCCTTCAAAAAGGACTAACCGCATTCAGACAGGAAGGGTGCGGCTCCGAGGGAGCCGCACCCTTCCTGTCGTTAGGATGCAGGTGGCCTCTATCGGCCTGCCGTCACGTTCGCCGCCCCGCCCTCTAGGTGCTGGTGGCGTCCTGCACCTCGCCGACCAGTTCCTCGATGATGTCCTCCAGGAACAGGACTCCGGTGGTAGTTCCGTGCGTGTCGAAGACCCGGGCCACGTGCGCGCCGGTGCGGCGCATCGTGGCCAGTGCGTCCTCGAGGTCGCTTCCGCGGAACGTCGAGGCCAGCAGGCGGATCCGCTTGGCGGGAACTGCCTCATTGAACTTCTCCGCAGCCGTAAGGTCCATGACGTCCTTGAGGTGAAGGTAGCCGGTGGGCTCGCCGTCGTCATTGGTGAGGATGTAGCGGGAATAGCCGTGCTCGGCCACGGCCTGCTGGATGTCCGCCGGAGTGGCAGACGCAGGCAGGAGCACCATCTTCCCGATGGGAACTTCGACGTCCGCCACGGTTTTCTCCGTGAACTCGAAGGCGGCGGTGAGGGCGCCGCTAGCGTCGGTCAGGACACCTTCCCTCGTGGACTGCTCCACGATGTTGGCGACCTCGTCCAGGGTGTAGGCGCTGGTGGCTTCGTCCTTTGGTTCCACCCTGAAGAGCCGCAGAATCGAGTTCGCGATTCCGTTCAGGGTCCAGATGACCGGTTTGAAGATTCGGGCGACCATGACCAGCGGCGGGGCGAGAATGAGTGCGGCGCGGGTGGGGACAGAGAAGGAGATGTTCTTGGGGACCATCTCGCCGAGGACCACGTGCAGGAACGTCACGAGCAGGAGTGCCGTGACGAAGGCGATGATGCCGATCGCCTCGCCGGACAGGGAGGTCAGACCCAGAGGGATTTCCAGCAGGTGGTGGATGGCCGGTTCGGAGACGTTCAGGATCACCAGGGAACAGACGGTGATCCCGAGCTGGCTCGTGGCCAGCATGAGCGTGGCGTGCTCCATCGCCCAAAGTGTGGTCTTCGCGGCTTTGCTGCCCGCTTCGGCCTTGGGCTCGATCTGTGAGCGGCGGGCGGAGATGACGGCGAATTCAGCGCCGACGAAGAAGGCGTTGACCACCAACAGGACGGCGAGCCAGATGATGCCCGGAAGGTATTCACTCATGGGTCAGCTCCTGCGTGAGGCTGTCGACGATCCGGTCATGGGCGCTCTTGGGCGGGACCTGTAAGGCGTCCGGGGTGAACTTCAGGCGCTCCACGTGGGTGCCCACTACCCGCTCAACCCGCAGGGTTCCGCCGTCGATGACCACCTCATCGCCGAGTTCGGGAATGCGGTCCAGCTGGTCCGTGACGAACCCGGCCACGGTGTCATACTCTTCACCGTCCGGAACAGCGATGCCCGTCCGGTCCAGGAGTTCGTCCGGTCGGAGGGAGGCGTCAAAGGTGATGGACCGACCGGTCCTGACCACACCGGTCCTGGCGCGGTCATGCTCATCCTCCAGCTCACCGACAATCTCCTCGACGAGGTCTTCGAGCGTGACGATGCCGGCCGTTCCTCCGTGCTCGTCCGAGACGATGGCCACTTGCAGGCCCTGTTTGCGGAGCAGGCCGAGGAGCGAGTCCACGCCCATCGATTCGGGCACCCGGAGCGGCTTGATCATGAGGTCCGCGGCGAGCACCGCGTCCCTGTCTGTCAGGGCGACCGCGAAGGCCTGCTTGACGTGCAGCACGCCCAGCACATCGTCCCGGTCCCGGCCGATCACCGGAAACCGCGAGTAGCCGGTGGACGTGGCAAGCCCGACGATCTGCTCGGCCGTGTCATCGGCATTGACCGCCGTCATCCGCACACGGGGTGTCATGACATCACCGGCGCTGTGGTCCGAGAACCGCAGCGTCCGGTGCAGCAGAGCCGCATGGTCCAGATCGAGAACACCTTCCAGGGCCGAGCGGCGCACCAGCGAACTGAGTTCCTCGGCGCTGCGGGCCCCCGAGAGCTCCTCCTTCGGCTCGATCCCGACGGAGCGGATAATCGAATTCGCCGTGTTGTTGAACAGCAGGATGACAGGCTTGAAGACCGCGGTGAAAACGGCCTGGAACGGCACCACGAGCTTCGCCGTTGCCAGCGGAAGGGCCAGCGCGAAGTTCTTCGGGACGAGTTCGCCGATCACCATCGAGAAAATGGTGGCGATAAAGATGCCGGCCACCGCGCCCACGCCGGGCACCAAGGCTTCGGGAAGGCCGGCAGACAGCAACGGCCCGCTCAGCAGCTTGCTGATGGCCGGTTCAAACGTGTAGCCGGTAAGGAGGGTGGTCAGCGTGATGCCGAGCTGCGCGCCAGAAAGGTGCGTCGACGTGATTTTCAGCGCCTTGATGGTGGGCGCGAGGCGCTTCTCACCGCGGGCCTGGCGCGCTTCAAGGTCGTTGCGGTCCAGGTTGACCAGCGCAAATTCCGAGGCAACGAACAGCCCCGTTCCGACCGTGAGGATCAGGCCGATGCCGATCATGATCCATTCATACATTCGGGCGCCCCTCTCCGCTGATGACCGGCGAACCGGTCAGGACGTCGAGGGGCCAGGGCATATGTGAAGGAGGGTCATCCATAGTGCGTCCAAGTCTATCGGCCCTCACAGTCATCCGCCGCCGAGTTCGGGGCGCCGCCGCAGCGCCTTCCCGCGGGCCTGCAGCAAAGACTCGGGACCATGAGACCCCGCGCCGCCCCGCCGGTCCTCACGGGCCGGCGCAGGGGCCTCAGGCCAGGGCAGTCAGCTCCACGCTCGAAAAGGCCGGATCCATCGTGCAAAGCCTCTTGTCGGTCCGCGAATCGGCGCGGCCAGCTTTATACGAGAACTCGATGCCCAGCTCGTACCCCGTTACATCCCCGTCGAGCATCACCTGTTTCATCTCTCCGAGAAAGGCAACCTTCACAAGCCTGATTTTCTGGGGATGCACCACACCAGGTGACGGCGTCGCGCCGGAAGCGCGGGTCTTAAGCGCTTCCATACACGCGTTCTTTATCTTTTGCTTCACAGCCCGATCAACGACAGCAACAGAAGTCGCGGACGAAACCGGGGCACCCGCCCCAGGACTGCAGGAAACCAAGAGAATACCGGCCGCCAACACCGCACATGCCTCTGCAAAACCCGTTCGATTCATGGCTCCCCGTTGACTGACCAATTGCTTCGCGCACTTCGCACAGAATATGTGTCGGGCGCCATGTTGGCCAGCAAGGATCCGACGAAGCACTGCGTTCCAGCACAGAGCGACACTCACTTGGTTCCGATCGTGAAATGTCAGTTTCCGAAGTCGTCTGCATCCCTCTGAGTCTTGGGCTCGGGGTCCCGTTTGGGGAACGCTGAGCGGGTTACACAAAGGCCGGGACGATTCCGGTGACCAGCGTGCCAAGGCGCGCTGCCGCGGTCAGCTCCAAGTCAGTATCGGTGAACAATAGGTTGTCGCCGCTGATGACCAAGACCCGCCCTGCCCTGGCTGCTTCCAGCCATGCGGCATCATCCAGATTCCGCCGGTCCAACTGCTGGGAATGCATCAGCGCACCGTCAACATGCAGTTGAACTGCTCCGCCATCGGCCACGGTGCACGTGCACGTTTCCCGCACGGGGACGGCGCGCTGGAGGATCTCGGTGTAGCTGGCACTGAAAGACATCTGAAATCCATGGTTCAGCAGGGCCGAGACCAGCGCGGAAGTCATCTCCCCGCCCGGCTCCCCGAAGACGAGACTCGGCACCAGGGTGTAGGCCAGCACAGCGATGTTCCTCCGCGACCCGCCCCTGTTGCGCAGGACCAGCCGCGCACCGACGGTCGCCAAGTCGTCCGAAACATCAGTGGCCTCACGCACCCTGAGCCCGGGCTCCTGACACTGCAGATGACAAATGACCGAATCAAAGGTCAGGCACACGGTTCCCTCCAGGTCGCAGCCTTCGGTGATATCCACCGTCAGGGACAAGGCAGCGCCGGGGCCAAGAGGGAGCTGGCAGGCCGCGCAGCGGCTGGCCACGGCCATGACCGTCGCGATGTACTGAGCAGTGTCCCTGCCCTTGAAGGCTTCCAATCGTCGGTCCCAGGCAACGTTGCTGGTGATGGGCATCTCCGCAGTCCAATCCGTGAACGCCGCTCCGGTGAGGACGGCCGGTGTGGGGCCACGTCTTGGAGCGGGAGATGGCCGCCGGGCTTGGCTTTGACAGGAGGGGTGCGCTGCCACGCCCGGCGCACTGACCGGAATCAGTTACGGGTCTAACTCCCCGGCCAGATACTGACAGCCTGACGCCGCCACCTTACGGAAAACCCCGCAAGACCCTATGAAGCTGAACGTGGGGCGCACACCAGGCGGCCCCCCAACCAGGAAACCCATAGGCGACCACGGGGGCCCGACATAGAATTTGCTTCCCCGCTAGGGAAATTGGGAGACCGGGCACGTAGCCCGGTCTCCTTTTCCTTATCCTGATCGCCTCGGCCATGGTGTGGGCCGGTCGGAGAACTGCTCCATGGCCCCGGTCGCCTAGATGCAGTGAGGTGACTTGTGAGTCAGAAACGACCCTTTGTGCATGTGCCATGGACGGGCCTCAAAACACGTGCCCAATCCATGGTCTACGCTTGTCATAACTCGACTACGAAAACATATCGGGTCAAAAACACGGTACCCCCGTTTTTGACGTGAATGGAGCAGGAGGAACGGTGGACTTGAACGACGTGGGTAAGACCGCCTTGGCTGTCGCGCCGGCCGTCATCGCCCCCGGGGTGTCGCTGGTTACCTTGTTTCTAAAGTTCCGGGAGTCAAATGGCAGAATACGGGCGCACACTATCGCAACCGAGTCTTACGCCCTTGCGAAAGCCATCGGCGAGCTCGGGCCTGGTGACGCTGGTAGCGCACACGCTCCCTACCTTCGGAATGACTTGCTGCGTTCCGGCAACGAGGCAGCCCGGCGGTACTTGCTGTTGTCTGCGTCCACAAACAGGAAAGTCAGGAACTGGATAGACGCGACTGTTTACTCCGTCATGTGCCTGATTTTCGGGCTCGCTCTATTGCAGTTTCCATATGTCTTCCAGCTAGCTGATGGCCCCGGGGCCCTGACCTTGTTGATGACGGGATGGTTTTTCATTGTCCTCGGTGCCGTTTCATCCTTTCTGGTGGCCAGGGCGGTTAGTCGGAGACGAAGGGCCCTTAGGAGGCTCCTTCGCCAACGATTCCGGAGACCCGGGCCGAACACTCATCAGGTACTCACCGCAGATTTGCCCACCTCGGACTTGTAATGACTGGAACACTCATGGGATACGCCCGGGTCAGCACCACGGAGCAGTCCGTAGATTTGCAGTTGGATGCGTTGAACGCGGTCGGATGCTTTCGCATCTGGACGGATTACGCCTCGGGCGCGACTGCGGATCGTCCACAGTGGCAGGACTGCCTGGACCATCTGCAGCCCGGCAACATCCTGGTGGTGAATGACCTGTCCCGGCTCGGGAGGAACACCGCAGACCTTGCCGGAATCGTGAAGACGTTGGCGGACCGCCACGTTGGGCTGCGGTCATTGACTGAGACCTGGCTCGATACCACCAGCTCCCAGGGCGTACTGATGTTCCACTTCTTCTCGGCCATTGCCGAGTACGAACGCAACAGGCTCCGCGAACGGACGCTGGCTGGCCTCGCGGCAGCCAAAGCCCGCGGCCGCGTTGGCGGAAGACCCACCAAAATGACCGCTGATAAGGCAGCAACGGCACATCGGATGCGGACCGAAAAGCGGACTATCCGTGACATTGCGAAGACCATCGATGTCAGCGAAGCGACCGTCGTCCGCGAGCTAGCCCGCCAGCGGAAGAGTCTGCAGGAGCCGCAGGAGTAAGGGTGCGGCTGTTAATCCATCGGTGCCTTCGCTAGCGTGGAGGCAAACGGAGGGGGAGCGGCGCACATGGCACCGAGGAAATCGAAAAACCACATTGAGGGTCAGCTGAGCCTGGAGTCCTTGTGGGCCGAACCGGAAGAGGTAATCAATGAACGAGCACGGCAGACACGCCATGGAAACCATGAAGAATCACGATCCGGAGAGCTACGCGCAGATAGCGGACCCCGAGACACACTTTTCGACTTTGGGCCGGGAGATTCAGGACCGGATCTGGTCGTTGAGCGAGGACCTGATACCGCCCCGCGGGCAGGAGAACGCGCTGGAGTACGTGGGCTTGGTGAACATGGCCAAGCTGAGGGCACGGGAGATCGTGTACCAGGAGATGATCTACGACGGACTTCCCCAGGAACCGGAGGAAATGGAACCGCTCCCCAGCCAGCAGGCGGAGGAGAGCTAGAACCTGCCCGCGGGTCGGAAGCGCCGGCGGCCGCGGCCGCCGCCCGGTTCCGTCCCGCGTCCCAGGCAGACCTCGCCCCGTCCGGGCAGAAGGCCCGCTTCGCGGCGAACCTTGAAGCCATCCGCATCGTCCGGGAGCTCGAGGACCAGCAACGCCCCGCCACCGAAGCCGAGCAGCGGGCCCTGGCGCAGTGGTCCAGCTGGGGAGCGGTGCCGCAGCTGTTCGACAAGGACGACTGGGCTACCGAACGCTCACAGCTCCGTGAGGTCCTGAGCGCGCGGGAGTACGCCGCGGCTTCCCGGACCACGACCAACGCCTACTACACGGACGCGGCCCTGGTGAAGGAAATCTGGTCAGCCGTGGAGTGTCTCGGTTTTACCGGGGGAGAGGTCCTGGAACCCGGCTCCGGGGCCGGCACTTTCATCGGCTTCGCGCCGGAGTCTGCCAGCATGACCGGCGTCGAGCTGGACCCGCTGACCGCATCCATTTCCCTCGGGCTCTACCCGCACGCAACGATCCGCAGCGAATCTTTTGCCGACACCCCGGTCAAGCCAAACTCCTTTGACCTTGCCGTAGGGAACGTCCCGTTCAGCAAGAACGCGCTGTACGACAAGACGCACAACGCCGATTCCCGTCATTCCATGCACAACCACTTCATCCTCAAGAGCCTTGCGGCGGTGAAACCGGGAGGCTACGTGGCCGTCCTGACGTCGAGCTTCACCATGGACGCGGCCAACCCCACCTCGAGGCGAGAGATGAGCGCGATGGCCGACCTGGTGGGCGCGGTGCGCCTGCCCACCGGCGCCCACCGCCGCGCCGCCGGCACAGAAGCCCTCACCGACCTGCTGCTTCTGCGCAAGCGTGAGCCTGGCCGCGAACCGATGAACACCGAATGGGAACGGGTCACCCCCGCGATCGTCGGGGACCGCAACATCAAGATCAACGCCTACTTCGACATGAACCCCCAAAACGTCCTGGGCCAGATCGTGGTCGGCAATGGCATGTACGGCGAAGAGACTGTCAGCGTCAAAGCCGAGGACCTCTCTGCCGTACCCCAGCTGCTGGCAGACCGGCTGAACATCATCATCACCGACGCCCTGGACCGCGACCTGGGCCATGCCCCCGCAGAACGCACGCCAGGGAAGACCGCAGCCGCGCTGCTGCCGGCGGCCGGCCCAGAGTGGGACGGCACCATCAACGCCCAGCCCGATGGGTCCTTCACCATTGTCCGGGCGGGAGAGGCAGAAGAACTACCGGTGCCAAAGGCACACGCAGTCGAATTGCGGGACCTGCTGGCACTGCGCGACGGCGCACGGTCGCTGCTGGAGATGGAAGCCTCCGACAGCGAGGACACCCCGGAACTGGACGCTCTGCGCTCCGAACTGGCCGCCCGCTACGCCGCGTTCGTCCGGAAACACGGGCCGGTGAACCGCTACACCGAATCCGTGCGGACCGACAAGGAAACCGGCGAGGACATCGTCACCCGCCGCCTGTCGCCGGCGTTCCGACTCCTGAGTTCAAGGGATCCCTTCGGGTCCCTGCCCGGCGCCCTGGAAAACTTCAACGACGAAACGCAGACCGCGACCCCGGCCGCTCTGCTTCAACACCGCCAGGTCGTTGCCCGTAAGCCGGCAATGGGCGCCGAGAACGTCGACGAAGCCCTCGCCATCACGCTCGACACCTACGGGTCCCCGGACCTGGAACAGATCGCAGACCTGCTGGGCGTCACTGAAGACGAAGCCCGGGATCAGCTCGGAACCCTCGTCTTCGATGACCCCGAGACGGGCAGGATGGTTACCGCCCCGGAATACCTTTCCGGGAACGTCCGCACCAAGCTCGACGCCGCCCGCGCGGCCGCTGCCGAGGACGAACGGTGGAACGTCAACGTCCAGGCCCTGGAAGAAGTCCAGCCGCCCAAGGTCGGCATGGAGGACGTCGAGGCCCGGCTGGGTGCCGTCTGGATCTCGCCCGAGGAACACCAGCGCTTCGTCCAGGACATCCTGGCCGATCCCAATGCCAGCGTCACCAGCGTCGGTGGAGGCATCTGGCGCGTGAAAGCCAACCGAGCCACCGTACGCTCGACCAACGAATGGGGGACAGGCCGCCGGCCCGCGCCGGACCTGCTGCAAAGCATCCTGGAGCAAAAAAGCATCCAGGTCGAGGACAAAAACGAGGACGGCAAACTCGTCGCCAACCTCGAAGAAACCGAAGCGGCACAGGAGAAAGCCGAAGCCCTGCAGGAACGCTTCGCCGAGTGGGTCTGGGAGGACCCCGAGCGCGCCAGCCGCCTGATCGAGGAGTACAACCGCCGCTTCAACTCCCTCGCCCTGCGCGACTACACCAAGGAAGGCGGGCGCCTGACCCTGCCCGGGCTGGCCAAGACGTTCACGCCCCACCCCCACCAGCGCACCGCCGTCGCCCGGATCATTTCAGAACCGGCCGTTGGCCTGTTCCATGAAGTCGGCGCCGGCAAAACGGCAGAGATGGTCATGGGCGCCATGGAACTCAAACGCCTCGGCATGGCAGCCAAACCGATGATCGTCGTGCCCAACCACATGCTTGAACAGTTCACCCGCGAATGGCTGGAACTGTACCCGCAGGCGAGGCTGCTCTCAGCAGGCTCCGACGACATCAAAACCAAGAGCGGAGACCTCACCGCCCGCCGCCAGTTCGTCGCCCGGGCAGCGGCCAACGACTGGGACGGCATCATCATGACCCAGCAGGCCTTCAAGAGCATCGGTGTCAAAGCCGAAACCATCGAGGCGTACCAGGAATCGATCATCGCCGACGTACGGCAGACCGTCGTCAACGCCCAGGCCGAGGGGGAGGACCGTACGACGGTAAAGAAGCTTGAAACCAAGCTCCAGGCCGAAGAAGAACGCATGAAGCGGCTTATGGACACCGCCCCGGATCCCGGCTTGACCTTCGAAGATACCGGCGTCGACTACTTGTTTGTCGACGAAGCCCACGACTACAAAAACCTGCGCACGGTCACCAACATCAAGGGCGCCGAAATCGCCGGTTCTATGCGGGCCACCGACATGCACCTGAAGCTTGAGTACCTGCGGCGCGTCCATGGTGAGCGCGTTGTCACCATGGCCACCGGAACCCCAATCGCCAACTCCATCACCGAAGCCCACGTCATGCAGCGCTACCTCCGCCCGGACCTTCTCCAGGCCGCCGGAGTGGAGAACTTCGATGTGTGGGGAGCGACGTTCGGCGAAACCGTCACCGCCATCGAAATGGACGCCGGCGGACGGCTGAAGAACAAGCCACGCTTCGCGAAGTTCAAGAACGTCCCCGAAATGCTACGCAGCTTCCACGTCTTCGCAGACGTCAAGCTCGCCGAAGACCTTACCTACCTGGAAAAGCCGGAGCTCGCCCGCCGTTCCGGTGACGGCGAACGCCAGCCGGAACTGGTACTCATCCCGCAGCCGCCCGAACTGGCCGACTACATGAAAGGCCTCGCCGACCGTCTCGACTCACTCTCCGGCTGGGCGGAAAAGGGCGCGGACAACGCCCTGAACGTTTACAACGACGGACGCAAAGCAGCCCTCGACCTGCGCATGGTCGGCATCGAACCAGACTCCGGGACGAAGATTGACCAAGTGGTCGCCAAAACCCTGAAAGTCTGGGAAGAGAACCGGGACAACGAGTACGAGACCAGCTTCGATTCGGGAATCCCCTCAGCCACCAAAGGCGCGCTGCAGATCATCTTCTGCGACCTTGGAACCCCATCCAAAGACACTGGCCCGGACGGCAAACCAGTCTGGACCGCCTACCAGCAGATCAAAGACCAGCTGGTTGCCGGCGGGATCCAGCCCGAACAGATCCGCTTTATTCAGGAAGCGCCAAAACCTGACCAGAAGGCCCTGCTTTTCGCCCAGTGTCGCAGCGGCGAAGTCGCCGTTCTCATCGGCTCCACCGCCATGATGGGCACCGGCACCAACGTGCAGCTGCGCGCCAAAGCAATCCACCATGTCACCTGCCCCTGGCGGCCGGCTGACCTGACCCAGCGGGACGGGCGCATAGTCCGCCAGGGCAACGCTAACGCCGAGGTCCACAACTTCCAGTACGCCACCGTCGGAAGCTACGACAGCGCGGCCTGGGACGGCATCCAACGCAAAGCCACCATGATCCAGCAGGTCCTCCGCGGCCGCCTGGATATCCGCGAAATCGAGGACGTTGGAGACTTGGCGCTGAACGCTGCCCAAATCAAGGCAGCGACCAGCGGCAACCCGCTCGTCATGGAAAAGATCGAAGCAGACGCCGAGCGGACCAAACTCGAACGCCTTAAACGAGCCCACGAAAAGGGCCAAAGCACCCTTGGCTGGACGAAAGCCTCCGCACAGGCAAGCATCGCCAGGGCCGAGACGGCGCTGCCCGCGGTCCAGGCAGCACTGCCCCTGATCACCTCCACCGCGGGGGAGACCTTCAGCGCAGCCATCGACGGGCGCACCTACACCAAACGCACCGAAGCGGTCGCAGCGATCTCCGAATGGGTACGCACCCACACACTCGAGTACGGCAATTACTACCGGCAGGAACGGGACTACGGGACAGTGGCCACACTCGGCGGCCACCAGCTGCAAGTCCGCAACGCAGGAGAGCACTCCCGGCTCGGTTCCTACCAGGACCTCGCCATCACCATTAGGGACGTTCCCGCCCCACCGCTGGTCATGACCCGGATGGAGCTGCTCGAAGGCAGCACCGGAATCATCACCAAACTCGAAAACAAGGTCGCCGCGCTGCCGGACTATGAGGCTCAGCTGCGCCAAACCATTCAAGAGAAGAGCGCCGTTCTCGCCGACGTGGAAAAGCAGGCCGGAAGACCCTTCAAATACGAAGACAAACTCACCCAGGCGAGAGCAAAATGCGCAGAGCTGGACGAACGACTCAAGGCATCCATCGAGCCGCCGTCCCAACAGCAAGAGCCCACCACGACAGACGGCCCAGACCCAATAATGGAAAAGCACAGGCGCCTGCTCGCCGTCAGCTTCCCCTCCAGGCCCGGCACCACAGGTCCTTCTGTCAGCCCCGGACACACGCGAAGCGTCCAGCCGCTGCGCGACAGGAGCCCGGGATGGGAACGATGACTATGCCACGGAACCCGTAGAGCTACTGCAGAGAGAACACAGAAGGGCCGGCTTCATATATTGAGCCGGCCCTTCGTTGTTCCACCGGCACTGTGATGCCAGGGCATGGACTGTTGGGTCAGCCCGGGACGTTCCTGGGGTCGTTGCCATAGCTGTTCTTGGAGCCGATCTGGCCGTCCTGGTTCTTAATGACGTGCTCGACCTTGTCCGCCTTCGCAGTATCCCGGCCGACAGCTGCCGCTGCGTCCTTGGTGCCGTAGCCGGCACCGAAAGCGCGGTCAGCGCCCTCGCGCTTGTTCTTCCAATGGCCGTCTTCGTAGTACGTCTCGATGTCACCCTGAGCCACTGCACACTCCTTCTGCCGTTCGGTTCCCTGGCACCTGCTGCCCAGATGCGGATAGCGAAAAGCCCCGCCGCACGAGCAGTGGCGGGGCCTCCCTGGCAACCACTCCGCCTGATGGGGGACAGGCGGTGAAGCTGACACCAAACCTAATAGAAAGCATGCTTACTTTTCAAACCGGATATTGGACAACGGCCCCCTTTCCCATGGTCCAAGACTTGCGCCGCCGGCCCACCGATTCCGCTGCAGTGGGCTTTCCTTCAGCAGGGACGACACATATTCGCACTGGCACTCGGGCGGGGAGCATAACGTCAGCCGGAATGGGCAGGGACTTCTCAGGCGCATGGGGGCTGCGGCTTTGGCGAACCTGCGGGGATGACCACAGTAGCCGGCGGCGGTAATCACCATCCGCAGTGTCGTTTTCAGAAGCTGGCTGCACAAACTTCCCCTGAATATCAGGGTTTGTGCAGACGGCTTGTGACCACTGGCTGGCCGGTACTCCTATGCACAAGTTCCCTTTCGCTCGGTACTCCTATGCACAAATGCACAGACATGCCTCGAAACCCTAGTGTTTTGAGGCGTCTAGGTTATGAGACATATCGCTTCGGATTAGGAGAAGCGCGCATATGCCTGCCAGGGGATCCTTCACCGGACGCTCGTAAACCGATCTCTCACCACTGCGGCCGCATTGCCAAGTGGCGGTCCTAGACACCCGCTGTGCCTCAGCTGCCTCGTCTGTCTCGGTCAATGATGTCGAGTGCGTGATCGTAATTCATCGCGAGGGTCGGCAATCCCATGTCAAGCCGTCGTTGAGCCACATGGATAACCGAAATGCTTGTGTTCCTGCTTATCCGGACCATGAGGAAGCCCTCTTCGACAACTTCCCAGTGGGAGCCCGAGATGGTGTGAGTGAGAACGTCTCCGTAGAACATGCCGATGGCCGTAGGGAATTCCGCTAGGTCCCTCTTGGCCTCCGGGATCTCAATCAAGGAATCAATTACGACAAGGCCATTGCGCGAGCGTGGAAGGGCCATCTCCTTCCCGCGGCAGTAGTCGAGGAGCTCGTCGTAGCCCCCGACGTTGGTCGGCGGAGGCGATGGTTTATCGGTGGCAGGCTTGTACTCCGCATATCTCCGGGCCATCCCAGCAGGCAGTGATTGAAGCGGCTCTTCGCTTTCGTCCCGGGCAGGCATGCAGTCATGCTACCCGGCCGTGGTCATGGAGCAGCACCGCCTATAGACCGGGATCAACGGGCACTGCAGTGCCGGTTGCGGATGTCTATTCGGGGCCTCCCAACTAACAAATGGGATCCTTGTCCCGGGCAGCAGACCCGAACGGTACGGGGCGGGCAAGGAATGCATAACGATGCTCTCAACTTGCCCGCCCCGTGTTACTGGTGTTGCTCTGGCCGTCTCAAGCTGTCCGACGACCAGGTGTTGCTGGTGTTGCTCTGGCCGTCTCAAGCTGTCCGACGACCAGGTGTTGCTGGTGTTGCTCTGGCCGTCTCAAGCTGTCCGACGACCAGGTGTTACTGCAACGGTGCTTCCCCTAAACAGGCAACTACAGCTACTTCAAGCGGGGGAACTTCCGTTCTCTTTTTCTTACGAGAAAAAAATATAACCACTCCCTGAAACCTCGTCAAATCGCCTTTGGGCGCTCTGAGTTAGGTCGCCTTTTGCGGTCGGCTCGAAA
Source organism: Arthrobacter sp. ZGTC131 (assembly GCF_002929275.1). Lineage (GTDB taxonomy): Bacteria > Actinomycetota > Actinomycetes > Actinomycetales > Micrococcaceae > Arthrobacter. Next base: position 15,419 of record NZ_PJIK01000019.1, read on the forward strand.
CCCCTGCGGGCAACCGCGTCACTGACTTCGCTTGGCCTGGACAGGCCAGAGGCACAGAGTTCCACGTGCACTCACCGTGGAGGACTGGATTTGGGGGATCAATAATTTTCGGCACAAAACGCACCTGTGAGATGTGCGGGCAGATTCTGGCGGAGCACGACAGGGATGTTCGATTCCGGCTAAGGAGCCTGTCCTGAGTAGTCCTGAGCAACATTGGACTGAGGGCATCGGAACGAGAACAAGCGAGGCGGTTCCGCCTCCTGGAACCTTGGACTTTTGGCAGCTGCTATAGAAGCCGGAAGCCGGGTGTGCAGAGGACTTCTGCATTCTGTGCAGTCAGCTTCTGAAAATGACATGACGGGCCCACCGACGGTGCCGAAGGGTCCCAGAAACTCGCAGAAAAATTACTGAAAATGCCTAGAACAAGAGGTAAGATGCCTTTTCATTCAGTTGAATGATTGCTAGAATTGAAGTAGCAAGTCAGCCAGACGAACGAAACCTTTGAGATACGAAACCAGGTGCTGAAAATGACTTCCTCACCCACCGACTACACGGTCTACACGAAGCCGGACTGCTCCCAGTGCGATAAGACCAGGGACTACTTCGATGCCAAAGGCATCACTTACACATCCGTTGATATCACCGAAGTGCCGGCAGCCCTGGAGTACATCACCCAGGAACTGGGCTACTCCCAGGCTCCCGTCGTCGTGAACAACACCGACGACCAGGACCACTGGTCCGGCCTGCGCAGGGACAAACTCGTCCAGGCCCACATGAACCGCTCCCACGCACTCAGCAACGCCGCCAGCTAGCACCGCCCATACGAAACCAGCAAGATAAGGAACGCAACCAATGTCAGGCGAAACCAGCATCACCGTGATCGGCAACCTCACCAACGACCCCGAACTGCGCTTCACCCCGTCGGGGTCCGCGGTCGCCAACTTCACCATTGCCTCCACCCCCAGGACGTTCGACCGGCAGAAGAACGAATGGGTGGACGGGGAGACCCTGTTCCTGCGCGCATCGGTTTGGCGGGAGGCGGCCGAGCACGTCGCGGCGTCCCTGACCAAAGGCATGCGCGTCATCGTTTCCGGAATCCTGAAGCCGCGGACGTATGAGACGAAAACGGGGGAGAAGCGCACCGTGATCGAACTCGAGGTCGATGAGATCGGCCCGTCCCTCCGGTACGCCACTGCGAGTGTTCAGCGTTCGCAGGGCAGCGCGCGGGGGTCTGCGGCCGGCGGCGGGCAAGGCGGGACTCACCCGGTGGACAGCCTCAGTATCAGTCCTCGGGAGTACGCGGATGATGATCCGTGGTTCGGGGTCCAGGCGAACCCCGGCGGGCGGGTCAACACTCCGGTGCAGGACGCTGAGCCGGCGTTCTGACCAGTGCCCGGGGCCAGCCGATAGGCTGGCCCCGGGAGGCCACTTCACAACCCTTCCCGGGCCCATCGGGCAGGCAGCACAGGAGAGCGGAATCATGGCGTACAAGATCGTCCCGGGCGGGACCCCGGCCCGCGCAATCGCCGGCAAGTCGCCGCAGGAACTCCCGGCGCAGCGGCAGGAGTATCGGGACGACGTCCAGGCTGTCAAAGCTGCACTGTTTCGGCAGCGCGCGGCAGGCAATGATCTGGGCCAGCTCGGCCATCCGGTGTTGGTCGAAGCCCGGTGGGAGAGTGCCACCGGCCGACCGCCCAAGGTCGCGGGAGGCCTCCGGGCTGCAGTCCAATGTGCGCAACCAGTTGGACGCGGAAGATCGCGAGTTCTGATGGCGCACAGTTCGTGGAAGGCCGTGCCCGCCGGTGCCTAAGAAGAAGTCCGTCTCCCCGTACTTCAGGGAAGAGGACACGGATCAGATCCGCGCCGCCGTCAAGGCCGTCGGGCACCTGGAGGGGTACGCGTCCATCACCGACCTCGTTGAAGGAGCCACGTTGCGAGAGCTGAAGCGCCTGCAGCGCAAATACAACGGCGGCAAGAAATGGCCGGGCGTTCCGGCCGGCGGAATGCGCCGCGGGCAGCGCACCAGGGAAGAACTCCAGCACCGGAAAGAGGACAGCTAACCATGGCCAAACGTACAGAAGAAGGCGATCAGTTGCATTCGCCGGCGGCGGTGACCAGGTTCCCGAAGATGCTCACCCTCTCCGAGGTGAGGGAGATTCTGAACGTCGGGATGCCGACCCTGTACGCGCTGCTCTCGTCCGGGGAACTGCGCGGTGTGCAGCTGGGAGGCAGGCGTATGTGGCGGGTCAGCGAAGAGGACCTCGCGGCCTACCTGGAGCGCGCCTACAAGGAGACGCAGGAGCGCATCGCCGCGGGGAACATCGAGGTCGAGCCGGCCCAGGCCGACGACTAGAAGTCGGGCGGCCAATCTCTTACGTGCTCTCCGCAGCGTCCGTCTGAGGACAGACACTCGGCCCATCATGTGCCAACAGCGACGCCCCGGGGAGCTCCCCACCATGAGTATCAACGAGGACGCGATCACGGCGCTGGAAGCGGCCATCCGACTCGACCTTACCGAGCTGACTGGCGTGTGGTCTGTTGGCCTGAGGACTGGGGGCGGGGACGTGATTGCCAGCGTTGCTTCGAGCATTGCGAGAACCCGAGACGCACCCCGACGCGGTCCGGGACTGACCCATCGGGAAATGAACAACGGGAATGGCCGTCACCCAAACGATGACGGCCATTCCTGTGACCGGGCGTGCTTATCTGGCGTTGTTCTTGTGGTCCGGAGCTGAAAAAAGCCGACCCCGTCCGGTGGTGAGGCGGCAGCGTTGTTGTGGACCATGGGAAAGGCCGCCGGCTTTACAGAACCACCGCCTTGGAGACTGTGCACGATCGCCGGCCTCCGGCGGTGAGCTGCGCGCCCTGGGTGACCTGGCGATGGTGTGCAGCCGGCCGGTTGGGTCCCGTCGTCCACGTGGGTGCGGGAAAAGCCCGGAGGAGTTAGCTTTTGCCGTGCCCAGGTGGGCGTGGGGCAACGTCTACCCGCCGCCGTTGCCCTCGCCCGGGGAGTCGCTGGCGGCGCGGTTCGCCGGCTTGCGCCGGCGCGCTGCAGCGCCGGATTCGAGGCCGAGCTTCTTCAGCTCATCGGCGCTCCAGCCGTCCTTGGTGGCGCGCACGTAGGCGCGCTTGTCCTCGCGTTCGGCCTCGGCGAGCTGCTCCCTCAGATCGGTGATCCGCTGGCGGGTCTTGACCAGGGTGGTCACCGACTCAATGCGGGAATCGAGGAGCGCGCGGGCCTGGTTACGTGTCTGTTCAATATCGATCGTTGCCATGCACCCACCCTAAGCAGGACCACCGACGATTTGCCGGCAACGACGCGCAGCGGAGGAGCCGGCCTGCCGGAACCACCGAGCAACCGAGCAACCGAGCAACCGGAGGAAGGGAGAGGAATCCGACTGCCCGGAGCAAGCTGGGAACTTAGCCGGGCTAAGTTCGTGTCGCTGCCCGGATTGTCATTCGGGTCGCGGCAGACTGGTGTCTGATCCCGGGTTTTCCGGGTCGCTGCGCTGGCAAGGTAGGGGAGGGCGGTACGAGGTGAGTGAAGGCAACGGCTTCGCCGGTTGGAAGTCCCGCCGCCGCCGGGCAAACGTTGACGGCGGCAGGGTGCACCGTCACGAGGTCAAGGTCAGCCCCGAAGAGGAGGCCCAGCTTCTCGCCCTGGCGGAGAAGCACCGCGTGACGATCCCGCGCCTTCTGATCGAAGCGGCACTCAACGAGGACAGCGAAAGCCCCTCGGAACGGCGGGACCAGTTCATGCAGCTTTCCAACCTGCAGCGCCTCATCGGCAGTGTCGCGAACAACATCAACCAGATCGCACGGCACGCCAACTCAACCGGCGAAGTGCCACCCGAAACTGCGGCAACGATCGCCCATGCCAAGAGCGTAATCATCCGCATCGACCGGCAGCTCGCCGACATGGCCGGCCGGTGATCCTGACGTGATTCCCAACATCACCCAGGGCGACCGCATGGCGGGCCTGATGATCTACCTCGCCGGCCCGGGACGCGCCAACGAACACGAGGAACCTCACCTCGTTGCCGGCGACTCCGCGCTCATGGCATGGCACGACGACAACGAACTAAACCGCGACGCGGCCCTGGACATGGCCAACGCCCTGGACCGCGCCCGACAGTTCTACAAAACCGAGGTCGACGGCGGCCACGTCTTCCACTGCTCACTCAGCCTGGCGGCAGAAGAAGGACAGCTCACCGACGCCCAGTGGAGCGCCATCGCCAACGACTTCATGAAGGACATGGACTTCACCGAGGACGGCGGAAAAGCCCCGGCCCGATGGGTAGCCGTCCGCCACGGACTGAGCAAGAACGGCAACGACCACATCCACATCGTGGCCAGCATGATCCGCGACGACGGCACCAAATGGAACAGCTGGAAGAGCAAGTACAAGTCCCAACAGGTCGCCAGGGCACTGGAGAAAAAATACGGCCTCAACGAACTCGACGTTGTCCGCGCCGAACGCGGATACACACCCGCGGAACAGGCCAAAGCAACCCGCCAGGGACTCCCCGAAGTCGAACGCCACAGCCTCGCACGCAAGGTCCGCACCTGCGCAGCAGCCTCAACCGATGAGGCAGAATTCGTCCGCCGCGCCCGCCAGGAAGGCCTCTTGGTCCGGCCCCGCTACGCCGCCGGTCGCACCGACGTTGTCACCGGATACTCCGTGGCCGTGCGCCCAAGGACGGGGGAGCGGGCGGTCTGGTTCGGCGGCAACTCGCTTGGCCGTGATTTGGCCCTGCCCAGGCTCCGCAGCGAATGGGACAGCACCCCCGAAACCGCCACGGCCGCCGTCGCGGAATGGAACGCCGCAGCACGCAACCGCAGGCCGGTACGCCCCGGCCGGGAGACCCTGCAGCCCTCGGCCGAACTGTGGAACAAGTACGCCAACGACATCAGTACTCTCCGCGAAAAACTGGCCACCACCCCACACAATGACCACGCCGCCTGGGCGTACGCCGCACGCCAGACCGCAGCCGCTTTCGGTGCATGGTCCAAGCGCATCGAACCCACCCCCGGACCACTGGCCGACGCCGCACGCGAGCTGGCCAAATCAGCCCAGCTCCGCTGCTACCCGAAGCGGCCGGCGGTCGCTCTGCCGTCGGCTCGTGGCGCGACAATGATCCTGTTGGCTGCGACCTCCAAGAGCGAACGGGCAGCCTACGCCCTGATGTTCCGGCAGCTTGCCCAGACCGCCCGGGCCATCCACGACATGCACAAAGCCACCGACGACCTGCGACGCGTCAGCGGCCTCGCCGCAGCCGTGACCGCCGCCGGCAAAGCCGTTGAAGCCAGCGCCACAACACAGACCATCACGGCACAGCCCATCACCATGGAAGCACTGCGGGAACAGCACCCGGGAGCCAGCGAAGAAGCCCTCTGGGCACGGCTCATCGCCGAACGGTCACGCGGCGGCTCACCCATCCCGACGACACTCACCAGAGCAGAAAGAACACTGCAGCAGGCCGGGCCCAAACGGCCCGGTGAGCCGAACAGAGACCACCATCCGAAACCAGGCATCGAGCGATAGGGAAGAGCATGAGCGAAGCAGACGGAATGGACGAAGCAGTAGACGGTGCAATGCGTACAGGGCTGATGGTCGCCGCACGAATAGGCGAACAACTGGCACGAATTAGAGAAGAAGAGCAACGCAACATCGCCGCCGCAGAAGAGCAACGCGCACGCCAGCTCCAGGAGCGCTTCGACGCCCAACGCGCAGCAGCGCGCGCACAGCTCTCACCTACGGCACGTGATGACTGGTGGGACAAAGCCACACCCAGCATGATCGAACAAGCCCATCAAACAGCTACGGCGTGGAAGGCATACGACCCCGAAGCGGCCAAAGCATCAGAACACATCCGCGACCAGGTACAGGCACGGTACGGCATCGACGTCAACAACACAGGAGCGGACGAAGCGTCCGTTTCCGCGGCCGCCCTCAATCGGGCACAGCAAGCACGAACCGAAGCCGAAAAAGAAGAGACCAAAGCCTCTGCTGCACGCACTGATGAAGTGGTGGCCGGAGCTGCGGTGGCGGGCGCCAACAAGCAGGACGCCGCCGCGCAAAAGGCACAGGACGAACCAGGTTACGACTCCGCGGAGCGGCGTCAGCAGCTGGCGGAAAGCCTCGAGGGCAAGGGCGACCGTGAAGCGGTCAGCTCCCGACTCCTCGCGGACAAACACCAGGGCACGCCGGCGACTGCCGCCGTTGCTCAAAAGCCGTCTCTTGCTAAGACGTCAAAGATGGCGAAGCAAGTGGGCCAGGGGAGGACCCTGGAACGCGGAGGACTCGAACGTTAGCTGTCACGCGTGGCGGTTAGGCCGAGAAGCCAAGAGTAGGTAGATGCTATTCAAGGGGGAACCGACGGTTTACGGAAGAGGCGCTGTGACTGTACAACGAACCGGGTTGATGCCCGCGGCCATGAAAGTCGTGGTTTTCTGTTTGGCATTAACTTCATCTCTGACAGCCTGTACTGCAGGGCCAGCGCCAGAGCCCTCCGAAAGTTCCACGACAAGATCAGCAGAGCCGACCAAAAGAGAGTCGCCGGAGCCCACAAAGAGTGACCCCGCGCGGACGTCTTCTAACGCGACCTTCAACGGCGTGGGATTTGATGTAGCTTTTTCCTTCGACTACCCCGCAACGTGGACCGTGACAAATACTGGTCCGCCCAACCAAGAGGGGGGTCCCTTCGTGGTCCTTAATGAAGCGGGCGTCGAAGTCGCCTCCCTAGTGGTTCAGCCATATCTCGAGGTTGAACCTTGCCGGGGAGTGTGCGGCGACATGGCTGTCAGCTACCTCGGAGAAGTCCCCGGGCAGGGAATGCTGGGCGAGAAATCATACGCAGTCCAAACCAAGTCCATGGACCTTACTTCAAGGGAGGATCTTCAGAAGGCGAACAGGTGGGAGGGCAACGTTCGGCTGATTGTAGGAGTAGTTGGCAACCCTTCCACAACCCAGGCAGAAGATCCTTTCCACTTCACTACTCGTGCGGGCATTGACGTTCCGTCACCCAGCAGCCCTATTCGTCCGATTATTTTCGCTGCCGACCGGTACTTCGAAACGATGACCGAAGCGAAGGCCTACACCTCATCGGGTGAGCACACACAGGTTCAGGTGATGATGCAATCGCTCAAGGCAACAGCCGTCACCGGCACCAGTAGAGGCACAATCACCCCTACAGCGACGCCCACAGGGCTTCGCTAACGGTGGCCGTTGTGCTTACCAGAGTTCGCACAGGGGCCCCGACAGGCGTCATGGGAGAGGGCATGTCCGGTTGTGCTCGAGCGCTGCGGTGATGGCGGCGGGAGATGGCAGGGTATCGCGGCTCCGGCGTCAGGTGAAAGTAAGCGCAGGATGTTGTTCCAAGCTCGTTCCAATCCGTGCCCGCCAGAACGGTAAGTGTCTGACTATGCGGTGGCGGCGAAGGCTGGGCGACTGCACGGTACATCAGCTCAGTGTACGAACGCTGTAGCTACTCTAACGAAAAATAGCGCCTTATAACAGCAGTTGTTATAAGTTGTTAGAAGTCGCTATCATCGGGTGAATGGACCCTGCACTGAACCCTTTCAACCCTGGCTCTGGCGTCCGCCCACCTGAGCTTGTAGGCCGTGACGGCGAAATTGACGCCTTCGATTTATTGGTCGCCCGGTCGAAGTCCAACACTGTGGGGGACCGGGGCATGGTACTTTCCGGGCTTCGCGGGGTCGGCAAGACCGTCCTGCTCAACGTGTTTGCGGAGCACGCCCGCCGCAACGACTGGCTGGTCATCCAGCTTGAGGCCCAACCAGGCGAGGCCGGCAAGAAGGCCACCCGGGCAAAGCTCGCGCGTGAACTGGAACTGGGCGCCAGAAGGCTCCGGGGAAAGCCGGCCTGGAGCTTCCTGCAGAACGCCATGGCCAGCATCGGCAACATCTCAGCCAGTCTGGGAGTGACGGGTGTTTCGGCTTCCGTCACCACCAAACAGCAAGGGCGGGCCGACTCGGGCAACCTGGACATTGACCTCGAAGAACTGGTCGAGGACGTTTCGCTGGCGATGCGCAAAGCCAGAGCCGGGTTTGGCCTGTTCATTGACGAGATGCAGGACTTGGATGAGGAGCTGCTGACCGTGCTGCTGTCCGTCCAGCACCTCGCGGGGCAACGCGGCTGGCCTTTCTACATCATCGGAGCCGGCCTGCCCAACCTCCCCGGCAAGATTTCTGAAGCCAGAACGTACGGAGAGAGGCTGTTTCTCTACCGATCCATTGGCCAAGTCAACGAAGAGGCCGCTTCAGAAGCCCTCGCCTTGCCTATCAGCAGGCTCGGCGCCTCACTGGCACCTGACGCGCTGTCACTGCTGCTGTCGGCCGCGAACGGTTACCCCTTCTTCCTCCAGGTCTATGGGCGGTCAGTGTGGGAAGCGGCGTCGGAAAAGGTCATCAGCGCGGAGGATGCCCAGGTAGCAGTACGCCTAGGCACAAGCGACCTGGACCACGGCTTCTTCGAAGCAAGGTGGCAGCGGGCCACAAACGCAGAACGCCTGTACCTCAGAGCCATGGCCCAAGACCGTGACGACCCGTCCTCAACCGGAGAAATCGCGGAACGGCTTGGAAAATCAACCAGCAAACTGGCGGTTATTCGATCCCGGCTCATCGCCAAAGGTGTCATTTACGCGCCCGAATACGGATCCATACAGTTCACTGTTCCGGGGATGGCGGCCTTCATCGCCCGCCAAGGAGAGGGCTAACGATTACCTCATGGGGCAATGGCGGGCACGGGCGAACACATAACGTCGGCTCTCAGCTTTTAGCATTTAGGCGAAGTCCGATGGGGCAACCACGTTTCAAGGGTCCCGGGCTTACCGGACCAAAGAGAGCGCGATTTGAACGACGAGGCAGACCTGGCGTTGAGGGAACAAAAAGAAGCTGGCCGGCATGTGCCGGCCAGCTTCTTAGCAACCGCTTAGAGCGGCTGGATGTTCTCCGCCTGCGGACCCTTAGGGCCCTGGGTCACGTCGAACTGAACCTTCTGGTTCTCGTCGAGGGAGCGGTAACCGCTGGATGCGATTGCCGAAAAGTGTGCGAACACGTCAGCGCTTCCGTCGTCGGGGGCGATGAAACCGAAGCCCTTTTCGGCGTTGAACCACTTGACTGTACCTGTTGCCATGCTTGTTTCCTTCACGGGTCGCGGGCCGGATCCGCTTTTCGGATTGCCGTCCCCGCCACTCACACCATGAGCCTACGTGCGAGCAGTGGGGCGGGCAAGAGATTGGCCAAAGAATGGACTCCCGGAGGACGGCCACACGAGATTTCGGCAACCTGACCTCGAGCAACCAGCCCGCGGCGAGTGCGCCATCCGGGAGACGACACGACTGACGACCTGTTGCCCCATTGCAGTACCACGGGGAAGGGTGCGTCGTTGCCTCATGGATTGTCCCCGGCTGTGGGCAGCGGAACTGATTGTCCAGACAGTCTCTGGACAATTGTGCAACAGGATGTTGCACAGTTGCCGAGCGCCCACCCGCGCAAGCTCATCAGCGGGGTCGGCTGTCAGGTTTGGATCTGAGACTGTTCGCCGGGCATGTGCAGGAACTGCCTTCCGGACCCTATTCTGACGCTCTTTTCCTTGCTGCCTGACGACAGGTTGGGGTGTACATCTGCGCGGCAGGAGCTAGATTTTCGTTCCCGCTGCGCTGCTGCAGTTGGCGCAGATCCTCATGGCGTCCCTCCGCGATCTCAGGATGGACGGGGGCCTTGCGGTTACACCGCAGGTTCCGCGGCTGTCGCTAACGATGACTGAATCGATCGGCCCACATGCTCTGCAAGGTGGCAGAGCCGGCCGGCCCACAGAAGATGCAGTCCTCTTGTCTCAGGTATCTTGTCGCGTTGTTACGCGATGACCACGGGGTGAGCGTTTGGATGCTCACATGATTCTTGTCGTCGTCCAGCGCCCTAGTCGAGGAAGTTCTCTCTTTGACGGCTTCAGCCGCAAGGAGCACCCCAGCCAGTACACTCAGGTAGCCGACCGAGAACTGGTGCGGCTTGGCATCAAGTTCCTCTGCCAAAAGCGGGAGCGCACGGTTGTCCAGTTCTCCGCAACGTGCTGTGCGCGCCCAGGAATCAAGCTCCGATCTCGATATTTGGAGGGATTCGGCGAGCCGCGCCTGTGTTTCCTGGTTTGCTGCCAAATAGCGTTCACGTAATTCGGGGTCGCTAATCTCCGGCTCCAGCGGATTGTGGCACACGAGGCAGGCTCTCGCACCAAGGGGGCCCGCACGCATGAGACTGGAGCGGAGATTGTAGGTTGATGCACCTAGCGCCATCGTTGGGATCAGCCGCTGGATCGCCAGCCGCGAACGGTTCTTGTCCACGGCTGATAACAGGAGCTGCAAGGGTTGCTGGCGTCGAGGGTGCTCCTGGGCAATACCGTCGTGGGGGTCCCACACCAGAGACCCCGCTCCTCCGGTCTGAAGGACTTCGGCCGCCGTGCTCGCCTTCGGCAGACCAACCGTGGACGCGTCAAAGAGAACGCATCGGTTGAGGTTCGTCAGGTCGACGGTATCCGCGTCTGCGATCTGGGCCCTGCCCTTGAGCCCTGGCGTTGCCCAGAGAGTGAGCATCGTGGCTGTTCCGACTGCGCCCACTCCGGCGAGAAGGAAGTCGCCTGCGAGCTTTTTTGGCATTGGCGGGGGATTGGGCGGAATTTCGCTGGCCGTGACATGCTTCCAGGCGTCGTAGACGAAGGGAACGAATTCGACGAGTCCACGGGATACCCGGAAGACATGACCGGCGGCGTGGGCTGCCGCGATGTATGGACCGAAGGGAAGGGTAACCTCCGTCCCGGCATCGGACGTGGTGTAGTCAAGCCCGCCCCACCAGTCACCGAAGACCAGGGTCAGATCGGCGTCATCGACGCGACCGATGCCGAGGACGAAGCTCTGTTCCGGTGTCCCCGCGGCGAGCCTTGGGGGTATCGCCCCGATTGCCTTCGCAGATTCGAGAATCGCCGCCACAAGTGATGACCCGGCGCTGTAGCCCGGCGCCACGGCGGGATGCAGCTTTGCCTCCGGGCAGGCCACCGTGATTCGGGCGACTGCGCCGACCGATCGTGCGAGAAGGTTGACCAGCATCCACAGGGCCCTCTGGCCGGCCGCTGTGGAGGCGGCCGAAGCAGAAATCGACACATGAACGTTCAAGGGCTTGCTTTGGTCATGCGCGACCAAAGTGCCTCCAGCCGTGCCGGAATGCCGGTTCGCGATGGCTTCCATTTTGCAGCCTCCCTAGGATATTGGCTCTGGTCGATTTGAAGTGGAACTATGCGGATCAATGAGATGGCTTCGTCGCGGCTCAGCTTTGTCCATCCGGCCGCCCCCCGGATATGAACTGTCCCATCCCATGGGTTTGGATCCCTTCGGGCATGCTCAGGGAGCACCACGGAGATTGCTCCAACGTGCTGTGAGTAGGCCATGGCATCGTCGGTAGCTGAGTGGGTCGTGCAAGTGCCTCCGTGCGTGTGCACTTGGGCGAGCCGCTGCAGGCGATGGCACCTCAGGTGCTTGCCCGCGGCGCTCATTTCGTCTGCACCGATTCGGTAGCTGCCGGGGGAGAGGGCTGCGGCTGGAACGGTGAGCGTGGTGACCACGCCGCCACGACCGGGCGGTACGGGCACTCCGTCCAAGTAAGCGACCCTCTCGACGCCTTCGGGGGCGCGACTGAAATTCTCCAGGAGCCCTTGCCAGACGGTTTCAGGAATCCAAAGCACCGGCTCGACCTAGGTAGTAGGGCGGACTGAGGATCTCATGCAGACGGTTCAGTGTTGCGGCCAGGGTATGAGCTCCCGGCTGCCACTTCTCGCCCGGAAGGGGAGTGTGGTTGGAGATGTAGTAGTCGCGGGACTGCGAAAAGCAGACCAATTGGTCAGCCGAGCCGTCGGGGTAGCTGAATGATGGATGGATGGCGAACCCGAAGGGGACATTGGTGTAGGAGGGCAGCCATCGGCTCCCCGGCTGGGGCTTGGGACCTTGCGGATCTGTTGGCGAAACGAAGTAGACCCCGGGAGGCAGTTCATCGTAGCTCCGAGCGTCGAGCAGGATGCAGTAGTCGTCGACCGATCCATTCGCCGCAACGGCTGCCGCGTGAATGCACGCGTGGAGCGGGTCGAGCTTGGTGTAGCTCCATCCCCAGCGTTCTGGCCGACCACTTGCCCAGAAAGTGTCCAGGTGCGCAGCGAAGGTCAGAGCAGCGTACTCGGCGTCGGCAAGCGGAACCGCGGGCACTCTACGCACCTCCTGTGGGGCCGGCCAGAAGCCAGACAGTGTCGTTGCCGGCGAGCTTCAGGAAGTCTCCGAGATGCTGGTCCTGGTGCTCGAAGACATTCGTTCCTGTGGACTCCACGCGCAGGCGATCGGCCGGATTCCGCCCGAGTCCAAGTTCCGAGTAGGCTCGTTCGATCATCGTTCTCACCGGGGTGCCAGGACCGGCTTGGAGTTCGACTTCTCGCCCGCTGTCCTCGTGGACAACGATAACCTTGATGTTGCGGCTGTGGTCTTTTTCGGCTGGGGTCTCGTGACTGTTCACGGGCATTCTCCTAAGTGCTAAGGACAGGACCTTTTCCTGTCTCACTTAGGTTTGACGGGACAACGTCCGATCTGTCCGGCGGTCAGGAGGAGCACTCGATGCAGACCTTGGAGGCGTCTTTAAACTGGGATGGGGCCTTGAGATAAAAGCAGTGCTGGCACTGACGTTCCGCGGCTCTCGTGCATCCGCAGTGTCCTCTGGGGCAGCGGGGCTCCCGGCAGCGGGAACATATGCTCTTGACAACGAAATTGGTTTCGCATGTCTCGCAGTCCTCCCATCTGCTTGCCGATGAGGACAGTGCTGTCCCGTCCTGGGGCGGGGAGAAGCGCTTCCATGCGGCGCCGTACTCGACCATCACCGCGACATAGAGCCCGTCGCACCAGGCGATCTGGCCATAGAGCCGGTCCGACGTGTGCCCGGTGGAGTATTGAATCCGACTGTCGTCACGTTGGATGACGCGGTCTGCGCGAGATTCGGCCAACGATGCCGCAACCAGGGGGTTTGCGGACTGGTCTGAACCGCGGGCTGGGGGAAAAATTCGCCCCCGCGAAGCCGCGAAGCTCACGGTTCCTTCGGAGTCCAAGACGGCAACCGTGCCTGGACTCCTGAGCTCTTCGGCGAGGCGAACGCAGATTGCGGCACGGGAGGCCTTGGATCGACGGAACAGCTCCAGCGCGCTCTCGACGGTTGGCCCAGCTCGTACCACTTGCCGGACGAGCGTCGAGGGTAGGAGCAGATCGGCTGCGAAAGCATCGCACGCGGCGTCTTCAAATTCTTCGGAGTCCTCGGCCTGCATAAGGGCGTCCCCGAGTTCGAGGTTGATGCTCTGGATGTGGTGACCGAGTTCGTGCAGCAGGGTGAAGCGTTGGCGGCGTGCTGAGAGGGACTCCGCGACAACAAGCGTCGGAGGCTCGGTCTGCCAGAGGTAGCCGCCGGCGACTGAGCATCCTCGTTTGGAGCCGTCGGGGACATTGCTCTCTTCGGGGACCGGCGCGATAGTCAGATCTTTCCAGGAACCGATCTCGGAGAAGGGGTCTTGCGCCAGCCGCGCCGCAGCTCCGGGCCAGCGTTGTTCGAGGACGGACAGCATGCCCTCAACTTGCCTAGCCGTCCCCTCGAATAGCTTGGGCATTGGCTATCTTCCTTCGCTCGTGCCGCCGCTGAGGCGTCCTAGGGCAATGGTCCGCAGCCGCTGTCTCCACATATCCTCGTCACGGCCGCTTTGTCGCGCCGCCAAACCGAACGCCTCGCGGGCAACGCTGAGCCGTGCCGCGGGCTCGTCGGTTTTCAGTCGCTCCGCCTCTGAGCGAACGAGGAGTCTCCAGCGGGGCTTTTGGAGCTCAAGCAGCAATTCGTTCGGCAAGGGTTCGGCGATGGAACTTAGGGCATCCGGAGAAGATCCGATATGCAGGGCTAGTTGCCTGGCTTCCCCGGGGCTGAGCTGATAGTTGCCCCGAACGATGTTCATCGCCATGCGCTGAGGGACATGGAGTGCGTCCATCACCTGCTTCAGGGTGATTGAGGGCTTTCCTTGAATTGGTCCCTGAGTTGTTACTTGTTCTGAGGTCTCGGAAGGCAAAGGCTGGAGATCCTCGATCCAGCGGTCCAGGATGTCCTCCATCTCCGCCCGCTGCTCGGCACTTGTAGATGTCAATTGCTGGATAGCATGCTCGGCATCGGGGAGGGGATGTGACCTGCTTGCGCGGCTCGCCGTCTCGAGCGTCTCGGGTGGGAGCCCGCCGAGTGGGCGCTCAAGCGTCTGGATTGGCACCTCTCGCGTGATTCCGAGCCAGACCGTGACCGGTACTCCGAGGTCATTGGCTGAGGCATCGACCACGACTGATTCCTGATCCTGCAATCCAGGTTCGATGGTCACTGGTGCGGCCAAGACTTTTTGAGGGTCGGAGGACTCGTGAATGATGAGGAGCAAGATGGTGGATCCTGACCATCGCGCCGTCCAGAGGCAGTTCTTCCGGACATCGAAGTCCGGCGAATCCACATCTGAGGCCTTCATCGCCCCGAAGCGTACCGCGGTTGGCGTTTTGGTCTGGCTTGCCAGTTCCAGCAGTCGGGCTCGTTTTCCAGGATGGGTCTTGGTCATTGGTTTTGTCCTCCATCCTTGACTGACGGGACTAAGCCTGGCCCGTCCTCAGCCACTGGTTCAGTGGCCCTTCTAAGCTCTCCCTGGCAGCGGGCGAGTACTCGGCGCACTACCTCAGGAGCAGTCATCTCATCACCAGAGATTTCAATGAGCTTCGATTTGAGGGAGCGAATTCGTAAGGCTGTTGCACTCCTGCCAAGACCTAGCATATTCGCTGCCGCCTTGGGGTCATCGAGAACAAGGACGAGACTGCGTTCCTCGGCGGACAGCGCATCGAAGACTTCCTGGGAAAGCGTCTCGAAATGCTGTTGATCCTCGTCCCCGAGGATCTCCTCGAGAGGAGACGGCGCACATGCCGGAACTTCGTCGGCTGTTTCCTCTTCAGTCGAGACCGTCAGGGGGTCCAGGATGTGCGGGAACCGGTTTGCAACAACGTGGACCAGAGTAGCGATGTGCAGGCTCCCCTTTGCTGTGCGGAGGAGCTCCTCAAGCAAGGCCTCAAGCTCGCCGGACCTCCCAAGTTGCGCACGACGCGTTCCTCCCGGAGGCTCCGGATAGTACGTAACATGCACTCGTCGCGCCACCGCAGCCAACGCAGCCGGATCGGCAGCCCCTGCTTGTGCGGCGCCGTCGGTAAGACGCCAGAAATGCTGGGCCGGCGCACGATCGAATCTCCCATCACGTTCCAGCCGCTTTTCCAAGCGATCCCGCAGCGAACCCACAGCTGAACGGGCGTGGAGGTCAACAAGCCAGTTGCGCAACCATCGGCGGATCATGCGCCCCAATGCATCGTCGTCTTCCGCTTGAAGCTGGGCCGCCGTCGTCAGCGCCTTGCCACGGTCCAGGAAGAAGTCGTATGCGTAATCCTCGTGCGTCGACGCAGGGTCGGAGGTGAGGGAAGGAAACCGGGTGAGCTCCTCACGGGCGACTTTCAGGAGGAGATCGACGGCCTTTGGACCAAAAGATTCAAGAGTACGAAGCTCCTCCATCACGGTCGTTATAGCCGTGGTTGTCTCGTCGCCCATGCTGCCCCCCTGCCAGCTCATTGTGTGCACAGCACGCCGAAATTAGTCCGCGGTTTCTCCACTCTAGAACTGGAGCTCCTTGGGATTTCGGCGTGCTCAATTGACCCTGCGAGGAACCGCCGGCATCACCCGAATCTTACATGTGAGACGGACTCGCAAATCCGCACCCTGACAGCTTGATGAGAAAGCTGTCGATATCGTAAGACCGCACATGCATCGGCGTAGTGAACTCAAAACAACGGATTGGTTGAAGCTTCAAGTTACCTACTTGAAGTAAGATCCGTTATCGGCTCTTTAAAATGGGCGGGGGAGAGGCCAATATTAGGCCTCTCCGTTATTGTCCGCTTCCAACTAAGTTGACGCAGATTCACTACATCTGACGCATTCTCATCGATTGTGTGTCGCATCGCAGGTCAGAGCGAGGCGGGCCTCCGCGAGTTTGGCCTGGCAGAGAAGCCAGGGTTGATCTTTCGCGACTCAAGCCCTCTCACCTAATGCAGTGTTCTGGAAGTGTCGCGTAAGCCCGCCTGTTGCCGACATGTCAACATTGTCTCGTGAATCAAAATCGGGCTTCCCTATCGCGGTTTATCCAATTGGTCACCGTCACTGCAACAGGTGTACTGCTTGCGCTGATATTGTTCTCGACTTTTGACGCCAAAATGTGGGCCCCGGAGGTAGGGCGCTTCCTCTCCAGCCCGGGAGGAGCGGGTATCGCGGCCATCTGCGCGGCGAGCATTGCAGCACGAGCCTTATATGTGCAATTAGCTCACACCAAGATGAAAGATAAGACACAGTCATGGTGGGATAGCTTTGAATGGGTCGCTGAGAGGGCCGTCCCTTCGAAAGCAGAGGATGAGGCTCTCCCGCTCGCGTTGTCGATTAACATTCTGAACTCACTTCAAGAGACGGCCGACAACGAGCTGCAGCAGAGGGCATGTGGGGGGTTCGTTACGATGCTTACGGCGAAACTATCCGCTGCCTTGGACACTGCGGGTTCCGTTGCAGCCACCGCTAAGGAAGGTACGCCTATAGAGGTTGAAGATAGCGATCAAGAAGAAAAGGAATCCGTAGAAGAATCAGCACAACCTCCTGCCGATACTAACGAGCAGAAGCCCAGGCGGCGATGGTCGTCAGAGACCAACGGTGCTTTGATTGAAGGGTTCATTCTAAGAGAGATTACGCGCCAGGAAGCCGAAAAGGCCCTCGGTGATTATGTTAAGGCGACGTCGAATACGCCGGCAAAGTCAGAGGCAGGCGAAGAGTACATCTCGGCTCAAGGGCGAACACTGTCGATGGCAGAATCCTACGAAAAGTCGGTCTACAACGGGTTGAAGGAAGTGCTGCCTGCGGGTTGTGCCATTTGGCGAGGATCGAGGGATTCAGCCGCCGACCGTGGTGATATATCAATGACGCTTGAGGGCAGGAGAGTGGCAGTCGAAGTGAGTTGGATGCTTTTGTCCGTGAAACAGGCTGATGCCCATAATAGGATGCGGTCGATCCTCGGACGGTTCAGGAGGAAGAGCCCTGACACGCCTCTTCTCATCGTTACCCCCATTCGGCTAAAGGAGTCTTTCGTCGCGGAAGCTCGTAAGGCGGGGGCGGAAATTGTTACATGGAAATCGCGAGACAATTCGCAGGTTCTTGCGGAGGCCATACAGCGCTTGAGATCCTCCGCGGACGGCCTCTATCGCGAGCAGACTGACAACTGACCGTCAACAGCCCCGGGCGCGACAGGGAGGAGTCTAACGAGCCCCGGAAAAACTATCGTTGGTGTGCTGGGATCTAAAACGTCTTGTCTGTTGTTCTCACCGAGCTGGACGAGGCCGATGCCCTCGATGAGGGACTGACACCTGGCGGCGAAATCATCTCCGACGAGCTCATCGTCCAAGTGATTCCCCAGGCCGCGGACGAGTTCACCTGCTATTCCTGTTTCCTCGTCCGGCACAGGTCGCAGGTAGCGCGGGAGAGCAACGGCCATTCATACTGCCCGAGTGCGAAGGCTAAGGCACCTTCATCAGCTTTTGTCCTGCAAATACACACTCTTCTTCGAGCCCTCTTTCCACCCCTTCTGACCGTAGCTTTACATAACGCCGGCTATCGGTGAGTTTTCGTGCTCCGAGGGGACCGCTCCATGTAGTCTTT
Organism: Arthrobacter sp. ZGTC131; assembly: GCF_002929275.1. GTDB lineage: Bacteria > Actinomycetota > Actinomycetes > Actinomycetales > Micrococcaceae > Arthrobacter. Next base: position 33,254 of record NZ_PJIK01000019.1, read on the forward strand.
TGCAGGTCAGGGCGCACCCGCGAGGCGGATACGTGCTCATGACGGGTACGGGACTCAGCCGATACCCCGCCAGTGAAGGAAGATCCGATGCCCGAGGACGAGACATTTCTTCCAGCAGCCAGTCCCGCCGAACCGGCACACGTGGCGCCGGATGAAGCAGTGGACGGTGTCACTCTCCGGCGTCAGGTGCTGGAGATCATCAGCGATGTCCTGGCAGATTCCGATCCGCAAAAGGCGCGGGCCAGGGCCCAGCTGCATGCCCTGCTCGCGGCTCAGCCGAACGAGCCAGAACAGGCCCTGCTCCAGCACCTGATGGCCAGCAGGAACCTCACGGACGACCCGCACGATGATCCATCGGCTGCCGGCAGTGCCTGGTCCGTCGGAGGCGACCACCACGCAACACCTCAGAGCTTGCCCGTATTGGTTGACCGGTCGGGCGAGAAGCCCATCGAAGCCGCCTTGGATGACAGGATGCTGCTGACCGCCTTCCAGCCCATCAGGGAACTTCCGGCCGGCAAGGTGGCCGGATTTGAGGCGCTGGCACGGTTCGTCACGGGGGAGCGGGCCAGCACTGACGCCTGGTTTCAGGGGGCCGCAGCCATGGGACTGGGTCCGGACCTTGAAGTCGCCGCCCTGCATTGTGCTCTTTCGGCAGCAGGCCAGATCCCGCCGCACCTGTTCGTGGCGTTCAACCTCAGCCCGGCCACCTGCGCAGACCCCCGTGTTGCACCGCTCCTCCTTGAGGGGAGCGTCGCCCCGGACAGGATCATCGTCGAGATCATGGGCAAGATACCGGCCGGGGAACTGAACGCCCTTACGGACGCCATGAAATCATTGCGCCGGCGGGGTCTGCGCCTAGCCGTGGACGGTTCGGGCCCCGCCGCCGTTTCAGCCAAGCAGCTTCTTCAGCTTGTTCCGGACATCATCAAGCTCGACCGCAACTTTCTCGACAGTGTCCTGGAACCAACAGAGCCGACGGACCCACTTCCGGACATGCTCGATCTTGCCCGGCAGGCCGGGGCGGTGCTGTCCGCCGAGGGCATCGAAAGCCGTGAGCAACTCGCGGCGGCGATAGACATGGGCATGGTCATGGGCCAGGGCTACCTGCTGGGCCGGCCCTCCGTGGACCCCGACGACTGGTCAGCCTGGAACGCTGAGGCAGACTCGTCAGAGGTCCGGCACAACCCCTGATTTGGTTGGAGCGGATACGGCTCCATTTTTGGGTTTGCACGCCACCGACGAGCGGGAACCTTGGGACGCTTCTTGAGCACCGGGGGAGTGCCGCCAATGCGGCGGAATGTGGAGTACATTCCGTGGGATCCACCGCAGAACAAATGATCCACGTCCACGTCGCTCTCTAAACCCTTGGCTTGGCCTTAAGTACCGCTCAATTGAAAAATAGTCAGGACTGGAAGCAGATTAGCTTCCAGTCCTGATTGTGTTTATTCCTATTGTTAGGGCTGAGGGATGCTCTGACGCTATACGGGAGGAACTACTCCTGACCTCATTGCCTAGTGTGCTGCTGAGTAGCGCTCCATCACGTCAGCCTGAATCCGGCCACGAGTGCTGATAGGAATTCCGTTCTCAATCGCCCAGGCGCGGACAGCCTTTGTATCGCTGACGCCCGCGCTGGGTCGTCCTGCTGACCTGGCGCGTCCCGCCGCCTTGCGCGCAACGGCAGTGAATCTGTTCATCGCCTCACGCAGTTCGCTGGCGTGGGCATTATTGAGATCAATCTCATATTCAGCACCGTCGATAGAGAAAGTGATTGTTTCAGTCGCTTCGGAACCGTCAAGATCATCTTCAAGTGTGGTTATTACTCGTTTTGCCATACGGGACAGATTACCACTTGCTGAGGGAGTCAAATCCGGTATCGGCTTTAACTAATTCGGGAACAACTCCAATCAATTGAGACATTCGAATGTGCTTAAAAATCAAATCAATGGCGGAAAGAGGTGATGTCAGGCCGCAACGCGGGCGGCAGCGCCGTCGGGGCGCCCGTTTCGACCTACCCCAGGCGATCTGGCGAATTCCCGCTTGCAGACTCACAGAGTGCCGACCGGACACGCTGAACCGGATTGGACCGCGGTTCATCCGCTGTCTTGGGTTTGCGTCCCGCCTGACGCTGGCGGTCCGGGCCAGGACACGCAGGATGCCGGCCCCTTCTGAATCCTAGCTTGTCATAAGATCCCTTATCGGCGTTTGAAAATGAGCGGGGTCTCAAAGCCGGTGGCATGGGCGGATCATGCGACACCGTCCAACACCCAAAGTCCCGAACTGTTGATACGTTGCCCACACGATCATTCAGAGCTGCCTGTTTTGCGCGCGGTTAAACCATCTGCTTCCACTGCTTGGGCATAGTGCTACCAAAGTTGGGATAGGGTCCGCACAGTGATTGTTAACCGTTCAGGAATGCTTTCGCCCCGGGTCCTTGGCGGCGGCTTCGTCGAGCAGGGTCTGGATGAGCTCTTCGGTCGTCTCGTAACCGCCTTCGCCGATGGTGACTTGCCGGACTGTGCCATTGGCGTCGATCAGGAAGCTGGTGGGCCAAGCTGAAACGCCATAGTCGGTCCAGGTTGAATAATTGTTGTCGAGTGCTATGGGATAGTCGACGTTTAGTCGTCCGGCTCCATCCATCACATTTCCGGTGTCGCGTTCGAACGTGTATTCAGGGGTGTGCACTCCGATCACTTCGAATCCCTGAGCCTGGTAAGTGTCGTGCCAAGCGGTGATGTGTTCGATGGTCCGCTGGCAGTTGATGCAGGAAAAGGCCCAGAAATCGACGAGCACCACTTTTCCCCGCAGCGACTGCAGGTCAAGACTGGTGTTACCAGGCGTGTTGAGCCATTGCTGAATACCCGTAAGCTGTGGCGCGGGCCCGCAGTCCTGCTCGCCGGATTGTCCAGTCCAGGCATCTTCTACGCATGATGTAAGGCGTTGGCTGACTGCCGCGCCGTCCGGGGCGATGACAGGGGCGGGGATCGTTTTCTCGATGCTCTCACTGATGGCTGTGGTGTAGTCGGGGATGGCGCGCTGAAGTGCATCGGTCAGATTGAATGTCAGCCCGCCGGCCAGCGTGATGGCTGCAATGCCAGCCCCCACGTTCAAGGCTCGCCGTTTGCGGCGGAAAGCCGCCGTGCGTTCGGCAACGGCGCGGCCGGCTAAGGCGAAGACCAGAAGGGGAATCGCTGTTCCAACGGCGAATGATGTGGTCAGGACCACGGTATCGAAGCCAATGCTTCCGGTTGCCCCGGCGATCGTAATGGCTGCAATCACCGGTCCCGCGCATGGCACATATACGGCACCCAGTACGAGTCCGAGCACGAACCCGCCTCGATCGGTTCCAACTTGACGTTGAGGGATCCGAGAAAAGGGCTTTTCCAGAATTGTCTCGAATCTGGGAAAGATCATTCCGATTCCAAGCAGGGCCAATGCGATGATGCCTGACCAGCGGATGACCGTTTCTGGGATGGGGAGCGCAGACAATACCAACGTACCCACCAGGGTGAAGACACTGAAACTGAGCACTAGGCCGGCGACGACGAGATACGGTCGGCGGCCGCCACTTGCCGGCTCGTTTCCTTCTTGGGCAAGACGAGCTCCGCGGGCGCCACCGGACAGGAAAAGCACGGGGAGAACCGGCAGTATGCATGGGGAAATGCCTGTGATAAGTCCTCCGAGCAGGCCCACCAGGGCAAGAGAAGGATCCATCAGGACGCAATGCCCTGGAGCAGGAATGGTTCAAAACCGGCCGCAAGCATGGATCCAAAGCGATGGTCACCGCCGCCGTTGGGGCCTACCGGCCCTTGTTCCTCCTGCTCTGGATACTTAGGGTCCGTGTGTGCGACGGGAACCCCAGCCAATGCAACAGCCGCCCTTGCTGCCCGGGGTCGCCGAGGACCGCCGAAGTGGCCACGCGACCCGGTTACGAGTGCGGTCATCTCGGTGGCTGACGAGGCCGCGTCGTCATCCGGCAGTCCCCGGATCGTGGCTTTTGGCGTATCAGTATCCTTGGGGGAGTTAGTCGTGGCCTCTTCCCACGGCCCAGCGCCGCAGTTCTTGGCGAGAACGAATTTAACAAGATCGGGCATCTGGTCCTTCTTTCGCTAACCGCAAGTCCGCTGCGGCGAGTAGTTTGAATTGGTTTGCAGTGGCCTTATCAGGCAGTGCCCTTCCTGGATGGATGGGGCGTCTCAGGACTGAGGGTGTGCGTGCGGGAAATGTCGGTCTCTCCGCCACCCGTCATCCGGTCCCTCCAAGCCAAAGCAGGGCTACGGCTGTCAGGGCGTCGTCACCTATGGGAGTCGTATGAATTGACGAAGGTGGTGCCGGCGATAGGGGCAGTTCCAACGTGTGACTTCGTTCAAGTACAGCGTTTCGAGCTCGGTGCGGGACTTGAAGGTGCATCTTCGGCGTCGACGCAAGCCTAGGGAACGTTCCGGGCGGGGGAATGGGACCGCTACGCAGTACTCCTTCTTCCGGGTAGTCCGGCATAGGGATTCTTTCCCCGTTGAATGCCTGAGGAACGGCCGCTCGGTACGGGTCCAGGAAGGTGTAACGAACGTTCTGACTCAGTACACACCTAGGCCATGACAGACGCAGCAGCCCCTGGGCGTCGCGCCACAGCAGTTACGAGGGCTTCGGGGGTCGCTCCGGTAATCGTTTGCGCCTTCACGGCGGCGGAGCTACCGCGGGGCGGTGGCAAGCGCGCCCACGCTGGCCCGGGTACTAGTTTTTCTCAACTGCGGTGCTCGTTTCGTTGGCGGTAGCGGAGTGCTGCCGCAGTTTCTCGCTCGGAACCGTTTTGCATTTGTTTGTCCCTTTCTGATCACGCTGCGCAGGGCCTCCCAGCTGACTCGCCTGGCATGTTAGTAGGCGTAGTCGCCTCCGTCGTAGTGTCTGGTGGTCTCCTCGGCCGAGCTTCCGCCAAAGGCCTCGGTCGAGCCGTCACCGGCAGCCTCAGCGTACAAACCGCTCCAAAGGTAGGCGCTAACGATTTCCGAGGCTATGACGTACCCGGCGACGGTTCCGAGAACCGAGCGGGAGTCGGCTCCGCTCCCGCCCTCCCCCAAGGTGCGGGTGAGCGCGCCGGGCTGGTGTCGTTCAGCCCGGGCCGCTGTCTTGGCCAGGGTTGCGGGCTGGGCATCCGCAGGGCGATCGTCCGTTGTGGGAGCGTTCTGCGTGAAGCGCTCGAAGAGGACATCGAGCTGGGCCGGTGTGAGCTTGCTGAACGCCTCAACGTGCACCTGCTCGATTTTTTCGGTCGGTGCGTTACTTAGCACTTGCTGGTACCGCTCGACGGCGACTTCATCCTCCGTGCGGGCTGGGGTTTCGCGATCGCGCACGGTTGCGCGGCCGAGGAAACGGTTAAGAAATGCCATGGGAATGTTCCTAATTTCTGGTGGTTGTTCGGTTATGGGTGCCATGGTCGGGCCAGGCTGGTTCGCGGTGACGAGCTACCCGTCGCCAGCGAAGGAGGGGCCATGTTGTGTATTGGGTCAAGAGGGACACTTGAGTCGACCGGTCGTTTTCAATACGCAAGAGGGTGCGTACGCTCTCAGGTTCCAGATCTTGGCATCCCAGATCTCCGGACTGGCGCTGGCATGCAGCACCGATGGGACAGGTACCGCCTCACCCGCACCACAAAAGCTATCCATGCCATTGGCATTCCCCCGGGTTTGTACCGGCGTACGTCCAAGTCACTGAGCCTCACCCCGGGCTTGCAGTTCTAGGAGCGACGGCAGAGTCATGCCCGGAGCCGAAGCAGGGTAGCTAAAACCACCACAGGTGGGAGTGGGGAGTACCTTCGCCGTTTCGGAGCCTATGTGGCTGCTCAACCATTCTGGTGCTGAGTTGGCGAGCCCTGGATACGACGGGTGTCTTGGCCGGCTTCCTCCTTCGGCTCAGTACGCCGCGTATCGCTGGATACCGGACTCCTGACATGATCACGGCAAGGCCCAATGCAATGATCAGGATGTTTTGCAGCTGAACCTGCTGCCACAAATCCAACAGAAGGATCAGCAAGGCCAGCCCTCCCATGACCGCCATGAAACAAAGGCCTGGACGGCCGGAATGCGGTTCTAAACCGCGTTCGAACATGCGGTCGTCCTTTTCTACGTGCTGAGTCATTGATCATCCTTTATTCGTGGGGGTGAACTCCCGAAGAGGGCATCGTTCAGGCAATCCGGTCCAGGGAATCACGTGCACACCCGAGGGGACGGATGGTGCAGAAGCGGGCGTCGGAACGTCGCGGCCTTCAGGGCCTGCCGGAACGGGCTAAGTTTCGGCAGCCAACTCGTCACCTGTTAAGCAGGTTATGATTTTTGCATATCAATGCATCACCTGTCAAAGTGGTGACATGAAGCATTCCTTCCTCAGCGGTAACCCGGCGCTTGATTTCGCCGCGACGCTCCGCTCACGGCGCGGGGCACCTTTTGAGATGCTGACCTCCGCGGAAAGCCTTGATTCCTGGTTTCTCGAGTCCGGGATCGTCAATGAAAGCACCCGATGTAAACCAGCGGACGTTCGGCAGGCGGTGTCGGTCCGGGAGGCCATCTACTCTCTGGTTCTCGCCCGAATGGGTGGAGAAGAGTACAGCAGCGAGGCCCTCTCGACGGTGAATGACGCGGCCCGTACCCCGCCTGCCGTCCCGCAGCTCAGGCCTGGCGGCCGGCATATCGAAGCGACTTCGTCCCAGGCATTGTCCACTGTTGTCCGCCACGCGATCGAGGTTCTCAGCGGAGCGGATGCACCGCTGCTCAAGGAGTGCGCTGACCCTGAGTGCAGGCGGGTTTTCATCGACAGCTCCCGTGGAGGCCGCCGTGAGTGGTGCAGCATGGAGCCATGCGGCAACAGGATGAAGGCGGCCGCCTACCGGGCCCGCAAGAGAAAAGAACGGCAAGTTTCCCTGTAGACGCGGCGGGAGGCATCCCTGCCAGCGATCTAGAGCTTCGCGCATGCCTACCGCGAGCCAGGCTTGAAGATTGCAGAAGGGGCTATCAGTCACGTGCCAGCCGCTGGCCACTGAGCGCCTGGCGCTTAATGCGTCCCTCCGCCTGATGAGTGGTCCATGCCGCGTTGACGAGCCCGATGTGGCTGAAAGCTTGGGGGAAGTTGCCGAGCTGTTCGCCACTCTCCGAATCAATTTCCTCACTGAGGAGGCGAAGCCGTTCGGATGAGTTTTCAGCTCCTCGAAAACGACTTCCTCGTCCCCGATTCTGGCGGGCGTACTTGAAGATGTTCGCAGACGAATGGATGAGACGACCTCGCCTAGGAAGGGAGATCGCGACGCCTGTAGTAGGTGGCAGCATCAAGGATTGTCGACAACCGCAGGACCTTCCGGGAACAGGCTCAGCGGCGACGCTGCCCGATGGCTCGTTTGTCGGGACCGCCAGGTCCTCCATCATCATCGCCGCGGTCGATTCGAGCCCATCTTCGCAGCCTTTTTCAATATCCAGGCAGCCGACTTAGGGTTTCCGCTCTGCCGCTGCCCCTACGCCAGGCGCAGGGGTTAGCTTTACGGAATCGCGGTTACCGGCATTAAGAATCACCGAGAAGTGGCCTGGAATTATCCAAACTTTCTTGCGCCGCGGGTTTCCCGAAGTTATCCAGCCGGCCTTACTTGACGATGCCCTTTTCCTTGAGCCACCCTGCGGCGGCGTCCTTCGCGCTCTGCTTCTGATCGCCGCTGACTGCCCGGTTGAGGCTGATGAGGTCCTCCGTTGTCAGGATCCTGGACACGTTGTTCAGGGCTTCCTTGGCCTTGTCCGTCATCTTGGCGCTGTTGTAGAGGGGCAGCACCTGCTGTGCCTTGAAGTTACTCTTCGGGTCTTCCAGCACCACCAGGTCGTTGTCCGCAATGGAGGGCGTGGTGGTGTAGATGTCGGCGACCTGGACCTCGTCCTTCAGGAGTGCCTGCAGGGTCAGGTTGCCTCCGCCGTCGCTAAAGGGCTTGAGGGCCTTGAGCTCGCAGCCGTAATTTTTTTTGAGGCCGGGGAAACCGGCGGAACGTGTTTCGAAGGTGGCCGGCGCCGCGATGGTGAAGTCCTTGCACACCTTGGCAAGGTCCTCGATGGACTTGAGCTGGTGCTTCTCGGCGGTGGCCTTGGTGACCACCATGGCGTCCTTATTCTCGGCCTTGGCCGGCTCCAGTACTCCGAGGCCCTCGGGGAGCTTCTCTGGCAGTGCCTTGTAGACATCGTCTGCGGAGACCTCGGGCGCCTCCGGGTCCACATGCGAGAGCAGGTTGCCGGAGTAGTCCGGAACAACGTCCACGGAACCGTCCTGCACGGCCTTGAAGTAGATCTCACGGGAGCCGATGTTCGGCTTGGTGGTGGCCGTGATGCCCACCGCGGCGAGGGCACCGGCGTAGATCTCGGCGATGGTCTGGCTTTCCGGGAAGTCCGCGGACCCGACAACCAGGGAGCCCCCGGCCGCCGGGCTTCCAGCGCTGGTGGTCGGGCCCGACAGCGGGTCGCCGCCGCCACCGCAGGCGGAAATCGCCAGGGCGATGCCGACGCCTGCGGCGAGGCCGCCGAGGCTGCGGCGGGTGACAGTCGAGTGGGTGGGATGCTTCATGAGGTGCCTCCTTGAACAGCGGCAGCTGAGAGATCGGCGGCGGCCTTGCGGCCGCCCCTGGGACCGGTGGTAAGCCCGGGGGAAACGAGCAGCCTCTGCGCGGCCGCAAGGACGAGGTCGACGGCGATCGCCAGGGCGGCGATGAGGAGCGAGCCTGCCAGCATGCGGGGGAAGTCCTGAAGGACCAGCCCGTCGAAGAGGTAGCGGCCGAGACCGCCAAGCGGCAGGTAGGCCACCACGGACACGGTCGCGATTACCTGCAGCACGGCGGTGCGCAGGCCGCCGAACATCACCTGAAGGCCGTTGGGAAGTTCTACACGAAACAGGATCTGCAGTTCCTTCATGCCCATGGCCCGTGCGGCGTCAACCACCGTTTCGTTCACGCTGGAGATGCCTGCGTACGTCCCTGCCAGCAGCGGCGGAACCGTGAGGATCACCAGTGCCCACACCGGCGGCATGAGGCCGCTGCCGGCGATCAGCGCGAAGAGCACCAGCAGGCCCAGGGTGGGCAGCGCGCGCAGGGCACCGGCCACGGCCACGGCCGCAACCCTCCCCCGCCCGGTGTGTCCGATGTAGAGCCCCACGGGCACGGCGAGGGCGGCGGCAATGAGCAGGACCAGGCCGCTGTATTGCAGGTGCTCGAGCAGCCGGGCGGCGATGCCGGAACTCCCCCGCCAGCGGGCCGGGTCAGCGAGCCAGGCGAATGTTTCGGTGAAGAGGTTCATGGCTGCGCCCCCGCATGGACGTGGGTGTCGGCGATGTATTCCGCGCTCGTCACCGACTCGGCCCGGCTTGATCCTGCAGTCGCCCGGGTCCAGGGCGTGAGCAGCCGCTCCATGAGGACGAGCACGCCGTCCATCAGCAGTGCCAGCAGCAGGATCGCGAGGATGCCCACCACCACCTCCGTGACAAAGGTCCGCTGCAGCCCGTCAGTGAAGAGGATCCCCAGGTTGCCCACGCCGAGCAGCGCGGCGACGCTCACCAGCGAGATGTTGCTGACGGACACCACGCGCAGGCCGGCGAACAGGACCGGCAGGGAGAGGGGCAGGTCGATGTGCAAAAAGCGGGCCGCGGGTTTGTAGCCCATTGCCACCGCCGCCTGCCTGAGGTCATCGTCCACGGAGTCGAAGGCGTCCATGGCCGCCCTCACCAGCAGCGCCACCGCGTAGATGGTCAGGGCGATGATGACGTTCAGAGGGTCAAGGATCCGGGTTCCCAGCAAGGGAGGCAGGATGATGAAGAGCGCCAGTGACGGGATGGTATAGAGCAGCGAACTGACGGTGGCGACAAGGGACCTCAGCGCTGGGTGGCGGCGGGAGGCCTGCGCCAGCGGGATGGAGATCAGCAGTCCCAGGATCATCGGGATCAGCGCGAGCACCATGTGTTGCGCCGCGAGCCCGGCAACCATGCCGATGTTGGCCAGGAACCAGTCCATCAGAGGGCACCCTGCCGCACCCGGCGGGCCGATTCGATGACGGCAAGCACTTCCGCTGCCCGCACCACGCCGAGTACCCTGCCGTCGCTGTCCACCGCGACTCCCAGCCCTGAGGGGGAGGACAGTGCTGAGTCAAGGGCGCGGCGCAGGGTATCTCCGGGCCGGAACAGTGAGCCGCCGGGAACCAGTCCGGAATGTGGGCCGGGGGCCCCCCATCCCAGCGGCCGTGACTCCCCGTCCACAGCGAGGCGCCAGCCGTCGCCGTGATCGGACATGCCCGTATCGGCGGCACCGCCCCTGGTGACGGTCTTGACGGGATGGATGGTCACGCCGTCGGCCGCGGTAAACCCAAGGTGGCGGAACCCCCGGTCACGGCCCACGAAGGATGCCACGAACTCGTTCGCCGGAGCCCGCAGGATCTCCTCGGGGGTGGCGTACTGCGCCAGCTTGCCGCCGACGGCGAAGACCGCCACCTTGTCCCCCAGCACGGTGGCCTCGTCAATGTCATGCGTGACGAAAACGATCGTCTTGGCCAGGTCCCGCTGCAGCCGGAGGAGCTCCTGCTGGAGTTCCTCGCGCACCACGGGGTCAACGGCGCTGAAGGGCTCGTCCATGAGCAGCACCGGAGGATCCGCGGCCAGTGCCCGCGCCACACCGACGCGCTGCTGCTGGCCGCCCGAGAGCTGGGACGGATACCGCTTGCCCAGCGCCGGGTCCAGCCCGACGACGTCAAGCAGTTCCGCGGCGCGCTTCCGTGCCTGCCCCTTGGGAACGCCATTCAGGCGCGGCACCGTGGCGATGTTGTCCAGCACCGAACGGTGGGGCATGAGTCCGGAGGACTGCATGACGTAGCCCATGGACCGCCGGAGCTCCGCGGCCGGCACCGTGGTGACGTCCTTGCCGGCCACCGTGATGGCTCCGGACGTCGGCTCCACCATCCGGTTGATCATGCGCAGCGATGTGGTTTTGCCGCAGCCTGACGGTCCCACCAGCACCGTGATGCAGCCTTGGTCGATGGACATGCTGAGGTTATCCACCGCCGGCTGTCCGCCCTGGTACTGCTTGGTGACGCTCTGAAACTCAATCATGGCTTCGGCCATTCCCGGGCTTGCCTAACTGTTGGCACCATCGGACGACGGCGGTGTGCCGTCCCGCACGACTACCAGGAAGGGCTGTACGGCTGGGCCCACAGCGTGGCGGTCAGGGTTACGGCTTTCAGCCATGCGTGGTACACCGCATCCAACTCATCCGGGTCGCTTATCTCTTCAGCGAGAAATGGACGGATGGTGATCGTCAGCGGAACGATAAAGGCCACAATGTAACGAAGATTAATCTCACTGGTTGAGTCGACTCCGTCAGTTTCGTTCTTCTTAGCCGCGGTGTGCCTGAGGGCAATCTCGTTCTGGTAATCGAGCCATTCCTGGTCATACTCGCGCGCACACAAATCGGCAATCCACACCGCGAACCGCCGCCGCACAGCGGCAAGGTAGTCGGCATTGGGAGTGCCCTGGTGGTCGGAGAAGCTCACAAGAAGATGGTCCAAATTTCCAACAAAGCCATACCAGACGTCAAGAACGCGGTCGGTACGTGGAACGAGAACTTCCCCTGCCCGCTTCAGCAGTGCATGGTCCTTATCGCTCCACAGCACCGTGGCCTTGAGCTTGGCGAGGTCCTCCAGTGACACAGGACTCTTAGCCAGATTTCGATCTCCATAGATATATCCGGGCGTCTGGGACATGAAGCGATCCTTCCGGGGAGTGTGATGGGGATGCCGAAGGAGAGAGATGAGCTGTCGGGCCGGTGCCACCATCGTGGAACGCCAGCGGACGGGCCGTCGATGACCAGGGTCCGGGCACGGCTGGGACCGGTGCAGGTGACGACTTCCGGCACCTGCAACCGAACACCTGAGCCCAGCTGGTTTCCAGGGAGAGCAGCATGCCGGGAGTGCCGGCATGAGGACTGTTGGATATATCCACATGCTGATTATCGTTCAATGGTCTTTCTCCTGCTAGTCGGTGGGCAGGAGGTGAGCCTAGCCGCCAGAGACCCTATCGCTGGTGCTCCACTCTGGATCAGTGATGCACAAGTGCTATGCCTCACTATCCCCGGGCTTTTTGTCAGGGTTACTCAATTGTGAAATTTTTCGCCGCGCGCGTTGGTGATGTCGTCGATGCGCGTTGACTATATAAGTCACATCCGTTTGGAGGAAGACCTCGCGCCCCAGCGGCTTACCGCTGCATCGCGGAGCAGCATCCTTTGGTCGCCAGCCCTCCCTAGGATGGACGGCTCAACGGAGCCGTCGGAACCTAGACGGGCATCGGCTCTCAGCAGCGAGTCAGGTCTCCTCTCTGCGTAGGTGTCGAGAGGCTCCTTAGGCAGTGCGGGTTTTCGGGCCTTGGGGGCCTTGCTGTGTGTTGATGCCACGGCCGCCGCCGGCGGGTTGCCTGGTTCCGGTCGGCATTGAGTCTGGCCTGCGCTGCTTCCCGGTCTGCAATATCGTCAAGCATCTTAGCCATGGCCTCCCGGCTTCTGCGGAATCGCAAGTAGCGCCTGCTTCCTCGGTCTGCTGCGCGGGCCGGAGGTTGTCGGCTTCCACGTCGCGGCGCCGACTTTGTCTTCGAGTTCGGCTTCTGCGTGAAACTGAGCGGCCCTGATGTTTTCGCTGGAGCCTGCCAGGCGTTCGTCCTGCCCTGAATCCTTGCGCGTTCTGCCACTGTTCCCGTCGTGCCTTCTATCGCGGCGGCTCCCGGTCTGTCCCCGGCGCTAACCGAAACCTAGATTCCGTCTGGGGGAAGCGCCTTGGCGGTGTGAATGCCGGCAGTGTCAACGATCCGGTTGAAGGAATTCGAGGGCACATCGTCCACAGGGTCGTCGCTGACCTCACCGGTACGCAGGCGCTCCACCTGTGCCTCATTGGGCACGACCGTGAGCCTGAAGGCCCGGTTCCGGAGAAGTTGAACGACAATCCTACCCACGGCCCCTGCCGCTCCGACCACCAAAAATCCGATGTCCTGCGGCGGGGGCCAAACTCCTCTACAGCCTTGAGTGCAGTAACTCTGACACGGGCAACTGGGCAAGCACGGTCGGTTCATTGCCCTCGGGGACCGGGGTTATGGTCGAAGCTGGCGAACGCCATACTACGACCAGGCGCCTCGGGCGGTGTTGCCATGTTGGGCATGCCCAGCACCGAGTGGCTTCGGCGGGCCCACCGTTTCTGCATCCAGTCCCCCGACCTGCCGACCAGGTACCAGCCCAAAATGAAGGGATAGCCGCCGCTTAGCGGAACGATAGCCGTTACGGATCTTTCAGTCGGCAGGATTGATGGCCGATGCCTCGAATCGAATAAGTACCATGCCGGGGCCAGGTACTGGTGTGGGCAGGTCGCGGAGATTGATCTCACCGGGCGTCAAGTTGCACGGTAAGCATTGCTGCCTTTCGTGGAAGGGGTGAAGCGAAACGGGGATCCGATGGTCGTCAAGCGCAGGCCTTCGCGGGACGGCCCATGAAGCTCCCAGGCCATTGGGGACTCTCGTCAACCATCACTGGTGGAGACGCCAACGGTGGCGAACGTTGCTTGTATCTGTTAGCGGTTTAGCAGGTTGCCCTAAAAGTCGTCACCTGTCAAACTGGTGATATGAAACATTCATTTGTCTGCGGCAATCCGGCCCTCGATTTCGCTGGAACATTTGGCTCACGGCTTGGGGTGCCTGTCGAACTGTTCCCGTCACCGGAGAGTCTGGACTCCTGGTTCCGAGAGTCCGGGATCGTGGACGGGGACACTAAATTTCGACCGGCAGACCATGAAAAGGCAATCCGGATACGGGATGCCATCTACTCACTCGTCCACGCCAAGATGACCGGGAGTGCCTACGACGGGGACGCTCTTTCCATCGTGAACGATGCGGCCCGCACACCGCCCGTCCTTCAGCAGCTCACACCGGACGGTCGACAGACCGAAGCGACCCCGGCCCAGGCGCTGTCGACAGTGGCACGTCACGCCATCGAGCTCCTCAGCGGACCCGACGCGCCGCTGCTCAAGAAGTGCGCGAACCACGAGTGCAGCCGCATCTACATCGATCGGTCCCGGGGAGAACGTCGGGAGTGGTGCGCTATGGACCCGTGCGGCAACAGGATGAAAGCGGCCGCCTATCGTGCCCGAAAACGAGAAGAGAAGCTGGTTCCTGCGGCCGGCAAATAGCGGCCACGCTTCAGCGGAGGAAGCACCGAAGCTAAGGCACCGACGCAAAGGGATCCGAAACGCTTCCTGCGCTCGGTGGCGAGCCGGGCGAGGATGGATCGGGCTGAACCGACGATGGAGCGATCAAATCCGGTACCCGCCCAGAGGGTAACCCGATGGGTATCACCCGCCCGGGCTGCCGCGGCCCGCAGGACGGGTCAGGTGATGAATTTCCGTATCCGAAGGCGCCCCGAGGTCGTGCTGCCTCGTGAAGTCGTTATACGGGCCTCCGCGCTTACCTCCCGGAGAAGGCCTTCGTGACGGCCCGTCGTAGACGCAGCAGAGGAGAGGGCGGCCCGATGCACCGCTTCCGTCACAGCTTCGTCTGCCCGCAGGAACGGGGTGCCGGCCTGGACTGCCACCGCATGTGAAAGACACGACGGCGGGGCTAGTTCGAATGAGACGTCGAGACTGTTTTGCCAATCCAGCCCTACCTTCTGACTTCCAACTTTAGTAGTTAGAAGACTCGGGCTTACTACAAATGTGTCAGGATGCCCTATGCCGTCATGGGCCCCTGCCACTCCCGGCGTTGCCGTCGACGGGCATGCGAGATCCACCAACGGTCCGAACGGCTTGGTCACCTCCTTGACAGGTGACAGTAGAGCATGCCAATATCGTTACCAGTTGAACCGGTGACGCCGAAGCCTACACAGTTCCTGTCCGCCGCCCGCCGCCCACTATCGAATACCATGAGGACCCGAAATGACCGTTGTATCTGAGAGACTTGTCAACGCCGCTGTTGACACCGCTAGCGTCCGCAGCCAGGTCAGCGTCCCGCTGCTCTTCCCAGATGGCTTCACGGTTGCAGCTGACGTGCTGACTTTCCATGGGCTGACTGACGGCAAGGAGCACCTGGTGCTTGCCCTGGGCGAGTGGGAACGGGCGCTCCAGCAGGGGCCGGAGCATCCGGCACCGCTGGTCCGGCTGCACAGCGAATGCCTGACCGGAGACGTGTTCGGCAGCCAGCGCTGCGACTGCGGGCCGCAGCTGCGCGAAGGGGTGCAGGAGATCGCGGCAACCGGTGGGTTCCTGCTCTACCTGCGCCAGGAAGGCCGGGGCATCGGCCTGTACCCCAAGCTTGATGCCTACGCCCTGCAGGACGCCGGCCTGGACACCTATGAAGCCAACGTGGCCCTGGGCCACGGCGAGGACGAGCGCGACTACACTGCTGCTGCCCAGATGCTGAGCACACTGGGGGCCACGTCAGTCCGCCTGCTGAGCAACAACCCGGACAAAACGGCGCAGCTCACCGCCCTGGGCATCGACGTCACCGAGCAGATCCCCACTGGACTGCACCTGTCTCCAGCCAACCACCGCTACCTCGCCGCCAAGCGCGACCACACCGCGCACACGCTGAACCTCCCCACCTCGGCCTAACGCGACAGGACCCCCGCATGATGATCTTCCTGGACGGCCTCGCCTGCGCCGTCAACCTCAGCCCTGCACCCCTTAGCGGTTACCCCAGACCATGAGGAAATGCTCGCCCGTGCAGACGCCCTCATTCTCCGCTTGCGGGAGCGGACGGAGGAAACCGAGCGGCTCCGCCGCATTCCGGGCACCACCATGGAGGACATTAATCGGGAGGGACGCCCACCGGCATCCCTCCGCCGGATTCAGCGCTTCGTAAGCGTTCTGCTCAACACCCAACCCTGGCCGTGGACGCGATACTGGTGCACGCAGGCCGCAGCCCCCTCGGCCGCCGCTCCTTGGCCTCACCATCCCCGCCTTCTAACCAGCTAGGCATGCAAGGGAACCGGGTTTCTCCTCCCCCGCGCCGACCGGCAGGACGTTATCGACTGGATCACCTCCAAGACCGGACGCGAGTTCAAAGGATCGTCATCGAAGCACTCGCCAGGCATTAGGCAGTTGCCCAACAGGCCCTTTGGGTGCCGCACGGGTGAAAAACCCAGCTGCGGGCGAGGCGGCGGCGGACGGGACGCCGAATTGCCCCGCGACCGGCACTTGCCGCGACCCCGCGGGCGTGAACGCGCTCCCTCCCCAAGCAGTCCCACCGTCTCCGGCCCAGTTCCACGTATTCCGGCTTCAGCAGAGCAGTCGTGTTGCCTCCGCAGTCCACTGCCGTGCATTAGTCCACTGCCATGCATTCAGCTCCTCGCGATCCGCGGCCGGAATCCCAGCAAGGAATTGCCAGCAGTCGCTGGCGGCAATAAGCAGGTACCAACCGGTACAGCCCCATCCATCTCGACCAACAACAGGAGAACATCATGACCCTGCAGACCGAACACACTGCGACCCGCGAGGGCGCCGCAACACTCACCAACAGCACCGCCACGCTCACCACCAGGGCACCGCGCGGCGGCAGCTACGTCACCGTGCCCGGAAACCGGGACGACGCACCCGGCACCGAGGGGGCCTACGTCTCGCTGCCCGGCGGGCATTCCGGCAACGGGGAAAAAGTCCGGGGCCGGTACGTGACGCTTCACACCACGCCCCTGGACGAGACCGAAGGCAGCTACACCCGCCGCGGCTAGGCTGCCGGGAGCCTCCAGCAGGACGGAGGACGACGGCGGGAGCTGAGTGCCGCCGTCGTCCTCCTCTTTGTACTTTCAGCTTTTGTCCAGCGATGTTGCGCAGGCTCGAAGGCCACCAGCCCGCGCCGGGGCGATCGCAGGGCCCCCCGGTGGTGGGGGCCGCCCGATGTTGAAACCGGCGATGGAAACGGAAGGAGGGCAACGTGCTGATTGTGCTGACAGGTATCGACGGCTCCGGCAAGACGTCCGCCGCCAAGGCGCTGGCGTCGTCGTCCCTTGCCGACGGCAAAAATGCACTGCTTCTGAGCAATTACGCCGGCCGGCGCCGGATGTCGCTGCTCGCCGCCCGGTTCGGCGTGCAGCTTCCGCCGCGGCTGGCCGACGCCGTCGAAACCACCATCCGTGTTGCCAACGTCCTGATCTCCCATGTCCGGGCCCGGCGCTTCCGCGGCCTGACGGTGATGGACCGCCACCTGCACTGCCAGCTGGCACTGCGGGAGGCCAGGGGCCTGCCGCGCGGCCGCCTACTCCCCTGGCTTCTGCGGAAGCTGCCGACTCCTGACCTCGTGATTCACCTCGACATCGACCCGCAGCAGGCCCATGACAGAATCGTGGCTCGCGGCACCGATGAGGAATCCCTGGCCGATCTCACCTCGCTGCGGGACGCCTACCGTTCCCTTCCCGAGTTCGCTGACTTCACTATTGTTAACGCCGGTGCCCCCGAGCACGAGGTCCTCGCGGGGCTGAAACGGGTCATCGCCGCAGCGGAAGAAGCGCGCCTCAGCAGCGCCAAGCTCAAGGTTTAATCAAGAAGCTGCGCCGCGGCAGGGAACCGCCCTTTCAGCGCGGTTCCTAATTGCCTAGCAACTTGCTGTGCTACTGCCGCTAGCCTGCCTTATGTAGCGCTCGACTTATCCGCCAGTAATTACAGAGCGGGCCCCAAGACTGAAATGTCGGTCGTTTGGCGGCCTCTGGAATTGGTGATTTTTCGGCGTTAGAATTGCGAGGTGCGGCGCGGCATTGAGGCGTCTGAACTTAATAAACGAGGGCCAATTACCATTTCGGCGCACAAGCAGCTCAGACGAGATATAGCCCTCAATTTTTTGCTTCTCTGAGCAGGGGCTCGCCTCCCTCCGATTGTGGGGCGGGCCTTGAGAACAGAGGGACTGGCTGTCAAAAGCAAGTACAGCCTTCTGATTCCCCGCAACTTTGCCCTAAAAACAGGGGCCACTGCGCTGTGAGGTGCGGCCCTCAATGCAGCATCTGAACAGAGGGGCTCTCTCTTACGAAAGCACATGCTCCGCGCCGTCCAGACCACGACGCCGGAAGCTGATAACAAGGAAATGCCCCATGTCTGTATCAACCGAAAAGTCCACGGTTCGGCCATTTACTTTCGAGTTTTCGGACGCGGAACTTGAGGACCTGCGTGCGCGGATCAGAGCCACGCGCTGGCCCGAGAGGGAGACGGTCCAGGATCAGTCCCAAGGCCCGCAGCTCGCGACGATGCAGGAGGTCGCGCGTTATTGGGCGTCAGATTATGACTGGCGCAAGATCGAGGCGACGCTGAAGGCTTTGCCGCATTTCATCACGGAGATCGACGGGCTCGACATCCACTTCATTCACGTTCGTTCCAAGCATGAAGACGCCCTGCCGCTCATCGTTACCCACGGATGGCCTGGATCGGTCATCGAGCAGCTGAAAATCGTCGAGCCGCTCACCGACCCCACCGCACATGGCGGCGACGCATCGGACGCTTTCCACGTTGTCATTCCATCGATGCCCGGTTACGGGTTCTCGGGCAAGCCAACCACGAAAGGCTGGGGATCAGACCACATCGCAGGCGCCCAGATCGAGCTGATGAAGCGGCTTGGATACACGCGGTATGTGGCCCAGGGCGGTGACTGGGGTGCGCTCATCGTGGACCTGATGGCCGTGCAGGCGCCTCCGGAACTTGTCGGCATCCACACCAACATGCCCGGGGTCGTTCCACCAGACGTCTATCAGTCGCTCGCTCAGGGCAATCCGCTGCCGGAGGGCCTCTCATTCTCGAACGAGGAACAGGAGACGATCGAACAGCTGAAATTCCTGTTCAGCCACGTCTACTACGCCTACATCATGGCCACGCGGCCGCAGTCGCTGATGGCACTCACGGATTCACCAGTCGGTCTGGCGGCGTTCCTGATGGACCATGATGCGGCCAGCTTGGCCATGATCTCCCGGTCTTTTGCAGGAGAGCCCGAAGGCCTCACGCGGGACGATTTCCTTGACAACACCACGCTCACGTGGCTGACTACGACGGCTGTTTCTTCGGGCCGCCTCTACGGGGAAAACACGTTCCCCTTCTTTGACGTCAAAGGAGTAACCATCCCTGTCGCGGTCAGCGTCTTTCCTGACGAGATATATACAGCCCCCAGAAGCTGGACAGAGCAGGCGTATCCTAACCTCATTCACTACAACAAGGTCGACAAGGGCGGGCACTTTGCGGCATGGGAGCAGCCGCAGATTTTCGTGGATGAGTTGCGCACAGGTTTCCGGTCGCTTCGCTAAATATCCGTGTTCCAGGGCGGGGTCTAGTTGCCCATGGCTTTGGGACGGGGCCGGGTGGCTCAACTCGGAGCCACTCGGCCTGCCGGGAATGACCGGGGTGGCAGCGACCGATCCAGAGGAAGGCGCCGGCGGCGGACGTTGATAAGCCGGTCAATGCAGGAAAGCGTGCCCTCCATTGCAGCCCTCAACGCAGCATCTGAACAGAGCGGCTCTCTCTTACGAAAGCACATGCTCCGCGCCGTCCAGACCACGACGCCGTAAGCTGATAAAGAGGATATTCCCATGTCTGTATTAACCGAAAAGTCCATGGTTCGGCCATTTACTTTCGAGTTTTCGGACGCGGAACTTGAGGACCTGCGTGCGAGGATCAGAGCCACGCGCTGGCCCGAGAGGGAGACGGTCCAGGATCTGTCCCAGGGCCCGCCCCTGGCGACGATGCAGGAGGTCGCGCGTTATTGGGCGTCAGATTATGACTGGCGCAAGACCGAGGCGACGCTGAAGGCTTTGCCGCATTTCATCACTGAGATCGACGGACTCGACATCCACTTCATCCATGTCCGATCCAAGCATGAAGATGCCCTGCCGCTCATCGTTACGCACGGATGGCCCTATTCGATTATCGGGCTGCTGAAAATCATCGGACCGCTCACTGATCCCACCGCACATGGTGCCGACGCATCGGACGCCTTCGACCTGGTCTTTCCGTCATTGCCCGGTTACGGGTTCTCGGGCAAGCCAACCACGACCGGCTGGGGACCCGAGCGCATCGCAACTGCCCAGATCGAGCTGATGAAGCGGCTTGGATACACGCGGTATGTGGCCCAGGGCGGTGACTGGGGTGCGATCATCACAGAACACATGGCCCTGCTGGCACCTCCGGAACTCGTTGGCATGCACTCCAACATGCCGGCGGTAGTTCCCCCCGACATCTACCAGGCACTCGCGTCCGGCAACCGGCTGCCGGAGGGTCCTGCACTCTCGGATGAGGAAAGCCACGCAGTTGAACAGCTGAGAAACGTTTTCGATCACGTCTACTACGCATACATAATGGCGTCGCGGCCGCAGGCGCTCATGGCACTCTCCGATTCACCTGTGGGTCTGGCAGCATTTCAGATGGACCTTGAGGAGCGCAGCTTGGAGATGATTTCCCGGGCCTTTGCCGGAGGGTCCGAAGGCCTCACGCGGGATGATGTCCTCGATAACGTCACGCTTTACTGGCTGACGAACACGGCGATTTCTTCCGCCCGCCTCTACGCTGAAAACCGGTCCCCTTTCTTCGCTGTCAAAGGCATCTCCATTCCGGTTGCCGTGAGCGTCTTTCCCGACGAGATATATACAGCCCCCAGAAGCTGGACAGAGCAGGGGTTTCCCAACCTCATCCACTACAACAAGGTCGATAAGGGCGGACACTACGCGCCTTGGGAGCAACCGAAAATCTTCGTAGAAGAAATGCGCAAAGGCTTCCGGTCTCTTCGCTAAATGCCCAAAACCAGGCAAAATCCCCTGCTGGACCCGGCCCGCCGGAGTGTACGGGCGTGCAGGTCATCAGAAGGCGTTTTGTGATTAGCGGGACGTGCTGATGATGAGGAGGTCCAAGTGATGCCCGATTCAAGAACGTCGTTGCCCGGCACCGGCGCGGTGACCTGCGATGCCGGACAACCACCTGAGGCCATACGGCCGGACCTGAGGTTTGTTGCGGTGAGCAGCTTACCCATTTCGGACTACGCGCTCCTCTCCACAGGCACTGACCCGGCCCTGGTCAACAGCGCCGGGTCCATTGAGTGACTGTGTTTTCCCCGGTTTGAAAGTCCCTCCGTTTTCGCGCGCATGCTGGGAGGTGGTGCAGGTCTGGGCGGCGAGTAGGGAAGCTTTCCTCTGTGCACATTCTGGCCCGCCCAAGTCTCGGCCCTGGCCGGCCAGAGTTCGCCAGGCCTTCAGCCACATCGGGCTTACCAACGCGGCATGGGCCATCTGCCGGGCGGAGAGACGCGCAAAACCCCAGGCCATGGGGCGACTACCCAACGAGCAGGTCCGGTTGACCTCTCTGCCTACGCCGAAGTCTCCGCTGCAAACACTGGAACGAGTACGAGCACCATCCTCCGGCGGTGGCCGGCTGCGGGACCGTTACCGCTGCTGCTGCACGAGTTCAGGGCCGTTGTAACTGACGGAGTTGATTTGGCCACTGCCAAATCAACTCCGTCAGGACGCGTTCCGTGGCCCAAGATGTCGTGGGCCGTCGTGGTCAGCACGGCGCAGCTGAGCAGCCTGACACTTTGATGTTCGGTCAGAATGCCCGGAACAGGTCCACTGGTGCCCGGCGTCGCCGCCGAGGTACAGCCCGCGGTCCTCGCAGCTGGCTTTCCAGTAAGCGGAGAGCCCGGCCGGTTTGGTTTCATTGACCGAGAGCACGACGCCGGTCTGTTCCCCGCCAGCGCCGCCGCGAGTTTTTGCCCCGCCCGCCGGCAGCGGGTGCGGCCAGCGTCCCGAAGCCCTTGCCCTGCTGCCAGCGGTCGATCAGGAAACCGCGGAGAAGCCAGACCGAGTCCTCGTTTGGCTAATCGGCCAAAGGCGCCGCTTCGGATTGAAGCGTCAGGACTCCCACCGCCCTGCCGTCGGTATCCACTGCAAACGGGTGCGGTCCCGTCTCCCAAGTGGGACATTGAGGCTAGCCTAAAGAGCGGGCGCAGACCGAGCTAAGCAAGCCATGCAGAGAAATATTTCCTGGCCTTGGCGAGCTTCGGGTTGATGATCACCTGGCAGTAGCCTTGTTCCGGGTACTTGGCGTAGTAGTCCTGGTGGACGTCATCCGCGACATGGAACGTCGACAGCTGGCTGACCTCGGTCACGATCGGGTGCGACCAGAGTGCCTGGTTACGCTCGATTGCTTCCTCAAAGAGGATTTTTTCCTCCGTCGTTTCGTAGAAAAACGAGGAGCGGTACTGCGTTCCGACGTCGTAGCCCTGGCGGTTGAGGGTCGTGGGGTCGTGGAGGGCGAAGAACATGTCCAGAATCACTGCCGCCGGGATTACATCCTCGTCGAACGTTACGGCCACCACCTCGGCATGGCCGGTGGTCCCGGAGGACAGGGAGTGGTAGTTGGGGTTGGGGTCATGGCCGCCGGTATAACCCGATACGACCGAGCTGACACCCTTGGTTTTCCGGTAGACGGCGTCGAGACACCAGAAGCAGCCTCCGCCGAGGACAAACGTTTTCATGCTCGCTCCATTCATGCTCTCGTTAATAGTTGAAGGCTCCGGTAGTTCCCGAATCCGGTGCCCGAAACGTGATCTATCAAGGTCGACGGAAAGCAGATCGGAAGTGTCGCTTTCCATGGGGCCGAACTTGGGTTTACTGGTGACGCTGTTGGATCGATCTCCCGATTGGCTGTAGGCAGACGGCCTGCGGGTATCCCCTTCAGCAGGTATCGAGTCAGCCTCAGGTCACAACTGGCTTCTGCCTCTGTCGGGCTTGAGCTTGTCCCGGGGAACTTCCGGGAAGTACTGACTACCTCTCTGGGCGTGGATGACATTGTCATGACGCTCGAGACAGCGCTTTCCTGAAGAGTTCAACAGATAGCCCTCCCGGTCAGATTCCGGACAGGCCGGGTCTTGCAGGCACTGGAGCCGGCTCGCTTAGTACACCGGGATCCGAGGACTCACACTTCTTCTCCTTGACGGAGCCAGCAGCGTCGTTGGAGGCAAGGAACAGGATTGCCGCAGTGATCTCCTCCGGCCCGCGGAGTGGGTGCCATAACGGGTCACGTATCCGACAACCAGCTTCTCGAACGAGTACCCAAGGGTCCGCTCGATCGCCAGAACACAACCGGGGGCATTGCTGCCCCCTGCGATCAGGCGGCAGTTGCTAGTCAATTTTCGAAACGTGGTAATGGCGTATCAGCCACAAACCCTCAACCTGCTGCAGGACAACCGTTAGATGTACCGGAACGATGATGCCCTCAGGACGAATGAAGACGACATCGACATAAGCGATGAGAGCATCATCCCCGAGCTGCCGGTGTTCCATAATCTGGAACTGGGGACGGACGCCCACGGGCTGCTTGTCGTAATACCTGACGATGCCAGGCCTGCCGATCGTGTGCTTCTTGTCGAAACCTTGGAACAGTGCATCCTGGGTGAAGTAGGAGGCAACTCGTTCTGGTTGGTGTCTTCGAATTCCGTCTGCCCACCCTTCCAGAACTTCAGTCAGAGTGGCAAGTCGCGCAATGCTGTTCATGGTGATCATCTTCCTTTTTCGCTTTGGCGAAGACGGGGCAGCCAGCAAGGTCTGACCCGCCAGCTCGCGCTCAGTTGCCGGCGCTCTAGAGGTACTGGGTGTTGTTGCGGAACGGGCCGGCCTTCCTGCCTCGGCTCAGGCTCAACACCGTCCTGCCCCTTGCGCAGCTGTCCAAACCTCTTCATCAGGTCGTGGACCTTGCCCTCATTGGCGCGGCGCGGTATTGCTGTGAGTGATTCAGCCAACATCAGGGTTCGGACAGGCAGCTGCCCCTGAGCGCGTTCCCCGCTTCGTTTTGAGGAGGCGCGTTGCGGATTCTCGGCCTGACGATTCGGCCTTACACTTTCGTGGCCACTTGGCGGATGGCGCAGCAGTCGTCTGTAGAAAGGGCAACATCTGGAGGGCATAGATGAACCCATCCGGGCAGGACGGACCGTCAAGGAAACGCTGGGTTCCTTCACCAAATGGCACCAAGGGAAGACCCAGTGCTGCAGGGACTGAGCAGTCCTTGACATTCGGTAATCCGGCACCAGCGGAGCCCACCACCGGGCCTGGTGATGGGCTCCGCAGGGCGGGCTGGCCGGGGAGCGCGAGTGAGCGTTTCGGGTGGGAGCCCGGAAGGTCCGCAGCACCTTGACCAGTTTCTCCGCGCCTTCCTAGACGGCGAATTGCGCCGGGATGATCCGGACCCGATGGTGTCGGTTCTAGGAACCGGAGCCGGTTCCGGCCCTGGTGGTTAGACGCGCCCGGGGAAGCGAGTGGTGATTTCCTGGAGGATGAACTCATTGCCCTCGGGATCGTTGAAAATCGCAAAGGAGAAGTAGCTGGCGCGCTCCGGAGCCAGGCCGGGAGTGCGCCCCTCGGTCTTGACGCTGGGGATGCCGCCCTCTGCCTCGTAGAAGACTTCGGTGATCTCGATACCACGGCCGGCGATGTCGGCGCGGGCCGCTTCAACGTCGTCAACGACCAAATAGGTGCCCCGCGTGGAGCCCGGTGCGGCATCGGTGAGGCCGTTGCTGATGATGATGGATGCCGGGGATCCAGTCGGGGTGTAGTGCACAACCCGGAAGCCGCCCTCACCCTGGATGTCGGCGTCGAGCCGCCAGTCAAACTTGTCGTAGAACGCCTTGGCGCGCTCCACATCGGAGACGGGCAGAACAATGAGTTCGAGCTTGTATTCCATTTCAATTCCTTACTGGGTTTGTGTGTTGGGTGGTGCGATGAGCTGGTGGGTTTCCGGCCGGAGGCCCGAGAGGGCTGTTTTATTCCGGATCTGAATGATCCTTGTCTTTGTCCCGGTAACAGCGACTACACTCTGGTTCGCCGGGACAAACGGTACGGAGAGGACGACGCCGCGGCGGTGGCGCGAATCATATCCGCCGTGATCTTTTTCAGCATGGCGGCCAGCGCGAACGCCCCCTGAGCCTGGAGGAAGTAATGCAGGATGTTCGACGGCAACTGGCCGTTGTACTCGATCGTTGAGGTCGACCTGAGTCGGCGTATCGAGGTAGGCCCAGAACAGTGCCGTAGCGATTGGTCGGCCGGCACGGTGTCTACTCCGCTATATGGGGAGAAGACACCGTAGCCAACGCAGCGGGCATCTATTTGGAGGGGCGCCCGTAGGTTTCGAGAAGCCGGAGCCAGATCTCGTTGACGGTGGGGTAGGCCGGTACGGCATGCCAGA
>NZ_PJIK01000001.1 GCF_002929275.1 Arthrobacter sp. ZGTC131
ACCGCCTACGCCACCCACGGCGTGCCGCTGGTCCCGGTCTACGTGTTCTACTCCATGTTCGGCTTCCAGCGCACCGGCGATGCCTTCTGGGCCGCCGCCGACCAGATGACCCGCGGGTTCATCATCGGCGCCACCGCCGGGCGGACCACCCTGACCGGCGAAGGACTCCAGCACGCCGACGGCCACTCGCCGCTGCTCGCTTCCACGAACCCAGCAGTGGTCACCTACGACCCCGCCTACGGGTACGAGATGGGCCACATCGTGCGCGACGGACTGGAGCGCATGTACGGTCCGGATTCGACGGAGCGGAACCTGATGTACTACATCACGGTCTACAACGAGCCCATCACCCAGCCGGCCGAACCGGATGAGCTGGACGTTGAGGGAGTTCTGAAGGGCATCTACCTGCTGAAGCCCGCCAAGATCGACGGGCCGCGCACGCAGATCCTGGCTTCCGGCGTGTCAGTGCCGTGGGCGCTGGAAGCGCAGAAGGTCCTGGCCGAGGACTGGGGTGTTTCGGCCGACGTCTGGTCCGTGACCTCCTGGAACGAACTGCGCCGCGACGGCCTTGCCGCCGAGGAAGAGGCATTCCTCAACCCCGGACAGCAAGCACGCGTGCCGTTCGTCGCCCAGCAGCTCGCCGGGGCGACCGGACCGATCGTGGCAGTCTCCGACTACATGAAGGCAGTCCCGGACCAGATCCGCCAGTTCCTGCCGAACGAGTTCGCCTCGCTCGGCGCCGACGGCTTCGGCTTCTCGGACACCCGCGCCGCCGCTCGCCGCTTCTTCAAGAACGACACCCACTCTGTGGTGGTCCGTTCGCTGGAGATGCTGGCCCGCCGCGGCGAGGTTGACGCCCAGGCACCGGCGCAGGCAATTGAGAAGTACCGCCTGCACGACGTCAACGCCGGCACCACCGGCAACGCGGGCGGCGAATCCTGACTATTGCCGGTTGAGCGTGTCGAAACCAAGCTCAACCAGCGAAGTTCCCGCTCTGCACAACAGACGACGACGGTCCTCACCAAAGGTGGGGGCCGTCGTCGGCGTTTTGACCCCTTACGGCGCTGCTGACGCGGCGCTCGTACTGTGCTGTGATGCAGCGCAACCGCAGTTGTAGCCTTTACACAAAATGGAGCTTGCCGGGCGGGCCCCGTATGCTCGATGCATGCCCGAGCCCACCCCCGCCCCTGCCAAGCGCAAACCGCCGTCGCGCGCCATGACGCCGGAAAAGACAGAGACCCTCAAAAAGCTCCGGGCCAGTGTTGGCCAGTTGTCCACCACCACCATGCGCCAACTGGAAAAGTCACTGCCCTGGTACAGCCGGCTCAGCTCCGACGAACGCTCCGCACTGGGTCTCGTGGCGCAAAACGGCATCGCGGCGTTCGTCACCTGGTACGAGCGGCCCAGTTCCCCGTCCTGGATCCTCTCCGACGTCTTCGGCACGGCACCCACGGAGCTCACCCGCTCTATCAGCCTGCAGAAAGCGCTCCAGCTGATCCGGATTGTGGTGGAAGTGGTCGAGGACCAGGTCCCCGTCATTGCCCCCGAGGCGGATCAGCCGTCGCTGCGGGAGGCCGTGCTGCGGTACTCACGCGAAGTCGCCTTCGCCGCCGCCGATGTGTATGCAAGGGCCGCCGAGTCCCGCGGGTCCTGGGACACCCGGCTCGAAGCCCTGATCGTAGACGCCATCCTGCGGGGCGAAAACACCGATGCGCTGCGGTCCAGGATCGCCGCCCTCGGCTGGAAGGCCCAGGAGCGCTTCACCGTCATGGTGGGGAACTCGCCGTCGGAACCCAGCGCCAGCTATGTGAGCGAGCTCCGGCGGACCGCGGGCCGCTTTGCGGAAGACGCGCTCGTGGGCATCCAGGGCGACCGCCTGATCCTCATTCTCGGCGGCGTCCACGACCGAGAAACGGCGTACCTGAAGCTGAGCGAGATGTTCGCGCCGGGTCCCGTGGTCTACGGCGCCGAGGCGAGCTCGCTGCTCGAGGCCAGCAGCTCGGCGCAATCGGCGTTCGCCGGGCTCACCGCCGCGCGGGCCTGGCCCTCGGCGCCCCGCCCGGTGGCCGCGGATGATCTTCTTCCCGAGCGGGTCATTTCCGGCGATGACGCCGCGCGCCGGTCGCTCGTGAAGAACATCTACCGGCCGCTGCTGGCCGCCTCCAACGGCCTGGTGGAGACACTCGGCACGTACCTCGAGCTGGGCCACTCGCTCGAGGCCACCGCGCGGGAACTCTTCGTTCATGCCAACACGGTCCGCTACCGCCTCAAGCGCGTTTGTGACGTCACAGGCTGGGATCCGCTGCTCCCCCGGGAAGCCTTTGTGCTTCAGGCCGCGCTCGTCGTGGGGCGGCTCTCAACGCCGCCCAAGCCCGCCGTGGAGCGCCATTCGGCGCGGAACTCGAACTGAACCGTTGTAGACTTCCTACAAACTGACCCAGTGAGCTTGGTGTACGGAAACACCATGAATCACGCGGTAATTTGGAAAGCTGGATACGTGCTTGCAATCGTCTGCCCTGGACAGGGCTCACAGACCCCCGGATTCTTGGCCCCTTGGCTGGAACTGCCTTCCGTAGCAGGCCATCTGGCCTCCCTCAGCGAAATCGCAGGCATCGACCTCACGGCGCACGGGACCACCTCGGATGAGGACACCATCAAGGACACCGCCGTTGCGCAGCCCCTGATCGTGGCCGCCGGGCTCGTGGCCGCGAAGTCACTGTTCGACGTCGAGCTCAGCTCGCTGCCGGTCATCCTGGCCGGACACTCGGTCGGAGAGATCACGGCGTCGGCCCTGGCCGGCGTGCTGACCGAAAAAGAAGCCATGACCTTCGTGCGGGTCCGCGCCAACAGCATGGCCGAAGCCGCCGCTGTCACGCCGACCGGCATGAGCGCCGTGGTAGGCGGGGATCCCGCCGAGGTCCTCGCGGCCATTGAAGCTGCAGGCGCCGCGCCGGCCAACGTTAACGGTGCCGGCCAGGTGGTTGCCGCCGGCACCTTCGAGCAGCTCAAGGCCCTGGCGGAGAATCCCCCGGCCAAGGCACGCGTCATCCCGCTCAAGGTGGCAGGAGCCTTCCACACCTCGCACATGGCGCCGGCCGTGAGCGCACTGGAAGCCCTGAAGCCCGAGCTGCAGCCGCAGGCCCCCGCAGTACCGCTCCTGTCCAACGCCGACGGCCAGGAAGTCACGGACGGCGCAGCCGCCGTGGACCGCATGATCGCGCAGGTGTCCCGCCCCGTCCGCTGGGACCAGTGCATGGAATCGCTCGTGCAGCGCCGCGTCACGGGCCTCATCGAACTGGCGCCCGCAGGCACCCTCGCCGGACTCGCGAAGCGCGGCATGCCGGGCGTGAAGACCGTGGCCGTGAAAACCCCCGAAGACCTGTCCGCAGCCCTTGCACTATTCGCAGAACTGGAAGGACAGGCATGAGCGTTCCCGCGCTGAAGCAGTCACTGGCCAACGAGCACACCCGCATCCTGGGCATCGGCGCCTACCGCCCCGATGTCATTGTGACCAATGACGACGTGTGCCAGTGGATCGATTCCTCCGATGAATGGATCCGCCAGCGGACCGGCATCATCACCCGCCACCGGGCGCCCGCCGACGTCAGCGTCATTGACATGGCCGAAGGTGCCGCCCGCGAGGCGCTGGAGAGGGCCGGCATTGAGGCCTCCCAGCTCGGTGCGGTAATTGTCTCCACCGTGACGCACCCGTTCGTCACGCCGTCAGCGGCCGCAAGCCTCACGGACCGCCTCGGCGCGACGCCGGCTCCCGCCTTCGACATCTCCGCCGCCTGCGCCGGCTACTGCTACGGCATTGCCCAGGGCGATGCGCTGGTCCGTTCCGGCACCGCGCAGTATGTGCTCGTGGTTGGCGCCGAAAAGCTCTCCGACGTCATCGACAACACCGAGCGCACCATCTCCTTCCTGCTGGGCGACGGCGCCGGCGCGGTGGTGATCGGCCCGTCCGACACGCCGGGCATCGGTCCGTCCGTCTGGGGTTCGGACGGCAGCAAGTGGGACGCCATCGGCATGACGCACTCGCTGCTGGACGTGCGGGAATACTCCGCAGCCCACCAGGGCGGCGCCGGACAGGACCCCCGCACTCTCAGTGCCGGCGAAGCGGCCGTCACGGATGCCGCCATCTGGCCGACTCTGCGCCAGGACGGCCAGACCGTCTTCCGCTGGGCCGTGTGGGAAATGGCGAAGGTGGCCCAGCAGGCCATGGACGCCGCCGGCATCCGGGCAGAAGACCTGGTGGCCTTCATTCCGCACCAGGCCAACATGCGGATCATCGACGAAATGGTCAAGAAGCTCCAGCTCCCGGAAACCGTCACCGTGGCCCGGGACATCGCCGACGCCGGCAACACCTCGGCCGCGTCCATCCCCCTGGCCACGCACCGGCTGCTCCAGGAAAACCCGGAGCTGAGCGGCGGACTGGCCCTGCAGATCGGCTTCGGCGCCGGGCTGGTCTTCGGCGCCCAGGTAGTTGTCCTTCCGTAGGAATACCCAAACCAAGCCGCAACCGCGGTTTGCATCATTTCCGGCATTCCCTGCCGGCAATAACAAGAAAAGGAGCCATCAATGGCTAGCAACGAAGAGATCCTGGCCGGACTGGCTGAAATCGTCAACGAAGAGACCGGCCTGGCCCCGGAGGCAGTTGAGATGGACAAGTCCTTCACCGAGGACCTGGACATCGACTCCATCTCCATGATGACGATCGTTGTCAACGCTGAAGAAAAGTTCGGCGTGCGCATCCCGGACGAAGAGGTCAAGAACCTCAAGACCGTCGGCGACGCCGTCAGCTTCATCGCAGGCGCACAGGCAGCCTGATAAGGCTCCAGCCGCGCATCGGCTGAACCCGGCCGGCCGGCCCGGACAACACATTCCGGACCGGCCGGCCGAAGCACCACATAATTTTCTCGCAGACCCCTCCGCACGCCCCCGACTCAGGCCTCCGGCCCAGCAGCACAGGACACGGCACGCGCACCGACAGAGAGTGATCCCATGACACGCAAAGTAGTCATTACCGGTCTGGGTGCCACCACGCCCATCGGCGGCGATGTACCCACTATGTGGAAGAACGCGCTGAAGGGGGTCTCCGGCGCACACACGCTCGAAGATGACTGGGTAGCCAAGTACGAACTACCGGTCCACTTCGCCGCCCGCTGCTCCACCCCCGCCCTTGAGGTCCTGAGCCGCGTCGAGGCCAAGCGCATGGACCCGTCCACGCAGTTCGGCGTTATTGCCGCCCGCGAAGCCTGGGCCGATTCCGGCATCACCGAGGTTGACCACGACCGGCTGGCCGTTGCCTTCGCCACCGGCATCGGCGGCGTGTGGACTCTCTTGGACGCGTGGGACACGCTGAAGGAGAAGGGACCGCGCCGGGTCCTGCCCATGACCGTCCCGATGCTCATGCCCAACGGCGTCGCCGCCGCGGTGAGCCTTGACCTGGGTGCCCGGGCCGGGGCGCACACGCCCGTCTCCGCCTGCGCCTCCGGCACGGAAGCCCTGCACCTCGGCCTGGACCTGATCCGTTCCGGCAAGGCCGACGTGGTCATGTGCGGCGGCGCCGAAGCCGCCATCCACCCGATGCCCCTGGCCGCATTCTCCTCGATGCAGGCGCTCTCCCGCCGCAACGATGATCCCGAGCACGCCTCACGCCCCTACGACATGGGCCGCGACGGCTTCGTCATGGGCGAGGGTGCGGGCGCCCTGGTGCTCGAGGCCGAAGAGCACGCCCTGGCTCGCGGAGCGCGGATCTACGGCGAACTGGCCGGCACCTCCGTGACGTCCGACTCCTACCACATCACTGCCCCGGACCCCGAAGGCCTCGGTGCCACCCGCGCCCTGAAGGCAGCCATGTTCGACGGCCGGATCCAGGCCGGGGACGTGGTGCACGTCAACGCCCACGCCACCTCCACGCCGGTGGGCGACAAGCCCGAGTACACCGCGCTGCGCGCTGCCCTGGGATCCCAGTTGGAAAACGTGGCGGTATCCGCCACCAAGTCGCAGATGGGCCACCTGCTGGGCGCGTCCGGCGCCGTTGAGGCTGTTCTCACGGTGCTGGCTGTTTACGATCGCAAGGCCCCGCTCACCATCAACCTCGAGAACCAGGATCCGGAGATCCCGCTCGACGTCGTCACCTCCTCCCGGGATCTTCCCGCCGGAGACATCGTGGCACTGAGCAACTCGTTCGGCTTCGGCGGCCACAACGCCGTCATCGCCGTCCGCAGCGTGTGATCACGACGGACCACTGAAGAAGCCCCCGCCGGTTGGCGGGGGCTTCTTCATTGCTATGGGGGATGTCCGGCCGCGGCGTCAGCCCACCTGGTGCAGCGTCAGCCCACCTGGTGCAGCCAGCGCACGGGAGCGCCTTCGGCAGCGTGCCGGAAGGGTTCGAGCTCCTCGTCCCAGGCTTCGCCGAGGGCCAGCGAGAGCTCGTGGTAGACGGCCGAGGGATCGCCCGCGCCGGACTCATAGGCGTAGCGGATGCGGTCTTCCGAAACCATGATGTTGCCGTGGACGTCCGTCACGGCATGGAAGATCCCCAGCTCGGGAGTGTGCGACCAGCGGCCGCCGTCCACACCCTGGCTGGGTTCCTCGGTGACCTCGAAGCGCAGGTGCGCCCACCCCCGCAGGGCAGACGCCAATTGCGCACCTGTCCCCTGCGCGCCGGTCCAGGACAGCTCCGAGCGGAACATGCCGGGTGCGGCGGGCTGAGCGGTCCATTCAAGATCTGTGCGCTTGTCCACGACAGATCCAATGGCCCACTCAACGTGAGGGCACAGTGCGGTAGGGGCCGAGTGAATAAACAGCACACCGCGGGTCATTGCAACAGACATTCCATCCTCCATAGCTGTAGGTACGTCTTCCCCAACGACCTTCATGGATGGATGTTTGCTGCTCAGGGTGCCGCGTGGTGCCGGTAATTCCTGCCAATCTATGAAAATAATGCCGGACTCGCAAATAGCACCTAAGCCGCTGGCTTAAAGCACAACTTGAAAGTTGCCGGACCTGGGTCTTATTGTGCCGTACCCCGCCTAATTACGCCAGTGCAATTCGGCGCGCCGTGGAACGGTGGTTCATCGGAAGCTGTCACACGCAGCCTACGCGCGGGGGTGGGCCTGCTGGTAGCTGTTCCGCAGCCGGTCCACTGATACGTGGGTATAGATCTGCGTGGTGGCAATGCTGCTGTGGCCCAGGATTTCCTGAACCGCCCTCAGGTCGGCACCGCCGTCGAGCAGGTGGGTGGCAGCCGAATGCCGCAGCGCGTGCGGACCGGTGGCTGCGGTATCCCCCAAAGCCTCGAACAGGCCCTTCACGACGCTCCGCACCTGGCGCTGGTCCACCCGGCCGCCCCGGACACCAAGGAACAGCGCGGGGCCGCTGCCCGCAGCGACGAGCTTTCCGCGGCCACGGCGCAGCCAGTCGTCGACGGCGAGCGCCGCCGGCAGTCCGTAGGGAACGGTCCGCTCCTTGTTGCCTTTACCAACCACACGCAGGGTCCGTCTGTCGGGATCAAGGTCGTCAACATCGAGACCCGCGAGTTCGCCGACACGGATGCCCGTGGCGTACAGCAGTTCAACGATGGCCAAGTCACGCAGTGGCATCGGGGATCCGTCCCGCGCCGCTTCCTTCAGCCCGTGCAGCAGCCGGACCAATTGCTGATGCTGAAGAACGCCGGGCAGGGAGCTCTCCTTCTTCGGTGCCTTCAGGCGCAGCGCCGGATCGGTGTCGATGAGCTCCTCGCGCAGGGCCCAGGCGGTGAAACTCCGGGCGGTGGCTGAACGGCGCGCCAGCGTGGAACGGGACACGCCGGACTCGCTTTGGGCGCCAAGCCAGCGCCGCAGCGTACCGAGTTCGACCCCGTCGAGATCCGTGACGCCTTCCGTGGCCGCGTGGGCCAGCAGGCTTCCGACGTCCGAAAGGTAGGCGCGCACCGTGTGTTCTGACCGCGCCCTCTCGCCGGTCAGGTACCGGCCAAATCCGGTGATGGCCCGGGCGAGCGCCGGCGGCAGTTCTTCTTTCTCCACGCTCCCACTTTCCCAGCATTCGGCGGGCAATCAAGGAGCGCACCCGGCGCGCCGCGGCGGCCACCACCCGCCATCAGCCGGCGGTCTTGGTCCTCTTCCAGCCACCAGCCCCTGACTCCGCGAGGCCCAGCAGATTCAGCCTGCCCAGGCCCGCCCGCACCGACTCGACGCCGAGCCCGGCAACGCTGCTCAGTTTCTCGACTGAGCTGGTTGACCGCAGCGGAAGGGCGTCGAGCAGAATGAGGTCCTCGAGCGTCAGGCCGTCGTGATCCGCGGACCTGCCCGCCCGCGCGTCGGGCAGGGATTCCCCGCTCGGTGAGGCCAGCTCCGCGATTTCCGCTGCGTCCGTAACGCAGATGGCCCCGCCCTCGCGCAGCAGCCGGTGGCAGCCGGCGGAGTTGGCGCTGTGGACCGATCCCGGGACAGCTCCCACAGCTCTGCCGAGCGTTTCTGCATGGTGAGCCGTGTTCAGCGCGCCGGACCTCCATCGGGCCTCAACAACGACGGTCACCGAGGCCAGCGCGGCGATGATCCGGTTGCGTTGCAGGAACCTGTACCGCGTGGGTGCAGAGCCTGGCGGTACTTCAGCGATGACGGCACCCTGGTTGGCCACCGCGCGCAGTAGATCCTCGTTTCCGGAGGGATAGAAGCGGTCCACGCCACCGGCCATCACCGCAATGGTTGGCATCGGACCCGAGCCGCCCGCCAGGGCCGCGCGGTGTGCATGCGCGTCGATGCCGTAAGCGCCCCCGGACACCACGGTGAACCCCCGTTGCGCGAGCGAATAGGCAAGGTCTCCGGTGACCGATGCACCATAACTGGTGCTGTCCCGTGAACCGACCAGCGCCACCGACTTCGCTGCCGGCGGCAGCTCCTGCTCGACTCCCCTCCACCAGAGGCAGATGGGCTCGTGGATGCCCAGATCCCCCAGTTGCCCGGGCCACAGATCATCTCCCGGTATGATCATCCGGCCGCCCAGCCGTTCCATTGTGGCCAGGTCGCGTTCCGGTGCAAGGTCCGGAATCCTGGGCGCCCAGCGTTTCAGGGCCGCTGCCATGCCCGCCCACGACGTTACGGAGCCATGTTCTGCCAGAACACCCGTGATTTCCTGTTCCAGGGCCGGGCCGTAGCTCAGCTCCCCGGTGGCAATCCCGAGCGCATCCAACGCGCCGGCAACCTGCACCAGCGCAAGTCCTGCCGCATCCTGCGGTTCCATCAGCCTGGACAGGGCGGCGCGCGCCAGTCGCTCGTTTTCCATGAACTTTCCTTTCAGGCGGCTGCCGAAGCAACCTGGCGTAGGCTAAGTGCTTGTCCGATGTCGTTCGCGTCCGGCTGCTCCCTGCTTCCGAGATCAGCCAGCGTCCAGGCGAGCCGGAGTACC
Source organism: Arthrobacter sp. ZGTC131 (assembly GCF_002929275.1). Taxonomy (GTDB): domain Bacteria; phylum Actinomycetota; class Actinomycetes; order Actinomycetales; family Micrococcaceae; genus Arthrobacter. Next base: position 9,415 of record NZ_PJIK01000001.1, read on the forward strand.
CGGTCGTAGCCGCGGGCTGTGAGCACGCCCCTCTCCAGGGAATGGTCCAGGATGCGGGTGGTGGCCGGTGCGAGCCTTAAGTCGCCCCGAAGCACGCGCCCGGGCACCTGCGAGTTGGTTTCCATTCCGAGGGGACGAAGCCTCTGCAGCTGGCGTGACCGGGCGGCAAGAACCCGGCCTCCGACCGTCGCGGTGTCCTCTTCGCCGCCTGACTGGCCGAAGTCCGCCAGGGAAACGCGGTCCACCTGCAGCTGGATGTCCACCCGGTCGAGCAAAGGTCCAGACATGCGCGCCAGGTACCGGCGCCGCATGGTGGGTGTGCAGGTGCATTCGACGCCCTTGCCCGAGGCTTTGCCGCAGGGGCAGGGGTTGGCCGCGAGCACCAGTTGGAAGCGTGCCGGGTACGCGGCGGTGCCTGCTGAACGGTGGATCACAAGCTCACCGCTCTCGAGCGGCTGCCGGAGAGCGTCCAGGACCCGGCGCTCGTATTCCGGCGCCTCGTCAAGGAAGAGAATCCCCCGGTGCGCGCGGGACGCCGCACCGGGCCGCGGCAGTCCGGAGCCACCGCCGATGATTGCCGCGGATGTGGCCGTGTGGTGGGGGTTTTCAAAGGGCGGCCGCCTGACCAGTTGCAGCGACGACGACGGGAGCTGGCACAGCGAGTGAATGGCCGTCACCTCCATTGCCTCGGTGTCGCCAAGATCGGGGAGGAGCCCGGGGAGCCGTTCCGCCAGCATGGTCTTGCCGGCCCCGGGCGGACCGGTGAGCAGCAGGTGGTGGGCGCCCGCGGCCGCCACCTCCAGGGCACGTCGGGCATCCCCCTGGCCCGAGACGTCGCACATGTCCGGGACGGTCACGCCAACGCTTTCGGTGTCGTCGCCGGCGGGTTCATCCTCCGGCTCGAAATCGAGGGCAAGTTCCAAGGGGTCTGCCCCGAAGTCGAAGGCGAGCCGTGCCAGGGTCTTGTAGCCCTGGACGCGAGCGCCGGGGACGAGCGCTGCCTCAGCGGCGTTGGCCTGGGCGACGATGACGTCCGTGTACCCGGCCTGGACGGCCGACATCACGGCGGGGAGGACGCCGCGGACCGGCCGCAGCTGTCCGTCCAAGCCGAGTTCGGCAATGAAGACCGTGCGCCCCGTGGGCCTGATGTCATCCGCCGCTCGCAGTGTGGCCATGGCAATCGCCAGGTCAAATCCGGAGCCGCGCTTGGGCAAGGACGCGGGGATGAGGTTGGCCGTGATCTTCCGCCGGCTCAGCGGAATGCCGGAGTTCTGCGCAGCCGACCGGATCCGTTCCTTGGCTTCATTGAGGGACGCATCGGGCAGGCCCAGGATGACGAATGCGGGCAGAGTCTGGCCTATATCGGCCTCGACCTCCACGATATAGCCGTTCAGTCCCACCAGGGCCACCGAATACGTTCGTCCCAGCGCCACTACCCCACCCCCTTGAGGTGTTCAAGGGTCGGCTCGCACACGCCGTCATCCAGGACAGCAATGACGTCCACACGGCGCAGCGGCATCCGAAGCTCATGATCGCGGCACCAGGCTGAGCCCAGGCGATGCAGGCGGGCAAGCTTGTCCGAACCCACGGCCTCGAACGGGTGGCCATAGGCGAGCGACCGCCGGGTCTTCACTTCCGCGATGACGAGCGCATCGCCGTCCAAGGCAACGATGTCGATTTCGCCGTCGGGACAGCGCCAGTTGCGCTCCACGATCAGCATGCCCAGCGATTCAAGATACTCGGCCGCGAGCTCTTCGCCGCGCCGGCCCAGCAGGTCTTTGGCTTTCATTTCTACCTCCGCAACAAGACTGCGGGGGCGCCGCCACGCGGGACAGAGACCGATCGAGCTATGTGGGAAAACCAGGGGCAGGACAGGCGTGTGGAGGAAGAGTGGCAACAGCTCCCCGACGCCTGTTAGCCGGAGGACAGCCGGAGCCGGCCCCGTGGCAGGAACACCAGAACGAGGAAGCAGTCGGCCGCGCCATCAGGAACAGCGGCATCGCCCGCGACGAACTGTTTATCACCACGAAGCTGCGGGTCCAGGACCCGGGCGAGGGCAACACTTGGCGGGCGTTTGAGAACTTGCTGCGCCGCCTCGGCCTAGACACCATTGACCTGTACCTCATGCACCAGCCCTACGGCGACTACTACAGCCAGTGGCGCGCCATGCAGGACCTCCATGCCGAGGGCCACATCCGAGCGATCGGCGTGTCGAACTTTCACTCAGACCGGCTCATCGACCTGATCACCCACAACGACATCACCCCGGCCGTGAACCAAATCGAAACACACCCCTTCTACCAGCGGCAGGCGGAGCACGACTACATGCCGGAGCACGGCGTCCAGCACGAGTCGTGGGGTCCGTTTGCCGAAGGAAGGAACAACCTCTTCTCCGACCCGACCCTTGCGTCCATCGCCAACCACCATGGCAAGTCCGTCGCGCAGGTGGTGCTGCGCTGGCTCATCCAGCGCGTGGTGGTGGTCATTCCCAAGTCCGTGCGCCCGGACCGGATGGCCGAAAACCTCGATGTCTTCGCGTGCAGCTCCTAGTTCCCCAAGTCAACGTCCTTGGGCAATGCCAGCTCCTCGCTGCGCGGGAGTTCCTCGACGTTGACGTCCTTGAACGTGATGACGCGGACGCTCTTGACGAACCGTGCCGAACGGTAGACGTCCCAGACCCAGGCATCCTGGAGCGTGAGGTCGAAGTAGACCTCGCCGTCGGCGCTGCGCGCCTGCAGGTCCACGTGGTTGGCAAGGTAGAAGCGCCGCTCGGTTTCGACCACGTAGCTGAACAGCCCGACGACGTCGCGGTATTCACGGTAGAGCTGTAGCTCCATGTCGGTTTCGTAGTTCTCAAGGTCTTCGGCACTCATGGTTCCATCTTGCACCATGTAGCGGGCCCGCGCGCACCGGCACCCGTCCAGCCGAACCTCAACCGGTCCAGGCAGCATCCAGAAGCTGCCACGTGCCAGCCACCCGCCGGGAAAGCCTACTCAGACAGCAGGTTCCAGCTGACCCGGTGATACGGGCTGGGGCCGGAGGCCCGGATGGCCTCCCGGTGCGCTGCCGTCCCGTAGCCCTTGTTGACGTCCCAGCCGAAAGCCGGGTACTCAAGGTGCAGCTCCTGCATGGTGCGGTCCCGCTCCACCTTGGCCAGGACGCTCGCTGCAGCCACGCTCAGGCACTGCATGTCGGCCTTGACCAGGGTGTGCACCGGCGCATCGCAGCCCGGATCCACGAGGACCTCGTCAAACAAAGACGGTTGGATGTCCGGCGACAGCCAGTTGTGGCTGCCGTCCAGCAGGACCACATCCGGTGTGATGCCCGTCCCCAGGATCTCGAACCATGCCCGGTTCCCGGCCGTTCGGAGGGCACCCATGATGCCCAGTTCATCGATTTCCCGGGCGCTGGCGTGCCCCACCGCACAGGCCACGCTCCAGGCCCGGACCAGCGGATCCAGCCGTTCACGGTCGGCTGCTTTCAGCAGCTTGCTGTCACGGACGTCCGCCAGGAGCTTCATCTGCCGTAGGTCCACCACGGCGATTCCCACACTTACTGGTCCGGCGAGGGCCCCGCGGCCCACCTCGTCGACGCCCGCCAGGAACCGCGCTCCCCGCGGAAGAAAGCGCTTCTCGTAGTCAAGGGTGGGTGCAACGGACATGGCTAGCCTGCCGACGGGACGTTCTTGAACACGTCGGGGTAGTTGTCCAGGGCCGCCCAGCGGTTCAGCGGCCAGGCGATGACGGCGGCCTTGCCCTCGATGTCGGCGATGTCTACGAACCCGCCGTTGGAGTCCGTGTGTGCGCGGGAGTCCGCGGAATGGTTGCGGTTGTCCCCCATGACCCAGACCTTGCCGGCCGGCACCTCGACGTCGAAGCTGCGCACCAGCGGCACTTCTGCCGGGTTGACGTACTTCTCGTCCAGCGGGGCCTCATTGACCGTGAGCTTGCCGTCGGCGTCGCAGCAGATGACCTGGTCTCCGGGTAGCCCGATGACGCGCTTGACGAGGTGCTGTTCGGAGTTGTCCGGCAGCAGGCCCACGAACGTCAGCCCGTCCTCGACGAAGGTGAACGGCCCGTCGGCCTTCTGCGGAGTGGGCGGCAGCCAGCCCTTGGTGTCCTTGAACACCACCACGTCCCCACGTTCCAGGGCAAACGGCTCCGGAACGAGCAGGTTGACGAAGATGCGGTCGTTGATGTCCAGGGTGCTCACCATGGACTCGGACGGAATGTAGAAGGCGCGGAACAGGAACGTCTTGATGAGGAAGGACAGCACGACGGCGATCACCACCACCGTGGCGATTTCCTTCAGCCACAGCAGGAAGGGGTTGCGGGCAGGAGCCGGCCTCTTTCGGCCTGCGTCTGCGGCCCGTCGCGAGGCGGGCTCTGCCGGGGCGTCCTTCCCGGAGGCAGACCCGGAGCCGGGCTCTGCAGATACGGGCCCTGGGGAGGCGGGCACGTCAGATACCGGCGCGGCCGATACAGGCACTCCGGAACCAGGATGCCCGGGTGCAGGGTCTCCAGGGACGGCCACGGCCGAATCGGGCTCTCCCGAAACGTGCCTTCCCTGCCGGGCAGCAGTCTGCTGCGGCTCGGAAGTCCCGGGATCTCTTTCCGGCATCTACTGTCCGTCCTTCGTTGTAGTTGCGGCCGCCAACGGCGGCCGCGCCACTGGGGCAAATCTATCAAGCGGCCAGATGATCTGTACCGGCCGGCCGATCACCTTGTCCTCCCGAACCATACCGCCGCCGGGCGCACCCAGCAGGCTGCGCGAGTCGGCCGACACGGAGCGGTGGTCGCCCAACAGCCAGAGCCGCCCCGCCGGAACCGTCACGTTGAATTTCTGGCTGCTCGCCGGGTCCCCGTCATAGAGGTAGGGCTCCACGAGCGGCTGGCCGTTCACTGTGAGCCGCGCTTCGGCGTCGCAACAGACCACGTGGTCGCCGGGCAGGCCGATTACCCGCTTTACGTATGTAGTATCACTGCCGGTGAGTCCCAGCCAGTGCCCGGTGTCCGCCAGTGCGTCCTCCAGCGGGCCGGAACCGCTGTTGAGCGGTGCAAAAGAGCCCCGGCCATCGAATACCACTACGTCGCCGCGCCGGATCGGCTCCGACTGGAAGCCGGTGCGGGAGACCAGGATCCGGTCGCCGGTGTCGAACAGCGGTTCCATGGAGGCCGATGGTATGTAGTACACGTCCAGCCACAGCGAGCGGATCAGCCCGCTGACGATCACCGCCAGCGCCAGTGCCACCAACGCAAAACGCCAGCCCGGTTTCCCTGGCTGGCGTTTCGTCTGGTCCATGGTCCGTATCCTGTAACGCTGTTGCGGATGGCTCCGGCGCTGGCCGGATACGGGTTCGGGACCCGCCCTGAAAGTCCGGAAGGACTTACTTGGCGGTGCTGAAGTCGCGCTTTTCCTTGATCTTCGCAGCCTTACCGCGCAGTGCACGCATGTAGTAAAGCTTGGCGCGGCGCACGTCACCCTTGGTGACGAGTTCGATCTTGTCGATGATCGGGGAGTGCACCGGGAAGGTACGCTCCACACCGACGCCGAAGGAAACCTTGCGGACGGTGAAGGTTTCGCGGATGCCGTCACCCTGGCGGCCCAGGACGAAGCCCTGGAATACCTGGACACGGGAGTTCTTGCCTTCGATGATGTTCACGTGAACCTTGATGGTGTCACCCGCGCGGAACTGGGGAACATCGGTGCGCAGCGAGGCTGCATCTACGGAATCGAGGATATGCATTGATCCACTCCTGGTGAACGCCACAGGTCATTCACTTTGGGTCACGGCGGCCAAGCCCGGATTTATGGCCCGGGAATTCCCGCCGAAAGTGTTGTGGTCCGGTCCCGCCACTGATTGGCGGTACCGGGTTGCCTTGCTGTTGGTTGCGCTCCCCCTGTGGCAGGTGCGGACCCAGCAGACACAAGGACTAATTTTGCCACACTCGGCGGTCTACAGCCAATCGCGGCGGACAGTCAGGCGGAGGCGGCGCTTCCGGGCTCCGGGCGGCGCTTGAGGCGGCCGTCGACGACGTCGTACCCCAGGTCCGCGAGCGCGGAGCGGTCAGCGCGGGGAAGACGTCCGGCGTCGAACGTCTCCAGCAGGTCAGGCCGGCGTTCCGCCGTCCGGCGGTACTGCTCGTGCCGGCGCCACTGGGCGATCTTGCCGTGGTTCCCGCTGAGCAGGACTTCCGGCACCTCCCGCTCGCGCCAGACGGAGGGCTTGGTGTAGACGGGGTACTCGAGCAGGCCGTCCGAATGGGACTCCTCCACGAGGGACTCGGGGTTGCCCACGACGCCCGGCAACAGCCTGCCGATGGCCTCCACCATGGCCAGGACGGCGACCTCGCCGCCGTTGAGGACGTAGTCCCCGAGGCTGACCGGGCGAACGGTGAAGTGCTCTTCCGCCCATTCAATGACGCGTTCATCGATGCCTTCATAGCGGCCGCAGGCGAAAACCAACTGGTCCTCTTCGGCAAGTTCGTACGCCAGCGCCTGGTTGAAGCGCTCCCCTGCCGGGGACGGCACGATGAGCACCGGCTTCCTGCCGGCGTCCGCCGGCTGGGCCGCGGCCACCGACGCCAGGGCCTGGGCCCACGGCTCGGCTTTCATGACCATGCCGGCACCGCCGCCGTAGGGAGTATCGTCCACGGTGCGGTGGCGGTCGGTAGTGAAGGAGCGGAGGTCGTGGACGTTGAGGTCCAGCAGGCCGTCCTGCCTGGCCTTGCCGATCAGCGAGAGTTCCAGCGGTGCCAGGTACTCGGGAAAAATACTGACGACGTCGATTCTCATCTAGGCTTTGGCCCCCGGCTCGGAGTCCCCGGCGTCGGAGTCCCCGGCTTCCGGCTCCCCGGCTTCGGCGGCGCCGGCATCCTCGAGGTTGATCTCGAAGAGGCCTGGGGGCGGCGTCACCAGGACATAGCCTTCCGCGACGTTGACTTCGGGGACGATCTGCTCAACGAACGGGATCAGGATCTCCTTGCCGTCGGGCGTCTTCACCACGAGCAGGTCCTGCACCGGCATGGTGTTCAGGCCGGACACCTTGCCCACCACCTGCGAGCCGACCCGCGCTTCCAGGCCTACGAGTTCGTGCTCGTACCAGCCTTCGTCGTCGTTGTCTTCAAGCTCTTCGGACTCGACGAACAGCTTGGCGCCGCGGAGGGTTTCGGCCTCGTTCCGGGTTTCAATTTCCTCGAAGGCAATCAGGAGGATGTCCTTGTTCCAGCGGGCACTGTGAACCGTGAGCGGTCCGGCCGAGGCGGGCTCGACCACGAATTCGGTGCCGGGGACGAACCGGTCGCCGGGGGCATCGGTGAGCACCTGCACGGTCACCTCGCCACGGATTCCATGGGGCTTACCGATTCGTGCCACCTGAAGCTGCATGTGTTCCTCTGTTCCGGAGTGCGTTGTGAAAAATTGGGGGTGGTGTTCGCCGTGAAAGCAGTCCGGCCCCTCCACCGTTAGCTGGTGAAGGGGCCGGACTCAAGACAAGTGTTGCAGGCGCGTTACCGGCGGCGGTCGGTGTCGACGACGTCGACCCTGACCTGCTCGCCATCTGCCAGCGCCGCTACAACCGTGCGCAGTGCGCGGGCGGTGCGGCCCTGGCGTCCGATTACCCGTCCCAGGTCATCCTGGTGAACGCGCACCTCGAGGGTATCCCCGCGGCGGTTGTTCTTGGCGCTTACCTTGACATCCTCAGGGGAGTCAACGATTCCGCGGACAAGGTGTTCGAGCGCTTCTGCCAGCAATTTACTCAGCCTCGGTGGTCTCTGCTTCAGCCTCGGCGGGAGCTTCTGCCTTGGCCTTCTTGGTGATGGCTTCCGGGATGATCACGGAACCCTTTTCCGGGGCAACGAAGGCTTCCTTGGCGACCTTGGTCTTCAAGGTGCCTTCCTGGCCCGGGAGACCCTTGAACTTCTGCCAGTCACCCGTGACCTTGAGGATCGCGGCAACCTGCTCGGACGGCTGTGCGCCGACGCCGAGCCAGTACTGGGCACGGTCCGAGTCGACCTCGATGTACGAGGGCTCTTCGGTGGGGTGGTACTTGCCGATCTCTTCGATGGCACGGCCGTCACGCTTGGAGCGTGCGTCCATGACGACGATGCGGTAGTACGGTGCGCGCATCTTACCGAAGCGCTTAAGGCGAATCTTTACGGCCACTTTTGTGGTCACTCCTGTTTCTGAAACGGGGTCGAACCCGACGTTCTGCACCCGTGGGGCGGGCCGTACTAGGGGGTTCATAAGGACAGGATCCAGACGCGGAGAGAGGGGCCACGCAGATCGAGTACCTGTTTATTGTGCCAGATCGGCCGCGTTATTTCGACTTGACATGCGCGGCGACCCTGTTTGACGCAAGGCCGCTGTCAGGAAGACCACACGTAGAGGCCGGTCCTGCTGTTCTCGTCGACGCTGCCGGCGAGCTCCGCCAACTGCTGGACATACTTCCGGGCGTCCTCGGCGCCGAAGGGCATGTCCTCCTCGGCCGCCCACCGCTCGGCAACGTCATCGAGGACGTTGCCCTCGCCTTCGGACTCGTAACTGAGCAGCTCAGCGAGCGCCCGGACCATGGCGGCCGGCACACCGAGGAGGGAGTCGCTGGCGACGTCCACCATGGCAAGTTCATAGTCGGCGCCGGCCGCGTGCACGGCAGCGCCGGCGAGGTCCCCGAGCTGTTCGATTTCAAAGTCGCTGATGCCGGGAATGCGGACAGCTGCTCCGGCAGCGGCGCCCCCGCCATCCAGCTCTTCGGCGCGCTTGAGGGCATCCTTGTGGGTGGCGACAAATATTTCGGTGAAGCCCATGGAGTTCGTCCTCGTTCCGTCGACGGCGTGTGCCCCCGGGCAGCGGCGGCGGCCGCCCGGGCTGTTCGGATTCAGCCTAACCCACGGCGCACATGCCCGGCCGGAAGGCCTTAGCGCACGGCCACGCGGATCCGGTTGCGCCAGGGGTCCTCGAAGCCAAGCTCAGCCCCCGTGTGGTGGGAGGCGACCCCGGCAACCTTCAGCCGGTCCGCGAGGGCTCCGACGTCGTCACCGGACGGGACTTCAATCAGCACCTCGCCCAGGCCCAGGGTGTCGCGACGCGGGCCGGCGCCGCGGCTGTTCCAGACATTCATGGCCATGTGGTGGTGGTAGCGGCCGGCCGAAACGAAGAGCGCCTGGCCGTGCCAGCCTGCCGTCTTTTCGAACCCGAGCGTGCCGACGTAGAAGTCGTGGGCCGACTGGACGTCGCCAACCTGCAGGTGCACGTGCCCAACGCCGGCCCCGGTGCCGCGCTGGCCGTCCACCGACTCCTGGGTCAGGTGGTCCTGCAGATACCGCTGCGGCGGCAGTGCGAGGCTGTCCATGACGACGTTCTTGCCGTCCCAGTCCCAGGTTTCGCGGGGGCGGTCCCAGTAGAGCTCAATGCCGTTGCCCTCGGGGTCGCTGAAGTAGAAGGCCTCGCTGACGAGGTGGTCGGCGCTGCCCGTGAAGGACTGCGGCTCGTACTGTGCAGCGCTGGCCACGGTGGCTGCGAGCGCCGCCTGGTTGTCGAAGAGGAGCGCGGTGTGGAAGAGGCCCGCTTCGCCCCGGCCGGGAACGTTCAGTCCCGGCGCGGGGGCAAGGTGAACCAGCGGCGTCTGAAGCCGCCCAAGGTAGAGTCCGCCGTCCTGCTCTGCCACGACGTCGAGGCCGAGGGCCCGCTGGTAGTAGTCGGTCATCAGGTTCATGTCCCCCACCTTGAGCATGACGGTGCCCATGGTGAGATCGGCAGGAAGAAGATCCTGGCTGCTGGATGCTGTTGTCATTGAGTACTCCCTGACTCCGCGGCCACCGGATTTCGATGGTCCCTACATCTCTAAATTACTTGAAGCTTCAATTTATTCCTAACGGACAAGGTTCCCGCGCAGCACCACGCCTTTCAGGTCGCGGATGGTTTCCGGTTCCGAGCGGGGGTCCTCCGAGCACAGGACCACGTCCGCACTGGCCCCTTCGGCCAGGCCGTCAGCCCCCAGCCACCGGCGGGCACCCCAGCACGCGGCATCGAGCGCGGCAGCCGCCGGAAGGCCGGCCGCGTGCAGGGTAAGGATCTCGTCGGCTATCCGGCCGTGCCCGATCACACTGCCGGCATCGGTCCCGGCGAAGACCTGGACCCCGGCCTCGTAGGCTTCCAGGACGCGTTCTTCCCGGCGCTCCCACAGCCCGCGCATGTGGGCCGCATACCGCGGAAACTTGGCTTCCGCCCGGGCCGCGATGTCCGGGAACGTTGCGATGTTGATGAGCGTGGGAACGATCGGCACCTGCTGCTCCACGAACCGGGGGATGTGCCGAGGCAAGAGCCCCGTGCCGTGTTCGATGCAGTCGATTCCGGCGTCAAGCATGTCGTCCAGGGTGTCTTCCCCGAAGCAGTGTGCGGTGACCCGGGCGCCTTCATCGTGGGCGGCGCTGACCGCGTCCCGTACCGCTGCGGCGGGAAACGACGGCGCGAGGTCGCCGGCGTCGCGGTCGATCCAGTCCCCCACCAGCTTGACCCAGCCGTCCCCGGCCCGTGCCTGCTTCCGTGCCGCCTCCACGAGATCCTCCGGCTCGACCTCCACGGCGAAGTTGCGCAGGTAGCGCCGCGTCCGGGCGATGTGCCGCCCGGCCCGGATGATCCTCGGAGCATCCGGCGCCTGCTGCAGCCACCGGGTGTCGCTGGCAGCCCCCGCGTCCCGGACCAGCAGCGTGCCGGCATTCCGGTCCGTCATCGCCTGGGCGTGGGCAACGTCGTCGTCCACGGCACCGGCGGGACCCAGCCCGATGTGGCAGTGTGCGTCCACGAATCCCGGCAGCACCCAGCCGCCCAGCACCACGTCCGGGCCTTCGGGCGGCCGCTCGAAGGTCAGCCGGCCGTCCACGGCCCAGAGCCCGTGCCGCTCCTGGTCCGGGGCTGTGAGCACGGTTCCGCTGAATTCGATGATGCGCGCCATGCCTCCAGCCTAATCCGCCCTTGGCCGGGGCATGGGCGCCATCCCCGGCCCGCTGTCACCCGCAGTCACACCGGACATGACGGGCACAGGCCCGCTGCCCTGTGGTAGCTTCGTCTACGACCACACGGGTGCCCCTGCAGGGGCTGAGATCGGGCTAGCGCAGCCTGCGACCGTTGAACCTGTCCGGGTAATGCCGGCGAAGGAAGTGAGCAGTAAATGAACACCCACAAAACCCAACTGAGCCCTGCCCAAAACGAGGCGGCACAGGACACCACCCAGTCGCTGAAGTCGCATTCTTTGGCCTATCTGGAAGGGGACGGCCTCCGGGTTCCGGTGACGGAGATCGCGCTGGAGCCATCACCCAACGGGGAGCAAAACGAGCCGCTGCGCGTTTACCGCACGGCCGGTCCGGGCAGCGACCCGGTGGTGGGCCTGGCGCCGTTCCGCGCGGAGTGGATCGAGGCCCGCGGCGACACCGAGCCGTACAGCGGCCGGGAACGGAACCTGCTCGACGACGGCCGCTCAGCCGTTCGCCGCGGCGCAGCTTCCGCGGAGTGGAAGGGAGCGCAGCCGGTGCCCCGCCGCGCCGTCGGCGGTAAGACGGTGACGCAGATGCACTATGCCCGGCAGGGCGTGGTGACTCCGGAGATGCGCTTCGTTGCCCTGCGCGAGAACTGCGACGTTGAACTGGTGCGCAGCGAGGTGGCGGCCGGGCGGGCCATCATCCCGAACAACATCAACCACCCGGAGTCGGAGCCGATGATCATCGGCAAGGCCTTCCTGGTGAAGATCAACGCCAACATCGGGAACTCGGCGGTCACCAGTTCCATTGCCGAGGAGGTGGACAAGCTGCAGTGGGCCACGCAGTGGGGTGCTGACACCGTCATGGACCTCTCCACCGGCGATGACATCCACACCACGCGGGAATGGCTGATCCGCAACTCCCCCGTGCCGATCGGAACCGTTCCCATCTACCAGGCGCTGGAAAAGGTCAACGGCGAAGCCAACGCCCTGACGTGGGAGATCTTCCGGGACACCGTCATTGAGCAGTGCGAGCAGGGCGTGGACTACATGACCATCCACGCCGGCGTGCTGCTGCGCTACGTGCCGCTGACCGCCAACCGCGTGACCGGCATCGTGTCCCGCGGCGGGTCCATCATGGCCGGCTGGTGCCTCGCGCATCACAAGGAAAACTTCCTCTACACGCACTTTGACGAGCTGTGCGAGATCTTCGCGAAGTACGACGTCGCGTTTTCGCTGGGAGACGGCCTGCGGCCGGGCGCCACGGCAGATGCCAACGACGCCGCCCAGTTCGCCGAACTCGACACGCTGGCCGAACTGACCCAGCGGGCCTGGGAATTCGACGTCCAGGTCATGGTGGAAGGCCCGGGTCACATCCCCTTCCATCTGGTCCGGGAAAACGTGGAGCGCCAGCAGGAACTGTGCAAAGGAGCCCCGTTCTACACGCTCGGACCGCTGGTCACGGACGTGGCACCGGGCTACGACCACATCACGTCCGCCATCGGCGCCACGGAGATCGCCCGATACGGCACGGCCATGCTCTGCTACGTGACTCCGAAGGAACACCTGGGCCTGCCCAACAAGGACGATGTGAAGACCGGCGTGATCACCTACAAGATCGCGGCCCACGCCGCGGATCTCGCCAAGGGTCACCCCGGCGCCAACGCGAGGGACGACGCGCTGTCCAAGGCGCGCTTCGAGTTCCGCTGGCGCGACCAGTTCGCGCTATCCCTTGACCCGGTGACGGCCGAGGCCTTCCACGACGAGACGCTGCCCGCGGAGCCGGCCAAGACCGCGCACTTCTGCTCCATGTGCGGTCCGAAGTTCTGCTCCATGCGGATCAGCCAGGACATCCGCAACGAATACGGCTCGGCGGAAGCGCAGGCGGCCCTGGCCGAGATGGCTGAAGGGATGCGCGAGAAGAGCCAGGAGTTCCTTGCCGCCGGCGGCAAGGTCTACCTGCCGGAGCTGCGGGTTCCCGAGTCAGCCCGCAACTGACGGCTCTTTGGGCGTCCCGTCCGGCTCGCATTGGGGGCCGGCCGGACGGGGTCGTGGCACCCGGGGTCCGGAGGCGCAGGGGCCCGCCGGGGTCCGGGGCACCCCGGGGTCCGGGGCACGCCGGGGTCAGGAGGCCCGCGGCTGCTGCCGCCGGCTGACCTCGGCGATAAACGACCGGATGAAACGGTCTCCCTCGGGAGTATCCTGGGGCCGGTGCCCGCCCGCAGCAGTGCGGTGCTGGGCGCCGGTCTCCCGCAGGTAGCCGGCGATTTCCTCGTACAGGGGCTCCCACCCGCCGGTGAGGACGAGGGTGGGGACGCCGGGCACGATCTGCAGCGGAGCCTGCCAGGGCGGCGCCTGCAAACGCAGCCGCCTGGCCGCCCGCCGTGCCTCGGGAGTACTGGGGTCTGGGGCGTCCGCGGCAAACGCCCGCCGGACGAACTCCCGCTCATAGTCGTCGTCGCCGAGCTGGTGCCGGACATCGAACAGGGGCTCCATCAGTGCCCGGTGGGCAGCCGTGGCCGGCAGTTCGGCGGTCAGCGACAGGCAGGCCGGCTCCACCAGCGTCAGCGAGAACACGAGGTCGGGGCGTTCAACGGCGGCCATCATCGCGGCAATGGCACCCTGGGAATGTGCCACGACATGTCCGCCGGCAGCGCCGCGGCCGTCATCCGCGAGTGAGCGCAGCACAATCCGGGCGTCAGCGGCGAAATCAGTTTCCAGGGGCTCGGCCTCGGCGTCGAAGCCGTGCCGGCGCAGGAACAGGGCGTCGTACTGCAGGGCCATCCCGTGCTGGCGCGGCCAAGCGGCGGAGCCGAAGTTCCCGGCACCGTGGACGAACACTACCCGCTGCTTAAACATGACCCAACCATATGGCAGCGGTCTGACATCAGCGCCGGCCGACATGACCGTGCGCCTATTTGCCGCCCAGGAACTTGTCAAAACCCTTGGGGAGGTTCAGCTGTGACGGGTCGAAGTCGCCGCCCTGCTGGCCGAAGGCAGCCCCGGTGGGGAGCGCCTTGGCGGCGCTGGCACGCCGGGCCTCCGCGTCACGGAGCTCCTGGGCCGCCTTGGCGGGGTTGCCGGACCGGGCCTTCTTCTTCGGCGCGTTCTTGGCACCCTTGCGCGCACCGCCGCCCGGTCCCATGCCCGGCATGCCGGGCATGCCGCCGCCCTGGGCCATCTTCTTCATCATCTTCTGGGCCTGCGCGAAGCGCTCGAGCAGCCCGTTGACCTCGGAGACATGGACGCCCGAGCCCTTGGCGATACGGGCGCGCCGCGAGCCGTTGATGATCTTCGGTGCCAGACGCTCGTGCGGAGTCATGGAGCGGACAATCGCCTCGACACGGTCGATCTCGCGCTCATCGAACTGCTCCAGCTGCTGGCGGATGTTCTGCGCGCCGGGCATCATCATGAGCATTTTCTTCATGGAGCCCATGTTGCGGATCTGCTGCATCTGGGCGAGGAAGTCATCCAGCGTGAAGTCTTCCTGGTCGGCGAACTTCTTCGCCATCCGGGCAGCTTCGTCCTTGTCCCAGGACTTCTCCGCCTGCTCGATCAGGGTGAGGACGTCACCCATGTCAAGGATGCGGGACGCCATACGGTCCGGGTGGAACAGCTCGAAGTCGTCCAGGCCTTCGCCGGTGGACGCGAACATCACGGGCTTGCCGGTGACCGACGCGACCGAAAGCGCGGCACCGCCGCGGGCGTCGCCGTCGAGCTTTGACAGGACGATGCCGGTGAAGTTGACGCCTTCGTCGAAGGCCATCGCCGTGTTGACGGCGTCCTGGCCGATCATGGCATCGATCACGAAGAGGACTTCGTTGGGGACGATGGCCCGCCGGATCTGGCGTGCCTGTTCCATCATGTCGGCGTCCACGCCGAGGCGCCCGGCGGTGTCAACGATGACGACGTCGTGCAGCTTCTGGCGGGCCTCCTCCACGCCGGCCCGGGCGACGGCGACGGGGTCGCCTGCCGGGTGCTCCAGCTCGGAGGTGGCGCCCGGGTGCGGGGCGAAGACCGGGACGCCGGCGCGCTGGCCGACGACCTGCAACTGCGTCACGGCGTTGGGCCGCTGGAGGTCGGCGGCCACCAGGATGGGGCTGTGACCCTGCCCCTTGAGCCACTTGGAGAGCTTGCCGGCGAGGGTGGTCTTGCCGGCGCCTTGGAGGCCGGCAAGCATGATGATAGTGGGTCCGGTCTTGGCCAGCCGGATGCGGCGCGTTTCTCCGCCGAGGATTTCAACGAGCTCCTCGTTGACGATCTTCACGATCTGCTGGCTCGGGTTCAGTGCCCCGGAGACCTCGGCGCCGAGCGCGCGCTCACGGACCTGGCCGGTGAACTCCCGCACCACGGGCACGGCAACATCGGCGTCCAGCAGGGCTCGGCGGATCTCGCGGACTGTGGCATCGACGTCGGCCTCGGTGAGGCGGCCCTTGCCACGGAGATTCTTGAAGGTTGCTGTCAACCGGTCAGAGAGTGAATTGAACACGCGCCGTGCACTTCTTTCAGTGGATGTACGGATGGCGGCCCTGCGGCACACCAGCGTCTCAGCCGTTGTTTCCAACTGCGTCGACGACGGGACTCGACTATCTAGGGTACCAAGACACGCCTTCAAGATGGCATGCTGGCAAGGTGACGAGCCAAACAACTGTAAAAACCCTGCTCATCCTCGGCGCCACCGGCGACCTTACCGGCCGGCTGCTGTTGCCCGGCCTTGCCCGTCTTGGGGCCAAAGGCCGTGCGGGCGGGCTCAAACTCGTGGGCGCCGGATCTGACCCGTGGACGCAGGAACAGTGGCTGGAGCGGATTGACAAGGCCTTCGCCGACGCCCACGCCGGGGCCGATGCCGGCGGCAAAGCCGAACTGGAACGCGTCCGTGAATCTACCCGCTACGCCCAGGCCGACGTCACGGCGGAGGGCGAACTTGCCACGCTGCTGGCGTCGTTGGAAGGGCCCGTGGCCGTCTACTTCGCCCTGCCGCCCCAGGTCAGCGAGAAGGCCTGCCAGGTACTTGCCCCGGACCAGGTCCCTGCCGGAACGCGGTTCGTCATGGAAAAGCCCTTCGGCTCCGGCGAGGAGTCAGCGCGCGAGCTGAACCGGACCCTGCTGACCCTGGTGCCCGAGGACCACATCCACCGCGTGGACCATTTCCTCGGCAAAGCCACGGTCCTGAACATCCTGGGGCTCCGGTTTGCCAACAATTTCCTCGAACCGGTCTGGAACCGGGTGCACATCGCCAAGGTGGAGATCATTTTTGACGAGGATCTCGCCCTGGAAGGGCGGGCACGCTATTACGACAACGCCGGCGCCCTGCGGGACATGATCCAAAGCCATCTGCTGCAGATCATGGCCCTGATGACGATCGAGCCGCCGGCCACGATCGGCGAGCGCGATCTGCGCGACGCCGTGGCCACTGTCCTCCGTGCCAGCAGCATCAAGCCGCCCTACGGGACCAGCACGCGGCGCGCGCGCTACGGGGCCGGCAACATCGGCGGCAGGGCCGTTCCCGATTACGTCAAAGAGGAGGGCGTCGATCCGGCACTCAACACGGAGACGCTCGCCGAGGTCCAGGTCGACATCGACAACTGGCGGTGGAAGGGAGTGCCCTTCGTCCTGCGGTCCGGCAAGGCACTCGGCGCCAAGCGCAAGGAAGCGGTGGTCACGTTCCGCCCGGTTCCGCACCTGCCCGGAGGATTTACGGGCCAGGACTCTCCCAACCAGCTCCGGATCGGCTTTGGGCCGGACACCCTCCGGCTCGACGTCGACGTCAACGGGCCGGGAGACATCTTCAGCCTGGACCGCGCCGCCCTCGTTGCAGAGCTGAATGCGTCGGACCTGCTGCCGTACGGCGAAGTCCTTGAGGGCGTCCTGCACGGCGACCCGCTCCTTTCGGTCCGGGGTGACACCGCCGAAGAATGCTGGCGGATCGTCGATCCCGTACTCCTGGCCTGGTCCAGGGGCGAAGTCCCGCTGGAAGAGTACGACGCCGGCACATCGGGCCCGGTGGGCTGGCCAGGTTCCGGTTCGGTCACCGGATAGTTCAGCCAGGGCCGCCAGGTCCGGACGCGCAGGTCCCGGACACGCAGGTCCCGGACACGCAGGTCCCGGACACGCAACAGGGCCGGCCACCGTAATGGTGACCGGCCCTGTTTGCATCCCGTTGGGCTGGGACTGTGCTGCAGACTGTGCGTATTCAGACGCTGCGGCTAGATGGCCGCTACGCCCCGTTCGCCGGTCCGGACCCGCACCGCTTCAAATACGTCCACCGTCCAGACCTTGCCGTCGCCGGCCCGGCCCGTGTTGGAGCTGGAGATGATGACATCCAGGATGTCGTCAGCCTGTTCGTCCGTGGCCAGGACCTCTACGCGGATCTTGGGGAGCAGGTCCACGTTGTACTCTGCGCCGCGGTAGACCTCGGTGTAGCCCCGCTGACGCCCGTAGCCGCTGGCGGCACTGACCGTCAGGCCCTGGACCCCGTAGGCCTCCAGGCCTTCCCGGATGGATTCAAGCTTCTCCGGACGGACGATTGCTGTAATCAGTTTCATGCCCCCACGCTTTCCTTGCCTGATGCTGCTTCTGCCTTGCCGCTGGCGGTGCCCGCAGGAACCGCGTCGGTGCCACTCGTCGGGGTGTTGCCGGTGATCAGTTCATGCAGCGGTTGGAAGCTGCCGCCGTGGCCGCCGACTCCAAACTCGTAGGCGGTCTCGGCGTGCAGGCTGAGGTCCACGCCCACAACTTCCTGCTCCTGGGAGACCCGGAAGCCCATGGTCTTGTGGATGGCCAGTGCGATCAGTGCGGTGAGGATCGCAGAGTATGCGATGGCGATGCCGGCCGCTGCGAGCTGGGCCCAGAGCTGGGTCAGGCCGCCGCCATAGAAGAGGCCGCCGCCAACGCCGTCGGCGGGAAGGGCGATGAAGCCCAGGGCCACGGTGCCGATGATGCCCGAAACGAGGTGGACGCCGACAACATCCAGGGAGTCATCGAAGCCCCAGCGGAACTTGAGCCCGACTGCCAGGGCGGAGGCGGCACCGGCCACGAGGCCGAGTCCGAGCGCGCCGACGGGGCTGACGTTTGCACAGGCCGGGGTGATGGCGACGAGGCCGGCAACCACGCCGGACGCTGCGCCGAGTGAGGTCGGGTGACCGTCGCGGATGCGCTCGGTGATGAGCCAGCCCAGCATTGCTGCTGCCGGAGCCGCGAGGGTGTTGACCCAGATCAGACCGCCCTGCTCTGCCGTGGTGGCCGCGCCGCCGTTGAAGCCGAACCAGCCGAACCAAAGGATGGCCGCGCCGAGCATCACAAACGGGATGTTGTGCGGGCGGTGGTTCGGGTCCTTGCCGAAGCCCTTACGGTTGCCGATGATCAGGACCAGGACAAGTGCCGCGACGCCGGCGTTGATGTGGACCACGGTGCCGCCGGCGAAGTCAATCGCCGGGCCGAGCGCCTTGCCGATTGCGCCTTCGGCGCCAAACAGCCCGCCACCCCAGACCATGTAGGCGAGGGGGCAGTAGACCAGCGTGACCCAGACAGGCACGAAGACGCTCCAGGCGCCGAACTTGGCGCGGTCTGCGATGGCGCCGCTGATCAGTGCCACGGTGATGATTGCGAAGGTGGCTGCGTAGCCCACCTTGATGAGGCCGTCAGGGGTAGTGATGCCCTCGAGGCCGAACGTTGCGAACGGGTTCCCGACAATCTGCAGGAATCCCTCGCCGGAGCTCATCGAAGCGCCCCAGAGTACCCACACCACACCAACCATGCCGATGGAGATGAAGCTCATCATCATCATGTTCAGTGCAGCTTTGGCGCGCGTCATGCCGCCGTAGAAAAATGCCAGACCTGGTGTCATGAACAGCACGAGTGCCGCCGAAACCATGAGCCATACGTGACCTGCGGTAAGTTCCATGGTGCACGTCCTCCCTTGATCGAATGCTGCGGAGTGATCCGCCTGCCCAACGCCTTTTGCGTCCTAAGTAAAGTTTTGCCGCGCTGTGTTTCGCTGGCGGAGGATTTAGATTGCCGGTCTGTTACAACAACCTCCCGGAAGTAAATGGTGCATATCTGGCTTGTTACGGTTATGTTTCACCACTCGCAATCCGCCCTTCCGGGCCTTTTCGCAAGGATCACCCGTTTATGACGCCACGCCTCCGTCCCGCCGCCGGCAGACTGCGGTTTAGCGTCGGCCGGCGGACCGGCGACGCCCCGCTCCCCCGTGACATCAAGGTGATGCTCGTCGCGGCGTTCCTGATCGCCCTCGGATTTGGCCTGGTGGCACCGGTGCTGCCACAGTTCGCCACCACTTTCGACGTCGGCGCGACGGCGGCCGCCGTGATTGTCAGCATCTTTGCTTTCATGCGGCTGGTCTTCGCCCCTGCCGGCGGGGCGCTCATCGGCAGGCTGGGCGAACGCCCCGTCTACGTGGCGGGACTGCTGATTGTGGCTGCATCCACGGCGGCCTGCGCCTTTGCCCAGGACTACTGGCAGCTTCTGGTGTTCCGGGGGCTGGGCGGCGCCGGATCGGTAATGTTTACGGTCGCTTCCATGGCACTCGTCATCCGGCTGGCACCGCCTGAAAGCCGCGGCCGGGTTTCCGGCGCCTACGCGTCCGCGTTCCTGATCGGCAATGTGTGCGGGCCCATCGTGGGCGGTCTGCTGGCCGGGTTCGGGCTGCGCGTTCCCTTCCTCGCCTATGCGGGAGCGCTGGTCCTGGCCGCGCTCGTGGTGCAGACGCAGCTCAGCCATGTGCCGGGCAGCGAACGCCGCGACGGTTCTGCGGCTCCGCCCATGAAACTCGGTGAGGCCCTCGGCGACAGCGCGTACCGGGCGGCGCTCTTCTCAAGCTTTGCCAACGGCTGGGCAACCTTCGGCGTGCGCATGGCCACGGTACCTCTGTTCGCCGTCACGGCGCTCGGCTCTGGTCCGGAGGCGGCGGGCTGGGCGCTGGCTGTCTTCGCCGCGGGGAACGCCGTGGCGCTCACCTTTTCAGGCAGGCTGGCGGATAGCCTGGGCCGCAAGCCGATGATGACCGCCGGCCTGGTGCTCACCGGCGCCGCGACCGGCGGGATCGGCCTGACGGACGGGCTGGGCTGGTTCCTGGCTGCGTCCGCCCTTGCCGGCGTCGGTGCGGGACTGCTGGGGCCGGCCCAGCAGGCGGCCGTCGCGGACGTGATCGGCCGCGAGCGGTCCGGCGGAAGGGTGCTGGCGGCTTACCAGATGACCGCGGACATCGGCGCCATCCTCGGCCCGGTGTTCGCCGGGTTGCTGGCGGATCAGCTGGGCTACGGCTGGGCGTTCGCCGTGACCGGCGGCGTCCTGCTGCTCGCGGCGGCAGCCTGGCTGCTGGCCCGGGAGACGGTGCAGCGGCAGCCGGCGGACGCTGACGGGCTCAGCTAGGCAGCAGCACGCGCCGTTCTCAGGCTGAAACGGCGCGTGCTGCTTACGTGGGTCGGTGAGTCTAGTTCAGCAGGGCGTCGACGAAGCCTTCGACCTCGAACGGGGCGAGGTCGTCCGCGCCCTCGCCGAGTCCGATGAGCTTCACCGGTACACCGAGGGACTTTTGGATGGCGACCACGATGCCGCCCTTGGCGGTCCCGTCCAACTTGGTCAGGACGATGCCCGTGATGTTGACCACTTCGGCGAAGACCCGAGCCTGGTTGAGGCCGTTCTGGCCCGTGGTGGCGTCGAGGACGAGGAGGACCTCGTCCACCTCCGCCAGCTTTTCGATCACGCGCTTGACCTTGCTGAGCTCGTCCATGAGGCCGACCTTGTTCTGCAGGCGCCCGGCGGTGTCAATCATGACGACGTCGACCTCCTGGTCGATGCCCGCTTTGACCGCCTCATACGCGACGGACGCCGGATCCGCGCCGTCGATGTCAGACTTCACGGTGGCGACGCCCACGCGCTGGCCCCATGTGGCCAGCTGTTCCGCGGCCGCGGCCCGGAAGGTGTCCGCGGCACCGAGCAGAACGTCCTTGTCCTCGGCGACCAGTACGCGGGCCAGCTTGCCCACGGTGGTGGTCTTGCCCACTCCGTTGACGCCCACGATCATCATCACGGCCGGCTTGTCCGCATGCCGTTCGACCCGCAGGCTCCGGTCCATGTCCGGGTCCACGAGCTTGATGAGCTCCTCGCGGAGCAGGGCCTTCACGTGCTCGGGATCGCGCGTGCCCAGCACCTTCACGCGCTCGCGCAGGGCATCAACCAGCTGCATCGTGGGTTCGGTGCCAAGGTCGGCGAGGAGCAGCGTCTCCTCCACCTCGTCCCAGACGTTCTCGTCAATATTGTCGCTGGACAGCAGTGCCAGCAGGCCCTTGCCGAGGACGTTGTTGGACTTGATCAGGCGCTCGCGCAGCCGGGTGAGGCGTCCCGCCACGGGCAGCGGGGTCTCCACCGCGATGGTTTCCAAGCCGGCGGCGTCGTCGGGGACCTCGGCTTCGAAGCCTTCAAGGTCGACGGCGTCCGGCGCCTTGCGCTCGGCGGGCGCCAGCGGGCGGTCCTCAAGGAGGGTCCCTCCGCCGCCGAGCGGCTGAGCCGGATCATTGGCGTCCCGGGTTCCGGAGTACTTGGTGCCGGACTTCCGGGCCTTCATCAGTACCGGAACCAGGCCGCCGATGACCGCCAAGGCAGCAAGAATGGGCAGAAGAATGGGGAGGATGTCGTTCACTCCCCTAGCTTCTCACAACAGCCGCGGGCGGTGCGGACAACGCCAGCCGCCTAGACTTCGGCTCCCAGGCGCTGGCTGATGACGGTGGAGACGCCGTCGCCCCTCATGGTCACACCGTAAAGGGCGTCCGCGACTTCCATGGTCCGCTTCTGGTGGGTGATCACGATTAGCTGGCTGGACTCGCGGAGTTCTTCAAAGATCGTAATGAGCCGGCCGAGGTTGGTGTCATCGAGTGCGGCCTCGACCTCGTCCATGACATAGAACGGCGAGGGCCGGGCCTTGAAGATCGCCACGAGCAGAGCCACCGCCGTCAGTGACCGTTCGCCTCCGGAGAGCAGTGAGAGCCGCTTGATCTTCTTTCCGGCTGGCCTGGCTTCAACCTCGATGCCCGTGGTCAGCATGTCGCCGGGCTCGGTCAGGACCAGCCTGCCTTCGCCGCCGGGAAACAGCCTGGCAAAGACCCGCACGAACTGTGCCGAGGTGTCGGCGAAGGCTTCGGCGAAGACCTTCTGCACACGGTCGTCGACTTCCTTGATGATGTCCAGCAGGTCCTTGCGGCTGGCTTTGAGGTCCTCCAACTGGGTGTTCAGGAACTGGTGCCTCTCCTCCAGCGCCGCGAACTCCTCCAGCGCCAGCGGGTTGACCTTGCCCAGCGATGACAGGTCGCGTTCGGCCTTGCGGAGCCGCTTTTCCTGCTCCGCCCGGACAAAGGGCTTGCCCTCGGCGAGCGGCTTGCCGTCGTCGTCAACCGGCGCCCTCAAGGCTGCCCACTTGTCCGCGGACGCCTCCGGAGGAACGGGTACCGGCTGGTCCGGCCCGTAGTCCGCCACGAGCTGATCCGCGGTGAGCCCGAGCTCTTCGACCGACTTTGTCTCCAGCGCCTCGATCCGGAGCCGCTGCTGTGCCCGCGCCAGCTCATCGCGGTGCACGGAATCCGTCAGTTCCGCCAGTTCGCGGGCCAGGGCGTCGTTGGCCGTGCGGACGGCCGCCAGCTCGCTGTCCCGCTGCTCCCTGTTCTGCTCGGCGAGGTCACGCTCGTGTCCGGCGAGCTCGACGGAGACGTCGCTGAACCGGATGATCTGCTCCACCGCCGCGGACACCGCGGCCGCCCGGCCGGCCTGGATCCTGCGACGGCGGGCCCGCTCGGCTGCCTCTTGCCGGGCACGGCGTTCCGAAGCGGCCGCCCGCTCGAGGGACGACGCCCTGTTGCCGATTGCCGCCAACTGCTCTTCGCCGCTGCGCAGCGACAGCCGGGCATCCATCTCGGCGGACCGGGCCAGGGACGCGGCGAGGGCCAGTGCGTCGCGGTGTTCAGTGGACGGTTCTTCCTCGGCCGGGGCCTCCTGGGCGGCAGCCAGCCGGGCGGCGATCCCGGACAGGGCTTCCTGCTCCGATCCGATGTTGGCCTCGGCCCGGGCCAGGGACGCGGCCAGCCGTTCGCTCTCTCCCACGGCGCTGCGCAGGACGGAATTCAGGTGGCCCAGCCGCTCGGCCACCGCCGCGAGCCGCGCATCGGATTCATGCAGCCTTTCCAGCGCTGCGTCCGCGCGGTCCTGCGCCTCGGCCCGCCGGGCCTCCGCCGAGGCCAGGGCAAATCGGCTTTGCTCCAGTCCGGCCGTGACGGCCTCCAGCCGTGACCCGGCGTCGTCGACGGCGGCCTGCACCTCAAGCAGTGACGGCGCCTTGGCGGAACCGCCGGTGACGGTCAATGCTGTGAACACGTCCCCCGCCTGCGTGACGGCTGTGAGGTCAGGCCGGCCGGCGATCAGGCTCGCCGCCGCGTCCAGGTCCCCGACGACGGCCGTTGCCGCGAGCAGCTTCTGTACCGCCGCCGCAGCGGCACCGGCAGCGTCGACCAGGTCCACGGCCCAGCGGGCACCTGCCGGCAAAGTACCGCGGTCAGCGGTCCGGTCAGCAGCCGATGGCGCGGGAGGCGATTCGAGCAGGAGCGTGGCCCGGCCGGCGTCGTCGTCCCTCAGCAGCCGCACCAGAGCCGCAGCCGTTGCGCTGTCCTGCACGACGACGGCGTCCGAGGCGCTGCCGAGGGCGGCGGCAACGGCTGCCTCATAACCGGCTTCAACGGTCAGGGCCGAGGCCAGTGATCCGACGATGCCGGGCAGCCCGGCACCGAGGGCATGCTCGGACCCGTCCTTGCGGTTGAGGCCGAGCTGCAGGGCGTCGCGCCGTGCCTTGAGGGCGTCGCGTTCACGTACGGCTTCCCTTTCGGACCCCCGGAGCGAGTCGATCTCGGCAAGGACGGCGTCCAGCGCGGCGCTGGCTTCCTCATATTCCGCGTCGAGGGACTCCTCACCATCTTCGACGCCCGCTACCTGGGATTCCAGCGCCGTGAACTCGGTCTGGGCCCGGCGCCGCCGCTCGTCACCTGCCGCGAGCGATTCGCGGAGCCTGCCGACTTCAGCCTGCGCCGATTCCACGCGAGACCTCGCCGCACCCACCTGGCCGGCCAGCCGGGCCAGGCCTTCTCTGCGGTCTGCCGCCGCCCGAAGCGCCGCCGTGAGGCGCTTCTCCTCCGCCGCTGCGGCGTTTTCAGCTTCGATTTTCGCGCCGGTGGCTGCCTGGAGGGCACTGCGCCGGCTGACGATCTCGCGTTCGAGCTCCGCCTGTTCTGACCGGACCCGGGCCGCCTGCTTTTCCAGCTGCTCGGGATCGCGGCCGGGTTCCGGCGCCGCGTCCGCCGAGCCCAGCAGGCGGCAGCGTTCCTGGGCCAGCGATCCGAGCGACCGTAGCCGTTCGCGTCCCGCCGACAACTGATACCACGTGTCCCGGGCGGCGTTAAGGCGTGGGGTCGCCTCCGCCGCAAGCCGTTCGAGCACAGCCTGGCGCTGGCGTCCTGCCTCGAGTTCCTGCTCAACCACGGCACGCCGGGCCTTGAGCGCGGATTCGTCGGCGACATCCTGGGCGAGGGCGTTCTGCAGCTGGACGAGATCATCGGCCAGCAGCCTGGCCCGGGCATCCCGGACCTCAAACTGGACCGTCTGGGCCCGCCGGGCAACCTCTGCCTGTTTGCCGAGCGGCGTCAGCTGCCGCCGGATTTCACCCGTGAGGTCGCTGAGCCGCTGGAGGTTGGCCTGCATGGCCTCCAGCTTGCGGACCGTCTTCTCCTTGCGGCGCCGGTGCTTGAGGATGCCCGCGGCTTCCTCGATGAAGCCGCGGCGGTCCTCGGGCGTGGCGTGCAGGACCTTGTCGAGCTGGCCCTGACCCACGATGACATGCATTTCGCGTCCCAGGCCCGAGTCCGAGAGCAGCTCCTGGATGTCCAGCAGGCGGCAGCCGGCCCCGTTGATGGCGTATTCCGAGCCGCCGGTGCGGAACAGCGTGCGGGAGATGGTGACTTCGCTGTAGTCGATGGGCAGTGCGCCGTCAGTGTTGTCGATGGTGAGCGAGACGTGCGCCCGGCCCAGCGGCGGCCGGCCGGAGGTTCCGGCGAAAATGACGTCTTCCATCTTGCCGCCGCGCAGGGTTTTGGCCCCTTGCTCCCCCATGACCCAGGCCAGTGCGTCCACCACGTTGGACTTGCCCGAGCCGTTGGGACCCACCACAGCTGTGACTCCGGGCTCAAAGTCGAAGGTCGTTGCGGAGGCAAACGACTTGAAGCCACGGACGGTCAGACTTTTGAGGTGCAAGGTTTTTCGGTTCTCCTGAGTGGCGGCAGCGGCTGCGTGTCCTGCCCTAAATCTACTGCCACACGGCCCGGATCCCCGGATTTACGGCCCGGAAGAGCCGGTGGCAATCGTCACCAGCGGCCGTTCCGGGGACGCGGCTGGCACACGGGGCAGGTGTAGGAGGACCGGTTCATGAACTGCTCGCGCTTCATCAGGCTGACAATCCCGGCGGCGGCGCAGCGCCGGCATTCCTCCCCCTCCCTGCCGTAGGCGTTGAGGGACCGGTCGAAGTAGCCTGACGCGCCATTGACGTTCACGTATAGCGAGTCGAAACTGGTGCCGCCCGCGTCAAGGGCGTCGGTCATCACCTCGCGGGCAGCTTCGAGAACGCGCGTGGCGTCCGCCCGCCGCAGGGTGTCGGTGGGGCGGGCGTAGTGAAGCTTGGCCCGCCACAGGGCCTCGTCCGCGTAGATGTTGCCGATTCCGGAGACGAGGCCCTGGTCCAGCAACGCGCGTTTAAGGCCGGTCTTCCGGCTCCGGAGCCGGCGGTAGAAGTCGTCGAAGGAAAAGTAGGGGTCGAGGGGATCGCGCGCAATGTGGGACGCCTCCTCGGCTATGACCGGCAGCGGGTCCTCGGCAAGCCCGCCGGGGCCGCCGTCGTCGGTCGGGATCAGCGAGGTGACGAACAGGCCTCCGAAAATCCGCTGGTCAACGAACCTCAATTGCGCGGGCATGCCGTCGCACAGGCTCAGCCGGAGGCGTACTTTCAGGTGTTTTTCATCCGGAACGTCGGCGTCCTGCATCAGCAGCTGGCCGCTCATGCCAAGGTGGGCCATCAGCGCCACGGCGGGAAGACCGGGCGCGGTGCCGGCTTCCGCATGCATCCCGCGCGCCCTGCAGTCCTCCTGCAAAGGCATCCACAGGAACTTGCCCCGGCGGACCACGTCAAGGACCTTTGCGCCTTCAAGGTTCCCGGCGAAGTCCTCGGGTCCCAGTGCATGCCGCCGGATGGACCGGGGATCCAGGATTTCGACGCCGGTGATGGTCCGGCCGCGGACCCAGCTCACCAGGCCGCGGCGGACCACCTCGACCTCGGGAAGTTCAGGCACCGGTTGCCTAGCTCCCGGCGACGGATTCCGGCGGCTGCGCGGCGGTGTCCATGCCGGACAACTTCCGCCAGGCGTCGGCGGCCGCTTCCTGCTCGGCTTCCTTCTTGGAGTGGCCAGAGCCTTTGCCGTATGGCCTCCCGCCGATCTGCAGCTCGGCGACAAAGGTCCGCGCGTGGTCCGGGCCGGAGCCCTCCACCGCGTAGTAGATGGTGCCGAGCTGACGGCCGGCCGCCAGTTCCTGGATGCTGGTCTTCCAGTCAGTGCCGGCGCCGAGGGCTGCTGCGTCCTTGAGGAGCGGCCCGATCAGGCGCATGACGAGCTGACGGGCGGTCTCGATGTCGTTGGAGACATACGTTGCACCGATGAGCGCTTCCATGGTGTCCGCCAGGATTGAGGCCTTGTTTTTGCCCTCGGTGAGCTTTTCGCCCTGGCCGAGGTAGATGTAGTCGCCGATGCCGAGGCTGCGTCCGATGCCGGCAAGGGCCCGGGTGCTCACGACAGCGGACCGGCGCTTGGCCAGGTCCCCTTCGGGGAGCGAGGGATTGTCACGGTACAGCGCATCGGTGACCGAAAACCCCAGAATGGAGTCGCCGAGGAACTCGAGGCGTTCGTTGGTGGGTATGCCGCCGTTTTCGTAGGCATAGGAACGGTGTGTCAGAGCAAGACGAAGCGTCCCGGCGTCAATTGAGACACCGAGACGCTTCAGAAGCTCTTCAGTTGAAGACATCCTAGTCAGCTTGTAGGCCGATTAGACGTCCGCGACCTTGCGGCCCTTGTACTCAAGGAACAGCGCAGTGCCAGCCGAGTCGGTGACGACCTTTGCCTGGTGCGGCAGGCTGTAAGTAACCTGGCCGTTCTCAATGGTCTTCACCAAGTGGGGGGCAGTTGCCTTCCACTGGGAGCGGCGGGCGCGGGTATTCGAGCGAGACATTTTCCGCTTGGGAACAGCCACGGCTAACTCATTTCTCTCTAGAAAAACACTTACAAATCAATTTTGCCGGTCAGGCTTAGCCAGATCAGCTAGGGCAGCCCAGCGAGGATCTACGACCTCGTGGTGGTGCCCCGGCTCGTCTTCCAGGCGCGCTCCACATTCGGAACACAGACCCTGGCAGTCTTCCCGGCACACCGGCTGGAACGGCAGCATGGTAACAACTGCGTCCCGCAACACCGGCTCAAGATCGATCAGATCGTGCTCGACTCGACGTTGCTCTTCATCGTCTTCCTCGTCGGAAGGCAAGGCGCCTTCGTAGAAGAAAAGTTCTTGCACATTGACCTCAAGGTCATACGCAAGGGGATCCAGGCATCGGCCGCACTCACCGGTTACTTCGGCGATTGCGGTTCCTGATACCAGAATTCCTTCGTGTACGGCCTCAAGCCTCAGGTCGAGCTCGATATCCGAGCCCTTCTGAACGCCAATGAGCGCCACGCCAAGATCTTCCGGCGCGGGTACATGTTCCGTCAGCGTACGCATGCTCCCGGGACTGCGTCCGAGGTCCTTGACATCAAGCACCAAGGGCGAACTTGCATCTCGTTTAATGAGAACTCCTGTTGAACATATGACCGACGTATTATCTTAGCCTGAACTCCTTGGCGGACTCAAACCGGGCGCCGTCCCCCGAAGGCAGAGGCCGGAATGTACCGCACAAGCCTACCCTCTGGACGGCTGGCCCGGCGCAGGCGGGCCAGCGATGAGGCGTTTCAGCACCGACCTCGGCACGTACTCGGACACACTCCCGCCCAGGCCGGCCACTTCCTTGATCAACGTGGAGGACAAATGGAGGTAGTGCGCCTCCGCCGGCAGGAAGACCGTCTCCACGCCGCTGAGTTGGCGGTTCATGGTGGCCATGGGCAGTTCGTAGTCAAAGTCCGACGACGACCGGAGCCCCTTGACGATGGCGGACACACCGCGCTGCCGGCAGTACTCGGCCAGGAGCCCTTCGCCGACCGGCTCCACCACGATGCCGCGGAGTGAGGCGAGCGTCTCCTTGGCCATCTCGATCCGCTCCTCCAGCGGAAAGCGGTACTTCTTGGCGTAGTTCGTTGACACCGCAACGATGACTTCGTCAAAGAGGCTCGCGGCTCTGGCGATGACCTCGAGGTGTCCGTTGTGGATGGGGTCGAAGGAGCCTGGGCATACGGCGCGTCTCATGCTCCGAACCTACCGTATGGGCGGGCCGGGATACCATGACTTGATGCATCAGCCGCACCTGACAGCGGGACTGAACGGACAGGCAGGATAGCAATGACAGAGACACTTCCGGCGCCCTGGCAGCGTGCGGCCATCGGTGCCAACCTCCTGGCGGCCGACGGAACCCTGGGCGTCACGATCTTCGAAGAGATGACCACCCTGGCCGTCCGGACCGGCGCCATCAACCTCGGCCAGGGATTCCCGGACGAAGACGGTCCGGCGGAAATCAAGGCAGCGGCCCAGGCCGCCATCGCCCGGGGTCTGAACCAGTACGCTCCCGGCAAGGGCATCCCGGAACTGCGCCAGGCCATCTCCGCGCACCAGAGCCGGTTCTACGGGCTCGAGCCGGATCCCGACACGGAAATCATCGTCACCACCGGCGCCACCGAAGCGATCGCAGCCTCGCTGATGGCGTTCGTCGGCCCCGGGGACGAAGTCCTGACCTTCGAGCCCTTCTACGACTCGTACGGCGCCATCATCGGACTGTCCGGGGCCACCCACGTCACAGCGCCGCTGCTGGCCCCCGATTTCCTTCCCGATCCCGCAGCCCTCGAGGCGGCCTTCAGTGCCCGCACCAAGGTGGTGCTGCTGAACAATCCGCACAATCCCACCGGTGCCGTGTTTCCCCGGGAAGTCCTCCAGCGCGTCGTCGACCTCGCGCGAAAGCATGACGCGCTCATCATCACCGACGAAGTCTATGAGCACCTCACCTTCGGCGTGAGCCACGTCCCGGTGGCCACCCTGCCGGAAGCGGCGGACCGGACCATCACTATCTCCTCGGCCGGCAAGACGTTCTCGTTCACCGGCTGGAAGGTGGGCTGGCTGAGCGGGCCGCAGCACCTGGTGTCTGCCGTCCGGACTGTGAAGCAGTTCCTCACCTACAGTTCCGGCACTCCCTTCCAGAGTGCGATTGCGACCGGGCTCGCGCTGCCGGATGCCTTTTATGACGGCATCTCCGCCACGCTCGAGAAAAAGCGGGACATCCTCAGCGACGGCCTCCGGGCAGCCGGGCTGGATGTGTTCATCCCGAACGGCACGTACTTCGTCAACGTCGACACCTCGCCGTTGGGGATCCTGGATTCCGTGGAGTTCGCCCGGCGCCTGCCGGCCCTGGTGGGCGTGGCTGCCATCCCCGTTCCCGTCTTCTGCCACCCGGAGGGCGCGGAAAGGACCCGGAGCCTGCTGCGGTTTGCCTTCTGCAAGAGGACCGAGGTCCTTGAGGAAGCGGCTTCCCGGCTGGCGACGCTCCGGGACAGGCTCTGACGGTGACTGAGGGCTCCCCGCCGGCCTCACGGTTCCTGCGGACCACCGGCCAGCATGCAGTCATAGAACCCGACACCTACACCGACGGCGGCTTTGTGCTCAGCATCGGCGGTGCGGAACAGTCTCACGTTGATCTGGCGGATCCCGAAGACATCTTCTACGAGTACCTCCGCCGGATCGGCCACATGGTGGACCTCGCCGCCCCTTGGGGTGAGCCGATCACCGCCCTGCACCTTGGCGCGGGCGCCCTGACCCTGGCCCGGTACATCCAGGCAACCCGCCCGGGATCGCTGCAGTACGCCGTGGAGCTGGAGCGTGAACTGCTGGACTTTGTGCTGGAGCAGCTGCCGCTGCCCGAGGGAACCCGGCTGCAAACGATCATCGGCGACGCCCGCGGCGCGCTGGCCGAGCTGCCCGCGGACCTCCGGTTCGACGTCGTCATCCTCGATATCTTCTCCGGCCCCGAGGCTCCCGAGCACCTCGCCTGCAAGGAGTTCTACGAGGAAGCCTCGGCCCTCCTGACGGAGCGGGGCGTGCTGATCGTGAACGTGGGTGACGAGCCGGGCCTGACGCTGGTCCGCAGCCAGGTGGCGGCCCTGCGGCGGGTCATGACAGACGTCGCTGCCTTCGCCGAAGCCGGCATGTTCACGGGCGGGTTCCCGGGGAACATCATCCTGACCGGCACCCGGAAACCCTGGCCGGCCGAATGGACCGCTGCACTGACGGCACGCGGGCCGCACCCGGCCAAGGTGCTGGCGGGGGTCGAACTGGATCAGCTGTCCGCCTGACGAGGTTCGGGACGGGCCTGAGTCAGGCCCGGCGTTGGGACGGGCTCGAGCGTTAAGTCGGGCTCAGTCCTCCGGCACGGGCCCGACGTCGACCTGCTGCCCGCTGGCCGGTTCGGCGAACCACAGCCGAGTCTCGCCGTACTTCTTCTCCGCAAACCGTTCCAGGCCTTCCGGCCACTCCGGCTCATGTGACCTTGATGACCGCTCCACCACCACCACGGCACCGGCTGCGAGGTGCGGGGCCAGCTTGCCCAGGACCGCGGCGAGCGCGGGCTGGTCCAGGGGGTAGGGCGGGTCCAGGAAGACGACGTCCCACTGGGTTTCTTCAGCCGTCCGGTCCAGGAAGGACTCAACCCGGGAACGATGCACGGTGACGGTTTTCCGCCCCAGGACGCCGTTGATCAGGTCCGCGTTCCGCTGGCAGACAGCGCTGGCTTTGGCATCGAATTCCACGAGGTCGACGGCGGCGGCCCCCCGGCTGGCGCTCTCCACGCCGAGCGACCCGGAACCGGCATAGAGGTCCAGCGCGCGCGAGCCGGCCAGGACGTCGAAGGCATCCAGCCGGGAAAACAGGGCTTCTTTGACCCGGTCGGTCGTAGGACGCGTCATGGACCCGGGCACGCTGACAAGCGGTGTTCCCCCGGCTGCACCGGCCACAATCCGGCTCATGCCGTAACCCGATGTCCGGCGCGGTCCGCCGGGACGTCCATGATGCTAGCCGCGTTCAAGGAACGCCTCCTTCTCGGGGTTCAGGTAGTCGTCGATGGCCTCGGCCAGAGCCGGGTGGTCCAGCAGCGACGGGTCGCCGGCCACAATCTCCTGGGCGTCCTGCCGGGCGCGGGCAATGATGTCCTCGTGTTCCAGGACCCTGAGCAGCTTCAGCGTGGACCGGCCGCCACTCTGCGAGGCGCCGAGGATGTCGCCTTCGCGGCGCAGCTTCAGGTCCTCTTGGGACAGCTCAAAGCCGTCGGTGGTGGCGGCCACGGCATCCAGCCGGCGGCGGCTCGGATGGCCGGGTTCCAGCGTCGTCACCAGCAGGCACGTGCCCGGCAGGCCTCCCCGGCCAACGCGGCCGCGGAGCTGATGGAGCTGCGAAATGCCGAACCGGTCCGCGTCCAGGATGACCATCAGCGTGGCGTTGTGCACGTCCACGCCCACCTCGATCACCGTGGTGGAAACAAGCAGCTTGGTCTTGTTGGCCGTGAACGATGCCATGGTCTCGGATTTCAGCGCAGGATCCTGGCGCCCGTGGAGCGGGGCCAGCGGAATCCCGGTCAGCGACGGTTCCTCACTAAGGTGCTCGACGACGGCGGTCACCGACGCCAGTTCGCGCGCCGGGCCGTCCCCCTCCAGTTCCCCGGGGGCGGGTTCCGCCTCACCGGGACTGAAGTCGCCGTCGTCGTCCGTCCCGATCTTCGGGCACACGACGTACACCTGGTGCCCGGCGTCGATCTCTTCCCGTGACCGCGACCAGATCCGCCCGGCCCAGGCAGGATTCTCCGCGAGGCCCACGACGTGCGTGGTGATGGGAGCCCGGCCGGCCGGCAGTTCGTCCAGCACGGAGGTTTCAAGGTCGCCGAAAACGGTCATGGCCACGGTCCTGGGGATGGGGGTGGCCGTCATGACCAGCAGGTGCGGCGGCTTGCTGGCCTTGGATCGCAGGGCATCGCGCTGCTCCACGCCGAAGCGGTGCTGTTCGTCCACAACAATGAGGCCGAGGTCATAGAAGGACACGTTGTCGCTCAGCAGGGCGTGCGTGCCGATGACTATCCCGGCAGTGCCAGACGCGGCATCCAGCAGTGCCTGCTTGCGTGCCGTCGTCGGCATGGACCCGGTGAGCAGGCTGACCTGGACGCTGTGGTCGCCGGCGCCGCCCAGCAGTCCGTCCCGGGCGAGCGTGCCGAGCGTCCGCCGGATGGAGTCGAAATGCTGCGCGGCCAGAACTTCCGTGGGTGCCAGGAGGGCGGCCTGTCCCCCGGCGTCGACAACCTGCAGCATGGCGCGGAGCGCCACGATGGTCTTGCCCGAGCCCACCTCGCCCTGGAGCAGCCGGTTCATGGGTCCGTCCTGGGACAGTTCGCCGGAAAGCGTCTTGCCCACGGCGGCCTGCCCCGCGGTCAGCGTGAACGGCAGCTGGCGGTCGAAGGCCGCCAGGAGTCCGTCGGGCACCGGACGCCGGGCCGTTGCTTCCTCCGAGGCCAGCTGGGCGCGGCGGCGCGCCAAGGCGGACTGCAGGACCAGCGCCTCCTGGTAGCGGAACCGGTCCCTGGCCTTGCGCCAGTCCTCGGGCGTTTGCGGCGCGTGGATCAGGCGGTAGGCCTGCGGCATCGGCAGGAACTTCTCGCGGGCTGAAATGGCCGCGGGCAGCGGATCCTGCAGGGCGTCCAGGTCCACGGTGTCCAGCAGGGTGGAGATGACCTTCTGGATGGACCAGCTGGTGAGTTTGGCGGTTGCCGGATACACGGGGATGGGCATGGCCGCGAGCTTTTCCGGATCCATGCCGGGGGTGTCCGGGTCCTCGTCCAGCAGCAGGAAATCGGGGTTGGTCAGGCCGAGCGATCCCGCGAAACGGGTGACCTTTCCGGAAAACATGGCCCGGCGTCCGGGCTGGAGCTCAGCCTTGGCCCGGAATCCGTTGAAGAAGCTGATCTTGAGCGTTCCCGGCAGGGCCGAGCCCTGCTGCCTCGGACCGCCGGAGTGCGCCCCGGCGTCGTCGGAAATCACGACGTCGGTGATGGAGCCCCGCCGGGCGCGCATCTGGCGTGTGCTGTTCGAGAGGACGCGGGCAATGAGCGTCACTTCCTCGTCCAGCGGGACCTCGCTGATGGGCGTGAGCTCGCCCCGGCTGAGGTATCGGCGCGGAAAGTAGTTGAGCAGGCCGCCAACCGTGGTGATGCCCAGATGTTTTTCGACGACGGCCGCGGAACGCTTGCCGATCCTGCGCTCCAGGCCGAGTTCCAGCTCGGTGTTCATCGTCCGTCGTGGCTCCCGGCCTCGGCTTCCACCGGATTGGGGTCCCGCGGAATCGCCAGTTCGCTGACGGACACCTCTGCAGGCTCTCCGAGTGAACTGATGGTCTCCAGCGCCGGGCCCGAATCCATGACGTGGACGTGGACCCGCCAGCGGTACCGGCCGTCCGAGTCCGGGGAGGGGCCCACCTGGCTCATGATCACGGAATCACCAAGTTCATCCAGGCGCTGCCTGAGCATGGCGGCGTCCAGCGGCGACAGGCTGATGGTGCACATGACCTCCACGCCGTCGTCGTCCGGCATGTCGGTGTGGATATGCGGATCCTGCAGATCGTAGCCGTGCAGGCCGTCCAAGAGTTCGCTCTGGAGCTCCACCCCCAGCACCGCCGACCGCAGGCAGTCAAGGATCAGGAGCATGCCCACGCCGCCGGCGTCCACGACGTGTGCCGCCTGCAGCGCATCCAGCTGCCCTTCGGTGCGGATCACCGCCTCAAGCGCTGCTTCGACCGCGGCGTCCAAGGCCAGGCCCAGCGCATAGTTGCTGTCATTGCCGTTCTGGCCGGCGTCGACGGCGGCGGCAGCCCGTGCGGCCGCCTCCATGACCGAGAGCATGGTGCCGGGAACGGGATCGCTGAGCGCCGACCATGCCCGGATCTGTGCCCGGTTGAGCGCGGCGGCGAGCGAGTTTGCCGTAAGCCTGGTGTGCCCGGCCAACGGTTCGGCGGCCGCACACAGGAACACGGAGAACAGCGTCCCCGAGTTTCCCCTGGCCTGCTCCATGGCCGCCTCTCCGGCCTTGGCCAGGACGGCACCGACATCATTCTGTGCGGGGTCAGGGGCCTGGCGAGGGCCGGGCGTCCGGGCGGGGACAGGGACCTGCGCGGGGGTCGGCGTACGGGCGGGGGCCTGGACCTGCGCGGGGGTCGGCGCGGCGTCCTGGAGCGAACGTGCGGCCGCCCTCACCGTGAGGTAGAGGTTGGTGCCGGTGTCGCCGTCAGCAACCGGGAAGATGTTAATCGCATTAAGGCGGTCGCTGTGGTTGCCCAGGGCGGTCTCGGCCTTGCCCAACCACCGCTTCATCGCTTGCGCGTTCGCGGCAATCTTAATCTGCAAAGTGATCCCATCCCACGGAGTCAGCGGGCCGGCCCGCGATTGTCACGCCTGCCGTTTCATCTGCACCGCAGGCCTGTACTGAGCCTATCCCAGCGAAGCCCGGGGGCAGCTGTATGCCGGCGGGGAAAGTGGCGAGCAGGCCGTGGTCCTCGCCGCCGCCCAGGACCCATTCCAGCGGGTCCGCGTTCAGGATTCCGGCTGCCGGCTGCAGGGGTGCGGCCAGCAGCTTCAGCGCCCGTGGGTCAAGGTCCAGCACGACATTGCTGGCCAAGGCGAGCCGCGTGCCGTCCCGCACCAGCCCGTCCGAGATGTCCATCATGGCAGTGGCGCCGGATGTCCGGGCGAGCGGGCCGGCATCCAGCGGCGGCTCGGGACGGCACTGAAGGTCCAGGAGGGAGCGCAGTTCCGGGGTCAGGGAACCCACCGGATGCT
Source organism: Arthrobacter sp. ZGTC131 (assembly GCF_002929275.1). Classification (GTDB taxonomy): domain Bacteria; phylum Actinomycetota; class Actinomycetes; order Actinomycetales; family Micrococcaceae; genus Arthrobacter. The sequence continues at coordinate 44,532 of NZ_PJIK01000001.1, forward strand.
CCGACTCCAGCAGGGCCAGGCCAGCCGCGGCCGCGCCCGCCCGCCCTGCGATGGCCAAGACGTCTCCGGCCCGTGCTCCGGACCTCAGCACCGGCTGTCCGCCGCTGAGCGTCCCGAGGACGGCAACGGTGACGGAAAGTTCGCGGCCGCGGCCAAGATCGCCGCCCGCCACGGAGCACGCCCCCGCCCCGAGCTTGCCCATGGCGGCGGCGAGTCCGTCCGCGAGGTCCTCGAACCACTCCACGGGGGTCTCGGCCGGCATGGTGAGGCTGACCACCATCGAGGTTGCGGACGCGCCCATAGCGTTGATGTCGCTGAGGTTCTGGGCTGCCGCCTTCCAGCCCACGTCATAGCCGGTGGTGCGGTAACCGTTGTTCCACTGCAGCCGGAAATCCTGGTCCTGCACCTGGGTGTCGATGCTGATGACTGTCCGGCCGTCAGGGACGGCAACGATGGCGGCGTCATCACCGGGCCCCAGCAGCACAGCGGCGCTGTGCAGGGCGCTCAGTTCCAGGCGCGGGAAGATCCGGGCCAGAAGCTCGGCTTCGGACAGTTCGGCGACGGTCAGTGGTGTTTGTGGCACGCCACTACGCTACCGCCACGGACCGACATTGTTTCCCTGATGGCATTCCGGCCGGCTTTTCCGCACGTCAGGACGCCCGCCGACGGGGCGATAGGCTTAATGTATGCACCGCCTCCGCACCCCCAACCCCGTCCGACGGCTTAAGATTGCGGCCGCTGTGGCCGTCACGGGACTGGCGCTGGGCGGCTGCTCCCCCGCCGTCGACGTTCCCCCTGCCGCGGACGCGGCGAATCCCGCCTGCGCCCCCATGATGGTGGCGCTGCCCGACGCCATTGGCGATGCAGGCCTCCGCAAGACGAACAGCCAGGCAACCGCCGCCTGGGGCGATCCTTCGCGCGTGATCCTGCGATGCGGCGTCAACGTTCCCGGGCCCACGACGGACCGGTGCGTCAGTGTCAACGATGTGGACTGGGTCATCAAAGAGGGAAACCCGGTGTGGACGCTGACCACCTTCGGCCGGGAGCCCGCCACCGAGATCCTGATGGATCCGAACAAGATCAGCTCCGCCACGGTGCTGGCCGACCTTTCCGCTGCGGCAGCCAAGATCAAGGCAAGCCGTAACTGCGTCGGCCAGGAGGATCTCCAGAACCTGCCGTCGAGCAAGTAGGGCTCGACCGCCTCGACCGGTGAACCGGGCTCGGCCAGCGGTAACTCCTAGCGGAGGCCGGTCTTGCGGTTCAGGGCCAGGTGGATCAGTTCGTCGATCAGTTCCGCGTAGCTCAGCCCTGAGGCCGCCCACATCTGCGGATACATGCTTTTCGGCGTGAACCCGGGCATCGTGTTGATTTCGTTGATGATGAGTGCGCCGTCGGCCGTGTAGAAGAAGTCCACCCGGCTCAGCCCCTCGGCCCCGACGGCGTCGAACGCCACCGCGGCGAGCTCGCGGACCCTGGCAATCGCCTCGTCCGGCATGTCCGCGGGGCAGCTGAGCGCGGCCGCGTCATCCACGTACTTGGCATTGAAATCGTAGAATTCGTGCTCGCCGCCGGCAACGGAGATCTCACCCGGCAGCGACGTCCGCGGCGCGTCCGAGCCGCGGCCTTCCAGCACCGCGCACTCGATCTCCCGGCCCACGATGCCGGCCTCGATGACCAGCTTCGGATCGTGCTCCCTGGCAGCCTCGATCGCGGCGTCAAGGTCCTCGAGGGAGTCCAATTTGGAGATGCCCATGGACGATCCCGCACGCGCAGGCTTGACGAACACCGGGAACCCGAGCAGATCAACGCGCTTGCGCACAGACTCGGGATCGTTGCGCCACTGCCGGTCCGTAACCGCAATGTACGGGCCCACCCGCAGTCCAGCGGCCTCGAAGACCACCTTCATGAAGTGCTTGTCCATGCCCACGGCCGATGCCAGGACTCCGGCGCCCACGTAGCGGGTATCGGACAGTTCCAGGAGGCCCTGGATGGTCCCGTCCTCGCCGAACGGGCCGTGCAGCAGCGGGAAGACAACGTCAACGGTGCCCAGTTCCTGCGGCACCTCGTTGGGGGACGCCACAATCAGCTGGTGTTCCCCGCCGATTTCCGCCAAGGTCACCGTCTGGGGCGACGGCGCAACTTCAGGCAACAAGGATGAGGACAGCGACCACTGCCCGGTGTCCCCTGCCGCGAGGACCCACTGGCCGGACTTGGCGATTCCGATGGGGATCACATCGTATTTTTCCCGGTCAATGGCGCCCAGCACGCCGGCCGCGGTGACGCAGCTGACCGCGTGCTCGCTCGAGCGCCCGCCGAAGAGGACGGCGACTCGGGGCTTGCCTTGGGTTGGTTTGCCCTGGGTCGTCTTGCTCTGGGTTGACTCGTCCGCTGCGGTCAAGTTTTCTTCCGACACTGTCAGTAATCGCCTTCGGATTTAAGTTCCCGGGCCAGCAGCAGCGGCCCCAGTTGGTCAACGGACAATTTTCCGGCCAGCACGGCGACGACGGCCGCCGTGATGGGCATGTCGACGCCGAGCTTACCGGCAAGTTCGTGAACTGCCTGCCCCGACTTGATGCCCTCGGCCGTCTGGGTCATTTTTTCGGCCACCTCGTCAAGGGTGAGGCCCTGGCCAAGCAGGCGGCCGGCGGTGTGGTTCCGGGACAGCGGCGACGAGCACGTTGCCACGAGGTCCCCCAGCCCGGCGAGGCCAGCCATGGTCTGGGCCGAGCCGCCGAGGGCGAGGGCCAGGCGCGAAGTCTCGGCGAGTCCCCTGGTGATTACGGATGCCTTGGTGTTGTCGCCCATCTGCTTTCCCTCGCAGATTCCAACCGCCAGGGCAATGACGTTCTTGACGATCCCGCCGATCTCAACGCCCACGATGTCGGTGGTGGTGTAGGGGCGGAAATACGGCGCTGTGCAGCTTCTGGCAACCCAGCCTGCCACAGCAGAGTCGGGACAGGCCACCACAGAGGCGGTTGGCTCTTCGCGGGCGATTTCCATGGCCAGGTTGGGCCCGGACACCACGGCGATGCGGCTGGCGGGGATGTCCAGTTCCTCGGAGATCACCTCGCTCATGCGGGCGTCGGTGCTGAGTTCGAGGCCCTTCATGAGGGACACCACCAGGGCGTCGGGCTCCAGCAGGGTCTTCCATTCACGCAGCTGCAGGCGCAGCGACTGCGCCGGAACTGCGAGGACCACGAGTTCAGCCCCGGCCATCACCTCGGCCACGTCGGTGGACGCGGTGATGCTCGGCGGAAGTTTGACGTCGGCCAAGTACTGGGGGTTGCGGTGGTTCAGGTTGATGTGCTCCACGACTTCGGGCCGCCGGCCCCAGAGCCTGATGCGGCGTTCGACGCCCGAGGCCGTGGCGGCGTCGGCGAGGATCTTGGCGAACGTGGTCCCCCAAGAACCGGCGCCGAGCACCGCCACGGACACCGCAGAGCCGGTCCGGCCCTGCACTGGCGTCATTTTCCGCCCCGCTCAACGTCGCGGCCGTGCTTCTTCTGGTTATGCGCAGCCGGGTCCCAGCGCTGGGCCGGCGGCTGCTCGCCGCGGAGTTCGGCCAGCAGGGCGGTGACGGCGTCCATGATCACCTCGGTGGCCTCCGTGAGGGTGGCCTTGTCCCGGGGACGGCCCTCGAAGCGGGACAGATCCACGGGATCGCCGATCAGCATTCGGGAGGTTTTCCTCGGAAACAGATGGAACCTCTTGGCGTACCGCGGGAAGACCTCGTGGGCTCCCCAATGCGCCATGGGCACCACAGGGATGCCGCCTTCCAGCGCCAGCCGGGCCGCCCCGGTGTGTCCCTTCATGGGCCAGAGATCCGGATCCCGCGTCAGGGTGCCCTCCGGGTAGATGACAATGGCGCCGCCCTCGGCCACGATCTCCTGGGCGAGCTGCAGCGAGCGGTTCGCACCCGCCGTCGAGCGTTCCACCGGAATCTGCTTGACGGCGTGGAGCAGGCTGCCCAGCACGGGCACCTTGAACAGGCCGGCCTTCGCCAGGAAGTGCGGGGCGCGCTTCTGGTTGTACAGCATGTGTCCCACCACCAGGGGATCAATCTCCGTGCAGTGGTTGGGCGCTGCGATGAACCCGCCGGCGGGAAGCTTTTCGGTGCCTTCCCACTTCTTGTTCATCATCAGGGTCAGCAGGGGCCGGGCAATCCCGGCAATCATCAGGAACGTGATATGGCTTTTCGCCGATTCCTTCACAGGGGCACCGCTACTTCGCCGACGAGATGTCGAAGTCGGCGCCGAGCCCTGCGAGCTTTTCGGTGAACCGCTCATAGCCGCGGTTGATGATGTCGATCCCCGTCACCCGCGACGTGCCGGTGGCCGCCAGGGCGGCAATGAGGTGGCTGAAGCCGCCGCGCAGGTCCGGAACATCAATGTCTGTCCCCTTGAGCTGCGTCGGGCCGGAAATGACCGCCGAGTGCAGGAAGTTCCGCTGCCCGAAGCGGCACGGCACGCTGCCGAGGCACTCGCGGTGGACCTGGATGCTGGCGCCCATGCGGATGAGGGCGTCCGTGAAGCCGAAGCGGTTCTCGTAGACCGTTTCGTGAACGATCGAAACGCCCTCGGCCTGCGTCAGGGCGACCACCAGCGGCTGCTGCCAGTCGGTCATGAATCCGGGGTGGACATCCGTTTCCAGCACCAGCGGGGAAAGCTTGCCGCCACGGTGGTAGAACCGGATGCCGTCGTCGCCGATGTCCATGCCGCCACCCACCTTGCGGAAGGTGTTCAGGAAGGTCATCATGTCCCGCTGGGAAGCGCCTTCGACGAAGATGTCACCGCGGGTCACCAGGGCAGCAGATGCCCACGACGCCGACTCGTTGCGGTCCGAGAGCGCCCGGTGGTTGTAGCCGCCGAGGTCGCGGACGCCCTCGATGCGGATGGTGCGGTCCGTCTGGACGCTGATGATGGCGCCCATTTTCTGCAGCACGGCGATGAGGTCGACGATCTCGGGCTCGGTGGCCGCTCCCGAGAGCTCCGTGATGCCCTCCGCGCGTGTTGCGCTGAGCAGGACCTGTTCCGTGGCACCCACAGACGGGTACGGGAGGGAGATTTTCGCACCGTGCAGTCCGCGGGGGGCCGAGATGTGGATCCCGCCCGGCCGCTTTTCCACGACGGCGCCGAACTGGCGCAGCACGTTCAGGTGGTAATCGATGGGACGGTCGCCGATTTTGCAGCCGCCGAGATCCGGAATGAAGGCTTCACCGATGGCGTGGATCAGGGGTCCGCACAGCAGGATCGGGATGCGCGAGTCACCGGCGTGGGCATCAATCGCCGTGCTCGGCGCCGTCTTGGCATCCTTCGGGTCCAAGGTGAGATCACCGGTCACGGGATCCTTCACTACGGTGACGCCGTGGAGCTGAAGGAGGCTGGTGACAACCTCGACGTCCTTGATTTCCGGAACGTTCCGGAGCACAGAGGGCTCGTTGCCCAGCAGCGCGGCCACCATGGCCTTGGGCACCAAGTTCTTGGCGCCGCGGACGCTGACACGGCCAGTTAGCGGGACGCCTCCGCGGATTGTCAGAACACTACTCATTTACCGGTTTCCTCACGACTACTCGCCCCCAAATCCTTACAAAGGCTCCAGCTAAGCATATGAGCTTGCGTTACCGAACCGAAATACGGGACGCACCGGGCGCGGCCTGGCGGGGGGCCGGCGCGGATTCCGGTGCAGCAAAAAGGCCCGCCGCGGGTAGCTGCGGCGGGCCCCTGGACGGAATTCCGGCGGTCAGGACAGCCGGGCCGGCAGCGTTTTGGGCTTGAACGACGGCCGGGTGGCTTCATAGGCGGTGATGTCTTCCTCGTGCTGGAGGGTCAGGCCGATGTCATCGAGGCCCTCGAGCAGGCGCCAGCGGGTGTAGTCGTCGATCTCAAACGGCGCAACCACGTTGCCGCAGACCACGGTCTTGGACACCAGGTCAACCGTCACCTCGGTGCCGGGCGCGTTTTCCAGCGCCTTCCAGATGAGCTCGATGTCGTCCTGGGCCAGCTCGGCCGCCAGGAGCCCCTGCTTGCCCGAATTGCCGCGGAAGATGTCCGCGAAACGGGACGAGAGCACGGTCTTGAAGCCGTAGTCCTTGAGCGCCCAGACGGCGTGCTCCCGCGAGGAGCCCGTGCCGAAGTCCGGCCCGGCCACCAGGACGGAACCGGCGTTGAACGGTGCCTGGTTCAGGATGAAGGAAGGGTCCTTCCGCCAGGCCGAGAACAGGGCGTCCTCGAAGCCGGTGCGCGTGATCCGCTTGAGGTACACGGCGGGGATGATCTGGTCGGTGTCGACGTTGCTCTGGCGCAGCGGGACGCCGATTCCGGTGTGCGTGGTGAACTTTTCCATGGCGTCTTCCTAGGCTGCGTCGGTCGTCTGGAGGGCTGCGGATTCCGGGGCCGGTTCTAGGTCCGCCGGCGAGCTCAGCGTTCCGCGCACGGCCGTTGCGGCTGCCACCACCGGCGACACCAGGTGGGTGCGCCCGCCCTTGCCCTGGCGCCCTTCGAAGTTCCGGTTCGACGTGGAGGCGCAGCGCTCCCCCGGCTCCAGCTGGTCCGGGTTCATGCCCAGGCACATGGAGCATCCGGCGAACCGCCATTCGGCGCCGAAGTCCTTGAACACGCGGTCCAGGCCCTCGGCTTCTGCTTCGAGGCGGACGCGGGCCGATCCCGGCACCACCAGCATGCGGACCTTGGGGTCCTTCTGCCGGCCGCGGATGATATCCGCAGCAGCGCGCAGGTCCTCGATGCGGGAGTTGGTGCAGGAGCCCAGGAAGACGGTGTCCACCCGGATGTCCTTCATGCGCGTTCCGGCTTCGAGGCCCATGTACTGCAGGGCGCGCTCGGCTGCGGCCTTGGCGTTCTCGTCGCCGAAGTCGTTGGGCGAGGGCACCTTGTCGGAGAGCGAAACGCCCTGGCCCGGGTTGGTGCCCCATGTGACGAACGGCTCCAGCGTGTTGGCGTCGAGGTCCACCTGGGCATCAAAGACGGCGTCGTCGTCGCTGCGGAGGGTGTTCCAGTACTCGACGGCGGCATCCCACTCGGCACCCTCCGGCGCATGCGGACGGCCCTGCATGTACGCATAGGTCGTCTCGTCCGGCGCCACGAGGCCCGCGCGGGCACCTGCCTCGATGGACATGTTGCAGATGGTCATCCGGGCTTCCATCGACAGGGCGCGGATGGCCGAACCGCGGTACTCCAGGACATAGCCCTGGCCCCCGCCGGTGCCGATCTTGGCGATGACGGCGAGGATGATGTCCTTGGCAGTAACGCCGGGGCGGAGCGTGCCTTCGACGTTGATGGCCATGGTCTTGAACGGCTTCAGGGACAGCGTCTGGGTGGCCATGACGTGCTCCACCTCGGACGTGCCGATGCCCATGGCCAGCGCGCCGAAAGCGCCGTGCGTGGAGGTGTGTGAATCGCCGCAGACCACGGTCATCCCCGGCTGGGTGAGCCCGAGCTGCGGGCCCACTACGTGCACGATGCCCTGTTCTGCGTCGCCCAGCGAGTGCAGGCGTGCCCCGAACTCCTGGCAGTTGTTGCGCAGCGTCTGGATCTGCGTGCGGCTGGTCAGATCGGCGATAGGCTTGTCGATGTCCAGCGTGGGAGTGTTGTGGTCCTCGGTGGCAATGGTCAGGTCCGGGCGGCGCAGCTTGCGGCCGGCCAGGCGGAGTCCTTCGAAGGCCTGCGGCGACGTTACCTCGTGGACGAGGTGGAGGTCGATGTAGAGAAGGTCCGGCTGGGCGTTGGCGCCGTCGCCGTCGCCTTTGCGCACCACGTGCGCGTCCCAGACTTTCTCGGCCAATGTGTTCGCCATGGCCATCTCCCTTCACTGCTGTTGACTGTTACTTCCACTGAAACAGCACAGCCGTGTAATAAGCCAGCCAAATGATTTGCATCTCAGATATTGAGACGGCAATATCATTACATGGACAATTCTAGTGGCGTCGGTGTCATTGATAAAGCAGCCCAGGTGCTGGACGCACTCGAGGCCGGGCCCACCACCTTGGCGCAGCTCGTGGCCGCCACCGGACTGGCGCGGCCCACCGTGCACAGGCTTGCCCTCGCCCTTGTTCACCACCGCCTCGTGAGCCGTGACATCCAGGGCAGGTTTGTCCTGGGCAGCCGGCTAGTCGAACTCGCGTCCGCCGCAGGCGAGGACAGGCTCATCGCCTCGGCCGGGCCCGTGCTCATGCAGCTCCGGGACGCCACCGGTGAAAGCGCCCAGATCTTCCGCCGCCAAGGCGACTGGCGGGTCTGCGTCGCCTCGGCGGAACGGCCCATCGGACTCCGCGACACCATCCCCGTGGGCACGCAGCTGTCCATGAAGGCCGGTTCCGCCGCGCAGGTCCTGCTCGCGTGGGAAGACCACGACCGCCTGCTGGAGGGGCTGCAGTCCGCGCGCTTCACGCCCACCGTGCTGGCCGGAGTACGACGGCGGGGCTGGGGCCAGAGCCTCGGCGAACGTGAGCCGGGGGTCGCCTCAGTTTCTGCACCCGTGCGGGGACCGTCCGGCAGGGTGATTGCCGCAGTGTCGATTTCGGGGCCCATTGAGCGCCTCACCCGGCAGCCCGGCCGGTTGCACGCAGAAGTTGTGTGCAACGCGGCCCGCGTCCTCACGGAAGCACTCCGCAAGAACAACGACTGAAGCTTCAGGGATCAGCCTGGCGGCTCAACCGGAGAGGTTGGATGAAAGGCCTGCCGGGAGCATACTGAGGCATGACCGACCGCGAAGACTTCCTCGCCTGGGTCGAGTCCGCTCTTTACCAAGCGGAACTAGCCCTTCACAACGGCGATTCGGCCCCGCGCCGGGCTCTGTGGTCACGTAACGAGCCCGTAAGCATCCTGGGTGCGTGGCGCAATGCCTATGGCCAGCATGAACTGGACGAAGTCTTCGTTGGCCTCGAGAAGACTTTCTCGGACTGCACGTCGTACGCGTTCGAATTGCAGGCGTACGACGTCGTGGATGACATGGCCTATACCGCTGGCCTTGAGCACACCTCCGCCTCCGTCAACGGTGAGCCGCGAAGTTATACCCTGCGGGCCACTCAGGTGTATCGCCGCGAAGGCGGCGAATGGAAGGTTGCCCATCGGCATGCCGACACCGTCACCGAGTGACGGTGCTCACGGCGGGATACCGCGCACAGTAGTCTGGGCGGATGACGAGCTACGCAGTGTTCCTCCGCGGCATTAATGTGGGCGGCATCAGCATCAAGATGGCGGACCTCAAGGAGGCCCTGAAGTCCCGGCCGTTCACCGACGTGACGACGCTCCTGGCCAGCGGCAACGTGGTTCTGGCCAGCGACCTCACACCGGCCGCGGTCAAGAAGGAATTTGAGGCAAGCCTGCGGGAGGCCTTCGGTTACGACGCCTGGGTGGTGGTACTGACCGCCTCGCGGGTGTCGGAGCTCGTGGAGGCGTGCCACTACCCGGCGGACGACAAGACCACGCACACTTACATCACCCTGGCCTCGGACACTGCCGCGATTGACGAGCTGTTCGCCGCCGGGGAGTCACTCGGCGGCGTTGAGCAGACCCGGCTGGGTCCGGAGGCTTCGGCCTGGCTTGCCCCGGCGGGCGGGACCCTGGACAGCCCCTTCAGCAAACTCTCGTCGAAGCCGAAGTACAAGGCGTCGACCACGACGCGCAACCTCCGGACCATGGTCAAGGTCCGGGACGCCGCAGCGGCCATCGAGTCCGACGGCTAGTCGCAGCGCCGGAAGGCGCCGTGCCCCACGACAGGAGCGCCCGCGGTCCGGACGGCAGGGAAAACCTGTTCAGTGGATGGCGAGCTCGATGGCGAGCACCGCGAGTCCAAGCGCCGCCATGATGGCGAGGACCAGGATTTTGACGTCGACGTCGCCGTGGTGTGCGCCGTCGGCGCGGCAACCTTCCTCGGACAGCTCATCCATGCCGAACCCAACCGCGACGACGCCGAGGCGACGGATAGGGCGACCGAGGCACTCCTGCAAATGCTGGGGGTGCCTGCCAACGAAGCCGGTGCAATATGTCGCAGTCCACTCCCCGAGCTCCAGACTGCAGGGCTGCGCGGTGCTGTCGACGAAGTGACAACGAACGGAGACGCGGTCCGCTGAGTTGCGCGACCTGAGGCCGCTTGTTGGCCGCTGCCGCGCCGGCGCAGTGCTCTAAGCGGTCATTGTCTGGCTACGGCAATAACGAGCCACTTCTAGGCAGCCGCCGCGGCCTTCACCGCGGCGTTGAAGGATTTCAGGCGGCTGATTTCCACCTCCACGGGCTCCACCACCAGCTGCCCGGCGACTGCCGCGACGGCGGACTTGAGCCGCCTCCTCGCGCCCGCGGCCCGTATGCGGGCTGCCGCCCCCGTGATGAACTTAGCGGTGATTGCGAGGAAAATGCCCAGCGCCGCTCCCCCCGCAATCATGAGCGTGGGGATCGGCCAGCCTTCCACGCGAGGCACCTCCGGAACCGGAAGCTGCAGGTAGCCGAGGACGGCCAGCACGCCCAGCCATCCCAGCCCGCCCACGGCGGTGAGCAGCGCGAGCCACTGGACCACGTTGAAAACCGCCCACCACCAGGATTTCTGCCCGGCCTTCAGGTCGGTACCGGCAATGGCCTGGTCCAAGGCGTCCGGAAGCTGCTCCCTGCCCTCACGGGCTGCGCCGCGGATGGACGCCCGCCACGGGCCCGGAGCTCCGTCGCTGGCTGCATCGGCGAAGTCCCGCACCGCGGCATCCGTCCGGGCCCGCTCCGGCGCCCCGGCGGGAGGCAGTGAGGTCCGGTTGACGTCGGCATTCGAAACGCTGCGCAGATTGAGCCTGCGAAGCGGGTCCGGCCGGAAGCGAATCAGCCATCTGGTGACGGGCCAGCCCGTGCGCCGGGTGGACTCATGCTTGTAGGACCCCGCCACGGCATCAACCACCAGCGGCACGTTGGCCGCACGGGAGAGCTCTTCCGCGAGCCGCGCCGCGGTTCCGTTCTTCACCCCTGCGGGCTCACCGCGCCCGGAGGCGTCCAGCAGCCGCCCGGCCGCCTGCGATACATCGGCCGACAGCCGCAGCGCGGAAGCCTCCCGCTGTGCAACCACCTGGCGGATGGCTGCCCGGACCTTGTCCACTCCCGCTCCGGTCAGCGCCGAGGCCGCCAAAACGCGCACCTTGCCGAGTCCGTCCCGGGCCAGGATTCCCTTGAGCGACTCCATGACAGGATGCAGGTCGGCTTCGGGGAGCCGGTCGATCTGGTTGAGGACCACCAGCGTCACGGCGCCGTGGGTTGCCAGCGGCGCCAGGAAGTCGTTATGGACGGCGGCGTCAGCATACTTCTGCGGATCCAGCACCCACACCAAGACGTCCACCATGCCCACAAGGCGCTGCACGGTTTCGCGGTTGGCGGCCCGCGTCGAATCAAAATCGGGCAGGTCCAGGAGGATGAGGCCGCTGGATTCGTCGGCGAAACCGTCTACGGCGCCGGCATGATGGCGCTGGCGCACGTCCAGCCAGTCCAGCAGCGCTTCGCTGCCGTCCGCTCCCCAGACACTCGCCAATGGTTCGGACGTGGTGGGCCGGCGGGCGGCCGCCGTCGCGATTTCAGCTCCGTTGACCGCATTGAAGAGGGTGGATTTGCCGCTTCCGGTGGCACCGAAAAACCCCACCACGGTGTGGTCGGCGGACAGGGACCGCCGCGAACTGGCCCGCTCTAGCACCTTGAGGACCTCGTCCAGGGTGCTGTCCGGCAGGACACCGTCGGCAAGCTCGCGGGCGTCATTGAGCGCCTCGAGGCGGCGCTGCAGCCGGGATGCTTCCCCGGCCCCGCCGTGGCGGCTCATGCGGCGCCCGCCAGCTTCTTCAGCGCCAGGGCGTGTCCAGTGAGGACTTCGGCTCCGGCGCCCGTGTCCGGGTCCAGCCGGTCCAGGAAGCGCCGCTGCTCAGCCTGCAGCAGATTCTGGCATCGGATGTGCAGGTCTTCACGCGCGGTCCGCGCAAGGCGCCGCACGGCGTCTTCGCCGAAAACCGCCTCCAGCAGCTTCTGGCCGACGACGGCGGTGCCTCCTGCCACTCCGATCTCCAGACCTGTGAGGCCGGCAGTCATGGAGAACACCACGATCATGAGTGCGGCGCCGAGTCCGTTGACGCCGAAGGACAACCACCGGGCCTGCGCCCGCTTGCCCTGCCCCTCTGTCCTGATGAGCTCCATGAGGCTTCCCTGCCAGGCGCGGATTTCCGCGGCCACAGCATCGTCAAACCCGGGGCTGGTTCCTGAAAGGTCGTCGGTTCCCAGGAGCTGGCGGCCCGCGGGGTCCGAGCGCCAGCGCTGGTCCGCATCCTCCGCCGCGTTCGCGGCTTCATCGACGATAACCGCCTGCAATCCCGTTTCAATGGCCGTTTCCACCCGGATTGCCGGCGTCGGTTCGCCGCGGAAGAAGGCGCCGACGCGGTCCCGAAAGCGGCCGATGTTCTGCTCCAGGCTCCGGAAGAATTCCCCGGTCCCGACGAAGTCCTGCCAGCGGGCCAACACCTCGCCGCGCAAAAGGGCGCCGTCCTTGGTGGCATCGAGGATCCTGGCCACGGCGTCTAGGTAGGCGCTCCGCGCATCCTCACCGAGGAGCCCGGCGGCCCGCCTTTGCTCCTCCGACGCGTCGGCCACGAGCTCGACTCTGTGGCTCAGCGCCTTGACTGTTCCGTTGAGCGTTCGCCGGGCGATGTCCGCCCTCCCCGCGGCGTCCGCGGCAAGGTTCCGCAGCCACGTTCCAAGGGCCTGCGTGGCCTCGGCCGGCAGCATGCCAAGCCTGTCAAGGGCCACCTCCGGAATGACGAAGAGGCCTGCGTCACCAAGGCCTTCCCGTGCCAGCATGGCACGGAGGTCTTCACTCACCTCAGCTTCCGCCGCGGGCGGGACCCTGTCGAGCACGACCGCCACCATGATGTCCCGCGATGCCGCGTCGAGCAGCAGCTTCCAGGGAACGGCGTCCGCATAGCGGTTGGCGGTGGTGACAAAGACCCAGAGATCGGCGGCCGCCAGGAGCTGGCCGGCGAGCTTCCGGTTGTCATCGGAGATGGAGTCGACGTCCGGTGCATCGAGCAGGGCGATCCCTTCCGGCACGGCCGGATCCCCCACCAGCACCAGCGAAGAAATCGGCGCCGCGTCGGGAGCGGGCCCGGCTTGGTTGGCCGGCACAGGGGCCCCAACCACAGTCCCCCGGATCCGGCTAAGGCTCGGCAGGACGCGTTGGTCCTCGAACCAGGCGGCATCCGCGGGATGATGCAGCAGAATGGGCTGGCGTGTGGTGGGCCGGATAGCTCCTGCCCGCGTCACGGGGTGGCCTACGAGCGCGTTCACGAGAGTTGATTTGCCGGCCCCGGTGGAGCCGCCGACGACGGCCAGCAGCGGAGCGTCCAGGCTGCGGTACCGCGGAAGGATATAGTCATCGAGTTGCGCCACGCAGTTGCGGATGTCGAGCCGGGCCCGCTCGACGCCGGGAAGCTCCAGCGGCAGCGCAGCTGAGGACAGATCCCGGCGAACGGACTCCAGGAGGGCGACGGCGGCAGCGGACTGCGCCTCTGGCTTCTGGCCGTTTGCTGGCTGGGGCTCGTTGGAGGTGGTCACAGCAACATCATGCCAGTTCACGATCTGCTGCGGTTCAGGCAGGCCGTGCCGGTCGAACAAAGAAAAACCGGCCCCGGGCAGATGCCCGGAGCCGGTTTATTGGTGACCCCAGCGGGATTCGAACCCGCGTTACCGCCGTGAGAGGGCGGCGTACTAGGCCGCTATACGATGGGGCCGCGTACTTCCAACCGGCAATTCAGCCGGTCAAGCTAAGTGATTGTTTCACACACTCAGCACGTGTTTCAAATCGAAAAGCTTGACTTGAAACTCCCGATAATCAGCGGAGTTCCGCGGATTTTCAGAGCTGGGATACCAGGACTCGAACCTAGAATGACGGTACCAGAAACCGTAGTGTTGCCAATTACACCATATCCCAATGGAACTTTCGGGCCGGTCGAAAAGGTCCAAACCTTCGCTCTCAGCGCCTCAGCACGAGTAATTACTTTACCCGAGACTTTTGCGTCGCACAAATCGGCCCCGGCGGCCCGCTGGCGTCCCGGCCACCGGGGCAGATTTGACCGCCCACTCTGCCCCGATTCGAGGAAAACTCTTGTAAATCCGCGGTTCTCGAGGAACTGCTTGCCGGCTTTCCATCGAGCAAGCGCCTTCTCCCCCGCCTCGCTGCGGTCCGATCTGCGAGCAGTGCCCGCTGTTAGCTGCATCACAATTTCCGCTGCTCCTCGTGGCGCCGCTGGTGTTCTATGCGCTCAAGCCCGGCCGCGGCGCCGGCTCGGCCACCTAAGGCGCGCGTTACTCTGGCTGCGCCACCCACCCCTGCAGCTCCAGCAGGGAACCGATCTCGCGTCCTCCAAAACCCGGGTCCGGCTCGCCGTTTCGGTTCAGCCAGACGCCCAGCAGGCCTGCCGCCGTCGAGCCTTCGGCGTCGAGCAGCCGGTTGTCCCCCACGTAAAGCGTCGTGTCCGCGGTACTGCCAAGAAGCCGGACACCCTCCAGGTAGATGGCGGGGTCGGGCTTTGGCACCCCCACGGTGTCCGTCCCCACGAGGATGCCGATGCGTTCCAGTCCGGCACTGTCCAGCTTGACTCGCTGGTAGTCGTGGACGTTGTTGCTCACGGCCCCGTAGGGAATGCCGGCCGAGTCCAGTGCGTCCAAGAGCGGCACAACATCCTCGAACGCCCTGACGTAGCTGGGCTGGAGGCGCGAGTACGAACTGAGCCAGTGCCGGGCTTCGTCGCCTTCGCCCAGTTCGACGCCGAAGTGGCCCAGCGCCGCCCGGCCGCGGAGAAGTCGCTGCTCGTTGAAGGTCAGTTCGCCGGCGAGGTAGCGGTCGTAGTAGTGAGTGGTTTCGTGCGTGAAAATCCTGCCGAACTTCTCCCACCCCGCCTGGTCCAGGCGGGGCAGGAGGTGTTCGCTGACATCGCGCAGCGCCGTGGTCATGGCGTAGGCAAGGTCCACCAGGGTGTCGTCGATGTCGAACAGGACGCCGTTGACGGCACCGGGCGGCCGGCGGTGGACGGCGCCGGCGGTTTCCGCGGCCGGACGGGTCATCAGCCGCGGAAGGCGCGCAGGCGCGCCATGGACGATTCCTTGCCCAGGATCACCATGGATTCAAACAGCGGCGGGGAGATCCGGCGGCCAGAGATCGCGGTGCGGACGGGTCCGAACGCGAGCCGCGGCTTGATGCCAAGATCCTCAACGAGCGCCTGCTTGAGGGCGGTCTGGATGTTCTCCGCGTTCCAGTCCTCGATGGGCTCGAGGGCGGCCAGGGCCGCGTCCAGAACCTCGGCCAGGTTCGCGGGCAGGCCCTTGCGTGCGTCATCGGCGATGTCGATGGCGTCGTCGCTCTTGAACAGGAAGGCGAGCATCTCCGGAGCCTCGCCCAGCAGGGAGATGCGCTCCTGGATCAGCGGCGCTGCCTCGGCGAGGATCTCTTCCTGCCGTGCGGTGAGGGTCTCGCCCACGAATCCTGCGGTGCGCAGGTACGGGACGAGGCGTGCCCGGAAATCTTCCGGTTCAAGCATCCGGATGTGCGTGCCGTTGATGGCCTCGGCCTTCTTGATGTCGAAGCGGGCCGGGTTGGCGAGGACGTCGTTGACGTCAAAATGCTCGATGAGCTGCTCCACCGTGAAGATGTCCTCGTCGGCAGACAGGCTCCAGCCCAGCAGGGAGAGGTAGTTCAGCAGGCCTTCGGGGATGAAGCCACGGTCGCGGAGCAGGAAGAGGTTGGACTGCGGGTCGCGCTTGGAGAGCTTCTTGTTCCCCTCGCCCATGACGTAAGGCAGGTGACCGAAGACGGGCATGTAGCTGGCCACACCGATCTCCATCAGCGCGCGGATCAGCACCACCTGGCGGGGTGTGGAGGAGAGCAGGTCCTCGCCGCGGAGGACGTGCGTGATGCCCATGAGCGCATCGTCGACGGGGTTGACCAGGGTGTACAGCGGAGACCCGTCGGCACGGACAATGACGTAGTCAGGAATGCTGCCGGCCTTGAACGTGATGTCACCGCGGACCATGTCCGTGAACGTGACGTCCTCGTCCGGCATCCGCACGCGGAGTACCGGCTCGCGGCCCTCGGCCCTGAACGCGGCAATCTGTTCTGCCGAGAGATCCCGGTCGAAGTTGTCATAGCCCAGCTTGGGGTCCCGGCCGGCGGCGCGGTGGCGTGCCTCGACTTCCTCCGGTGTGGAGTAGGCCTCGTAGGCGTAGCCGGCGTCGATCAGCTTGATGACCACGTCCTTATAGAGGTCCAGGCGCTGCGACTGGCGGTACGGTTCGTGCGGCCCGCCAACCTCCACGCCCTCTTCCCAGGTGATTCCGAGCCATTTCAGGGCCTCCAGCAGCTGCTGGTAGCTTTCCTCCGAGTCGCGGGCAGCATCCGTGTCCTCGATGCGGAAGACGAAAGTGCCGTTGGTGTGCCGAGCATGGGCCCAGTTGAAGAGGGCCGTGCGGATCAGGCCGACGTGCGGGGTACCGGTCGGCGAGGGGCAAAACCTGACACGCACCGGGGTTTCGGCGGTGACTTCGCGGCTCATTTCAAGGGGGGCGGAGCTGGAGGCGGGGTTGGGCGCAGAGGGAGTAGTCATAGTGACACCAACTTTACCGCGTGCGTCATGCCGGGCTGGCGGCCGAACCCGGCTGCGAAACAGGACAGCCGCTACATGGATCCCACGTGGCGGCTGTCCGGAATACTCGCGATGGTCAGCGGCGGACCACCGGGTTCGACAGGCGGCCGATGCCCTCGATCTCGACCTCGTACCGGTCCCCGGCCTGCACCAGGTCCACACCGGCCGGCGTTCCCGTCATGATGACGTCGCCGGGCAGGAGTGTGAAGGCGCTTGAGACGATGGAGACGAGTTCCCGGACACCGCGGATCATCTGGTTGGTGCTGCCGTCCTGGCGGAGCTCCCCGTTGAGCCAGCCCTTGATGGACAGGTCCTCGGGGTCCAGTTCGGTTTCGATCCATGGGCCCAGCGGGGCGGAGGTGTCGAAGCCCTTGGCGCGGGCCCATTGCAGGTCGGTTTTCTGGACGTCGCGGGCAGTGAGGTCGTTGCCGCAGGTGTAGCCGAAAATGACATCGTCCACGCGTTCCTCGGGAACGTCCTTGCAGATGCGGCCGATGACGACGCAGAGCTCTGCCTCGTAGGAGACCTCGTCGGAAAACTCCGGCAGCACGATGGGATCGTTGGGGCCCACCACCGAGGTGTTCGGCTTCAGGAACAGGAGCGGCTGCTGCGGCACGTCGTTGCCCAGTTCGCGGGCATGCTCGACGAAGTTCCGCCCCACTCCGATCACTTTGCTGCGGGGAATGATCGGCGCCAGCAGGCGGACATCCTCCAGCTTGTGGCGGATGTGCGTTCGCTCCACACCGTTGAAGAAGGGGTCGCCGTTGATGACAGTGATTTCCTCACTGCCGGGCTGGCCTTCAACAATGCCGTAGAGGGGATCAGAATCGACTACAAACCGGGCAATACGCATGGTTCCCAGCCTACAGTCTCGGCCCGGCTGCCCTGCCGCACCGTCTCAGGTCCGGTCACGAAGGATGCGCAGGTATGCCAGCTGGGCAGCAACGGAATTCTCGGCTGCGCGCCGGACTGAGGGATCGACGTCGGAATAGACAGCGTTGGTGACCTCAGTCACGCCAGCGTCCCCGCCGAGGTCCGAGAGCGCCGCCCTGATCTGGGTAAGCCGGTCCAGCCGGTGGTCACGGTAGGCGCGGACCACCGCGTCGAGGGCGGGAAGGACCGGCCCGTGGGCCGGCAGGACAGTGGCAGGCCCGAGCAGCTCCAGCCGGTCCAGCGAGGACAGATAGTCGCTCAGCCGGCCGTCCGGATGGTCCAGCACAGTGGTACCGCGGCCCAGGATCGTGTCGCCGGTGAGCACCGAGCCGGCGGGGCCGTCGAAGGGAAGGTGGAAGCAGACGGAATCGGAGGTATGCCCAGGCGTGGCCACCACCCGGACCTCGGTCCCTCCGGCCGCGATGGTCTCGCCGGGAAGCAGCGGCTCCCCCGCAAGGCAGTGGGCCGGATCGGCGGCGCGGACGGGAGCTCCGGTGATTTCGTGCAGCCGTGCAGCCCCCGCGGTGTGGTCAGCATGCCGGTGCGTGATCAGGATGAGCTCCACCGCGCGGGCGGCGGCGAGCTCCTGAAGGTGCCGCTCGTCGGCAGGCCCCGGGTCTACGACAACAGAGGCTGCATGACCGGCCCCCGCGATGACGTAGGAGTTAGTGCCGTCCAGGCTCATTGGCCCCGGGTTGGGGGCCAGGCGGTACCTGGTCAGCGTGCTACTGGCGGTTAGGGCTGGCGTGGTGTCCGGATTCACACTTTTATTCTTGCATTTCCGCTGACAGCACTCCTCCAGTACGACGGCGGGTGGCCGGCGGGCCGCCGTAGCAGCACCGCCGGCCACCCGGCGTCATACTTATCAGGGATTGTCAGGCCAGCCGGGTCAGCCAGCCGTGCGTGTCCGCGACCTTGCCCGTCTGGATTCCCAGGAGCTGCTCCCGGATGGCCATGGTGGTTTCGCCCGCCTTGGCATCCTCCGAACCGATGAACTCGGTGGCGTCTTTGAGCACGCCGATGGGGGTGATCACCGCGGCGGTGCCGCAGGCGAAGACTTCGGCGATCTCGCCGGATGCAACGCCCTCGCGCCACTCATCCAGCGTGATCTTGCGTTCGGTGACCTCGCGGCCCATGTCCCTCGCCACCTGCATGACCGACGAGCGGGTGACGCCCTCCAGGATGGTTCCGGTCAGTGCCGGAGTGACGAGTGAGCCGTCCTTCATCACGAAGAAGACGTTCATGCCGCCCAGTTCCTCAACCGCGTTGTCGTTGAACTGGTCCAGGAAGAGCACCTGCTTGCAGCCGTGGGACTCGGCTTCCTGCTGGGCGATCAGCGATGCCGCGTAATTGCCGCCGCACTTCGCAGCGCCGGTGCCGCCGCGCCCTGCCCGGGCGTACTCGCGCGAGATCCAGATGGAAACCGGCTTGAGCTCGCCGCCGAAGTAGTTTCCGGCCGGGGATGCGATGACCCGGAAGGAAACTTCACGGGCTGCGCGCACGCCCAGGAACGCCTCAGTGGCGATCATGAACGGTCGCAGGTACAAGGCTTCGCCGTCGCCGGACGGGACCCATTCCTTGTCCGCGGTGACAAGTTCGCGGATGGCGCCGAGGAAGTACTCCGCCGGAATCTCCGGGAGGGCCAGACGGCGGGCGGACTTGTTCATGCGCGCGGCGTTGGCCTCCGGCCGGAAGGTCCAGATGGAGCCGTCAGCGTGGCGATAGGCCTTGAGGCCCTCGAAGATCTCCTGGCCGTAATGCAGGACCGCTGCCGACGGATCCAGCATGATGGGGCCGTAGGCTTCAATCCGCGCACTGTGCCAGCCGCCGTTTCCGCTGGCGTCGACACTGTAGTCAACAATCGCGGTGTGGTCGGTGAAGTGGTTGCCGAATCCTGGGTTCGCCAGGATGGCTGCACGCTCCTCAGCTGACTTCGGGGTTGCCGAGGGCTGCTGGGTGAATTCGACGCCATGGGCAGTCTGAGTCATGGTTCCTCCACGGTCGGCTGCCTGGTATCTGAAGGTGGTTCAGCGTCGGACCACGGCAGCAATTGGTGATTCAGGTCAAGCTTACGCCCGTTGGCAGGGGCTAAACGGCCGCGGCGATGGCATCGCCGATGGCGCTGGTGCTCCGCGATTCGCCGGTGCGGCCTTCGACGTCGGCTACCACCGCGGACTGGATCCTGCTGGCCGCAGCGGAGTAGCCCAGGTGCTCCAGCAGGAGCGCGGCGGAGAGGATGGCAGCCGTGGGATCCGCCTTCTGCTGGCCCGCGATGTCCGGCGCCGAGCCGTGGACCGGCTCAAACATGGAGGGAGCAGTCCGGTCCATGTTGATGTTGCCCGAGGCTGCCAGCCCGATGCCGCCGGTCACCGCGGCTGCGAGGTCCGTGAGGATGTCTCCGAAGAGGTTGTCCGTGACGATCACGTCGAAGCGGGCGGGATCCGTGACCATGAAGATGGTGGCAGCGTCGATGTGCAGGTAGTCGTGCGTGACCTCCGGGAACTCTGTCGCCACAGCTTCGACGGTGCGCTTCCACAGGTGGCCCGCGTAAACGAGCACGTTGTGCTTGTGGACGAGGGTCAGCTTCTTGCGGGGCCGCTCACTGGCGCGCCGGAATGCGTCCCGGACCACGCGCTCCACGCCGTGGGCGGTGTTTAGCGATACTTCCGTGGCCACTTCGTGGGGCGTTCCGCCGCGCAGGGTCCCGCCGTTACCGACGTAGGGGCCCTCGGTTCCTTCGCGGACCACAATGAAATCGATGGTTCCCGGGTCGGCCAGCGGGCTGCCGACGCCGCCGAAGAGCCTGGACGGGCGCAGGTTGACGAAGTGGTCGAGGCTGAAGCGCAGCTTGAGGAGCATCTCGCGCTCAATGATTCCGGAGGGAATGCGGGTGTCCCCCGGGGCCGCACCGACAGCGCCGAAGAGGATGGCGTCGCGGGTCCTCAGGTCTTCGAGGACTGCGTCGGGGAGCGTTTCGCCCGTCTCCAGCCAGTGCTGGGCACCCAGCTTATAGTGGGTCTGCTCAAGGGTGACGCCTTCGGCGGCAACAACCTTTTCCAGGACCTTAAGGGCTTCTGCGATGACCTCGGGGCCAATGCCGTCGCCCGGGATGACAGCAAGATTGATGGTGGATGCGCTCATGTTTTTCAGCGTAGCCAAAGCATCCACATTCTGGTCAAACCGTCTCATTATTCGAACACGGCTCTGCGGTCCGGTCCCCTGCCGGCTACCGGCGCGGATCCGGCGATGCGACGACCGTCACGTTCTTGCCCCACAGGTCGCCGGTGTAACAGCTGATCAGGACAAGGCGGTTCGGCACGACCGACCAGATGGCGCTGTCCTTCAGCGACGACTTTGTGTACGTGGTGACCGAATCGACTTTGTACGTCAGGACGCCGGCGGACGTTGTCACGGTGAACTTTTGACCTGGAGCCGCGGCGGTGCTCAGGTGGTTGAAGGGGGCGTCCACCCCTTCCCAGCTGTGGCCGATGACATAGGTGGTGTTGGTTGACCCTGCACCCAGCTTGCCGAACGGTGTGAGCCAGTAGGCGTCCATCGTCTCCGGCGGCACGATGGTCTGGCTCTTCGTGTCTCCGCTGCTCGGCTTCAGCGGATGCACCACGACGTCAAAGTCCGCTGCGGGATATGAAATGTGCTCGGGGGCGTAGGCCGGCAGCGGCGGAGCCACCGGGGCCACCGGAGCAGCGGTGCTTCCGGCAGCAGTCGCCCGCGCTGTTGCCGTCGGCGTCGGCAGGCCTTGGCCTTGCTCTGCGGTTATTACCGCTGATGCTTCCTCGCGGGGCCTTTCGTGGTGGCCGCCGGAACCGGCGCCGTACACAAGCCAGGCCGCCAGGAGCCCGAGTCCGCAGATCGCCAGCACAATCAGGTCTGCAGATTGCAGCAGCCGCCCCCGCGCTCCGGCGGCCTGCTTTTCGGCGGCATCCGGGCCGGCGCCTCGCCTACCGGCGGCATCCGTGCCGGCGGAACTCACGGCATTTGACCTCAGCCGCCAGCTTCGCGGCCATCGGTGACGGCGATGACTGGCCATGCGATGAACTCCTTGAATGAACAACCTGGCGGATCAAGAACGGGCTCAGCAACAGGCGGGTGCGGGTGCCGCGTTCCGACTCGCGGCACCCGCCAGGCATGGTGCTGCTCAGCCCTCAGCCTTGTTGGCGGCCTCCCTCCTTCTCCACAGGACCAGCACGGAGAAGCCCATGAACAAGCCCGTTGCGGCGCCCAGCCATACCGGACTTTCCGCATCCGTCCTGCCTACTGATGTTTCGAGGTTGTAGCCAACGTTCGGTGCCGCGGGAACGGCAACGGGCACGCTGACTGCCGCCGCGGGCCGGGCCGCCGGGGCAGCCGCGGCCGGCTTCACTGCCGGCTTAGCCGCCGGAACCGCCGGCTTGATTACCGGTTTCACAACCGGCTCTTCACCGGGTTCCTCGGCCGGCGGCTCCTCATTGCCACCCGGCTCCTCGGCCGACGGCTCCTCATTGCCACCCGGCTCCTCGGCCGGCGGCTCCTCATTGCCACCACCCGGTTCTTCGGCCGGCGGCTCCTCGTTGCCGCCACCCGGCTCCTCTGGGTAGCATTCCCCCTCCTGGCCGACGCCGTTTCCGTTCCCCCCGTTTCCGTTGCCACCGGCGTTGCCGTTTTCACCCCCGTTGCCGTTGCCGCCGGCGTTGCCGTTCTGACCCCCGTTATTGTTTTCGCCGCCATTGCCGTTACCACCGTTGGGGGCGTGCTCGTTGACTTCCAGCTCAATGGTTGGATTCTTCTCAGAGCCGGTGTGGTGGCAGACAGTGACCTTTTCGGGATCGCCCTGCCCGTTGCCGGGGTCCGCACCCGCCGGAATTGTGGAGCCCAGGAGTCCAAGACCCAAAAGCCCCACCGCCGCGATAGTTCGTCTCATTTCGTGTCCCTCCATACTTCTGGTTCAAACCGACCAGACCATGGGATTTTTCCGCCTTTCAAGGGACCACTGTTCGAACGTCAAACGGTGGGATCAAGGGTGATGGAGACTCCCAAGTCGTTGTCAGTCTGCTTGCCTTTTCAGCGTAGGATGCGGCTTTGCGCGAGTCCCGAGTAGCTTGTACGCCTTGTTTTTCCGCGGTGCACTTGGTTCCGGCGCCGGGCCACTCGCTTGTCCGGGCGGCGGCACTCGCTTATGGCCCGGGACCACTCGGAGAGTGGTCTGCAGCCAGGTCCGGACAAATGAAAAACGCCCCCCGCGCCGGCGGAACCGGAGGCGGGGAGCGTTTGAACTGGGAATACTTGAGTAGCGGCGGAATTCCGCCGCAGGCCAGGCTCGGTCAGGAGTCGGCTGGCTCCTCATATTTCGGGAACACCGGCGCGGGCGCCGGCAGTTCGGTCCCCGCAACGATGGGTGTCTGGATCGCGGCGAACTGGCGGGCGTCGCCCTCCGGCTGGCCCAGCGTCCCCAGCAGGGCGGCAGTCGCCGCCGGCATCACCGGCTGCGCAAGGATGGCCACGATGCGCAGCACCTCAAGCGTGACGTACAGCACCGTCTGCATGCGTTCGACGTCGGTCTTCCGCAGGACCCAGGGGGCCTGCTCGGCGAAGTAGGCGTTGGTGTCCCCCAGCACGCCCCAGATCGCCTCGAGCGCGCGGCTGAACTCCTGCTTGTCGAACGCGGCGCGCGCCTGATCCAGGAGAGCGTTGGCCTGGGCAAGGATAGCCGTGTCCTCTGCCGTGAACGCTCCGGGAACGGGAACGCGGCCTTCGCAGTTCTTCGCGACCATGGACAGTGAACGCTGGGCGAGGTTTCCGAAGTTGTTGGCCAGGTCGGAGTTCATCCGGCCCACAATGGCTTCGTGGTTATAGCTGCCGTCCGCGCCGAAGGGAACCTCGCGGAGGAAGAAGAACCGCACCTGGTCGAGGCCGTACTGGGCCACGAAGTCGGCCGGCGCCACGACGTTGCCCAGCGACTTGGACATCTTGACGCCGTTGTTCTGCAGGAAGCCGTGGATCATGACCCGCTTGGGCAGCTCGAGGCCCGCGCTCATCAGGAACGCCGGCCAGTAAATGGCGTGGAAGCGTGAGATGTCCTTGCCGATGACGTGCACGTCGGCGGGCCAGTACTTCTTGAACGATTCCGAGTCGACGTCGGGGTACCCGGCACCGGTGAGGTAATTCGTCAGGGCGTCGACCCACACGTACATGACGTGCTTTTCGTCCCCGGGAACGGGCACACCCCAGTCGAACGTGGTGCGGCTGATGGACAGGTCCTCCAGGCCGCGCCGCACGAAGCTAATGACCTCGTTGAAGCGGGACTGCGGGGCACCGAATTCAGGCTGCGACTCATACAGTGCCAGCAGCTTGTCCTGGTAGGCGGACAGCCGGAAGAAGTAGCTCTCCTCGGCGGTCCAGGTCACGGGGGTGTCCGACTCCTTGGTGTACCGGGCGCCGTCCTCCTTGACCACGGTGTCGTCTTCGACGTAGTAGGCCTCGTCGCGGACGGAGTACCAGCCCTCGTACTTGGACAGGTAGATGTCGCCGTTGGCTTCCATCCGGCGCCAGATTTCCTGGCACGCGGCGTAGTGGTCCTGATCCGTGGTGCGGATGAAGCGGTTGTGGGAGATGCCCAGGTCCTGCTCCATCTGTTGAAATGCTGCGGAGTTCCGGTCCGCCAGTTCCTTGGCCGTCAGGCCTTCCTTCTCCGCCGACTGCTGCATCTTCAGCCCGTGCTCATCGGTGCCGGTCATGAAGAAGACATCGTGGCCGTCCAGCCGTTTGAACCGCGCCATGGCATCGGTGGCAATGACCTCGTAGGCGTGGCCGATGTGCGGCACGCCGTTGGGGTAGCTGATGGCCGTGGTGATGTAGAACGGGCGCTTTTCTGAAGAAGTCACGGGCAGGAAATTACCTTTGGTGCGGAGGGATGAATCTAGATCAGTTCGGTCAGGGTATCGCTCAGCCGGACCAGTTCGTGGTCATGTGACGCAACCAGGACCGCAATGCCATCGGACGTCGTGTCCTTCAGAATGCTGATGATGCGGTTGGCTGAGGCCCGGTCAAGGCTCGCGGTGGGCTCGTCAACCACCAGGACGCGCGTACCGAGGATCAGGGCGCGGGCAATCGCGACGCGCTGCCGTTCACCGCCGGACAACTGTGCGGGGCGGTGCCGCATCCGCCGGCCGAGGCCGACGAGATCCAGCAGGTCCTTGGCCATGTCGCGCCGCTGGTCCACTTCGCCGTCCGGGACGGCCGGCAGGAGGACATTTTCGAGGGCGCTCATTCCGTCGATGAGTGCTCCGCCTTGGTCGACGTAGCCGATCAGGGCACGCCGCCGGTCGGCGATCTCGTCGTCGCCCATGCTTTCGAGGGACTCGCCCTCCCACAGCACCCGGCCCGACGTCGGCAGGGTAAGCCCCGCGCCGACGGTCAGGATGCTGGTCTTGCCTGAGCCGCTCCGGCCCGCAACGCAGTGCATCTCACCTGCGTGGAGGGTCAGGTCGAAGCCCTCCACCACGCTCACGGCGTCGGCTCCGCCTTTTCCGCCGCCGTAGCGGATGGTGATACTGCTCAGCTCGAGCGGGGTAGCATGATCGGCGGCCTTGACGAGGGTGTTGGCGCGCGTCTGGAGCGAGCCCCCGCCATCGTTATTCCCGCGCTCCCGGCGAAGGTTCAGGTCGTTAGTCATTGGACCACTTTCGTTGCAATCGGAATCCAGCAAAGTACAGCCACGAGCCCGGCCACGGCGGCCCAGAGCGCGGCATAGGGGGCAAGGAGCAGTCCGACGCCGAGGGCACCGAGCACGCCCAGCGGAACCGCAACCGCACCCACCAGGGCATTTTCGAAGAACCGGACCTGGCCGAGCATGTCGGGGTTCCATCCCATGGCCTGCAGCGTTCCGAGGTACTGGCGCTTGGCCTGCAGCTCGAAGCGGCCGGTCACGAGTGTCAGCACGAGCCCTACTGCAACTCCGGAGAGGCCCAGGACGATGCTTGGCAGGGCCACGCTGGCGGCGGCAAGGCCGCTGAGCGCGCTGGCCCCGGCCGCCCGCGGGATGTCGATCAGCAGGGCCACCAGTCCGCCCACAGCGGCGCCGAACACGCCGACCGCCACGGCGAGGGAAATCGCGTTGAAGCGGTTGGTGCTCAGCTGCCGGTTGGCGAAGGTCAGCGGCGAATCGACGGCGATGAGCCGCTCGTCGTGCTGTGGTTCCTGGTCGACTTTCTCGCGGTGGCGCAGCATCTGGGCGGCGACAAATGCCGCCGCCAGATAGAGGACCAGCACGGATGCCGAAACAATCACGGTGGCGAGGTTCCAGCTCAGCAGGCTCAGGACGACCCCGGCGACGGCGAGCAGCCCCGCGCCCACGGCGAATTCCTCCAGCACCCACGAGCGGATACGCCGCTGAGTCCACCCCATGGCCCGCAGGGTTCCGGCCTCGCGGCGCCGTTGCCGGATATAGCTCACGGTCGATGCGCCGGTGAGCAGCGCGGCGCCGCAGAGAGTCAGGAAGAGAAGAGTGAGGTTCGTCGCGGTCAGCGAGCCGGTCACGGCGTCGGCGGCATCCTGCCTGACCCACGACTGCCGGACTGTGCCCAGCGCAGACTCCTTGCCGGCGTCGTCCTTGGAGTAACCGGGAACGAAGATGTTGGCGTCCTCGCGTGAAGAGCCGGCCACAACCGTGGCTTCCAGGCCCATGTCCCGGATCTCGTTGGCGAGCCTCTCCACCTCCGGCTGTGCCTGCTTCCAGCTGCCGGCCGCGCTGGCGCGCACGCGCACGGCGTCAATGACTGACGCGTTCTTCTCGTATCCGCGGGCAGCCGCCAGGCCGTAGTAATCCGTGATGGCCCCGGCGGACTGGCTGACAAGCCCCGTGGCGCTCAAAGAAGGCTTGAGTGCGGCATCCGGAACATCCTTGCCCTCGGCGTCCTTGGTCAGGGTCATCGGCGTCGGGTCGTAGCCCCCCAGCGGAAGCCGGTTGACGTCCCCGGCCGCTTCCTGCACGGCGGCGGGGTCGAACGTGCCGTAAACCATGGCGAGGGGCGTCGCCAGCTTCTTGCCCGTTTCCAGGTTCTCCCGGTAGGAGCGCTCATCGACGGGGTTGCGCTGGGTCTGGTCCACAGGCTCCCCGCCGGCAGTCTTCTCCGGAAGGCGGTTGACCGTGACCCAATCACCGGGCGTTGCGGTCTTGTCCGTGGCGCCGTTGCCCGCGGTGGAGCCGTCGGTGTACTTGGGGGCCGACGCGAAGTTGGTGCTCCACGTCGCGGGGCTGTAGAGCCCGCGGCTGAAGTTCGCGGAGTTGCCGAGCAGTTCGGAGTAGTCCGTGGAGCCGGGCCAGGAAAGCGCGAAGGGCGACTTGGACACGAACGGGAGGTAGTCCTTGTCCAGGGAGCGGTCCGCCGTCCCGATCTCCTTGACCACATTCCCCGAGTCGTCGATTTCCTCGATCTTCACGGAGTATTTCAGGTCAGTGGACGTACCGGAGCGGACGATCAGCGGAATGGCCTGGGAATCCCCGGTCAGCTCACCGCTGCGCTTCGCCTGCTGGTACTGGGTCATGAGCGGCGCCCAGTACTTGAGCTTGACGCCCAGGAAGTCCGGCCCCTCCTCAAGCTCCTCCATGCCGATGCCGTTGGTGAAGAGGCTTTCGAAATGGCGGCCGATGGCCTCGGCGCTGCGGGCATCCGCGGGCGGTGCCTTCTCCAGCGGGGCCAGGAAGTCTCCGGAGGTCCCGAGCAGCGCGCGCTCGGAAACGGGGTCGACGGCGACCACGGACTCCGTGACCTCCGGTGCCATGGGCAGGGCCACGGAAAGGTTGAAGAGGTTGTGCTCGGAGCCTCCGGCAGGCTCGGGGAACTTGATGCCCGTCTCCCCCTCGGGACCGGCAATACGGATGCTTTTGCCGCCGTCGACCTGTTCTTCCACGAGCCGGGCCTTGCCGAGTGATCCTTCGGCTGTCGACTTGAAGAGGGTCTTCTCGGACGCGCCGTCAGAGCTCGTGGCGCTGGCGGTCAGCCGGTACTTCTTAGGGGTCTCGCTCAGCACGGACTGCGCGGCCGGCCACTTGCTGGGGTCGGTGCCGCCGGGCTGTCCCGCCGTCGCCGTGCCGACGAGGCCTGCGTTGAAGCCGAGGTAATCCATCGCTTCCAGCCGGGGGGCTTCCAGGTTCTGGGTGACGCGGGAGACCAGGCTGATGGGCGCGGCCACCGAGGTGCCGGACAGGTCCCGGATCCCCTGCAGCTGATCGAAACTGATGCCGCCCTGGCCGTTGGCGATTTCCGGCTGCATCAGGGCACCGCCGGACCCGGCCTTGGCCTGGACCAGGATGTCATAGAGCCCGCGCGAGTTCTCGTCCACTGTCCGGTTCAGCGCTGCCTGCGACTGGTTCTGGACGAGGACGGACAGGCACATAGCGACGATCAAAATGGCAGCGGTCAGCAGCAGCACTTTGCTTCTGATGAACCTCTGGACGGCGTTCATTGAGCTCCCTGAAACCTGGATTGCGTGTGCACGCCACGATCACCGGTGGATGTGGGGGGTGTCCCTTGCGGGCGTGCAAAAAGTATTAGCCGGCCTGCCGGCGAGATCCTCAAATTCGGACCTAGCCATTGTACGCAGACCGGCCAATCATACTGGTCCAAGGTGGACTCCGAGCGACGTGGAGTTCACCTTGGGAAGGACCCTAGTCTTCGAGGTCCACTTCACGCACCATTTCAGCGCCGATGCCGGCCTTGATGGCGTCAAGCACCTGCTGCGGGACTGAGCTGTCGATGGTGAGCAGCGCAAGCACCTGGCCGCCCTCAGCCTGCCGCGCCACCTGCATGCCGCCGATGTTGATGTTGTTCATGCCGAGGATGTGCCCGATGGTGCCGATCACGCCGGGACGGTCCGCGTAGGAAACCACCACGAGGTGTTCGCTGATGGGGATTTCGACGTCGTAGCCGTTGACGCCCACCAGCTTCTGCACCTGCTTGGGGCCCGTCAGGGTGCCGGCGACGGAGATCTGCGAGCCGTCGCTGAGCGCACCGCGCAGGGTCAGGACGTTGCGGTAGTCCTCGGCCTCGGGGGTGGTGATCAGGCGGGTGTTGATGCCGCGCTGCTCGGCAATCACAGGGGCGTTGACGTAGGAGACCTGTTCGGTGACGACGTCGGCGAAGATCCCCTTGAGGGCCGCCAACTCCAGGACTTTGACGTCCAGGGCGGCGATTTCACCGGCGACCTCGACGTCGATCTGGGTCAGGGACGCGTGCGTCAGGGCGGTGAAGATCCGGCCTAGCTTCTCGATCAGCGGGATGCCCGGGCGGACGTCGGGGGCGATCACGCCACCGGCAACGTTCACGGCGTCGGGGACCAGTTCGCCGGCCAGGGCGAGCCGGACGGATTTTGCCACGGACACACCGGCCTTTTCCTGGGCTTCGTCCGTGGAGGCACCCAGGTGCGGGGTCACCACGACGTTGTCCAGTTTGAAGAACGGCAGGTCCGTGCTGGGCTCCTGGACGAAGACGTCCACGGCAGCTCCGGCGATCTGGCCGTCCTGAAGGGCGGTGTAGAGGGCTTCCTCGTCAACGAGGCCGCCGCGGGCGACGTTGATCACGTAGGCGGTGGGCTTCATCTTGGTGAACGCGTCGGCGCCGAGCATCCCGACGGTTTCCGGGGTCTTGGGCATGTGGATGGTGACGAAGTCCGAGTGGGCCAGCAGCTCGTCCAGGCTCACGAGCTTGACGCCGAGCTGCGCGGCCCGGGCGGAGGTGATGTAGGGATCGTAGGCCAGGATTTCGGTGTCGAAGCCCTGGAGGCGTGCAGCCACCAGGGCGCCGATGCGGCCCAGGCCGATGATGCCGACCTTCTTCTCGAACAGCTCGATGCCCGTGTACTTGGAGCGCTTCCATTCGCCGTCCTTGAGGGCGGCGCTGGCCTGCGGGATGTGGCGGGCCAGGCTCAGGATGTGGCCCACGGTGAGTTCGGCGGCAGAGACGATGTTCGAGGTCGGGGCGTTGACCACCATGACCCCGGCCTGCGTGGCGGCTTTGATGTCAACGTTGTCGAGGCCCACGCCGGCGCGGGCGATGACCTTCAGGTTCTTGGCAGCAGCAATGGCTTCGGCGTCTACCTTGGTGGCGGAGCGGACCAGGATGGCATCCACGTCCGCAATGGCAGAGAGCAGCTGGGATCGGTCGGCACCGTCGGTCTGGCGGATTTCGAAGTCCGGGCCGAGGGCGTCGATTGTGGCGGGCGAAAGTTCTTCGGCGAGCAGTACTACGGGTTTTGACACGGCTGATCCTCTGCGTTGCAGTCCTGGGGATGGATTAAGTCTAGGCTGACGGAAAGGCCGGGCTCACATTGTTAAGTGTGAACCCGGCCTCACTGTCGCATTCTGGATGGCCCCTAGCCGGTGGTCTAGGACGCCTCAGCCTTAGCGGGCTGCAGAGCCTTCAACGTAGTCCTGGTCCTGCTGCTGCCAGGAGAACAGGGAGCGCAGCTCGCGGCCAACGGCCTCGATCGGGTGCGCCTCTGCCTTGGCACGCAGTTCCTTGAACTCGGCGCCGCCGTTGTCCTGGTCTTCAATGAAGCGCTTGGCGAAGGCGCCGTTCTGGATGTCGGCGAGGACAGCCTTCATGTTTTCCTTCACCTCGGGGGTGATGACGCGCGGGCCGGAGACGTAGTCGCCGTACTCCGCGGTGTCGGAAACGCTCCAGCGCTGCTTGGCAATGCCACCTTCCCACATGAGGTCAACGATGAGCTTCAGCTCGTGGAGCACCTCGAAGTAGGCGATCTGCGGCTGGTAGCCGGCCTCGGTCAGGGTCTCGAAGCCGTACTGGACCAGCTGGGAGACACCGCCGCACAGGACGGACTGCTCGCCGAAGAGGTCCGTTTCGGTCTCTTCGGTGAAGGTGGTCTTGATGACACCGGCGCGGGTGCCGCCAATGGCCTTGGCGTAGGACTTGGCGAGTTCCCAGGCGGAACCGGAGGCGTCCTGCTCCACGGCAATGATGTCGGGGATGCCGCGCCCGGCTTCGAACTCGCGGCGTACCGTGTGGCCCGGGGCCTTCGGAGCGATCAGGATGACGTCAACGCCCTCCGGAGCCTGGATGTAGCCGAAGCGGATATTGAAGCCGTGGGCGAAGGCGAGGGCCTTGCCGGGGGTCAGCTTGTCCTTGATGGAGTCGTTGTAGATCGAGCGCTGGTGCTGGTCCGGTGCCAGGATCATGATGACGTCGGCCCATTCGGCGGCGTCGGCAACGTTCTTGACCGTGAAGCCTGCTTCCTCGGCCTTGGCGATCGACTTCGAGCCTTCCTTGAGGGCGATGGCAACCTCGACGCCGGAATCGCGCAGGTTCAGCGCGTGGGCGTGGCCCTGGGAGCCGTAGCCGACAATGGCCACCTTGCGACCCTGGATGATCGACAGGTCGGCGTCGTCGTCGTAGAACATTTCAGTCACTTGGGTGTCTCCTTTGAGTGGATTCTTTGTAGTTAGGTGTCTCTGGTGCTGCGGTTACGGGCGGAGCGTGCTGCTTGGGCAATGCCTAAGCGGAGCGCAGCGCCCGGTCACTCATGGAGCGGGATCCCCGTCCAACGGCCAAGGTGCCGGACTGCACAATTTCGCGGATACCGAAGGGCTCCAACACTGAAAGCAGTGCCGTGAGCTTTTCGGGATGGCCTGTTGCTTCAATAACCACGGAGTCGGTGGAGACGTCGACCACTGAAGCGCGGAACAGGTCTGCAGCCTGGGTCACCTGCAGACGAGTTGCGGCATCCGCACGTACCTTGACCAGGATGTGGTCGCGCTGTACGGAAGATTCGGAAGTCAGTTCAACAATCTTGATCACGTTGACCAGCTTGTTCAACTGCTTGGTGACCTGTTCGATCAGGTCACCGTCGGCGTCGACGACGACGGTCATCCGGGACATGCCCGGAACTTCGGTCGGGCCAACGGCCAGGGAATTGATGTTGAAGGCCCGGCGGGCGAAAAGGCTCGCCACTCGGGTCAGCACACCGGGCTTGTCTTCGACCAGAACGGACAGTGTATGGCGGCTCATGATCAGTCCTCCTCTTCCCATTCCGGGGTCATGTTGCGGGCAACCTGGATCTGGTCGTTGCTGACCCCTGCGGGCACCATCGGCCACACCATGGAGTTGGGGCTGACAACGAAGTCAATGACCACGGGGCGGTCGTTGATTTCCAGGGCCTTCTGGATAGTGGCGTCGATGTCCTCATCGCGTTCGCAGCGGAAGGAGGCGCAGCCGTAGGCCTCGCCCAGTTTGACGAAGTCCGGGATGCGGACGGTGTCGTGGCCGGTGTTGAGGTCCGTGTTTGAGTAGCGCCCTTCGTAGAAGAGCGTCTGCCACTGCCGCACCATGCCCAGCGAGGAGTTGTTGATGACGGCGACCTTGATGGGGATGTTGTTGATGGCGCAGGTGGCCAGTTCCTGGTTGGTCATCTGGAAGCAGCCGTCACCGTCGATGGCCCAGACCACGCGGTCCGGCTCCCCCACCTTGGCGCCCATGGCGGCAGGCACAGCGTAGCCCATGGTGCCGGCGCCGCCGGAGTTCAGCCAGGCGTGCGGGCGCTCGTACTTGATGAACTGCGCGGCCCACATCTGGTGCTGGCCCACGCCGGCGACGTAGATGCCTTCGGGGCCTGTCAGTGCGCCGATGCGCTCGATGACACGCTGCGGTGCGCTGAGTCCGTCCTCGGGCTCGGTCCACCCCAGCGGATACGTTTCCTTCAGGTTGTTCAGGAAGGCCCACCAGCTGGTGAGGTCCGGAGTGCCCGCGGAAGCGAACTGCGTGCGGACGGCTTCCGTCAGTTCCGGAATGATTTCCTTGACCGACCCGACAATCGGAACGTCCGCCGTGCGGTTCTTGGAGATCTCGGCGGGGTCGATGTCGGCGTGGATCACCTTGGCGTTGGGCGCGAAGGTCTTCAGGATGCCGGTGACGCGGTCATCAAACCTGGCCCCGAGGGTGATGAGGAGGTCCGACTGCTGCAGCGCGGTCACGGCGGAGACCGTGCCGTGCATGCCCGGCATGCCGACGTGCTGCGGGTGCGAGTCCGGGAAGACGCCGCGGGCCATCAGGGTAGTGACCACGGGCGCGCCGGTGATTTCTGCCAGCTCACGGAGCTCGGCCGCGGCATGCGCCTTGACCACACCGCCGCCGACGTACAGCACGGGCTTGCTGGCGGCGGCGATCAGCTTGGCCGCCTCGCGGACCTGCTTGTTGTGGCCGCGGACCACCGGGCGGTAGCCGGGGAGGTCGATCTTCGGGGGCCAGGAGAACGTCATTTGTCCCTGCTGGGCGTCCTTGGCAACATCAACGAGGACGGGTCCCGGCCGGCCCGTCGAGGCGAGGTGGAACGCCTCGGCCATGACGTGGGGGATGTCGTTGGGGTCCGTCACCAGGAATGAATGCTTGGTGATAGGCATGGTGATGCCCACGATGTCGGCTTCCTGGAATGCGTCGGTGCCGATCACTCCGCTGGAAACCTGGCCGGTGATGGCAACCAGCGGAACGGAGTCCATGTGCGCATCCATGATGGCCGTGACGAGGTTGGTGGCACCGGGGCCCGAGGTGGCGATGCAGACGCCCACCCGCCCGGTAACCATGGCGTAGCCTTGCGCGGCGTGGCCGGCTCCCTGCTCGTGACGGACCAGAACGTGGTTCATTTTGGAGGCCATCAGAGGGTCATAGGTGGGCAGGATCGCGCCACCGGGCAAACCGAAAATATCGTCGACGCCGAGTTCTTCGAGCGAACGGACAATTGCTTGCGAGCCGGTCATCACCGTCGGGGGTACGACGTTGTTCGGCCCAAGTACGGGAGAGGCGGTTGCAGCAGTGTCGACGCCGACGGCGGTTTCAGCCGTCCGGTCGGCGCGTTCCGGAGCCTTGGGGGCTCCAGCGGACTTAGTAGCCATCAGCGAGGGGCTGATCGGCGATCCTTTGCTCATCGGACTCTTCCTTAGTCGATCTTGAATTGGGGCGGTGCTGGGTGACGCTGAACGTTGCCACGCTGGAAAATAAAAAAACCCCTCAGCCTGGCGGCTCTTCGAGGGGTTGCGCGTGACGGTTCGTTACCAGTCGGGCTATGGAGCCACGCGCTTGGTAAGGACGACGACGGCGCCGACGGTAACGAATGCGATCATGCGTTCAGTTTTCCCTCTGGTGAGAACCGTGTCAACGAAGCGACCGGCCATCTCACCATTTGGACATCTTTGTCCACGAACTGGCCCTCATCAGTCCATCACGACCCGGCCGCGCCGGCGGCAGGGTTTAATACGGGTGATCCCGAGGGCCCCTGACGGTGCGGCGGCAGCGCCGCACCGTCAGGGAAGGCATCACCCGCAGTATGCGCCCGTGGAGGCGCTGTGCACCAGCTTGGCGTACTTGGCCAGGACACCCTTGGTGAACTTGGCCGGCAGCGGTTCCCAGCCGATCTTGCGGGACTCGAGTTCGGCGTCGTCCACCAGCAGGTCGAAGCTGCGGGCCGCGATGTCCACGCGGATCCGGTCGCCGTCCTTGACGAAGGCGATAGGCCCGCCGTCAACGGCTTCGGGAGCGACATGGCCGATGCACAGGCCCGTGGTTCCGCCGGAGAAGCGGCCGTCGGTCAGCAGCAGCACGTCCTTGCCCAGGCCGGCGCCCTTGATGGCGCCGGTGATCGCGAGCATCTCGCGCATGCCGGGGCCGCCCTTGGGTCCTTCGTAACGGATCACCACGACGTCGCCGGCTTTGATTTCACCGTTGTCCAGCGCGTCCAGGGCGCCCTGCTCGCGTTCGAAGACGCGGGCAGTCCCTTCGAAGACGTCGGCGTCGAAGCCGGCGCTCTTCACGACGGCGCCTTCCGGAGCCATCGAACCGTGCAGGATGGTGATGCCGCCGGTCTTGTGGATCGGGTTGTCCAGGGCGCGCAGGATCTTGCCGTCGAGGTCCGGCGGGTTGATGGACGCGAGGTTCTCGGCAAGGGTCTTGCCTGTGACGGTGAGGCAGTCGCCGTGCAGCAGTCCGGCGTCGAGCAGTGCCTTCATGATGACCGGCACGCCGCCGATCTTGTCGACGTCGGTCATCACGTAGCGGCCGAAAGGCTTGAGGTCACCGAGGTGCGGGATCTTGTCGCCAATGCGGTTGAAGTCATCGAGGGTCAGCTCGACCTCGGCCTCGCGGGCGATGGCCAGCAGGTGCAGCACGGCGTTCGTGGAGCCGCCGAATGCCATGGTGACGGCGATGGCGTTCTCGAAGGCCTTCTTGGTCATGATGTCGCGGGCAGTGATGCCGAGGCGGAGCAGGTTGACCACCGCTTCGCCGGACTTGCGGGCGAACTCGTCACGACGGCGGTCAGCGGACGGCGGAGCGGCCGAACCGGGCAGGGACATGCCCAGGGCCTCGCCGATGCAGGCCATGGTGTTGGCGGTGTACATGCCGCCGCAGGCTCCTTCGCCCGGGCAGATGGCCTTTTCGATGCGGTCCAGGTCTTCGCGGCTCATCTTGCCTGCCGCGCACGCGCCCACAGCCTCGAACGCGTCAATCAGAGTGACTTCCTTTTCGGAGCCGTCCTCGAGCTTGACCCAGCCCGGCATGATCGAGCCCGCGTAGAGGAACACGCTGGCAAGGTCCAGGCGGGCCGCGGCCATGAGCATGCCCGGAAGGGACTTGTCGCAGCCGGCCAGCAGCACGGAGCCGTCAATGCGCTCGGCCTGCATCACCGTTTCCACGGAGTCGGCGATGACTTCGCGGGAGACCAGGGAAAAGTGCATGCCCTCGTGGCCCATGGAAATGCCGTCCGAAACGGAGATGGTGCCGAACTGCATGGGGAATCCGCCGCCGGCGTGGACGCCTTCCTTGGCGCCCTGGGCCAGCCGGTTCAGGGAAAGGTTGCAGGGGGTGATTTCGTTCCAGGAGCTCGCGACGCCGATCTGCGGCTTGGCGAAGTCGTCATCACCCATGCCGACGGCCCGGAACATCCCGCGCGCCGGAGCCGCATGGATGCCGTCTGTGACAACCCGGCTCCGGGGTTTGATGTCAGGCTTGTTGTCGGTTGCTATCTGGGTGTCCTCACTCATGGGTCAAAGTCTATGACTCCGGCAAGGGAGCCAACGACCGGCGGCGGCCCGTTAAGCGGAAATCCGGGAATATTTCGATCAGATAGTGGACTCTTGTCTCACATAATGGAATGCCGCAGTCGGATGGCGCGCTTTCGTGGCCGGGATCACGTCCGCTCCAGGCTGTCCGTCAGGGATCTGGCCTCCTCGCTCAGCATCCCCAGGACCTGCTGGATAGTGGACCGCGCCGCCACCTCCGGCCGTGCCAGCGCCACAATACTGCGGCGTGCGGTTACTCCCGTCAGCGGACGGAGGACGAAGCCGTGCCCCTGGTTTCCCAGTGACGTGTATCGAGGGAGCAGTGACAGCCCGTGGCCGGAGCTGACGAGGGCCTCCAGTACGCGCAGGTCGGCAAAGAGCTGGGCACGTACGGCGGTGGCGCCAGCCTGGACTTCGATCTGCTGCAGGACGGTGTCGAAAGGGAATCCTTCGGGTACGCCCATCCAGGGAAAACCGACAACGTCCTGGGCGGTCAGGCTCGCCTTGGCTGCCAGGACGTGGCCTGCGGGAACGGCCACGTCCAACGGTTCGTTCAACAGCGGGACCACCACCAGGCCACGCCGCGCAAAGACGTCCGGCCCGTCGACGCTGTGGGCCAGGACGATGTCGTAGTCCGCGGCGAGGCTTGCGAATCCGGCCACCATGGGATCCTCCAGATGCGCCTCGAAGTGCAGCCCGTCGACCGCCTTTACCCGGTGCAGGAGCCCGGGCAGCAGCATCTCCGCGGCGCTGGGGAAGAAGGCTGCCTTGACCCGGGTCTGCCAGCCGCGGCGGTACGTATCAACCGTTGCCTCCGCCCGGGCCATCGCGACGGCGACTTCCGCTGCCGCGCGCGCCATCGCCGAGCCGGCCTCCGTGAGCCTCACGCCCCGGCCGGACTTCTCCATCAGCACGACGCCGAGTTCGTCCTGCAGCGTCTTGAGCTGCTGCGAAACGGCGGAAGGCGTGACGCCCAGCGCCTCGGCCGTGGCCCCCACCGATCCACGGTCGGCCAGTTCCCTGAGTATCCGGAGCCGCTTGAAGTCCATGAAGCGAGGCTACGCCACGGAGGGAGGACTGTTGATTGCTCCTTATCCATACAGATCGGGGGGTGTCGGGGCAATGACAAACCTAGACAGCCATATTGACAGCGACGTACCGTCAAGCAACGGCAACCTTGCCTCGTGGAAAGAAGGGCTTTGCTATGGAGTGGATTATCTGGGTCATCGTCATCGTATTGATCATCGCCATCGTTTGGTGGCTGCTGAACCGCAATTCGGGCAATACGGCGGCAACCCAGGACTCGGCCCGCGCTGACCAGGGAACTCCCGCGGCTTCCCCGGGCACCAAGCGTGACGTGCCGGCTTCAGAGCGGCCGGAGGCGGCCGGCGACGCCGCGTCCGCCGCTGCAGCGTCGTCTGCCGCTACCACGACCGGTCTCGCCACCGGCACCGGCCGGACTGCAGAGCCCGACGCCGGCCCGGCAGCGGCCGAAGCTCCGGCACGGCAGGGCTCCTCCGCGGCCGCCCGGCCCGAGCCTGAGGACCTTGAGCCGGACATCGAGTCGTGGGATGCCGCCACGCCGCGCCCCTCGGCTGAAGAGCCGCCCGCCGGAGCATCCGGTTCTTCGGCGACGGGGCAGGCACCCGCGGCAGCCGGCACATGGGAAAGCCCGTCCTCGGCTGCGGGCCACTCCCCCGCGGGCGGAGACGTCGATGACTGGGATGATGACGAGGACAAGGCGGAATGGGACGCGCAGTGGTCCGACGCGGGCGGCACGGCGGCTGCTGCAGCGCCCCGAACCGGCGGCGCGCCGCCGGCCGCGGCCCAGCCGGCCACCCCTCTGCACCACGCCGAGTACACGGAACCGCACGCCCCCACCCTGCCGGGAGCTGAATCCGCTGCGGCCGAGGCGTTCGATGCCGAGGCAGAAACCCGGCAGCGGATCGAATCCTCCGCCGCCACCGAAGCCGGCGCTAGCCATGAAGCCGCGCCTTCGGGCCACGAGGCCCAACGCCCGGGCGGTGCCTCAGCTCCGGATCAGGAGCCGGGCCAGCCCTACGGCGAGGGCTCAGCGGCAGCGGCGGCGGACGGCAGCGGCCCGGATGGCTACGTAGTCAAGGGCGACGCCAGCTCAATGACCTACTACGACGAGGACAGCTCCGGCTATGCGGAAGCCCGGGCCGAAGTGTGGTTCCTGACGGCGGCGCATGCTGAGGCTGCCGGCTTCCGCGCACCGCGCAGGTCACGCCGCTGAGGAAGCTGCGGCTGCCGGCGGTCAGAGGGAGTGAAGGCTTGAGGGACAGTGATAACGGGCACCGCCACAGCGGAATAAGAGTGACGGCGGAATAAGAGTGACGGCGGCGAGAGAGTGAGAAGGACCGGAGCAGGCCGAGCCGGCGCGCAGGCTTCTGCTGTGCCCGGCGGCCGCGCACCCGGTTCGCTGCGCCCGGGGACCCCCGCGCGTGCCGCCGTCGCGGCTTTGGCTTTGGCCCTCATGCTTGCCGGATGCACCGGCGACGGCGGCACCGCACCGACCGCGGGCAACACCGGCACGCCGTCCTCAAGCACCCCGGGCAGCGGGACAGGGACAGGCGGCAGTGCATCGGCCAGCCCCGGCGGGACCGTCTCCAGCGAGCCCCCCGCACCGGTGGTCCGAACCAGGATTGACGGCCTGCAACTGCCCTGGTCAACGGTGTTCCTGCCGGACGGGTCCGCGGTGATATCAGAACGCGATACCGCCCTCCTTAAATCCGTGGAGGGCGGGCAAATCCGCACCATCGGCCAGGTCCCGGACGTGGTGCCCGGTGGCGAAGGCGGGCTGATGGGCCTGGCTTTATCGCCCGACTTCGCGGCGGACCGGCTCCTCTATGTCTACTTCACCGCGGCCGACGACAACCGGATCGCCCGCGTGCGGCTTGACGAAGCCGGAACGGAAACAGGCTTCAGGTTGGGCGCCCCTGAAGTTATCTTCTCCGGCATCCCGAAGGCGTCCACGCATAACGGCGGCAGGCTCCGCTTCGGCCCGGACGGCTTCCTCTATGTCGGGACGGGTGACTCGCAGCGACGCGAGCAGCCCCAGGACCGGAATGCGCTGGGCGGAAAGATCCTGCGACTTACCCGCGACGGCGAGCCGGCGCCGGGCAACCCGTTCCCAGGGAATCCCGTTTACAGCCTCGGGCACCGGAATGTGCAGGGCCTCGCATGGGATAGCGACGGCAGGCTGTGGGCCAGCGAGTTCGGTCCTGATGTCAACGATGAACTCAACCTCATCCAGGCCGGAGGAAACTACGGCTGGCCGGAAGTCACCGGCGCACCCCACCGTGAGGGATTCATCGATGCGAAGGTTGTCTGGCCGTCGACGGCCGAGTCATCCCCCAGCGGCCTGGAGATCGTGGGCACCACGGCCTATCTGGGCGCGCTCAGGGGCCAGCGAATCTGGGCCGTTCCGCTCCGGGGCGAAAACGCCGGCGCCCCTGTGGGCTATTTCACACGGCAGTACGGCCGCATCCGGAGCGTTTCGCTGGCCCCGAACGGGGAGTTGTGGGCTCTGAGCAATAACCAAAACCCTGATTTCGTGCTGATTTTAGGCCTTCCGAAATAGCGCGCGGGATCTCCTGCCGGCCCGATTTCACACAGGCCAAAAGTTCGTGTAGAGTTTCATGTCGTTGCGGAGATCAACGAGGGAAAGAAAAGCCCACGATTGAACGAAACAGCAGATGCACCTCTAGCTCAATTGGCAGAGCAATTGACTCTTAATCAATGGGTTCCGGGTTCAAGTCCCGGGGGGTGCACAGGTGAGAAACCCCGTCTTCATCGGCCACAAGCCATGAAGGCGGGGTTTCGTTTTGCCCGCGAATGCCGCGATGCGCCAGACCCTACGCGCCAGACCGTCGACCGCCGTACAGCACGTTCCCGAGTCCACCTCCGTTGAGCGCATGCCGCCGGCACCCGGTGCTCATGAGCGTCTGCTTACAATCGAACGTCATCAACTACTGAGGGAACCCATGAAGAAACTCACCACCGCCCTGCTCGCCGCCGGATTCGTCCTCTCCGCCTCGGCCTGCGCGTCACCCCAACTGACCACCGCAGAAACCTGCGACCGGATCAAGATCGTGGTGTCGAACCCCACGAACAGCCTGGGCAAGACCGGCATGACGCGCCTAGCCAACCAGATCCGTCCGATTGAGGCCGTGTCCTCGGAGGACCTGAAGCCGGCCCTGCGGGCGATCCTGGATTACACGGACGAGTCGGTCAAGGACAGCCCGGATGCCGAAAAGCTCAACACCCTGAAGGCCGACTACGAACAGGCCGGCAGCACGTACACCGAGTTCTGCAGCTAAGGACCGCGGCGGCGCCCACGGAAAGCAACCTCCGACGGCGCGGATCCCCACCCCCCCCGTTGCGACGTTGGTGTGACGCGGAGCGGCCAGCCGCCAGCACGGGATGCATCGCTGTCCCGTGATCAGCCCCGTCCGGGTAGCCCCCGACGGGGCTGATCTCCCTGACTGGAAACGCCCTGTGAACACTCCGCCAAGACATCCTGAACACCGGCGTTTGGACCCGTCCAGCGGGTTTGTTCGCGGCTAGGGTCGCAGCATGAAAATCCCCCACAGGCGCCTCACCAGGGCTGCCATCGCAGCCCTGGTCCTCGGCCTCCCCGCGGCTTTCCTCACCCCGGCCGGCCCCACCGCCGCAGCCCCTTCCCTCCCGGCAACCGCGTCCTCGGCAACCCCGGGTGCGGCAGACCGTGCCGAAACACTGCAACTCGGTGCGCCGGACCTTCCCGAGGTCCGGACCGTCACCGAGTTGGCTCCGGGGCTGACCCGGACCTCGATCACCCGGGGAACTGCAGACCCCTCACTGGTGTGGACGGCCGAGGCCGTTATCCCGTCCGCCTCGCCCGATCCGGACGCTCCAGCCTCCGCGCTTTCCGACGAAACCCGCGCCCGGGCCGTGGCCGCCAAGCTTCAGTCCGGGGGTATCCAGGCCCGCGTTGAACACGTCCAGTCCCCTCAGCTCCGCGGGGCTGGCGGCGACCTGGGATACCGGGTCCGTGCCGGACAATTCGCTTCGAAGGCCGACGGTGCAGCCGTCGTCGAGCAGATAAAGGCCGCCGGCTACGCATCGTCCGTTCTCTACACCGGCTGGGACGGCGACGCCGGGACCAGCTCACAGTCCCGGGGCCCCTGGAAGCTGGAAGTCCTCACCATTGATCCGAAACAGTTCCAAGGCCAGCTCACTTCCGGCTTCGGTCCGAACCTGCAGGACAGGGAAACCACCAGCCAGCTGGCCGTCGGCGCCGGAGCCCTGGCCGCCACCAACGGCGGCTACTTCGTGCTGGACCCCAAAGCCGGCGCCCCGGGTGACCCGACGGGCGCCGCCGTCAGCGACGGGCTGATCCTCAGCGAGCCTGTCGGGGACCGGCCGTCGCTGGTGATGGACGGTGAAAAGAACCAAACCACAGTGCAGCGGTTGCGATGGAACGGGACTCTTTCCGCCATCGGAAAAACCGGACAAGTGCGTCTCGACGGCCTTAACCGGGTTCCGGGGCTTATCCGCAACTGCGGCGGCATCGACGACACGCCCACGTCGCTGCCGCTCCACGACGTCACCTGCACCGATCCCGATGAGACCGTCGCCTTTACCCAAGACTTCGGGCCTTCCACACCAGCTGGCCTTGGCCTGGAAGTCGTCCTGGATGAACGCGGCACGGTCACAGCCGTCAACACCTCGCGGGGCGTCCCGGTTCCTGCCCGCGGACGCACCGTGCAGGCCATCGGTGCGGACGCCCAGAAACTCGGTAACCTGGCCCGGGTCGGCGCGCGGCTGAAGATCGATGCAGGACTCCTCAACGAGGACGGCAGGAGCCTGAAGGCAGGCTCCTCGACGGACGTCGTCAACGGAGGTCCTGTGCTGGTGTCCGACGGCGCCGAGAACGTCACCGTAAAACGCGACGGCATGGTCCGCCAGGGCGACGGCAACAGCTTCTATTACGGCTGGGTCCACAAGCGCAACCCGCGTACCATCGCCGGCGTCGATGCGCAGGGCCGCACGCTTCTGGTCACCGCTGACGGACGCCAGACGACAGCGCTCGGACTGAGCATTACGGAATCAGCCGACGTGGCCCGCTCCCTGGGGATGGTGGACGCCATCAATCTGGACGGCGGCGGCTCCACCACCATGGTGGTCAATGGCCAGGTGGTCAACTCACCTTCCGACGCGGCCGGCCAACGGCCCGTCGGCGACGCCCTTCTGGTGCTTCCTCGCCGCAAGAATTGAACCGTCAGCGAAGATGAAGAACGCGAGGGTCGTCGGCCATATCCGGCGCCCCTCGCGTCCCTGACAGGTTCAGGTGGCGCCGTTGACTAGATGCCCGGTCGAGAGCTGCGCTGCTCGTTTTCTGTTTCAGCCTGCGCTTGTTCGGCGGGCTCCCCGGCCCACGGCGGCCTGGGTGACCACTTGCTGGCCGCAGCAGTGGAGATGAAGTAAAACGCCATGACGACGGCGGTGACAATCGTCAGCGATGCAAGGAGCTGGTCCGGGAGGAGTGCCCGGTTGGGACCCGGCGTGAAAAAGGTCGCCCACGAGACCAGCACGAGGTACAGAAGAACCACCGTGGCAGCGATGGCGTCCCGCATGGCCTCAGCCGGAGGAAGCTTCCGGTCGTCCCGCTGGTGGATCCAGATGCCATAGAAGGTGATGACAATGAAAAGACCGGCGCCGAGCATGTAGCCCAGATCCGGAAAGAGCCATGTCTGCCTGCCCTGGGTAGCGAGTTTGTAGGTCACGTTCTCAGCGATCGGAGCAAGCGACACGATAATGAAATCGGGGAGGATGACGCGGCGTACGAGGGGGCTCCGGCTTCGTCCGGAGGTGGGGCCGCGGCCAGCGGTTGGGTCTTCAGGCATGCCTTATCCGCCCATCTCCAGGACTCACAAATATGTGGTTAGTGTGCCCCTCCCCAGACGCGCCGTCAACCCGGGCGAAAGGGGGTCCGGAGAAACGTTGCTTCGGTCAGTCGAAGGAGCGGGCCTCGACGGCCAGCCCGGAGTCGCCGCTCGCCACGATGGCGGTGGTCTCGGGGGATGCAAAACGGGTGGCGAGCTCGCGGACCACTGCCTGGAGTTCCTGCCGGAGGACATCCGGATCGATGGACGCTGCGGCGAGCACGGACCGCTCCATGTCCGCTGCGGCAGCCACCGCCTCGGTGCCCCGCTCAGTGAGCGAAACGACGTGGCTGCGGCGGTCGGACGTGCTGCGCTGGCGCACAATGTGCCCGTGCGCTTCGAGCCGGCTGAGCGTTTTGCCCATGGTCTGGGCCTGGACGCGCACCAGCTGAGCCAGCTGCGCCTGCGTCATGGGACCGTTGTTGTAGAGAACCTCGATAGCAATCACACCGGCGTGAGTCAGGCCAATTGCACCCAGCTTTTCGTTCCAGGAGTGCTCAACGAGACGTGCCGCAGTGGACAAGAGGCGCCCAGTGGGCCAGCGTTCCATATCAGGCATACGAACAAGTATAGCCAAGTGTTGATTAGTGCCCGTGCGCCAGCCTTACTAAGCTTAAATGTCCCGCACGCAAACAAGGAGAATACTTTGGCTGAAAGACTCATCCCGGGCGACGCCGCACCTGGGTTTACCTTGAAGGACTCGGCCGGAGCGGACGTCAGCCTCGGCGACTACCGGGGCCGGAACACCATCATTTACTTCTATCCTGCCGCCGCTACCCCGGGGTGCACCAAACAGGCGTGCGACTTCCGGGACAGCCTCGCCTCGCTGCAGTCCGCGGGCTACGACGTACTCGGAATCTCGCCCGACCCCGTCAGTAAACTGGCAGC
The DNA here is from genome assembly GCF_002929275.1 of Arthrobacter sp. ZGTC131. Taxonomy (GTDB): domain Bacteria; phylum Actinomycetota; class Actinomycetes; order Actinomycetales; family Micrococcaceae; genus Arthrobacter. Next base: position 88,015 of record NZ_PJIK01000001.1, read on the forward strand.
CTTCGCTGAGTCCGAAGGCCTGACGTTCCCGCTCCTGTCCGACGAAAGCCACGCCGTTGCCGAGGCGTACGCTGCATGGGGCGAGAAGAAGAACTACGGGCGCACCTACGAAGGCCTGATCCGATCGACCGTTGTGGTGGACCCGGAAGGCAAGGTCGCCGTGGCCCAGTACAACGTCCGGGCGACAGGACACGTTGCGAAGCTGCGCAAGGACCTCAAGCTGGCAGAAGCCGGCGGCTGACTGACGGGCGGCTGACCAAAATCGGCCTGCTAAAGGTCCGGCCTGCTGAAGGTCTACGCGGCTGACGGTACAATGGAGGCTGGCATCCGCCGTCGTACGTTTTTTGCCGCTGACAACAGGGCAGAAGGCGCCAGGCGGAACCGCGCGCGAGTGGTGAAATTGGCAGACACGCAGGATTTAGGTTCCTGTGCCTTCGGGCGTGGGGGTTCAAGTCCCCCCTTGCGCACAACAGCAAAACAGTACGGAATCCCGGGCCGGTCGGCCCGGGATTCCGCCGTTTAAGCAGCGAATCCTCCAGCGCGGCGGAAGCGAAAACAAGCCCGCTGAAAAAACTTCTTGAGGTTCACCCATCCGTTGCCGCCCATCGGCCGAATACCCATTGAGACACCAACCTAGGGTCGGTGCCCACAGTCGGAATAGGGCCAATAGTCGGGGACGAAATCCGTTCTCCGCAGGCAATGATCGGCACGAACAAGGAGAATCGAAATGCAGTCATTCAAGCGCACAACTTTCACCGTTGCAGGTGTCGCCGCGGCAGCCCTGCTTAGCCTGACCGCTTGCGGCGGTTCGGCCACGACGGCTCCCGGCTCCTCCGCCGCAGCTGAGCCGTCCGCCTCCAGCATGGCGCCGTCGCCATCGGAAACGTCCGCGGCCGCCATGGACCCCGCAGCCAACCTCGTTGGTCCCGGCTGCGCCGGATACGCGGAGAAGGTCCCCAGCGGTGCAGGTTCGGTCTCGGGCATGGCACTAGACCCGGTGGCCGTCGCCGCCTCGAACAACCCGCTCCTGAAGACGCTCACCGCCGCTGTATCCGGCAAGCTCAACCCCAAGGTTGACCTGGTCGACACGCTGAACGGCAGCGAGTTCACTGTCTTCGCACCGGTCGACGACGCTTTCGCCAAGATCGACGCCGCCACGATCGAAACCCTCAAGAAGGACGACGCCCTGCTGAGCAAGATCCTCACCTACCACGTTGTCCCGGGCCAGATCACTCCCGACAAGATCGTCGGCACCCATAAGACGGTCCAGGGCGGTTCGGTGACCGTGACCGGCAGCAAGGATGCACTCAAGGCTGACGGCGCCAACGTAATCTGCGGCGGCGTCCAGACGGCCAACGCCACCGTTTACCTGGTCGACTCGGTGCTCATGCCCAAGTAGTCCCTGCTGCTATTCCCGTCCGGAGGAGAGAACTGGGACTCCGCCCGGCGGAGGGGAAGCCGTGGTCCGCACCGTGAGGTGCCGGCCACGGTTTTTCCGTGTCCGAACTTCCCGGTCCGTCAAGGGGAGCGTGCCGGTCAACTAGAATGGGGTCGGGGCCAGCAGACCGCATCCGCCCACGCGCAGCCCAGCAGTCCAGCAGCCCAGAGGTGATAATTCAGTGCCCAGCAGTATGACGCGCCGTACGGCCATAAAATCCGGTGCCGTTCTCCTGGGCTTGACGCTCACCTCCTGCACCGGCGAGCCGGACCCCGCGCCCTCCTCCGCGGCCGTGAGCGCCACCCCCACGCCCACCAGCCCCTCGGCCAGCTTCGCGTTCGGTACCGCTTCCCAGCCCCTGGGCCTGGACCCGGCCCTGGCAAACGACGTCGAGTCCCAGCGCGTCACCCGCCAGGTCCTGGAAGGACTCGTCGGCGTCAACCAGACCACCGGCGAACCGACGCCCCTGCTCGCCACCGAGTGGACTGCGTCCGCGGACGGCCGGTCCTACACCTTTACGCTGCGCTCCGGTATCACTTTCCACGACGGTTCCCCGTTCAACGCCGAGGCCGTCTGCTCCAACTTCGAGCGCTGGTTCAACTTCTCCGAAGCGATCCGGAAAAAGGCTCCAGGCACCACCTTCAAGGGTGTATTCAAGGAACACGCAGATCAAGCAGGCCTCTCCGCCTTCAAGGCCTGCACCGCGCTGTCGCCGTTGCTGGTGCGGATCGACCTCACCGAACGGTTCACGGGATTCCTTCAGGCCCTGACGCTGCCGGCGTTCGCCATCTCCTCCCCCAAGGCGCTGGCCGCCGGACGGGCCGACGTCCTCAACCTCACCCGTGGCGGCCAGGTCCTCTCCGCTTACGCCACGCACCCGGTGGGGACAGGACCGTACCGTTTCTCCGCCTGGGACGGCACGAGCGTCACGCTGGTTACCAATGAGGATTACTGGGGCGACAGGGGGCAGATCGGAACCATCAGGTTCGTCACTTACGACCATCCGCAGACCCGGCTCCAGGCCCTGCTCGACGGCAAGATCGATGGCTATGACGCCGTGACGGTGGGGAACTTCGACCAGCTAGTCAAGCGCGGAAAGCAGATCATCCAGCGTGACCCGTTTTCGGTGATGTACCTGGGCATGAACCAGGAGGTTCCGGTCCTGGCGGACCTCAAGGTCAGGCAGGCAGTCGAGCTGGCCATCGACAAAGACACCCTCATCCGGCGCTTCTTCATCGACAACACAGCACAGGCTTCGCAGTTCGTGCCGCCGAAGCTGAGCGGGTTCAACAACAATGCGCCCGCCCTGGGCCACGACCCGGCCAAGGCCAAGGAACTGCTGACGGAGGCAGGCTACAAGGGCCAGCCGCTCAAGTTCTACTACCCCATGAACGTCACCCGGCCCTATCTGCCCACACCCGAGAAGGTCTTTGCCGAGATCAGCCGGCAGCTCACGGCCGTGGGCTTCAACATCAGGCCGGTCCCCGTCGACTGGTCCGACGGCTACCTGCAGAAAGTTCAGGCCCCCGGCGACCACGCCTTCCACCTGCTCGGCTGGAACGGCTCCTACTCGGACGCGGACAACTTCCTGGCGCCGCTGTTCGGCGAGAAGAACGGCGAGTTCGGATACCAGGACGCCCAGGTCTTCTCCAAGATCGACCGGGCGCGCGGCCTTCCCGACGGCCAGGAACGCACCGAGCAGTACCAGACCATCAATGCGCAGATCGCCGAGACCGTTCCGGCCGTTCCCGTCGCGTTCCCCATTTCGGCGCTGGCACTGTCCGACCGTGTCATCAGCTACCCCGCCTCGCCGGTATTAAATGAAGTTTTCACCAAGGTCCAGCTAAGGCCTTGACGGGCGGGACCAATTTCAGTTAGTGGGCGGTGCAGGGATATTCTGTGACAGCCAGAGCCGCTGCTATCGGAGACTGATTGTGACCTTCATTTCCAAGACCCAACATGCCGACGTCGTCCTGATTGGCGGCGGCATCATGAGCGCCACGCTGGGTGCGTTCATCAAGCAGCTCGAACCCAACTGGACCGTTTCCCTGTTTGAGCGCCTCGACGAAGCCGGCCTCGAAAGCTCGGGCCCTTGGAACAACGCCGGCACAGGACATGCCGCCCTGTGTGAGCTTAATTACTCCCCCGCAGCCAAAGACGGCTCGGTGGACCCCACCAAGGCACTGCACATCAACGAGCAGTTCCAGCTGTCCCGCCAGTTCTGGTCCCACCTGGTGACCAACTCCCTGATCGGATCGCCCAAGGGCTTCATCAACACGGTCCCGCACATGAGTTTCGTCATCGGGCAGGACAACTCCAACTTCCTCAAGACGCGCTATGACGCGTTGAAGCAGCACCCGCTGTTCCACAGCATGGAGTACTCGGAGGATTTCGCCCAGATCGGCAAGTGGGCCCCCCTCATCGTCAAGGGCCGCGACCCGAAGGAGCGCATCGCCGCGACGCGCGCCGCCGAGGGAACCGACGTCGATTTCGGGGCACTGACCCGTGAGCTGACCACCTACCTTGGCAACAACGGCGTCGAGATCAACTACGGCCACGACGTCACCGACGTCAAGCGGGCGTCCGACGGCGGCTGGGACCTTTCGCTCAAGCACCCGGCTTCCGGGGAACGCGGCAGCATCCGCGCCAAGTTCGTGTTCGTCGGGGCGGGCGGCGGCGCACTCCGCCTGCTGCAGGCTTCCGGCATCCCGGAGAGCAAGGGATATGGCGGCTTCCCCGTCTCAGGCCAGTTCTTCCGGTGCACGGACCCGTCCCTCGCGTCCCAGCACAACGCCAAGGTCTACGGCCAGGCCTCAGTCGGCGCGCCGCCCATGTCCGTTCCGCACCTGGACACCCGCTACGTCGGCGGCAAGCGCTCGCTCCTGTTCGGCCCGTACGCCGGCTTCTCCACGAACTTCCTGAAGACCAGCAGCTATCTCGACCTCCCGCTGTCCATCCGGCCCGGCAACATCATTCCCATGCTGGCCGTGGCCAAGGACAACATGGACCTCACGGCGTACCTGGTCAAGGAAGTGGCCAAGCGCCACGGGGACAAGGTTGAGGCGCTGCGCGAGTACTACCCCGAAGCCAAGGACGGCGACTGGGAACTTATCACCGCCGGACAGCGTGTGCAGATCATCAAGAAGGATCCGAAGAAGGGCGGTGTCCTGCAGTTCGGCACCGAGGTGATCGCCGCCCGCGACGGCTCCATCGGCGCCCTGCTCGGTGCGTCGCCGGGCGCTTCCACCGCCGTGCCCATCATGATCGAGGTGCTGAAGAAGTCCTTCCCCAAGAACTTCAAGGGCTGGCAGTCCAAGCTCAAGGAAATGATGCCCGGCTACGGCGTCAAGCTCAACGACAATCCCGAGCTGGCGTCGGAGCTTGAAAAGGCCACTGCCAAGGCCCTCCAGCTGGAAGCCTCGCCGGCCGTCAATCGCTAATACCCTGCCCCGGGTTGCGGCAGGCTCCACCACAGGCAATTGTCCGTCAACCCACCAGGAGACCAAGCGATGTTCCGGTTGGCCAGTCTTTCCCTCGGGAACCGTGCGCTGATCGCGCTGATCACCATCTTTGCCTCGGTGTTCGGCGTGATCACCATGTCCTCGCTTAAACAGGAGCTCATTCCGTCCATCGAGTTTCCCCGGATCACCGTCATCACGTCGATGCCCGGGGCGTCTCCCGAGGTGGTGGACAAGCAGGTCGGCCGCCCGCTGGAAACGGCCTTGAACGGCGTCGAAGGGCTGGAATCGACGACGTCCACCTCGCGCAACGGCGTGTCCCAGATCAGCATGGTGTTCACGTACGGGTCCAATCTGGACCGCGCCCGGAACCAGATCGACCGCGCGATTTCCAACGCGAAGCGGACCCTTCCGGAGGACGTCCAGCCGCAGGCCATCGCCGGCAGCATCAGCGATTTTCCGATCGTTTTCCTCGCCGTTTCCTCCGACAAGTCGCTCAGCGAGCTGAACACCGACCTCCAGCGGCTGACCGTCCCGCGGCTGCAAAAGCTCGACGGTGTCCGCGGCGCCGACGTGACCGGCGGAGCCAGCCAGCACATCCTGGTCCTGCCGAGTCCGGCCAAGATGGCCGCCAGCGGCGCGACCATCCAGTCGGTCCGGAACGCCCTGACCAACAATGGCGAACTTGTCCCGGCCGGCACGATCGAGGACAAAGGCAAGAGCCTGTCCCTGCAGATCGGCAGCCCGGTGGACTCTATCGCCGCTGTGAAGGCCCTGCCTCTCAGCGGAGCGAAGGGCGGCGCCACGATCGGTTCGGTGGCTGACGTCAGCATCAAGGACGACGCCCGGACGTCCATCACGCGGACCAACGGCAAGGAAACCCTGGCCGTGTCCGTCACCAAGAAGCCCGAGGGCGACACCGTGGCCATCTCCCACGCCGTCAAGGACTCGCTGGCGCAGCTCGAGGCCGAGCTCGGCTCCAACGCGAAGTTCACGCCGGTGTTCGACCAGGCGCCGTTCATCGAGAAATCCATCAAGGACCTCACCACCGAGGGCCTGCTCGGGCTGGGCTTTGCCGTGGCAGTCATCCTCGTCTTCCTCATGTCGGTCCGCTCCACCCTCGTTACCGCCGTCTCCATCCCGCTGTCGCTCCTGATCACCTTCATCGGCCTCGCCGGCACCGGATATTCACTGAACATCCTGACGCTGGGCGCGCTCACCATCGCGATCGGCCGGGTAGTGGATGACTCGATCGTGGTGATCGAAAACATCAAGCGGCACCTCAGCTACGGCGAGCCCAAGCTGACCGCCATCCTGACGTCCATCCGGGAGGTGGCCGGCGCCATCACCGCCTCGACGCTCACCACCGTGGCCGTCTTCCTGCCCATCGCGTTCGTTGGCGACCTCGCGGGCGAACTGTTCCGCCCTTTCGCCCTGACGGTCACCATTGCGCTGCTGTCATCACTCCTGGTATCGCTGACCATCGTTCCCGTCCTGGCGTACTGGTTCCTCAAGTCACCCGCCGATGCGGGCGACGCCGGAGCTGCCCCCGAATCACCGCGCGCCATAGAAACCAAGGCCCATGAGGCGGAGCAACGCAGCCTGCTGCAGCGCGGATATCTCCCCGTCCTCACCAAGACCCAGAAGCACCCCGTGGTGACGTTGATTGCGGCCGTCCTGGTGCTGGGCGGAACCGCGGCCATGACGCCCCTGCTCGCCACCGACCTGCTGGGCCGGTCCGGCGAAAACAGCATGACCGTCAAACAGGAACTGCCGGCGGGCACCAGCCTCGAAGACACCAGCGCGGCCGCGGAAAAACTCGAGGACGTGCTGCTCGGTATCGACGGCATCAAGGACGTCCAGGTGACGTCGGGCAACGCGCAGGCGGGCTTTACGGCCCTGACCTCCACGGGGTCCTCCAACTCCTCCTTCACCGTGGTCACGGAGGAGAAGGCCAACCAGGCGAAACTGCAGGACACTGTCCGCACGGAGCTGGCCAAGGTCGGCGGCGCCGGCAAGATTTCCGCCGGGTCCCAGCAGGGCGGCTTCGGAACCTCGTCCACGGTGGACATCACGCTCAAAGCCGCCACCACGGCCGACCTCACAAAGGCCAGCGACGCGATGGTCGGCGCCATGACGGGGGTCCCCGGAAGCACCGAGGTGACCACCAACCTGGCGGCAAGCCAGCCCGTGGTGCAGATCAAAGTGGACCGTGCCAAGGCGGTGGCGGCCGGCCTGACGGAAGAGCAGGTGGCCGGCGTGCTGGCCTCAACCATCAGCCCCGTTCCGGCGGGCACCGTGCGCATCGACACGGACGACTTTCCCGTCCGGATCGGTGAGGGGACCCGCTTCACCAGCGTCGCGGCCGTCCGCAGCATCCCGCTGCCAGCCGCCTCCGGTGCCGTAACACTGGGCAAGATAGCCGCCGTCGAACAAGTGGACGTCCCCGTTTCCATCACCTCAAGCAACGGCCAGCGGACCGCGCAAGTCTCCATCACGCCGTCGGGCGCCAACCTGGGCGCCGTCAGCACCGAGGTGCAGAACCGCCTCAAGTCCGTTCAGCTTCCGGCCGGCGTCACCGCGCAGATCGGCGGGGCCACCACACAGCAGGCTGAGTCCTTCCGGCAGCTCGGACTCGCGCTGCTCGCCGCCATCGCCATCGTGTACGTGATCATGGTGGCCGCCTTCAAGTCGCTCATCCAGCCGCTGATCCTCCTCGTCTCGGTGCCGTTCGCGGCCACGGGTGCCGTGGCCCTGCTGCTGATCACCAAGGTGCCGCTGGGACTGCCGTCCCTGATCGGCATGCTGATGCTCGTGGGGATTGTGGTGACCAACGCGATCGTGCTGATCGACCTGATCAACCAGTACCGCCAGCCGCGCGGGGGCAGGCCCGGCATGAGTGTGGCCGATGCCATCACCCACGGCGCACGGCAGCGCCTCCGCCCCATCCTCATGACGGCGCTGGCAACGGTCTTTGCCCTCACGCCCATGGCCCTCGGCATGACGGGTGGCGGCGGGTTCATTTCGCAGCCGCTGGCCATCGTGGTGGTCGGCGGCCTGGTGTCCTCCACCGCGTTGACCCTGGTGCTTGTCCCCGTGCTGTACCGGCTGGTGGAGGGGCGCAAAGAGAAGCGGTCACTGCTCCGGCAGCTGAAGGAACGCCCCGGCTTTGCCCCGGCAGACGACGTCGACGACGAGTTCGCGGACTGGACCACCGGCATGGTTCCCAAAGTCACCGGCAGGCGGGCCGCACCGGGCGCCCCCGAGTAGCGCGCGGCGGGCCGATGCCCGCAGCCGCGTGCTCAGGTCCGGAACTGCCCTCGGGCCCGCGTATATTTAGCATCAGCTTTTAAAACATGAGACTTGGGGGACGGATGCGGCTTCGTTCATGGGCGCGCGCAAAAAAACAGGCACTGGCGTCCGCAACAACGTTTTCGGCGGTCGGACTGCTTATTGCAGCGGCAGTTATTCACCCAGGGTTCACCACGGCGCACATCGACCTGAACGACGGCGGTGTGTGGGTCACCAATTCCGACATGAACCTTGTGGGCCACCTGAACTTCCAGTCGAAAACCCTGGACGGCGGCCTCATGGCAGCCAGTGCCGACTTCGATGTCCTCCAACACAGCAGCAGTGTGCTCGTGTCGGACCGCGGCAATGCCTCCTTGGGCAGGGTCAAGGTCGCCGACGTCACCCTTGAACCACCCCAGCAGCTTCCGGGAGGCGCGGTCCCGGCTTTCGGGGAAAAAACGGTGGCCCTGGCTGATCCGGGCTCGGGCCGTCTCTGGGTGACGCAAAGCAGCATGCTGGGCTCCATCGACTTCGATGCTCAGGAGCCCGCCGTGAGCAACGCCCAAGGAATCGTCGCAGCGGTGGGAGCCGACGACGTCGTTCACGCCGTCGATCCGGCGCGCAGCGAGGTGACCTCCCTTCGGGTGAATGGGGCCGGCGGAGTGGAAGACCGCAACACCGTTCAATACGAGCCGATCCGCAACAAGGAAAACGTCCAGATCGCCGCCGTCGGGGACAAACCAGTTCTATTCGACGCAGAAGCCGGAACACTTCACCTTCCCGCCGGCCGGGTGGCGCAGTTGCCGGACGCGGCGGACGCCAAACTGCAGCAAAGTGGCCCTGCCTCGGACTTTGTCGCCATCGCCACCAAAAAAGCCCTGATCAAACAACCCCTGGACGGTTCGGCCGCGACGGCTGTAGAGCTGGGAACTTCCGGAACCCCCGCCACTCCGGTTAATGTCAACGGCTGCGTCTATGCAGCGTGGTCCGGGGCCGGCAAATACCTGCGCGAATGCACGAACGCCGCCGACAGCAGCAACGCCGACATCCCCGGTGCAAGCGCCCGGTCCAACCTGGTCTTTCGGGTGAACCGGGATGTCGTCGTCCTTAACGACATCACGTCCGGCAATGTCTGGTTGGTCACTGAGAACATGAGGCTTGTCGCCAACTGGGACGAGATCATTCCTCCGCCGGACAAGACCGAGGCCCAGGACGACCCTGCCGCGGACGACAACCCGGTGGAGACCCTCCCGGACCGCACCAAGGAGAACCGTCCGCCGTCAGCCGCCGATGACCAATTCGGAGTGCGGCCCGGCCGGACCACGCTCCTGCCAGTCCTGGACAACGACTCGGACCCGGACGGGGACGTCCTCACCGTCCAGCTGCAGGGCGACAACCCCGCCGTCGGCAGCGTCCAGGCCGTCTACGACGGAACCGGCCTCCAAGTGAAGGTGCCGGACAATGCGACCGGAACGTCACAGTTCCAGTACCTGGCCAGTGACGGCCGCGGCGGCACCGCCGGAGCCAAGGTCACCCTGACTGTCAAGGACCCCGCCAGCAACGAGCCGCCGAAACAGAAACGTGTGCCCACCATCATCCTGGAGCAGGGCAAGAGCATCTCCCAGAACGTCCTCACCGACTGGACCGACCCCGACGGGGACGACCTGCTGCTTCTGGGAGCCCGCCCTACCGGCGAACGCGACCAAGTGCGTACCCGGGCGGACGGCCTTTTGACGTTTCAGGACGTGGGATCCGCCCTGGGCAAAAAGCAAGTTGCGATCACGGTCTCCGACGGGCGGGACCAGGTCGAGGGCACGGTGGTCGTGGACGTCCGCGCGAAAGGCGACCTTCCGCCGAAAGCCAACGCAGACCACGTCTCGGGAACCGCCGGGCAGGACATTCTGGTTTCTCCGTTGAAGAACGACAGCGACCCCACCGGCGAAGGACTTCGCTTGACCCGCGTGGCAGGCGCCCCCGAGCAGGCAATCACCCCCGACTACCAGGCGGGTACCTTCACGTTCCGCGCGGTCAACCCCGGAACGTACTACGTGACGTATCTGGTGACCAACGGGCCGGAAAGCTCCGAGGGACTCGTGCGGATCGACGTCAATGCCGCCGGGGCCAAGCGGGGTGATCCGGTCGCCGTCGCAGACTTGGCGCTGCTGCCGGTGGGCGGAGAGGTGCTGCTGGACGCGCTCGCCAACGACTCGGATCCAGACGGAGGCGTCCTCGTCATCCAGTCCGTGGGGCTTCCCCGGAACTCAGCAGTAGCCGTCGCCGTCGTCAATCACCAAATCCTGCGCATAACCGACGTCCGTGGCCTGACTGCCCCCACCAGCCTGACCTACACAATGTCCAACGGCGTGGCCAGCGCAACCGGGCAGGTGACCATCCTGCCCATTCCGGCGCCCGCCAAACTGCTCCCGCCCGTCGCGGCCCCGGACGAAATCACCGTCCGGGCGAACGACGTCGCCACCATCGCCGTCCTCGCCAACGACTCCCACCCCAATGCCGCCAAGCTGAGGCTCAAGCCAGTCCTGGTGCAGGGAATCGGCCCCGCCCAAGGCCTCCTCGCCGTATCCGGGGACGTGCTGCGCTTCAAGGCAGGCGCAGCAGGAGGAACGGTCCACGCGATCTACGCTGTTGCCGGCCCGGACGGGCAGGAAGACTCGGCCCAGGTGACCATCCACATCCGCGGCGAGGGCACAAACTCCAGGCCGCTGCCCCAGCATGTCACCGGCCGGGTGGTAGCCGGCAACACCACGAGGATCGCCATCCCCTTGGACGGCATTGATCCCGACGGCGACTCTGTCACCCTGGTGGGGCTGGAGCAAGCACCGCGCAAGGGTACAGCGGTGGTGGGTGCCCACTATGTGGAGTACACGGCACCGACGAACGCCGCCGGACAAGATACCTTTTCCTACGTGGTGGAGGACCGGTTCGGGGCACGGTCCACCGCCCGCGTGTCCGTGGGCATCGCACCCGCGCTCGGTTCCAACCAGCGTCCCTTGGCTGTGGAGGACAGCATCACCGTTCTCCCGGGGCGGCACGTGGCAGTGGACGTGCTGGCCAACGACTCCGACCCCGACGGCGACAATCTCACCCTCGCAGCCAACCGACTGGAAGCCGCCCCGGAACTGAAGGCCGGGGTCGTTGACGGACGCGTGCAGCTCACCGCCCCGCCGGCCTCCGGATCCGCCACGGCCGTTGTCCGGTACGAGATCAGCGACGGCCGCGGTGGCACCGCCGTCGGAACGCTCAAAGTCCAGGTGCGCAGCGACGCCGCCACGTTGGCGCCGATCGCCCGGGACGACCGGGTGACGTTCGCCGAGACCCTCGGCAAGGCCGTCGTCGAAGTTCCCGTCCTGAAGAACGACGAAGACCCGGACGGCGTGGCCGCCGAACTGAAGATAACCTTCCCGGAGGCGGCACCCACTGCCAGCATCTCGGCTCCCGGCAAGGTCGCGGTGCGGCTGGAAAGCCAGCCGCAGATCATCGCGTACACCGTCACCGACGTTGACAAGCTCAGCTCAACGGCGTTCATCCTGGTACCCGGCCTTGAAGGGCAGGGGCCCGCATTGCGGAGCACCCCGCCGTTGGAAGTGGTCAGCGGCCAGCAACTGACCATGAACCTGCGGGACCTGGTGGTCGTCCGTCCCGGCAAGAGCCCCCGCATCACCCAGGACTCCAAGGTCCAGGCGGTCGCTTCCAATGGAGCGCCGCTGGTGAAGGACGCCACCACCATCGTGTTCACATCCGCCGACGACTACGCAGGCCCCGCAGCAGTTTCCCTCGAGGTCACCGACGGCGTGAGCGTTGACGATCCGGACGGGCGGACGGCGGTACTGACCATCGGCATCACGGTCCTGCCCGATCAGGCCCGCAACCATCCGCCGACTTTCCCCTCGAGCACCGTGGACGCCGCGGTGGGCGAGGAAGCCACCCTGGACCTGCGCCAGGTGGCTACCGACGTCGACGAAGCAGACAAGGACAAACTCACCTTTGCGCTGCAGGGGACGCCGCCCGCCGGGATCAAGGTGGCCCTGGACGGCAGCCTCTTTAGGGCCACCGTAGGCGGCGCGGCCAAGGGGAGCACGCTGACCGTGCGCGTCACCGTCTCCGACGGGCGCAGCGCACCCGTTGCAGGCGCCGTGGAGGTCCGCGTGGTCGCGTCGAAGCGTCCGCTCGCCGCAGCGAACGACGACATCATCGCCAGCGCCCGGGCCGGGCAATCCGAGCGCGTACCGGTGCTGGACAACGACATTAACCCCTTCCCGGAATCCCCACTGAAAATCCTGAGCGCCGCCGTCGAGACTGGAACGGGCACGGCCGCTGTGGAGGGCGACGTCGTCGTGGTGACGCCCTCCGAGAAGTTCGTGGGCACCATGGTGGTCCGCTACCGGGTCCAGGACAAAACCCAGGACGGGGAACGCGAAATTGACGGCCGCATCCGGCTCACCGTCAAGGACAAACCGGATGCTCCGTCCACGCCGACGGTCGGGGAGGTGCGTGACCGCACCGTTGTCCTCAACTGGTCGCCTCCCGCCAACAACGGGGCCGCGATCACCGGCTACAAGGTCAGCGGCAGCGGAGGGTTCTCGCAGCAGTGCCCTGCCACCACCTGCACGCTCACCGGACTGACCAACAACGTGGAATACACATTCACCGTGGTAGCCACGAACGAAGTGGGCGACTCGGCACCGTCCCCTGGTTCCGCCCCGGCCCGGCCCGACGCGAAGCCGGACACCCCGGCTGCGCCAGCGCTGGTTTTCGGCGACAAGTCCCTCACGGTGAACTGGGTACCTCCGAAGAGCAACGGCTCACCGGTGGAGAGCTACAACCTGGAGATCTCACCGGCACCTCCGGCCGGGAACATCCGGGCAAGCAACATCACGGGAACGTCCTACCGATGGGTGGGCCTGCAGAACGGGACGCCCTACCAGGTCAGGATCCAGGCATCCAACAAGGCGCCGGACCCCTCGGAATGGAGCGCCTACTCCGCCAGCGGCATTCCGGCCGGCGTTCCGGGCGCCCCGGGCAAGCCCAGCACCACCCGGTCCACCTCGGGCGGATCGGAATCGATCATGATGGTGTCATGGGCTCCGGCGGCGAACAACGGCGCCTCCATCGACACGTACACCGTCAACGCAATTCAGGGAGGATCCACGGTAGCGAGCAACACGGTGTCCGGCAGCCAGCTGAGCCTGCCTGTGACCGTCGGCAACTCGGCCACGGATTACACCTTCACCGTGGTGGCCAAAAACAAGGCAGGTACTTCGGCGGCCAGTCCCCCGTCGGACCCCCGCCGTGCTTTCGGCACGCCCGGTGCCGTCCCCGGCATCCGCGCCGATCCTCTCGATAACGCCGTGCAGCTTTCCTTTGGTGCGGCCGCGGGCAACGGTGCGACGCCGAGCTACCAGTACCAGGTCAACGGAAGCAGCTTCATGGCCGTGCCGTCCGACAAGGTCATCCGGACCGGTGTGCCCAACAACGGCAACTACACCATCGGAGTGCGCGCCGTGAACAGCATGGATGGCGCAACCTACGAAGGGCCTGTCGGCAACTCCAACCAGGTGACGCCGTACGGCAAACCGCACGCGGCGAGCATTAACCCCGTTACTGTCACCACGACAGTAAGGTTCGACGTCGGCGCCGTGGTCAACAACGGACGCCAGGTCGTGGCACTGGAGTACCAGTCATCGGACGGGAAGTCAGGCAGCTTGGGCGCAGGAGGAGGATCGGTCACTACCGGCAATGGGTACGACCAGTCGATCTCCATCACCGTTACGGTCGTGGATGACCTCGGCCAGCGCACGGCCGTCTCGGCAACCGGAAGGACAGCTCCGGCAAAGTATCTCGTGGTGGACAACGGCACGGCGAGTCCAGGTACCTGCGAATGGCCCACAAACGGGACATCCGCACCGGACACGGCGGCGAACTGCGCCGCGGGCGGCGGAACTTTCGTTGCGCAGGGCACCCGGGTGCAGGTCCAGTGCGTGACCACCGGTGCGGCCTACACCATCTACGACGGCGCGACCGGCCGTCCCACCGGGAACACCAGCAACGTTTGGTACAAGGTGATCAACGACCTCTGGATCCGCCCGACTGACGGACCCGTGGATTCGGGGGTTCCGGCCTGCTGATGGAGCTCTCGCTGACGCTGGGGAGTCCAAAGCCCGAGAAATCCCGATGCTTATGTCGAACAGGGTGACGGGATTCCGATCCTGCTGGCGAGGGAATAACCTCCCGCGCTGAACGTTACACCTAGCGATAGATGCAAATGCATGTAAATCGCATATAGTGGTAACAGGCACGGACACCCCGGCAAACGAAAGGCTCATCATGCAGATCGGCGTATTCAGCGTCAGCGACATCACCACCGACCCCACCACGGGCCGCACACCCAGCGAGCACGAGCGCATCAAGGCGTCGGTGGCGATCGCCAAGAAGGTCGAAGAAATCGGCATGGATGTCTACGCCCTCGGCGAGCACCACAACCGCCCATTCTTCTCCTCCTCGCCGACCACCACACTGGCGTACATCGCCGCCCAGACGGAGCGCATCACGCTCTCCACGGCCACCACGCTGATCACCACGAACGATCCCGTGAAGATCGCCGAGGACTTTGCCATGCTGCAGCACCTCGCCGACGGCCGCGTGGACCTGGTTCTGGGGCGCGGCAACACGGCTCCGGTCTACCCCTGGTTCGGCAAGAACATCCAGGACGGGATCGAGCTGGCGATCGAGAACTACAGCCTGCTGCGCCGTCTGTGGGACGAGGACACCGTCAACTGGTCCGGGAAATTCCGCACACCGCTGCAGAACTTCACCTCCACGCCGCGCCCGCTCGACGGCGTCGCCCCCTTCGTCTGGCACGGCTCCATCCGTACGCCGCAGATTGCGGAAGTGGCGGCGTACTACGGCGACGGCTTCTTCGCGAACAACATCTTCTGGCCGAAGGAGCACTACCAGCAGCTGATCGGCCTGTACCGCGAGCGCTACGAGCACTACGGGCACGGCAAGGCGGACCAGGCGATTGTGGGCCTGGGCGGGCAGTTCTTCATGCGCAAGAACTCGCAGGATGCCGTCAAGGAATTCCGCCCCTACTTCGACAACGCCCCCGTCTACGGCCACGGCCCCTCGCTCGAGGACTTCACCTCGCAGACCCCGCTGACGGTCGGCAGCCCGCAGGAGGTCATCGAAAAGACGCTCTCGTTCCGCGAATTCTTCGGTGACTACCAGCGCCAGCTGTTCCTCATCGACCATGCAGGCCTGCCGCTGAAGACCGTCCTGGAGCAGCTGGACCTGTTTGGCGAAGAGGTCCTGCCCGTGCTGCGCAAGGAGTATGCCGCGCTCAAGCCGGCCCACGTGCCGGATCCGCCCACGCACGCCGGGCGCGTGGCGGCAAGGATCGCCGCGGAGAACGCCGCCGCGGACACTCAATCCGGTCAGGATGCAGCCTCCGCCGCTCCCGCCGCACGGGAGGCGTAATGACCGCCCGGACGGCACCGGCGGCGTCTCCGGTGCGCCTGGCCGCCGAGACCTGGGAGTCACTGTTCCGGGCGCAGGTTGCCGTGATGCGCCGGCTGCAGTCCGGACCGGCCTTCAAGGACCTGGCCGTGAACGAGTACGACGTCCTGTTCACTCTGTCCCGGTGCCCGTCCGGACGGCTGCGCCTGAATGAGCTCAACGACCACGTGCTCCTGAGCCAGTCCAGCCTCAGCAGGCTGGTTGACCGGCTGGAGAAGCGCGGCCTGGTGGAACGGTCGCCTGCGCCGAACGACGGCCGCGGGGTACTGCTGAAGCTGACGGGCGCGGGCGCCGAGCTGCAAAAGCAGATAGGCCGCGAGCACGTCCGGGACATAGCTGAACTGGTCGGCCCGGCGCTGACAGCGGCGGAGCAGAGGGAGCTCCTGAGGCTGACGGAGAAGCTGCGCACTTCACTTCCGCCGCGGTAGGCGGGCTGACCGCCTCTGGCGGCGGGCCGCCGGTGGCCGCGCCGGCGCGCCTTCCGCTAGTGAATCACGGTCAGTTTGTCGGGATCCTCGCCCGGCAGCTCACCGTTGACCACCGCGGTGACGCGCATCTCCCGGAGGGACAGGCTGCCGCCAACGGTGGACAGGAACGCCGTGTCGGAGGAATCGCGTCCGGCCGTGATCCGCACCATCGACTCCCGCGGTGCCAGGCCGGTGGGGTCGATCACGTGCCAGGCCCCATTGATGTGGGCCTCGGCCACGGCGTGGAAGTCCATCGGCGACAGGCCCGGGGCGTACACCGCGGCCAGCCGTGCAGGAACGTTCTTTGCGCGCAGCAGGGAAATGGCCAGGTGGGCATAGTCCCGGCACACTCCTCGCCGGTTCAACAGTGTTTCCACGGCGCCGTCAATGCCGCGCGAAGAACCGCTGACGTAGCGGAGTTCATTGAATACCCAGTTGCGCACCGCTTGCAGGAGTTCCTCGCCCTGGAACCCGCCGAACTCCGCATAGGACGTGGGGAGCAGCCGGTCGGATTCCGCGTAGCGGCTCGGCCGGACATAGCGGATGAGCTCCATGAGGGAAGCCTCCTCCGGCTCGGCAAAGCCGGCAACTGTGGCCGTGTAGTCGACGGTGACCTCTGTGGGATCGGCAAACTCCATGTAGTGGAACCTGCCCCCGTGGTGGTCGGAAAGCTCCGTCAACGGAACCGTGCCGTCCGCGGCGGTCACCGAAAGAGTCTCGTCGAGGGAGGCGTAGCCGCGGTTCCTGGCCACGGAAATGGCCAGTGCCACCTTCGTATCGGCCACGGTCTTGAAGACCAGGCGGGCAGCGACAGTGCGTTCCAATGTAACTCCGGGGTGTGAGGTAGCGTCAGCCAGTCACGGCTGCGGACCCGGGGGGTGTGCCGAGGCAGCGGGACTAGTTCTTGATCTCCAGAGACATTAGCATCCGCTGGACATTCGCGAACTCGGAGCCCTTGTTGACGTAGCCGGCAGCCTGGTCCAACGTGTCGAAGGCCTTCGCGGGCGCAACTTTTTCGTCCGGTGCGAATGGCTTCAGCGAGCGCACATCGCTGAAGGAGTAGTTCCCCTTGCCCGGGAGTCCGCGGACCACGTTCTGCAGCTGGCACGCCTTGGAGTCGGCGCCGCCCACCAGGTTGGTGATCCCGTAGGAGCCGAAGAAGCGGTAGCCCTGGATGACCCTGAACACCACGTGCGGGGCGATGGTCCCTTCGCCGCCGCTATGGGGCAGCTCAACCGGCACGCTGCTGACCACAACGTAGGGCTTCCTGGCGGCGGTGGCGCATGTGCCCGCGACGGCGTCCGGCAGGCCGGTCTGCAGCGTGGCCAGGTAAGTCCCCTCCGCGTCCTTGACTTCGACCTTCACGGCGCCGGGCAGAGTTCCCTTGTCCGGATCCACCGACTGTGCGATCCAGCCTTGCGGTAATTCGAAGCTGACCGTCTTGGCGGAGTCGGAAAAGTCTTTCCATGCCGACGCCGTTGCCCCGGGCGATTCGGACGGCCCGGTAGCGGTGGCTGACGGAGTTGAGGTTCCGCCCGTGGCGCCGGGCGTCGGGCTGCTGGTGCCGGGCTCGGCAGTCCATGCCGGCGCACCCTTGCCCTCGCTGCTGCAGCCGGCCATGAGTCCCGCCGCCAGCAACGTGATGGTGGCGATGATTGCCCCGCGGGAAGAAGTGATCCCTGTCATGCCTCCAGCCTAGCCGCGACGCCGTGATCCCCCGCTGACCGTCTCCGCGTTTCGCATCCGGACCCGGGCTTTCGGAACCGGAAAGAGGGCTAGGCTGGGGGATATGGCCAATGATGAGCTGGACACGGCGGAGAAAACCCTGGCGGGCATGTCCGCCGTCGACATCGCGGACTGGCGGCTGCGAACATTTGCCCTCTATGACACCGTCCGCAAAATCGCCGCCGACAGCCCGGACGAAGCCCATGCCTACTGGCGCCAGGAACGGGACCGCATGTTCGCCACCCATCCGGCATCCGCCCTCACCCCCGAGGCCAAGGCCAGCTTCTACGGGCTCAAGACGGCCGACTACGATCCCATCTACCGTTTCCACGTGCCCCTGACCAAGGAAGGCGCGGGGCGCGAAATGACCGTCGAAACCGGCACGGACGGGCTGGTCAGGTTCGTCCGGCTCGGAACATTCGACCTGCCGGAGATGGGACAGCTGGCTGTCTGGAAAGTCCACGGCTACGGCGGCGGAATCTTCGTGCCGTTCCGCGACGCGACGGCAGGCCAGCCCGGGGGCAGCTACGGCGCAGGCCGGTACCTGCTGGATACCATCAAGGGCGCCTTCCACGGCGTGCGCGGCTCCGGGCCCGACGCCCAGTTCGTGCTCGACTTCAACTTCGCCTACAACCCGTCGTGCGCCTACAACGAGGCCTGGGCGTGCCCGCTCGCCGGCCCCGCCAACAGGCTGGCCGTCGAAATCCCGGTGGGCGAGCTCTACTGACCTCACGCTTTCCCAAGCGTTCCCGGCGGGCGCATACGATGGCTGAATGACCCCAGTTGCCCCGCGGCGGATCGCCCGCGTACGCCCGCTCGCCGAGCTCTCCCCCGCCGCCGAGCTCTCCCCCGCCACCAAGCCGAGCACCACCGCTGAGCAGTTCTTCGTCGCCAACAGCGCGCCTGATTTCGGCAGCGACGCCGGCCGGCTCTGGACCGTCGTCGACTCACCGTTTCCGGGCTCGCCCGCCAACGCGAACAGCGCGGCCCGCAGCGGCTGGGAACCAGGCTGCACCGTGAGCCAGGAAGACTTCACGTTCCTGGCCCCCAGCGCGCCGGCCAACGTCCTCGGCATGGCCCACAACACGGGACAGGCCGGCCGCGACCTGCCCGCGCAGGCATTCCACAAGGCCGCCACCAGCGTCATCGGCCCCGGCGATGCGATCGAACTGACTGCCGACGTCGGGCTGGTGGAGCCGGAAGCGGAACTGGCCGTCGTCGTCGGCCGGACTGCGAGGCGCCTGACCCTCGACGACGCACGGACCGCGGTGCTGGGCTACACGATCGCCAACGATGTCACGGCCCGGGACCTGCAGAAGTCGGACGAACTGTGGCTGAGCGCCAAGAGCCAGGACACGTTTACGCCTGCCGGCCCCTGGATCGTCACCGGCCTGGATGACGCCGACCTGCCCATTGGCGTCGTCCACAACGGTTCCGAACTGGCCACTGCGAGCACGGCGGACCTGGGCTGGAAGGTGGACGAGATCCTGGTCTACCTGAGCACGTTCATGACCCTGCACCCCGGAGACCTGGTCCTCACGGGCTTCCCGGCGGCCACGGCACCCCTACGGCCGGGGGACACTGTCACGTGCCGCGTGGGCGGAATCGGCGAACTCACCAATCCGGTCGCGGCGGCGCCGTAGCTGGATCCGACCCCGCATGTGAAAGGCTGGGGCAATGGAATCGCCCGCCGCGCCCGTTGCCGAGCCCACACAGCGGACGCAACAGACGGACTCCCCGGCGGCCTCCGCACCAGCCAGCGCGAGATTCCCCGCCACCCGGCACCACCGCGGGATTCTGCGCTTTCCGGTCATCCGCCAGCTCATCCGGTTCACCGGAGTGGGCATCGTGTGCACGGCCACCTCGCTGGCGCTCTACGCGCTGCTCCGGCCGTGGCTCGGGCCGCAGCTTGCCAATGCCGCCGCGCTGGTCATCACGTCCGTCATGAACACGGCGCTCAACCGGCGGCTCACGTTCAAGATCACCGATCAGCGCAGGGCGGGCCGGGACCATCTCAACGGCCTGGTCCTGATCCTCGTGGCCCTGGTCATCACCGGCGGCAGCCTCGGCATACTCCACTGGCTCCGGCCGGACGCCAGCGTGGCCGACGAACTACTGACCACCACGCTGTCCGGGTTCCTCGCCACCGCGGTCCGGTTCACGCTGCTCCGGCACTGGATCTTCCGGCGCGCCCGGCACCGCTAGTCGCGCACCGAACGCTGCTACCTAGTTGGGAACGTGGCCCAGGTTCCGCACGCTTCCGACGGCGGCCGTCACCGCGGCGGCGGCGGTCTCCAGGTCCGCTGCGGTCACCGAGGAATCAAAACTGAACCGGACCGCCGTCTGGGCAACCTCGGCCGGGATCCCCAGGGCCACGAGCACGGGCGACGGCGCATCCGATCCGGCAGCGCAGGCCGAACCGCTGGAGCAGACCACGCCTTGGCGTTCCAGCTCCAGGAGCACCGACTCGCCGCTGGTTCCGGGGAAGCAGAACGATGCCACGGACGGCAGCCGTTCGGACGGATGGCCTGTCAGCACGGCGCCGGGAACACGGTCCAGCACGGCGCTGATGAATTTGTCCCGCAACCCCGTGACCCGTTCCGCGAGCGCGGCCTGGCCGGCGTGCGCCAGCGTGAGCGCGGCGGCAAGGCCCACGGCCCCCGCCACATTCTCCGTTCCGGAACGCCGGCCGCGCTCCTGCCCGCCGCCGTGCACCAGGGGCTCCGCCTTCGTCCGGCCGCGGACGAACAGCACGCCGGAGCCTTTGGGCGCGCCGAGCTTGTGCCCGGAAATGCTCAGGGCGTCCACGCCCAGCGCCTTCACGTCAACCGGGAGCCACCCGGCGGCCTGCACGGCGTCGGTATGGAAGGGAATGCCACGCGCCCGGGTCAAGGCTGCGAGCGCCGCGACCGGCTGGACCGTCCCCACCTCGTTGTTGGCGTACATGATGCTGACCAGCGCGGTTTCGGGCCGGAGCACCGCGGCCAGTGCCCCGGCGGTCACCGTACCGTAGGTGTCCACGGGCGCCACGTCCACCGTGAACCCGTGAAAACGTTCGAGATAGCGCGCTGACTCTTCCACTGCCGGGTGTTCGACGGCGCTGATCACCACGCGGTTCAGCGCGGGGTCCGCGGCCTGCCGTGCCAGCGCGATTCCCTTGACCGCCATGTTGTCAGCCTCCGTGCCGCCCGAAGTGAACGTCACCTCCGCGGCGCGGCAGCCCAGCACCTTCGCCACCGATTTGCGCGCCTCCTCGAGCGCCCGGGCGGCGGCGTCGCCCAGCGAATGGTGGCTCGACGGATTGCCGAACTCACCGGTAAGGAAGGGCCACATGGCCTCCAGCACCTCGCGGCGGACGGGTGTGGTGGCAGCTGCGTCGAGGAAGATCATGGCAGGCTCAGCTGACCGTCAGCTCGACGTCCAGGCCGAGGTCCAGTGCCGTGACGCTGTGGGTGAGTGCTCCGATGGAGATGACGTCCACCCCGGCGGCTGCAATGTCCGCAACGGTTCCCAGGTTGACGTTGCCGCTGGCCTCCACCACGGCCCGGCCGCCGACCTGCCGGACACCGGCCCGCAGTTCTTCGAGCGTGAAGTTGTCCAGCATGATGGTGTCCACCCCGGCGGCGAGGACGGGTTCGATCTGGTCGGCGCTGTCCACTTCCACTTCGAAGTGCGTGGTGTGCCCGAGCTGGGCCTTCGCTTCCGCCAGCAGCGCGGTCAGCCTGCCCGGATCGCCCCCGGTCATCACGGCGAGGTGGTTGTCCTTCGCCAGCACGGCGTCGGAAAGGCTGTACCGGTGGTTGGCTCCGCCGCCGCACCGCACCGCATAGCGTTCGAGGACGCGCAGGCCGGGCGTGGTCTTCCGGGTGTCCGTGATCCGGGCCTTGGTGCCGCCCACCAGCGCCACGAACTCCGCGGTCCGGGTGGCAATGGCGCTCATCCGCTGCGCCAGGTTGAGGCCCACCCGTTCGGCGAGCAGCACGCTGCGCGCCCGTCCGCTGACCCGCGCGAGCTTGGTCCCGGCGTCGAACGGCTGGCCGTCGGCGACGAGCAGTTCCACCTGGGTGTCCGGGTCGATCAGCTGCATGGCGTCCCTGAACACGGTGCCACCGCTGAAGACTCCCGGAACACGGGCATTCAGCACCGCGGTGGCCCGGGCCTCGGCCGGAATGAGCAGCTGCGAGGTGATGTCACCGCTGGGGGCATCCTCCGCGAAGGCCCGCTCCAGGATCTCCCGGACGGGTGCTGCGGGAAGGGTCAGGCTAGTCATGGACGAGGCTCGCTTTCCGGGTCATTCTGTAACGTTTGTCAATGTCTTCGGCCGTTGCGGCCTCCGGCCTGCCGTCGTCGCGGTAGTGCGCCCCGAGCGAGGTCCTCCGCTCCCTGGCGGCGTGTACCAGCAACTGGGCAGCCAGCAACAGGTTGGCGTCCTCGTGCTCCCGCGGGTCCTCGGCGTCCGGCACGTTGTGGGGACGTACGACGGCGGCCCACGCCGCAAGCGCGGCCCCCGCCTCGCGCAGCTGCCCACCGGTGCGAAGCACCCCGGCGTTCGCCGTCATCAGCCGCCGCAGCTCTCCCCGCGAAAACGCCCCAGGCCGGGCAAAGGAAGCCTCGAAAGGCCCAGGAGCAGGTGCAGCCTCGAACTCCCAAGCAGGAAAATCGCCGTCAGGCGACGCCCCGACGCAACCACCGTCAGCCGAAGACTCACGCTGCTCGGCAAGGAAAGCCTCAACAGCCCGCCGCCCGAAGACCAGTCCCTCCAGCAGGGAATTGCTGGCCAAGCGGTTGGCGCCCTGAACCCCGGTGCATGCCACCTCGCCGGCGGCGAAGAGCCCGGGCACGGTGGTGCGGCCGTGCAGGTCGGTGGACACACCGCCCATCCAGTAGTGCGCGGCCGGCGCCACGGGAACCAGTTCCCGCGTCCAGTCGATGCCGGCCTCCCGGGTGCGCCGCGTGATCGTCGGGAAGCGCTTCTCCAGGAATCCCGGACCTTTCGCGGCCTCGATGACGCGGGCGTCGAGGTAGACGTGGCCGGTGGGATTGCCGAGTGCAGCGAGGTGCAGGGCAACGCTGCGCGAGACGACGTCCCGCGGGGCGAGTTCGGCGTCCGCGTGGTAGTCCTGCATGAACCGGCGGCCCTCCGCATCCACGAGGATTGCACCCTCGCCGCGGACCGCCTCGGAGATCAGCAGCGGGTCCTGGTTGGCTTCCGCCTCGGCTGCCTCGGCGGCCCCGACCGTGCGGACCATGCAGGTGGGGTGGAACTGGAAGAACTCAAGATCCGCAACCGCCGCTCCGGCGCGCCACGCCAGGGCCAGTCCGTCGGCGGTGGCGACGGACGGGTTGGTGGTCTGGGCAAACAACTGTCCCGCTCCGCCGGTGGCCAGCAGGACAGCGTCGGCCTGCATCGTCTTCGGCTGGCCGTCATGGAAACATTCAACTCCCGTCACGCGCCGTCCGGACTGGACCAGCGCAGTGACACGCGCATGGCCCAGCAGCCGGATCCGTCCGGACGCCTGGGCCGACAGCACGGCGCAGATGAGGGCATTTGCTATCCCCGCGCCGGTGGCATCGCCGCCGGCGTGCAGGATGCGCGGCGCCGAGTGGGCGGCTTCGAGCCCCAAGGCGGGATCGCCGTCGTCGTCCAGGTCAAAACGCACGCCGAAGCGCCCAAGTCCGGCGATGTCCCGGCGCGCTTCGGTGCACAGCACCCGGACAGCGTCCGGGTTGCAGTGGCCGGCCCCGGCCTGGAGAGTATCGGCGATGTGCGCGGCCACGGTGTCCCCCGGCGCCGGCTCGTCCAAAACCGCCGAAATGCCGCCCTGGGCATAGTACGTGTTGCTGTCCGCGAGCGCGCCCTTGGTCAGCAGCACCACGTCAGCGCCGGCGTCCGCGGCGAGCAGTGCACCGTAGAGGCCGGCGATGCCGCTGCCGACGACGATCAGCCGCGCCCGCCCGGGGCTCCCGGTTCCGCTGGAGGTCATCATGCGGGGCTCATTTCGGGTCTCATTGCGGCTTTGCGGCCAGCATGCGCTCCAAGGCGGTTCTGGCGTCCTGCTGCACGGCGTCGTCCACGGTGATGCGGTTAACCACGCGGCCCGCTACGAGTTCCTCGAGCACCCAGGCCAGGTAGCCCGGATGGATCCGGTACATGGTGGAGCACGGGCAGATCACGGGGTCCAGGCAGAAGATGGTGTGCTGCGGATACTGGGCCGCGAGGCGGTTGACCATGTTGATCTCGGTGCCGATCGCGAACACCGTGGGCTCCTCCGCAGCGGCTATTGCCTTCTGGATGAAGTCCGTGGATCCGGCGGAGTCCGCTGCGTCCACCACTTCCATGGGGCATTCGGGGTGCACGATCACCTGGACGCCCGGGAAGTCGGCACGGGCCTTCTCGATCTGCGCCACCGAGAAGCGCTTGTGCACCGAGCAGAAGCCGTGCCAGAGGATCACCTGGGAGTCCAGCAGGGCCTGCTCGTCGTTCCCGCCGAGTTCCTTGCGCGGGTTCCACATGGGCATCTGCTCCAGCGGGACGCCCAGCGCCTTGGCCGTGTTGCGACCCAGGTGCTGGTCCGGGAAGAACAGGACGCGCTGGCCGCGCTCGAAGGCCCATTCCAGGACCGTCTTGGCGTTCGATGAGGTGCAGACGATGCCGCCGTGCCGCCCGCAGAAGGCCTTCAGCGCGGCTGAAGAATTCATGTAGGTGACGGGGATGACCGGAACCCGGCCCTCGGCGTCGGGCTCGGTGCCGAAGATTTCCTCCAGCTGCTCCCAGCAGTCCTCCACGGAATCCGCGTCCGCCATGTCCGCCATGGAGCACCCGGCGGCCAGGTTGGGCAGGATGACGGCCTGTTCCGGCGTCGAGAGGGTGTCGGCGGTTTCCGCCATGAAATGCACGCCGCAGAACACGATCGCCTCGGCGTCCGGGCGGGTCAGGGCGGCGTTGGCCAGCTGGAAGGAGTCCCCGACGAAATCGGCGTACTGCACCACTTCGTCGCGCTGGTAGAAATGGCCCAGAATCACGGCGCGGTCGCCGAGCGTGGCCTTGGCGGCGCGGATCCGGGCGTCGAGCTCGGCGTCGCCGGCCAGCTTGTACTCCTCGGGGAGCTGGCCCTGGCGCGGCGTGGACGGCGGGGCAACGTCGGCGCTGGAGGCTCCAGGACCGTACGCCGGGATGCCGGCCAGCGCTTCCGCGAGGTCATAGTCCCAGGGGCCCTTGGCCAGGGCCGGGCTGCAGGTGCTGCCGGCAGCGGCGGCGCGGCCCTTCTCGGCCTGTTCACGCGTGATCAGCTGAATTGCCGTATTGACGCTGCTCATGGGGTACTCCTGTTATCTGGATCAAGGCCGGGACGGCCGGTAAATCGGTAGAGGCGTGGCGGGCGGTGCTTGCCGCCCTGGAGGTATTCACCGGTTTCTTCGATTTCCGGTGTGGCTTTGACCTGGCGGCGGAAGTTGGCCGGGTCCAGCCGGGTGTCCAGGACGGCTTCGTAGACTTCCCGGACCTGGGCCAGCGTGAAGTACTCGCCCAGCAGGTGGTACGCGATCGAGCCGTAGGCGAGCTTGTTCCTGAGCCGCCACAGCGCGTAGTCGACGATCGCGTTGTGGTCGAAGGCCAGCTCCCCCACCTTGTCCGCCCGGAACCACCGGACGTTCGCCGATTCGTCGGCGAGCGCGGCCTCGGTGGGCTGCACCAGCGCCCAGTACACAATCGAGACCACCCGCTGGGTGGGCGACCGGTGCAGGCCGCCGAAGGCATAGAGCTGTTCGAGGTAGCTGGGGGCCAGGCCCGTGGTTTCCCGCAGGTTCCGGGAGGCGGCGTCCTGCAGCGACTCCGAGTGGGTCAGCGGGCCGCCCGGGAGCGCCCAGAGGCCTTTGAACGGCTCGCGGATCCGGCGGACCAGCGGCAGCCAGAGTGTGGGACGGCCGGAGGCCTCGCTGGGCCGAAGCGCGAAGATCACCGTGGAAATGGCGAGCGACGGCGGAGCGGCCTGCCGCTCGGCGACGTTGGCTGAGTTGGTGTACACGCTCTTCACCCGCTTCACTGCGCATTCGGGGGTCCTGCTGACCCTCCGCTAGTTATAGTCAAAATGACTAAAACTGATTCTACGGCCCGCCGCCCGCGGAACAAAATGTTTCGCCGATACCGGACTTAGGCGCGGCCCCGGGCAGCCACAGCCTCCAGCAGGGGAAGCGTCCTGCCCTCGAAATGGGTGTTGAGGACAATCACCGAGGACGACCGCAGCACGGTCCTGGTGGCGATCATCGCATCGAGCACGCGCTGGAGGTCCGGGTTGGAGCGGGCGGCAATGCGCGCCATCAGGTCCGAACTGCCGGAGACAGTATGGATCTCGATCAGTTCTGGAATCTCGGCGAGCGCCGCCACCACGGCATCGTGCCCCAGGTCCTGGTTGATGGTCAGCGAGCAGAAGGCAACCACCGGGAAGCCGAAATGGGAGGGGTCGGGGTGGGGCACCCAGGAACCGATCACGCCGCCTTCCGCCATCCGGTCCAGCCGCGACTGGACGGTGGCCCGCGCGATCTTGAGCACCCGGGAGGCCTCCAGGACGGAAGCACGCGGCGCATCGGTGAAGAATCGGACAATTTTGGCGTCCAGTGCATCCACGTTCATCAGCTTTTCCCGTCCTTGGATATCCGTCAACACAAAGTGCTGCCACCTGGGCCATGCCTTGAGCAAACTGAATCCAGTTTCTCACGTGCCCGGGCTGTGGCATTCCCGGCGAGGCGGTAGATTCGAATGGTCCCAAAAGGACCCCCTGTTTTCACCAACCCCAAGAAGGTACGCAGCATGACGATGAAGTCCACGGCGGAGCGACCGGCAGTAGAACTCAGCCACAACATGAAACCCCGCCAACTGACCATGATGGGACTGGGCAGCGCAATCGGCGCCGGTCTCTTCCTGGGATCCGGGGCCGGCATCCAGGCCGCCGGCCCGGCCGTCCTGATCTCCTACCTCGTTGCCGGCACACTGATCATCCTGGTGATGTGGGCACTCGGCGAGATGGCGGCGGCAAACCCCAACAGCGGCGCCTTCTCCGTCTATGCCGAGAGGGCCATGGGCAAGACGGCCGGGGCCACGGTGGGCTGGCTGTGGTGGCTCCAACTCGTGGTGGTCATCGCCGCCGAGGCCCTCGGCGCCGCAGGGCTGCTGTTCTCGGTGTGGCCGGTCATCCCGGTCTGGGCGCTCGCGCTGGTGTTCATGGTGGTGTTCACGGCCATCAACCTGGTTGGCGTGAAGAACTTCGGCGAGTTTGAATTCTGGTTCGCCATCCTCAAGGTCGCCGCGATCGTGATTTTCCTGGGCATCGGCGGCGCCCTGCTCTTCGGGCTCCTGCCCGACGTCGCCTCGCCCGGCCTCAGCAACATCGCCACGGATTTCGCTCCGGCAGGCCTGGGCGGCATAGCGACGGCCCTGTTCGTGGTGATTTTCGCGTTCGGCGGGACGGAAATCGTCAGTGTCGCCGCCGCCGAAACAGAGGACCCGGAGCACAGCGTGGCCAAGGCCATCCGGACCGTGGTGTGGCGGATCCTGGTGTTCTACATCGGGTCCGTGTTCGTCATCGCGGCGGTCCTTCCCGCCACCTCGGGCGCGCTGGCGTCGCCGTTTGCAGGTGTCCTGGACGCCGCGCGCATTCCCGGCGCCAGCACGGCGATCACCCTCGTGGCCGTCGTCGCGCTCCTGTCCGCACTGAACGCCAACCTTTACGGGGCGTCCCGCATGGTCTACTCGCTCTCTGAACGCGGCGAGGCGCCGGCCATCCTGTCGCGGCTCAGCGGCGCAAAGGTGCCCATGGTCGCCGTCGGCGTGTCAGTTGCCTTCGGCTTCATCGCCACCGTCCTGGAACTGCTGTTTCCGGAGAAGATCCTGCCGGCGCTGTTCCAGCTCGTCGGTTCAACCTGCCTGGTGGTGTGGGGCACCGCCCTCGTCTCCCAGCTGATCCTGCGCCGGCGCGCGGACCGCGAGGGAACTCCCCTGCCCCTGCGGATGAAGGGTTTCCCCGGCCTGACGGTGTTCGGCCTGGTGCTCCTTGGCGTGATCTTCGCGGTTGGACTGAGCGCCGAGAGCAGCCGGATCCAGCTGATCAGCACCGTCCTGCTGATTGCCGGCATTGCCGCAGCCTGCTGGGCGGGGGCCAGGTTCACGGCTTCCCGTGACGCCGTCCGCGCCGGTTCCGCAAGGGACTAGCACCCGGCCGGACGCCCGGCCCAACACCCTGGGGAGGGGCTGCACAGTTTGTGCAGCCCCTCCCGCGTTTAACTGTGCAGAACTGACAGTCTGATCAGCGTCCGCGCAGCTGATTGCCCGCCGACTTGGCGGTGACTAGGGTCACAGCTATGGACACCCTGCCGCTTCCGGACGGCGGCACCGCCGCTCCCCCGCCCACCCCTGACCAGCTGCGTGAGCTCTACTCGCTGATGGCTGCGGTCCGCCACCTCGACGCCGCGGCCGTTGCATGGCAGCGTCAGGGCATCATCCCCGGCTACGCCCCCGAGCTGGGCCAGGAGGCTGCCCAGGTGGGCAGCGGCTACGCCGTCGATACCGCCCGCGACTTTGTTTTCCCCACCTACCGCGAGATGGGCGTGGCCCGGGCCATGGGCGTGGACATGGTGGCGTACATGTCCACCCACAAGGCCACCTGGCACGGCGGCCTCTACGACCCGGTGGCCTCGCGCCTCGCGCCCATCCAGGCGGTGGTGGCCGGTTCGGTGCTGCATGCGGTGGGGTGGGCCCACGGCCAGACGCTGGAACAGAACGACGGCGTTGCGCTCGCGTACCTGGGCGACGGCGCCTCCTCGCAGGGCGACGTCCATGAGGCGATGAACTTCGCGGCCGTCATGAAGGCCCCCGTGGTCTTCTTCGTGCAGAACAACGGCTGGGCCATCTCCGTTCCCACCGAGCGCCAGGTTGCCGGCGGTTCCGTTGCCGCCCGCGCAGCCGGTTACGGCATTCCCGGCCTCCAAGTGGACGGGAACGACGTTATCGCCGTGCTTGATGCCACCAGGCGGGCCATCGCCCACTGCCGCTCCGGCCGGGGGCCCGTGGTGGTCGAGGCCATGACCTACCGCCGCGGCCCGCACTCCACGTCCGATGACCCCGGACGCTACCGCTCACTGGACGAGGAGCGGTCCGGAGCGGGCGAGGATCCGCTGGGCCGCCTTCGCCAGCGGCTGCTGGATGACGGCATCGCCGACGACGCCTTCTTCGCCGCTGCGCAGGCCGCCGCGGCAGCCGAGGAAGCGTCAGTCCGCGAAGGCATCGAAGCGCTCGGCCCGCGGCCGGGCAGCGAGATGTTTGACCTCGTCTTCCAGGAAACCACCCCCGCACTGCAGAACCAGGCCGCCAGCTGGCGAGAGGAGTCCGAACATGTCTAGGAGCGCAGGACCCATGACGGGATTTCGGCAGGCCCAATCACCGGACGCGCCAACACCCCATCCGGAGGCACCCGGCAAGCGCACGGAACAGCTGTCTATGCAGCAGGCGCTCAACCGCGCGCTCGATGAAGTGCTGGCGGAAAACCCCAAGGCGGTGATCTTCGGCGAGGACTGCGGCCGCCTCGGCGGCGTCTTCCGCATCACCGACGGGCTGCAGGCCAAACACGGCGAAAAGCGCGTCTTCGATACCCCGTTGGCCGAATCCGGCATCCTGGGCATGTCCGTGGGACTCGCGATGGCCGGGTTCCACCCCATTCCTGAAGTACAGTTCGACGGCTTCGCCTACCCCGCCGTCAACCAGATCATTTGCCAGATCGCCCGGATGAACTACCGCAGCCGCGGCACCCTGCCGATGCCCATCACGCTCCGCGTGCCCAGCTTCGGCGGCATCCGCGCCCCCGAGCACCACGGGGAGAGCCTCGAGGCCCTGTTCGCGCACGTGCCGGGGCTGAAGGTGGTGTCGCCGTCGAACCCGCACGAGGCCTACCACCTCCTCAAGTACGCAGCCACGCGCCCGGACCCGGTGATCTTCATGGAGCCGAAGTCCCGGTACTGGCAGAAGGGGGACGTCGACTTCGGCGCCGCGGATGCCCCCGGTGCCGGATCGCCCGCCGGCGCCCCCACCGGTGCCAAGGTGATGAGGGAAGGCCGCCACCTGACGCTCATTGCCTGGGGCGCCATGGTGTCCCGCTGCCTGCAGGTGGCAGGCCTCGCCGCCGAGGACGGCATCGACGTCGAGGTCCTGGACCTGCGCTGGATCAAGCCGATCGACGCCGACGCACTGGTGGCGTCCGTGCGCAAGACGCGGCGCGCCGTCGTCGTCCATGAAGCGCCGCTGACCTCCGGGCTTGGAGCCGAAGTGGCCCAGCTGGTGACGCAGGGCTGCTTCGACACGCTCAAGGCGCCGGTGGAGCGGGTGACGGGCTTCGACGTCCCGTACCCCTCCGGGGACCTTGAGGACGAGTACATTCCCAACATTGACCGGATCCTCTTCGGCATCCAGCGAGTATTGGAGTACAAACGTGGCTGAAATATCCTTCCCGCTCCCCGATCTCGGCGAGGGCCTGATCGAGGCCACCGTGCTGGAATGGCTGGTCTCACCGGGCGAGCAGGTGGAGCGCAACCAGCCGCTCGTGGAGGTGGAAACCACCAAATCCGCGGTTGAATTGCCCAGCCCGCAGGCAGGTAAGGTAGTGCGTATCTACGGCGGGCCCGGCGACAAAATCAATGTCGGCGAGCCCCTGATTGTGTTTGAGGTGCCGGACAACACCGCCGGCATCGTGGGCACCGTCCCGAAGGAAGAGGCACCGAAGCGCCGGGTCCGCCTGAGCGCCGTACTTGATGAGGACTGACATGATGAGCGGCAGGCACACCGGCGAACAGCACTCCCACACTGTGGAGGGCACCGATCCCCAGCTGTACGTCGAGGTGCACGATCCCGAGGCCGACGCCGGCCTCCGCCCCATCCTGCTGATCCATGGCTTTTCCTCCTCGAGCAAGCTGAACTGGGAGGACTCCGGCTGGATCTCGGCCCTGCTCGCGGCGGGAAGGCGGGTCATCGCGGTGGACCTGCCGGGCCACGGCCGCAGCGGCGCCCCGGAAGACATGGACTCCTACTCGCCCAGCCGGATCCGGGCGGACCTCCTCCAGATAGCGTTCGACGCCGGTGCGCGGCCCTTGCGTGCCGGTGACCCTTCCAGCGGTCTGGACGTAATCGGCTACTCGCTCGGTTCCCGGCTCGCCTGGGAGTTCGGCGCCACGCAGCCGGAAATTGTGCACCGGATTGTCCTCGGCGGGCCCAACATGGCTGACCCGCTGGCCGAGTTCGACCTCGTGGCAGCCCAGCGCTACCTCGCCGACGGCTCGCCCATTGCCGACGAATCCACGGCCGGGCTCCTCAAGATGGCCCAGGCGCTGCCGAGCAACAACATCTTCGCGCTCCTGTCCCTGGTCGAGGCCATCAAGGGCGAGCCCTACGACCCCGCCGAGGCTGTTCCGCACATGCCCGTGCTGCTGGTGGCCGGCGAAAAGGATGATCGCGCAGCCTCGATGCCGCGGCTTGCGGAACTGGCCGCGGCGGCCGGATCCATGGCCGAACAGCTGGTGCTTCCCGGCCGGAACCACACGAACGCCATCACCAGCCGCGCCTTCAAGCAGGCGGCCATCGCGTTCCTCGGCAGCTAGCTCCCGGCAGACCTGCCCCGGCGCGCCGCGGCCGGTCGGCGGTAGGCTGGATTTGACGGGCGGAGACTCCGGAAGAGGAACCCATGGGCATGGTTTTTGAAGACCGGGATGAAGCGGGAAAGCGGCTTGCAGCGGCGCTTCCGCAGTTCCGCGAACGGCCGGACACCGTGTTGCTCGGACTCGCGCGCGGGGGCATTCCCGTGGCGGCCGCGGCGGCGGAGGTCCTGCATCTTCCGTTCGGTGCGGTCCTGGTCAGGAAACTCGGCATTCCAGGCCATGACGAGACTGCCTTCGGCGCCCTGGCCTACTCGGGAGGCAGGATAGTCCGGCTGCTCAACAGACCGCTCGTGGCGCGCATCCTGGAGAACGGTGTCCGGCAGGCCTGGCTGGACGAGGTGGAGAGCCGTGAACGGGATGAACTCCTGCGGCGCGTCGAAAAGTACCCCGGCATCAACCACGAAGTCCGCGGGAAGACCGCGTTGCTGGTTGACGACGGTCTGGCCACCGGCGCCACCATGCGGGCCGCCGTCGAGGCCGTGCGTTCATCGGGGGCCGCGAGCGTTGTGGCTGCCGCTCCGGTCGGATCCATCGAGGCCGAAAAATCGCTGTCCCGGGTTTGCGACGTCCTGTGCCTGCACCTGCCGGGCAAGTTCCGGGCTGTTGGCAGTTTCTACCGGCATTTTGATCAGTTGACCGACGACGACGCCATCGGCCTGCTGCAGGGCGCCCAGCCCTGAGGGCACCAGCTCAGGACGAATACGGGCCCGGACCTAAGCCCGGACCCGCATTCTCAAACTGACTGCTGACGCAGATCCGTCAGTGCCGGCTGACGCCGAGCAAGTTTCCCTTGGTTTCCTTGGCGAGCAAAACGCCGACGGCGGAGATCACACACAGGACCATAATGTAAATGCCGATGGAACCTGTCCACTTGGTGCTCTGGAGCAAGTACTCCGCAATCGTGGCAGCGAAGGCGCCGCCGAGGATGGCGCCGAACGCGTAGCCGATGGAAATCCCGGAATACCGCACGTTCGCGGGGAACATTTCGGCGTACATGGCGGACATGGGGCCGTAGGAAAGGCCCAGCCCGATCGTCAGGACGAACAGCGCCACCCCGTAAAGCCAGATGTTCCTGGTGTCGATGAGCGCGAACATAGGGATCATCCAGACGAAGATGATGGCGTAGCCGGTCAGGAAGGTCTTGACGCGGCCGATGCGGTCCGACAGCCAGCCGCCAGCCAGCGTGAATATCAGCCAGCCAAATGAGGCAAGGGTCGTGGCGAGCAGGACCTGCGGCGCGGGCATTTGCAGCGACCTGGTGGCATAGGAGATGAAGAAGGCGATCAGCAGGTAACCCGCAGCGTTGTTGGCGATAAAGATCAGCGTTGAGTAGAGGACCGGCTTCTTGTGGTGACGGATGAGCTCCCCAAGAGGGGCCTTGCTCTCGGCCTTGCGGGCGGCCATCTCGCGGAAGACCGGGCTCTCCGCCACGGCCCGCCGGATCAGGTATCCGACGACGATCAGCACGATGGACAGCAGGAACGGAACCCGCCAGCCCCAGGCGGCAAAGTCCTCCCTGGACATGCTGCTGTTGAGGAAGAACAGGAGGCCGGTGGCCAGAATCATGCCGATGGGCACGCCGATCTGGGGATATGCGCCGAAGATTCCGCGCTTGCTCATCGGCGCGTGCTCCACTGCCATCAGCGCTGCTCCGCCCCACTCACCGCCGGCTGAGAAGCCCTGGATGATCCGGAGGGTGATAAGCAGGACCGGAGCCCAAAGGCCGATCTGGCTGTAGGTGGGCAGGATGCCGATCAGGGACGTTGCGGCCCCCATCATGACGAGGGTGAACACCAGCATCGCCTTGCGTCCGAGCCGGTCACCGAGATGGCCGGCAATGACGGCACCGAGCGGGCGGAAGAGGAAGCTGATGCCGATGAGTGCGAAGGAGAGAATCTGCGCAAGGCCGGGATTGGACTGCTGCAGCGGGGTCAGGAAGAGCGGGGACAGCAGGGTTCCCGTCAACTGGGCAAAGATAAAGAAGTCGTACCACTCAATGGTGGTGCCGACCAGCGTCCCCGCGAGGACCTTGCGTTCCTCGTGCTTACTGCTGGGGCCCGTCTCGGAATCAACGGAAGAAGTTGCTGTCATTGGAACTCCGTGGCTGGGGCAGAGTTACTGCCGGGGTGGGGGTGATGCCGCACGATTTACTGATCGAACGGTCAGTTAGCATGAAGGATACTATGAAATTGTGATGGAGCGCACTTAATTTATGGCTCACTGGCATTCAGCCGGCGTGGTTCAGTCCTGCCGGTTCAAAAATTCCCGGAGCCTGGCCCTGACCGGTTCGCGGTCATAGGTGTTGACGAGGGCACTTGCCATCCGCACCGGGTCACCGAAGAAGAAGTATTCATAGAGGGACTGGCGGCCCGAGAAGCCGGAGATCGAGGCGTCGAAGGCCAGCTTGAACAGGCGCACGCGCTCGGGGCCGGTGAGCGTTTTTCCCTGCAGGTAGAGGTCGATGTCGGCCCTCGCGTCGCTGTTCACGTCCGCTTCCCCGGGGAGCGCCATGAGTCCCGAAGCAGAGAACTTCCGGATGATCTGCGGGAAGCGCTGGGCCATCTTGGGATACCAGTTCCGCGCGGCGTTGAGGGTGCTCCACTTCGGCAGCATGACGCCGGCGTCATTGAGCTCCGCGTCCGCTTCGGAGGCGCGCACCAGGGCCTTGCCGATTTCGACGTCGATAATCAGCTCCGCGATGTCCTCCTGGATGTGCTGGAACCCGTCGATCCCGATGGCCTCTGCCAGTTCGGACGCAAGCCCCAGGAAGAATTCGCTCTTCGCGATCGTGCGGGTGACCACCTGGTGGGTCATGAGGGCCCCCGCTCCGGTCTCGGCGTAGAACGAGTTGCAAAGCTGGGGGTTCCCGAGCATGAAGATGCGGTCGCTCGGGACGAGGACGTCATCGAACACGGCCACCGCGTCCATTTCCTCATACCGGGAGGCCAGCGGCTCGTCGTGGGTGCTGCCCCCGTTGTAGAGCGACGTGCGGCACAGGTACCGCAG
Source organism: Arthrobacter sp. ZGTC131 (assembly GCF_002929275.1). Classification (GTDB taxonomy): domain Bacteria; phylum Actinomycetota; class Actinomycetes; order Actinomycetales; family Micrococcaceae; genus Arthrobacter. The sequence continues at coordinate 122,622 of NZ_PJIK01000001.1, forward strand.
TCCCGGCGCGTCGTTGGGAATGGCAAAAGCGAAGGAATAGGGCGCATCCTCAGGAGTGCCGCGCAGCACGGTGGACGGGAAGACCAGAAGTTCGTCCGCAATGGGCGCGATGGTCGCCAGCATGCGGGCGCCGCGGATGACAATGCCGTCCTCGCGCTCCTCCACGATGTGGGCGGTCAGCTGGCCGCCGAGCTGTTCGGAGCCTGACACCGACCGGTTGACCTGCGGCGGGATCAGCGTGTGGGTGGCCAGAACGTCATTCTCGCGCGCCCACTCGTAGTAGTTCCGGATGTTCTCGGCAAACTTGGGGTCGGCCTGGGAGAACCATTTCTCGGCAGTCCCCAGTGCCGTGAGGGCGGAGTTCATGTAGTCCCCCGTGCGGCCCAGGAATCCGTTGGTGGCTTCCGCCCAGGTGGAGATCGCCCGGCGCCGGTGCTGCAGGTCCTCGACGGTCCTGGGCACCAGGAAGGATGCGTTCACCAGGTCCCCCGTGGTGGGCGATGCGAAGGTCAGCGCCTCCTGGTACTGCTGATCATGCTGCATGTCGAAGAGCTTGGCGTAGGACCGCGCCACGTTGCGGAAGGCGGGGTGTTCCGCGACTTTCTCGCTGACCACTTCGCCGTCAATCACAATATGGGGCGTCATGGCATTGAGCTTGTCCAGGTACTGCTGGCCGGTTCGGATGCCCATTGCTATCTCCAGTCGTCGTTGAACTGCAGGATGGATTGGTGATTGTTGAAGTGCTCCTAGAGAAGGTCCTCCATGCCCAGCTGGCTCTCCGGGATGGTGGTGAAGGCGCTGTTCGCGAACGCCAGGGCGTCGCCGTTACGGTAGTTGAAGTCCACCACCTCGCCGAGATAAAGCGTGTGGTCGCCGCCGTCGTACGCGGCCCAGGGCTTGCACTCAAAGTAGGCAAGCACATTGGACAGCCGCGGCGCCGTCGGGCTCTCCACCCACAAAGGCTCGGGTCCGGGGCGCCCGGCGAAATGCATGGCCAGCTGCCGCTGTTCGGCGCCCAGGATGTTGACGGTGAAGGGCCGGCCCGCGAGCTCATCGTGTGCTTTGGCGGCGCGGGCGATGCTGACCAAGACCAGCGGCGGCTCCATGGAAACCGACGTGAAGGAGTTTACGGTGATGCCGTGGCGTTTGGTGACGCCGTCGAAGGTGACGATCGCTACGCCGGTCGCGAACCTGCCCAGGCTGCCGCGGAAGTGATGGGCCCGCGGAACGGATGTCCGGCCGGGGACATTCGGCGCCGCTTCTGGCTTCGCAATCATCGTCGATTTTCCTTCGGTCGCTGAGGCTGACCGCTGCCCGGCGGCTGCCTCTGGCGTGCTCTTGCGAGCTGTTCTATAGTTGAGCTGTTCTATAGTTGAACGCAAAATTCCTATATGGAACGCTAGCCCAAGGGAACCCGCAACACAAGACCCTCCGGCAAAACGCGCCTCTCCCCCGCCTAGGATGGACAGCATGAATCCAATCGCCAGTGCCGGCGCACAGGCTGCGCCCGCCCAGGCTTCCCCGTCGCAGACTCTCTCCAGGGGCATCCGGGCCCTGGAAATCCTGGCCGAGGCTGACCGCGCACTGACCATAGCCGAGCTCGCCGATGCCATGGGCGTCCACCGCTCGGTCGCGTACAGGATTCTCCGCACGCTGGAGGACCATTCGCTCCTGGTGCGCGACGACGCGGGCCGGGTGCAGCCCGGTCCGGGCCTTGCCGTGCTGGCCAGGGGGGTATCACGGAGCCTGCAGACGGCCGCCCTGCCGGAACTGACGCAGCTGGCCAACTCGCTGAACATGACTGCCTTCGTCGCCGTCTGGGACCACCAGGACTGCGTCACGCTGGTCACGGTGGAACCCCGTCATTCGGCCGCCACGGTGGTCCAGCATCCCGGATCGCGGCATCCCATCAGCACGGGCGCGCCCGGCATCGCCATCCAGTCGGCCGTGTCGGAACACGATTGGAACCAGCTGGCGCCCGGCGTGCCCTACCGTGCCGAGGCTGCCGAAGCGCGCAGGCGCGGCTACGCGGCCAGCCACGACGAAGTCATCGCGGGGGTTTCCTCGCTGGCCGCCCCGATCAGGGTGCCGGGCGGACGGCCCGCGGCGGTCGCCGTCGTCTATATCCGTGCCTCACAGGACCCGGCCGAACTCGCCGAGGCGCTGACCGCCGGCGCGGCGAGGATCGAAAGCCAGCTCGCCTGACGCGGTCCCGCCCAAGCGAGTCGCAGCTCGCGCCGTTCCCAGCGCCGGGAACGGCGCGTGCCGCGACTTACTTGGGCTGGTTCCGGCGGACGACGACGGCGGCTGCCGCACCGAGCACGAACAGCGCCGCTGCGGCGGCCACCGGTACGAGGAACGCCGCCGAGTATCCGCTGCCCTCCGCCAGTTGGCCCGCCACCGATGAACCGATCGCCGTGCCCGCGACGATGCCGCTGGCCAGCGCCGTCATGACGGTTCCGAGCCTGCCCGCCGGCGCGACGATGCCGCCAATGGCGAACACGGTGACCATGACAGGTCCCACCGGCAGCCCCAGGACCAGGAGCACCAGGACCATTGCCCAGCCGTCGCCCGGCAGCAGCAGGAGTGTTGACAGGCCGGCCATGGCGGCCGCCCCGGCCAGCCAGCGCGCCGCCAGGGTGAAGCGGGCCGGCCAGTAGGCCACCGAAATGGCTGCCGCTGCCGAGCTGAGCCCCATGACCGCATAGAGGAGCCCGGCGACCTCGGACGTTGCAAACGCGGCCGAAAACGAACTGAGGGCAGCCTGGGTGGAGCCGAAAAAGCTGCCCATGCAAACCATGGCCATCACCGGCAGCGTCACGGCGGCGAAGGACATGAGTCCCGCGCGCGGCGGGCTGCTCTGCCCGGCGCTGCGCTGAACGGCTGTGCGGTGAACGGTGCGTGGTTGAACAGCCCTGCGCGGAACCGCAAGATGCGTCCGGTGCACGGCGAAGGCAGGCACCAGCGTGATGGTCAGGGCCGCTGCGAGGGCAAGCGGCAGCCACGGCGCAATCAGGCTGGCCAGGATGCCCACGAGGGCCGGGCCGAGGACAAAGGTCAGCTCGTCGGCCGTGCTCTCGTACGAGAGTGCCGTGTCCAGGTCCTTGCCGCCGCCCTTGCGGTTTCCGGCCGACGTCAGCGCCATCCAGCGGACCCGCGCCAGCGGACCGACCTGCGGGCAGCTGACACCGGCGACGAAGGCTGCCGCGAGGATGGGGACCGCGCTGCCTTCCGCGCCGGGCACCATATAGGCCGCGGCAATCAGCACGAGGACCGCCAGGGCATTCAGGATGGCTGCAACCACGAGGACCGGGCGCTGGCCGAAACGGTCCGCCAGGGCACCCAGGACGGGCGCGCCGATGGCCGATCCGATGCCGACTGCGCCGGCCGACGTTCCGCCCGCGGCATATGAGCCGCTCACGGACGTGACGAGCGTGAGCGTGCCAACGGTCAGCATGGCCAGCGGCAGCCGGGCGAACAGGCCCAGCGGAATAAAGCCCCTGCCGGCCAGTTCAGGCAGCCGGGAATACCTGCTTCCCGAGCGGGCCTGCGGCGATTCGGAGGACAGGCCGGTTGTGTCGGCGGGAGAGTGCTGCGAAGGGCGCTGCGGCGCCGTAGAGGTTGTCATGTATCCGGGCTCGTTCAGTAGTGCGCATCGTCCCTCCTCCCGATGCGCGCGACCCGGTAACTATCCGATTCTACTGGACGCCCAACGGCTCTGCCTGCACAGGCGTCAGGCTGCAGCGGCAGCGTCTGAGACGTGCAGGGTGGAGCCGTTGCGTCCCTTCACGACCTGGAGCTGGGTGCCGATCCGCTGCTTCATCTCCGCCACGTGGCTGACCAGGCCAACCACCCGGCCGCCGTCGCGCAGGCCCTCCAGCGCGTCCATCACCTGCTCCAGCGCCTGTTCGTCGAGGCTTCCGAACCCTTCGTCCACAAACAGGGTTTCGATGTCCACGCCACCTGCCTCCTGCTGTACGACGTCCGCGAGGCCCAGGGCGAGCGACAGTGACGCCATGAAGGACTCCCCGCCGGACAAGGTGGACGTATCGCGCCGCTGGCCGGTCCATTCGTCCACGACTTCCAGGCCGAGCCCGGACTTTGCGTTCCTCGCGGCCCTGGCATCCGTGTGCTGCAGCGTGTACCGCCCGTCGCTCATGGCGACGAGCCTTTCGGACGCGGCCATGGCAACCTGTTCGAGCCGAGCCGCCAGCACGTAACTGTTGAGGCTCATGCGGTAGCTGTTGTCGCCAGTGCCCCGGGAGGAGTCCGCCAGTGCCGTCAGCAGTTCGGCGCGTTCCCGCGGCACCCGGCCGGCCTCTGCCAGTTCCGCATATTCGCGCCGCAACCGGCCGAGGGTCGCGCAGGCCTGCTGGGCCAGGCCGGCGGCCACTGCCACGTCCTTCGCCGTCCGCTCGGCCTGGTCAACCTCGGCCCGCAGCTGCTCCAGCTCGGCGGCCTCCAGTGCGCTGCCGGCTTCGCGTTCCTGGCCGGCCAGCACGAGTTCTTCGCTGGCGAACAGCTCGTCCAGCCGGGCCAGTTCGTCGTGTCCGGCACGGACCGCCGCATCCAGCCGCGCCGACTCCGACGGCGTCAGCAGCGCCGCTTGCGCATCAGCGGCCGAATCGAAGCCCGCTTCCGGCAGCGCGCGGTCCAGCTGGGCCTGTGCGTCGGCCAGCCGCGCCGTCGCCTGGTCCAGTTGGGCACGGGCCGAAGCCGCCCGTTCCAGGATGTCGATCGCTTCCCCGATGCCGCCGCAGCGGAGGCTGAGGCTGCCGTAGCCGGAGCGCAGCGCGGTCAGGGCCGACTCGAGCAGGGCCGCCTGCTGTTCGATTTCCGCCATGGTGGATTCTGCCTGGGCCAAGCCCGACATGGCCTCCACGCGCGACTGCTCCGTGGAGTCAACGCGGTCCGCAAGCTGCGCCTGCCGCTCCCGGCTCTCCGCCAGTTCCACCTCGGCGGCCGCGGCCTCGGCCGCCGCTTCCCTCGCATAGAGTGCCGCCTCGTGTGCTTCGGCGGGATCAGTGTCGCCACCTTGCCCGGCCAGCACGGCGACCAACTGGCGGGCGGCGGAGAGTTCCGCATCCAGCGCGGCGAGCGCCTTCTCCGCCCGCTCATAGTTGGCCTTTGCCTGCTCCTCTTTGTCGGCAAGTTCCAAAGCGGATTCAGCTGTTGGAACCGGCGCCGGATGTTCCGCGCTGCCGCAGACCGGGCACGGCTCGCCGTGTTCCAGGCGAGCCGCGAGCTCGGCTGCCGCGTTGGCCAGGCGCTCCTCCCGGACGTCAAGCCACAGTGTGCGCAGCTCCTGGTGTTTTTCCCTGCCGCTGAGATGGCGCTCCGTTACTGCTGCAAGTTCCACGGCTGCTGCTCCATAGCGCCGGACAACGTCCACAAGTTCGTCGGCCGCCGCGGCTTCCTTGGTGCGGAGCACGGATTCGCCTGCCAACAACTCCAGCGTCTGGAGGCCTGACTGCAGGTCCGCCATCTCTGAGCGCAGCGAAACAAGGGTGGTTTCGTAGGACTGGATGGCGTCCGAATGTCTCCGGCGCTCACCTGTGAGCCCGGCGGACCGGGACCGCAGGCCAGCCAGGCTGACCTCGTCCGCCACGCGTTCGTTCACCACCGCAAGCAGCGACCGCAGCCGCCCCAGCTCCGCGCCGGCGTCGACGGCGGAAGGGTCGGCGGCAGCCAGTTCGGGATGCTCCCTGGCAGCCTGCTCCACCTCTGCCGCGGCGCGCTCCATGGCCCCGGCCGCTCGTGACAGGAGCGCATCGGCCGTCACCACAGCCTGGAGCTGTCCGCCGAGGATCTCGGCCTTGCGGTGCAGCGACAGCCTGCCCGCGGTGGCGTTAAGTGCGGTAGCAGCCGCCTCAGCGTCCGCTTTACGGCGCAGCGCGGCGGCAAGCTTCAGCCGCCTGCCTTCGCGGGCCAGTTCCTGATCACGCCGGGCTGCGCATTCCCGGTGCAGTGCCTCACACGCCTCAGCTTTGGCGGCCAGCGCGGAGGCCCCGGCCGATGCCGCGGATTCGAGCCAGCCGAGCCGATCGCCGGCGTGGTTGGAGTCCGGGGCGCCGGTGAGATCCAGGTCCAGTGCGGCGGCCTCGGCGTCGGCCCTCGCTACGATCAGCGCCAGCTTGCCGTTGTGGCCCGCAACTTCCTTGGCGGCTTCGGCGGCTTTAAGGGCCAGTTCGCGCTCCACCGCTTCAAAGCGCTCGGTCCCGAAAAGTTTCTGCAGGAGTTCCAGGCGGTCGGAGGCCTTCGACCGGAGAAATGCCGCGAAGTCCCCCTGCGGGAGCATGACCACCCTGGTGAACTGTTCCCGGTCCATGCCGAGGATCGCGGCGATCTCGGCCCCGGCTTCGTCATTCCTGCCGGACTTTTCGATCCATTCACCGCCCACGCGCTCGCGCAGCAGCGTTTTTGCCTGCTGCGTGGTGAACCCGTTCCGGCTGCGCGCGCTGGGCTTTTCCCAGGCCGGGGAGCGGGAGACCTCAAACCGCCTGCCGCGGGCGGAAAACTCACAGCTCACCCGGGGTTCGGTGGCGGACTCGGCGTGATCGCTGCGCAGCCTCTTGCCGTGCTGCCGCGCGCCGGGCACGGAACCGTATAGGGCGTAGCAGATGGCGTCCAGCACGCTGGTCTTGCCGGCGCCGGTGGCTCCGTTGAGCAGGAACAGCCCGTGCCCGCTGAGACGGTCGAAATCGATTTCCTCGGTACCGGCGAACGGACCGAAAGCACAGATCTCCAAACGGTGGATTCTCATAGTGATACTCCCTGCAGGCGCACGGTTTCCAGGGCTTCGGTCAGGGCCGCCCGCTCCGCCTCGTCGGGCTCGCGGCCGCGGACATGCTCCAGGAAGCCGCAGCAGACCGAGAGATCGTCGGTCGCCGCGGCCAGCCGGCTGCTGTAGCTGGTCTTCGCAGAAGCGGAAGCGCCCTCGGGATCGAACCCGAGCACGAGCGTGTCCGGAAACCGCGCCCTCAGCCGTTCCATGGCCTGGGCCGGCCGCTGGGCGTCCGTAATGGTCACCTGGCAGTATGCGCCTTCCGCCCACGCGTGGTCAGCCGACTCGAGCAGCTCCGTGATGGTTCCTCGGAGGACAGCGAGTTTCCGCGGTGCCTCCCACAGGACCTCCTGCACGGAGCTCACTCCGGCCTCATCGACGTCAACGAGCCAGGCGCCTTTTTGGTGCTTGGCTTCAGAAAACGAATAGGCCAGCGGCGAGCCTGAATATCTCACGTCCGGGGCGAGTGCCTGCCGCCCGTGGAGGTGGCCCAGCGCGGTGTAACTGAACCCCGCAAAGAGATCCAGAGGAACGGCGCCGACTCCTCCGATGCTGAGGTCACGTTCGCTGTCCGAGCTGATTCCGCCGCTCGCGAAGGTGTGTGCCAGAACCACCGAATGGACGGTCCGGGATTCGTTGCGTGCGGCCAGGTCCGCACGGATGCGCTCCGTGGCAGCACGCGTGACCTCGAAATGGCTGGGCGTGGCGACGCCGAGTTGCTCGGCCACGAGGCGCGGTTCGAGCCAGGGAATGCCGTAAATGGCCACGGCCGGGCCCTGGTCACGTCCGGGCCCGCTCTCCAGCGGCAACACCAGCGGCACGTCCAGTTCCTGGAGCCTGGTCCGCAGATGGACGCCCCCGCGTTCCAGCAGCCTCGAGGCAAATCCGAGCCGGATGGCGGAGTCATGGTTGCCGCTGGTCAGTACGACGCGGGCCCCAACGCCGGTCAGCCGGACGAGGGCGTCGTCCAGCAGCCTGACGACGTCGACGCCGGGAAGGGCGCGGTCATAGACATCGCCGGCAATGAGGACTACATCGACGGACAGTTCCTGGACCCGGGCGACCAGCTGATCGACAAAAGAGCGCTGGGCATCGAGCATGCCAACGCCGTGGAAGGACCGGCCCAGGTGCCAGTCGGAGGTGTGCAATAACCGCATATTCTTACGCTAACCGTAGGCACTGACAGTATTGCCGACCCCGCCCGGCGCGTCCGGAGACACGCTGGGGCGGGTGTCGGTGCCGGCCGTCATGCGGGTGGTTGCGCCGCCTGCTTTGTGACCGGGCTGACGCCCGGTACTGCCTGTTGCCCGCTGCCGACTGCTGTGCGAGCTCCTCGGTGTGGGCCTACTTGGTGCGCGGGCCGTCGAAGAAGTCGCGGGCTTCCGCGTCGGCGGCGGGCGCACCGTCGGTGTCCGCGCTGCGGTCGTTCAAACCGCCGTCGTTCACCGCGCCGTCGTTCACCGCGCCGTCGTCGTCCGACCCGCCGTGCCGGTCGTCATCGGACTCAAGAGCATCTGCACGGTCCCGGTCTTCGCCGGCCGGACGCGGAGCGGCACCCGCAGCGGCGCTGCTGTCGGAGAAACCCCGGAAAGCAAGGCCCGCGATGGCCGCACCCACCAGCGGGGCCACCCAGAAGAGCCAGAGCTGCTCGAGCGACCAGCCGTTGCTGAACAGCGCCGACGCCGTGGCCCGGGCGGGGTTAAACGGCGCGTTTCCGATGGCCTGTCCGAACTGCAGCAACACGGCAAAGGCCAGGCCGACGGCGAACGGGGCCGCTGCCGCATGGACGTTGCGGCGTGAGGTGGTGCCCAGGAACACGGCGACCAGGAGGGCTGCGCCGAGGACTTCGGCCAGCAGGACGCCCGCCATCGGCGTCTGAATGACCGAGTGTTCGCCGAATCCGGCAGTCACGGTATCGAAGGCCGCGCGGGTGTCCGGAATGTTGGGCACGGTGCGGAGGATGCCGAACAGCGTCAGCGCACCGGCGGCGGCGCCCACGATCTGCGCGCCGATGTAGGCGCCGGCATGGGCGATCCGGATTTTTCCTGCCACGAGATGGCCCAGGGTGATGGCCGGGTTGAAGTGCCCGCCGGAGATGTAGGCGAACGCGAGCATGGCAGCCGTCACGGCCAGGCCACCGGCAAGGGCGGCCGGCAGCGGGTTGGACTGCGGAAGGGTGAAGAGCGGCACGCCCAGCCCTGCGATCACCAGGAACAAGGTTCCGAACGCTTCGGCCCCCAGCCTGGCAACCAGTCCGGGCCGGAATCCGTCGTCACCGGAGGGGTGCTCGGCGTCGGCGGTCGGGGGTACGGGCACAGGGGTGGTCATGTTCAGGAAATCCTTTGTTTCGGTGAGCCGGTGACACCGGCACCTGCGGGGGTCAGCCTCTGCATTCTGGCAGCAGATTCTGGACGGTTGCTGAATTCGAGCTTAGTCTCCCGCCGGCCGTGCAGATGCCCGCCGCCGGAGCGTGCCGTTCCCCTGGGAACGAGCCGCTGCGCTGCCCGGCCCTGCCGGCGGGTAAATTTGGTGGCATGAGCAACGTTCCCGGCCCCCCCGCGCCGCCGTCCCCGGAGTCCCGCATCCATGGCTGCCTGCTGGGAGGCGCCCTGGGCGACTCCCTCGGCTACGCCATCGAGTTCGATTCGATCACCGCCATCCGCGGCCGCTTCGGCGAGGCCGGGCTCCGGGACTTTGAAGCGCTCGACGGCGGAAGCCACTTCTCCGACGACACGCAGATGACGCTCTACACAGTGGACGGGCTCGTCGAAGCGCTGGAGTGGGCGAACTCGGGCGTGGGCGCGGACGCAAACGCCTGCCTGTGGCTGGCGTACCTGCGCTGGCTCGACACCCAGGGCGTGCCTGCCCCGGAGCAGGCTCCCAGGCCGCAACCGCGCTGGATCGACGAGCAGCCGGTGCTCCGTCACCGCCGGGCGCCCGGCAACGCGTGCCTGAGCGGGCTCGCAACCGGCGAGATGGGCACGGTGTACCGCCCTGTCAATCCGGAATCGAAGGGCTGCGGAACCGTGATGCGCTCGGCTCCGTTCGGGCTCATTCCGCACATCCCGGCCGAGTCGGTGTACAAGTTGAGCGCGGACGCGGCGTCGCTCACGCACGGTCATCCGTCCGCACGGCAGAGCGCGGGCGTCTTCAGCCTGCTGATCCATTCGCTGATCCAGGGCCACAGCCTGGCGGAGGCCGCACAGGCCGCCGTCCAGCACGTTGAGTCCGACGCCGAAGCGGCGCCGGAACTCCGCGAGCGCCTGGCCGCCGCCGTCCGCCTCGCAGGCCACGGCGGCGCCGACGCCGCGACGAGGCCGGTACTCAGCCCGGAGGACCTCGTCAGCGAGCTGGGAGAGGGCTGGGTGGCGGAAGAAGCCCTCGCCGTCGGGCTTTACGCTGTCCTCGCGACGGCGCCAGGCGCCTCCCCGGCCGGGACTTCCGCCCCGCAACAGGCGGCAGATCCCGAGGAGCACTTCAAGGCCGCGATCGCCCTGGCAATCAACCACAGCGGGGACAGCGATTCCACCGGGTCCATCGCTGGCAACATTCTGGGCGCGTACTACGGCGAGGAGTGCCTGCCGGCTGACTGGCTCGGAGCGTTGGAAGCGCCCGACGTGATCCGCGGCATGGCCAGTCAGCTGGTGTCCGTTACAACTGCCTGAGGGACACGTTGTTGCAGGCTTCGCACACGTCGTCCGGGATCATCCCCCGGCGCTGCAGGAAGCCGAAAATCACGCAGCCGAGACAGAATCCCGCGAACGCCTCCAGGGACGCGGCGACAATGAGCACGGCCAGCAGAGCCCACGCCGCCGGGGCGAGGCCCGCCGCGAACAGCACAGCTGCCCCGGTGGACACCGCGGCGCCGATCCCCTGGGCAAACCGCTTGGGCGGACCGGGAACCAGCTTGGCGCGTCCCAGCCGCGGGGCGAGAACCTTGACCGACAGGAGCGCCAGCGGCGATATCCTGGGGCCGAACAGCACCCGGAGCCAGAACCCGGCGGCGATGATTGCCAGGCCCCAGCCGAAGCCGGTCAGCAGTGTGGCCACAGCGAGCACCACCACCAGCCCTGCCGTGATCCTGGCCGCGTATTCATTCACTGGATTGGGGAAGGCAAACAGGGCCCGCCAGTTGACCCCCGTCGGCGCGGCGGTTCCGGACGTACGCGGGGTGCTCTGTCTGCTCATGGTGCAAGGCTAGGAGCGCAGGGAGGCGCGGGAAAGCTTTATTGCGCCATGTGAACGGGAACCCCGCCCACCATCTGCAGGAACTCGCCCTCGGAGATGACCTCGATCGGCTGCCCGCGGTCATGCAGCTCCAGCACGCGCCTGGCCTTACCCGTCAGCCGCCCGGACCGCAGATCGTTCGCGACGAAGCCGTCACCCACCACCAGGACGCTGGTCCGGGCGGTGACCCGGCTTTCCGGACGCGCCCCCATCTCCGCGGAACGCACCTTGGCTTCCGGCCGCGGCATGGCCAGCTGGCCGGTGAACACGACCGTCTGGCCAAAGAGCGGGTTGCCGGGCTCGGCCTCCGGATTCGGCTGCGGGTTGTCCCCTTCCTCCGGCCAGCCGCTGAGGAAGGGGCGCGTGGCCGACGTGCCGCCCAGGGCTGCCAGTGCCGAGAGCGTCGGCTTTGAGAGGTTGTCACGCTCCGGGTGAAAGGCGGGCTGCTGCGGTAGCGCAAGGCCGAGGGAGAAGTACAGTTCCGCGATGCTGTTGGCCTGGTTCCTCGCCGCGATGTCGATCAGGATCCCTGCGCAGGCCCGGGCGTCCTCGGCGGCGTCGTGATGGTTGACCAGCGGCACGCCTGCCTCTTCGGCGGCGAAGGGCAGGGAATTCGAAACCAGCGAATAGCAGCGCCGGGACAGCATCACCGTGCAGACATAGTCGTAGGCGGGCCCGGGCAGGCCAGAGACCTCCAGGCCGGAGCGGATGACGCCAAGATCGAAGGCGGCATTGTGGGCGGCCAGGATGTCACCGCCGATGAACGCTCCGATCTCCGGGAACAGTTCCCCGAAGCGGGGCCGGCCCGCCACATCCGCCGGACGGATCCCGTGGACCCGGACGTTGTGGTAGTCGAAGGCATCGTGGTTCTTCGGCGGCCGCATCAGCCAGGAAGCCTCCTCGACGATGACACCGCCGCGGACCTTGGTGAGGCCAACAGCGCACGGCGAACCGCGGAAGCCGTTGGCGGTCTCGAAGTCGATCGCCGTAAAGTCCAAACTCACGGGGACAACTGTAGCGCCGCGGAACGCCGAGGACGGTCAAGTACCCTTGAAACGTGAACTTTAATGCAATGAGCGACTTTGCCGTGCCCGCACTGGGAGGAGCCGGACCGGTCCAGCCGCATCTGGCGTCCTTCCTGCCCGACTGGCTTAACCCCCAGGTCTTCCTCGCCGACCCCGCCCTGGCGCCCTGGGTGGTGCTGCTGGTGTGCGGGATCATTTTCGCCGAAACCGGCCTGCTGGTCGGCTTCTTCCTCCCCGGCGATTCCCTGCTGTTCACGGCAGGCCTGCTCGTGGCCACGGACACCATCAAGTTCAACATCTGGCTATTCGCGGCGCTCATCATCGTGTCCGCCATCATCGGCAACCAGACCGGATACCTCATCGGGTCCAAGGCAGGCCCGGCGATCTTCAACAAGCCGGACTCCAGGCTGTTCAAGCACGAGAACGTGGAAAGCGCCCACAACTTCTTCGAGAAGCACGGCGGCAAGGCGCTGATTCTGGCCCGCTTCGTTCCCATCATCAGGACGTTCGTTCCGGTCATTGTGGGCGTGGCCCAGATGGACAGGCGGAAGTTTTTCCTCTTCAACGTGATCGGCGCACTCCTGTGGGGCGGCGGCGTGACACTCCTCGGCTACCTGCTCGGTGACAGGATTCCGTGGGTCCGGGAGAACCTGGACATCATCTTCATCGTGATTGTCCTGCTGTCGGTCATTCCGATCGGCGTCGAGGTCCTGCGCGGCATCTCCGCCAAGCGCCAGGCGGCCGTCTTCGGCACCGATCCGGTGGAGGAGTTCATTGAGGAGCACGAGCCCGAGGCCGAGCGCAAGACCAACCTGGACAACTGATCACCGGTCCCCCGACCAGGACAAAGGCACCCCCACGGCCGTGGGGGTGCCTTTGTTGCACTTGCTGCCGGCTGCTTCCGTCAGTGCCTGCGGAGGGCTTCCACGATGGCCGGCAGCAAGGCGCGGAAGGCCTGGCCGCGGTGGCTGATGGCATTCTTCTCATCCGGGCTCAGCTCGGCGCAACTCCGGTCCAGGCCGAGGGGCTGGAGCACGGGGTCATAGCCGAAGCCGCCTTCCCCGCGCGGCTCCCGCAGCAGCGTTCCGGCGAGCTGGCCGTATTCCACCACCTCGCGCACCCCGTCCTCAGAGGCGGACGCCGGAACCGCCAGCGCCGCTGCGCACACGAAGGCGGCGCCGCGGTGCGGATCGGGTACGTCGGCGAGCTGCGCCAGCAGCAGCCGGAGGTTGGCGGCATCGTCCCCGTGCCGCCCAGACCAGCGGGCAGAAAAGATGCCCGGCGCGCCGCCGAGCACGTCAACGGAAAGCCCGGAGTCGTCGGCTATCGCCACCAGACCGGTCGCCTCGGCCACGGCCCGCGCCTTCAGCAGCGAGTTCTCAGCAAAGGTCACCCCTGTCTCGGCGACGTCGGGACCTCCGACGGCGGACGCGTCCACCACCTGCGTGTCGACGTCGAGCCCGGGAACCTGCCCGCGCAGCAGCTCACGCAGTTCCCGCAGCTTCCCCTTGTTGTGCGTCGCGAGCACCAGCCGCGGAGCCGGCGCGTCGGCGCCTCCGGTAAGGGAGTTGGTCTCACTCACGGCGCTGCTCCCGTTCCCGGAGCCGGTCCCGCTCACGGCGCTTCGGCCAGCGTCTCGCGCTGGATCGCGGCGAGCTGCTCCGTCCCGAGCAGCGCCAGGTCCAGCAGCTTGTTGAGCTCGTCGCGGTCAAAGGGAGCGCCCTCCGCGGTTCCCTGCACCTCCACGAACTTGCCTGATCCGGTCACCACGACGTTCATGTCCGTCTCGGCGCGGACGTCCTCGATGTAGGGAAGGTCCAGCATGGGGATGCCGTCGATGATGCCCACGGACACGGCGGCGATGGTATCGACCAGCGGCTGGGCGTTCCGGGCGATCATCTTGTTTTCCCTGGCGAAGCGGATGGCTTCGGCGAGCGCCACATAGGCGCCGGTGATCGCCGCAGTCCGGGTGCCGCCGTCGGCCTGCAGGACATCGCAGTCCAGCACGATGGTGTATTCCCCGAGCGCCTTCGTGTCGATGATGGAGCGCAGCGAGCGGCCGATCAGCCGGGAGATCTCGTGGGTGCGGCCGCCGATCTTGCCCTTGACCGACTCGCGGTCGGAGCGCGTGTTGGTGGCCCGCGGCAGCATGGCGTACTCGGCGGTGACCCAGCCGCGGCCTTCGCCCTTGAGCCAGCGGGGCACGCCCTCGGTGAGGGAAGCCGTGCACAGCACCCGGGTGTTGCCGAACTCGATCAGGGCGGACCCTTCCGCCTGCTTGGACCAGCCGCGGGTGATGCTGATGGGGCGGAGCTGGTCCGGGGTGCGGCCGTCGGCACGGATGACGGGAGTTGTGGTTGCTTCGGAAGTCATGCCTTTAGCTTAGCGATTTATCGGCTGCAGGCTTCCGTCGGCGGACAGCCCCCGGCAGAAGCCGGCCCTCACACGGTGTAGTGCACGCCGGCCACGGCGACGGCGACATCACCGGCGAAGACCGGGCGCGCCTCGGCCATGACGGTTGTCGGGGACGTCCATACCGGAATGTGGGTGAGGAGGAGGCGGCGGGCGCCGGCCACCGTGGCGGCTTCCCCTGCCCGCTTGCCGGTCAGGTGGACGTCCTTGATGCCGTCGTCACGGCCTTCCTCGAAGGCCGCCTCGCACAGGAAGAGGTCGGCGTCCTTGGCCGCCTCCTCGAGTCCCCGGCACGAATCGGTGTCACCGGAGTAGGTCAGGACGCGTGTCACGGCTGCTCCGGACGCGTCGGGCTCGGTCACTTCCACGCGCAGCGCATAGGCCTCTTCCACGGGGTGGTTCACCGCGAACGGCGTCACGGTGAAAGGTCCCACGGAGACGGACTGGCGCTCGGCCCAGTTGGTGAAGTCGAATTCCTCGTGCATCCCGGGGTCCAGCTCGAGGCCGTACGCGGTGGCCATCCTGTCGGCCGTGGCCGCTGGACCCCACACCGGGATCCGTCCGCGGTCCCACCCGCCCGGCTTCCAGCGCACCGCCACGTGCAGTCCGCACAGGTCCATGCAGTGGTCCGGATGCAGATGCGTGAGGAAAATGGCGTCGATGTCCTCGAGGTCCGTGTAGCGCTGGATGGCGCCCAGGGCACCGCTGCCCAGGTCCATGACCACCTTCCAGGTGCGTTCGCCGTCGTTCGCCGTCAGCAGGTAGCAGGACGCCGGGGAACCGGGACCGGGGAAGGACCCGGTGCAGCCGACGATTGTGAGCTTCACAGGGCGGAACCCCCGGGAGCGTGGCCGCTCGCCATGGCCTCGCCCACAAAGTTCGAGATGCGGGGCCGAGCGGCGGTGCCCTGCGCGGCGGCAATCATTTCCGGCGTGATGCGGGCGAGACTGCCGGTCGGGTACTGAGCCGCGACGTGGTCGACGTGTCGGACGCTGAGAACCTCGGGTCCGAGGAACCTGCGGGCCAGGGCTTCGAACTGGCCGGCGTCGCCGGTCGCAATGAAGTTGTGTTCCGGCGGCGCGGCGGCGGTCCGCTCCAGGCCCCGGCTGGCCAGCGCGCGGTACACGTCCTTGGCGGTTTCCTCGGCGCTGGACACCAGGGTGACATTTTCGCCCATGACATAGGAGATCACGCCCGTCAGGAGCGGGTAGTGCGTGCAGCCCAGAACCACGGTGTCCACGCCCGCGGCCTTGAGCGGTTCAAGGTACTCCCCCGCAACCGCGAGCAGCTCCGGGCCCGTGGTGATGCCCGCTTCCACGTAGCTGACGAAGGCGGGGCAGGCCGCTGAGGTGATTTCCAGGTCCGGGGCCGCCGCGAAGGTGTCTTCGTACGCCCGCGAACCGACAGTGGCGGACGTGCCGATCACGCCCACGCGGCCGGTGCGGGTCGCGGCCACCGCACGGCGGACGGCGGGCTGGATCACTTCGATCACCGGAATCCCGTAACGGGCGGTGTAGCGTTCGCGGGCATCGCGGAGCACCGCCGCCGACGCCGAGTTGCAGGCGATCGTGAGGAGCTTGACGCCGGAATCCACGAGTTCGTCCATGACGCCAAGGGCGTTGGCACGCACCTCTGCGATGGGGAGTGGGCCGTACGGCCCGTGCGCGGTGTCGCCCACGTAGAGAATGGACTCGTTGGGCAACTGATCGATGATGGACCGTGCCACCGTGAGCCCGCCCACGCCGGAGTCAAAGACCCCGATCGGCCGAGATCCCAGGTTGATGCCAACGGCCGTTGCGGACTCCGCTGCAGCGTCTGCTGCCGGATCCATGCTCGATGCTGAAGTCATGATTATTCGAGGATAGGTCTTCCGTGTGGGTGCGGCCATCACATTGTGGCGTCCGCCTCATGTCTAATTTGTCACATCACCGGCTCTGCGGACTCACGGATCAGGGCCGCGGCTCCATCGACTGCAGCATGGCCTGGACCAGGGATTCCTGCAGCCAGGTGGTGAAGTTGTAGACGAGGGCGAGGTAGCTTTCCACGTCCTCCGCCTGCGACCAGTCCTGCATTTGGTGGACGTGGTCGGCATCCGCCTCGTCCTGGATGTCCAGCCGTTCGGCGAGCACCAGTCGGACGTCGTTGAGCGCCATGGACCAGTGCTTGGCGTCCGCCGCAGCCAGGACCAGTTCGTCCTTGTCCAGATCTAGCGCGGCGGCGCGGAGCGCGCCGATCTTCGTCTCGCGCAGGGAGCGTTCGGTGAGCTGGCGGAACTCAAGGGACGCGGCGCCGTCGTCCTTCATGACGTTGGGAAGCAGCCGCCGGAGGGCGCGGTCCGAGGGCTCGCGGACGTCCATGTCGAGTCCGATCAGCGCGGCCAGCGGATCCTGGCTGCTGCTCTCTTCGGGCTGCAGCATCGAAACGACGTCGTCGAAGAGGCTGCGCAGCAATTCCCGCTCGGCCGGTTCCAGGAATCCGGTGATGCCCTTGAGTCCGTATTTGAAAGCCTTAGCCACGTTTTCCCTTGCCCTTGCCCGGGCCGCCGTTCTTGCCGCCTCCGCTGTTTCCGCCGGCGGCCTTCTCGACCGTTGCCCACAGGCCGTAGCCGTGCATCGCGACGGCGTGCTGTTCCACCTGTTCCTTGCTGCCGTGGGCAACAATGGACCGGCCCTTCTTGTGGACCTCCATCATGAGCTTGTTGGCTTTGGTCTCCGAATAGCCGAAATAGCTCTGGAAAACGTAGCTGACATAGCTCATGAGATTGACCGGATCATTCCAGATCACGAGGTTCCAAGGGATGTCCGGGGCGGTCAGGGCGTCGGTGGACACCGCTGTTCCGGTTTGGGTGCTCTCCTGGGTGTCAGGGCCGAGCGCAACGCTAAGGGTCATCTGTCCATTCTATGGGGATGCGCACTAGAGTGATTTTGTGAGTACCTCCGCCGGCTGGGAACAGCCACGCACGTCCCTGTTCACCGACCACTACGAGCTGACCATGCTGCAGGCAGCGCTCCATTCCGGCGCCGCGCACCGGAAGTCCGTGTTCGAGGCCTTCGCGCGCAGGCTCCCGGACGGCCGCCGTTACGGCATCGTGGGCGGCACCGGCCGGCTCCTGGACGGCATTGCGGCGTTCCGGTTCGGCGACGCCGAGCTCGAGTTCCTGGGGCGCACCGGCGTGGTCAACAAGGAGACGCTGGACTACCTGGCCGACTTCCGCTTCACCGGAGACATCTGGGGCTACGCCGAGGGAGAGGCCTACTTTCCCAACTCCCCCATCCTGATCGTCGAGTCGACATTCGCCGAGGCATGCATCCTGGAGACCTACGTGCTGTCCGTGCTCAATCACGACAGCGCCATCGCCTCCGCGGCTTCCCGGATGATCACCGCGGCCGGCAACCGGCCCTGCATCGAGATGGGCTCCCGGCGGACCCAGGAAGAATCGGCAACGGCCGCCGCCCGCGCCGCCGTCATCGCAGGGTTCGCCAGCACCTCCAACCTCGAAGCCGGCCTCCGTTACGGGATCAAGACCGTGGGCACCGCAGCCCACTCCTTCACGCTCCTCCACGACACCGAACGCGACGCCTTTGAGGCGCAGGTCGCCTCCCTGGGCGCCGCCACCTCGCTGCTCGTGGACACGTACGACGTCGAAACGGCCGTCCGTACGGCCGTGGACATCGCCGGAGACAAGTTGGGTGCCGTCCGGCTGGACTCGGGCGACCTGGTGGAGCAGGCCCAGTGGGTGCGGCGCCTGCTGGACGAACTGGGCAACGAGAACACCCGGATCATGGTGACGTCGGATCTGGACGAGTTCGCCATTGCGGCGCTGCAGTCCGCCCCCGTAGACGCGTACGGCGTGGGCACCTCCCTCGTGACGGGCTCGGGGGCCCCCACCGCGAGCATGGTCTACAAGCTGGTGAGCCGCACTGACGACACCGGGGAATTCGTGCCCGTAGCCAAGGCGGCCAAGAACAAGACCAGCAAGGGCGGGCGGAAATACGCCCTCCGCAGGCTCAACGAGCACGGCACGGCGACGCACGAAATCGTCGGGGTCGGCCACCGTCCCATGGACGACGGCGATGACCGCCCCCTGCTTCAGCAATTCATCAAGAACGGAGAGCTGCTGCCGGGCTGGACAGGCCACGAAGGCGTGCTCCGCGCCCGCCAGCGCCACGCCGATTCAATGGCCGAGTTGCCGGCGGTCGTCCACCGCCTGCAGCGCGGTGAGCCGGCCATCCCCACCATCTACGAGGAGAACTGATGTCACGTGCACTGATCATTGTCGACGTCCAGAACGACTTCTGCGAAGGCGGCGCGCTGCCGGTCGAGGGCGGTGCGGCGGTGGCGGGCGCAATCAGCGAGTTCGTCGAGGCGCACCACGGGCAGTTTGACCACATTGTGGCCACCCAGGACTGGCACATCGATCCCGGCGCACACTTCTCCGAGAGCCCGGACTTTAAGGACAGCTGGCCGCCGCACTGCATCGCAGGGTCGCAGGGCGCCGAGCTGCATCCGGACCTCGACACCGAACACATCCAGGCCTACTTCCACAAGGGCCTCCACACGGCCGCCTACTCCGGCTTTGAAGGACTGCTGGCGCCCGAGGATGCCGTCCCCACCGGGGACCGGAAGCCCGGTGCCCTGCCCGTGGCCGCAGACCCGGACTACGCTCCCGAGGAGGACTCCATCGGGCTGGACGACTGGCTCCAGAGCCACGATGTGGAGGACGTCGTGGTGGTGGGACTGGCCACGGACCACTGCGTCATGGCAACCTCCCTGGACGCGGTGCAGGCCGGCTACTCCGTCACCGTGATCAAGCGCCTAACGGCCGGAATAGCCGAAGACCTTGATGACACGTACGCCGAAATGGAACTGGGCGGCGTCGACCTCGAGTAGCCGCTGCCCGGCCTACTTCCGCCCGACGAACCAGTCCTGGAGCTTCTTCAGCCGGGACTGCAGCTGCTCCTCGTTCGCCTGCGCCACCGGCGGACCGCCGCAGACCGTCCTCAGTTTCGTGTGCACCACGCCGTGCGGCGTCCCCGTCCGCGCCGACCACGCGGCCACGTTCTTGGCCAGCTCGTTGCGCAGTTCCATCAGCATCCGGTGGTCCGGAACTGCCGGGGCCGCAGGCGCAGCCGCCGGTGCCTGGCGTTTCTTGCGGCTCTGCTGCTCGTGCTGGCGCTGGCGCAGCAGGGTGCCCACCTGCTCCGCATCCAGCAGGCCTGGAATGCCGAGGAAGTCGAGTTCGTCCTCGGAACCGATGTCACCGCCGGTGCCGAACTCGCCGCCGTCGAACAGCACGCGGTCGAACGACGCCTGGGAATCCAAGGCCTCAAACTTGCCCTTGGTCAGGCTGTCCGAGGCCTTGTCCTCGCGGTTGGCTTCGTCCATCAGCGAGTCTTCCGGATTGAAGAGGCCGTCGCCGTCCTCCTTCTCCGGCCGGTCCAAGGCATGGTCGCGCTCGGCTTCCATGGAATTGGCCAGCGCCATCAGCTGGGGAACCGAGGGCAGGAATACCGAGGCGGTCTCGCCCCGCTTCCGGGCACGCACAAAGCGGCCCACGGCCTGGGCGAAGAACAGCGGCGTGGACGTCGACGTCGCGTACACACCGACGGACAGCCGTGGAACGTCCACGCCTTCGGACACCATGCGGACGGCCACCATCCAGCGTTTGTCGCTTGCGGTGAATTCCTCGATCTTGCTTGAGGCCTTGGCGTCATCGGAAAGGATCACCGTGGGTGATTCACCGGTGATCCTCTTCAACTGCCCCGCGTACGCCCTGGCGTCGTCGTGGTCCGTGGCGATCACGAGGCCACCGGCGTCCGGGACGGAGCGCCGGACTTCACTAAGGCGCTTGTCCGCGCCGGCCAGCACTGCCGGAATCCATTCGCCCGTGGGGTTCAGGGCCGTCCGCCACGCCTGGGACGTGATGTCCTTGGTGACTGCCGATTCGCCGAGCGAAGCCGCCATCTCCTCGCCGCCGCTGGTGCGCCAGCGCATCTGCCCCGAATACGCCATGAACATGACGGGACGCACCACGTGGTCGCGCAGCGCGCTGCCGTAGCCGTAGGTGTAGTCCGCCTTGGAACGCCTGATGCCGTCCCTGTCCTCCGCGTACTCCACGAACGGGATGGGCGAGGTGTCCGAGCGAAAGGGCGTACCCGTCAGGGACAGCCGCCGGGCTGCAGGATCGAACGCCTCGCGGAGTCCGTCGCCCCACGACAACGCTTCGCCGCCGTGGTGGATTTCGTCGAGAATCACCAGCGTGCGGGCGGCTTCGGTCTTGGCCCGGTGCAGCATCGGCTTGCTGGCCACCTGCGCGTACGTCACGGCGACCCCGATGAACCCGCGACCGTGCTGGCCGTCGGAGTTCTTGAAGTTCGGATCAATGGCGATGCCCACCCGCGCCGCGGCGTCGGCCCATTGCCGCTTGAGGTGGTCAGTGGGCGCGACGATCGTCACGCGGTTGACCGTGCCGGCCTCGATGAGCATGGATGCCACCCGCAGCGCAAAGGTGGTCTTGCCGGCGCCGGGCGTCGCCACGGCCATGAAGTCGCGCGGCCCGGTGCTGAAGTAACGGTCCAGGGCCTCCTGCTGCCAGGCGCGCAGCTTTGGGGCGGTTCCCCAGGCTGCGCGTTCCGGATAAGCCGGAGGCAGGGTGGGTCCGCCGAAGAGTGTCTCCGTCACTACTTGTTGTTGCCTGAGTCCCCGCCGGACCCCTTGCCGCCGTCATTGCCGGGCCGCAGGCCGTCATAGACCTCTTTGCACTCGGGGCACACGGGGAACTTCTGGGGATCCCGTCCCGGCGTCCAGACCTTGCCGCACAGTGCGATGACCGGCTCGCCGGTGAGCGCGGACTCCATGATCTTTTCCTTGCGGACGTAGTGTGAAAAGCGCTCGCGGTCCCCGGGCTCCACTTCCTGGCGGAGTTCCTCGCGCTCAATGGTTGCGGTGGACGATCCGGCTCCGGAAAGCTCACGCATGGGGTCGTTGTCGAGAGGATCCGTCATGCTAGTCATGCCATCCATCTTAGCTGTTCCGGACAGCGGGCACCGGACGCCGGGACGGGCCGGACTGCCCGGCGCCACGGCCGCGGCCCTGGGCGCTACAGGCCCTGCCAGGCCGGCTTGTGGTCGTGCGTATGGCGGTAGTAGTCCGCGAGTTTCAGCGACGACGCCGCGGCTTCGTCCACGAGGATGCTTGCGTGAGGATGAAGCTGAAGGACCGATGCCGGGCAGATCGCGGCCAGGGGCCCCTCCACGAGATCATGGACAGCCTGCGCCTTTTGGGCGCCGGTGGCTATGAGGACCGCATGGCGCGAGTCCAGGATGGTGCCCAGCCCCTGTGTCACCACATGATGGGGTACCTCATCGAGGCTGCGGAAAAAACGTGCGTTGTCCCGGCGTGTCTGTTCAATGAGCGACTTGATGCGCGTGCGCGACGCAAGGGAGGACCCCGGCTCGTTGAAGCCGATGTGCCCGTCCGTGCCAAGGCCCAGAAACTGCAGGTCCACACCGCCGCGCGCCCGGATGGCATCCTCGTACGCCCGGCAGGCGGCCGGAATGTCCGCGGCATTGCCGTCGGGCCCCAGGACGTTTCCCGGGGCAAAGTTGACGCGGTCCGTGAAGTCGCGGCGGATGACCTCACGGTAGGACTCCGGATGGCCGGGCTCCAGCCCTACGTACTCGTCCAGGGTGAATCCGTGCGCCCTGCTGAAATCCAGGCCGGCCTGTTCGTGGCGCCGGGCCAGTTCGTCGTAGACGGGAAGGGGTGACGAGCCCGTGGCCAGTCCCAGGACGGCATCGGGCTTGCGCCGCAAGAGGCTTTCCACCGCATCCGCCGCCACGGAGGCGATCTGGCGGATGCCCGGAAGGATGACGACCTCCATGGTCCACGGCCCTTTCCTAGTCCCTGCCCTGCCCTTGTGTGCCTAGTCAACCACGGTCCGCGCCGCCTTGGCAGGACTCTTACCGGTTCACGGTCAGCTGTGCCAGCAGCTCGGGTCCGCGGGCATCCAGCCAGCGCCCGCCGACCCTCACTCCGACAATGAACAGCGCCGTTCCGAGCAGCGGTCCCAGCGCGAGGTTGATCCAGCCAAAGACTTGTTCCCCGGTCAGGAGCTGGGCGATCAAAAGGGCTGCCTCGGGGAGGATGAGCACCAGGAGGACTCCCATTCCGCCGAACTGTACGGCCAGGGTCTGAGCCACGTTGCCGGGGGGTTTCTTGAACGGGCTGTCACCGGGTAGCGGAACGGCCACGGTGTAGCGGGCGGAAACCACGGACGCCAATCCAAGCCCGGTGAGCAGGACTCCCACAGACAGCCCAAGGATGCCGGGCAGCTTTTCCCAGCCCCCGGTGATGAAGAACGGCACGGTCGCCAGGATCAGCACGGCGGGCAACGCGAAGGCCAGGCAGGCCAATGCCCGCCCGAGCCGGTCGTGGACTCCGCGCACTCCGGCAGCAAGGTGCAGCGCAAATGCCGTGTTGTCGTAGGACACATCGGACGAAATGGACCACGCCAGCAGGAAGGCGGTCAACGGTCCGACGATCAGTAGGATGCCGAAGTCATTCGTCTGGCTGCCCTGGAACGCGAGCACCACCGGCAGCAGCGGTATGACGACGAGCGATCCGGAATACCGGGGATCGCGGAACCAGTACGTTAGCGAGCGGGCCGTGACGGCGCCTACCGGGGTGGCCGGCAACAGCGAGAACAGACCCATGCGCCCGCCCTTCCTGCGGCTGCTTCCCGCGTAGGGCGGAGTCACGAGGGCCCGCTCCAGCAGTAGCTTCCAGCACCAGGCGAGGCCTGCAAGCGTGGCAGCGGCAATGAGCAGCTTGAGCACCGCGTGGCCCGCATACCCCGCTTCGAGGTCGCCGCCTAGCGACCACGCCGCACCCAAGGGCGTCCAGGACAGGCTCCGGGCGAGGTCGGCCAGAAAGGCGCCCGAACCGGACACTCCCTGGAAAATTCCCGCCAGAATCGGGCCAAGCAGGACCAGCGGCACCATGAACGCCGTTCCGCTGACATCCTTGAATCGCCGGGAGGCCGCCAGGCTCGCCGTGGCGGTGGTGACCACCTTGGACAGCACGACGCAGCTCAGCACCCCCAGGACGGCCCCCACCAGGGCGCCCACGGCGGGGACGATGCCGCGTGACCAGGTGCCTACAGTTGCCAGCGCCACAATGACGGTGGCGAGCCCCGGAATGCCGATGAGGCCGCCCAGGGTCAGCCCGGCCAGAAGCTGCGACATGGGGACAGCCGCCGTGGTGAACCGGGCCGGGTCCAGCGTCATGTCCGCTGCGGAGGCTACCACCGGCACAATGCCCCAGCCGAGCAGGGCGGCCGAACCGCTCAGCACCACCACGGTCTGGGCCAGGCCGGCATCCTCCTGCCGGAGCAGGAGCAACGCCGTGACACACAGGCCCACGATCCCCAGCGCATAGAGTCCGCCGATCGCCAGGCCCACCAGCTGCCAGGGACTCCGGCGCAGGCCGTTCCTCAGCAGCGTCAGCTTGAGCCTTAGAAGGTGCGCAACCATTCCAGCCCCTCTGTCTGGCTTCGGCCGCCCACCAGCTCGACGAAGCGCTCCTCCAGGCTCGCGCCGGCACGGACCTGGTCCACCGTCCCGGCAGCAAGGAGCCGCCCGGCCGCAACCACCGCCACGTGATCGCACATCCGCTGCACCAGGTCCATGACATGGCTCGACACGATGACCGTGCCGCCGGTGGCCACGTACCTGTCCAGGATGTCCCGGATGTTGGCGGCGGAGACGGGATCCACGGATTCGAAGGGCTCGTCCAGGACCAGGACTTTCGGGGCGTGGATGAGCGCCGATGCGAGCGCGATCTTTTTCGTCATGCCGGCGGAATAGTCCACCACAAGCGTGCCGGCGTCCTGGCTCAGGTCAAGCGCGGCCAGCAGTTCCCCCACCCTGGACGCCACAACCTCCTTGTCCATGCCGCGGAGCAGCCCGGCATAGGTGACAAGTTGTTCACCGCTCAGCCTGTCGAAGAGGCGCACGCCGTCGGGCAGAATGCCCATCAGCTTCTTGGCCTCCAGCGGTTGGGCCCAGACGTCCACGCCGTGCACCACCGCTGTGCCGAAATCCGGCCGGAGGAGGCCCGTGGCCATGGACAGCGTGGTGGTTTTTCCGGCACCGTTGGGTCCGACGATTCCGAAGAACGAACCCGCCGGAACCTCCAGGCTGATTCCGTCCACGGCGATCTTGCTGCCGAAGCGCTTGGCAAGGCCCCTGATCGACAGGGCTGTAACGGGAAGGGTCATGAACTTACCCTAAGCCGCGCACCCTCCAATGTGGATCCTCCGGAAGGAGTAGAAGCGGGATGACCGCCGACGCTCAGCAGCCGACGCTCGGCAGCCGACGCTCAGCAGCCGACGCCCGGCAGCCAGCGTTCAGAACGCGTGGCGCGGAACTGCCCGTTCGTACTGGGGAGCCCACCGCATGTCATGGCCCAGTTCGAAGGCCGCACGGAGCCACCAGTGCGGGTCCCGGAGGGCTGCGCGGGCGATGAAAACGCCGTCGGCCTGGCCGGTGGCAACCACATGCTCTGCCTGGCCGGGCGATGTCAGCAGCCCGACAGTACCCGTGGCGATTCCGGTTTCGCGCCGGATGCGGGCGGCAAATCCCGTTTGGTACCCCGGCCCCGGCTGGATCCGCTGGTGCGCCACGGCTCCGCCGCTCGAAACGTCGATGAGGTCTACGCCGTGTTCGGCGGCCTGCGACGCCAGGTGCACCGAGTCCTCGATGCCGATTCCTCCCTCGGCCCAGTCAGTGGCGGAGATCCTCAGCAGCAGCGGCATGGAATCGGGGATCACATTCCGGATGGCGTCGACAACGGCCAGCGTCAGCCTGTTCCGGCCCGCCGCATCCCCGCCCCAGGTATCCGTGCGGTCGTTCACGAGCGGGCTTTGGAACTGGTGGAGGAGGTAGCCGTGGGCCCCGTGCACTTCAATCGTGTCGAAGCCTGCATCGACGGCCCGGACGGCGGAGGCGGTAAAGTCCGCGATGACGGCCCGGATGTCCTCGTCGGTCATGGCCGCCGGCGGGGCAAAGCCGTCAAAGGCGGCGGTGCCCGGCCCCACGGTGCCCCAGCCGCCGTCGGAAACGGGTACGGAACCCTTCTCACCGGAAAACGGCCAGTAGGTGGAGGCCTTGCGCCCTGCATGGGCGAGCTGGGCACCGATCTTGGTGTCCGCCACGCCGTGTCGGTGCACGAAGCTGACGATGCGTTCCCAGCCCGCCGCCTGCTCGTCGTTGTAGAGGCCAGCATCCCGCGGGCTGATCCGCCCGGCAGCGTTGACGGCAGCGGCTTCCGTCAGGATGAGGGCGGCTCCCCCGGCGGCGAACGAGCCCAGGTGCATCAGGTGCCAGTCGTGCGGCACTCCGGGCGCCGCTACGGGGTCGCAGCTGTACTGGCACATGGGCGAGACCCAGCCGCGGTGCTGCACTTCCAGTGACCGCAGGGACAGTGGCTTGAACAGTGCGGGCGTTGCCACTAAAACAGCACCCGTGCCAGCGCCTGGCGGGCCTTCGCGACGCGTTCGTCGGTTGCGCCGACGACGTCGAAGAGCTCCAGCAACCTGATCCGGGCGGACTCGCGCTCGGGACCGAAGTTCCTGCCGATGAAGCCGACCACCCGGTTCAGGGCATCTTCCACATGGCCGCCGGCAATGTCCAGGTCTGCGACACCGAGCTGGGCCGCGAGGTTGTCAGGTTCGTCCGCAGCAAGCTGGCGGAGGGCATCGCCGTCAGGTCCGGACAGCTTCTGCAGGCGATCCATGAGCTCCACCTGGGCCAGTCCGGCCTTCGCCTCGGCGTCTGCCGGCATCTCCGTGAGCGCCTGCCGGTAGGCCGCGGCGGCAGCGGCAAAATCCCCGGCCTCAATGGCATCGAACGCCTTCTGGTGCAGCGGCGGCAAGGGAGCGGGGGCGGGCTCGCCCGGCGTCCCGCCTCCCACGTTGCCGGACACGCCGTTGGCGGCGGCAACCTTGAGCAGTTCGTCAAGCAGGGCGCGGATCTGCTGTTCGTCCGCTCCGCCCTGGAACAGGGGCACGGGCTGGCCCTTGAGCACGGCCATCGCCGTGGGCACGGCCTGGACCTGGAAGGCCTGGGCCAGCTGGGGGAAGGCGTCGATGTCGGCCGTGCCCAGGACCAGCCGCCCGGCATAGCTCTGGACGATCCGCTCCAGCGCGTCCAGCACGCCGGCGGATTCGGGCGAATACGCCGCCCAAAGGGCGAACACGACCGGCACCTGTGCCGACAACTCCACGAGGTCCTGGAAGTTTCCTTCCGTGACCTCCACCCGGAGCGCGGGACCCTCGGCGCCTGGCTGCCCGGCTGCCGGAGTGCCAGCCGCACCATTTACGGGGCCGTTTCCGGCCGCAGCCGCCGGCGGCGCAGGCCGCTGCTTAAGCGAGGAAAGATCGACGGCGCCGCGGAGGTTGAGCTGGCTGGCGGCGGCTGGAGGGACAGGACGGGATGCTGGCGAACTCATAGCGTCCACTCTAGCCACTCCTGCGTCCGGGAAGCACGGCGGACGCAGGAGGCCCCGGCCCGGGTCATGAACTGGTCCCGGGCCGGGGCCTCCTACTTGGCGCCGTACTTACTTGAATTTGGCTCCGACGAGTCCCCGGGTGGCAGCCACGAGCTTCATCGGGTCCTTCGAGCCGGCGGGCGGCACGTAGACGGCCATGGACTCCGCAAAGTCCAGCACCATTCCGCTGGTGGTTTCCTTGCCGCCGGCAAGGACAGCCGCGTCGCTTCCGATGGAGAGTTTGTCGCCCTCGGATTTCGGCGTGCCGTCGAAGTTGAACGTGAGGCGGCCAAGTACCAGTGCGCCGCCGTCTGCCGTCCGGAAGACCACGGTGCTTCCGGGTACCACCTTGTGGCTAAAGGAGAACTTGCCGTTCACGCCTTCCTTCACCACATCAGCCTGGTACGACAGGGTGTCCGCGATGTACGGCGAGGACTCCCCTTCGACGAGCTTGTCCTTGAACGTCGAGTTGGCCTTGGTCAGGCGGTCCGCCAGCCCGGCGAGCGCTTCCTCACCGCTGTACAGCAGCCCGGACTTGTCATCCTCGGCGAGGGTCTGGGTGCCGCTGCGTTCGATCGACGGGAAGGTGGTGCCCGGCTGCAGCGGCGTGGTGCCAACGAGCTTGTAGTTCTCGCGCGGGGAGCTCTGCACGAGGGTGAGAAGCTGCGGCACGACGTTGCCCTCGCCCTGGGTGACGGCCAGGACGGACCGTGGCCAGGCGCGCTTGCCCGTCACGACGGTGGTCAGGAGCTTCGTGGAGCGCACGGGCATGCGTGCATCATAGGAGGCCACCCGCGAGCGGATCTTGTAATTCTGCGTCCGGACCTCGAGCTCCGTTCCGGCAACGCGGGCTGCCAGTTTCTTCGCGTCCTTCGCGGCGTCGCCGGCATCGGCGGCGCTCGCTACCTGCTCCAGGATGCGGCGGAACTGAGCGTCCAGGAGAACCGGCGACTCACCGGCGGCGGGTGCTGAAGCGGACCCGGAAGGAGCCGCACCGGAGGAAGCGCCCGTGGCGGCCGGCTCCGGCGTCTGGCTGGCCTGGGCCGCCACGCTTGTACCGGCGAGAACAGCGGCCGTGGACAGCGCGACCAGCATGCTGAGCCGCGTGCCTGACCCGGTGCCGGCCTTGGCTGAAGCCCGCGCGGTGGCCTTGGCGCGGGCCCGCTTGGCGAACTGGTTTCCCAGGCCGCCGGCGGAACCGCCCTGCCCGGGCGTCCTTCCCTTGGGCTTCAGGACGAGCAGCGCAGCGCCTGCAAGCATCAGGAGCCCGCCGATGATCATGAGCGGCACAGCCCACGGCGTGGACGTGTCATTGGGGAACGTCATGGAAATCGACGACGGCGCAGGCTTGGTGCCGTCGCTGGCCAGCAGCAGCGACCAGTCGCCGTCCGCCGGCGCGGACCACGTGTAGTCCAGCTCGCCGCTGGCGGTTTCCGAAGAGACCCAGAGATCCGACCCTGCCGGACTCGGCGCTTTGGCTTCACCGTCGGCGCGTTCCACCTGCAGCGCCTTCTTGTCTTCCGAGAGTCCGGTCACGGTGTTGTGGGCGGTCTTGCCCACCCACGCGGTGACGTCATCCGGGCGGCCGGCGGCGAGCAGGAAACTGCCCTCGCCCTTGACCTTGATGGTGACTGTGCCCCCCTCGAGGGTGCGCAGTTTGTGGTCAATAACGGTTAGCGGCGCGGCTTTCGAATCAGCGGGAGCCGTGGCCGTGACGGTCTCGGCCGGAGCCCAGATCGTCTTCTGCCCGATTCCGGCCAGCAGTGTCAGGAGGCCGAGCAGCACAAGTGCAACTGCAGTCTTGAAACGCAAAGGTATACCTATCATCAGCGGGGGTTTGCCTTCAATAGTAACCGTTTTGTTACCAATCGGTCAGTTCGGGTCCCGAACGACGCCTCCAGCCACTCCCTTAACCGGCTTCCATCCGTCTATTGACAAGGCGGCTGATAGTGTTTGCGATGATCATCACATCCGGCCCGCAGCCGCGGCGCCATGGACGGAAAAGGCATCGAAAAGCAGTGACTGAACAGACGGATCCGTCCACGCACGGCCCGGAAAACCTGCCCGACGCCGGCTCTCCCGAGACTCCGTCGGCGCCGCCAGCCAAGGTGCCCGCAGCGCGCGCCCGCCCCGCAGCGCTCGTTGCCGTGCTGAGGAGGCTTCGCCAGCCCATCCCGGGGGCACAGCCCCGGCTCCGCTTTGAGATGCCGCCGGAACAACTGGACAACCTCGAGCCCGGTGCCGCTGCCGGCGACACCACCCGCTTCGGCGCCCCCGGACCCCGCCTTTCTGCGCAGCATCCCGTGTACGTCGGCTTCATGGGCACCGTAGGCGTCGGCCTCGCCCTCCTGGTCTACTGGATCGGCTCCAACACCACCCAGCTTCTCCTGTGGATCGTGGCGGCACTATTCATTGCCCTGGGCCTTGACCCTGTGGTGGGGTGGCTCGAAACCCGCAAGTTCCCCAGACCCGCCGGCATCCTGTTGTCCGTATCGGTGCTGATCATTGCGGTGGTGGGCTTTTTTGCCACCCTGATTCCCACGATCGTCGAGCAGGTGACGGAGCTCGTCCAGCAGGCGCCGATCTGGGTCCGCGACTTCATCAACTCGGAGTTCTTCCGGACGCTCGACAGCCAGTTCGGCGTTCGCGACCGCATCACTGAGGAACTGGACAAGTTCGTCAAGAACCCTGAGGCGATGGGCGGAATCTTCGGCGGCGTGGTGGGCTTCGGCTCCACCGTCGCGAACGGCCTCTTCGGGACCCTGATTGTGCTGGTGCTCAGCCTGTACTTCCTCGCCGCCCTGCCTGCCATGAAAAAGTGGGGATACCGGCTTGCCCCGCGGTCCAGGCGGCCCCGGGTGGAGGCACTGTCCGAGGCAATCACCCGGTCGGTGGGCAACTATGTGATCGGCCAGGCTGTTGTTGCCCTGCTGAACGCCACCTTCGCCTTCATCGTGATGTCCATCATCGGCGTGCCCTTTGCGGTGCTTCTCACCTTCGTGGTGGCGCTGCTGGCGTTCATTCCCCTGGTCGGCGGCCTGATCGCCGGAGTGGTGGTCATCCTGATAACCCTGACCCTGGGGTGGCAGCAGGCGGTCGCCTACGCCATTTGCTACTTCGCGTACCTCCAGTTCGAGGCCTACTTCATCTCGCCCCGCATCATGCAAAAGGCCGTGGCCGTCCCCGGTGCCGTGGCCGTGATCTCGGTGATCGCCGGCGGCAGCCTCCTCGGAGTTCTGGGGGCGCTGATCGCCATCCCCACCGCGGCCGCCATCCTGCTCCTCGTGAAGGAAATCTATATCGTCCGCCAGGACAAGCACTAGCGGGAAGGCCGCCCGGAGCGGCGCACACGAAGCACGGCTTAGGCGGCCTGCGGCGGGGGCCGGACGCTGCTCAGGCGCTGGCCGTGGCCACCGGTCCTGCCCACTCCTGCGGCAGCCCGGCGGCACCCGAACCCGCGCTCGTGACGTCGTCCACGATTTCGTTCAGTACCCTCGCAGCCTGCTTCTCCCCCACCCAAAGGTGCTTGGCACCGTCGACCCCCACGACGCGAGCCTGCGGGACCACACTGAAGCGCTTGGCCGCCTCGGCGGGGCGGAGGTAGTCGTCATGTTCCGGCACCAGCACTGTGAGCGGCTTGCCCGCGGCCGCCCACTGCTGGAGGTGGGTGTCGGTGGCACGGTGCAGGGGCGGTGACAGCAGCACAGCACCTTCCACCTGCGACGCCACCGGCTCCTCGGCACCGTACATGAGGGCCAGCTCAGTCCCGAACGACCAGCCAACGAGCCAGCGGTTGGGCAGCCCCCGCTGGACGGCGAACCGAACCGCGGCCTCAACGTCATACCGCTCCCCGATGCCCTCTTCAAACTCGCCGTCGCTGGTTCCCCTGGGCGACGACGTTCCCCTCGTGTTGAACCTGAGCACGGCCACGCGGGCCAGTGCCGGCAGCCGGTAGGAGGCCTTGCGGTAGACGTGGGAGTCCATGAAGCCGCCGTGCGTGGGCAGCGGGTGCAGCGTTATCAGCGTGGCCGCGACCGGCCCCGACTCCGGCAGAGCGAGCTCGCCCACCAGGGTGCGGCCGTCCTCCGTGCGGATTTCGATGTTTTCGCGACGGGCCGGCAGCACCGTGGACGCGCGGATGGCAGTCGTTTCGGACGGCTGGCTGAAAACGTACGACGTCGGGTCAAAAGTCATGCCTATCAGCTTATCTGCCGCGTCGGCTGGGCCAGGTTGCGCCGGCTGGCCGCCTACCCTCGATCAGCGGTAGCGGAAGTTGCGCGACGTCCAGCAGTTCGTGTGCCAGTGCCTGCGCTCGGAGAGGCCGGCGGCCGCGCCGAAGAGGTGGTCGTCGGCCCACACCACAAGGTGGGCGACTCCCGGCAGCACGGCGGTGGAACAGCCGGGGCAGATGTAGGCCTTCTCCGCCTTGCGCGCCGTCATGGTGCGAACCATCCAGACGCCATCCGGAGCGCTCTCGCGGCGCGCAATCCCGGCCCGGGCGCGCTCCAGGTCAAGCTCCGGGGGCGGGCCCGAACCGTGCTTTCCTCCGCCCGCAGCGTTGCCAGGGGCCGCACGCCCCGTCTTTGCACGGCGGGGGCGGTTCGAGCGGGGCATGCATCCATTCTGCCCCAGCCGGAACGGCTCCGGTGCCGGCCTCCAGTCCCAGGCCCGGGAGTCATGCCGGCAGCCCGGTGCGCAGTGCCCGCTGCCGACGCGGTAGTGTGTACGGCGTGCGTCTAGTCATAGCCCGTTGTTCCGTTGATTATGTTGGCCGGCTCAAAGCCCATCTCCCCCTCGCCACCAGGCTCCTGCTGGTGAAGGCTGACGGGTCGGTGCTGGTCCACTCCGACGGCGGCTCGTACAAGCCGCTGAACTGGATGAGCCCTCCCGCCACGCTGCGCGTGACCTCTGCTGAAGACATCGACGTCGAAGTAGGCGTCATCGAGCAGTGGACGGTCCAGTCCGCCAAGACGGACGACAGGCTGATCATCAACATCCATGAACAGCTCCATGACACCTCGCATGAACTGGGCCAGGACCCCGGCCTGATCAAGGACGGCGTGGAGGCCGATCTGCAGCGCCTCCTGGCCGACCAGATCGAAAGGCTCGGAGCGGGCTTCTCCCTCATCCGGCGCGAGTACTTCACGGCCATCGGTCCCGTGGACATTCTGGCCAGGGACGCGGACGGGTCCACAGTGGCCATAGAGCTCAAACGCCGCGGCGACATCGACGGCGTGGAGCAGCTGACGCGGTACCTGGAACTGCTGAACAGGGATCCCTTGCTCGCTCCTGTCCGCGGGATCTTCGCGGCCCAGCAAATCAAGCCGCAGGCCCGCGTGCTTGCAACCGACCGCGGAATTGACTGCATCACGCTGGACTACGATGCCATGCGCGGCGTTGATGATATCGAGTCCAGGCTGTTCTGACGTTCCACAGACCAGGCAATACGTCCAAGACCGCACGTTTACTTTGGATTTGCCCAAAATTTATGCGATTCCGCGTTTTGCCCGTTGACCAGATCGTGCTGTCATGAAATTCTTGTATCAGTCTTTGTGTAGGTGTTTTTCATGCTCGCAAGACATGTTGCGAGCGCGAAGCTCCTGCAACGCATTTCCGGACTTACCGGGGCTGCAGCCAGGATTCTTCTCGCGGAGTGACCAAGACCAGTACGAAGTGTGCTGGCCTTAATTTAGTTCCACAATGAGGAGAAATAAATGGCACAGGGAACCGTCAAGTGGTTCAACGCTGAAAAGGGCTTCGGCTTCATCACCCCGGACGACTCCGATGGCGATGTCTTCGTTCACTACTCCGAGATCCAGACGGGTGGCTTCAAGACCCTCGACGAGAACCAGCGCGTTCAGTTCGAAATCGGTCAGGGCGCCAAGGGCCCTCAGGCCACCGGCGTAACGCTCGTCTAATTCATTGAGGACTTCCCTGACGGGAATTGCCTTAAAACAAATGATCCTCGGCATTCGTGCCGGGGATCATTTTTTGTGTCATGGATATTTTCAGGACCTGAAACATTCACCGGCAGGCGGTTTGATCAGGCGTCGGGAATTCAGCGCCAAGTACCGACCCCGATGACCGGGCCGGCTTCGAGCCACGAGGATAATCCCGTGTAGGCGTCAAACTTCATCGCCAGGAAGACATCCTGGCCCTCATAGCGCAGCTCAACGATGACGACATCCGGCTGGACCTTGACCAGCTCAGCCTCCGTGGGCTGCCGCCGACCCAGGAGCTCCAGCGAACTGCGCTTGAAGCGGTGCCGGGGACGGACGCTGAGCGAGAGCAGCTTGAACCACTCCAGCTCGTTGTCCTGATAACGACAAACCCCCATCTGCCAGCTCTTACCAGCTGTGCAAATGGAGGCGTCCACCGTGCCCAGGGCGCGCCGCAGGTTGAAGCGGCGCACCCCGAAAAGGCACAGCGTAAAGATCAGCAACGCGAAGACGGTTGCTATTGCGATGAACGGAAAACCAGTAACGTCCATCAAGGTCGTGCTAGCGGATCCCCGCAGTGGCCGCTTCACCCAGCTGGGCGTTGTCAGCAACAATGACCACGCGGTTGTTGTCCACGGAGAAGAATCCGCCGTCAACAACTACAGCAATGCGGTCACCGGAAACAGGCTCGATTGCCAGTTCACCCTCGGCCAAAATCGCCAGTACGGGCGAGTGGCCGGGCAGGATTCCGATTTCACCATCGCTGGTGCGGGCCTTGACCATCTTGGCCGCTCCGGACCACACGAAGTGGTCCGCCGCGACAATCTCAACCTCAAGCTCAGCCATATTACTTGGTCTGTTCCTGGATCTTGGCCCACTGGCGCTCAACGTCATCCAGGCCGCCGACGTTGAAGAACGCCTGCTCTGCAATGTGGTCGAGGTCGCCGTCGCAGATTGCGGTGAAGCCTTCAACGGTGTCCTTGATGGAAACGGTCGAGCCTTCAACGCCGGTGAACTGCTTGGCGGTGTAGGTGTTCTGCGACAGGAACTGCTGGATACGGCGTGCACGCGACACTACGATCTTGTCTTCTTCGGACAGTTCGTCAACACCGAGGATGGCGATGATGTCCTGGAGTTCCTTGTTCTTCTGCAGGATCTGCTTCACACGGACAGCCGTGTTGTAGTGGTCCTTGCCGATGTACTGCGGGTCCAGGATTCGGGACGTCGACGTCAGCGGGTCCACGGCCGGGTACAGGCCACGGGAGGCGATTTCACGGGAAAGTTCCGTGGTGGCGTCGAGGTGCGCGAACGTGGTGGCCGGTGCCGGGTCGGTGTAGTCATCCGCGGGAACGTAGATGGCCTGCATCGAGGTGATGGAGTGGCCCTTGGTGGACGTGATGCGCTCCTGGAGGAGGCCCATCTCGTCTGCAAGGTTCGGCTGGTAGCCAACGGCGGACGGCATGCGGCCGAGAAGGGTGGAAACCTCGGAGCCTGCCTGCGTGAAGCGGAAGATGTTGTCGATGAAGAGCAGCACGTCCTGGTTCTGGACATCGCGGAAGTACTCCGCCATGGTCAGGGCCGACAGTGCAACGCGCAGGCGCGTTCCCGGCGGCTCATCCATCTGGCCGAAGACAAGGGCGGTGTCCTTGAGGACGCCAGCCTCTTCCATTTCAACCCAGAGGTCGTTACCTTCACGCGTACGCTCGCCGACACCGGCGAACACCGAGGTGCCGCCAAAGTTGCGGGCAACACGGGTGATCATTTCCTGGATGAGAACGGTCTTGCCGACGCCGGCGCCGCCGAACAGGCCGATCTTTCCACCCTTGATGTACGGGGTGAGAAGGTCGATGACCTTGATGCCGGTCTCGAGCATCTCCGTGGAGCCCTCGAGGGACGCGAAGGCCGGAGCCTTGCGGTGAATCGGCCAGTAATCCGACGCCTGGATTTCGGACTCGTGAACGTCAAGCGGCTTGCCGAGGACGTTGAAGATGTGGCCCTTGACGCCGTCGCCCACGGGCACGGAAATCGGGGAACCGGTGTTGATTACAGCCGTGCCGCGGACGAGTCCGTCGGTGGCCTGCAGGGCAATAGCGCGAACGAGGTTGTCACCCAGGTGCTGGGACGTCTCGAACGTGATGGTCTTGGTCTCACCGTTGAGAGTGATCTCGGTGGTGAGTGCGTGGTAAATCGAGGGGATTGCGTCAGCCGGGAATTCGACGTCGACAACCGGGCCAATAACACGTGCAATACGGCCGGTTGCACCGGACGTTGCGGCTACGTGTTCGGTAGCGGTGGCAGTCATCTCTCTCACTTCACTCAGTAGATGGCGTGGGTTAAGTTTATGTTCTTTGGTGCAGGTGTGGCTGGATCCAAGATCCGCCCGGCTACGACGCGAGAGCGTCGGCGCCGGCCACGATTTCGGAAAGCTCCTGCGTAATCTCAGCCTGGCGGGCGGTGTTGCGCAGACGCGTGTACTTCTTGATGAGGTCTGTGGCGTTGTCGCCGGCAGACTTCATGGCCCGCTGGCGCGCCGCGAGCTCGGAAGCCGCTGCCTGCAGCATGGCCGCAAAAATACGGGCTTCGATGTACCGGGGCAGCAGGGCATTGAGAACCTGCTCCGGCTCCGGCTCGAATTCGTACAAGGGCAGCAGCTCCGATTCGGAAGCAGCCTGCTCTTCCACAACTTCGAGGGGAAGAAGACGGATGACCGTCGGCTCCTGCGTCACCATGGACTTGAATCGGGTGTAAACGACGTGGATCTCATCCACGCCGCCCTCTTCGAAGTCCGTTGCGAAGTCCTCCAGCAATGCCGCGCCGACTTCCTGCGCCGTGGCAAACTCCGGTGCATCAGTGCCGCCGGTCCAGACCCGCCCGTAGGGGCGGCCCCGGAAGTCGAAGTACGCCTGTGCCTTGCGGCCGACGAGGTACGTCTTGACTTCCTTGCCTTCGGCGCGGAGCAGCTCGTTCAGGCCCTCGGCCTGCTTCAGGACGCTCGCGGAGTAGGAACCTGCCAGGCCACGGTCCGAGGTGATTACCAGGACTGCGGCGCGGCGGATTTGCTCCGGCTCGGTGGTCAAAGGGTGGTCGATTTCGCTCTGGCTTGCGACAGCAGAAACGGCGCGGGTGATTGCGTTCGCGTAAGGCAGTGAAGCTGCTACGCGTGCGCGGGCCTTGCCGATGCGCGAGGTAGCGATCAGTTCCATCGCCTTGAAGATCTTGCGCATCGACGTCGTCGAGGCGATCTTCTGGCGGTAGACCCGAATCTGGGCTCCCATACTTATCCTTTCCTAAGATCCCGATGGCCGGGACTGCCGGAACCTTGAGCGGTGCCGGCAGTCCCTGCCAACGAAACTAGCGCTTCTGCCTGACGATTTTTTCCTGGTCGACCTGGCCCTCGGAGATAGCATCATGCTCCTCGTGGCCGGCACCTACCAGATGGTTGTCTCCCTCGCCGAAGAAGCCCTTCTTGAAGTCCACGATCGCGGTCTTCAGTGCTTCTGCGGTGTCATCGTCCAGAACGCTGGTCTGCGCCAGCGTGGTGAGGATGGAGGACTTGTGCTTCAGGTGCTCCAGGAACTCGGACTCGAAGCGGCTGATGTCCTCGACCGGGACGTCATCCAGGTGGCCCTGCGTTCCTGCCCAGATGGACACAACCTGGTTCTCGACCGGGAACGGCGAGTACTGACCCTGCTTGAGCAGTTCCATAAGGCGTGCACCACGGGTGAGCTGCTGGCGGGATGCGGCATCGAGGTCCGATGCGAACATCGCGAAGGCCTGCATGTCGCGGTACTGTGCGAGGTCCAGCTTCAAGGTACCGGAGACCTTCTTCATCGACTTGACCTGTGCGGCGCCGCCAACTCGGGACACCGACACGCCAACGTCAACAGCAGGACGCTGGTTGGCGTTGAAGAGGTCCGACTGCAGGAAGATCTGGCCATCGGTAATGGAGATCACGTTGGTCGGGATGTAGGCGGAAACGTCGTTTGCCTTGGTCTCGATGAGCGGCAGGCCGGTCATCGAGCCGGCGCCGAGCTCGTCGGAGAGCTTCGCGCAACGCTCCAGCAGGCGGGAGTGCAAGTAGAAGACGTCGCCCGGGTAGGCTTCACGTCCCGGCGGGCGGCGGAGCAGCAGGGAAACTGCACGGTAGGCCTCGGCCTGCTTGGAGAGGTCATCGAACACGATGAGGACGTGCTTGCCGCCGTACATCCAGTGCTGGCCGATGGCCGAACCTGCATAGGGCGCCAGGTACTTGAAGCCGGCCGGGTCAGAAGCCGGGGAAGCGACGATCGTGGTGTATTCCAGCGCGCCGTTGTCCTCGAGCGTCTGGCGGATGGCGGCGATGGTCGACGCCTTCTGGCCGATTGCCACGTAGACGCAGCGAACCTGCTTCTTCACGTCACCGGAAGCCCAGTTGGCCTTCTGGTTGATGATGGTGTCGATGGCAATTGCGGACTTGCCCGTCTGGCGGTCACCAATGATCAGCTGGCGCTGGCCGCGGCCGATCGGGATCATGGCGTCGATAGCCTTCAGACCGGTCTGCATCGGCTCGTGCACAGACTTACGCTGGGTCACGCCCGGAGCCTGGAGTTCCAGGGCACGGGTGGTCTCAGCCTTGATCTCGCCGAGGTCATCGATGGGCACGCCCAGCGGGTCAACAACACGTCCGAGGAACGCGTCACCGACCGGCACGGACAGAACCTGTCCGGTGCGGTGCACTTCCTGGCCCTCTTCGATGCCCGTGAAGTCACCGAGGATGATGACACCGATTTCGCGGACGTCGAGGTTCTGGGCGAGGCCCAGCGTGCCGTCTTCGAAGCGAAGCAGCTCGTTCGCCATGACCGAGGGAAGGCCCTCAACACGGGCGATGCCGTCACTTGCGGTGGTCACACGGCCGACCTCTACGCGCTCTGCGTTTCCGGGTTCGTAGGACGCCGCGAACTCGTTCAACGCATTACGGACGTCGTCGGCGTTGATGGTCAATTCGGCCATCTGCAGTCCCTGCTCTCCTGTTTTCGTGATCATCGTTGCTCACGATGACCGGGGTTTCTATCAGTTAAGTTGTGCTTGTCCGGCTAGCCGGCCAGTTGGCGGCGAAGCTCCATGAGGCGGGTGATGACGGAAGCGTCGAGCACTTCGTCACCAACCTGCACGCGGATTCCACCGATCAGCATCGGATCAACAGTGGTGTTGATCTTCAGATCTCGCCCGTAGAGGGAGTTGAGCCCCGCCTGCAGACGGCTGGCCTGCGTCTCCGTGATGGGACGCGTGACGCTGACCGTTGCAATCCACCGCTGCTGGCGCTTGGCTGCAAGCTCGGCAAAACGGCCGACCAGCTTGGTGGACTTCAATCCGCGTGGCTGCGACACTGCCTGGCCGATGAGGACTTTGGCTTCCTCGCTTGCGCCAGGAACCAGCCTCTCCGCCAGGGCAATCTTTGCTGCGGCGCTGGCCTGCGGTTCAGACAGAGCACGCTGCACCTCGTGGCTGGACGCCACGGCCTGGTTGAAGGAGAACAGATCGTTCTCGAGTTCTTCCAGCCCCGTGATTCCGGAGGCAGAAACGGCCGACTTGTTTTCAGCAACGGCAATTACTACCGTCGCGGCAAGCGTCTCGAGTGCATCGCCGATGTCTCGCGCCGATGCCCAGCGTGAGCTGGCCAGCCCGGCTGCGATGTCCGCAGCCTCAGCGGAGACTTTTCCGCCGAACAGTTTCCTGATCAGCGCCGACTTTTCGTCACCGCTGCGGGACGGGTCAGTCAGGGCTCGGCGCAAGCCAGCCGAGCTGTCTATCGCTCCCAGGATTCCGAAGAGTTCCTTTGCCAACTGCAGCGATGCAAACGGAAGCTTGGCCTCCAGTTCGGTCAGCGCTTTGGTCAGCGATTCGCTCGATACACCTGCCATTACTTTGCTACACCTGCGTTCTGGTTCTCCAGATCAGCCAGGAAGCGGTCAACAACACGTGCCGAACGCTGGTCGTCCTCGAGGGACTCGCCAACGATGCGGCCAGCCAGCGTGGTGGCGAGGGTGCCCACCTCTGAACGCAGGGCCACTACGGCGGCCTGGCGCTCGGATTCGATCTGCACGTGTGCCTGCGCAGTGATGCGCGCAGACTCGGCTGCAGCCTTCTCCTTCAGCTCCGCAAGGATCTGGGCGCCTTCGGCACGGGCTTCCTCGCGAATGCGGTTGGCTTCTGCACGAGCCTCGGTGAGCTGCTGCTTGTACTCTTCGAGTGCGGCGGAAGCCTCAGCCTGCGCCTGCTCGGCCTTGGCGATGCCGCCTTCAATGGCCTCGGCACGCTCTGCGAACGTCTTCTCGAACATCGGGACAATGAACTTGACCACGATGTACATGAGGACAGCAAAGCCGACGAGGACGACGCCCATCTCCCAGACGTTGGGCACGAGCGGGCTAGTCGCCCCTTCGGTGGCGGCTGAGATGATCAGCTGATTCATAATTCACCCGTCCTTATCTACTCGGTTTTGGATTCGCTTGGTTCTGAAGCGTGACTAGAGAACGAAAGCGAAGACCAGGCCGAGGATGGCGAGGGCTTCAGTCAGCGCAAGGCCGAGGAACGCGATCGGCTGAAGCACACGCTGTGCTTCCGGCTGACGTGCGACGCCGTTGATGTAAGCGGCGAACACGAGACCAACACCGATACCACCGCCGATTGCGGACAGACCGTAACCTACGAGGTTGAGATTGCCTTCCATTTTATTCCTTTCAAGATGCCATCTTTGTGGCAGGTTGTTTGGTTTGCTTCATCCCGTAAAGGGAAGTTTGTGGGCGCCTAGTGGCTGTCCGCGTGCAGGGCACCTTCGATGTAGATCGCTGTCAGCAGCGTGAACACGTAGGCCTGGAGCGCCATGATCAGCGCTTCCAGCATGTACATGGCGATTGCGCCTGCGAGGACCAGGACTGATGTGCCCTTCAGGAGGACGTTCTCCTGCATGACCAGGTATTCGATGCCGGAGCCGGCAAGCATGACGATCAAGTGACCGGCCAGCATGGTTGCGAAGAGACGCAGGCTGTGCGTGACGGGACGTACCAGGAAGTTGGAGATGATCTCGATCGGAACCACGATGGGCAGGATGTAGAACGGAACTCCGGACG
This sequence comes from Arthrobacter sp. ZGTC131, assembly GCF_002929275.1. GTDB lineage: Bacteria > Actinomycetota > Actinomycetes > Actinomycetales > Micrococcaceae > Arthrobacter. The sequence goes on from NZ_PJIK01000001.1 coordinate 162,667, forward strand.
GCACCGTAGCCAGCTTGAAGTACTTCAGGCCGTTCTTCTTGATGCCGATGCCGATCCAGGTGAAGTACACGATGCCGGCCAGCACGTAGGCTCCGCCGACGTGCGAGAAGCTCGGCAGCTGGAGTACGGGGATGGCACCGTAGATGTTGTTCACCAGGATGAAGAAGAACAGGCTGAACAACAGGGGCACGTACTTCATGAAGTCTCTGCCGCCGATGATGTCCTTGGCGATGCTGTTGCGGACGAAGCCATAGGCCATTTCGCCTGCGAACTGCAGTTTGCCAGGAACCAGCTGCTGCTTCCGCGCAGCTAGCAGAAAGAATGTTGCGATAATGACAACGGACAGGATGACCAGCAGCATCTGCTTGGAGAATCCGTCTGCTGCACCCCACGGCAGGATTGCCGGCAGGTGCATTTCTTCAATTCCGGGAGGCGTGAAGACTCCTGAATTTTGGGCCGGGAGCGCAAGCGCGATCAACGCGTTTCCTCTCTGCAGTGTCCATCGTTGGGCGTTGGTCGGGGTCCGGCGTGCTTCATGCTCGCCCTCCCCCTCGTAAAGTTATTTGGCATTACTGTTCCCATCCTCAGACGGGCCGCTGGCTGCACTGTTCCCGCCAGCTGTATTCCTTGAACTGGTGAGGCCGTGCATATGGGACAGATAGAACCCTCCCGCAGCTCCAAGCAGAGCGCCTAGGAGCACAATCCAGCGGGTTCCCCACAGATAATCCAGACCCCACCCTATCAAACTCCAGACGATGATTCCGCCAATAATGTAGCTAAAGACGGCAATTCCAGCGTTGTAACCGCCGTCACCATTTTCGCCTGAGACGCCGGGGGCGCCGGACCTTTTGGAGGGGTCGCCGGAGGAAGTTTTGCCGGGGTGGTTTCGCTTAGACATCGGTGTTGCCCTTGTTCGGTTCGGGGTCGTTGTAGATCTGCAGCCGGGCCTTGCTGAAACCGTAGATTTCAGCCGCCTGCCAGGTCACCACAGCGACGACCGCTCCGATAAGGAACCAGCGCCCGTGCAGCCACTCGGGCGCACCAACCGCGAACAGGACCACCGCGAAACCGATGACCTTGACGAAGTAGGTTGCCACGAACAGGCCGATGGCACCGGACGGGTTGTTGCGTCCGACGAAGTGGCCGATCAAAAGGCTAATGGCAAAGAATGCCATCACCAGCAGCCCGCCGAAGCTGCTCGAAAGCAGTCCGGGCCAGCCATTCAGAGCCACTGCCACAATGCCCGCAAGGACAAGGGCGGCAGCCGAAACGGCGGAGCTGATTCCCAGCAGGCCGAGCCACAGCGACCGCGTGGGGCCGGAGACGCCAACGAATCCTTTGCCGGACGTTGGTCCGGGCTCGGCGTTGGAGGTCATGCGAACCCAATCTTTGGGGTCTGGGGGTGGAGTGGTGCAGGAAAGACCTGCCCCTGAATTCTACACGAGATAGAAATATTCCGGAAAGCGGGTTATTCCGGCGTTTCTACGCCGCGGCGGCTGAGATAAGGCCACGCCGTAAGGAGCCCCATCACCAGGGTGGCCGCGATGTCGACCGCGAGGACTATCTGCCAGGGGTAAACGGCGAAGGCGAGTCCGCCGAAGGAGAGGACGGCGGTCCACATGTACAGCAGCATCACAGCCGTGCGGTGGGAGTACCCGATGTCCATCAGCTTGTGGTGCAGGTGGCCGCGGTCGGCGGACCAGGGCGACCTGCCGACGGCCGTGCGCCGGACGACGGCAAGGCCGAGATCCAGCAGCGGCAGGAAGAGCACGGCGAAGGGAAGCAGGATGGGGACGATCGTGGGGATACCGTTCACGCGGTCATAGAGCCCCGAGCTGATTTGGCCGGTCGAGACCACACCCGCCGAAGCCATCAGCAGGCCGATGAGCATCGCCCCGGAATCACCCATAAAGATCTTCGAGGGAAACCAGTTGTGGGGCAGGAACCCCAGACAGCTGCCCACGAGCACCGCCGTCAGGAGCGTCGCAAGGTCTGAACGGTCAAGCAGCGGCGCGTTCCGGTGCACCCAGTACGCGGTGAGGAAGAAGGCCGAACCGCCGATGATCGCCACGCCCGCAGCCAGCCCGTCCAGTCCGTCGATGAAGTTGAAGGCATTCATCGTCGTGACAATAAGTCCGGCGGTGAGGAGGACGTTGACTGGGTCCGAATCGAAGCGGATGGGCTCGGGAACGAACGGAATGATGGTCATCCGGACGCCCCAGACCGCCACTACCAGGGCGGCGATGCTTTGCCCGATGAGTTTGACCCACCACCGCAGATCCAGGAGATCGTCCGCAACGCCAACGAGGACGATGACGCCTGCCCCCGCCAGCACGCCCCAGGGGGCCGAATTGCCGTGGAAGATGTCCTTGACGAAAAAAGACTGGTTCGCGACCACCAGTGCCACCAGCACTCCCGCGAAGATCCCGAGGCCGCCGAGCCGGGACACCGGGCTCGAATGCATGTCACGGCTGCGGATCGGCGTGAACAGCTCGAGCCGGTTGCCTATCAGGCGTGCGCCCCATGTTGCCGCGTACGAGACGACGGCTGCGGTCAGCATCATGAGCAGGTACATGATCACGGCGCGTCACCTGCTCCGCTGACCCGCCGTGGAGCAGCATGGCACCGGGCTTCAGGCTGCCGCAGGTTCGCGACGAGGCTTGGGGGACTGTGGGGGCTCAATAGCTGTAGATCTGACGTGCAATAAATGAAACTTCTCCGTCGCCATGCGCGCACAGACAGGCAGTACATAGTGCCTGACAGGGCTGTATTACAGTGGACTCTAGTCAAGATACTAACGCCAACGGCTACATGGCTTCGCGTCACACGGCCTCATGCCGGCGGGAAACTTGCCGGCGGCTGTGCTGAAAGGAACCCGCAATGCCAGTGTCGGTCGCAGTTGCTGCCGTGACGTTTGACCGTCCCCATGAGCTCGCCGTCCTCCTGAAAGCCATCAATGGCCAGACCGCGCCCGTGGCATCCATTTGCCTTGTTGACAGCGGCACCGTGCCGGCAGCAGACGTTGCCGGACAGCACGAAAATGTGGACTACATCCGCTCTGAAGCCAACCTCGGCGGGGCCGGCGGATTTTCCCTGGCCGTCCTCAAGGCGGTGGCCAGCGGGGCCGACTGGATCTGGATGATGGACGACGACGCCGAGCCGGCAGACCCCGAATGCCTCGCCACGCTGATCCGCGAGGCGGAAGCACGGAACCTGGAGGCAGTTGTTCCGCTTGTGGTGGCGCCCGGCCACCCGGACAGGCTCTCCTTTTTCTTCCGCCTGGACGGCAAAGTGACCCACGATCGGGGCGCACTGGAAAAGGTGGGGTTCCTTCCGAACGACGGCCACTTCTTCAACGGGGCGCTAATCCGCTCCGATGTTTTCTTCAAGGTTGGCTTGCCGGACATGCGCCTGTTCATCCGGGGCGACGAGGTGGACTTCACCATCAGGCTGCGGAAGGCGGGCATCCGCTTCGGCACGGTCACCACGGCAGCCATCACGCATCCGCACGCATTTTCCGAAACCAAGCACGTCTTTGGCGCCCGGTGGCACGTCATCGTCCCCGAGACGGCGTTCAAGCGCTATTACTACTACCGCAACCGCGGCTATCTGATCCGGCGCCACGTCCGGGTCAAGTCACTGATTGCCGACGTCGGCGGGTATCTCGGCTATTTCCTGCGCCGGGGCGATTTCCGCGGTCTGTCCGACTGGTTCAGGGCATTTTCGGCAGGACTCCGCGGCAAGGGGTTTGGTCCGCTGAAGGACCAGAAGTTCTAGCATTGGCGCCGGCGTCGGGTGGGGCCAGCTGCTGGTCGTGGCTTCGTAGCCGCTAGCGCTGCCCGCGGAGCCGGCGCCGAACCAGGAGCCCGAGCAGTACCCAGGGCTCTCCGAAGACGCGGTATGCCACGCGCCGCGGATGCAGCAGAAGCCGCCACGCCCACTCCAGGCCGAGGCGGCCAAGCCAGCGCGGCGCCAGCTTCTGGATTCCCGCGATCTGCTCGATGGCCCCGCCAACGGCGCAGTAGACCGCGGGAGGAAGGGAGTCGAGGCGGCGGCGCAGCACCTTTTCCTGCAAGGGCATTCCCAGCCCGATGAGTACCAGCTGCGGGCGCTGTTCGGCCAGCCAGGCGGTCACCTCTTCTTCGAGTTCCTCGTCCCAGCCCTCCCCCGGCATGCCGGACACTGACGCCGCGGGCGCAATAGCCTGAAGCTTGGCGACGGCCCTGGCGTTGGCCACGGGGCCGGCCCCGACGACGGCGATGCGCCTGAGGCCGCTGACCTGCCCCAGCGCGGGGATCCAGTCCGTCGAACCCAGCCGGTAGTCCATGACGGGCCCGGCCAGCTTTCGGCCCCTCCCCCAGAGCCACAGGACGGGTGCGCCGTCGATCAGCACGACGTCGCTGTTCTCGTAGAACGTGCGGAATTCCGGTTCGGAATGGAAGAGCGTCACGCTATGGAGGTTGTGGCCGACGACGGTCCGGGTGCCTCCGTCAGCCACGAACTTGTCGAGGACTTCCGTGAGTCCGGCGACGTCCAGCGGAGTGGCGTCCACACCGAGGACGGGAATTTGCTGCCGCTGCAGTTTCATTCCGCGCCGGGTGCTTTGTCGCCGGTTTCCGCTGCGCCCTCTGTCTCTGCTGCGCCGTCAGTTTCTGCGGCGCTGTCATTACCTGCACCGCCGGACGACTCCGACGCGTTGCCAGCGATATCGAGCACCCCCGGGACCACTTCCCGGAGCCGTTCCAGGCTCACGGCGCCCTCGCGGACAACCCGCAGCGGCAGGGAGGTCGCGTCCACGATCGTGGACGGCAGGGCGTCTGTTCCTTCCACCGGGCGGAAGCCGCCTTCGAGGTAAACTTCGACGGATTCCGCCAGCTGGGAGCGGGCCTCGAACGCGGTCTGGGCCGGAGCCTGCCCGGTCCTGTTGGCTGACGAGACGGCCAGCGGCCCGGTCAGAGTCAGCAAGTCCTGGGCCACTTCATCCGCGGGGATCCGGAGGGCCACGGTGCCCTTCGTCTCGCCCAGGTCCCAGTCAAGGGACGGCTGGGCGTGGAAAATCAGCGTCAGGCCTCCGGGCCAGAAGGCCTCGGCCAGCTGACGTGCCTCCGCAGACACGTCCGTGGCCAGGCCATCAAGGGCGTTGAGGCGCGGAATCAGCACCGGAGGGGGCATGTTCCGGCCGCGGCCTTTGGAAACCAGCAGCATGGTGACGGCCTGCGGCGAAAAGGCGTCCGCCGCAATCCCGTAGACGGTATCCGTGGGGAAGACCACGCACTTCTTCTCGAGGATGGCACGCCGTGCGTGGGCCAGTCCTGCGGTGCGCTCGTCATCGGCTGTGCAGTTATACGTAGTGGTCACTGCCTCATTCTTTCATTACTGCGCGGGCGGTGAGGCAAGGACGGCGCTGGTTGCCCGTTCCTTGCCGTTGAGGTCACGGTGCGTGGTCACTTCTGACCACTGCCCAGTTCCGGCCAGCGTGGCGGAAATCCAGGCAGCTTGGACTTCGGCGTGTTCCATCACGAAGTAGCCGCCCGGCACCAGCAGCCTGGCAGCAGAAGCCACGGCCGCCGTCGGAAGTTCCATGCCGTCGGCTCCGCCGCCGTACAAGGCCTCCGGCGGATCGTGGAGGGCCACTTCGGGTTCGTTCGGAATTGCCTCGGCGGGGATGTACGGCGGGTTGGACACGACGACGTCGAAGGTTCCGTTAAGCTCCTGCAGCGCGTCCCGCAGGTCCCCCCTAACGAGAGTGACGCCCAGCGGCTGGAGGTTTTTTGCCGCCCACGCATGGGCAAATTCGCTGTGCTCCACCGCATGGACCACCGCTTCGGGTACCTCGTGCGCCACGGACCCTGCGATGGCCCCGGATCCGGTGCCCAGGTCCACCACCTTGGGTCGGGCCACGCCGGCGCGGACAAGTTCCCGGAGCCGGTCGATGACCAGCTGGACCACGGACTCGGTTTCCGGGCGGGGAATGAAGACGCCGGGACCCACCGCGAGTTGAAGATAGCGGAAATGCGCGATGCCGGTGATGTGCTGCAGCGGAATGCGGCGGGCCCGTTCGGCCACCAGCTCCGCGTAGCCCGCAGGCGCCGGGGCATCGCCCAGCAGCATGGCGCGCAGCCGTCCGAGACCGACCCCCAACAGATGCTCGGCCAGCAGTTCGGCGTCGACCCTCGGGCTGGGCACGCCGGCATCGGCAAGAATCGCCGTGGCCTCGCTGACGGCATCGGCCAGGGACTGGGCGGTGCCTGCCGCCATGTACTCGGACGTCATGGAGTTTTCAGTGTTCCTGGCTAGTCGCCGATGGCGTCCAGGCGTGCCTGCTCGTCCATCTCGATGGCCGACTGGATGACCGGCTCGAGGTCGCCGTTCATGACCTGGTCCAGGTTGTACGCCTTGTACCCGGTGCGGTGGTCCGCGATCCGGTTTTCCGGGTAGTTATAGGTGCGGATCCGCTCCGAACGGTCCATGGTGCGGATCTGCGACTTGCGCTGGGCGGAGTTCTCGGCGTCGATCTGCTCCTGCTGGTGGGCCAGAATGCGGGCGCGGAGAACGCGCATGCCAGCTTCGCGGTTTTGCAGCTGGGACTTCTCGTTCTGCATGGCCACCACGATGCCGGTGGGAAGGTGCGTGATGCGCACGGCGGAGTCGGTCGTGTTCACCGACTGGCCGCCCGGGCCCGAGGACCGGTAGACGTCGATCTTGAGGTCGTTCTGGTTAATTTCGAGCTCTTCGGGCTCGTCCACTTCCGGCAGCACGAGAACGCCGGCAGCCGACGTGTGGATGCGCCCCTGGGACTCCGTTACAGGGACGCGCTGCACGCGGTGCACGCCGCCTTCGAACTTCAGCCGGGCATAGACGCCTTCGGCGGGATCGTTCGAGCTTCCCTTGACGGCCATCTGCACGTCTTTGTAGCCGCCCAGATCGGATTCCGTCGCGGAAATGAGTTCGGTCTTCCAGCCGCGCGATTCGGCGTAGCGGGTGTACATGCGGAGGAGATCGCCGGCGAACAGGGCAGCCTCGTCGCCGCCTTCACCGCCTTTGACTTCAAGGATCACATTGCGTGCATCGTCCGGGTCCCGCGGAATGAGCAGCCGGCGCAGCTTGGCAGCCGCCGACTCCAGGGCAGCCTCAAGCTCGGGCACCTCGGCCGCAAACTCCGGATCCTCCGAAGCCATTTCCTTCGCAGCAGCGAGATCATCCTGAATCGCGTGCCACTTGTGGTACGCCTCCACGATGCCGTTCAGCTGTGCAGACCGCCGCCCAAGCTTGCGCGCCAGCCGCTGATCAGCATAAACAGCCGGATCCCCCAGCTGCGCCTGGATAGCATCATGCTCATCAAGCAGGCCCTGTACGGACTCAAACATTTTCAAAACCTCTTTCGACTCTTACAAGTCTAGTAACGCAAAAAGCGAAGGGGGAATCCGCGCAGGTGAGCAAACAGCTAAGCCGTTCGGTTCTTGCCGCCCAGGGAGTGGCTTCGGGCCTGCCGGAGCGTGGAGGCTCAGATCCGCAAGGATCGAGCCTCCACGCGAAGGGGCGGGGGCGGAAAACCCGCGCGGCGAACCACGCGAGGTAACCGCACCCCGCCCCTGAACTCAGCTACTTGTCGTTATCCGACTTAGCACCAAGCGTCGTCTTCTGAACCTGCATGAGGAACTCGACGTTGCTCTGGGTCTCCCGGATCTTGTTGGTCAGCAGTTCAAGGCTCTGCTGCGTTTCGAGTCCGGAGAGGACGCGGCGCAGCTTCCACATGATCTTGACTTCCTCGGGGGAAAGCAGGTTCTCTTCGCGGCGGGTACCGGACGCATTAACGTCCACGGCCGGGAAGATGCGCTTGTCGGCCAGCTGGCGGGACAGGCGGAGCTCCATGTTGCCGGTGCCCTTGAACTCTTCGAAGATGACCTCGTCCATCTTGGAACCGGTCTCCACGAGGGCCGTTGCCAGGATGGTGAGCGAGCCGCCGTTTTCGATGTTGCGGGCTGCACCGAAGAAGCGCTTCGGCGGGTACAGCGCGGCGGAGTCGACACCACCGGACAGGATGCGGCCGGAGGCCGGTGCTGCCAGGTTGTAGGCGCGGCCCAGGCGGGTCATGGAGTCGAGGAGCACCACAACGTCCATGCCCATTTCCACGAGGCGCTTGGCGCGTTCGATGGAAAGCTCGGCAACGGTCGTGTGGTCATCCGCGGGACGGTCGAAGGTGGAGGCAATGACCTCGCCCTTGACCGTGCGCTGCATGTCCGTGACTTCTTCAGGACGTTCGTCAACGAGCACCATCATGAGGTGGACCTCAGGATTGTTGGTGGTGATGGCGTTGGCGATGGACTGCAGGATGAGCGTCTTGCCGGCCTTCGGCGGCGAAACGATCAGGCCGCGCTGGCCCTTGCCGATCGGGGCAACCAGGTCGATGACGCGGGGGCCGATCTTCTTGGGGTCGGTCTCGAGGCGCAGGCGCTCGGACGGGTAGAGCGGAACCAGCTTGGCGAACTCGACGCGGTCCTTGAGCTCTTCGGAGGTCTTGCCGTTGACGGACGTCACGCGGACCAGGGCGTTGAACTTCTGGCGAGCGGACTGCTGGCTGCGGTCCTCGCCGTCGCGGGGGGCGCGGATGGCGCCGACGACGGCGTCGCCCTTGCGCAGGTTGTACTTCTTGACCTGGGCGAGGGATACGTAGACGTCGTTGGGACCGGGCAGGTAGCCGGAGGTCCGGATGAAGGCGTAGTTCTCCAGGACGTCCAGGATGCCTGCCACGGGCAGCAGGACGTCGTCCTCGGTGACCTCGACGTCGTCGACGTCAGGTCCCTGGCTGCGTCCCCGACGGCGGTCGTTGCGGTCGCGGAACCGGTCGTTGCGGGCGTTGCCGTCACGGCTGTCCCTGCTGTCGGACCGCTCGTTGCGATCGTTCCGGTCGCGGCGGTTGCGGCGGTTGCGGCGGCTGCCGCCGTCGGCGTCATCGCCGTCCCGGCTATCGTCACGGCGGTTGTCGCGGCCAGTGGCGGTTTCCGCTGCGTCGCGGCCACCGCGGGTGCGGCTGTCACGGCGGTCAGTGCGCTGCCCGCCTTCGCCGGCTTCGCCGCCCTGTTCGCGCGTCTCAGCACCGCGTGTCTCCGTTTCCCGTGCCTCCGGCGCAGCGGCTTCGGCCGGAGCTTCGGCCTCGGCGGTCTGCGGCGCCGTGGCGGCGGCCTCGCCGCGGCGGCGGTTGCGGGTACGCGGCTGGCGGCGCTCGGCGCCCTCTCCGGCGGACGGTTCTGCTGCCTCGGCCGGTGCCGGAGCAGCTGCGGCCTCGGCGGCAGGCTCAGCTGCGGGCTCGGCGACCTTGGAAGAAACCACGCCGTCACTGACCGCACGGCGGCTGCGGCCGCGGCCACGTGCCCGGGTCCCTTCCTGGGCGGGGGCTTCGGTGGCGTCGGCAGCCGGAGCCTCCGGGCTTGCCGCAGCCACGCTGTTGTCAGTCGCCTTCTCGGCAGCCCGGGCCGGAGCCTTGCTGGCCGAAGAGCCCGCACGGTGCGCGGAAATAGCCGAGACCAGGTCTCCCTTGCGCATGCGGGAACCGCCAGAGATTCCGAGCTGGCTGGCAAGAGCCTGCAGCTGGGCGAGCTTGAGGCCGGCGAGGCCACTGCTCTTGGCGGGTGCTTCCGTCAACGATCCGGAAGCAGAAGATGATGTGTCCACAGCTGGCGACAGCTCAGTGGTTTCGGTCACGAAGGATCCTTCCCCCTCGACGGCGTCCAGACTAGGAGCTGGACGCGATGATTTGATCTGGGCCGCAGTTCAGATCTGCAGCCGGGATTTCGGCCTTGCCGGATGGAATTCGCGGCAGAGCCGGATACTGATCACCTTCAACGCTCCGAATAATGGAGGAGCGGCGGACTGACAATCCAGGAAACAGAATGGTTCTGCAGGATCCTGCGTCAGGCCAAGCAGGCGGCACCGAAAATATTGCGCAATAAGAGATCGAAGCAACAGCAGATCGAAACAGTTGCGGACCAGATAGGCAACTTGGCCAATTTCAGGGTCTTTGACTGCACGCTCTCTTGACTGCAGGGCCTCTCGACTACAGAGTCGCCGTCTAACCGCATAAACTGCGTTGACTGACTGCGGTGTTACCGCCGGTGCACTCCCACTTTAGCACCTTCAACGTCCACTGCCAGCTTCATCACACGCCAGTTGATGTCCGGCGTGTTCGCGGCGGTAAATGCGCCGATAAACTCAACGACGGCCGCGGCCTCCGCCTCGCCATTCGCGAGGACCAGGACAGTGGGCCCCGCGCCGGAAACAACGGCTGCGTGCCCCGCGCCGCGCAAGGCCTCGATCAGGGCAGCGCTGGGCCGCATGGCCTCCGCGCGGTAGCTCTGGTGCAGGTAGTCTTCTGTGCCGGCCAGCAGGAATTCCGGCTTTTGCGTCAGCGCGTGGATCAACAGCGCTGCCCGCCCGGCATTCATGGCGGCGGCGTGATGGCCGATCGATGCCGGAAGCAACGCGCGCGCCGCTTCCGTGGACAGTTCATAGTCCGGAACGGCCACGACCGGGGTGACTGCAGCGTCCACAGCAGCGCACGTGCTGCTGTACTGGTCACTGTCCTGCCAGGACAGCGCCAGGCCGCCGTAAATGGCGGGAGCGACGTTGTCCGGGTGACCTTCCATCTCGCTGGTCAGCTGCAGGATCCAGTCCTTGCCGCGGCGGGACTGCTCCGGGACCAGCGCATTCGCTGCGGTGACCGCTGCGACGACTGCCGACGCGGAGGAACCCAGACCGCGGCCGTGCGGGTTGACGTTGTCTGCCGTGATCCTGAGGCCGTCATGCCGGTACCCCAACCGATGCAGGGCCTCGGTGACGGCTTTGACCACCAGGTGGCTTGCATCGCGGGGCAGCGTTTCGGCGCCTTCACCGCTGAGCTCGAACTCAAGCTGACCGCTGGCCAGCGTCTCCACCGTCAGGGTGTCGTGCAGTGACAGGGCCAGTCCCAGGCTGTCGTACCCGGGGCCAAGGTTGGCGCTGGTGGCCGGAACCTGTACGGTCACCAGCTGCCCTGCCGGGACTGCCGGCGAACTGGCGGCAGACTCGGCAGGGACTGTGAGGGTGGTTTCCAAGGCTATTTGTCTTCCAGTCCCAGTTCGGCGGCAACTGTCACGACGTCGTTGGACACCTTGACCGGCTGCACGTCACTGCCGTCTTCGGTCCGCAGCGCCCACTGGGGGTCCTTCAGTCCGTGGCCGGTGACGGTGATGACGATGGTCTTGCCGGACGGAACCTCGCCCGCTGCGTGCTTCTTGAGCAGGCCCGCAACGCCGGCGGCGGAGCCAGGCTCGACGAAGACGCCCTCCTTGGCGGACAGCCAGCGGTGCGCTGCCAGGATCTCGTCGTCCGTCACGGCATCGATAAAGCCGCCGGATTCATCGCGGGCCGCGATGGCGCCGTCCCACGACGCCGGGTTGCCGATCCGGATCGCCGTGGCGATGGTGTCCGGCTCGGTGATGGGGTGGCCGGCCACAAACGGTGCGGCACCGGCGGCCTGGAATCCCCACATCTGCGGAGTCCGAGTGGAAACCGCGGGAAGGGTGCCGGCTGTCTCCGATTCGAACGGCGCGGAGTACTCCTTGTAGCCCTTCCAGTACGCGGTGATGTTTCCTGCGTTGCCGACCGGCAGCACGTGGATGTCCGGGGCGTCGCCGAGCGCGTCAACGATTTCGAAGGCGCCCGTTTTCTGGCCCTGGATGCGGGCCGGGTTGACGGAGTTCACCAGGAAAACGGGGTAGGACTCGCCCAGCTTGCGGGCAATGTCCAGGCAGTTGTCGAAGTTGCCGTCGACCTGCAGCAGGGTGGCTCCGTGCGCGATGGCCTGGCTGAGCTTGCCCATGGAGATCTTGCCCTCGGGCACCAGCACGGCGCACTTCAGGCCGGCGGCTGTGGCGTAGGCAGCGGCCGACGCCGAGGTGTTTCCGGTGGAGGCGCACACCACGGCCTTGGCGCCCGACGCCACGGCGGCGGTCATGGCCATGGTCATGCCGCGGTCCTTGAAGGATCCGGTGGGGTTCATGCCTTCCACCTTGAGGTACACCTCAGAGCCGGTCAGCTCGGACAATTTCTGCGCGTGGACCAGCGGGGTGCCGCCCTCACCGAGGGTGATGACCTTTGTGGATTCCGTTACGGGCAAACGATCAGCGTATTCGCGGATGACACCGCGCCATTGGTGAGCCACTTAGACTCCTTCTACCCGCAGTACGGATGTAACGGAATTGATGACGTCCAGGCCCTTGACGGCCTCGACGGTTGCTGCCAGCGCAGCTTCGGTTGCGCGGTGCGTCACGATGCGCAGTTCCGCGGATTCGATGTTGGAGTCGGCATCGCGGTGGATGGTCTGGCGCATGATTTCGATCGAGACGCCATGCTCGGCGAAGAGCTGGGCAATCCGCGCCAGGACGCCGGTCTGGTCCGCAACGTCCAGGCCGATGTAGTAACTCGTGTACACGGCGTCAATGGGCAGTGCCGGGACGTGGCCGGTGGTGGATTCAATGCGCCCCGGGCCGCCCAGCACGATCCGGCGGGCTGCCGACACGAGATCGCCCAGGACGGCAGACGCCGTCGGGGTTCCGCCGGCGCCCTGGCCGTAGAACATCAGCTCCCCGGCATTCTCGGCCTCAATGAAGACGGCGTTGAATGCCCCGCGGACAGCCGCCAGCGGGTGCTCGCGCGGGAGGAGCGTGGGGTGTACGCGGACGGAGACGCCGTCGTTGCCCTCTGCGTCGGTCAGCTTCTCGGCGATGGCCAGTAACTTGATGACGAACCCGGCCTCTTTGGCCGCCGCGATGTCAGCGGCGCTGACGCGGGTGATGCCCTCGCAGTGGACGTGGGCCAGGTCAAAGCGGGTGTGGAAGGACAGCGAGGCAAGGATCGCGGCCTTGGCGGCGGCGTCCAGGCCTTCGACGTCGGCCGTCGGATCCGCCTCGGCGTACCCGAGCCGCTGCGCCTCGGCCAGCGCATCGGCAAACTGCGCGCCGGTGGAGTCCATCTGGTCGAGGATGAAGTTGGTGGTGCCGTTGACGATGCCCAGGACGCGGGTGATCCGGTCACCGGACAGGCTGTCGCGGATGGGGCGCAGGATGGGGATGGCGCCGGCCACGGCGGCCTCGTAGGAAAGCTCGACGCCCGCCCGGTCCGCCTCTTCGTAGAGCGTGGGGCCGTCCGCCGCCAAGAGGGCCTTGTTGCCGGTGACGACGCTCGCGCCGTTTTGGATGGCCGAGAGGATCAGCGAACGGGCCGGCTCGAGGCCGCCCATCAGCTCGATCACGAGGTCGGCGTCCTTGACCAGAGTTTCGGCGTCCGTGGTGAACAGCTCACGCGGCAGATCCACTTCACGTTCGGCGTCGAGGTTGCGCACGGCAATGCCGGTGAGCTCGAGGTTTGCGCCCGTCCGGGGGGCGAGGGCGCCGGCGTCGTCAAGGAGAATCCTCGCAACCTGAGCCCCGACGTTGCCACAGCCCAGCAGGGCCACTTTCAGGGTTCGCAATTCGGTCATTCAGGCTCCCATGTCGCGGTTCAGCAGATCTTCTTCGGTTTCCCCGCGGACAATCAGCCGGGCAGCTCCGCCGCGCACAGCGACAACGCCCGGCCGGGCCAGATAGTTGTAGTTGCTTGACAGGGCCCAGCAGTAGGCGCCGGTCCCCGGTACAGCGAGCAGATCACCGGCTGCCACGTCCTCGGGCAGATATACATCTCTAACAACTATGTCGCCGCTCTCGCAATGTTTGCCCACTACTCGGGACAGCTGCGGCGCCGCGGCTGAGGAGCGCGAGGCGACAATGGCGGAATAATCCGCGTCGTAGAGCACCGGACGGGCGTTGTCGCTCATGCCGCCGTCCACCGACACATAGCGGCGGGGGTACGTAACGTTTTTTGGCTGGTCCCCTGCCGCTCCGGCCGTTCCCGCAGCCGGAGCGTCCACCCGGACGGTCTTCAGCGTGCCGACCTCGTACAGCGTGAACGTGCTGCTGCCCACGATGGCCCTTCCCGGCTCGATCGAGATCCGGGGAGCGGAAATGCCCAGCTCAGCGCATTTTGAGCGGACGACGGCGGCCATCGCCTGCGCGATTTCGGCTGCCGGGCGGGGGGTGTCCACCGGCGTGTATGCGATGCCGTAGCCGCCGCCGAGATCGAGCTCGGGGAGCTGGATGGAGTACTTCTGCTGCATCACGGCCAGGAAGCCCAGGAGTTTCTCGGCCGCAAGGGCAAAGCCGTCTGGCTCGAAGATCTGCGAGCCGATATGGCAGTGCAATCCGAGCAGTTCGATGCCTGGATAGCTCGTGGCCGCTGCCACGGCTTCCTCGGCTGCGGACAGTCCTGCCTGATCCGTGGAGTCTTCCGCCATGGAGAGGCCGAACTTCTGGTCTTCATGGGCGGTGGCGATGAACTCGTGGGTGTGGGCGTGCACCCCCGGAGTCAGCCGCAGCATGACTTTCGCGGTCTCGCCCCGGCTCGAAGCGATTTTGGCCACGCGTTCCAGCTCGTCCAGGCTGTCCACCACGATCCGGCCGAGTTTCATGTCCAGGCCCCGGTTGATCTCGGCATCGGACTTGTTGTTGCCGTGCAGGCTCAGGTTGGCGCCGTCGATGCCGGCCCGGGCGGCCACGGCCAGTTCACCGCCGGAACACGTGTCGAGCCGCAGGCCTTCCTCCGCCACCCAGGTGGCCACCGCCGTGCACAGGAAGGATTTGCCGGCGTAGTAGACGTCCACTCCCCCGCAGATGTCGGCAAAAGCGTCGTCGAAGGCATCCTTGAACGCGCGGGCGCGGGCACGGAAGTCGGACTCGCCCATGACGAACAGCGGCGTGCCGAACTGTTCCTTCAGCGTGCTGACCGGAATGCCGTCGACGGCGAGTTCGCCGTCGTCGTTCCGCTCCACTCCGGCAGCCCACATGGGCGGGTGTAGGGCATTCAGGTCCGACGGCACCGCGAGCCAGTCCGGGGCGAGCGGCGAGGACTGGTTCAATGCATGTGCAGTCATTCGGTTCACATCCGTTCCGGCGCGGAAACGCCAAGCAGGTCCAGTCCGTTGGCCAGCACCTGGCTCGTGGCGTCGTTGAGCCACAGGCGGGTGCGGTTGAGATCGGTGACGGCTTCGTCGCCCAGCGGGGCAACGCGGCAGGCGTCGTACCACCGGTGGTAAGCCCCGGCGATGACCTCAAGGTGGCGGGCCACCCGGTGGGGTTCGCGGAGTTCCGCGGCCTTGGCCACGATGGACGGGTAACTGCCGAGGTACGACAGCAGCTCATTTTCCGTGGGGTGGTGGAGCAGCGACGCGTCGAAAGCACTGCGGTCCACGCCGGCGGCCACGGCGTTGCGGGCGGTGCCGCGGGAGCGGGCGTGGGCGTATTGCACGTAGAACACCGGGTTCTCGTTTGAGTGCTTCTTGAGCAGCTCCGGGTCCAGGGTGAGGGGCGAATCGGCCGGGAACCGGGCCAGGGAGTAGCGCACGGCATCTTTGCCCAGCCAGGAAATCAGGTCCTTGAGTTCGATGATGTTGCCGGCGCGCTTGGAAAGCTTGGCGCCGTTCACCGAAACGAGCTGGCCGATCAGCACCTCGATGTTGACCTCGGGGTCATCACCTGCGGCGGCGGCGATGGCCTTGAGCCGGTGGATGTAGCCGTGGTGGTCGGCGCCCAGCAGATAGATCTTTTCGGTATAGCCCCGGTCCTTCTTGGACAGGTAGTAGGCTGCGTCGGCGGCGAAGTACGTGGGTTCGCCGTTCGCGCGGATCATCACGCGGTCCTTGTCGTCACCGAAATCGGTGGTGCGCAGCCAGACAGCGCCGCCGTCGTCGAACACGTGGCCCTGTTCGCGCAGGCGGGCAACGGCACTCTCGATCGCGCCGGCGTCGTGCAGTTCCTGCTCGGAGAAGAAAACGTCGAAGGAGACGCCGAAGTCCGCCAGGGTGTCCTGGATGTCCTTCAGCTGGGCCTGGTAGGCCGCGGCCCGGATGACCGGGAGGGCCGCAACGTCCGTCAGTTCACGGATGTCCGGGTGCCGGGTCAGGACTTCGTGGCCGAGGTCGCGGATGTATTCGCCCGGGTAGCCGCCCTCGGGCACGTCCCGGCCGTGGAGGCGCGCGAGGACGGAGTTGGCGAACACGTTCATCTGGGTGCCGGCGTCGTTGATGTAGTACTCGGCGGTCACCTGCGCACCGGAGGCGCGCAAGACGCGGGCGATCGAATCACCCAGTGCTGCCCAGCGGGTGTGGCCGATGTGCAGCGGCCCGGTGGGGTTGGCGGAGACGAACTCCATGTTGACCGTGTGGCCTGCGAGCGCGGAGTTGGTGCCGTACTCCGGGCCGGCCTCCACGATGGCTTTGGCGAGCGTCCCGGCTGCCGCGGCGTCCACGGTGATGTTCAGGAAGCCGGGACCGGCGATGTCCACGGCCGTGACGCCGTCGATCGCCTTCAGCCGGGTGCTGAGCACGGTGGCGAATTCCCGCGGGTTGGTTCCCGCCTTCTTGGCAAGTTGCAGGGCGATGTTCGTCGCCCAGTCGCCGTGTTCCCTGTTCTTGGGTCGCTCCACCAGGACGGTGTCGGGAACCGCCGACTCGGGAAGGGCGATGTCGCCGGCTGTAACGGCGTCCTTCAGGCAGGAGGATATGGCGAGGGAGAGTTCTTCGGGAGTCACATTCCTAGCCTACCGGGGGCCCGCCATGTGGCGGAATCCAGGGCGGGCTGCTGAGGGGCCTCGGGCCCCCTCAGCAGGCCCCTCGTCATCACAGCTAAAAGTAGGGAAATTCACAGATTGAACCTTTAGCCTAAGTTCAGCGTCTTCCACCCGGTAAGTGCCCGTACAAACGAAACGAGACACCGTGAAGCCTTCCGTCCGCAAAAGCGTCTTTGCCGGCATTGCCGGCCTGTCCCTCGCCGGCACGGTGGCCGGCTGCGCGCCTTCGGCCCAGCAGTCCGCCGCCCAGGAAACCCAGTCCTCCGAGTCGTCGGCCGCGGCGGCATCCAGCCCGTCCTCCAGCGCGTTGGCGTCATCCGGCGCAGGCTACAAGGACGGCACCTACACTGCCGATGGAACCTACAAGTCGCCGAACGGGACGGAAACCGTTGGGGTACAGCTGACGCTGGCCAACGGCACGGTGTCCGCTGTCGATATCACCGAGCACCCGTCCAACCCGAACACGCGCAAGTTCCAAGGGCAATTTGCCGGCGGAATCGCGGATCAGGTGGTGGGCAGGAGCCTCGAGGAGATCAAGGTCTCCAAGGTGGCAGGTTCATCCCTGACCAGCGGCGGCTTCAACCAGGCGGTCGAACAGATCAAGACCCAGGCACTGTAACCGGCTGCGGGGCGGCATGGGAGTCACGACTTGAACCGCAGGCAAAGGAGAGCCCATGCCGCACCCGGACTGGCACAACTTCAACTTTGAAGGAATAGGAACCAGTTGGGAGATTTCCACCCCTGAACCGCTGGCACCGGCACCTCGCAGCCACGTGCTCTCCGAAGTGGAGCGCTACGACTCCACGTGGTCACGGTTCCGCGGCGATTCCCTGGTGTCCCGCATGTCCGCCGGGCCCGGACACTTCGAGTTTCCGGCCGAGGCCTCTGCCCTGGCCTCGCTCTACCGGATCCTTTATGCCCTGAGCAACGGCGCCATGACGCCCCTGGTTGGCGGCAGCCTGGAACATTTGGGGTACGGCCCCGGGTATTCACTGCGGCCGCGCGGCGCGCCCACTCCGCCTCCCGCCTGGGATGATGTCCTGGAATGGCGCGGGACTTCAGTTACCGCCAAGGCTCCCGTCGTGCTGGACGTCGGCGCGGCCGGCAAAGGCCAGCTGGTGGACCTCCTTGCCGACGTGCTGCGAGGCCACGGCGTCGCCGAGTTCTTCATCGACGCGAGCGGCGACCTCCTGAACACCGGAAGCACCCCGGTGACAGTGGCGCTGGAACATCCATACGACTCCAGCAAAGCGATCGGCACGGTGGCCCTCGGCACCGGCGCCCTGTGCGCCTCGGCCTCGAACCGCAGGGCCTGGGGTGACGGCCTCCACCATGTATTGGACGGCACCACCGGGGTCCCGGTCCGGACGGTCATCGCCACCTGGGCCATGGCCGGAATCGCGATGGAGGCCGATGCCCTCGCAACAGCCCTGTTCTTTGTCTCCGGCGAAGTGCTGGAGCGCCATTTCCAGTTCTCTTGGCTTAAGGTTTTCTCCAACGGCAGTGCGGAATACTCCGCGGAATTCGAAGGGGCGCTGTTCACATGAGTTCCACAACCTCCCGGCCGCGGAGCTCGCCAGTCACGGCGCTGGACGCGTTCCTGGGCCGCTTCACCATGTACCGGCTGGTGCTGCTGGTCCTCGCCGTCCTGGCCGCCTACAGCTTGGTCCTCGACGCCCTCGGCTGGCTGACGTTCGGCATTCCCCACCTGCTCGCCCATCTGGCACTGTGCATAGGGCTGACCTATGCGTCCAACCTGGCACTGGCCGCCCTCTTCCGAGTCCGCCCGCACTCGGAATCGTCGCTGATCACCGGGCTGCTGCTCTATTTCCTGTTCTGGCCCACCCAGTTCGGTCCAACGTTTGCCGCCGTGGATCTCGCCGGAGTGGCCCTGGCCTGCGTGCTTGCATCCGCCTCGAAATATGCCCTCGCGTGGCGCGGACGGCATATTTTCAATCCTGCAGCGGCGGGGGCGTTCATCACCGGCCTGACCGGGCTGAACATTGCCACCTGGTGGGCCGGGACCCCGGCGATGCTGTGGCTTCTGGTTCCCGGTGTCCTTCTGGTTCTCTACCGGACCCGGAAAATGCTCATGGCGGCGGTCTTCACCGTGGTGGCCACGTCCATCGTGGCGGCCGGGCTCCTGCAATCGGGAGTGGACCCCGGCGGAGCAGTGTGGCAGCCACTGGCGCAGAGCCCCGTCATCTTCTTCGTCGGGTTCATGCTCACTGAACCGCTGACGCTGCCGCCACGGCGGTGGCAGCAACTGGTGCTGGCCGCCGTCGTCGGAGTCCTTTTTGCCACGCCCTTCAACTTCGGCTTGGTCGCGAACTCCCCCGAACTGGCGCTGCTGGTTGGCAACGTGTTTGCGTTCTTGGCCGGCCAGCGGGGAAGCGTCCGGCTGTTGTTCAGGCACTCGCGCCGACTCACACCGACGACGACGGAATTCGTCTTCGAGCCGCGGCGCCCCCTCCGCCACGTTCCCGGTCAGTACCTGGAGCTGGACCTGCCGCACGCCAAGCCGGACGGCAAGGGCCGGCGCCGGGTCTTCAGCCTGACCAGTCCGCCCGATGCGGCGCACGTGAAGATCGGCGTGGGCACCGCCCACCCTGTCTCCGCCGCCAAGCAGAAGCTCCTGGCGCTCAAGCCGGGGGATGAACTCACGGCCACCACGGTGGCCGGGGACTTTGTCCTGCCGCGGCGGTCCAACAGCCCGGTCCTCCTGATCGCGGCCGGAATTGGCATCACACCGTACCTTGCGCATCTCTCCGATGGCTCGGCCGGGGAGCGGGATGTCGTGCTGCTCTACCTCGCCCGCAACGCCTCCGAGCTCGCGTATGCGGCTGAACTGAAGAACTCCGGAGCACGCATCATCGCCCGGCTTGCCGACGGCTCGACTCCCCCGGACTTCATCGAGGACGCAGGCTCAGTGGCGGGAACAGGCGCCAGACTGGACGGTCCGGCGCTGCAGCAGCTGGTTCCGGACATTGCGCGTCGCAGGGTTTACATTTCGGGTTCACCGGCGAGTGTCGGCTCCCTGCGGCGGGCAGCACGGCAGGCCGGTGCCCGGCGGATCCAGGTGGACTCGTTCGCAGGTTACTGACGGCGGGGCCGACACGGACCTCCGAGCCCCGGCCGGTTTTCCATTCAGGCCCACCTTCCTGCTAAGCTCTAGGACGTCCGGCCGGGAACGGCTGGATCCCTGACTGCCCTCGTAGCTCAGGGGATAGAGCGTCTGCCTCCGGAGCAGAAGGTCGTAGGTTCGAATCCTATCGAGGGCACAAAATACCCCGCCACTTCCAGCAAGTGGCGGGGTTTTCTGCATCTTCCGGGGGCATTCACCCGGTGCGAGGAGGCATCGGGCGAGTTGTCCGCCGTGCGCCTGAAGAGAATTGTCCGTGGCCGCTCGTAGGCTGATCTGCATGTTCTGTTCAATCGTTCCGCCCTACATGCTGCGGCGCCTCGCGGCGCAGGATTCGCCACGGTTCTCTGCCGTTGCCAGGGCCGCCAAGGAAGCCCTGCGGCACGTCAGGTCCGTCCAGGCGGCCCGCGCTGCCACCGCGGCCGAGGCTCCCCCGGGCATGCGGCAGTTGGCGCCAGGCCCTGTCAGCAGGTCCGTCTTCGACGCAAAGTCCGGGGAGTCGCTCCCCGGCCTGCTCGTCCGCAAGGAAGGCGAGGCAGCCACCGGCGATCCCGCCGCCGACGAGGCCTACGACGGCCTGGGCCATACGCATAGCCTGTACGCCGACGTCTTCGGGCGGAACTCCATCGACAACCGGGGAATGCCCCTCAACGCCACGGTCCACTTCGGCAAGCTCTATGACAACGCGTTTTGGGATGGCCAGCAAATGGTCTTCGGAGACGGCGACGGCGAAATCTTCGAACGCTTCACGCGTTCCCTCAGCGTGATCGGCCATGAGCTGGCCCACGGTGTGACCCAGTTTTCAGCCGGGCTGGCCTACCGGAACCAGGCGGGCGCCATCAACGAGTCCCTCTCCGATGTTTTCGGTGCCCTGGTTGAGCAGTACGTCCGGAGGCAGTCCACCGCAGATGCCAGCTGGCTGATCGGCGAAGACCTCTTCACGCCTCAGGTCGAAGGCTCGGCCCTGCGATCCATGAAGGCGCCCGGGACCGCGTACGACGACGACGTGCTCGGGAAGGATCCGCAGCCCGACTCCATGGACTCCTATGTCCGCACCAGCGCGGACAACGGCGGCGTCCACATCAACTCCGGCATCCCCAACCGGGCATTCTGCCTCGTGGCGCTGGAACTGGGCGGCAACGCGTGGGAAGCCCCGGGGCAGATCTGGTACGACACACTGACAGGCGGCTCCCTCCCTCCGACGGCCACGTTCACTGTCTTTGCCAAGGCGACGGCGGCATCTGCCCGGGAGCTGTTCGGTGCGGAGTCTGCGGAGCATGACGCCGTACGCAAGGCGTGGGAAACTGTGAAGGTAAAGCTCTAACTGACCGCCGGGAGGGCGTGCCAGTCTCCCTCCCGGCAGCCTCGGAAACCCAGGAAGCTTGCCATGAAGATCACAGTCGAGCGCAGCGGAGGGATTGCCGCGCTGACCCGTACCTGGACAGTTCTAGCCGTGACGTCCAGCGACAAATCCCACTGGCAGCCCATCGTCGAGGCCTGCCCGTGGGATGCCGTGCCCGACTCCCGGCAGATCCAGGACGGGCAGCCCGACCGGTTCATGTATTCCATCCGCGCCGGAGGACACCGCGCCACGCTCCCGGAACGTGCTGTGACCGGTCCGTGGCGGGTGCTGGTGGACACCGCCAGAGCCGCAGCGGAGGAATCACCGGCCGGACGCACGCGCGGCGGACTACGCTCCTAGGCGCTTTCGCTTCTCGCCGCTTGCCCCTGGCCGCTTACCTTCCTAGGGACGCTTGCCCTCCTAGCCGGCCGGCGCCAGCTGGCCGCGGAACGCCCTGCGGTAGGACTGCGGGCTGGTGTCCAGAACCTTGGCGAAATGGTGCCGGAGCAGCACCGGATGGCCGAATCCGGACTGCCTCGCCACCTCATCGATGTTCAGTTCGGTGGACTCGAGGAGCTCCTGCGCGCGCAGCACCCGCTGGGAATTAAGCCATGCCGCCGGCGTGGCGCCGGTCTCGGCACGGAACCGGCGGGCAAACGTCCTCGGCGACATGTGCACGCGGGCCGCAAGTTCGTGGACGGGATGTTCGTCGTCCAGGTTCTGGACCATCCACCGCAGCAATTCCTCCATGGGCTGGGAGCCGCATTCTGGCATGGGGCGGTCGATGAACTGGGCCTGCCCGCCGTCGCGGTGCGGAGGAACCACCATGTCCCTAGCGATTGCGGCCGCCACTGCGGCGCCGAACTCGACCCGGACGAGGTGCAGGCAGGCATCGATGCCCGCCGCCGTTCCGGCACTCGTGATGATCCGATCATGCTCCACATAGAGGACGTTCTCGTCCACCAGGGCCTTCGGAAACTGGGCTGCAAGCTCACCCGAATAGTGCCAGTGGGTGGTGCAACGTCGGCCGTCGAGAAGGCCGGCGCGGGCCAGCGCAAACGCGCCGGAGCATATGGACATCACCCAGGCGCCGCGCTCGTGGGCGGACCGCAGGGCCTCGAGCACCTCTTCGGCAACATCCGACTCCCGGCTGTAAGGCGTCATGATGACGAGGTCAGCGTCTGCCGCTGCTTCCAGGCCGCGGCTGACGTTCATGGTGAGGCCTGACTTGAGCGGGATATCGCCGGGGACGGGAGTGCAGACCCGGAAGTCAAACTGCGGAACGCCGGTTCCCCGGTCCGACCTGTCAATCCCGAACACTTCAAAAGCCGTGCCGAACTCGAAGATCGAGAAGTGCGGAACCGTGATCAAGGCTACTGACTTAAGCATGTAACCATTGTGGCAGAAATTTTGCCTTTTTAGGCATTTCTGCCACTTCTTTCTGATCTGCCCGGGGAGAACCATAGAGGTATGGAAATCTTCGGAATCGCCCTGGTAGTCCTGGTCCTCATCTCAGTAGCTGCAACGTTCACCGCCGTTCTGCGGGACGGACGCGGACACACCCCGCCCGAGTATTCGATCCGGGACTGGTCCGCACTCGACCTGCCCAGCAGCAGCTACACCACGCGCATCATCTAGTTGCGCGCCGCCATAAACACCCCCTCCACCCACAACAGCCAGAGGGACCCGGCTCCATTCGAGCCGGGTCCCTCCTCTTGTTGCGGCCCGGCCCTGGCTCCTGTATCTGATGTGACCTTGCCCGTTTCGGCTGCCGTGGCGTGCTGTCAGTTCCAAGTAGACTGGTTCCAGCCATGACTTTTCATATCGCCTACCCCGCCGAGCTGCCGGTCTCCGAGCGCCGCGAGGACCTGATGGCCGCCATAGCCGCCAATCAGGTGACCATCATCGCCGGCGAGACCGGCTCGGGTAAGACCACGCAGATCCCCAAGATGTGCCTGGAACTGGGGCTGGGCGAGAACGGCCTGATCGGCCACACGCAGCCGCGGCGTCTGGCCGCCCGCACGGTGGCGGAGCGCATTGCCTTCGAACTCGGCGTCGAGATCGGCCAGGAAGTGGGCTTCCAAGTCAGGTTTACGGGAGAGGTCAGCCGTTCCACCAAGGTCAAACTGATGACCGACGGCATCCTGCTGGCCGAGATCCAGCGCGACAAGCTGCTGCGAAAGTACAACGCCATCATCATCGACGAGGCCCACGAGCGCAGCCTCAACATCGACTTCATTCTGGGGTACCTCAAGCGGATCCTGCCGCAGCGCCCCGACCTGAAGATCATCATCACGTCCGCCACCATCGATCCCGAGCGCTTCGCGAAGCACTTCGGCTCCGAGGACGAACCCGCCCCCATCGTGGAAGTCTCCGGACGAACCTTCCCCGTGGAGATCCGCTACCGGCCGCTGTCCCAGCCGGCGGGCGGCGCGCCCGCCGGTGATGATGAGGACATCTCCTCCGACGACGAACTCGAGGAGGACCGGGACCCGCTGGACGCGGTGTGCGACGCCGTCGACGAGCTGGCCCTGGAAGCGCCAGGCGACATCCTCATCTTCTTCTCCGGCGAGCGCGAAATCCGCGACGCCGCGGAAGCCCTGAACGCCAGGATCCAGTCCAACCGGCGTCTCGCCGGCACCGAAGTGCTGCCGCTCTTTGCCCGCCTGAGCCTGCAGGAACAGCACCGCGTCTTCAACCCGGGCAGCAAACGGCGCATCGTGCTGGCCACCAACGTTGCCGAGACTTCCCTTACCGTGCCCGGCATCAAGTACGTCATTGATACGGGAACTGCCCGCATCTCGCGCTACTCGCACCGCACGAAGGTGCAGCGGCTGCCGATCGAGCGGGTGTCGCAGGCGTCGGCCAACCAGCGCTCCGGCCGCTGCGGCCGCGTGTCGGACGGCATCGCCATCCGGCTCTACTCCGAAGAGGACTTCGAGTCCCGGCCCCTTTACACGGATCCGGAGATCCTGCGCACCAACCTGGCCGCCGTCATCCTGCAGATGACAGCCATGGGAGTGGCACGCGGGCCCAAGGACATCGAAGATTTCCCGTTCGTGGAGCCGCCCGACTCGCGTGCCATCAACGACGGCGTCACCCTGCTCCGGGAGCTCGGCGCCTTGAGCGCCTCCCGCCCAGGCGACGGGACTGCCGACGGCACTGCTGAAGGGTCGGGCAACGGTGCGGGCCGCAACGGCGGCGGGCTTACCGCCGTCGGGCAGAAACTGGCGCAGCTTCCCGTCGACCCGCGGCTGGGCCGCATGATTGTCGAAGCCGGACAGCGCGGCTGCGTCCGGGAAGTCATGATCCTCGCCGCGGCCCTGACCATCCAGGACCCCCGCGAGCGCCCCCAGGGGGACGGCTCAGGCAAGCAGCAGCTGGCCGCCGAGAAGCACGCACGGTTCCGCGATGAAAACTCAGACTTCACCGGCTTCCTGAACCTCTGGAACTACATCCAGGAAAAGCAGCAGGAACTGTCGTCCACGCAGTTCCGCAGGCTCTGCCGGAACGAGTTCATCAATTACCTCAGGGTCCGCGAATGGCAGGATCTGTTCGCGCAGCTCCGGCAGCTTGCCCGCCCCCTCGGCATCAGCCTGGACAACAAGCGGCAGGCGGACCCGGTGGGCAATCACGAGGGTGTCCACATCAGCCTGCTGTCCGGGCTCCTGAGCCACATCGGCATCCTCGACGAACGCAAGCGCGAATACGCCGGAGCCCGCGGCACGCGCTTCGCCGTCTTCCCCGGCTCGGCGCTGTTCAAGAAGTCGCCAACGTTCGTCATGGCCGCTGAGCTGGTGGAGACCAGCAGGCTTTGGGCCCGGGTTGCCGCGAAGTTCGAGCCGGCCTGGGCGGAGCAGGTGGCACCGCACCTCGTCAAGCGCACCTACAGTGAACCGCACTGGTCCACCAAAATGGGTTCAGTCATGGCCTATGAGAAGGTCACACTTTACGGCGTGCCCATCATCGCGCAGCGGCGCATCAATTACGGCAAGGTCGATGCCGTCCTGGCCCGGGAGCTGTTCATCCGGCATGCGCTGGTCGAAGGCGACTGGAAGACCCACCACAAATTCTTCCACCGCAACCGTGCGCTCCTGCAGGAAGTGGAGGAACTCGAAGCGAGGATGCGCCGGCGGGATCTGCTGGTGGACGACGAAACCCTCTTCGAGTTCTACGACGCCCGGGTGGGCAAGGACGTCGTGTCGGAGCGGCACTTCGACAAGTGGTGGAAGGATGCCCGGCAGCAGGAGCCGGCGCTGCTGGACTTCGACCAGTCGCTGCTCCTGAGCGACGACGCCGACGCCCTCGACGAATCCGCCTATCCAAAAACTTGGCTGCACAAGGGCTTCGAGCTGCCCCTGACCTACGAGTTCCACCCTGTGGCTCCGGGATCGCCGCCGAATCCCTCGGACGGCGTCACCGCCGAGGTGCCCGTTCTGTTCCTCAACCAGCTTGAAGACGCCGCGTTCCGCTGGCTAATCCCCGGCCAGCGGGTGGAGCTGGTCACCGCGCTCATCAAGTCCCTGCCGAAGCAGATCCGCAAGAACTTCGTGCCGGCTCCGGACGTCGCCAGGCAGGCAGTGGCTGCGCTGGAGGCAGATTTCGATCCCGCCGAAGATGACCTCGAGCCGTCCCTGGAGCTGGTGCTGAGGCGGATCCGCGGTCACATCGTTCCGCCAGGCTCCTGGAACTGGGACGCGGTTCCGCCGCACCTTCGCGTCAGCTTCAAGGTGGTGGACAGCCGCGGCAAGGTGCTGGACGAAGGCAAGGACCTGGACACCCTGCAGGAAACACTTGCACCTGCCACGCGGCGCGCCATCGCGGAATCCCTCGGAGCCACGCCGGCCACTGCCGCGCCGAGGGCCACGAAGAAGGGCCCGCCCCAGGGAGCCGGGCAGGACGGGCGGCCGCCTGCACCGACGGGATTCGCCGAACAGTCCGGCCTGACCGAGTGGTCGTTCGGCACAGTGCAGCGCGAAGTCAGCGTCATGGTCAAGGGGCACACGGTGACCGGCTACCCCGGACTCGTGGATGAGGGGAAGACCGTGGCACTGCGCGTCTTCCAGTCCGCGTCAGAGCAGCAGGAGGCCATGCGCGGCGGCGTCATCCGCCTCCTCGCCTTGCGCGTGCCGTCGCCGGACCGCTACGTCCTGGAGCACCTGAATAACACGGAGAAACTGACCTTCAGCCAGAATCCGCACGGATCGGTGTCGGCCTTGATTGCCGACTGCGCCCTCGCGGCCGTGGATAAGCTCACGCCTCCGGAACTCCCGTGGGACAGGGCATCCTTCGACGCCCTGTACGAGCAGGTGCGCGCCGAGCTGATCGACACCGTCTTCAGTGTCACCGCGGTGGTGGAACGCATCCTGGCCAGTACCCGGCGGATCGAAAAGCAGCTGAAGGGCACCACGAGCCTGGCTCTCATCAGCGCGCTCAATGACGTCCGCAGCCAGCTCGAGCAGCTCGTGTTCCCCGGATTTGTCGCCCGCACCGGTTATGCGCAGCTGAGCCAGGTGCCCCGCTACCTTGCCGCCGTTGAGAAGCGGCTCGAAAAACTGCCTGGAAACGTCCAGCGCGATGCGCTCAACATGGCGGCAGTGCAGCGGCTGGAGGATGAGTACGACGACGCCGTGTCAGCCCTGCTGCCCGGGCGCCGCGCCGGGGCGGAACTCACCCAGGTGCGCTGGATGATCGAAGAACTGAGGGTGAGCCTGTTCGCCGTCGAACTCGGCACCGCCTACTCCGTCTCCGAGAAGCGGATCCGTGCGGTGCTGAACAGGGCCCTGGCGGCCTAGCCCCGCAGGCCGCCAGCGCCTACGCTTCGGGCACGAACTCCCCGTAGCCGGCGCCGCGGAGTCCTGTGCGGAGCTTCTCGGCGCTGGCGTCCAGCCGTGCCGGGTCCGGGTTGTGCTCCGCGGATGCGAAGTCGAAATCGGCCATGCTGTTGGAAGGCCACACGTGGACGTGCATGTGGTTGATCTCGTAGCCAGCCACGATGAGGCCGGCCCGGGCGGCTCCGAAAACGTCCACCTGCACGGCGCCGATGCGGCGCGCCACTTCCATGACCCGGGCCAGCGTGTCCGGCGCGGCGTCCGTCCAGCGGTCCACTTCCTCGGTGGGCACCACGAGCGTGTGGCCGTCCGCCAGCGGGCCCATCGTCAGGAACGCGGAAACGTCCGGCTCGCGCCAGACGAAACGGCCGGGGATCTCCCCGTTGAGAATCTTGGTGAACAGCGTGCTCATGCGTCAGCCCTTTCCGCCGGTGCCTGCAGGGTGGATACGTCCAGGACGAAACGATACTTGACGTCGCCGGCGACCATCCGGTCATAGGCGTCGTTCAGCTGCTCCGCTCCGACAATCTCGACCTCCGACACCACGCCGTGCTCGGCACAGAAGTCCAGCATCTCCTGGGTCTCCGCGATGCCGCCGATCAGGGAACCGGCGTACGCGATACGCCGCCGGATCAGCGCACCGGGGTTTACCGGGGGCATGGCTTCGGAGGGCAGACCCAGCTGGAACAGCGCCCCGTCCCGTCGCAGCGTCCGGAAGAACGGGTTCAGGTCGTGCGGGGCCGCCACGGTGTCGATGATCAGGTCGATGCTCCGGTTCGCCGCCGCCATCGCGTCGTCGTTGCGGGAGAGGACGACGTCGTCGGCCCCGAGTTCCAGCGCGGCGGAGACCTTGGACTCCGAGGTAGTGAAGACCACCACCCTCGCGCCCATGGCCTTGGCCAGCTTGACGGCCATGTGGCCCAGGCCGCCCAGGCCCACCACGCCGACCACATCGCCTTCCTCAACGCCGAAATGACGGAGCGGCGAGAACGTGGTGACGCCCGCGCAGAGCAGCGGAGCCGCTGCCGCGGGGTCCAGGTTTTCCGGCACTCGCAGCACGTACCGGCGGTCCACCACGACGGACGTCGCGTAGCCACCCTGGGTGATCGAATCCCCGTTTCGGGCGTCCTTCGCGCCGTAAGTTCCCGTCATGCCCCGTTCGCAGTACTGCTCCATGCCGTCCAGGCAGCTTTCACACTCGCGGCAGGAGTCCACCAGGCAGCCGACGCCCACCAGGTCCCCCGGCGAAAAGTCGTCGACGTCGGACCCCACCCGGCTGACCCGGCCCACGATCTCGTGTCCCGGCACCAGCGGGTAGTTCTGGGAGCCCCACTCCCCCCGGGTGGCATGCACGTCCGAGTGGCACAGCCCGCAGAACTCAATGGCAATTTCAACGTCGTCGGCTTTGGGCGCCCGCCGGGCCACCGTCAGCGGCACCAGGCCGCCCGTGCTGGACACCGCTCCGCGGGCTGCGGCCAGGCGCCGCTCCCCGGTGCCGGCAGATTCTGCGGCGGCCTGTTCGGCAGCGACTTCATCCAGGGAGATCTTCAGGGCAAGCGGCGGCGGTACGGGGCGTCCAGGAGTCATACGTCGACGCTACCCCGGGCAGCCGGACGAGGGCCAGCCGGACGAGGCGGCTTGAAGGTTCCCTAAGGAGGCGTAGTGCTCTCTCGTGATGCTCTGCGGCCGCCGTAGCTCATCGCCATGGCAATGAGCTACGGCGCGGTTCGTACGTACGGGAGGGCTGCGCGCTCACGGAGGCAACAGACAGCGTTTATGTGGCCTTCTGTGGGCATTCGGGCGTAGCCTGACCGCAAGGCAGGAAGCGGGCGCAGCCCCCTTGCGCGCCTCGTCCTGCCGTGCCTTCATCGGCTACTGGAAGCGGGAGTGATGGACGTTCCTGTCCTTGTATGGGTGCTGACCATCGCGGGAATCGTTGCGATGCTGGTCTTTGACTTCTTTTTCCACGTCCGTCGTGCGCACGTTCCAAGGCTAAAGGAAGCGGCCATCTGGTCCTCAGCCTATGTAGGGGTCGCGCTGTGCTTCGGGCTCGGCATTGTCGCCTTCGGAGGGGCAACGTCCGGTGCCGAATACTTCGCCGGCTTCATCACTGAGAAGGCCCTGTCGGTGGACAACCTGTTCGTCTTCCTGGTGATCATGACCAGCTTCGGGGTGCCCCGCGAAGACCAGCAAAAAGTGCTGCTGTTTGGCATAGCGTTCGCACTAATCGCACGCACGGTCTTCATCCTCCTCGGCGCTGCGCTCATCACCACCTTCGCCTGGGTTTTCTACTTCTTCGGGCTCATCCTGCTGATCACTGCAGGGAATATGCTCAGACCCGAGGGCACCGACGAAAGATCTGCCGATAACATCATGATCCGGATAGCCCAACGGCTATTTCACACCACCGACTACTACGACCGTGACAAGCTGTTCACCGTCCAGGAGGGCAAACGGGCTCTGACGCCCATGCTGCTCGTGATGGTTGCCATCGCCGGCACAGACATTCTCTTCGCCTTGGACTCGATCCCGGCGATCTTTGGCCTGACCCAGGACGTCTTTATCGTCTTCACTGCCAACGCATTCGCACTGCTTGGCCTTCGCCAGCTGTACTTCCTGATCGACGGTCTCCTGAACCGCCTGATCTTCCTCTCCTACGGTCTGGCGCTGATCCTAGGATTCATCAGCGTGAAACTCATGCTCCACGCCCTGCACGAAAACTCCGTGCCATTTATCAACGACGGCAATCCCGTACCGGTAGTCGAGTTCGGTACAAGGCTTTCGCTGACCGTCATCATCACGGTGCTCGGCGTCACTGTTCTCGTGTCCCTGCTCAGTTCCCGCGGTAAGGCTCAGGCGGTCATCTCCGCCGCCCGCCGCGATGCAGTCAATTACCTGAACCCTGATTACACCGCGGATATCGGGGAACGGAACCGGATCTTCGGAAAGCTACTCGAGGAAGAACAACAAATCCAAAGCTTCGGGCCCAGGCACCGCCACCAGGCAAAGGACGAGAAGGAACTGCTGGACCTGCTCGCCCAGGCCCACCAAAAACATGATGAGAAAGCCCCACGCCAAGACCCTCCTGTGGAGGATCGCTCCGACCCTCCACAGGAGGGCATTGGTTGAATCAGGCGGGCCCCACCCGGAATCCGGGCGAGGCCGCACGCCTTGTTATCTGGCTATCATGACGTTGCAATGTGCGTGGGTCAGAACTGTGGCCAGGGTCCCCGAATGGCCTTCACGCCTGTGAGCTCCCAACACCAGCAGTTCGGCATCTGCTCCCGCGTCGACCAGTGCAGTATGCACGGAGCGGCCGGGGAGCAGTTCCTCCGTCACAGCCAGGTCAGGGGCGAGATCCTGCACCCAGAGCAGGGCATTGCGCAGCACGTCGCGGTTGTGCGACGGCGAGGGTGTGTGCCGCTTCCAGGCCGGCGCGGACGGATCAACATGGACGATCCGCAACGTCGTCTGCAGGGTTTGCGCCACACGGACTGACTGCTCGAGGACCTTGCTGCTCCGCAGGTGGCCGTCGACACAGGCGACCACCGGTTTCCCTTCCCCACGTTGAGCCCGAACCACCACGAGGGGGCAGGGACACGCCCCGGTGAGGTCAACGGAAACGGAGCCAACCAGTTTTCCGAGGAAGCCGCCCAGCCCGCGGTTACCGACCACGAGCAGGTCCGCATCAGCGGATTCCTGACGCAGAACGTCAGCGGGCAGGCCCGCAGCCATCCCCGGTTCGATTTCCAATCCGGCCGAAATCCCGCGGGCGAGTTCCACGCCCTCGGAAAGAATTTCCTCGGCCGCGTGCCGCAGCCCGCTGTCGGCGACGCCCTTCACCGGTCCTACGTCATGAGTGAACAGCGGCCAGATCCAGGCATGGATGACGCGCACCATCGCCTGCGATGCAATGGCATATTCCACGGCCCAGCGCAGGGCTAGCTTGGACGGGTCCGAGCCGTCATAACCGACTGCCACTTTGATGCCCATGGTTACCGCCACCTGACTGCCGATGCCAGCTCACGCGAACGCCGCTTGAGGGGCTCTGTCGCGATGGCTGGCCCTACTTGAATTAAATCAGGAACCGGGGCCAAGCGAAATCGTCCGGACCGTAACTCGTGGACAACAGCAGTGCGAGGCCCTCTCCGGATGGACGAAGACCTTCACGTACCCGCGCCTCTCCGCCGCGATCGGGGACAGGCTGGGGGTCGAAGCGATCGTGAAGTTTGCTACCGCGGATCCCTCACCGGACGACTGTGAACCGCTCGAGTACTACCAGGGCATCTGCCACCTTCACATCGAACCTGTTGCGACGATGGTTGAAAACCGCCCGTTGCCGCCGGCACGGGTCACCCGGGCGCTGCGCCCGTCGCCACCGGCCGGGACGCATCATTGGACCACTCGGAGAAGGATCCGGGGAAAAGCGCCGCGGTGATGCCAGCGATTTCCAGTGCCGCGATCTCATGGGCGGCCGTCACGCCGCTGCCGCAGTACGCCGCCGTCGGCGTCGCCGCATTGACCCCAAGGCGGGCGAAGCGGAGCCGGAGTTCCTCGGCCGGCAGGAAGCGGCCGCCGTCGTCAAGGTTCCCGGTGGTGGGAGCGCTGACGGCCCCGGGGATGTGGCCCGCCCGCGGGTCAACCGGCTCTATCTCGCCGCGATACCGCTCGCCGGCGCGCGCGTCCAGCAGCACGCCGTAGGCAGCCCATTCGGCGGCTTTCGCGGCGTCGATCACCGGCATGCCGCCGTCGGTGATCGTCACGTCGCCCGGAGCAGACTGCTCGAGGCCCTCCTTGAGCGGCAACCCGGCCCCCCGCCAGGCGGCCAGGCCGCCGTCGAGCAGGTAAACACTGCCGAAGCCCGCATTGCGGAGCATCCACCACAGGCGGGCGGCCGACGTGCTGCCGGCATCGTCGTAAGCGACCACGACGTCGCCTTCGCAGATTCCCCAGCCCCGTGCGGCCTCCTGCAGCTTTTCGGTCGGCGGCAACGGATGCCGTCCCCGGGCGGGATCCGCGGGTTCCGCCAGTTCGGTGGGGAGGTCCACGTACACCGCTCCCGGAATGTGTTCCCTGAGGTAGTGGGCGCGGCCGTCGGGGTCCCCGAGAGCCCAGCGGACATCCAGCAGAACGGTGCGCTGTCCGGACGTGATCCGGGCATTCAGCGCGGATACATCCATGAGGGTAGCCATTAAAGTCTCCTTTGGCGTGGAACAACCGGGGCCGGCAGATCCAACTCTAACGCCGGACAACTCCGGTGCCGGGACAACTTCGGCCCCGAGCGCGGCCCCTGCACCGGTAGGCTGATTCGGTGAACATTGCAGGCAACAGGAGCAGGGCATGGGCCGACGAAGCCGTCCGCAAGATCAACGCGGAAAACAACCGTTCGGCGGACACCCACCTGTATTCCGTGCCGCTGCCGGAGCACTGGGGTGTCCAGCTTTACCTCAAGGACGAATCCACGCACCGCTCGGGAAGCCTGAAGCACCGGCTGGCCCGGTCCCTGTTCCTGTTTGGCCTGGTGAACGGCTGGATCACGGAGGGCACCACCCTCGTGGAGGCCTCCAGCGGCAGCACGGCGGTGTCCGAAGCCTACTTCGCGCAGCTGCTCGGACTTCCCTTCATCGCGGTCATGACGCGGACCACCAGCCCCGAAAAGATCGCGCTGATCGAACATTTCGGCGGCGCCTGCCTGCTGGTGGACCATGCCTCGGAGGTCTATGCGGCTGCCGCGGACGTGGCGGCGACGAGCAAGGGCCACTACATGGACCAGTTCACCTACGCCGAGCGCGCCACGGACTGGCGGGGCAACAACAACATTGCCGAGTCCATCTTCCAGCAGCTGGCTCTCGAGGAGCACACGGTTCCGCGGTGGATCGTGGTGGGCGCGGGGACGGGCGGGACGAGCGCCACGATCGGACGGTACCTCCGCTATCACCGCCATGACACGTCGCTGGCTGTGGTGGACCCGGAGAATTCAGCTTTCTATCCCGGCTGGCGCAGCGGTTCGGCCGGCTTCAGCACGGGCCTTCCCTCCCGGATCGAGGGAATTGGCAGGCCGCGCATGGAGCCAAGCTTCGTGCCCGCCGTGATCGACCACATGATCCAGGTGCCGGACGCCGCCTCCGTCGCGGCCATGCGGCACCTGCATTCCTTGGCAGGCCTGCATGCCGGGCCGTCCACGGGCACCAACCTGTGGGGTGTCTGGCAGCTGATCGCGCGGATGGTCGCCGAGGGGCAGCGGGGCAGTGTCGTGTCGCTGATGTGCGACGGCGGAGACCGCTATGCGGGCAGCTACTACAGCCCCGCGTGGCTGGCGGCGCAGGGACTGGATCCCGAGCCGCATGAGGACACCATCAGCGCGTTCTTCGAGACGGGCACCTGGAGCCCTTAGACGTCCACGGATTCACGGCTGGAGAGGTGCGCGAACTCGGTGCCATACCTGGCGCCCAGCCGCTTGACGTGACCCTCAACCAGGTCCAGGCCAGTGCCGTTGAGCAGTCCGTCGTGGATAGGGTATGCCCGCGGCGCGCGGACCCCGATGACAAAGTCCACCACCTCGCTCACCTTGTTCCAGGGAGCGTGGACCGGCACCAGCAGGGTGCGCACGCTGATGCCGTCAGGAATGATGAACGAGTCGCCGGGGTGGTACACGTTCTCGTCCACGAGGTAGCCGATGTTGGCCACCACCGGAACGTGCGGGTGAATCAGTGCGTGCTGGCCGCCGAAGCTGCGGATGGCGAATCCGGCGGCGTCGAACGACGTTCCCGGCTTCACGGCATGCACCCGCGACGCGGCGCCGGGCGCCTCCGTGCGGAGGTTCTGCGCCACGCCCTCCGGCGCGAAGAGCTGCAGCTCCGCGTTGCCCGCCAGCGCGGACGCCACGGCCGCAACGTCGATGTGGTCCGGGTGCTCGTGCGTGATGAGGACAGCGTGCGCACCGTCGAGCGCTTCGGCGGACTCCGAGAACGTCCCGGGATCCAGCACCAGGACCCGCCCGTCCCGTTCCAGCCGGACGCACGCATGCGTGAATTTTGTCAGCTTCATGCCGCCAGCCTAGGGATCCCCCCGATCAGTGTCCACGGAGCTCCGGCTGGTAATCTTGTACATTGCCAATATCCCTTAGCGAAGCGAGTCCATTCATGCCACACGGCGCCAGCGCTGACGGCAGGCAGCTGACCCCTTCGGCGGCAGCTGGCGGCAAAGAGCAGCGTGTCACCAAGCAGCGGCTGGCCGTGAGCGCCGCACTTGACGACCTTGATGACTTCGTCAGCACCCAGGAGCTGTACCGGATACTCCAGAACAAGGGCGTGTCTGTCTCCCTGGCCACGGCCTACCGGATTCTGCAGTCACTGGCCGATGAGGGGCTGGTGGACGTTCTGCGGAACGGGGACGGCGAGGCCGTGTACCGCCGGTGCGCAGTGACGGGGCACCATCACCACCTGCTGTGCCGGAACTGCGGCAAGGCAGTCGAAGTGGAGGCTCCCGCCGTCGAAACCTGGGCCGCGCGGACCGCGCAGGAGCACGGGTTCACCGAAGTGGCTCACACGGTGGAGATTTATGGCCTGTGCCCCGATTGCTCGGCGCGCAAGGCGGGCGCCGCGTCCGGTGCGGATTCAGGCAGCACTACGCGGTCCGCATAACCCTGCCGTTGAGCCCGCGCTTGGCTCGGACGCTTCCGATCACCCTGCACGCCACGTAGATCAGGAAGGACAGCGTGGTCACGTAGGGGCTGATGGGGATGCGGCCGCCGAGGGCCAGGAGGATGCCGCCCACTGTGGCCACCACGGCGAACACCACGCTCAGGAGCACCACCAGGCGGGGTGACGACGTCAGCCGCAGGGCAGCCGCCGCAGGAGTGATCAGCAGGGCAAGAACAAGCAGCGCGCCAACTATCTGTATCGACAAAGCCACGCTGACGCCCAGCAGCACCATGAAGGCCAGCGCCAGCGCCCGCACCGGGACGCCGCGCGCCTCGGCGAGTTCGGGGTCGACGCTTGCGAAGCTCAGCGGCCGCCAGATTGCGCAGAGCGCAGCCATGACCACCACCGCGGTACCGGCAAGGACCTGCAGCTGCACCGTGTCCACGGAGACGATCTGCCCGGTCAGGAGGCCGAACTTGTTGGCCGCGCGGCCCTCATAAAGGGACAGGAACAGGATGCCGAGGCCCAGACCGAACGGCATGATCACGCCGATGATGGAATTCTTGTCCCTGGCCCGCACCCCCATGAGGCCCAGCAGGAGCGCGGCGGCCACCGAGCCGATCAGCGAACCGAACACGACGTCGGCCCCGATGAGGAGCGCGAAGGCTGCCCCGGCAAAGGAAAGCTCGGAGATGCCGTGGACGGCGAATGCGAGGTCGCGCTTCATCACGAACGTGCCCACGAGGCCGCCGAGCAGGCCCAACACGGCTCCGGCCCACAGCGAGTTCTGTACCAGGACCAGCAGTTCACCGTAGTTTTCGAAGTTGAACACCGATTGCAGGATGCCTTCCGGATCCATCAGACACCCTCCCCGGCGGCAGCATGTGCCTCGTCGTGATGATGGGTGGTGGCGTCCGGGAGTCCGACGACGACGATCCGGCCGTTCGCGTGGATCACTTCCACGTGGCTGTCGTAAAGCTCGGACAGGACGTCGGTGGTCATCACCTCGTGCGGAGTGCCCACACTGAAACGGCCTCCGGCCAGGTACAGGACCCTGTCGACGTAGTCGATGATCGGATTGATCTCGTGGGTCACGAAGACCACGGCGCTCTTTTGCTCGTGGCATTGCTTGTTGATGAGGGCGCTGACCGCCTGCTGGTGGTGCAGGTCCAGAGACAACAGCGGCTCGTCACAGAGCAGCACCTTGGGGTCCGTCGCCAGGGCCTGGGCGATGCGCAGCCGTTGCTGCTCCCCGCCCGACAGCTGCCCGACCGGCACCTTGGCGTAGTCGCTGGCCCCGACAAGGTCCAGCAGCTCGTCAATCCTGCGGTTGGCCTTGGCGTTCCGCACCCGGATGCCCCAGCGGTGGCCGTCAACGCCGAGGCCCACGAGGTCCCGCGCCCGCATCGGGGTATCAGGGAGGAAGGGCTTCTGCTGCGGGATGTAGCCGATCATCCGGCTGCCCCGTTCTACGGGATGGCCTCCGAGTGTTGCGCTCCCGGAGTGCAGTTCCTGCAGGCCCAAAAGCACTTTGAGGAAGCTGGTCTTACCGCTGCCGTTGGGTCCAAGAACCGCAAAGAATTCCCCGGGCTTGATGTCGAGGTCCAGGTCTTCCCAGAGCGCCCGCTTGCCAAACTTGAGGGATGCTTTGCGCAGGCTGATGACTGGGGTCAATTCTTGGTCTCCAGGGCTTTGCTGATGTTCCCCACATTGTCCGCCATCCACTGCAGGTACGTCTTGCCCTCGGGCAAAGTCTCGCTGAAATTCACGACGGGCGTGCCAGCGGCAGCGGCCGCATTCTTCAGCGCCTCGGTCTGCGGGCCGTCGGTCTGCTCATTGTAGGCGAGCATTCTGGTCTCAGGCGATGCTGCCAGCGCAGTGGCAGCTTTCAGGACGGCCGGCGACACGTCGGTCCCCTCTTCGATGGCGGCGGTGTACTCGGCCGGAGTGCGGTTATCGAGTCCGGCGGCCTCGAGCAGGTAGAGCGGTACGGGTTCAGTGACGGCGACACGGGACCCTGCGTGCGCCTTTTTGATGGCGGCGAGCTTGCCTTCGAGTTCCGTCAGTCCTGACTTGAAGGAAGCGGCATTGGCCTTGAACTCAGCAGCCGAACCGGGGTCGATCGTTCCCAGCTTCACGGCCACCGCGTCGGCAACCCGGGACATGGCCTGCGGGCTGTACCACACGTGTTCATTGAACTCGCCATGGTCATGGCTGTGGCCGCTTTCGGCCGTCGCGGATGGTGTGCTGTCACTTGCGGGGACCAGCCCCGACACTTCCGCGGCACTGACGATGCTGTCATGCGGGATGTTGTTGTCGTCGGCCATCGTGTGGATGAAGTCGTCGTAGCCGCCGCCGTTTTCCACCACCAGCTTGGCCTTGGAGATGACCAGCCTGTCCTGGGCTGTGGCCTCATAGGAGTGGGGGTCCTGGCTGGTCCGGGAAATGATGGCGGTGACGTTTACTTTGTCGCCGCCGATGGATTCAACGATTTCGCCGTACACGTTGGTCGAGGTGACAACGGGGATGCCGTTGCCGGCAGTCGGTGCGGAAATCTCCGGCGTCGTTCCGCAGGCCGTGAGCAGCAGGCCGAGACCGGCAATGGCGGCGGTGATGGATGTACGGACGGTCATGCGCACGGAGAAAACCTCAGTTCTGGGAATAGCATTTTCGGGATCAGCAACCCTACCGAGTGTATCGCTAAATAGGAATGATTCCTATTTAGAACTGCGGCCGGGGGACTCTGTCCCCCGACCGCCCCATGAGCCCTGTTAGTCGCCGTTGGGCTCGCCGAGCCGGCGGATCCCCTTGGCCTGCGTGGCATCGCGGATTTCGCCCACCAGCTGTTCGATCACGTCCTCAAGGAACAGCACGCCTTCCGTCTGGCCATGGGGTCCGATCACGCGTGCCAGGTGGGAGCCGGTGCGCTGCATGACGGACATCGCATCTTCTATCTCGTCGCCGCGTGCGAGGTTGGCCAGCGACCGGATCCGGCTTTCGGCAATGGCGTGCCCGTAGCCCGATTCGGGAATCGCAAGCACGTCCTTGATGTGCAGGTAGCCGGCGAGCATGCCGTCGTCGTCCACCATCGGGAACCGGGAGAACCCGGTCCGGCTCACGGCCTTTTCGAACTCCAGCGGGGTCGCGGAGGTCCTCAGCATGACGAGCCGCTCCAGCGGAACCATGACATCGGCGGCCGTGTGCTCCGAAAACTCGAGCGCGCCGGTGATGAGGCCCGCATCATCATCCACCAGCCCGTGCCGGGTGGACTCCTGCACGATGGACTGGACCTCTTCGAGGGTAAAGGAGGAGTTGACCTCGTCCTTCGGCTCGATCCGCATGAGCTTGAGGATGTGGTTCGCGGACCAGTTCAGTGCGACGATCACCGGGTTCACGATGCGCGCGACGAACATCAGGGGCGGAGCCAGAAGCAGGGCCGCCTTGTCCGCCACCGACACGGAGATGTTCTTTGGCACCATCTCCCCGAACGTCACGTGCAGGAACGTGACCACCATCAGCGCCACCACGAACGCGGCGACGTCGGCAATTTCCATGGGCACTCCGAGTGCCGCCAGAGGAACAGCCAGCAGGTGGTGAATTGCCGGTTCGGCAACCAGCAGGATCAACAGGGAACAGACCGTGATGCCCAGCTGCGCGCAGGCCAGCATCAACGAGACGTTCTCCATGGCCCGCAGGGTGGTTTGCGCGCGCAGGGAGCCGGAGTCAGCCAGCGG
Organism: Arthrobacter sp. ZGTC131; assembly: GCF_002929275.1. Classification (GTDB taxonomy): domain Bacteria; phylum Actinomycetota; class Actinomycetes; order Actinomycetales; family Micrococcaceae; genus Arthrobacter. The sequence continues at coordinate 201,054 of NZ_PJIK01000001.1, forward strand.
CTCGATCTGGCTCCGGCGTGCGGACATGACCGCAAACTCGGCCGCGACGAAGAAAGCGTTGCCGATGAGCAGCAGCACCAGCCAGAGAAGTCCGACCCAGTCGCTCATGCCGCGCCCCCGTTCGTGGCCGACGCGTCCTTGGAGGAGACGTTCCTCGACGAACCGTTCCGGGACGCGCCCTTCCGGACGGATCCCTTCCGCGACGAACCGTTCCTGTAGGAGCCGTTCCTTGCGGAGGGCATCTCTGCGGCAGGCTCACTTGCGGAGCCGTCGCCGGGTTCGCGGTCCGGCTTGAAGCAGATCCGGTCGATGCGGCGGCCGTCCATCCGGGTGACGTTCAGCGTGCCGCCGCCAACCTGGACAGTGTCCCCCACCGAGGCGATGCGCCCGAGCTCGCTCATGACGTAACCGCCAACCGTTTCATAGGCGGCCTCGTCGGGGACACTGAGTCCGGGAATCTGTTCGGACAGTTCATCCGGCCGCAGCAGGCCCGGGAAATACCAGTCACCCGAGGCACTCTGCAGCAGGCCGGGCCGGACCTTGTCGTGTTCGTCTGCCACTTCGCCCACGATTTCCTCGACGAGGTCCTCCAGCGTGGCAATCCCGGCAGTTCCGCCGTATTCGTCCAGCACCACAGCGAGCTGCATGTTGCCTTCCCGAAGTTCGGCCAGCAGGGCATCGAGGTGGATGGTTTCCGGCACCCGCAGAACATCGGTCATGATGGCGCCCGCCTCCAGCTTGGACCGCCGCTTCGACGGCACGGCAATGGCCTTCTTCACGTGCACCAGCCCGCGGATGTCGTCAGTGGATTCGCCGATCACGGGGAAACGCGAGTAGCCGGTGCGGCGCGCGGCGTCGAGGATGTCCGACACAGGCTGGTGTGCGTTGATGGCCTCGACCCGGATGCGCGGGGTCATCACATCGGCAGCCGAACGTCCGGAGAAGTTCAGGGTCCGGGCGACGAAGTTTGCGGTCCCGACGTCCAGGGTTCCCATGGCTGCGGACCTGCGCACGAGGGACGCAAGCTCGGCGGGCGTCCGGGCTCCCGAGATTTCTTCTTTCGCCTCGAGTCCGAAGACGTTGAGCACCTTGTTCGAAAAACCGTTCAGCAGGATGATGGCCGGCTTGAAGATGGCGGTGAACATCAGCTGGGGCCGCGCGAGGGCGCGGCCGATGCGGAACGACAGGGCGATCGCCATGTTCTTGGGAACCAGCTCGCCGAGCAGCATGGAGAGCAGGGTGGCAATCACCATGGCGAGCACCAGGGAAACAGATCCGGCCATCGCTTCGGGAAGGCCGAGCAGGGCCAGCGGCGCTTCCAGCAGCGCGCCCACCGACGGTTCCATGACATAGCCGGTGAGCAGGGTTGTCATGGTGATGCCCAGTTGGCAGCTGGAGAGCTGGGTGGAGAGCGACTTGAGGCACTTGAGCAGCGGGACTGCGGCGGTGTCGCCGTCATCCACAGCGCGCTGCACTGTGGGCTGGTCGAGCGCAATAAGGGAAAATTCGACGGCGACGAAAAAGCCGGTGCCGAGGATCAGCAGGAACCCGGCCGCGAGAAGAAGCCACTCCATTTAGCGGCCTGCCGTGATGCTGCCGGGCCGGCGCGGGCCGCGGGCCGAAGAGGGAATGCCGGCGTAACTGCCAGGCGGAGGATGGTCGGCCGGAGCCGCATCCACGGAAGTCCCGGCGAGGTGAAGCGGCGGACATTGGCGGGAACGTGAACGGGGATTGCCGGCTCTGCGGGTGGGCTGTACGGCGCTGATTCTGCTCCGCTGACAGCCCCCAGGCCGGCACCTAGATTTACTGTCCATAAGAATTGCAGTCTACAGGAGCAGCGGCGCCCGCGGTGGTGCACTTGGCGCGCCCGGGCGCTGCGTAACGCGTGCGGTTCCCGCAAAAAAACGCCCGCCCGGCAAGACCGGCGGGCCGGCGCCGGAGGTCATTGATTCCCGGATTTAAGCCACTCTCAAGCCACAATTCGGCGAGTACATGATTTGAGTCACCCTTATTGGCAGTTAAGCCGGAACGGTCACTAGACTGGCAGAGGTCTGGGTTCACAGGACACAGAAACTGGTTCGATTGTTGTGCCGTGGCACCTTGGCGACCAGAGGGAATTCAAACTCATGGAAGAGGCGTATTTCAAGTGCCAGAGCAGCCTAGCCACCGTCTACCAGAGGAATTTGGCGGAAACGAGTGGCTCGTTGACGAACTGTACGAGCGTTACCAGCAGGACAAGAATACGGTCGATGCCAAATGGTGGCCCCTGTTCGAATCTTTTGACAGTGGTAGCGGCCCAACTTCCAACGGGGTCCCGAATGTGACGTCCGCACCGGCCAATCCGGCCACGCGCGAGATGCCCGTTGTGACTCCGCCGGTGCCTGCAAAGGCCCCGGCTGCTGCTAACCCCGCGGGCCAGGCACCCGCGGCACCGCCGGCAACGTCGCCGGCCGCCGCTCCTGCCGCACCCGCCAAGAAGGCCCCCGCTACGATAGCCCGCGACGGCGCGAAGAAGACCGAGGCGGGCAGCGGCGCCCAGCCTATTCCGGCCCAGCTTCCGAAAAACGTCAAGGCGCCCACCGCACCCGAGGAAGATGTTGTCTCGGTCCTCCGCGGACCGGCCAAGGCCATCGCCTCGAACATGGTCACCAGCCTCGAGGTGCCGACCGCCACCAGCGTCCGGGCAATTCCGGCAAAGCTCCTGATCGACAACCGCGTTGTCATCAACTCGAACCTGGCGCGTGCGCGCGGCGGCAAGGTCTCGTTCACCCACCTGATCGGCTACGCCGTCATCAGGGCGCTTTCCCAGTTCCCTTCCATGAACGTGTACTACGACGAGGTGGACGGCAAGCCTGTCGCCGTCCAGCCCGCCCACGTCAATTTCGGCATCGCAATCGATATGCCGAAACCGGACGGCACACGCCTGCTCATGGTCCCGAACATCAAGAAAGCGGAGACGCTCAACTTCTCCGAGTTCTGGCACACCTACGAGGACCTCATCAAGCGGGCCCGCAACGGCAAGCTGACGGCGGACGACCACTCCGGCACCACCGTGTCCCTGACCAACCCGGGCGGCATCGGCACGGTCCACTCTGTTCCCCGCCTGTCCAAGGGCCAGGCCGCCATCATCGGCGTCGGCGCACTGGACTACCCCGCGGAATTCCAGGGTGCCAGCGAGAAGATCATCGCGCACAACGCCATCAGCAAGGTGCTCACGCTGACGTCCACCTATGATCACCGCGTCATCCAGGGGGCAGGCAGCGGTGAATTCCTCAAGCTGGTCCACCAGCTCCTGCTGGGCGCCCAGGACTTCTACGACGAGATTTTCGAATCCCTGCGCATCCCCTACGAGCCTGTGCGCTGGAGCCCGGACCTCCAGGTGGACCCCTCCGATCAGATCAACAAGGTCGCCAGGATCCAGCAGTTGATCCACTCCTACCGCGTGCGCGGCCACCTCATGGCGGACACCGATCCCCTGGAGTACGTCCAGCGCAAGCACCCGGACCTCGACGTCCTCACCTACGGCCTGACGCTGTGGGACCTGGACCGCGAATGGCCTACCGGTGGCTTCGGCGGCAAGCCCATGCTGGCCTTCCGCGACATCCTCGGCGTGCTGCGCGATGCTTACTGCCGCACCACGGGCATCGAGTACATGCACATCCAGGAGCCGGCAGAGCGCAAGTGGTTCCAGGACCAGCTGGAGCACGCTTACTCCAAGCCGAGCCGTGAAGAGCAGCTCCGCATCGTCTCCAAGCTCAACGCAGCAGAGGCGTTCGAGACCTTCCTGCAGACCAAGTTCGTCGGCCAGAAGCGTTTCTCCCTCGAGGGCGGCGAGTCCCTGATCCCGCTACTTGACGCCATCATCTCCGATGCCGCCGACGACGGACTGGACGAGGTTGCCATTGGCATGGCCCACCGCGGCCGCCTCAACGTGCTCACCAACATCGCGGGCAAGACCTATGCCCAGGTCTTCCGTGAATTCGAGGGAACGCAGGATCCCCGCTCCGTGCAGGGTTCCGGCGACGTCAAGTACCACCTGGGAACCGAAGGCACGTTCACCTCGGACAGCGGCAAGGAAACCAAGGTCTACCTGGCCGCCAACCCCTCTCATCTGGAAGCGGTGGACTCCGTGCTGGAGGGCATCGTGCGGGCGAAGCAGGACCGTCTGGACCAGGGCGAGGCCTTCCCCGTGCTGCCCATCATGGTGCACGGTGACGCAGCATTCGCCGGCCAGGGTGTTGTGGCCGAAACGCTGAACCTTTCCCAGTTGCGGGGCTACCGCACGGGCGGCACCATCCACGTCGTGGTCAACAACCAGGTCGGGTTCACCACCGCTCCGTCCTCCTCGCGTTCGTCCACCTACTCCACGGACGTCGCCAAGATGATCCAGGCTCCGGTGTTCCACGTGAACGGCGACGATCCGGAAGCAGTGGTCCGCATCGGCCAGCTCGCCTACGAGTTCCGCCAGCGGTTCCACAAGGACGTTGTCATCGACATGGTCTGCTACCGCCGCCGCGGCCACAACGAGGGCGACGACCCCTCAATGACCCAGCCGCTGATGTATAACCTCATCGAGGCCAAGCGCTCCGTCCGAAAGCTCTACACCGAATCACTGATCGGCCGCGGCGACATCACCGAGGAAGAAGCAGAGCAGCTGCTCCGCGACTACCAGGAACGCCTCGAGCGGGTCTTTGCCGAAACCCATGCGGCGCAGACCTCGCCCATCCCGATCATCACCGCCGACTCCGCAGCTGTCTCCGACATCGAGCGGCCCCAGGCGCAGCAGTCGGACTCCGGCACCAACGCTCCGGCGTCCACCGCAATCTCAGCGGACACCCTGGCCCGCATCGGCAAGGCCCATCTGGATATTCCGGAGGGCTTCACTGTGCATGCCAAGCTCAAGCAGCTCCTGGAGAAGCGTGAACAGATGTCCCGCGAGGGCGGCATCGACTGGGGCTTCGGCGAACTCGCGGCCTTCGGTTCACTGGTGATGGAGGGCGTCCCCGTCCGGCTCGCCGGCCAGGATTCCCGCCGCGGCACCTTCGTGCAGCGCCACGCCGTCTTCCACGACCGCGCCACCGGTCATGAGTGGACCCCTCTGGGCCACCTCTCCGAAGACCAGGCCAAACTGTGGATCTACGACTCCCTCCTGTCCGAATACGCGGCCATGGGCTTCGAATACGGCTACTCCGTGGAGCGTCCGGATGCACTGGTGCTGTGGGAGGCCCAGTTCGGCGACTTCGTCAACGGCGCGCAGACCATCATCGATGAGTTCATCTCATCCGCAGAGCAGAAGTGGGGCCAGCGTTCGTCGCTCGTCCTGATGCTGCCGCACGGCTACGAGGGCCAGGGACCCGACCACTCGTCTGCCCGCATCGAGCGCTTCCTGCAGATGTGTGCCGAGGAAAACATGATCGTGGCCAATCCCACCACCGCGGCATCACACTTCCACCTCTTGCGCCGCCAGGCTTACAGCCGTCCGCGCAAGCCGCTGATCATCTTCACGCCGAAGCAGCTGCTGCGCCTCAAGGCTGCTGCCTCGTCCGTGGAGGACTTCACCACCGGCGGCTTCAGGCCCGTCATTGGTGACCATGAGCAGTTGCCGGCGGACGCCGTCGAACGCGTTCTCCTGGTCTCGGGCCGCCTGTACTACGACCTCCTGTCCACCCGGCAGAAGACGGACGACAAGACGACGGCGATCGTACGAGTGGAGCAGCTGTACCCGCTGCCCCAGGAGGAAATCAAAGCCGAGCTGGCCAAGTACCCCAACGCCGAAGTGGTGTGGGCGCAGGACGAGCCCGCGAACCAGGGCCCGTGGCCGTTCATGGGACTGAACCTCCCGGCGGCACTTGACCGCTACGTTCGCCTGGTTTCCCGCCCGGCTTCGGCATCAACCGCTGCCGGCTCCATGAAGCGCCATGCCGCCGAGCAGGATGCACTTCTGAAGCAGGCCTTCAAGCGCAAGTAGCAGTGCAGCTGCCCGGCCGAACGGTGACAAACCGTTTCAGCCGGGCAGTTCTGTTTAATCGGCGTGAGTTAATGGACACAGGCAGGACGGCGGCGCAGGCTGCGGATTGCGCCACCGTGCGGAACTGGTCCGTATCCGGGGCACGCCCTCCCTATAGGTGAAGAGGTAGTAGTGGAAGACAGGAAGCTGCGGATTGCGGCTGTTGGCGATGAACTGCTGGCCGGACTCGGGGACCCCCGAGCCTTGGGCTGGCTGGGCCGCGTGTTGGCCCGCACTCCGCAGGACGGCATGACGGTTGAAAGCTTTGCACTTCCCTGCCCCCAGGAAGGCACCGAAGGCCTCGCGGCGCGGTGGCTTGAGGAAACGGGCCGACGGTTCAGCGACCATTACGAGAACCGACTGGTCATCGGGCTTTCAGGGCGGGACATAGAGTTCGGGCTGTCCACGGCGCGGAGCAGGCTCAATCTGGCCAACATCCTCGATTCCGCCACGCAGAAGCGGCTCGAAGTCTTTGTCGTGGGGCCGCCACCCACCCTGGATCCGGAACAGAACCGCCGGCTGGATGAACTCAACACGGCCTTCGCCGACGTCACCACGCGGCGAAAGCACCTCTACGTGGACACCTTTTCGCCGCTGCTCAACCACGAGCAATGGCGCCAGGACCTCGCTGCCAACGGCGGCACCCCGGGGCAGGCGGGCTACGGGCTGATGGCGTGGCTGGTTTTGCATCGCGGCTGGTTCCAGTGGCTGGGAATGGACACGCCCGAGTAGGCGGGAGTACTCGCGATATATCTTGATCTTCCGCGTCTTGCGATATATCGTGATGTGACAGTCACGATATATCGCAAGCGGAGGAATCATGGCAGAGAACTCGTGGACCGCCACCGGCCCCCAGACCATCGACGTCGACGGCGTCTCGTCGCTGAAGCTCGGCATTGTCCGGGGCCGGTTTGATATCGTCACCCACGACGAGGACGTGACCCGCATCGAGGTCTCCGAAGTCCACGGCGACCCGCTGGCCGTTACCCTCGCCGACGGACGCCTCGAGGTCCGGCACCAGCTGCACGGCCCGCAGGGCTGGTTCAAGAACCTGATGGGGTCGGTCAACAACAACAGCAACAATTCTGTGGTCATCAGCATCGCGGTACCGGCCGGCGTCGAAGTCGAAGCCGGCACCGTCAGCGGCGACGGCCTTGTGTCCGGCATCAGCGGCCACACCAAACTCAACACGGTGTCCGGCTCGGTCATGTCGGACGGCACGTCTGGCGATCTCCATGTGAACACCGTCAGCGGCGAAGTGATCGCCCGGAACCACCGCGGGGTCCTGACGGCAAAAAGCGTCTCGGGCGAGGTCACGGCGTCGGGCCATTTCAGCAACATCCGCGCCAACACCGTCAGCGGCGACATGAGCTTCGACCTGCAAGGCTTCACCCACGACTTTGGGGCCAACTCGGTGTCCGGCGACCTGACCATCAGGCTCCCCCGCGACGTAGGCGTGGACATCGTGGCCAAATCCGCCAGCGGTGCCGTGGTGATTGATGACCAGAAGTACATGCAGCCGGGCGGCAAGCTGCAGACCATCGCAGGCCCGGACGCCAGGCTGATGCTGGTGCGGACCAATTCGGTGTCCGGCAAGACCTCCATCTTCCACGGCCAGGTTCCCGCCGACGCAGAAACGCCGCTCTGATGCCCCCGGTCTTTGCCCACGGCGCGCTGCGGCTGTACCTCCTCGCGCTCCTGGAATCCGGGCCCAAGCACGGGTACGAACTCATCAAGGCCTTGAGCGAACGGTTCGGTGGCACCTACTCCCCCAGCGCAGGCACGATATATCCGCGGCTCGGGAAACTGGAGGAAGAGGGACTCGTAGCCACGGAAACGGAAGGCCGGCGCACCAACTACCGCATCACGGCGGCAGGCCTGGCCGAGCTGAACCGCCGGCGCGATGAACTTGCGGGCGTGGAAAACGACATTGCAGCGTCCGTCCGGCGGCTGGCAGACGCCTTGCGGGCCGATATCCGGACCAATATGCGGGGCCTGCGCGCGGATCTTGCAGCCACCGCGGAAGCTGCCCGCTCCGCTGCCAGATCATCTGACTTCACCGTCTCCGCTGCCCGCTCCTCCCCGGAGGGACACCGCAGGCTCAAGGAGGCGGAGATGCTGCTCCAATCCTTCCGGGACGACCTAAGGGTGGAACTCCGGACGCAGGCCAGCACGCGGCCACTGACGCCGGTCACGCTGGAGACCATGAGGACGGTACTTGACCAGGCACGCATTTCGATCACGAATTCCTTGAAGGCCGAGCCGTGAACGTCATCTGGGGCTCCTACGGGCCGGCCACCGCCGATCACCAAACGCCGCCGGCCGCTGCCCGGTCTACGCGTCCGCCGGCAACATCCGCCGGCCGTTCCGCGCACCGGAAGCCGGTTCGCGGCCCGTCCACCGATGTGGGAGACTTGAGGGCAGCTCTTTCGAGTACCGATATTAAGGAGGCCAGCTATGAGCAAGCGTGCACGTAAACGCCGTGACCGTAAGCGTGGCGGCGCTAACCACGGGAAGCGCCCCAACACCTAAGCCACGGCTAGAACCGAAGCTTAAACGAAGTGCCCCCGCAACCTGCTGGTTGCGGGGGCACTTCGTTAAGGTTCGGCCTGACCTCAGGCGTCCACGGGGCGGATGTTGTGGATCCTGTCCAGGATCGCGTTCTTCAGGTTCTCCGGGGCGGCTTCAGTGCAGGACCGCTTCACCATGTTCCGGATGACGCACTCGAGATCGTACTGGTGTGTGCATTCCGGACACTCGTCCAGGTGATGCTTGATTTCCGCAAGGTCACTGCGGGTCAGCGCTCCGTCTAGATATTCGTAAATGCGTTGCATCCTGGCGTCGTCGCAATCGCCCAATCCCTGGCAGTCGCTCATTTCCTGTTCTCCTGATTGTTGCTTTCCGCTGCTGCCTTCGTGTCCGGAGCAGCTTTGAATCCCCGTTCGGCGGCGTAATCCGCCAACATGTCCCGCAGCATCTTTCGGCCCCGGTGCAACCGGGACATGACAGTGCCGATGGGGGTGTTCATGATGTCTGAAATCTCTTTGTAGGCAAAGCCCTCGACGTCGGCGAAGTAGACGGCGAGCCGGAACTCCTCCGGAATGGCCTGCAGCGCCCGCTTGACGTCCGAATCGGGCAGGTGGTCCAGCGCCTCCGCCTCAGCTGAGCGGAGCCCGCTGGACGTGTGCGATTCAGCCCGCGCGAGCTGCCAGTCCTCGATGGTGTCCGAATTCGACTGCAGCGGCTCGCGCTGGCGCTTGCGGTAGAGGTTGATGTACGTATTCGTCAGGATCCGGTACAGCCAGGCCTTCAGATTAGTACCGGGCTTGTACTGGTGAAACGCCGAAAACGCCTTGGTATAGGCCTCCTGGACCAGGTCCTCGGCGTCTGCAGGGTTCCTGGCCATCCGCATGGCCGCCGAATACAGCTGGTCAACGTATTGCATCGCGTCGCGCTCAAAACGGATCCGCCGGGCTTCCGGGCTCTCGGATGCGACGTCGATTTCCTCGGCCGCCTCGGCGGGCTCCGACGAACTGACCTGGACGCCGTCTACGGCGTCCTTCTCCTGTGCGGCCTCTAGGGCCGGATCCACGGTGCTCATTGCGTTCAAGTCTACTGTGATCCGCGGACCCCGCCCCGGACTGCGTCCGGCACCAGGGGCCGCACCGGCGGACACTGCCCGCAGCACGTCAAATTTCGGCACGTCGAGCCCTGCCGTCTCAGGCTTGAACTCCGCCGCCACATAGGGGCCCAGCCTGGAGGGGCTTCGCAGCCCCACAGCATCTTTCACCAAAGTCAAAGCTCCATCTCCACTCCATCGGTCCTGCACAGCAGGACCGTCCCCTCGCATCAAGCTCGCATCATGCATCTCCGTGTCCGGCCCGGGACGGCCCGCGGCCAGCCCGAGGGCATGAACTGCGATAGTCCGGCCGGGCACAACGCCACGGTCACGATTCAGCCCCGGCAACCGGCCCCGGACAATTGTCCGAAAGGCTGTTCCGGGCCTGTAGTCGACAACGACGTGTGGCGGGCAAATATTCCGCAAAAGTGCAAGACTAGAACCGACTCCGCCGCAGAAACCGTGGCTCGTCCATCCAGGAGGAAATTCATGTCCTTTGTCCGTTTTCTCGCCCGGCCCATGCTGGCCTCAAGTTTCGTCCTCGCCGGCGTGGACAAGCTCAGGAATGCGGACGACACTGTGGAACAGTTGTCACCCCTCCTGCGCCGTGCCGCAGAGACGCTCCCCTTCCAGACGGACGAGAAAGTCCTGGCCCGGCTCATCGGCGGAACACAGGTGGGTGCCGGCGTCCTCTTCGCCTGCGGCAAGTTCGCGCGGTTTTCGGCAACCCTCCTGGCCCTCATCTCGGCGCTGAACGCGTATGTCGAGTGGCGCAGCGCCGACATCAGCAGCAAAGAAGGCAGGGACGCCCGCCGGACCCAGCTGCTGAAGAACGTCACGCTGACGGGCGGCGTGCTGCTGGCCTCGGTGGACACGGCCGGCAAGCCCAGCCTGGCCTGGCGCGCGGAGCATCTCGCCGCCGACGCCCGGAAGACGGCAAGCCACCTGGCCGCGGACGCCCGCAAGACCACGGGCAAGAAGCTCCACAAGGCCGATAAGGCTGTTCGCAAGGCCGTAGACCACGCAGTGGGGGCATAAGCAGGAATGACAGGATCCATCCCGGGCGTGCCCGTCGACAACACGGGCGCCGAACCGCATTGGCCCGCGCCGTTCGCGGAGCGGCCCGTGGACGCCACTGTCCGCGTACCCGGTTCGAAGTCCCTGACCAACAGGTACCTCGTGCTCGCTGCCCTGGCCGACGGCCCGTGCCGCCTGCGGGCGCCGCTGCATTCCCGTGATTCGGCCCTGATGATCGGGGCGCTGCGCCAGCTCGGCGCCGAGGTCCGCGAGGTGCCGGGCGACGGTGCCTTCGGCCCGGACCTGGAGGTAACACCCATCCCGCCGCATTCCGGCGGCCAAGAAGTGGCCATCGACTGCGGGCTGGCGGGCACAGTGATGCGCTTCGTCCCGCCGCTGGCTGCCCTCCGGAGCGGCGCCACAGTTTTCGACGGCGACCCCCATGCCCGGGCACGGCCGATGGGCACCATCATCGAAGCCCTGGTGGGGCTCGGCGTCGCCGTGAGCAGTGAGTCCGGCGAAATGCCCGCCTCCCTGCCCTTCACTGTCGCCGGCACGGGAGAGGTCCGCGGCGGGCACCTCGTCATTGACGCCAGCGCCTCCTCCCAGTTCGTCTCGGCCCTGCTGCTCGTCGGGGCACGGTTCACCGAAGGCCTGCACCTCGAGCATGCCGGAAGCGCCGTCCCGAGCCTGGACCACATCAACATGACCGTGGCCGTGCTGCGCGGAGTCGGCGTCGCCGTGGACGACTCCACACCGAACCACTGGATCGTCAACCCGGGAACAATCCGCGCCTTCGATCAACGGATCGAGCAGGACCTCTCCAACGCCGGGCCCTTCCTGGCCGCCGCCCTCGCATCGCGCGGCACGGTACGGATCCCGGACTGGCCCGAACACACCACCCAGGTGGGTGATCTCTGGCGGAGCATCCTGACCGAGATGGGGGCCACCGTGACCCTGGAGGCCGGAACGCTCACGGTCACCGGCGGCAGTGAAATCAGGGGCGCCGACTTCGCCGACACCAGCGAGCTCGCACCGACCGTCGCGGCACTCTGCGCCCTGGCCACTGGCCCCTCGCGCCTGAGCGGCATCGCCCACCTGCGCGGCCACGAAACGGACAGGCTCGCGGCGCTGGTCACCGAGATCAACCGGCTCGGCGGCGACGCCGAGGAAACACCGGACGGACTCATCATCCGGCCGGCGCCGCTCCGTGCCGGCGTTGTGTACAGCTACGCGGACCACCGGATGGCCACGGCGGGTGCGATCCTCGGCCTGGCCGTTCACGGCATCGAAGTGCAGGACATCGCCACGACGGCCAAGACCATGCCGGACTTTCCGCAGCTCTGGGCGGACATGCTCGCACAGGGCAGCGCCTCTGCCCAGAGGAAGGGCGCAGGGACCCCCGGTGGCACGCAGCACTGACTCCTGGGACGAATCCGACGTCCGGATCCGTCCCAACAAGAAGGGGACGCGGCCCCGCACCAAGGACCGGCCCGCCTATGAGGACGCCGTCACCGGCCGCATCATCACCGTTGACCGGGGGCGCTACACGGCCGTGGTGGGCGAGGACTCCGGCGACGAGCGGACGGTCATCGCCGCCCGGGCCCGCGAACTCCGCCGCTCCCCCGTGGTGGCCGGCGACTTCGTGTCCCTCGTCGGCGACGTGTCCGGAGACCCGGACACGCTGGCCCGCCTCGTGAAGATCCAGGACCGGAAGACGCTCCTGCGCCGCAGCGCCGATGACACCGACCCGATCGAACGCGCGGTAGTGGCCAACGCGGACCAGCTGGTGGTGGTCGTGGCCGCCGCCAACCCGGAACCGCGCACCGGCTTCATCGACCGCGCCCTCGTGGCGGCGTACGACGCCGGCATCGAGCCGCTGCTGCTCGTCACCAAGGCGGACGTCAAGGACCCCGCCGAACTGCTCGACAACTACCGGCACCTCGATTTCCCCGTCATCATCAGCCGCACGGCCGACTCGGCGGCGTCGGGCATCGATGCCCGGTCCGACGACGGCCTGTCCGCCCGTCTTGACGTCGAAGCGGTCTCCCAGCTGCGCGCCCACCTGGACGGCAAGGTCACCGTGATGCTGGGCCACTCAGGCGTCGGCAAATCCACCATGGTCAACGCCCTGACCGGGGCGGAACGGGCCACCGGCGGCGTTAACGCCGTCACCGGGCGGGGGCGGCACACGTCGTCGTCGGCCCTGGCACTCAAGCTGGCCGATGCCCCGACGGGAAGCTGGATCATCGACACCCCCGGCATCCGCTCCTTCGGCCTGGCGCACGTTGACCCGGACCGGATCCTGCATTCGTTCCCCGACCTGGCGCCTGGCACCGAAGCCTGCGAGCGGGGCTGCAAGCACGATGCCACTGCGGTCAACTGCGGCGTGGACGCCTGGGTGTCAGCCGGCCACGCGGGCCCCTCCGGCGCTGCCCGGCTCGCGTCGCTGCGCCGCCTGCTGGGTACGGATCCGCGCATGGAAGCGCAGGAAACAAAGGAACTCGGCAGCGTCAGCTAGGCTCCGCGGCGCCTTCCGCAGGCAGACATCCCCGCCCGGCCGGGTCTTTGACGGTAGTTTGGAACCATGACCCAACCCGCTTCAAGCTACAACGATGACCTGCGCCTGGCCCATGTGCTGGCGGATTCCGTGGATGACCAGACCATGAGCCGGTTCAAGGCGCTCGACCTTCAGATCGAAACCAAGCCAGATCTGACGCCGGTCACCGATGCCGACAAGGCCGCCGAGGAGTCCATCCGCGGCCAGCTGTCCCGTTCCCGCCCCCGCGATGCCGTCCTCGGCGAGGAGTTCGGCAGTTCCGGTCACGGCTCCCGTCGCTGGATCATCGATCCGATCGACGGGACCAAGAACTTCGTCCGCGGGGTTCCCGTCTGGGCCACGCTGATCGCCCTCGTCGATGAGGGCGAGCCCGTCGTAGGTGTGGTGAGCGCGCCGGCACTCGGCAAGCGCTGGTGGGCTGCCAAGGGGGCGGGCGCCTACATGGGCCGTTCGCTTGCCGCCGCCACCCGGCTCAAGGTCTCCAACGTCTCCAAATTGTCGGACGCCTCGCTGTCCTATTCCAGCCTGGGCGGCTGGAAGGAGCGGGGAAACCTGGACGAGTTCCTGGGCCTGACCGAGGATGTATGGCGCACACGCGCCTTCGGTGATTTCTGGTCCTACTGCCTGGTGGCTGAGGGCGCCGTGGACATCGCCTGCGAGCCGGAACTGAACCTCTATGACATGGCTGCGCTGGTGCCCATCGTCACGGAAGCGGGCGGCCGCTTCACCTCGCTGGAGGGCACCGACGGCCCGTTCGGCGGCAACGCCCTCGCCACGAACTCCATCCTGCATTCGGAGGTCCTCAAGCGCCTCAATCCGCAGCTGGATGATTTGCTCTAGGCCACCTCCGGATCCTCCGGAAGAATATACGACGGCGGGCGCCCCCTCAGGGAGGCGTCCGCCGTCGTATATTCGGTAATCGGGGCCATCCGACGCGCCTGTAACAAACTGCTTAATATTCGCGTCCGCCTTTTTCATCGCCTGCCGGGATGTCCTAGGCTCGTAACAGGTCACGAGTGCCAGCGCTAAACCCCGGTTTGCTGGCCGGCAACCCTCCATTCGCGGTGGGGTGCCCCGGGTGACGACCAGGCCGGTCCGGAACGGACCCGGCAAGCGCGGATCCCCGTCACCGGGGTCCTTTCAGAGCGAGGTCCCATGACGACTGCAATCTTCCCTTCCACCACCGGCACCGGGCTGCTTGACCACCGCTTTGCCGCGGCCGCCAATCCGCTGGCAGCGGTCACCGGTGCCGAAATCCAGGCGCCGCTGATCCAGGGCGGGCACGTCCGCTACGCCAATCTCGACTACGGAGCGTCGGCGCCGGCACTGTCCGTCGTGTCGGCCTATCTCAACGAGATCCTGCCCTTCTACGCCAGCGTGCACCGCGGCGCCGGCTACGCGTCGCAGATCAGCACCTCCGTCTACGAGAATGCCCGGAACATCGTGCGCGACTTCGTCGGCGGCCGCGCGGATGATTCGGTCATCTTCACGCGGAACACCACCGATTCCCTGAACCTCCTGGCCGGCTGCCTGCCGGTGGTTGACCACCACCACACCGGGGAGGTCCTGTACCTCGACATCGAGCACCACGCCAACCTGCTGCCGTGGCAGGGTGTCCCGCACCGCAGCGTCGTGGCCTCCGACACGATTGAAGGCACCATCGCTGGCCTGCGCGCCGAGCTGGAGCACGGCGACGTCAGTCTCCTCGCCGTCACCGGCGCGTCCAACGTCACCGGCGAAATCCTGCCGATCCGCCGCCTCGCCGCGCTGGCCCACGAATTCGGTGCCAGGATCGCGGTGGACGCGGCGCAGCTCGCGCCGCACCGCCGGATCAACATCGCCGCGGACGGCGTCGACTACCTCGCGTTTTCCGGCCACAAGCTCTACGCGCCGTTCGGTGCCGGCGTGCTGGTCGGCCGGCCGGACTGGCTCGACGCCGGCACTCCCCATCTCGCCGGCGGCGGCGCCGTCAGCGAGGCCAGGCTCGACGGCGTCAGCTGGGCCGCCGGCCCGGCCCGCCATGAAGGCGGCTCCCCCAACGTCCTGGGCGCAGCCACGCTCGCCCGCGCAACCCAGGTGGTCGCGGCGCTGGACCAGGAGCGCTGGCACGCGCACGAGGCCGCCATCCGGTCCTTCCTCGTCGAGGGCCTGCAGAAGATCGACGGCGTCACCGTCCACCAGATTTTCTCCGACACCAACCCGGACACGGACACCATCGGAGTGGTCAACTTCTCCGTGGCCGGATACGACGCCGGCCTGGTGGCCGCTTACCTGTCGGCAGAGCACGGTGTGGGACTCCGCGACGGCCGCTTCTGCGCCCACCCGCTCCTCAAGCGCCTCGGCCTCCCGTCCGGGTCCCTGCGCGCAAGCTTCGGCGTGGGTTCCCGGCTCGAGGACGCCCAGCGGCTGCTGGCCGGCATCGAGGAGCTCCGCCGGACCGGCCTCGGCTGGGACTACGTGGTGGATTCCGGACGCTGGGTTCCGGCCAACGACACCCGCAGCTACCCGGAGTGGGCACCCAATACGCCCGGCACCGCTGGAGCGGCACCCTGCACGCAGGACTGACACGGCACCTAGGATTGACGCTCCACCCGGGACCGGCTGCTCCGATCGGGACCGACGCCGGCAATGCGGCCGCCAGCTCCATGCGGTAAATTCGAAGGGTAAATTTTCGCATCGCCTAAGGAGACTGCACGTGGCACGGGGTGGTCCCAAACTCGGGCATGGGCGGCGGCAGGAGCTGGGGCAAAGCTTCCAGGACGGCGGCGAGCACTACCACCGCGTCCGTCCGGGCTACCCCGCCGATTCGGCGGACTGGCTCCTTCCCGCCGACGCCACCACGGCCGCGGACCTGGGCGCCGGCACCGGCAAGTACACGGCGCTCCTGGTGGAACGCGGCCTCGCTGTCAGCGCCGTGGATCCCTCGCCGGACATGCTTGATCAGCTCCGCCTCGCCTACCCGACGGTGGCGGCGCTGGAAGGCTCCGCGGAAGACACCGGGCTGCCCGACGAGTCCTTCGACGTCGTCACGGTGGCGCAGGCGTGGCACTGGTGCAATCCACTCCTGGCCAGCGCCGAGATCGCGCGGATCCTGAAGCCGCGCGGCGTGCTCGGCCTGATCTGGAACCAGCTGGACACCTCAGTGCCGTGGGTCCACCGGCTCTCACGCATCATGCATGCAGGGGATGTCCTCAAGCCCGACTTCCGCCCGCGGATAGGCCCGGAATTTACGAGACTGGGGAGCCACCTGACGCGGTGGGAGGACCCGGTGACGCCGGACGACATCCTCGAGCTGGTCAAGTCGCGCAGCTACTATCTCGGGGCCAACGACGCCACCCGTGCCAAGGTCACCGGCAATCTCGACTGGTACCTCCACGAGCATCTGGGGCACGCAGAAGGCGAGCTGTTGCTCCTGCCCTACCTCACCCAGACTTGGCGGGCAGCGAAGGCATGATGCCGCACCGGCACCGGGTAGGCTTGGATCCGTGAAGACCAGCACGCCCTCCTCCTCGATCGAGGACTACGTCAAGGTCATCTATTCCTTCACGGAGTGGCAGGACAAGCCCATTACGTCCACCCAACTGGCACAGCGCCTTGGCGTCGCCAACTCCTCGGTTTCGGAGATGGTGCGCAAGCTCAAGGACCAGGGACTGGTCCTGCACAAGCCGTACAGCGCTATCACGCTCACGGCGCAGGGCGTCCGGCTTGCGCTGTCCATGGTCCGCCGGCACCGCCTCATTGAAACCTACCTCGTGCAGGACCTCGGCTACAGCTGGGATGAAGTGCACGATGAAGCCGAGCAGCTGGAGCACGCGGTCTCGGACACGTTCATCGAACGGATGGCGGCCAGGCTGGGAAACCCGACGCGGGACCCGCACGGCGATCCCATCCCCTCCGCGGACGGCACGGTGGAGATGCCCTCGGCCCACCGCATGAGTGAACTCGACGACGGTCACACCGGCAGGATCACCCGGATCAGCGACGAGAATCCGGAGCTGCTCCGCTACCTTTCCGCCGAAAGGATTGACCTTGACGCTGACGTCGAGGTCAGGGGCCGCAAGCCGTTCGGCGGCGCCCTCGTGGTGCGGATCAGTTCCGCCGGGACCAGCCGGGACTTCGATCTCGCCGATGAAGTCGCCTCCGCCCTGTGGGTGCACAGCGACTCCGCGCATGCCGGCTGCCGGATGGCCGGGGTCTGAGTGACCGGGCCCTGGACGAACGGGCTCCGCGTGAACAGGCCCTCCGTGACCGGGCTCCGCACAGCGGCGGTTTGCCCGTGAAATCCGGCCCTCGGTTAGGAGGCCCCGCCGGTGACGGCGCGACCACCCTGAAAGCTGCCGCCGGCCACGGCTGGCGGGTCTGGGCGGCGGTAGCCGCGGGCGGGCTGCTGGGGACAGAGCTGCGGTACGGGCTGGTTCTGCTGTTCCCCGAACCCGAGGGGTCCGTGCCGTGGACCACGCTGGGCATCAACGTCGCCGGAAGCTTTGTCCTGGGTGCGCTCACTACCATCTGGATCGCACGCCCGCGCACCGCGTTCTGGCTCCGCGCGGCGATCGGCCCCGGCCTGTTGGGATCGTTCACCACCTTCTCCGCGCTCGCCCTTTCAGTGGACCGGCTGGCCCGGGACGGACTCCACGGCGTGTGGCTGGCCTACCTGTTCCTCTCCGTCGTGTTCGGACTGGGTGCAGCCGCGGCCGGCTGGCGGGCCGGCAAAGCGCTCGGCGGTATGAGCGGGGGCCGCCCGTGACCGCGCTGTTGGTGGGCCTGTTCGGCACTGCCGGCGCCCTCATTCGGTTTGCCGTGGATACCTTGTTGGCCGGCCGCTCCAATCCGCGGCGCCACTGGCCCTGGGCCACCTTGCTGGTCAATGTGGCCGGCTGCCTCGTCATAGGGCTGTCCATCGGTTTCAGCAGCAGGATCGGGCCGGAATGGCATGCCGCACTGGCCACCGGGCTCGCGGGCGGGCTGACCACTTTCAGTTCCTGGACCACCGCCACTGTGCGTCTGATCAGCGAGCAGCGCTATCCCGCCGCGGTCCTCAACGTCGGCGCCAACCTCCTGACCGGCATGGCGGCTGCGGCTGCCGGGATTGCGCTTAGCGGCGGGTAGTCCACGGGAACCGGGGCCGCCTTCCCGGGCGGCGGCAGCACCGCCGTCGTACTCTTGTCCCCTGCGTTGGCTCCCGCGGCGGAACAGCACTGCGGCCGGCAGCGGCAGTGCCTTACCGTATCGTGGACTGTGATGATTAGCAGACGCGACGCGGCAATTGCCCTTGATGTACCCCTGGAAATGGCCCAGCGCCACGGCATACCCAAGTGGCTGTCGGAGGCCGAGCTGGGCGAAATCCTGGACAACCCGCCGCAGTGGCTGCTGCAGTCCCGCGCCAACCGGACGGGTAAGCGGCCCGTCTGGGTGCATCTGACGTGCGACGTCTGTGGGTATTCGGAGGCAGCCAGGCCCAAGAAATGGTGGCCGGACTTTACCTACGTCAGCTGCGCGCATCACAGCCCGGCCGAGATCCCGCCCCCGGCGCCGGGGTTCGTGCGCAGCGAGTTTGACGGCGTGGGCACCCGTTTCGTGGGCATCGCCGACGTCTCCGCCTGACGCGGAGCCCCTCCACCGGCAGTTACATTTGGCATGAAACAGGCGTAATTTACGTATGGAGGGGCACTCTCGTGCCCCTCGGACGAGGGAGCACGCCATGCCGGACAAGACACCGCACCAGCAGCAGCAGAAAAAAGCGGGCAAGACCATCAAGCAAAAACGGGCGGACAAGAAGGCAAAGGGACCCATTGAAGGTGCCCCGGACCCGGTCGCGCATCTGAAGAAACGCTGACTGCAGGATTACATCCAGTTAGGGCGGGGCCGGATTGCGGCCCCGCTTTTTGTGGCTGTTCCCGTGGCCGCTAGCTGCCATCCGCCATCTCACCGGGCATGGCGACAACTTCCTGCTCGCGCCCGTCACGGAGTATGGCAATGGTCATGGGCACCCCGATGGCTTCCGCGAAGAGGAGTTTCTGCAGGCTTTCGGCGTTGCTGACCGACCGGGAGCCTGCCCTGAGCAACACGTCGCCGGCCCGCAGGCCTGCCTGCTCTGCGGGAGAACCCGACAGGACTTCAACGACGCGTAGCCCGTCGCGCTGCCCGGTGCGGACCACGGCGCTCGCACCCAGCCGGATGGGCGTGCTGACCACCCCCAGGTAGGCACGCCGCACGCGGCCGTCAGCCAGGAGGGCGGAGATGATGCGTCGGGACGTTGTGTTGATGGGTACGGCCAGTCCCAGGCCCGCTCCGGCCACCGCGGTGTTGATGCCCACGATGCGGCTGCGGGCGTCGGCAAGCGCACCACCGGAACTGCCGGCGTTCAGTGCCGCGTCCGTCTGGATGACGTCCTCGATCACCCGGCGGTTGCGGCCCGCCCAGACTGGAATGGCACGGCCCAATCCGCTGACCACGCCGGCCGTCACCGAGCCCGCCAGTCCGAGAGGGTTGCCGACCGCGATGACGAGCTGACCCACGCGAAGAGATTCGGCGTCACCGAACTCCGCCGGAGGCACACGCGGCGCCCGGCCTCGGATCACGGCAAGATCAGACAACGGATCCGCTCCCACCACCTCAAGGTCCGTTCCGGAGCCGTCGGCAAAGACCGCGCGCCCCTTCTGCGTCCCGGCCACCACATGCGCGTTGGTGAGCAGGTATCCGTCCTCCGTGAAGAGCACGGCGGATCCTGCACCGACGCGGAATCTGCCGTTCCGCCGATTTCCGGTCATCTCGATGGCTGCGACGTGCGGTGTGACCGCCTGGGCCACCCTGATCACCGTCTCCGAGTAGGCATCCAGCGGGCCGTCGTCGCCGACGGGATCGGATGAACTTGCAGGCGCCGTGGACATGGCGCGCCTCCCTTGGCCTGTCATACGTGGTGAGGTTTGAGTGCTATCTGAATCAACCCCGGCGGCGCCCGCACTAGTCCCGAATGCGCTACGCCGTAGGTGAACAGGGCGATTGAACAGTTAGGGCATTAATGGCTCTTCACAGTTGAGGGTGTAATCGCTGGCTGGATGTTGGCTGGCGCGTCGGTCCCGGGGCAGCGCTGCGCAAACGCAGCCGGAGGCCCGATCTTGTGCCACCGTGCGCAGTGGACTTCTTCGCGTACCCGCTCAGATCGGTCAACGGCGCACCCGATAGCGCAGGTGAAGCACCCGGTTGCCCTGAATCACCACGTCGGGATCCTCCAACAGGTGCTGTGCGTGGACCGACCCGAAGTAGCGCTTGCCGGACCCGAACACGACGGGTACGACGTCCATGCGCACCTCGTCGACCAGGCCCGCGGCAAGCACCTGGCCACCGACGTCGCCAGCGGCGACCTCGACGATGCGGTCACCCGCGAGCTCCTGCGCCTTGGCCACGGCTGCCTCGACGCCGTCGGCGAAGTGAAACGGCGCCTCGGGGTCCCAGCCCTCGGGCTCCGGCCGATGCGTCACGACGACCACGTGGTCGACCCCGCCCGGAGGCTTCCCGTCCCAGCCGTCCGTCATGTCGAAGACGTGGCGGCCGACGACGGTCGCCCCGATCTGGTCCCAGTACGGCCGGGTGTAGTCGTAGGACGTCTGCGACACCTTCAACTCGCCGCTCTCGTCCAACGGCACGTCACCGCTGGACAACCAGTCGAACAGGGGTCCGGGCTGGTCGTTCTCGTCCGCGATGAAGCCGTCCACAGACACCGAGCTGTACATGACCACCTTGCCCATGGTGCTCTCCTTTGCTTTGGGGTGCCCCCAGATTAGCGGCTCTTCACAGCGGGCGAAGCTCTCGCGGCGTGGTCTGCGGTGGGCGCTCGAAGGCATCGTGAGCCAGCACCTGACCGTCGCCCGCGTCACTGAAGGACTCGGGGCCGCCTGGAACACCGCCAACGACGCCGTCCTGGCCGAAGGCAAGCGGGTCCCGACCGACGATCCGCACCGGCTCGGTGGCGTCCAGGTTCTCGGCGTCGATGAGCACGTCTGTAGGCACACCCGGCGCGGCGGCCAGTACGTCACCGTGATCATCGACCTCACACCCATCCGGGACGGCACCGGCCCAGCACGGCTGCTGGACATGGTCGAGGGACGCACGAAGCAGGCGTTCCAGCAGTGGCTGAGCGGACGCCCCGAGGCGTGGCGCGACGGGGTCGAGGTGGTCGCGATGGACGGGTTCACCGGGTTCAAGACCGCCGCGGCCGAGGAGATCCCCGCAGCGGTAGCCCTAAATTATGAAGAGCCGCATTGATCAGCTAACGCCATTAAACAGCTAACGCCCGGACCTGGGTCCGGGCGTTAGCCTCTTGGTAAAAGCGTGGAGATGGGGGGAATTGAACCCCCGTCCGATGTCGTGTTGTCAGGGCTTCTCCGGGCGCAGTTTGCGTCGGACTTTCTCGGCCCCAGCCGTCCTGCAAACAGGCGGCTGATCCGGGCCCAGTCATCTAAGAGTCCCGTTTGCCCCGATGACGGGGGCAAACAGCAGTGGCTATCTAAATGACGCCAGGATCCGGGGCGATAGCAACCTCGGGCTGACGGACTGTCTTACTGCTTAGGCAGCAAGAGCGAAGTCAGTGCGCTTAGATTCGGCACTTATTGGTTTGCAGACAGCGTTTACGAGATAATTCTGCATCCTCGGCCCGCTTCACCTGTCGCGACTAACATCGTCGAAACCGATCATCCCCGTATTTTGTTACCAAGCCGGCGGGTCAGCGGTACAAGTACCAGATTCCTGCCGGACTACCTATCATAACGCATCCACCGGGCGAATCATTCCTAGCGGCGGTTGCGTTCCCGCATGACCCGGAGAGCCTCGCGCTTGTCCTGCTGTTCCCGCAGCGTCTGGCGCTTGTCGTAGTCCTTCTTGCCCCTGGCGATGCCGATCTCCACCTTGGCCCGGCCGTCCAGGAAGTACAGCTGCAGCGGGACAATCGTGAAGCCGGACTCGCGGATCTTGTGGGAGATCTTGATGAGCTCCTCGCGGTGCAGCAGCAGTTTGCGGCGCCGCCGTGCGGCATGGTTGGTCCAGCTTCCCTGGTTGTACTCGGGAATGTGGATCCCTTCCATCCAGAGCTCGTCGTTATAGAACGTGCAAAAGCCGTCGACCATCGAGGCGTGGCCCTCACGCAGGGACTTCACCTCGGTGCCCATGAGGGCGATGCCGGCTTCGTACGTGTCCAGGACGTGGTAGTCGTGCCGGGCCTTCCGGTTGGTGGCCACTACTTTACGGCCACTTTCTTTGGGCACGGTGGAACTCCTCAGATCTCAGAATTTTGGTTGTTCCGAAGGCTCCGGAACAAGGTCATACAAGTCTACGGCAGTAGCTGCCGGGGCACGGATGCGCCTCCAGCTACCGGGCGGCGGCCCCGCCGCTCACCGCTGACGCGTGCCTCACAGCAGGCGCATCGGGTCCACCGCTTCTCCGTTGAGCCAGGTCTCGAAGTGTGAATGGCAGCCGGTGGAGTTTCCGGTGGTGCCGGAGTAGGCGATGAGCTGGCCCTGGCTGACGCGCTGGCCCGGAGAGACAGTGACACTGCTGTTGTGATAGTAGATCGTGGTCAGCGAGTTCCCCTGGACCACGCCGTGGGAGATCTTGACGTTGTTGCCGCCACCGTCGTCCCCCCAGCCCGCAGAGAAGACGGTGCCCGCTGCCGGAGCATAGACCGGGGTGCCGCAGGCGGCACCGAAGTCAAGGCCGGTGTGCATGTACCCGCCCGAGCCGTAGAAGTCGACGGTTCCCGGCGGCGTTGCCCGCCAGCCGAAGCCGGAAGTGATGGGCACGCCGTCGGAGAACGGGTGGCGGAGTCCGAAGGCCGACGGCGGACCCGCCGCCGGAGGCACGTACGGCCGCACGATCCGGGCCCGGGCAGCGGCTTCCTCGTCACCGCGGGCGCGAGCGGCAGCCTCCGCCTGGGCGCGGGCCGCCGCTGCTGCTGCCTCGGCGATGCGACGCTGTTCCGCCAGCCAAGCTTCGCGCAGCCTCCGGTCCCGTTCTACGATCTCGGCTGCAACTTGGTCCTGGCGCGCTTTGACTGCGGCAAGTTTGCTCTGGATCCCGGGCTTCGCGGCTTCCAGCTGCTTGTTCAGGCGTGCGGTGTCCGCAATGAGCTTGTCGACCTTGGCCTTCTGGGCCGCGGCCTCGTCGCGGGCCGCTTTTTCTTTCGCCAGCGCGGCATCGGCTTTGGCCTTCAGGTCCTTGATCTCCGCCTCGACGGCTTGCAACCGTGCCTGCGAGTTCACGTTAGTGGCGTTCTGCTGGCTCAGCTTGTCCATGGCCGAGTTCTGGCTGCGCATGGCCTGGTCTGCCAGATCCATGGTGTCCGTGAGGCTGCCAGTGTTGTTGGAGCCGAAGAAGAGCGTCAGGTTCGACGGCACGCCGCCCGACTTGTAGGCCTGCGTGGCAATCTGGCCAATGAGTTTCTTGGTGCTGGCGATCTTCTGCTTGTCCGTATCCAGCTGCTGCGTAATCTTGGCCTTGTTCTGTTGGGCAAGATCCACCCGTGCGGCGAGTGCCTCCACCTCTTTCACCGCGCTGGCCACACGGCCCTGCGCCTCGAGCAATGCCTGCTGCGCGGCCGGGAGCTGGCCGCGGAAGATCACCAGGTCGGCGGCGGCCTTGGAGATTTTCGCGTCCACGAATTCCAGGGACTGCTGGACGCGTGCCGCCTCAGCCTTTAGCGCGGCCTGCTGATCTTCGAGGTCGTCAGCGAAGGCGGCCGGAGCCGAGGCACCCAGGCTGGCCGCCAACATCAGCGCGAGGGCGGAACTGATGATCCTGCCATGGCGTCCCGCCGGACCGGTCCGCGGGGTCCGGGCGGACTTCGTCAACATGGGCATTCCTTTGATTTGAGAACGTGCACCGCGAGGAGACTCCCGGGTAATTCCACGGGGGCGATGAGAATGAAGCTGGTACGGGCGGGGAGATTCCCTCTAGCGATCGGTATCTTGTCCCCTGCATTTCTCATTGAATTTCTCCCAAGGCTGCCTGTTTGCTCGTGCCGAGCGCTTCAGCCAATTCTGACGAGCTTGCCCCCTCTACTTGCGCAGATTTTGCCCAGTTTTCGATCATTTGTTTCTGCATGGACTACACCCTCAAGTATCGGCGGAGTGTCAAAAGAGATGAAGTACCCGCCAGGACAACACCTAGCCCGATAAGGGCGGGAGCCAGCAGCAGCGTCTGCGCGGGGGAAATAAAGGCCGTGTCCGGATACTGCTTGGACATGTATTCACCCAAAAAGAAATGGGCCACGGCCCACAGCGTCCCGGACGCCATGGCCGCTCCGATCACGGCGGCAATCACGCCTTCAAGGATGAACGGCAGCTGAATCACGATCTTTGAGGCGCCCACGAGCCTCATGATCCCCGTCTCGCGCCGCCTGCTGAACGCCGAGAGCCGGATAGTGGTGGCGATGAGCAGGATGGCGCAGACCGTCATCACGCCGGCGATGCTCACGGCCACCAGTGAGGCGGCGTTCATCACGGAGAACAGCCGCTCCAGGACCTGGCGCTGGTCGATGACCGTCTCCACGCCGGGCTGCGAGGCGAACGTCTCGCTGATGATCTCGTATTTTTCCGGATCCTTCATGTTGATCCGGAAGGACGCGGGAAGCTGGTCGGGGGTGACTGAGTCGACGATGGGCGAGTTCGAAAACTGTTCCTTGAAGTGCTTGTAGGCATCTTCCTTGGACTCGAACTGGAAGTCGTTGATGTACTGCGAAACCGCCGGAGATTCGAGCAGGGTCCGCAGGTTTTCCTGCTGCTCGGGCGTGACTGTTCCCGTGGCGCAGCCGGCCGCCGTCGAGCCGTCACCGCAGAGGAAGATCGCCACCTGGACTTTGTCGTACCAGTAGCCCTTCATCTGGTTGATCTGCAGCTGCAGCATTCCGGCGGCGCCCACGAAGGTCAGCGATACGAACGTCACCAGGATGACCGAAACCACCATGGAAAGGTTCCGGCGCAGGCCGCTGCCGATCTCGCCGAGGATGAACTGGAGCCTCACAGCTGGTCCTCCCTTGAACGCGGGGAGCGGTCCGTCCGGGGCAGGTTTGCGTCCGCGGCCTCCTCCCGGCCGCTGGCATCCTTGAGCCTGCGGGACTGGCCG
This sequence comes from Arthrobacter sp. ZGTC131, assembly GCF_002929275.1. Taxonomy (GTDB): domain Bacteria; phylum Actinomycetota; class Actinomycetes; order Actinomycetales; family Micrococcaceae; genus Arthrobacter. The sequence continues at coordinate 226,371 of NZ_PJIK01000001.1, forward strand.
ACGACCGGAATCATCGACGTGTACAGGGCCCGGGCTTCATCGCGGATGACCTTGCCGTTCTTGAGTTCCACCACGCGTTTGCGCATCTCGTTGACGATGTCGTCGTCGTGGGTGGCCATGACCACCGTGGTGCCGTTCTGGTTAATCTTGTCCAGGACGCCCATGATGCCCATCGAGGTGGTGGGGTCCAGGTTGCCGGTGGGCTCGTCCGCGAGCAGGATGCCGGGCCGGTTGACCACTGCGCGGGCGATGGCCACGCGCTGCTGCTCGCCGCCGGAAAGTTCGTGCGGCATGCGCCGCTCCTTGCCTTCGAGGCCGACGGTCTTGAGGACTTCGGGCACCGTGTCCCGGATGACGCTGCGGCTCTTGCCGATGACCTGCATGGCGAACGCTACGTTGGCGAAGACGTTCTTCTGCGGAAGCAGGCGGAAGTCCTGGAACACGACGCCGATCCCCCGGCGGAGCCTCGGCACCCGCCAGCTGGAGATGTTGGCAACATTCTGGCCCGCGACATAGACAATGCCGGAGGTGGCGCGGTCCTCCTTGAGGACAAGACGCAGAAACGTTGATTTGCCGGACCCCGAGGCACCTACGAGGAAGGCGAATTCACCACGGTCGATTTCAAGGCTGACAGAGTCCAGCGCAGGCCGGGCGTTCTGGTCGTAGACCTTGGTGACATTTTCGAAACGGATCATGACCCTATATACCCTGCAGGACGCGGCTTTGTGGGCAAGGTCTGCAACCGGTGCGGGGGCTTTCTCTTGGGGGAAGTAGAGCTCCGGCCCCTCGACTATACGCACGGGCGGCGGCGCTGACCGGGGAGTCAGCAGGGCGTGTCGCGCGATTGGAGCCGGAAGGCCGGCCGTTCAGCGTCGCAGGTGACTACTTCTCCGCGTTGCGATTATCCGTGCGCCACCGGATGCCGGCTTCGATGAAGTCGTCGATGGCGCCGTCGAACACCGCGGACGTGTTGCCCACTTCGTGCTCGGTGCGGAGGTCCTTGACCATCTGGTACGGGTTCAGGACGTAGGAGCGCATCTGGTCGCCCCACGATGCCTTGACATCACCGGCGAAGGCCTTCTTTTCGGCGTCCTCCTGCTCCTTCTTGAGGAGCAGGAGCCGAGACTGCAGCACACGCATGGCGGCGGCGCGGTTCTGCAGCTGCGACTTTTCGTTCTGCATGGAGACCACGGTGCCCGTGGGGATGTGGGTCAGCCGGACGGCGGAGTCCGTCGTGTTCACCGACTGGCCGCCGGGACCCGAGGACCTGAAGACATCCACGCGGATTTCGTTGTCCGGGATGTCGATGGAGTCCGTCTGCTCGATGAGCGGAATGACTTCGACGGCGGCGAAAGAGGTCTGCCTGCGGCCCTGGTTGTCAAAGGGGCTGATTCGCACCAGCCGGTGCGTGCCGGCCTCGACGCTCAGCGTGCCGAAGGCGTAGGGCGCGTTGACTTCGAAGGTGGCGGACTTGAGCCCGGCCTCCTCAGCGTACGAGGTGTCCATGACCGTGGTGGGATACCCGTGGCGTTCGGCCCAGCGCAGGTACATCCGCAGGAGCATTTCCGCGAAGTCGGCGGCGTCGACGCCGCCGGCGCCGGAACGGATGGTGACGACGGCTTCCCGCTCGTCGTATTCGCCGGCAAGGAGCGTGACGACCTCGAGTTCCTTGAGGGACTTCCGGATCGATTCGAGTTCGGCCTCGGCCTCGCCCATGGAGGCGGCGTCGTCCTCATCCTGGCCCAGCTCCACCAGGACCTCGAGGTCGTCAATGCGTGACACGAGCGTGTTCAGCCGCTCCAGCTCGGACTGCCGGTGCGACAGGCGGGAGGTGATCACCTGGGCGGCTGCGGGGTCGTCCCACAGGTTCGGCTCGCCGGCGCGCTCACTCAGTTCAGCGATGTCTTCCTTCAGCGCCTCGACATTGGTGACGTTCTCAATGGAGGTGTAGGTGGCGCGCAATGCGCGGATTTCTGCGGAAAAATCTATTTGGGCCATGGTTGTTAAAGCCTACGCTATCCGCCTGCTTCCGCCGCGCGGGCGGCCGGGGCTGGCTGTCGGGGGTGGGCGGGCTACCGCGTGAGCCGGGATCTGGCGGTGGAAGCCGCCTCGATCCGGATACCGTCCGGCACGAGGAAGTTCACCACCGGCGGGTGCACCTCGGCGCTGAGCACCACGACGGCGGTGGACCCGTCGGGTGTTCCGGTGGCGGCGGCGACGGCCAGCCCGTCGAAACGCCCGAAGGCACCGTTCCGGTTTAGGTAGTCACCCGCGACGGTCCTGACGCGTTCCCCGCTTAGCACGGCCGAAGGTGTTCCGGCCTTGGTCTCCACCTGTCCCAAGGTGTAGCTGTCCGCTGCGGCGACCGATGCGCCGTCGGCCAGGGACAGGAGTTTCTTGTGCTCGATGTAAAGGCTCGACGCAGCCATCACAACCGTGCTGACCAGGAGTGCCAGCATGACGTATCCGATGATGAGCACAGCCATCTGCCCGTCCTCGCTTCCGGTTGCGTCTCCTCCGCCGGGTGTCCGGAGCGTCGGGTGGAAGCTCAACGGAACTTGCCCACAATCTGGGTCGCTGACGCGTTCAGCTGGCTGGCGTTGAGGCGAAATGCATCGCTGAAGGGAACAAAGGGAAGCGGCACGCTCAGATGAACGGTCACTGTGACCGCTGACCCTGCCGCCGAGCAGTCACCGGGGTCGCAGCGGACGTCGACGCGGGCGTTTTCGGCGGGATGCCCGTAGTCGGCCATGGCCAGGATTGCGGCTTGTTCTGCTGCTGCGCGGCCCGACGGTTCGTCGGGCTGGGCCACAAAGACCTTCGCGGCCTGGTCTGCTGCGCCCACAACGGCAAACGAACCGCCCTGTATCTGGCCGATGGTGATGATGAAGTACACCACGGGCACCATCAGGAGCAGCCCCAGGAAGGTGAACTCCACGACAGCGCTCCCCCGCTGAACGTAGCTCGCCGGCAAGGAGGGACCGCCAGCGCAGTGGACGGCTGGGTTTCCGTCCCGGTTTGGCTCCCTGCCGTCAAGGCACAGCGCTTCCGCGAAGCGCTGTCGCAACACTCGAGCCACGTGCCGAGGCCACAACCAGGCGTTGCCGACCATACGCCTGGTCCTCGTCACCGAGGGGCTAATCGCTGATGGCGGCATGGCCCTTGACCTCCAGCATGCCCCGGGGGCCGATGAGACCGACCACCGGCATGGGGGCCTTGACGGTTACTTCCAGCGTCCGGAGGCCCTGGAACGTGACTTCGCGTGTCTGGATGTCCTGCGTGAAGTCGTTGCTGAGGGCTGTTCCGATCAGTTCGCCGGTCCGCCGGCGCGCGTCGTCGGCACTGCGGTCGGCAAGCGTCCCGTACCGCGCTCCCGATGCCGCGGCATCGATGAGCGTGTTGCGGATGTGCAGGACGAGGGCGAGCTGGATGATGGCAAGGAAGAACATGGTGAGCAGCCCGCCCACGAGCACAAAGTCGACCACGGCCGAACCACGCTCGCCCCCGGACGCGTCCCCGGGCGGGGCCGCTGCCATCCGTGCCACCGCCTATTTTCCGACCGTGTCCATTGCCTGGTTGAACATGGCTTCAAGCGCTGGGCCCGCCAACGCCAGCAAGGCAGCAACAAGCACTGCCGACATGAGCGTTATCATCACCCAGCCCGGGACGTCCCCCCGCTCCGGGTGGTCAGGATTGCGCGCATCTCCGGGATGCGTCGGACGGGTCAGCGTTGCAGGGCTCCCGATGAGCGTCATAAGGGCGTTGGCGATTGCTAGTCCGTGCCTGGTCATGAATGTCATGTACTTCCCTTTTCTCTGAGGACTGATTGCTGTCACCGGGTACCCGGTGTGGTTTAGGGGCCATTGGCCGGGGCGACGAAGCTCAAAGATTCAGGCTCAGCGCCGCCAGCCCCGGGAACACGGCAAAGACGACTGTTAGCGGCAAGACACCGAATACAAGCGGGACCATCATCGCGATTTCCTTCTTTCCGGCTGACTCCATTAGGTCGCGTTTGGCGGTGTCCCGGACGTCCTGGGCCTGCGCCCTCAGGACTTCGGCGAGGGGAGTGCCCCTCTCCACTGCCACGATGATGCCGTCAACGAACCGGACGAGTGCGCCCAGATCCGTCCGCGCAGAGAACTCCTGCAGCGCTTCCACGAGAGGTTTGCCTGCCCTGGTTTCGGCGAGGACCGCACCGAATTCCTTGGACAGCTCGCCGCGTGCGCTCCTGCACACCCGGTCCAGTGCACCAGTGGCGCTTTCGCCGGCACTCACGGCGAGCGCCATCATTTCCGCGAGACTCGGGAACTCCGCCATCATCCGTACTTGCCGCTTCCGGATCTGCACACCCAGCCAGTAGTCCCGGAACAGGAACCCGCCCACTGCGCATCCGCCCGCGGCAACCACCGCCAGGACCGGACTGAACCTCCCTGCGAGGGCGCCCAGCACGATCAGACCGACTGCGGCGACGAAGCCGGAAACGGCCCAGAGCAGCTGCTCTGCCCGGAAGTTCACGGGCGGCTTGCTGATGCCGGCTTGCGCGAGCCTGCGTGTCAGTGCTGATGAGCCGAGGTTGAATTTGCCCAGCTTTGCCGTGGCATCTTTGATGAGCGGGCGGAGGATGCGTTCGAGGGGACCAAACGGCGTGATGGTGTGGTCCAGCGTCCGAAGGAGCTTGGATTCGATGTTCTGGGACCGAAGCTGCGGTTCAATCCGGTCCACAAAGCTTATGGACCGCATGAAGGGAAGCCGGACGACGATGAGCCAGAGTCCGGCGCCGAGAACTATGCCGCACACGAGCGGCGCTGCTGGCACGGTTGTCATCGCAGCACCCTCTCTTCCTCAGGCAGGGCCCCTATACGGAGCATGACGGAGTAGCAGACCAGGGAAACGACAAGCCCGCCGAGCAGGACCGCGGCCCCCGTGGGGGTGTTGTAGGCAGCGACGGCTTCCGGGCGGCTCGCCAGCAGCACCATGACGAGCCACGGGGCGGCCACAGCAAGGCGGGCAGCGTTGACGGTCCACGACTGCCTGGCCTCCAGTTCACTCCGGGTGCGGGCACTTTCCCGGAGAAATTCGGCCAGAGTTCCGAGGAGCTTGCCGAGATCAGAACCGCCCACTTCCCGGGTGAGCCTCAGTGCCTCGACAATGCGGTCGGCAACCGGGTCGGCAAGACGCTCCTTGAGCCTGTTGAGGGATGCGTCGAACTGCCCGCCCGAGCGATAGTCGGCGCCGAAGTCACGAAACACGTGACGCAGTTCCTCCGGCCCCTTCTCACCCAGTTGAATAAGTGCCTCGGGGAGCGACAACCCCGCCCTGATGGCGGACCTGAGGTGATCAACGACGTCGGGCCAGAGTCGCCGCAGGACGGCAGTTCGCCTCTTGGCCCTCCACTTCACGATCACAACCGGCAGCCAGGCGCCAAACAATCCGAAGCAGCATGAGATCGCCCATGACTTGCTCACAGCGAAAAACACGAGCATGGCAAACGCGCCGAGGCCAAAGCAGCTCCCGACGAGGCCGGCGCCGGTCACCTTCTCAACGCCGGCGGCAAGGAGCAGGTCCTGCAGGCGGCCGGTACGGGGCTGCTTCCTGACGCGATCAGGCCCTTCCCATGCCGACCACCAGATCAGGAACAGCCCGGCCCCCGCCAGCACGCCGAGCAACGGCGCCATCAGCGCGGCTCCAGGAGGGCTGCGACGTCGTAACCCGCCTTCGCGAATTTCTCCGCCGCGGGCATCGAGTTGGCTTTCAGCTGCAGCTGACCATCGATCATTGAGAAAATCATGGACGACTCGATGATGCCGTTCTCGACCCTTCGGCCCAGCGACAAGATCTCTGTCACCTGCCGGCTGCCGTTGGCGTGGCGGCTGCAATGGACCACGAGGTCAATGCACGAGGCCACCGTCGGGACAACGAAAGCGCTCGATATGTTGTCTCCGGCGAGCAGGGGAAGTGTGCAGATCTTGGTCACGGCGTCGTGCGCGGAGTTCGCGTGCACCGTGCACATTCCGGGAAGCCCGGAGTTCAGAGCGATGAGCATGTCGAGGCTCTCGGCCTCCCGTACTTCTCCCACGACGAGACGGTCGGGCCGCATCCGGAGCGCTTCCTTGACCAGGCGGCGCAGCGGGATCTCACCCTCACCTTCCAGGTTGGGCTGCCTGCATTGAAGCCCGACGACGTCGCGCAGCGGAAATTGGAGCTCAAAGATCTCCTCGACGGTGATCACCCGCTCGCGGCTGCCAATGCTGGCCGACAGGCAGTTGAGCATTGTGGTCTTGCCCGCCTGGGTGGCTCCCGATACGAGGATGTTGAGCCCGCTGGCGACCGCGGCGCCGAGAAAACGTGCCGACTGGGGTGTCAGGGTGCCAAGTTCGACAAGGTGTTCCAGGCGGCTTGCCTTGACCACGAACTTGCGGATGTTGATGGCCCAGTGGCGCCGGGTCACGTCCGGTATGACCACATGGAGCCGTGAACCGTCGGGCAGCGCGGCATCCACGAACGGCGAGGACATGTCGAGGCGCCGGCCGGAGCTTTTCAGCATCCGCTCAACCAAATCCCGGATCTGCTGGTCCGTGAGGCTGAGGGACGTCAATTCGGATTCCCCGTTCCGGGCCACGTAGATTTCCGTGGGAGCGTTGATCCAGATTTCCTCGATGTCCGGATCATCCAGCAGTGGCTGCAGGGCGCCGAAGCCAGCCACGGCGTCGAAGACGAACCTCCGCGCGGGTTCCAGCGGACCTATAGGGGGAAGCGGTCCCATCAGGGCCCGCTCGTCATAATCGCTGACGGCTGCGTCCACGAGGCGCCTGACCTCGCCGGCCTGCCGAAGCGGATCAAGACCCCGGCGACGAATCAGCTCCCGGACTTCATCCTCGACTATCCGTACAGCATCCATGTATTCCCCAATACGACTGCCGCCCCCGGCGGAGGCAGTGCAATTGGGTTAAAGCTAAGGGATGGTACCCCGTGGGCAAAGTCATACGGGGGAAGTTGTGGATAAGTGGGAGCCGGGCGGAGTTGCGTCAGCGGGGCCGCAGGTCTCGCTGTCAGTCCTGCCCTGCGTACCCGTACGGGTTGGAGCTCTGCCAGCGCCAGTGGTCCTCGCACATCTGTGACAGGTTCCGGCGGGCCGACCAGCCCAGTTCGGCGAGGGCGGCAGAGGCATCGGCGTAGCTCACGGCCGCATCGCCGGGCCGGCGCGGCGCGAACTCGTAGGGAATCGGGTGGCCTGCAGCGGCGCCGAAGGCATCGATGACTTCCAGCACGGACGAGCCGCGGCCGGTGCCGAGGTTCCAGCGGAACGCTCCGGTCTTGGTCGCCAGGTAGCGCAGCGCTGCCAGGTGGCCCGCCGCGAGGTCCATGACGTGGATGTAGTCCCGCACGCCGGTGCCGTCGGGCGTGGGATAGTCGTTGCCGAAGACCATGACCTTTTCCCGGCGGCCTACGGCCACCTGGGCCACGAACGGCAGCAGGTTGTTCGGTATGCCACGGGGATCTTCACCGATGCGGCCCGATTCGTGCGCACCCACGGGATTGAAGTACCGCAGCAGCGCGATGCTCCAGCGCGGATCGGCGTCGCTGAGGTCAGAGAGGATGTCCTCGATCTGCTCCTTGGTCCGCCCGTAGGGATTGGTTGCGTCCAGCGGCGACTTTTCGATCAGGGGAACATGTTCCGAGGCCCCATAGACCGTGGCGGACGAGCTGAACACCAGCCGGCGCACACCGGCCTTCTCCATGCTCTCGAGCAGGTTCAGCGTTCCGACGACGTTGTTCTTGTAGTACCACAGGGGCTTTTCGACCGACTCCCCCACCGCTTTGAGGCCGGCAAAGTGGATGACGGCGTCGAAGCCGCCTTCCGCGAACACCTGATCGACGGCATCAGCGTCCAGCAGGTCTCCTTCACGGAAATCCACTTTCTTGCCAGTGAGCTCCTCGACCCGCCGCACCGCCTCGACGCTCGAATTCATGAGGTTGTCCAGCACGACAACCTCATGCCCGTCCTCAAGAAGACAAAGCGCAGTGTGTGATCCGATGTAGCCGGCGCCCCCGGTGACCAATACCTTCATGGCCACAAGTCTAGGTCCAGGCGAGGGGCATCATGGCCTGCCCTCCCGGTTGTTGCGACGATGCCGCGGGAGACCATCCCGGGGAAATTGATTGCCATTCACCATCCCCGTTGGTCACAGGAGCCCCATTAGTCACTTGAATCCCTCCGGTGTTAGGATGGGCCCGCTAACATCGCCGCAGGTTTGATGCGGGGCTCAATACGGCGAGGAAAGTCAGCCATGAGGCCGTTTTAAGCCCGCAGCTCAAGGCTACGGAGTATTACATGGAACGTTCCTCGAAAAGCAGCCGCTCCGCAGTCACCGCGTTGAGCATGAGAAGGCTCGGCCTTGTGGGGGCTTCCGCAATCCTGTCCACGATGCTGTGTGTGGGCGGCGGCCTTCCGGTCCAGGCGACCGCGACGAGCCCCGCCGGCTCCGGAAACCCCGGCGCCCCCACCCCCGAGACGGCGCCCGCTCCGTCAACGAACCCGGCGCCGTCGTCGACGCCGGTCCCGTCCCCGAACGCAACGGGCCCGACGGCGGGCGCCGCCACGCCGTCGTCGGCTCCGGCACAGGAGGCCCCCGGGCAGGAGGCCCCCGGGCAGATCGATATGGAGGCGCTCCGCGCCGAAATCGGAAAAGACGGCGCGTACATGGGGCAGGGTGCGAAGGAACGTGCCTCGACGTTCGCCAAGCGGTCGGACACCTCGTCCCAGAACGCCATCTCCACAGAGGCGGCCAACACCTGGATGGCGCCGGGCATCCAGGGGCTGGACGTCAGCAGCCACCAGTCCACGGTCAACTGGGGCACCCAGTACAACATGGGCGCCAGGTTCGCCTACGTAAAGGCCACGGAGGGGACAACATACAAAAACCCCCTCTTCGGATCCCAGTACGGCGGCGCCGAGGGTGCCGGCATGATCCGCGGGGCGTATCACTTCGCCCTCCCCAATGTTTCGGCAGCGTCTGTCCAGGCAGATTACTTCGTCAATAACGGCGGCGGGTGGACCGGCGACGGGAAGACCATGCCCCCGCTCCTTGATATCGAGTACAACCCCTACCCGTCGCTGGGAAACACGTGCTACAGCATGAGCCAAGCGGCGATGGTCAACTGGATTGCAGCCTTTTCCAACCGTGTCCTGGCCAGGACCGGCCGCCTCCCCATGATCTACACCACCACCGACTGGTGGACCCAGTGCACCGGAAACTCCGGCGCGTTCAGCAGGCAGCCGCTGCACCTCGCGGCATATGCGACTGCCCCGGGAGCCATGCCCAACGGCTGGGGGACCTACAGCGTCTGGCAGTACAGCGCCACGGGTCCTTTCGCCGGCGACTCCAATGCCTGGAACGGCACCCTGGCCACCCTGCAGAAATTTGCATCTCAGGCCGACGGCGCCGTCCCCACACCGTCCATTACGTCCTTGGGTGATGTGATTGCCGCCGACGCTTCCGGCGTTCTGTGGGACTATCCTGCGACCGGGTCCGGGACCTTCGGCACACGGCGACAGATCGGACAGGGCTGGACCGGGCTGCGTTCCATCAACGCCATCGACTGGAACGCCGACGGCGTCCTGGACCTCGTCGCCCAATGGACCTCGGGCCGAGTCAACGTGTATCTCGGTATCTCGGCGGGGGGATTTTCCACCGGTCCCGTACTGGCCGCGTCGGGTTGGGGCAACTACCAGCTCACGGTCGGCTACTGGCTTAGCGGCAGCTATTTCCCGCAGATCATCACGCGCGACGATGCCGGCGCGCTCCGACTGTGGCGCAATACTTCAGGTTCAGGGGTCAGCACAGGAACGGCCATAGGTAACGGCTGGAGCGGGCTGAACCTGACCATGATCGACTTTGACGGCGACGGCCACCAGGACATCCTGGGCCAGGACCCCGCCGGGGCGCTCCGGCTCTACCGTTCCGGCGGCACGGGATCCTTCCTCTCCGAGGCTCGGCGGACGGTGGGCACCGGCTGGAACGTGATGACCAGCGTGACCGTCACGACCAACTTCAAGGGGGCAGGGACCGGCGGCCTCATGGCACGCAACGGTGATGGCAAGCTGACGTATTACCCGGTGCCGGGCAACTCGACATTCGGCACGGCAGCCACGATCGGCGTCGGCTGGAACGGTTACCTCATCGCCGGCGGCGAGACGATCAACGTCACGGCTGCTCCCCCGCCCACCCAGCCGACTCCTTCGATCGCGTCGGCCTCGGACGTGGTGACCATCGATCCTGCCGGTGGCCTCTTCCGCCACTCCACGGGCGCCGGGTCCCTCGGACCCGCTACCAAGATCGGCGACGGCTTCACTGGCGTCGCCTCCGTTCACGTTACTGACTGGAACGCTGACGGCATCCAGGACGTGGCGACCCTGAGCACCGCAGGAGTCCTTAGCATCCGGGCCGGACTGTCAGCCGGAGGCTTCACCGCACCCAGCGTTATCGCCTCCGGGCTCGCCGGGGCGGACATCACCTTCGGCCCCTGGCTGAAGGCCTCCAAATATCCGGGCCTCGTAGTCCGAAGGGCCGACGGCGCACTCCAGTTCCACGCGAATACGTCCGGAGGCGCCCTTGGCAGTGCCGCCGGCATCGGATCAGGATTCACTCGGATGCACGTCACCATGACGGACGCAGACGGGGACGGCAACCAGGACATTGCCGCCGTTGACTACCTCGGGCGCATGACGCTCTTCCGTTCCAACGGCACGGGAACGTTCATCACGGAATCCCGGAAGGTCATCGGCAACGGATGGAACGTGATGACCAGCATCAGCCCGGCCAAGGGATTCGCGGCACCATCGTCGAACGGAATCTTGGCGCGCGACGCCGCAGGAACGCTGAGCTATTACCCCCTCAACCAGGGAGCCTTCGGCCAGAAGTCGGCGCTGACACCCGGATGGGCCAACACCCTGATCTCCGGAAGCGCCCGCCTTGCATCCGAGCGGCCGATCACCGGCACCGCGGACGTGCTCTCCGTTGACGCCTCCGGACGGCTCTGGAACCATCCCGCGGGTTCATCCGTGATCACCGGGGCGTATCAGATCGGGGTCGGCTGGTCAGGAATGAAATTCCTGCACGTCGTGGACTGGAACAGCGATGGCGTCCCCGACATCCTCGCCCAAAAGACCACCGGCGCGATATCGGCGTACCTGGGATCGGCGTCGGGCGGGTTCACCGGACCGGCGACTGTCGCCACGGCCGGATTTTCCCAGACGACTCTGGTCGCCGGCAAGTGGGTGACCGGCAGCAGGTACCCCGGCCTGGTGGGCTACGGCAGCGACGGCGTCCTCAACTACTGGACCAACCCGTCCGGTGCTGCGCTCGGGGCGCCGGTGCGGATCGGCACCGGCTGGGGCGGACTTAAGCTGGCGATGGTGGACTTCGATACTGACGGAAACCAGGACCTCCTGGCCGTTGCCACCTCGGGCTCGATGAAGCTCTACCGCTCCACCGGCAGAAACAGCTTTGTCCCGGAAACCAGGCGGATCATCGGCAGCGGGTGGCAGTCGTTCCGGCAGTTCTCCGCCACCGCAGGATTCGCCGGCGCCGGCAGCAAGGGAGTGCTGGCCCTGCAGACCACCGGCCAGCTCCGCTACTACGCTATTGCCGCCGGAGGCAAGTGGGGCCCGGTATCGACGGCGGGGACGGTCGGCTCAGCGGCACTCGTGTCGTTCTCGTCCGCCGCGGGCTAACCGCGGTCAAACGACCGGACTTACAAGGAAGGCGGCTCCCGTGGGAGCCGCCTTCGTTGTCAGACCCGCCTTATGTTCTAGGCGCGTGCGTGCCGGGAGCCCGCAATGTCGTCCACGGCCTTCTGCCACGCCAGCACCTGGGACTCGGCTGAAAGCGGCCTGGCCGCAGCGTCTGCCGCTTTTTTCCACTCCGCAATCTTGTCGGCGGTCAGGCCGTGGAGCGTCTCCCGCAGCGAGTCAGCGGAGAAATCGCGCGTCACGGCGCCTAATCCGTACTGTTCAACGAGCGAAACCATCGCCGGAGACGGGCCTACGATGAGGCCGATCCGGGCCTGGACGGCCTCGAAGAACTTGTTCGGCAGGGCATTCTTCAGGTTGAAGTTAGTCGGAGGCAGGAACACCAGCGAGACGTCGTATTCGCTCAGGGTTGCCACCAGCTGGGCGTACGGAACCGGATCGCGGAACCGGACGGCCGGCACGGATGCGGCCTTCTCCTTCAGTTCAGCCACGTAATCGGGCTCGTTCGGCATGACGATCATGTCCAGCGTGAGCCACTCCGGCGCGTCCCGCATCGCTTCGATGAAGTTCTCGAGTTTCCGGTAGCGCTGCCCGGCAGCGCTGTGGATGAGGCGCACCGGAGTGCCCACCGGACGCACCTCTCGTTCGGCGTAAGGTGCTGCGTTGGTGACAACACCCGCGGCCACACCGTAATCCTTGGTGTATTCGTCCGCGATGCCTTGGGACACGGTGGTGACCGATTCAGCCAAAGGCAGGTAGCGGCGGCAGAGCCAGCGCATGAACGGCGCAACGAACAGCCGCCATTTGAGGTCGTCCTCTTTCTCACGGGGGGCAAATTCGTGGAGGTCGGCATGGACGCCCAGCCTCGGCTGAAGCTCGAATGCCAGCGGCAGCGTATTCAGGTCATTGGCCAGGATGACGTCGAAGCCGCCGCGCGGCAGCACTTTCCGCGCCGCCTGAACGGCTGTCAGGCCGTTGTATACGCGGGGATAGCGCCGGGCAACGAGCCCCACCTTGTCCGATGGCCAGCCGCGGGAGTCGCTGGGCAGCGGAAAATGATCATCGACTCCCTCAGGGGCCTCACCGTAGCCACACGTGGTAACGCGGTACTTGCCTTTGAACAGCTCAACCTGCTTGAGGACCCTTGGATCCGAACGAATGGGCGAAAAGGTCAGGATCAGCAATGAGGGGAGCTCAGTCATAGGATCCATTATCCCAGACACCCACGCGGCGTTCCGTCCGGCACCCGCCACAACCCGAAGACTGCGCGACGACTGCGCGACGCCTGCGCGACGCCTGCGCGGGCCAGCATGTTGACCCGGCTAGAAAATATTCCTCAGCAGCGGAACGCGGCTGGCAGCCAGCGAAACCGCAAAACTGCCGGCCAGCGTCACGGCATAGGCAACGGCAATGGGGACCAGCGAAGTTCCGGCAGACACAGCCGGCACCGTCAACCGGATTGCTTCAAAAATGACGAGGTGGACCAGGAAGACGCCGAAGGTCGCGTTCGACAATTCAATGGTGGCCCTGCCCGCCCGTTCCAGCTTGAGACCGTCACACAGGGATAGCGTCACTATGAACACGCCGATGGCGGCCAGCGCAACCTGCAATCCCAGATAGGAGACCGGAAAAGCAGCATCCGCCAGCGGCAACAATCCCCGGTGCCCGTATCGCCAGATGGCGGCTGCCAGCAGCCCGACAGTCGCCGCAGCTGTCGCCAGCAGTTTCCAGCCGGCCAGCCGAACGTCCTTCAGGGCGTAGCCCGCGAGGAAGTACCCCACATACGGCATCCAGTGCGTGAAAATGTTGAGCTGGATGGGACGGGATACGCCAAAGAGGCTGAGGATTCCCGGCACCATGTAGTAGATCAGTGCCGCTGCCAGAAATGTTGCGGCAGCGGCTACGGCCCTGCGCCTGGTTCCGCCGCGCAGGAAGGCGGCCAGCACTGGCGCCAGAAGGTAAAGCCCGGCGATCAGCCACAGGAAGTAGAGCTGGGTGAAAACCGATCCGTCCACGAGTAGCTGCAGGACACGCTTCACGGTGAGGTCCTCGCCGCGCATCCACAGCCGCACCCCGATCAGGTAGATGAGGTTCCAGGCGATCAGCGCGGGAACCAGCCTGACAGCCCGCCGGCGGTAGAACAGCCCGGGGTCCGCGAGTTGCCGGGAGCCGAGGATGAGCGCTCCGGAGATCATCACGAAGACCGGAACCACCCAGATCCAGGCGATGTCGAACGTCACGGCGATCCACCACGTCCGGCTGTCCCGCGGCGCCCGTCCCACCAGATGCCCGAACACGTGGATGGCCACGACCCCGCAGATGCTGACGATCCGGAGGATGTCCAGGCCGAAGTCCCGTTGCCGGGGGCACTCAGAAGGGCGGGCGTCCGCCTCCGGCGCTGCGCACTGAACAGCGGTCATTGCCCGCCATGGGCCGGCGGGGTCAGCCGCCGTTCGAGCTGTGGCTCACCGCTGGGCTGTTCCTCGCGGCGGCCCGGCAGTGCCACCTCGTCAAGGGCGATCCGCCGGGACAGCTTGGTCAACGTCGCTTCCATGTGCCGGAAGCGCTGGTACGTCGTCGCCATGAACACCAGGAAGCTCACCACGAGGCCGTAAAGAACCAAGTCCGTCCCTCTGCCGATGCCCATGAGATGGGCCACGCGGGTCAGAAGTTCGGGGAAGAAGATGGAAAACGCCGCCACGCACGCGAACAGGACCAGCATGATGCGCCGGATGGCGAGATGCCGTGCGTTGGAGCCGCCGCGCATCAGCGCCAGCGACATGATGACGACGGCCAGGACGAGAACTATCTGGACAATGATCTGCACAATTTCACCTAAAAAAGAGGTCAGCAACGATATTGACCGAGTTCAGCAGAGACTGGCCTTTGGACTTGGAATAGTCGGTGTAGACGATTTCGACCGGCTGTTCGACCCAGCGGGGATTCATCTCCGCGAGCTGGTGAACCAGTTCGGAAGCGTGCGCCATCCGGTTCTGCTGAAGGTTGATGCCCTTGGCAACTCCCGGGCTGAAGGCCCGGAGTCCGTTGTGCGCGTCCGTGAGGGCCATGCCGGTGGCCAGGCGCGACTGCACGGCGGCCGTACGCAGTACCAGCCGCTTCATGGGGGAGAGCTTGGTCCGGTCATCGAGGAAACGGGATCCCAGCACGACGTCGGCTTCGCCCGACAGGATGCGGTCCGCCATGGCCCGAGCATCCACGACGCGGTGCTGGCCGTCGGCGTCGAAAGTAATGATGCAATTCAGTTCCGGGTCCTGCAGCGCATACTCAATGCCCGTCTGGAGCGCGGCCCCCTGCCCCAGATTAACCGGATGTTGAACGACGACGGCGCCTGCCTCCCTGGCGACATCCTGGGAGCCGTCGGTGCTGCCATCGTCGACACACACAACGTTGGGGAATTCTTTCCTCAGCCCCTCAATGACGGTACCGACGACAGACGCTTCGTTGTACATGGGTATGACTATCCAGGTTCGACTCACCCGTCAAGTATTCCATAGGGCATGCAGGCGTCGGGTACCTGGAGCTCGGGTGCCCGGACGTTTTGGACGGTAGAGCTTGGACGGTGACGCGCAGCCGGAACGGCCTCTCAGCGGCCGCTCCCGGAACACCCGCTCCAGCCCTTGCCGTATTCAACGGTAAAATTGCCTGTTGTGTCCCCAACTAACCTCGTGACTGACCCGGCTCCAGGACTCCGTGAGGCAAAAAATCGGCCCGTTCCGGCCCTCTTTCGCCCGGAGATCCAAGGCCTGCGCGCCATCGCCGTGGCCGCCGTCGTGCTGTACCACTTTTGGCCCAGGCAGCTAAGCGGCGGATATGTGGGCGTGGACGTTTTCTTCGTCATCTCGGGATACCTCATCACGTCCCACATGTACCGGGAGATCGTGCGGACGTCCTCCGTTGGCCTGTTGAAGTTCTGGGCCAGGCGGGTGAGGCGGCTGCTGCCGGCTTCCTTCCTCGTCCTGTTCGCGTCGCTGGCCGGCGTCTTGCTGTGGGTCCCGTCGACGGTGTGGGAAGTCTCGGCACGGCAGCTGGCGGCCAGCGCGTTCTATGTTCAAAACTGGGTGTTGGCCAACGACTCTGTCGATTACTCCGCGCAGCACAATGATGCGACCGTCGCCCAGCACTACTGGTCCCTTTCCGTGGAGGAACAGTTCTACGTCGTTTGGCCGTTGCTGGTTCTCGGGTTGCTTTACCTCACGCCGAAGCTGGCCCGTTCAAAGGGCCCCGCTTCCGCGGCCCTGTCTCCCCGGTCAATCCTCATCGGCGGCCCGGCGGTCATTGGCGCAGCCTCCCTGGCGTATTCAATGGCGGTCACGGCAATGGCTCCGTCCATGGCGTACTTCGTCACTCCCGCCCGCGTCTGGGAGTTCGCGGCCGGCGCGCTCGTGGCCCTGGTTTTCCTGGAGCGCACCCTGGATGGCTGGATGGCCACCGTCCTGGGCTGGGCGGGCATCGGCCTGATCGTTGGTTCGTCCGTCATGTTCACGGCAGAGACCCCCTTTCCTGGCTGGACCGCCCTCGTCCCCGTAGGCGGAACGGTGCTGCTCCTGATGGTGTCCGGCACGGGGACACCGGCCGGCTCACGGTGGTGGCTGTCATCGCGGGGCATGACGTTCGTGGGCGGCATCTCCTATTCCCTCTACTTGTGGCATTGGCCGGTTCTGATCGTTGCACCGTACGTCCTGGGCCGGCCGGCCGGGCTGCTGGACAAGTGCCTGCTCCTGGCCCTGGTGGTCGTGCTGTCCTGGCTGACAAAAATCACGGTGGAAGACCCGATGCGGACCGGCCGCTTCCTCTCGACGCCGCGCCGCGCGTATTTGTTTGCGGCATCCGGAATGGCCATGGTCCTGGTGCTCTCCGTGGCCCTGACGACATTGGCCTTCGCCGGGAGCGACGGGCAGTCGGCGCAGGTGAACAGCCCTTGTTATGGCCCGGGGGCGCTCGACCCGGCCAACCACTGTAATTCCGTTACCGGCGAGGGACTTCCGGATCCCGCTCCGGCGGTGGTTGCCCGCCAAAACACGGAACCCTTGTACAAGGGCTGCCAGGGCGACTTCTCCGGCACTGAATTGGTCTCCTGCGATTTTGGCGTGGAAGAAAGCCAAGCCACGGCCACCGTCGCCCTCGTGGGTGACTCCCACGCAACAGCATGGCTGCCGGCCATCGAGGTCCTCGCCGAACGGCACAAATGGCACGTCAAGACGTATACGAAGGGCTCGTGCCCGCTCACCGCGGCTTTGCGCGTCCTGCCCTCCGAAGCGACCGACCGGAACCAGTCAGACTGTTGGGCATGGGGCAAGAAACTTCAGGAAAAGCTCGCCGCGGATAAAGAGGTCAGTACGGTCTTCACGGCGGCCTATTCATCGGCCTACACGTACAAATCGGCGCCCGGCGTTGAACTCAGGGACCCCGCGGTGGAGGGCTTCACCACGGTTTGGAAGGGATTGCTCGCGTCAGGTAAGCGGGTGGTCGCTTTCGACGACGTTCCGCGCACCAACGGCCAGTATGTTCCAACCTGTCTTGCGGCTAACAACGGGGATCCGCTCGCCTGTGCCACCACTGTGGACAAGGCCTTCCCTAAAGGAACGGCCATAACGCATGCAGCGGCGAGCTTGAAGGCCCCTGGGTTCACCCGCATTCCGCTCCGCAGCGAATTCTGCGACGCGAAGCTGTGCTATCCGCAGCTCGGCGCTGTGATTGTCTACCGGGACTACTCGCACATTAGCGCGGAGTATTCGCGGGCACTCGCGCCGTTCGTTGACCGGCAACTGTCCTGAGGCGGGGCGGCGGCTATTGGCTCCGGAGACGGGGCCAATAGCCGGCGGCGAGCCGCGTGCGGCCAGTATTGAACGGCATCAGCTTCCGGCGGCGTTTCTGAGCGCATGCAGCATCGCCACCGGACCGTGCACCAGCCCGGCCGCTGTCCTGTTTCGCAGCTGCCACACGGACCGGTCAGCGGTGATGTCGGCGGCGACCACGACGTCGGACGCACTAAAGGTCTCCACCAAATCTGCCCGACCGGCCATCGTCCGGGCCAGCCGGCGGGACTCCAGGTTGTCCCGCACCAGCCGCGCCACCACCCCCACGGGGCCGGCTTTTGATGCCAGAGCGGACACGAGCGACGTGAGGCGGCCGGCCCGGGGTTTCGGCAGGGCAACCACACTCACACGGTCGTCGGCAGGCGTGACTGTTGTCTCGCCGTCGTGCGTGTACACAGCAGTCCCACTGATATGGCCACCGGCATCCCCCACAGCCGCAGCGGCACGATTCCACAGATCATCGATGACTGCCTGCGGGTGAGCGCTGCGGCCGACGAGGATGCTGATGTGAAGCGATTTCCCATCCCTCATGCCTGGGTCCTTTCGCTGTTGGCGGGCAGCGTCTGCGCCACCGAGAGTCCTGCGATCCCGCGGAGTTCTGAAATCACGGGCTCAAGTATGGTGCTGCGGAGAAATTGCTGACCGTAGGCCCAGGCAGCATCCCAGCGTTCGACGTCGGGGTTCTTCAGTGCTTCGGCGCACTCACGAAGCGCATTGGCGATGCCTTCGGCAGTGAGCTCCTTCGCCGGAAACCATAGCGGGTAGTCGCGCAGCAGGTCAGTTGCGGCGTTTTCCATGTCATGGACCGAAACGATCGGCAGACCCGTGGCAAGGTACTCCGTGGTCTTGCCGCCTGTGACGTATTGGCCGGTCGAAAGCAGAAGGATCAGGGCATCCAGCGTGCCGTAGAACCCGGCGACATCCCGCTTCGAGATGGGGCCGTCGTAGCGGAGCCCATTTTGGCGGGCCGCCCCGAAAATTTGCAGGATCTCCGCACCGGCGGCTCCGGATGCACTCAGTTTTCCACGGAAGACCGCGTCCGCCGATGACGCCTCGGGTCCGAAGGCGCCGGCCCAGCCGTCCAGGAACTCCTGCAAGGGCATGTTCACGTACTGAAGCGTGCCGAGGTAGCCAAAGCGCGGGTGGTCTGTACCGCCAACCGCCGGCTTGGCGTGGCCGGGCTGGGGATCGAACCCGTTGGCCACGACACGCATATTCTCGGCAGAGTCGGGATACCGGCGGGCGTATTCGTCCTTGATCTGACTGTTGACGAACCAGATCTGCGCGGCATCCGCGAGGTACCGCGCTTCGAGCTGACCCAGGGAGCTGTCCGGGCTGAAATCCTCTGCACCGCTGATGGTGTTGAAGGCCCAGGCATCCCGGTAGTCCATAACGTACGGGACTCCGTTCAGGGCCCGGGCGACGCCAAAGGCAACGTACGGGCTGGCGGAAGCCATGACCAGGTCGACGGGTTTGTCGGCATGTACCTGCCGGGACGCCGCGGAGGCAGGTTCCAGCCAGCTGCCGTGAAAGTCCTCCGGAAAGTCGCGGCGGCTCCGGCGGCGGCGTGCTTCCTTCCACAGGTAGGGAGCCTCGATCCTGAACCGTGAGTAGCGGCGCAGGTCGCCCCTCGCAGGCTCCTCCGCGCCTCCGTCGTCAACGGCGACGACACGGATGCTGGGGTCGATCGATGCGGCCAGTTTCTCGTCCACTCCGGAGATCTGCGACCAGACCTCAGGATCGACGGTAATGACCGTCACGTCCCAGCCGTCTTTGGCAAAGGCGTTGGCGACGGCCGTGCACCGGTACACGGATGAAGCCGTGCTGGGAGGAAACGCAAAAGCAATGTAGAGAAGGTGGGGTCTGGTCATCCTGCGGTTCCTAGTACTTTGGCGTATCCGGCTTCGAGCCGCGGCAGGAGGGCGGCCGCACCGTGATTGTTCCGGACATAGGCCGGGCCTCCCAGCCGGGCGGAGGTGGCCCTGGGATCAGCCAGCGCGTCCCTGACAGCCTGTCCCACCTCGGACCGTTGCACATCAACAACTGCCAGGTCCGCCGGGTAACCCTCAATGTGATCCGCGAAGACGGTAGGCACTCCGATGGCCATGGCCTGCAACTCACTCAGACCAAGAACGCCTGTGATCTGCCCGACAGCCACGTGAGCCGTGGACAGCTCCCTAAGGAATTCGTTCTTGGGCATACGCGGGAGGAGCGTGATTCCCAGCCGGGCCGCTTCGGCCGCGCGGTCTCCCCAGTTCAGGCCGACGACGTCCACCTCCCCGCCGGAACCGACCGCGGAAACCACCTCCGCCGCGGTCTGCAGCAGTGCGTCTCCGCCTTTGGAGGCGTCCCACCGTGACGGGAAGAACACCCGAGGCTTCGGGGCCGGATTCCAGCCTGGAAGTTCAGCCATATCCACGGGGGCCGGCAGATACTCCGCGTCCGGCCTTGCCTGCTCGGCCTTTTCCCGCAGATCGGGAGTGGTGTACCAGACGTGGCCTGCGCCATCGACGTCTTCCTTCATCACTGCATGGTGCTGGTCCTGCCAGTAATTCTCACGGATGTCGGTTCCGTGCAGTGTCAGCGTGTAAGGGCGGGCGAAGGAGCCCCTGGCCCACTTGGCCCGGCCGCCCATGTTCACATGCCACACCTGGGTTCGGGGGTAGGCCAGGGCCTGCTCAAGCCGGAACCGGTAATACGCAGCTTTGGTTCCGCCGCGGGTCCAGGGGCCCTGGATGATTTTCCATGGCATTCCCTGCCTGCGGCCTTCCCGCACAAAGACCTTGCCGACATCCGCACAATCGAACAGCTGTGTCACCCGAATTCCCTGACTCATGCCAACATCATCTCATCCACCACACGCGTCAGTTTTCGCGGCGGCCGCTCGCCTGCGCCGAGGGCCCGGTCGGAACTGGCCGGCGCCCGACGGGGGCAATGGAGGGCGACGCGTAGTATTGGAAGGGATTCTGTCCCTTGCCGTTCTGGAGTAATTCTTGAGACACCTGCGCCGCACCCTGCGCGAACTGCTGCCCCTTCTGCCGCCGAATGCACGAAGGTTCCTGCTGCTCTTCGGCGTACTGTCGGCTGTTCTGGCTCTTCTCGATGCCGGAGCCCTCGGTGTGTTCGCGCTCGTGCTGAACCAGATCCTCAAGGGCGGGAGCATGAACCTTCCGGTGGTCGGATCCGTTAGCCAGGAGTTCGGTTTGCTCATGCTGGTCGGCTCCGCACTGGTGATGATCCTCAAGTCTGTGCTGAACATCTGGCTGCAATGGGTCTCAACCCGGAAATTCGCGGACTACGAGCTCGAAATCGGCACCATACTGTTCCAGAGCTATATCCGTGCACCCTGGACCGAACGCATGAAGCGCTCCACCGCGGAACTGGTTCGGATGATCGACGTCGGAATCGCCAACACCGTCTCGGGCGTACTCTTCCCGGCCGTAACCCTGCCGGCCATGGCCCTGACGTTCGTCTCGGTGCTGGTGGTCCTGATCGGCGCTTCCTGGCAGACGGCCCTCGTCACCGTCATCTATCTCGGCGGCATCGCGGCGTTCCTTTACCTCTGGCTTTCCAAGAAGTCCTACGAGGCCGGCAAGGTGAACCGCGACGCCGCAATGCGCATGTCCACGCTTGTGGCTGAAATGCTCGGTGCGCTCAAGGAAATCACCCTTCGCGACAAGGCGGAGGAAGTGGGCGCAATCGTCATGCACAGCCGCGAACGGGCGGCCCGGTCGCGGTCGAACATCCGGTTCATGGGCTCGGTGCCCAAGTTCGTGATCGACATGGCACTTATCGGCGGCTTCCTCCTGATCGGCACGGTCGGATATTTGATCGGCGGTATTGAGGCTGCGATGTCCTCGGTGGCCATCTTCGGCCTGGCCGGGTTCAAGATGGTTCCTGCCCTCACCGCAATGCAGTCTCAGCTGACTTTGGTGCAGTCCACGCTCCCCTATACAGAGACAGTCATGCGCGACATCCGCGACGCCGCTGAGTTCCGCAAGTACGCCGAGAAGCTGGGCAAGACGCCCATCAAGGGCGCGCCGCGAATGCTTGAGCTGAAAGACGTTGAGTTCACCTACCCCGGCGCGGGCGTCCCCGCCGTGCGGAACATCAACCTCCGGCTGCCAATTGGCTCCTCCGTGGGAGTGGTCGGGCAGTCGGGCGCCGGCAAGTCTACGCTGATCGACATTTTCCTTGGGCTCCTGACCCCTTCTAAAGGCACGATGACCCTCGATGGCGTCCCTCTTGAGGACGTTCTTTCGGACTGGCGCAAGCGGGTGGGCTACGTCCCGCAGGAAGTTGCGATCTTTGACGGCTCGGTGGCCCAGAACGTCGCACTCACCTGGGGCGGCGACATTGACGAAGACCGGGTCAGGACGGCTCTTCAGCGGGCCCAGCTCCTGGAAACCATCGAAGCCCGCAAGGACGGCATCCACGGACGCGTCGGCGAACGCGGCCTCGCCCTGTCCGGCGGCCAGCGCCAGCGCCTCGGCATCGCCCGCGCCCTGTACACGGACCCCTTGGTGCTCGTCCTCGACGAAGCCACCAGTGCCTTGGACACGTCCACCGAAGCTGCGGTGGCGAAGGCCATCAGCGAACTCCACGGCGAGATCACGGTCATTTCGGT
Organism: Arthrobacter sp. ZGTC131; assembly: GCF_002929275.1. Taxonomy (GTDB): domain Bacteria; phylum Actinomycetota; class Actinomycetes; order Actinomycetales; family Micrococcaceae; genus Arthrobacter. The sequence goes on from NZ_PJIK01000001.1 coordinate 248,587, forward strand.
CGCCCACCGGCTCTCGACCATCCGCAACAACGACCAGATCTGCTTCATGAAGGAAGGCACCATCGTGTCGCACGGCACCTTCGACGAAGTCGTCGCGGTCAACCCTGATTTCGCCCAGCAGGCAGCCCTCGCGGGGCTCCACACGCCGGAGCGTTCTGCGCCTCTCGCCTCGGTTTCGGCCGGACCGGCGACGGCGGCCCGGGACACTGACGGAACTGTTCCGGGCGGCTCCAGCTAGGCAGCGCACGCCGGCCGCGGTCGGCTAGGCCGTGCCGGCCGCGATCGGCTAGGCCGTGCCAGCCGCGATCTGTTCGTACAGCGAGTCAAGCCGCTGCACGAAGGCCGCTGCGTCGTACCTGGGAAGCGACCAGGTTGCTCCCCCGAGCCGGGCCGATGTGCCCGCGGGATCTTCCAGCGCGGCAAGGACCTGCTCGACCACCTCATCCTCGCTGCCCTCCAGGACGGGCGGCGTGGTCCCGTCGTCGGGCCGCGGAAGCCTGCTCCCCAGGGCTGCCAGCGGCGCGCCCATGCACAATGCTTCGAACTCGCTGGTGGCGAAGTTGTTGGTGGCCTGACCTATCGCCACATGCGCCCGGGCCATGATGCGGTGGAAATCCTCCTGCGGCATCCGCTCGAGCAGGGTCACACCGGCTTGGCGGGCCAGTTCGGCGCCGGGTCCCCAGTTCAGGCCGAGTATCTTGGCGCGGTTTCCGACGGCGGAACTGAGCTTGCGTGCCAGCCCGAGTTGCTGTTCCACTCCCTTGTCGTCGTCCCACCGCGACACGAAAAGAATGGTCGCCTGGCTTCCGGGGTTCCACGCCGGGAGCGCCGCAGCATCAACGAGTGCGGGGAGGAACTCTGCGTCCGGGCGGGCCCGGCGGGCGTTCTCGGCGGTGTCGTTGTTTGCGAAGAAGACGTGGGCTGCGCCGTCAATGGCCCGCTGGATTTCGCCGTGGAACTGGGGGTCCGCCCACTGCTTGCGGATGTCGGTTCCGTGAAGGGTCAGGGCATACGGGCGCCGGGGCATGCCCCGCTCCCGGAGGAGCCGCGCACTGGTGGCGTAGTGCACGTGGACGACGTCGGCGGCCCGGAGCTTGACGGCTCTCCGTGCGACGTACGGGATGAACCTGGCCTTGGCCATCAGCGGATTCGTGGGCGCCGCTGTCATCGGGCGGACCTGTTCCGGCGGCAGGTAATCCCAGCCGATGCCCGCCCTCGCTGCGGCGCGGACCATGTTCCGCGCCACGAAGGCGCAGTCATTGAACTGAAGAACCCTGGGTACGGACTTCACTGTTCCCCTCCGGAATAGCCTGCAATTGTTCGGAACGTTGCCCTGGCCTCAGGCACGGGCGAGAGCCGTCGTATACGCACGGTCGAAGAGCTCGCCAACTGCCTCCGGCGAAAACCGTTTGAGGACGGGAGCGGCAATGTCTTCGGCGGGCACATCCTGGAATGCGTCCCGGGCGTCAAGGACTGCCTTCCCCAGCGACTCCGGGCTTACCTCGTCAACCAGCCGGCTATTCGCGGCGTTGGCATAGTCGCTGAAGCCGCCGACACGCGTGGCCACGACAGCACGTCCTGCCGCCAGCGCCTCGGCAGCCGAAGTGAAGAAGTTTTCCTGGGCAGTCGGCAGAAAGAACAGATCAGCCCGTGACAGGTAGCCGGCAACCTCAGCGGGCCGCACCGAGCCCGCCAACGTGACCTGGTCTTCAAGCCCGAGCTCGGCGATCAGCGCTTCACACTCGGTGCGCAGCGGGCCTTCACCCACCCAGGTCAGGTGCGCGCTCGTGCCGTGGTCGCGCAGCCATCCAACGGTCCGGATCGCTTCCAGCGGCCGCTTCCGGCCAATGAGTCCACCGACGGCAGCGAGCCGGAGCGGCGTACTAAACGGAGCGGGAACGACGGCGCCACGCGCCTTGACCACGCACGGCACCACCGACGCGGCGTGCGGCCGCGCGAATCGCTGCATCTCCCGGGTGAGCTGCCTGGTGACGCCGGTGACAACGTGGGGCAGGCGCAGGACGGCGCGTATCCCGGACAGCTTCTCCCAGACGGGTGAAACACTCGACGGGTTCACCACGCCGTTCCAGTGCTCGGTGTGCACCCAGGCCGCGCTCCGGCCCGTCAGCGTGCGCGCCGCCCAGGGGAACATCGTGACAAGGATCGAGGAAAACGCCATGGTGTGGACCACGTCCGCCCAAGCCATTTCCTTGGCCAGCGTCCGGGATGCAGCCAGGACGCTGGCCAGCCGCTTCGGGTCCGCCGCCACGCGGCGCACCGGAGTGCCTTCCCACAGGCCCGACGCCGGCCGCGGCAGGGCGAGCGTGGTGCCGAGGCGCACATGGACCACGCGAACGTCATGCCCCTGGCCCCGGATGGCTTCCACATGCTCGGCGTTGAAGGGCGCCTCGGTGGGGTTTTCTTCATGGGGGTACCACGTTGCGACTACAAGGATCTTCATGGGTTCCTTCGACGGATCGGAGACTTCACGGAGCACGCTGGCGCCGGGCGGCCGTATTTCTTCCCGGGGCGCTAGACCAGGGCCGAGGCACTCATGAACCTCAGCGGCGCCTCGGGATGCAGGGCGTGGGAAACACTGCGCGGCACCCAGGTCTGTGGGCTGATAAACCGCCGCCGGGCCAAAGCCAGCCTCTTCATCACCGCAGCGTCCGCTTCTTGGCGAGCAACGGCGTCGAGCAGTCTTCGGTCCGCCAGCGAAAGCGGACGGGCAGCGTGCGGTGCGCGGAACAGCAGTTTCCGCAGCTCCTGCGCCATTTGGGCGGCATCCGCGGAGTTCCATGTTCCCGCGTCAGCCCGAAGCAGGACATGCCCGAAAACATGGACCCGGATGATCTTCGTGACGATCGCCTGCCTGGCGGCCTGCGGCAGTTCCGCGAACCACTCGGAGGTGACCATATCCGTGGCGAAGGCCATATCCTCGCGGACCGGTCGCGCAGTATGGGTCACGCGGACGGCAGCATCGGCGTGCACCAGGTACCGCGGCAGGCCACGGCCGTAGCTGATCTTCGCGCCGGAAAACCACAGCCGCGCAGAAAAGGACTGGTCTTCGCCGGTGGCATAGCGAGTCGGGAAGGAGAGCCCGAGTTGCCGCACGAGCGAGAGTCGCAGCAGACCCAGCGGCGCCGTCCGGTAGGTCAAACGGTCGGCAACCGGATCGAGCCGGCTGCGGCGGGTGCGCCGGACCACCGGAGTGCGGATCGGGCCGCCGCCTGCGTGTCCCATGGGCGCTATCAGCACGTCGGCCTGGTCGCGCTCCGCAGCGTCCACCCACTGCCGGAGCGCCCCGGGCTCAACGGAATCATCGCTGCCCATGATGGCCACCCATGTGCCTGTGGACTGGGCAATGCCGTGGTTGAAAGGGCCGGCCGGGCTCTTGATGCCGTCCGCGTAGTGGAGAAAACGGACCAGGCCGCGGTGTTCGGTAGCCACCCGCTCGCGGATGGGATCGACGTCGGTGTTATGGCAAACCACGTTGATCCGCAGGCGCCCCTTCTCCCCGGGAGCTGTGGGCAATCCGCCGTCTATCAGCGACGCCACCGCCCGCTCCACCGGCCTGTCCGGGGTGTGCACGGCGATCACCAGGTCGAGCAGCACAGGGTCCTGTATTTCGTTGTCCACCCAGTAAGGTTATCGCGGGACCCATGAAACCCTGCCGAGGAGCACCCACCCAATGAGCCAGAGCATCGAAGTCGTCATTCCAGTGCATAACCTGGAGCGGCCATTCATGCGCGCGGTCAGGTCTGTCCTCGACCAGTCGCCTGAGCTGGCAGATCTTGGCGTGAGCCTTGGCGCCACCGTTGTGCTGCACAACCTCGGCGGTGCCGGTGACCCGCTGCGGCCCGGTCCCGAATCGGACGGCGTCACCTGGCTCAGATGCGACGACGGCATCGGGTCTCCGGCTGGCCCCCGCAACCTTGCCCTGGAACAAAGCACGGCAACATATCTCAGCTTCCTTGACTCCGACGACTATCTGGAGCCCGGATCACTGGCGGCCTGGTGGAAGGCTGCGCAGCCCACCAGCGCTTCGGCAGTCATCGCGCCGTTGCGCACCCCCGAGGGTGCCATCCTTCCCGCTCCCCGCATCCGGCCGTCCAAGCCGCAAGTCTTGGATCCGCTAAAGGACGGCCTTGCGTACCGGAGTGTTCCCTACGGCTTGCTTCGCCGCTCCGCCCTCTCCACGATCGGATTCCGGTACACGGAAGGCCTGCGCACCGGCGAAGACATCGAGCCGACGCTCAGGCTCTGGTTCCGCTCGGGCGCTGTCTGCTATCCCTACGGCGCCGCCGCGTATCACCAGACGGATGATTCCGGAGCAGACCGCGTGACCAGCTCCATCAACCCGTTGGCGGAGGAGTTCCGCTGGGTTGAACGGTTACTCTCCTCCGGCTGGCTCCAGGAGGCAACGCTGGCCGAACGCCGAACCGTGGCACTGAAGATCCTGCGGGTTCATGGCATCGGGGCCCTGGTCCGGAGGGGCGCTGGCGCGGCGGAGAACGGGAAGGCACTGTGGGACGGCGCTGAACGCAGGTATTGGGAGGAACTCTCCGGCCGGCTCTTCGCCTTCGCCGGCGGGGCGCTGCCCGCACTAAGCCGCCGGGATGCCGAACTGACCCGCGCCGCGGCAACGGCGAAGGATGAACCGGCGCTGCACGCCGCCGTCGAGCGCCACAGGGCTTCCGGACGATTTGGGGACCTTCTTACCGTCAACCCCTCGGCCGTCCTGTCGCGCGACTCAGTGCTGAGGCACTACGTGGCGGAACGGCTCCGCGCGAAAGCGGGAGTGTTCACGGTTTCCTGATCGGAGTCCTCCGCCGTTCGCGCCGTCAGGCCGGCGCTCCGGGCCCGCACGCAGCCCCAGAGGTCCCGTCCGGGCGGAAATATGGGCTGCCTGCCTCTAAACTTGAACCCATGCGTATTCTCAGCGTCGTTGGCGCACGTCCCCAGTTTGTAAAACTTGCGCCCATCGCGGCGGCCATGGAGGGCCAGGCCGAGCACCTGATCGCCCACACCGGCCAGCACTATGACGAACTCATGAGTGATGTGTTCTTCCGGGATCTGGGCATCCCCGCACCCGACTTCAACCTCGGAGTCGGCTCCGGCAAGCACGGCGCACAAACGGGTGCCATGCTGCACGGACTTGAGGGAATCCTGGAAGAGTCCGCTCCGGACTGCGTCCTCGTTTACGGCGACACGAATTCCACCCTGGCCGCTGCCATCGCGGCCATCAAGATGCACATCCCGGTCGCACACCTGGAAGCCGGACTCCGTTCCTTCAACCGCCGCATGCCGGAAGAGCACAACCGCGTCCTGACCGACCACAGCGCCGACCTCCTGCTGGCCCCCACCGAGGTGGCCGTCAAGCATCTGGCCACCGAGGGACTCGCCGAACGCACCGTTCTTGTGGGCGACGTCATGACGGACGTGCTGTTCAAAGTCCGCGACATGCTCGACGCCAGCCACCAGCCGCTCCCGGTAGATGCGGCGCCGGGCGAGTACTACGTCTGCACCATTCACCGCCCCGACAACACCGACTCCCCCGAGCGACTGGCCGCCATCATTGGATCCCTGGCCAGCCTGGAGAAGCCGGTGTTCCTGCTGGCTCACCCGCGGCTCGTGAGCCTGGCGGCCAAGCACGGCCTCGATCTCGAGCAGGGATCGGTCCGGGTCGCGGCTCCCTTGGCCTACCCGCAACTGGTGCACGCCGTGCGGAACAGCGCGGGCGTCATCACAGACTCCGGCGGACTCCAGAAGGAAGCTTTCCTGCTCCGCACGCCCTGCACCACCATCCGCCCGGAAACCGAATGGGTGGAGACCGTCGAACTGGGCTGGAACGTGCTCGTCAGCAAGGACCTGAGCATCCTCGCCGACACGGTAAGGCGTCCTGCTCCGGCCGCGACGGAGGCAACCCCTTACGGTGACGGCCACGCGGCTGAGCGCACGGTGGCTGCCCTGCTTCAGGCTTTCGGGAAGTAAGCCTTCCCGGGCTTGGCCACTGGCCAGGCCCGGGAAAAAGACCTCCGGCTCCGCAGCTTTCAGCTACCGGACCGGAGGTCTTTTACTTTTGTCTTGGACCTAGCTGCAGGCCACTACCTTGAACAGTTTGGCGTCTCCCTGCTGGTCCACGAGTTCAACGGCGTTGGATGACGTCAGGTTCTGCAGGCCCGGGAAAGTCTTGCTCTCGGGATGGTTCAACAGGTACTGGGTGCCGAAATCCAGCGCGTAGGAGACCTTCGTCTCCCGCACGGCATCGCACACCGCAGCCGAGGTCCCTGCCTCTGCGAGGGACTCCGCCACGACACGCATGCTCTTGGTTTCCGGCTGGCTCATGTGGAACTCCAGCACCTTTCGGTCTGCGAAGGCATACGCGAGGGCTCCGCCGTTCCAGGGGTTCACGGCGATGACCGCGTCCTCCGGAACCTGGGCGTCGATTCGGTCCAGGAGCGCGTACTCGTCAGAGGACAGGATGGAGTCCTTGGTATCGCGCTCGTAAAACACCTGGCCGGACGCGACGTAATCCCGGACCGGGCCGGTCTGCGTTGCCCAGGTCAGCACGACGCCGGCAATCACGGTTCCCGCCAGCCCCGCAACGGCCGTCGTGCGCGCTCCGGCTGCGGTGCTTCGAGGCAGCTTTGACACGATTCCCCCGAAGGCAGACTTGGCGACGTCCGCAACGGCCAGCATGCCAACAGCGGCGAGAACCACGGCGAATATCGGCACGTAAGCGGCTAGCCGGTTCGTGTCTTGGTACCACGTGCCCGTGAAGAATGCCCTGGCCCATCCGGCCTTGAATCCGGCGTCCACCACGTAGAGGAACCCCGCCACGAGATAGCAGCCCAACAGCCAGACTTGGGTGCGCTGCCGGATGATGCGAACAATGCCGATCACCGCCAGCAAGGAGATCGCCACTGCCACGTCAGTCTTCAGCGGCGCATTCGCCAGGACTTCGCCAATTGATCCTGCAACTGTCTGATGTGGAGTCCACCCGCTGTAGGCTGCCGGCCGGAGCTTCTCCCAGGCGACGTACGCAACAACCAGACCAGCGACTGTCACGCCTGCCGCTATACCGAACCGTGCAATGGAGGCTTTGCTCCGGATCAGCCCGCGAACGTGCAGGACCAGCTTCCAGACGAGGATCGGCGCGCTGAAGGCCAGCAGCGCGTTGACCGCGCTCATGTGGGACAGCGCGAGTCCCGGCATGCCCAGGACCAGGGCCGGCCAAGCCCGGACGGTCGGCTCCTGAAGCGTCGGGGCCAGCCTGCACACGAGAATAACGGCTGCGATTCCGGCCGGAAGGGCGCTAACTGAGAGGAGGTTGGGAAACAGGGGCCCCCACACCAGCAGGAGGTACGGGAAGGCCATCAGGCCCGCCGAAGCAATTCCGGCCGCCAGAAGCCCGATGGGCCTGGGGCCGGCGACGACCCGCATCAGGAAAACGACGGAGATCGGCCAGATGACCGCAGAGGCCACCAGGTTCACCACGTTGACGGAGACCGGCACGGCCGCACCCGTCATCTGCGTCACAAGCGCCGCCAGCGAATGCCACTCCGCCGGGTATACCGAGGAAAGTCCTCCGGTTCCCCCGGCCATGCTGCCGAGATTGAGGGAAGACGCGTTTCCGGTGTCCAGGACGAAGCGGACGGCGTTCAGGTGGAAGACGTTGTCGTACCGCTGGGAAATGTTGTCCGGAGCACCGACCAACTGGATAACGCGACGGGCCGTCAGGAAACCGCCGACGGCGATGGCAGCGGCAGTCGCGCCCAGGACGGTCCAGCTGTCGCGGGGTTCGGCCGCAGGAACCTGCCTGCGCACCCACGCCGTCCGCGAGGCGGCGTAGGCCGCGGCGGACACCAGCACGGTGGCCGCCACGATTACCCAGACGTTCCAGTTGATTCCCGCCAACGGGGCAATGACGGCGGCCACGCCGGCGATGGAAAGCGAGAAGAGCGGTGCGAACCCGAGCAGGCTTGAGCGCCGGAAGCCAAGAAACCAGGCCACCGCAGCACCCGGAAGCAGCACCACAGCCACCGCAACGAGCAGAGCCGGCAGTGTGGACAGCCAGGACACATTTCCTCCAAGAGAGTTGGCAGGGCCGCCCCGGTTATCGCCGGCGCCCTAGGGGGTGGTTCTCGGGTAGAGCAGTTGCTTAGCGGTTTCGAAGCCGGCTGATGACGTCGCCCACAGGGCCGTCCATCACCACCGAGCCGTGTTCCAGCAGCACTCCGCGTTCGCAAACATGGGCCACCAGGTCGAGGTCATGGCTTACGACGATCAGCGTTTTTCCAGCTGCGGCCAGTTCCTTGATTTTTGCGAGGCACTTCCTCTGGAAGGGCTCGTCGCCAACGGCCAGGATCTCGTCGACCAGGAAGACATCGGGATCCGTGTGGACGGCGACGGAAAACGCCAGCCTCAGGTACATCCCGGAGGAATAGAACTTCACTTCGGTGTCGATGAACTCACCGATCTCGGCAAACTCGACGATGGAGTCGAACTTTTCCTTGATCTGCGCTTCCGTCATTCCGAGGATGGCGCCGTTGAGGTAGACGTTGTCTCGTCCAGACAGGTCAGGATGGAAGCCTGCACCTACCTCAATCAGCCCGGCCACCCGGCCGCCGGTGCGTACCGTGCCCGAATCAGGCAGCATGACCCCGGAGATGTGCTTAAGCAGGGTGGATTTCCCCGACCCGTTGAGGCCCAGGAGAGCCACCGTCTCGCCGTGTTCGACGTCGATCGACAGGTCCCGCAGGGCGTGGAATTTCTTCGAGAGGTCGCCCTTGCGTCCCCTGAGGAGCCACACCAGCGCTTCCTTGAGTGAGCGGGTGTGCCTCAGGACGAACTGCTTATTGATGTTTCGTATTTCTATTGCGGCGGTCAAGTCTCACAGCTCCTGTGCGAAGCGGCCCTCAAGCCGGCGGAATGTCCACTGGCCGAGGAACAGGATGGCCAGGGAAACGAGCAGCCCGACCGGAATCCACAGGGTGATCAGGTCCGGCGGGCTGCCTTCCGCCCCTGAGGTGGTGGGCAGCCAAAACGCATGGTGGAACGACTCGACAGCGATCGTGATGGGGTTGAGCTGGTAGACGGAGAACCAGAACTCCCCCGCCTTGTCCTGAACCATCCGCCAGGAGTACAGCACCGGCGAAATCCAGGTTGCCACCATCAGCAGCAGGTCCACGAAGTTTTCGGAGTCCCGGAAGTACACGTTGACCGCTCCGAACAGGAGCCCCAGTCCCGTGGCAAGCAACGCGATGATCAGGAAGCCGGCGACGGCGGTGTACGCCTCGAGGAGGCCGGGCCGCCAGCCGCTGAACAGGCAGGCGACGATCAGCACGAACATCTGTGGCAGGAAATGCACCGCTGACACCCACACCGATGAGACCGGGAACAGCTCCCGGGGCAGGTAGATCTTGTTGATCAGGCCGCTGTTGTTGACGATCGATCGCGTCGCCGTGCTCAAGGACTCGGTGAAGAAGTTCACCAGGATGATCCCGGAGAACAGGTACACCGCGTAGTTCGGCAGGCCACCCCTGTTGGTCGGGCTCTGCTCGAGGCCCAGAAAGACGCCGAGCGCAATATAGAACGCAACGAACTGTACCCCGGGCTTGACGTAGGTCCAGAGCAGTCCCAGCACCGACCCCCGGTACCTGATCCTCAGTTCCTTGCGGACCAGGAGTTTCAGGAGGAACCGGGAGCGGAACACATCCGCAAGCCCGTTCCCGGTTCCCGGGGCCACGAGGGCACGCTCGGCGTCCTGGTGTGTCGGAGAGGTACGTCCGTTAGTCACTGATTGGGTTTCCGCTGATCCGGCCCGGAGTCGGACATCGACTCGAACGTCTTGTGCCACGCCTCCGGCGACGTGAAGTTGGGCAGTTCGTTCTTGTAGGACGCCGAAAGCTCGTCCCAGCGCGCCAGCACGCGGGCGTGCAGGGTCAGGCTGCGAAGCAGCTGCTTGCGGAAGCGGACGTTGTCCCGACGATACCAGGATGCGCCCGTCCCGTCCGAAGCCGAGACGATGGCCGAGTCCAGGTGGGACAGCCGCCACCAGCGTGCATCCGCCGCCGGCACAACTGCCTCGGGGTTCTGCGACGCTGCGGCGTTTACGCTGCGCAGCTGGCGAAGCGCGCCGGACAGTGCACTGGACAGGGTCTGCGCGAAATTTTTGGGACGCGAAGGAACCATGCCGAACTTTGGCAGGTGCAGCCTCTTGACAGGGGGAAACTCGGTGATGTCCTTGGTGACCTGGGCGTCCGGGAAGCCGGAGCGGACCTGGCGGATCTCAGGCAGTTTGCCGCCAATGGTCCGGTGCAGGTGGGAGGGGCCGTCGAGCAGGTCCTTGAGGGCACGGTTGCGCAGCTCTACCGCCGAATACTGCAGCGAGAGGAGGTGCCGGACGTCCTGGAGGAAGCTCTCGATGGGCAGCCGTCCGCCCTTCTCGTACTGCGAGTAGAGCATGGCCGCGACCCACCGGTTGCGCTGGTGGAAATAAGCCTGCCAGTCAATGGTGTCGTCCTTCTCGGTCCAGGGCATGTGCCACACGGCCGCCCCCGGAAGGCTCACAGTGGTGTACCCGTTGGCCTTGGCCCGGATACCGTATTCGACATCATCCCACTTGATGAAGACCGGCAGTGCAAGTCCGATTTCCCTGATGATCGACGTCGGGATCAGGCACATCCACCAGCCGTTGTAGTCGACGTCGATTCGTCGGTGCATCCAAGGCGTGGTGCGAAGGTTGCTTGACGAAAAGTCGTGGGCGATCTGCCCCTCACCGATCGGCTCATACTGGAACCTGTACTCGTTGATGCCCTCACCAAAGTTGTGGATCACGGAACGCTCAAAGAGATTGAACATGTGTCCGCCCACGATCGTGGCGCTGCGGGTGAAGTCCGCGAAGTTGACTGCGCGGAGCACACCCTCGGTTTCCACCACGACGTCATCGTCCAGGAGCATGACGTACTTGCTCTGGCCGTCCTGCACGGACTCCTGCATTCCGCGGGCAAAGCCGCCGGAACCGCCCAGGTTGCCCTGCTCAATCAGCCTGAACTTGTCGCCCAGGACGGCGGCGGCTTCCTCGAAGCCGTGCTCGTCCCGGACTTTCTGGGTCCCCTGGTCGGTGACGATGAGGCGGTCCATGACCGCCACCAGGTCTTCCGACTCCGCGAAGGTCCGGAGGTGCTTGACGCAGTAGTCCGGGCGGTTGAACGTCGTGACCGCAATGGAGAGTGTGCCGGGGCTGAAGCCTTCGGGTTCAGGAACCGACCAGTCGGCCTGCTTCAGCGTCACGTCGTCTCCGTGTGCGACGAGGTCGAACCAGTACCAGCCGCCGTCGGCAAAGCTGGTCAGGGACAGCTCGCACGTCGCGGTGGCCCCGCCGGTGACATGCATGCTCTGGACACGGTTTGAGCTGCCGCGGGGGCTGGACTTGTAAACAATGACCGTTGCCTCGGCATTCACTTCAATGCTGAGCCGGACTTTCTGGACGTCCGTGTGGGCGCGCCAGTAGCTGGCGGGGAAGGCATTGAAATACGTTCCGAAGGAAACCCTGCGGTGCGCCGGGAGTGTCAGCTGGCGGCGGTCAAGGATGAAGTCCGCGCGGACCTGGCTTCGCTGCGAGATCACCGGCGACGCTGCCGCGCCCCGCTTGGACGTCGAGTCCTGAGTGTCCACGACTCGCCGGGCGGCGTCGAAGTCAACATACAGCGGCAGGGTGTCGGTGTCGCCGTCGACCGGGAAGACCACCCGGTGCACTGTCTTCCAGACGGTTTCGTCCGTGGCTGATTCGGCTCCTCGCCGGAACTCTGTCGCTACGCTCATGCGTCTACTCCTCCGCTTTCCAGCTTCGCACCGCCGCTGAAGTGCGGCTTGATCTTGTTGTCGAACATGCTCAGGGCCGATCCAATGGCCATGTGCATATCGAGGTATTTGTACGTACCCAGCCGGCCGCCGAACAGCACCGAGTCCTCATCGCGGGCCAGGTCCCGGTATGCCAGCAGCTTCGAACGGTCGACAGCGGTGTTCACCGGGTAGTACGGTTCGTCGCCCTTTTCGGCGAAGCGGGAGAACTCCCGCATGATCACCGTGGCGTCCTTCGTGTAGTCACGTTCGGGGTGGAAGTGCCGGAATTCATGGATCCGCGTGTAGGGAACCTCTTCGTCCGGGTAGTTCATCACGGCGCAGCCCTGGAAGTCCTCCATGGGCAGGACCTCTTCCTCGAGGTCGATGGTGCGCCAGGAGAGGTCGCCTTCGGCGTAGTTGAAGTAGCGGTCAACGGGCCCCGTGTAGATGACGGGAACCTGGCCGCGCACCGACGCCTGGCCGAACTCGCCGCCGTCGAAGAAATCGGTGTTGAGGTGAACCTCAATGTTGGGGTGGTCCGCCATCCGTTCAATCCACGCCGTGTAGCCGTCCACCGGCAGACCTTCATAGGTGTCGTTGAAGTAGCGGTTGTCGTAGTTGTAGCGGACCGGGAGGCGGGAAATGATCTCCGCAGGGAGGTCCTTCGGGTCCGTCTGCCACTGCTTGCCGGTGTAGTACTTGATGAACGCCTCGTAGAGGGGCCGGCCGATCAGCTGGATGCCCTTGTCGTTCAGGTTCTGCGGGTCGGTGCCCGCGAGTTCCCCGGCCTGCTCTTGGATCAGCGCCCGTGCTTCCGCCGGCCCCATCGAGGCCCGGAAGAACTGGTTGATGGTACCGAGGTTGATGGGCATCTGGTACACCTCGCCCTTGTGGCTGGTGTACACCTTGTGCTGGTAGTTCGTGAACGCCGTGAAGCGGTTGACGTACTCCCAAACCCGCTCGTTCGAGGTGTGGAAGAGGTGGGCGCCGTAGCGGTGGACTTCGATGCCCGTTTTGGCCTCATTTTCGCTGTACGCGTTTCCACCGATGTGGTGGCGGCGGTCCAGGACCGCAACCTTAAGTCCAAGCTCCGTGGCGGCGCGTTCCGCGATTGTCAGGCCAAAAAAACCCGAACCGACTACGACGAGATCAGCGTTCACAACTCTCCTGTGTGTTTTGGGGGCAGCCAAAAGTCCTTTGTCCGCCTGGTAAAGATTACCCGATCTGGCCTCCGGGGCCGGTATCGGGCGGGGCGGCAGCAGCGCCTTCCGGACCGCCGCCGATCGGAAGTTCCCTGCCCGCATCGGTTAACTGCCCGTGGGATGTGCAGTCAGCGCGCGGCGCCGGGGGCATCCGCTACCGACGGATTGAAACGAGTTTTTCCGCGCCGTAGTACCTGAGGTTGCTTTCAAGTCGCAGGTTGTCCCGCAGGCGGGGGGTCACGATTTGCGTCCGGTAGCCCCCGGAGGGCCACCGGCCCAGTGCTTCCGCGAAGGTTTCGAGGCTGGTCTGAGGCGATTCGGCCAGCCGGAGCAGCTCGCGCTCGGCAATACTGAGCGGCATTTCAACCGTAGGGGCCAGCGCCTTGAGGGCCTCCACTGCCTTTGCCAAGGCTGTCCGGTCATCCGCGGTCCAAGCAAAGCCGTTCCGTCGCCTGTGCATCGCCGCCAACAGGTGGACGCGGAGGAGCTTGACCGCAATGGCGTGCCGGGCACGGTCCGGCAGCTCCCGGAGCCAAGCCGCCTTGACCACGTGATGAAGCGCCCGGAACTCCTCGGTCAACGGCAACATACCGCCGGTGACACGCTCCACGGCGTCCTCGCCCACGACGTAGCTGCCGCCGGCACGCCCCATCTCGATCCGGCCACCGCCAAACCACATACGAAGGCCGAATTCCATGTCCTCACCGCTACGGAGGTCGGCAGTGAACTGGATGCCGAGCCGCTCAACCGCGGAGCGCCTCAGGAGGCCCAGCGGCGCGGTGCGATAAGCAACACGGTCGCGGACGGGGTGCAGGGGTCCGACGCGCAACAGACGCAAACGCGGCGTGCGGACGATCGATCCGCTCTGTAGCCGCATTCGGGCAACTACTGCATCTGCTTGGCTGGAGTCAGCCTGATCAATCCAGCTGGAGAGAGCATCACCCTCCAAATAGTCGTCAGAGTCCAGGAAGGCAACGTAGCGGGTGACAACCCGCCCAAGACCAGCATTCCGGGGCCCGGCAGGTGATGGAACCCCATCAGCGAATTCCAGGAACTCAATATCCGACTGCGGGACGCCTGACAGTTGCGCCTGAACATCGTTGGCGGCCAGCCCGTGGCAAACCACCAGGACCTTGACCTGGCCGGGGCGTCCGGCCGCAAGAGCCGACTCGACAGCCCTTTGGATTGGACGGTTCAGCTGATGAACCGGGATCACAACGGTGACGGCATGGTCGTCAGTCAATGATTTCTCCAAGTCCTTGCCGGGGCGCAGCGCCTGCGCCAACACCCTTCAAAGCCAGCACTTCCGCTGCGGCCAGCCGGCCGGATGCAGCAAGTGAGGCGTTGTCACGCACCCACGCGACCCGGGCAGGGCCCAGCGTATCGGGACGGCCGATGGCAGACGCCATGGCCCCGGCAACGCTGTCGACGTCGTAGGTTGCTGCTTCGCCGAGCCGGTTGTCCGCGACCAGTGCCGCGCCCTCTCCGGTCCCCGCGAAGATCACCGGGGTTCCGCAGCCGGCGGCGGCATAGATTTTGGTCGGTTTCGCAAAGTCATAGCCCTGGCCGGGCTTGATGCTGACCAGCGCCGCCGCTGCCCCGCGGATCCACCGCGCCGCCTCCGCCGGAGGAATGACTCCGCCGAAATGCACGCGGCCCGGCGCTGTCTTCGCCGCGAGTTCCTTCAGGTGGGGCTCATCGGCCCCCTGCCCGAAGAAGCGGATGCTGGCGCGGGGGTGCTCGGCCAATACCGCCGGCAGCGCCCGGATGAAGATGTCAGCGCCTTGCCACTCGGACATGGTTCCGGTGTAGACAAAGTACGGATCGCCGGACCCGGCAGCCTCGCCGTCCGGACCGAAGACGGACGTGTCGATGCCGTTTCCGATGACGACTACGCGGTCCGCCGGGACGCCGAACTGCTGGACTTTTTCCGCCACGGCATCGGAAATGGCGATCACCTTGGCGGCGCGGCGCAGCGCGAAGCCTTCGGCTGCCCTCATCACGCGGATGACAATGCCCGGCACGTCCGTGGCGGACAACGCCTCAGTCCAGATATCGGCCGCATAGTACACGAACGGCCGGCGCCGGATTGCTGAACTCAGGGCCACCATGACCCCCGTGGTGGGAGGCGGTTCGGACACGACGACGTCTGCCTGAGCAAACAGCAGGCGAAAGAACGCCGGCAGATCGAAGCTCATGTACTGCACGTATCCCCGGACGTTGCCGCCTGCGTCACGCAGCACCGGCCATCGGGAAAGCTTGTATGGCGCCGTGAAGGCGGGCGAACCGCTTGGCGGCCGCGTGGTCAACACGCTGACCTCCGCGGCGTTTGCCACCAGTCCGTCCACCAGCGCCTGCAGCCTGAACGATGCCGCGCCCACCTCGGGCGTGAACAGCCGTGAGGCTACGGTGACCTTGAGGGGCCTTTTGTCAGTCACGAAGCGGCAATCTCCACGATCTGCCGGCTCGTGGCTGACAGCAGCACGGCTTCGGCAACCCGGAGGGTGTCCAGGCCTTCCTGCATGGTGACCACGTCGCTGCGCAGTCCGAGGACGGCGTCCCGGAATGCCTCGTGTTCGGTCCGCAGGGGTTCGGGCTTGGGGATCGCAAGGCGTGTGACGTTGCCCTCCGAGACTCCCCGGAAAGCGGCCATCGATTCCCATTCAGTGGCCACGGTGCCGTTCTCGAAGAACGTCAGGTCGGCGGTGATGGTGTCAGCCACGAAGGCGCCCTTCTCACCGGTGACGATCGTGAGGCGTTCCTTCATCGGGGAAAGCCAGTTGACCAGATGGTTGGTGATCACGCCGTTTTCGAGGTGTCCGGTGGCCGCGACCATGTCCTCGTGCGGGCGGCCGCTCCGGGTGGTGATGTGGGCAAAGATGGACTGGAACCGGCTCTGGGCCAGCCAGGCCGTCAGGTCGATGTCGTGCGTGCCGAGGTCCTTGACCACGCCGACGTCGGCGATCCGGGCCGGGAACGGTCCTTGGCGCCGGGTAGCGATCTGGTAGACCTCGCCGAGCTCGCCGGCTTCAATCCTTTTGCGCAGCGACTGCAGGGCGGGGTTGAACCGTTCGATGTGGCCGACGGCCCCGACGAGCCCTTTGGACGCAAACGCGTCAACCATCCGCTGCCCCGCTTCGGTGCTCGAGGCGATGGGCTTTTCAACCAGCGTGTGGACGCCGGCTTCGGCGAGGGCGAGCCCCACTTCTTCATGGAGTCCGGTGGGCACGGCAACGACTGCCATGTCGATGCCCGCGGCGATGAGTTCCTCAACGGAAGACAGCACGCCCAGCTGGCCGGCAACTCCGTGGGGATCCCCGTAGGAATCCGCGACGGCCACCAGGTCAACGCCGTCGAGTTCCCGGATCACGCGGGCGTGGTGACGGCCCATCATTCCCAGGCCGATCAGGCCAACGCGGAGGTTTCCCATCAGGCGCCTGCCTTGACGAGCTTGTTGACCGCTGTCACGATGCGTTCCAGGTCAGCCTGGCTCAGTGACGGGTGGACCGGCAGGGACAGGACTTCCTTCGCCGCGGTTTCGGTGTTGGGCAGGTCCTCGGTGCGGTTGAACGACGGAAGACGGTGGTTCGGGACCGGGTAGTACACGCCGGTGCCGATGTTGTACTCCTCGCGCAGGGCCTTGGCCAGGCCGTCGCGATCTTCGGTGACGCGGATCGTGTACTGGTGGTAGACGTGCTCTGCGCCGGCGGCGACGGTGGGCGTGCCGACACCTTCGAGGTTGTCCGTCAGGAAGGCCGCATTCTGCTGGCGCTGTTCCGTCCAGCCGAGAACCTTCTTGAGCTGCACGCGTCCGATGGAGGCGTGCAGGTCCGTCATCCGGGCGTTGAAGCCGACGAGTTCGTTTTCGTACTGCTTTTCCATGCCCTGGTTCCGCAGCAGCCGCAGGTTCCGTTCCACGGTGGCGTCCGGGGTGGAGACCATGCCGCCCTCACCGGAGGTCATGTTCTTGGTCGGGTAAAGGCTGAACATGGCGAACTTGCCGAACGTTCCGACCTTCTGTCCGTTGAAGCTGGCGCCGTGGGCCTGGGCGGCGTCCTCGTAGAGGTCGATGCCTCGCTCTTCAGCGAGCCTGGTGAACCCTTCGACGTCGAACGGGTGGCCGTAGAGGTGGACCGGCATGATGCCCTTGGTCTTGTCCGTGATGAGGGAAGCCACATGCTCCACGTCCAGCGTGTAGTGGTCCAGCTCGATGTCAGCGAAGACGGGGGTGGCGCCGGTGAGGGCGACGGAATTTCCTGTAGCGGCAAAGGTGAAGGAGGGAACGATGACTTCGTCGCCGGCCCCGACGCCGGAGGCAAGAAGGCCCAGGTGCAGTCCGGACGTGCCGGAGTTCACGGCTACGGAGGAGCGGCCGTCCAGGAGAACATCGGAGAACTCCTTCTCAAATTCTGCGACCTGCGTGCCTTGGGCGAGCATTCCTGTTGCCAGAACGGCGTCGACGGCGGCCCGCTCGTCGTCGCCGATGATCGGCTTCGCGGCGGGGATAAAGTCGTAGCTCATGCGTTCTCCTCAGATTCTTTCAGGGAATTTCCGTCTTCAATGTACTTGGCGCCGGTAGCCGGACACACCCAGAAGCCGCCCTCTTGCCGCAGCGGCTCCCCGGCCTTGCCGACCCATCCGAGGCGGCGCGCAGGCACGCCCGCAACGAGTGCGAAGGCCGGAACATCCTTGGTGACCACGGCGCCGGCCGCGACCGTTGCCCAGCGCCCGACCGTCAGCGGGGCCACGCACACGGCGCGGGCACCGATCGAGGCGCCGTCCTCGATGGTCACGCCGACGGGCGTCCAGTCGTGGGCGCTTTTCAACGAGCCGTCAGGGCTGACCGAACGCGGGTATGTGTCATTGGTGAGCACCACGGCCGGGCCGATGAAGACCCCTTTGCCAAGCTTGGCGGGCTCATAGACCAGAGCGTAGTTCTGGATCTTCGTGTTTTCGCCGATCTGAACGCCGGTGCCGACATACGCCCCGCGTCCCACGATGCAGTTCTTGCCAAGGTTGGCCTGCTCACGGACCTGGGCAAGGTGCCAGACCTTCGTGCCCTCGCCCAGTATTGCCTGGTCCGAAACGTCGGCGCTCGGAGCAATGGTCGTCGTCATACTTTGGTTCCTCTCAAAAGTGCTGACGCCGCGGCCCGCCGGGGCCGCAGCGGCGAGACGGTGTCAGGCCTTGCCGATGACGCGGTACGTGATCCCGTCCCACCGGTCAGCGGAGCTCACGCGACGGCCGTCAATAAACGCTTTGATGCCCGGCAGGTCAGCGGGCGAAAGTTCCCGGTATTCGGCGTGGTCCGCCTGGACGACGGCCGCGTCAACGGGCTCGCCGAGGTGGTACGCCGCGAAGCCGAGCTTGTCCAGTTCAGCATCCGTGTACAGCGGATCGTGCACGGACACGTCGGCGCCGCGCTTCTCGAGCGACGTGACAGCGTCAAAGACGCCGGAGAAGGCCGTCTCCTTCACCCCGCCGCGGTACGCGGCACCTAGGACGACCACGCGGGCACCGGTCAGGTCGCCGTACGCGCCTTCGAGGAGGCCCACCGTGTAGTCGGGCATGTCGGCGTTGGCAGCGCGGGCCGCCCGGACCACGGTCGCCTCCGGATCATTCCAGAGGTAGAGGCGCGGATAGACCGGGATGCAGTGGCCGCCGACGGCGATTCCAGGCTGGTGAATGTGGCTGTAGGGCTGCGAGTTGGAGGCTTCGATCACCTGGTAGATGTCGATGCCCGCTGTGGCAGCGAAACGTGCAAACTGGTTCGCCAGCCCGATGTTGACGTCGCGGTATGTGGTCTCGGCCAGCTTGGCCAACTCGGACGCCTCCGCGGACCCCAGGTCCCAGACGCCGTTCGGCCTGCGGAGGTCGGCGCGCTCGTCGAAGTCCAGCACGGATTCGTAAAACTCAACGGCCTTCGCCGCGCCCGCTTCGGACAGTCCGCCGACAAGCTTGGGGTACTTGCGCAGATCCTCAAATACGCGTCCCGTCAGGACCCGCTCCGGGGAGAAGACGAGGTGGAAGTCCTTGCCCTCAACCAGCCCGGAACCGGCCTCAAGTGCGGGCTTCCAGCGCGAGCGTGTGGTTCCGACCGGCAGGGTTGTCTCATAGGACACGAGGGTTCCGGGCGTCAGGTGCTTGGCCAGTTCAGCCGTAGCGCCGTCCATCCAGCCAAAGTCAGGCTTCGCTTCAGAGTCGACGAACAGCGGCACAACGAGCACTACGGCGTCTGCGCCGGGCACGGCGTCTGCGTAATCGGTGGTGGCGCGGAGCTTGCCTGCCGGCACGAGTTCCGAAAGCTTCTCCTGCAGGTGGGCTTCACCGGGGAACGGCTCCGTCCCCGCGTTGATGAGCTCCACCACCTGCTGGTTGACGTCGACGCCGACAACATCATGGCCCTTGGAAGCAAACTGGACAGCCAGCGGCAGCCCGATTTTCCCCAACGCAATTACAGCAATCTTCACGATTCTGATGCCTTTTCTCTCATGACTGGCAGGCAGCAGCAACGCAGCCGCACCCGGTTTTGGTTAACACTATCCGCTGTCCAGTCCTTACGCCGACTTCGCAACTCCCCGTCGACAAGGCCCGCAGGCTGCTGCGAGCGCCCGGGCACCGTTATCCACATAGCCGGATTAAGGCGAGCCGTCACGGCGGCGCCGACGCTAGCGTGGGGCCTAAGTTGCCCCAAGGAACGGAGGACCGGCCTGTGACCCTGCACTGCACTTTGGTCCGTGGCCCCGGGGCGGTGCGCTCCGGGGCGGCTGTGGAACTGACCGTCCTGGTCCGGCCGGGCTGCCCGGGCACCGAACTGGACCGTGCGGTGTCAGGCACGTTCGGAACGCGCGAGCTGACGGTGAATGGCCTGCCGCTCGACACCATGACGGTGGGCGAGGCCCCACTCGTCAACGGGGCGGTCCTCGTCGACGGCGGCAGGAGGCGGGCGAGGCCTCGGGCCAGACCGGCAGCGGATACTCCCGCGGCCTTGTTGCTGGCAGTGCACAGCGGCCCCTGCGCGGGAACGGTCCTTCCCCTGCGCCGCGGTAGCTACCGGATCGGACGAACCAACGCCGAGCTGACAATCCCGGATCCGGACCTGTCCCGCGAGCACGCCAAGATCGAGGTTTCGGATACGGCCATGACAATCCTGGACCTCGACAGCGTCAACGGTACGGAAGTGGATGGCAAACGCGTCAGGAACGCCGTCATATCCACCAGTTCGGTCATCCGGTGCGGAAACACGACCATGTCCGTCCTGGTTGCCGGGCCGCCGGGCGCTAGAGCGTCTTGCCTGGGCTCCGCCGGACTGACCGTCGTCGAGCCCCTGAAGATTCCGCGTGCCGCCGAGCAGGGCAGCCGGGCCGCACTACTGCTCGGCGCCGTGCTGCCTGTCGCTCTCGGACTGGGGCTGGCGCTGGCGACCGGGATGTGGATGTTTTTGGCGTTTACCGCCCTTTCGGCAGTGGCGGTGATGGTTCCCGTCCTCGCGGGAACGCGACGCAGGCGCGAACTGCGGTCGGCAGTCTCGGCGGCAGCGGCGAGGGACAAGGAACGACGACGGCGGTCCGCACCGTCGGCCGCGGAGCTGGCGCTGTATTCGCCCGACGCGGTGGAACGGGAAGGCTTTCAACCGGCAGCCTCCGGCGTCTGGCTCCGGCTGGGAACTGCGGAGCAACTGGCGAATGTCCGGTTTGAGCCCGAGGACCCGGACTTCGGGCTCCCCGGCCTCGGAGCGGTGCCGCTGCTTCTGAATCCTGAAGTTCCCGTCGTCACCGTTCGGGGACCGGACAGGGAAGTGCAGGGGATGATGCGCTCCGTCCTCATGCAGCTCACCGGCTATCCGCTGGCCAGGGGGACCCGGATTGTGGTTTACGGAGCCCCGGCCCTCCTGCCGCTGACAGCGCGGTACCTTCCTGCAGTCACACTGCATGCGACGGCCGCGCGCACGGCGGGGGTCCTGGCGGAGGATCCCGCGGCGGCAGGCACTCCGGGGGTGGTCCTGGTCGCTGGCAGCAGGGCGACGGGCTCTGCCGACGCCGCATTGATCGAGAGTGCACGGCGGCATGGCTGGCGGGTGATGCATTTTGCGGACCCCGATGCGCGGCCGGCGGATACCGATATCGAACTCGGCGAGCGCCGGGCGCGGTTTCACTCCCCCGGATCAATCCAGCGGTTCGTTCCCGACCTTGTTCCGCTCGATGTCTTCGACCGCTACTGCCGGCAATCCGTCCCCGCGCCGGAGGATGCCACATGTCCTGCCGCGTCGTTGCCGTCTACCTGTCTGCTCACCGACATCTTGGATGCGTCCGCGGCCGGAACGGCCCAGCGCTGGGCGGCCGGCAGGCTGATGCCTGGCCTGGCTGTGCCCATCGGCCGCAGCGCCAACGGCGTGCGGGTCCTGGATCTGGAGGCTGACGGTCCGCACGTGCTCATCGCGGGCACCACCGGATCCGGGAAGTCGGAACTGCTCCGGACGCTGACCGCCGCTTTGGCCCTCAGCTTTCCGCCGGACCGGGTGAACGTCCTGTTCTTCGACTTCAAGGGCGGGTCCGGGCTTGGCCCGTTGACGGCCCTGCCCCACTGCGCGGGCATGCTCACGGACCTCACCAGGAGCGAACTGGACCGCACGCTGGTGTCGCTGCGCGCCGAAGTCCGCCGGCGTGAGGAGGCGCTGGCTGCCGCCGCAGCCCCCGACCTGGCAGCGTATCGACTGTCGAAAGCGGCCGACGAACATCCGCTCCCCCAACTGGTCCTCATCATCGACGAGTTCCGGATACTCGTGGAGGATGCGCCGGAGTCGCTGAGTGAGTTGATGAGGATCGCCGCCATCGGCCGGTCGCTGGGGATTCATCTGGTCATGGCAACCCAGCGGCCGCAGGGCGCACTCACGGCCGATATCCGTGCCAACGTCACCACCAGCATCGCCCTCCGGGTGCAGTCCGCCCACGAGTCTGCCGACGTCATAGGAACCAGCGCCGCCTCCGGCATTGCCGTTGAAACGCCAGGCCGGGCATTTCTTGCGCGCGGAACCGAAGGCCCGGAGGAGTTTCAGTCGGCGAGCCTCTCCCGCACTCTGCCGGAAGCATGGGATTGCGAACCCATCGTGCTGCGGACCTGTGACGCCCTGGAGATGCCGGCTCTCGCGGCAGCCGACGGCGGCCATGCGCCACCGCTGCAGACTCCGGCCGCCGCGGCGAAGCCGATTGCCGAGATGACGAGTGCACTGTGGGAGGCTCTGGGCGGTGCCGCGGTGCGCAGCCCGGTGGCGATGCCGCTACCCGATGTACTTCCCCGTCCGCGCCGGGAAACAGCCGGGACGTCGTCCGCCGGGCCCGCCGGTGATCTGCCGGACGCCACCGGTGATCTTCCGGCCGCACCGGGCACGCCGGGTCATCGCTGGCGCCTAGAGCTGGGGTGGCTCGATCTGCCTCAGGAACAGCGCCTTGCCGGGCTCAATTGGCGTCCCGGGACCGATGGGCATCTGGCCTTGATCGGCGGCAGCTCCCCCGATCCCGCCGACGCCCTGTCCATCACACTGGATCAGCTCCTGACGCATTCCACGGAGTCTCACCTCTACGTCCTCGATGCCGACGGTTCGTTGGCCGCGCTGGCGTCTTCGTGCCGGGCCGGAGCGGTCGTCAATCTCCATGAACTGCGCCGTGGGGTGCGGGTCCTGGAACGGCTGGGCCAAGAAATGTCACGGCGGCTGAGCCAGCCGGCGGCCGCACCGGCAACTCCCCTGGTGCTGGCCATTTCAGGCTGGGGCTCGTGGGTTTCCGCGTGGCGGGCAGGCCCGCTGCTGTGGGCTGAGGATCTGGTTCACGGATTAGTCCGGGACGGGCACAGCGCCGGCATTTCGGTCATCGTTTCAGGAGACCGCGAGCTGGTGACCGCACGCTTCTTTTCCGTCGTCCCCAACCGGATCTACTTTCCGAGAAGCTCCAGCGAAGAGAGCAGGCTGGCGTGGCCGCAGATGCCTGAAATTCCCGCAGTCCCCGGCCGCGCGGTGGCGACCGGCGCGATCACGGGGAACCGGAGGGTCGTGTGCCAGCTCTACGCCAGGGACAGCCTGCCCGGCCGCGAGGTACCACTGCAGGAGCCTCTCCGCACAATGCCTTTCCGGGTGGATCCCCTGCCCTCACAGGTTCCGCTGGCGGGGCTGCTCGCCCGGATACGCAGCCCGGAGGGTACCTCTGGTCCGGGCAATCCTGACCCGAGTCCCGTGGGGCCCAGGCGAAACCTGAAGCTGTGCATCGGTGTGGGCGGGGATGATCTGTCTCCCGTTTGGGTGCGCGTGGCAAGCGGCGGCGTCCTTGCCGTCCTGGGCGCGGCCGGTTCCGGTAAGTCGTCGTTCCTGCGTGCGGTCCAGGCCCTCAATCCTGCGACGGCGGGCTGGCGGCTCCCGGCCCCCGAGCGGGACCCGGCCGACTATTGGGCGGAAACCCACGCCGCTGCCGCCAAGGGCCGGTTCGCCAAGGATGAGGTCCTGCTCGTGGACGACGCAGACCTGCTGCCTGCCGCTACCCGCCAGCAGCTGCTGGAGCTGAATGCCCTGGGCTGGACTGTCATCATGGCTGCAGGCTTCGGCCCGGGCCTCGTGCAGCGCGTGCCCCTTGCCCTGGCCGCCCGCACATGCGGCAGCGGCATCCTCATCGGGCCGCGGAGCGCCATGGACGGTGACCTTTTCGGCGTGAGGTACGAGCTGGAAGCAAACCCTCCGCCGGGACGCGCCGTCCTCGTCACGGACGGCAGGGCCATGGCGGTTCAGCTTGCCGCCTGCCCTCCCGCGGAGCGGTCAGCCGACGGGACACCAGCCTGCGAACGGAGCCGGAGAACGAGGCCGGAGGCCGCATGTCATGGCCGCGAATGAGCGCTGAATGAGCACTGGAACATCGCTAGCGCTGTCGCCGGGCCACCGCCCACCCGCTGGCTCAAAGCGCGGGCGGAGCCCCGGCGGCACGGGAGGCGAAGCGGATGACGCGCTTGTCGAACAGGAGCACGATGGCGACGGCCGCCGGGATGAGCATCGCTGCTCCTGCCAGCGGGTAACCGCCGGTCAGCGTAGGGAAGCCGATGGTCAAAACGAAGAGCTGGGCCACCAGGGCGCCGGCCCGCGGCCACCGGAAGCCCCGGAACAGAAACACCGCAACGGCAGACAACCAGGAAGCGAATGCCAACAGCAGGGCAAGCGTAAACACCGCCCCCCAGAAGGACAGGACGGGCGCTCCGGTCACCAGCTGGGATCCGTACCACGCGGCGGCAGCCAACAGCGCCGCGGCCTCGGCTGCAACAATCGCCGAAATTACCGCGACCGCCCGCGGCCTCTCCCCTGCCGGGGCTGACCGCTCAGAGCGGCTGTCACGCTCGGGAAAGCCACTGCCCATGGGGTCGGGAGAGGGATCGGAGGGGCCTGCTGGGGGTCTTGACACACTGGCACACTACCCGACATAGTCGACTGACGGTGGGGGCAGCCCTCCGGCGTCATGCAGGTGTGATGCATCGCTCACGCTTCCGGGGGATTTCGTGCACCAATACCCCTTGTTTACACAGCGTTAACATGAAACGCTTGATCCAGATGACCAAGGGGGCCCTCAGGGCCCCTTTCCTATGTAGGCCCTAGTGAATATTTTCACAAGTGGCAAAAGACTTCCCAGGATGGAGTGACTGATCAGCATGGATTGGCGTAACCGCGCAGCGTGTCTCGACAAGGACCCGGAGCTCTTCTTCCCGGTCGGCAACACCGGGCCGGCGCTTCTCCAGATTGAGGAGGCCAAGAGCGTGTGCCGCAGGTGCCCCGTAGTGGACACCTGTTTGCAGTGGGCTTTGGAGTCGGGCCAGGACGCCGGCGTTTGGGGCGGCATGAGCGAGGACGAGCGCCGCGCGCTGAAGCGCAGGGCGGCCCGCGCCCGCCGCGCCTCCTAAGGCGGCAGTTCAACAGATTCGGCGACGGCCACGGACCCAGGGTCCGCGGCCGTCGTTTTTTTGTGCCTTTGCGCAGGCGCGCCACCGGCAGGCGCGCCAAGGGCGGCCCGCCTCAGCGGCTTGCGAGGCTCAGAACTATCTGGACCGCCGTACCGCCGCCCTCGCGGGCCTTCCACTGAATGGTGCCGGCCAGCTCACTGGTAACCAGCGTCCGGACAATCTGAAGCCCGAGTCCCTCCGCGTGTGGCGTGTCCGGCAACCCGACACCGTCGTCGGCCACGGTGACTGTGAGCAGCTCCTCGCCGTCGTCGCCTACCGACCGGTCGGCGAGAAGCCAGACCGTCCCGGTCCGCCCCTCCAGCCCGTGCTCGACGGCGTTCGTCACCAGCTCGTTGATCACGAGCGCCAAGGGTGTGGCAAAGTCGCTGGGAAGCTCACCGAAAACTCCCGACCTTTGCGTCTTGACCTGCTGGGACGGCGAGGCCACTTCGGCCGAAAGACGGAACTGCCGTCCGATCAGTTCATCAAAATCAACGCTTTGGGTCAGGCCCTGCGACAGCGTCTCGTGGACCAGCGCAATGGTCGCCACCCGGCGCATCGCCTGCTCGAGGCCCTGTTTTGCTTCGTCGCTGACCATCCGGCGGGACTGCATCCGCAAGAGTGCGGCCACGGTCTGGAGGTTGTTCTTCACGCGGTGGTGAATCTCCCGGATGGTGGCGTCCTTGGTGACGAGTTCCATCTCACGGCGCCTCAGTTCGGACACGTCGCGGCACAGGACCAGTGCCCCGAACCGTTGCTGCTCGTCGCGGAGCGGAATGGCGCGAAGCGACAGGCTGACGCCCCGCGATTCGATCTCGCTGCGCCAGGGCATCCGCCCGGTGACGACGAGCGGCAGAGTCTCGTCCACCATGCGGCGGTCCCTCAGCAGTCCTGCGGTGACTTCCGCCAGCGAGCGGCCCTCCAGCGACTCGCCGTCGCCGAGGCGCCGGAACGCGGACACCCCGTTCGGGCTGGCATACTGCACGATTCCCTCGGCATCGAGGCGGATGAGACCGTCGCCGACGCGGGGCGCCCCGCGGCGCGAGCCCGTGGGTGATGCGAAGTCGGGCCACAGGCCCAAGGTGCCCATCCGCAGCAGGTCGTAGGCGCACTGGCGGTAGGTCAGTTCAAGCCGGGACGGCATCCGCGAACTGGAGAGGTCCATGTGGGAGGTGACTACGGCCAGCGTGCGACCGTTCCTGACCATCGGCACGGCCTCCACCCGCAACGCCATGTCGCTGCTCCAGTTGGTCTCACTGGAACGTTCAATGGTGCGGCTGGCCCACGCTTTGTCGACCAGCGGCTGAAGATCGGACCGGATGCCCTCCCCGACGAAGTCGGCATGGAACACCGTATGCGTCGTGGAGGGCCGCACGTGGGCAAGTGCCACGTAGCCGTAGTCCGGATGCGGAAACCAGAGGGCGAGGTCGGCAAATGCGAGGTCGGCCACCATTTGCCAGTCGCCCACCAGGAGGTGCAGCCATTCGGCATCCCCCGGCCCGAAATCAGCGTGTTCCCTGATGGGGTCCGTAAAGATTGCCACTGCACCTCCAGATTTCGACGCCGGGCCAATGCCTAGCGTCGGACGATTGACCGCAAGAGCCTCAATGCTACCGACAGCGACGCCATATCGTCCGCTTCGAGGGCGTTGACCTCGTCGAACATGGTCTTCGCCCGTCCCAGTTGCTCCGCGTTCAGCGCCTCCCACGCCTTGAGCCGATCCTCGGCGGGCAGGCTCGCTTCAGTGGACTCAAGCACCGCCGTCGTCATGTCTGAAACGGTGGAGTAGAGGTCGTCCCGCAGCGCGGCGCGCGCAAGCGCCTGCCACCGGTCCGCCCGCGGCAGTGAACTGATCCTTTCGAGCAGGGAGTCGGCGTGGAAGCGGTTAAACACCGTGTAGTACACGTGGGCGATGTCTTCCGCCGTTTCCTTGCGGGAGTGGGCGATCTTCGCAATGTCCAGGAGCACGAAGCTCTCAAAGAGCTCGGCCCAGCGGTGGGCAAGGTCTTCAGGAAGACCCCAGGACCGTGCCTTTTCAAGCCACCCTGCCACCCGGTTGCGGTCGTCGCCGCGCAGATAGTCCAGCAGCTTGGCACGCATCGGATCCATGAGCGGCTTGAACTCGTCGACGATGCCGGCGATGGGGCGGGAGGCGGTTCCCTGGCCCAGAACCCAGCGGACGGCCCGGTCCAGGAGACGCCGGATGTCGAGGTGGACCGTGCTCCAGTGTTCGGTGGGGAATGACGCCGGAAGGTCATTGAGTTCGGACACCATGATGTCCAGTTCGTAAACTTCGCGGAGCGCAACGAAGGCCTTGGCCACCGCGACTTCACTGGCGGACGTTTCCTCCATGGTCCGGAAGGCGAAGGTGACGCCGCCCATGTTGATCATGTCGTTGGCAACCACCGTGGCAATGATCTCCCGGCGCAGCGGATGCGTGTCCAGTTCGGCGTCGAACCGTTCCCGGAGCTGCTTCGGGAAGTATTGCCGGAGCGTCCGCCGGAACCAGGGGTCGTCGGCCAGATCGCTGTCCCGAAGCGCCGTCGCCAGCTCGATCTTGGCATAGGCGGCGAGCACGGACAGCTCAGGAGAGGTCAGCCCCTGCCCTTGCTCAAGGCGTTCACGGAGGGCAGCAGTGGAAGGCAAGGCTTCCAGGTCGCGGTTGAGGTCCGCCGTCTTTTCCAGCCAGTCCATCAGCCGTTCGTAGCTTGGGCTCCACTCCGCCACCTTCTGGCGGTCGTTGAGCAGCAGGATGTTCTGGTCGATGTTGTCTTCCAGGACGAGGCGGGCCACGTCGTCGGTCATCGACGCCAGGAAGCCGGCACGTTCGCCGGCATCGAGCTTGCCTGCGGCGACCATCCGGTCCACGAAGATCTTGATGTTGACTTCATGGTCCGAGCAGTCCACGCCCGCGGAGTTGTCAATGGCATCCGTGTTCAGGATGACGCCCTGCAATGCCGCCTCGATGCGCCCCCGCTGGGTCATGCCCAGGTTTCCTCCCTCGCCCACCACCTTGACGCGGAGGTCGCGGCCGTCCACGCGGATGGCATCGTTGGCCTTGTCACCCACCATGGCGTTCGTCTCGGTGCTGGCCTTCACGTACGTGCCGATGCCTCCGTTGTAGAGCAGGTCGGCCGGCGCAAGCAGGATGGCCCGCAGAAGTTCAGGCGGGCTGAGCTGGGTAATGTCCTCCGAGAGGCCGAGGGCTGTGCGGACCTGCGGGGAGACCGGAATGGACTTGGCCTGCCGCGGGTACACACCGCCTCCTTCGCTGATCAGGCCCTTGTCGTAGTCATCCCAAGAGGACCGCGGCAGCTCGAAAAGCCGTTGCCGTTCGGCGAAGGAACTGGCCTCGTCGGGGTTGGGATCCAGGAAAACATGCCGGTGGTCGAAGGCCGCCAGCAGCCGGATGTGCCTGGACAGCAGCATTCCGTTTCCAAAGACGTCACCGGACATGTCGCCCACCCCGACCACTGTGAACGGCTCGGACTGGGTATCCAGGTCCAGCTCGCTGAAGTGGCGCTTGACCGATTCCCAGGCACCCCGGGCGGTGATGCCCATTGCCTTGTGGTCGTACCCCACTGATCCGCCGGAGGCGAAGGCGTCGCCCAGCCAGAAGCCGTAGTCTGCCGCGAGCCCGTTCGCAATGTCGGAGAAGGTGGCCGTGCCTTTGTCCGCCGCGACCACCAGGTAGGAGTCGTCGTCGTCGTGCCGTACGACGTTCGCCGGCGGGACGAGACGTTCACCGTCGGCAGTGGTGACCAGGTTGTCGGTGAGATCCAGCAACCCGCGGATGAACGTCTTGTAGCTTTCAATGCCCTCCGCCATCCACGCTGCCCTGTCCGCTGCGGGGTCGGGCAGGCGCTTGGCGAAGAAGCCGCCCTTGGCGCCGGTCGGAACGATAACCGCGTTCTTGACCGTTTGGGCCTTGACCAGACCCAGAATTTCCGTCCGGAAGTCCTCCCGCCGGTCGGACCAGCGCAGGCCGCCGCGTGCCACCTTGCCGAAACGCAGGTGCACGCCTTCGACCCGCGTCGAATAGACCCAGATTTCAAACTTGGGTCGGGGGTACGGCAGGCCCGCAATGCCCGCAGGGTCCAGCTTGAAGCTCACGTACGGCTTGTCCTGGTAGAAATTCGTGCGGAGCGTTGATTCAATCAGGTTCGTAAACGTCCGGAGGACGCGGTCCGCATCCAGCGTCGCCACCGCTTCGATCGACGACGACAGCTCAGCACGGACCTTTTCCTGCCGTTCGGTCCGCTCCAACTCGGTCAACGACGGGTCGAATCGTGCCTCAAACAGTGCAGTGAGCCCGCGGGTGACATCGGCGTTAGTGAGGAGCGTGTCGGCCATGAATTCAAAGGAGTTGGTGTTGCCCATCTGCCGCATGTACTTGGCGTAGGCCCGTAGGACGATGATCTGGCGCCACGTCATGCCCTCGCGCAGCACGAGCCGGTCGAAGCTGTCGGATTCAACGGCTCCCGAGACGGCCGCCCCGAACGAATCCGCCAGCAGCTGCCCGGTGGACACCGGATCGACGCCGGCCGGATATTTCAGGCCCAGGTCGTAGAGGAAGAAGTCCCGGCGGTCGGCGGTCTCGATCTCGAAGGGCCGCTCATCCAGCACTTCGAGCCCCAGGTTGTGAAAATAAGGAAGGATCTGGCTCAGGCTCTTGGGCTCCAGCATGTAGAGCTTGACCCGGGCGTCCTCTTCGAGTGTTGCGCCCGCGCCTTCGGGCAGATAGACATGGACGCCGGGACGTTCCTGTGTCGCTCCGGTCATCCGCTCGGCTGCGGCCCCGTACTTTTCAAACCGGGCGATGTCCTCCAGCGCATCCTCAACCTCGTAGTCCACCCGGTAACTGGCCGGGAAGGCCTCCGCCCAGATGGCGGCAAGCTCCTTGGTCCCGTCATCGGCCCGCCGGTCACGGAGCACCTCGCTGATTCCTTCGCTCCAGGAGCGCGCGGCCCGGACCAGCCTCTTCTCGAGGGCATCGGCGTTGACGTGGCTGACATCGGCACCCTTGGGCAGCCGGATCCGGAAGAAGAGGCGGGCGAGCGTCGATTCGGTCATCCGTGCCTCGTAGTCAATGGACTCGGCGTGGAAGGTCTCGCGAAGCTCCTGCTCAATCCGGAGCCGGACATTCGTTGTGTACCGGTCACGCGGCAGGTATACGACGGCGGACATAAACCTGCCGTAGATGTCCGGGCGCAGGAAGAGCCGGGTCCGACGGCGTTCCTGCAGTCTCTGGATTCCGGTGGCAGTTGCGGCGAGGTCGGGAATTTCGATCTGGAAGAGTTCGTCGCGGGGGTAGGTCTCCAGGATGCCAAGCAGGTCCTTCCCGGAATGCGAATCGGGCGGAAAACCCGCGCTGCGAAGGACGGCAGCGACTTTTTCGCGGACTATGGGGATGTTCTTGACGGAGCCCGTGTAGGCACTCGTGGCGAAGAGACCTATGAACCGCTGCTCACCGTTCACGTTTCCGGCGGCGTCAAAACTCTTCACGCCGACGTAGTCAAGGTAGGCGGGACGGTGCACGGTCGAGCGCGAATTCGCCTTCGTGATCACGAGGGCGCGCTTCTCCCGTGCCTTGCGCCGGCCTGCATCCGTCAGGTGCTGAACCTGGCGGGTGTCGTCGTGCGCGCGGAGGAGCCCGAGACCGCTGTTCTCACGGAGTTCCAGAACGTCCTCGCCTGCCTCGTTGACGAGGTCGTACTCGCGGTATCCCAGAAACGTGAAGTTGCCGTCGTCAAGCCACCGGAGCAGGTCTTGGGCCTGCCGGATCTCGGCGATTTGTGACGCATGGGCCACTTTGTCCAGGCTTTCGGCAACCTGCAGTGCCTTATTGCGCATCTTCGGCCAGTCTTCCACCGCCGCGCGGACGTCGCCGAGGACCCGTTCCAGGCCGTCCTTCAGCTGCACCTTGGCTTCGTCGCTTGCCCGGCCGATCTCCACGGCAATCCAGGACTCCATGTGGGAGGCGTTGTCACCCTGGGCAATCAGGTGTGACAGCGTGGGAAGCGCCGCCGTATCACCGCTGGAAAATCCGATGTTCGACGGCACCCGGTCCACTTTGACCAGCTCATTGCTTTGGCGGTTCCGCATGACCACGAACATCGGGTGGAGGACGAGCTGGATTGCCGAATTCTGCCGGACCAGCTCGGCGTTGACGGAGTCCACGAGGAACGGCATATCGTCAGTGACGATGTATACCACGCTTTGATCGGCTTCATCGGCGATGGAGATGTTGGCTCGTCCGGGCTGGCGTATTGCTCCGACCTGCCGGTGCATGTCGGCCCGGGCAGTCAGAAGCTCACGGGGGTAGGCGCGGGCGTCCTCCTCCGAGAGGTGCTCATAGTAGTCCGCAAAGAAGCCCTCTTCGGCTTCCATGGGACGGGACTGATCCTCCACGCTGGACCCAGACGACATCGACAAACGCCTCCATCACAAGTTCACGGCCGCACCGTTGCAGCCCTCAACGTGAGCCTAACCCCTTAGCTTTCGCTTTGCTGTGGAAGAGAACACAGAGGATCGGCGGTTTTGCTGGGCAGGTGCACAAACCAGTTCGGCTATGGCGGCGCGCAGGCGCGAATCAGGTGCGGCTTCCAGCAGCAGCGACCCGGAAAGCAGGGCGGCGTCGCTGGCACCGGGATCGGAGGGAAGGAAGGCCTTGATGCCGGTTCCCGGCCCGAACCGGTCCCAAGCCTCCCGGAGTTGCCGTTCCGGCGAGCGGCCGACTGCCGTAGCACGTACCTTGTTCAGCACCACGTCCGGGGCCACGCCCGGAACTGCCGCTTCGAGCTCCGCGAGTCCTCTGACCAGCCGCGGCACGCCGATGGGGTCCGCGGCTCCTACCGCAAAAACAGTGTCCGCCATTTCCAGGCTTCGCAGCGTGGCTGCATTCCGCCGCGGCGCCATGGTGTCAAAGCTCAGTTCCTCGTCGGCTTCAAGACAGAAGCCGGTGTCCACGACGACGACGTCGGCCACTTCCTTGGCCCTTTCCAAAACCAGCGCCAGGGCTGCGGAACGCAGCTCGGTCCAACGGTCCGCCCGCGTAATGCCGGTCAGGACACGGAAGCTTCCCGAAGTGGCAGCAACAGGGGCTGCGATGCGCAGCAGCGACTCACGGTCCAGCAGCCCCTGGTCCGCCAGCCGGCATGCCTGGGCCAGGCCCGCCGCTTCGTCCAGCAGTCCCAGAACCGCGGCCACGCTGGCCCCGTAGCTGTCCGCATCGACGAGGAGAACGGATTTTCCAGCGGCAGCAAGCTCGCCCGCGATGTTCACCGCCACGAGGGTCCGCCCCGGCGATCCCGCGGGTCCCCACACGGCGACGATCTTCCCGGTTCCGGCCACCGCCGGAACCGGGTCGGCGTCGTCGGCCTCGGGCAGCAGGGCCGCTCCGGTGTCTGCAAATCCGT
This sequence comes from Arthrobacter sp. ZGTC131, assembly GCF_002929275.1. Lineage (GTDB taxonomy): Bacteria > Actinomycetota > Actinomycetes > Actinomycetales > Micrococcaceae > Arthrobacter. Next base: position 281,021 of record NZ_PJIK01000001.1, read on the forward strand.
GCTCGCGCTGCTTCACACCAATGGGCCCGTTGCCAGTAACTCGGTTGCCCGCGGGCCTGCCGCCCGTGAGCTGGGCAACGGCGTCGGAAATTCGTTCGGCCAACGCCGCGGAGTCCACCGTGGGAACTGCCGACGTGACGCCGATACCGCGAAGCCTGGCGGCTTCCTCGGTGCTGTCGGTCAAGGCGATAATGGCGACGCCCACGGCGCCGAGCCTGTCCACGAGGGACGCGGTCAGATCCTCGCTCCCCTCTGCCACGACGGCCGCCCGGGCCAATCCGCTCTGGCAGGCAGCAAGCAGCTCCGCCAATTCCATACACCGCCGGACCACGGTGACGGGCCCGTGGAGCCGCTCGAGTCCTCCGACCAGGTCTTCCTGTGCCTGCCCGACAGTTACGACCGGGATACTCACTTGGTGCCGCCCCCGGGATTCCACACGACCGAGATCTTGGCCTCGTTGGCCTGCGCCCCGAGGATTGCCGGCATCTGCCCGTCCCCCACCAGGACCATGAGGACCGTGGACTTTGAGGATCCCAGCGCGATTGAACCTGTCGTGACCTGGGCGATTTCAGCGCCCGGCAGGAGCAGCCGTGGCTCCGCAAATCCGTTCCGTGCGTCGGGCATCGACACCCAGACGTCGACGCGCGTGCCGGCCACCGCCTGCTCGGGCAGGGTCTCCTGAACAGTGATGGCCACGGGCTTCCGGTCGAGGGCATCCACGCTGCCCAGGCTTTCCCGGGGCAGTAGCTGGTCTTTGGCGATCCGCTGAACGGCAACCATGCCTTCAGGCATCCCTGACTCCGCCGTAAAGTAGTGCTGTTCCACGTCCCCCAGCCGGACTTTGACCCGGTTCACGTTATCGGGCGTGAGCTTCTGGCCCACGGCAATTGCCTCCCGGGCGGCCAATACCTCGGTGGTCTGGTCCGCGCTGCCGACGAGCGAGATGACTCCGACGACCGACGCGAGAACCAGCAGCACGCCCACCAGGAGCCGCGGGTCCTTCCAGGAGGGCTTCTTCAGACGGGCTCCCGTGGCCGTGGCGCTGACACTCATGCGTACTGCTCCCCCTTGACGCGCCGGGCGCCCAGTTCGCGCCGGTCATGATCATTGTTACGGCATCCTTGGCCAAACCGAAAGTCACAGGAGCAAACATCATCAAACTGTGGATAACGGCATCATCAGGTGCCACCGGTGGCAGAATGGGATCATGCCCCGTTTCCTCACCCTTGCAGATGTAGCCGAGCAACTCCAGATCAATGCGCCCGCGGCCTACGCACTTGTCCGCAGCGGGGAGCTGAAGGCGATCCAGGTCGGCGGCCGCGGCCAATGGCGCGTCGAGGAGAAAATGCTCGAACAGTACATCGAAGAACGCTACGCCGAGGCCAGCCGCATGATCGAAGAGGCCAAGTCCAAGTCGGTCTGAATCTCCCGCGGCAGGTTAGAGCTCGCCGCCCCGCATCGATCGCAGTGCGCCAAGCGCCCGGAACGGGACCGTCGCGACGTCCGTGACACCGTAGGCCCGGCGCGCCTCGCCCTCATGGGTCATGGCGAGGTCAAAAAAGTCCCGCCCCACCCTGTCAATCACACCCGTGATGCGCGCGTCTCCCGCGGCCATCACGACGGTCAGCGGCGCCCTGTCTCGCGACAGGATCCGCAGAGCACTAGCGAGGCCCAGCTTCCGGCGCACCACTGAAGTCTCGCCGACGGCCAACCTGCCAATCCCCATGTAGTGAGCCACGGCCGTGTAGGGAATCAACACCTGGTGGGCGGGCTCGTCCAGGACCAGGCTCTCCGCACCCGCGTGACTCAACATGCCGGCAAAGGCGGTGCCCGAGGCGAGGTGGACGCCGATACGCCGGCCTATCGACCCCCGGAGCCGTTCGGCCAGTTCGACGGAAGCCAAGTCCGCACGGGCACGTTCGGCCACCTCCGATTCCCGGTTCAGGACCCCGGCCTCGGCTATCTGGGCCTCGAGGTCCTCAAAGAGAGCATTCCACCGCATGGCGTCAGCGTAGGCGGGCGTGCCGGGTCGGTCAATTCGCCAGGGCGGCTCCCCAGCCCTAGACAACCATCCTAAAGGTGATGCAAACTGTCTTCACTGTCATCAAACACCATCAAACTGCATCAAACGGGAATAAACGAGAGGAATGGCTATGTCCGAGAAGCCAGATTCAGCCAGGCCGGTCACGTCTGACGCAGCCCTAGCGCTGGTCATTCTGGGGCTGGGCCTCTTCCTGGCGTGGACGGGCCGCAGCCTCCTGGAGGAATGGCACCGATCCTCGGCACGCGGGCAGTCCCTCGGATTCGAAGATCTCCTCGGCCTATCGGCCAGTGCGGCTGGCCTGACGGTGGTGTCGTGGTGGGTTCTTTCACTCGTCACCGCTCTTGCGGCCGCGTTGCTGGAGCGCACAGGGCGGCCGCGTACGGCCGCGGTCACCGGACGGCTCAGCCCCGTGTTCATGCGCAGGCTGGCCTTTGCCGCACTGGGCGTGCAGCTGATGGGGGTGCCTCTCGCCCATGCGGGCACCGAGCCAGATGTGCCCCAACCGTCAAGCAGCGGGTCCGCAGTATCGGCGGCCTGGGCTCCGACGGCCGGACCGCCCCCGGCCAGCCGGACGTGGCCGGAAGCAAAGCCTGATGCGGGCGGCCGGCCCGCCCCGGGCGCAACAGACTTCCAGCCGCAGTGGAAGCCCCGCGCGCCTGTCACGGAACCGCGCCTGGTGACCGCCGTCCCTGTCAGGTCAGCCCGCGAAGTCCCCGCCGCAGCGGGCCCGGAAGTGGCCGTGCGGGCCGGTGATTCCCTGTGGACCATCGCGGCCCGGGCGTTGGGACCCGCCGCCAGTGACGTCGAAATCGCCGTGCAATGGCCGCGCTGGTACGAAGCCAACCGGACAGTCATCGGCACGGACCCTGACATCCTCGTCCCGGGCCAGGTCCTCAAGCCCCCTGTCCCGTGAACCAAGGGCGGCTGATCCGTCCGCGCAACCGCGTCCCGCAATGCCACTGCAACCGAAGGACCGAAATCATGACTGCACTAACTCCCGTCCGGAGCGCGGGCACCGCAACGACACATGTCATCCCTTCCGTCCGGTCTGGGGGAACGGAAGAGAACCGCGAAATCTGCGCCCTTACGCGAGCCACAGTTCAGGCGGCTATTGAAGTGCTGGCCGGCACGCGGCCAATCCATCAGCTGGCACGCCGGTTGGACCAGCGTTGCCTGACGGCCCTTCAGCATCGTGCGTCGCTGATCCGCCACGAGTCAGCCAGGGCACCTCGCAAGCTTGGGCGGCTGCACAGAAACCCCACGGTCAGGTCCGTTCGGGCCTGCGAGGTGACACCGGACATCTACGAGGCCAGTGCGGTGGTGACCGACGAACTCCGGACACGCGCTGTGGCCGTCCGGTTGGAACGCAGCAAGCAGATCTGGCGCGTGACCGCCCTGGAAATCGGATGACCCGGCGCAAAAGCGGTGAGGGACCGGAGCAACTGCTCCGGTCCCTCACTAGGTTTCAGCCGCGCTAAGTCCTAGCGCTTCTTCTTCTTGGCATCACGGCGGTCCTGTGATGCGGCCTTCGCCGGGTTTCCCGAGCGTCCGGCTGACCTGCCCTCGATGCGCGTCTGGGCTCCGCCGTCTTCGCCCGGCGCCGTGTACTGCAGCTGGGCAGGCTTCTCGGGCGCTTCGAGTCCGGCAGCACGGATCTGCGGCTCCTGGTGTTCGGTGTGGCCGCCGGCGGCATCGGCTATAACCACGTCCTGCGCCGGAGTGACTTCAACCTCAAGGTTGAACAGGAAGCCGACGCTCTCCTCGCGGATGGCTTCCATCATGGCCTGGAACATCGTGAAGCCTTCGCGCTGGTATTCGACCAGCGGATCGCGCTGTGCCATGGCGCGCAGGCCGATGCCCTCCTTCAGGTAATCCATCTCGTAGAGGTGCTCCTGCCACTTCCGGCCGATGACGGAGAGGACCACGCGGCGCTCAAGCTCGCGCATGCTTTCCGAACCGATGGCTTCCTCGCGGGCCTGGTACATCAGCCGCGCATCCGACAGGATTTCTTCCTTCAGGAATTCAACCGTGATGCGCGACTTTCCGCCGGCCTCATCGATCACGTCGTGCGCCGTGATGCTGACGGGATAGAGGGTCTTGAGGTTCGTCCAAAGCTGTTCGAAGTCCCAGTCATCGCCGTTGCCCTCGGCCGTGGCCTCGTCGATCAGGGCGGTGACGGTGTCTTCCAGGAAGTACTGCACCTTCTCGTGGAGGTCGTCACCTTCAAGGATCCGCCGGCGGTCGCCGTAGATTGCCTCGCGCTGGCGGTTCAGGACGTCGTCGTACTTCAGGACGTTCTTGCGCTGCTCGGCGTTCCTGCCCTCGACCTGGCCCTGGGCCGAGGCGATGGCGCGGGAGACGAGTTTGGATTCGAGCGCCACATCGTCGGGCACCGAGCTGTTCATCAGGCGCTCCGCTGCTCCGGAGTTGAACAGGCGCATGAGGTCGTCGGTCAGCGACAGGTAGAAACGGGATTCGCCGGGGTCTCCCTGGCGTCCGGAGCGGCCGCGCAGCTGGTTGTCGATCCGGCGGGACTCGTGGCGCTCGGTACCCAGGACGTAGAGGCCACCGAGATTCAGTACCTCTTCGTGCTCGTCCTTGACGGCCTGCTTGGAAGCCTCCAGAGCGGCCGGCCAGGCGGCCTCGTACTCGTCCGAGTTCTCCTCGGGGTCAAGGCCGCGCTGGGCCAGCTCGGCGATGGCCGTGAACTCGGCGTTGCCGCCGAGCATGATGTCGGTACCGCGGCCGGCCATGTTGGTGGCGACGGTTACGGCTCCCTTGCGGCCCGCCTGAGCCACGATGGCGGCTTCACGGGCGTGGTTCTTGGCGTTGAGGACCTCGTGGCGGATTCCTTCCTTGGCGAGCAGCCTGGAAAGGTATTCGCTCTTCTCGACGCTCGTGGTGCCCACGAGGACGGGCTGGCCCTTTTCGTGACGCTCGGCGATGTCCCGCACCACGGCATCGAACTTGACGGCTTCGTTCTTATAAACCAAGTCAGACTGGTCGATCCGCTGCATGTCCCGGTTGGTCGGGATGGCGACGACCCCCAGCTTGTACGTGCTCATGAACTCCGCGGCCTCTGTTTCCGCGGTGCCGGTCATGCCGGAGAGTTTCTCGTACATGCGGAAGTAGTTCTGCAGCGTCACGGTGGCGAGAGTCTGGTTCTCGGCCTTGATTTCGACGCCTTCCTTGGCTTCGATCGCCTGGTGCATGCCCTCGTTGTAGCGGCGGCCGGCGAGAATACGGCCGGTGTGCTCGTCGACGATGAGGACCTCGCCGTCGAGGATGACGTAGTCCTTGTCCCGCTTGAACAGTTCCTTGGCCTTGATGGCGTTGTTGAGGAAGCCGATCAGCGGCGTGTTGGCGGATTCGTAGAGGTTCTGGATGCCCAGGTAGTCCTCAACCTTTTCAATCCCGCTTTCGAGGACGCCGACGGTGCGCTTCTTTTCGTCGACCTCGTAGTCGCGGTCCGGCTGCAGGCGGAGCACCACCTTCGCGAACTCGCTGTACCAGCGGTTGGTGTCACCCTGGGCGGGGCCGGAGATGATCAGCGGGGTCCTGGCCTCGTCGATCAGGATGGAGTCGACTTCATCGACGATCGCGAAGTGGTGTCCGCGCTGGACGAGCTCGGACTTGTCCCAGGCCATGTTGTCGCGCAGGTAGTCGAAGCCGAATTCGTTGTTGGTGCCGTACGTGATGTCGGCGGCGTACTGCTCGCGGCGGACAGACGGGTCCTGGTTGGAAAGGATGCAGCCGCTGCTGAGGCCGAGGAAGCGGTACACGCGGCCCATCAGCTCGGACTGGTATTCGGCCAGGTAGTCATTCACGGTGATGACGTGCACGCCGTTACCTGCCAGGGCATTGAGGTAGGCCGGAGCTGTGGCCACGAGCGTCTTGCCCTCACCGGTTTTCATCTCTGCGATGTTGCCCAAGTGAAGGGCCGCACCGCCCATGAGCTGAACGTCAAAGTGGCGCATGCCCAGGGTGCGGGAGGACGCTTCCCGGACAGCGGCAAAGGCCTCGGGAAGGAGATCGTCGAGGGTTTCACCGTCCTGGTGGCGGGCCCGGAGCCGGTCTGTTTCTTCGCGCAGTTCAGCGTCGGTGAAAGTTTTGAATGAGTCTTCAAGGGCGTTAATGGAATCGGCATAGTTCCGCAGTTGCCTTAGGGTTTTCTTGTCACCCGTGCGGAGAAGTTTTTCGATTAGTGATGCCACGTGAAGTTGCTCCCAGTCTCATGCTGCCGAATTCTGGCGTGTTCAGTCTACGGGAGAGACGCACAGCACGTGGCGCCTGTTTTCTCAGAGCGGATACAGCGCGTCCGCCCCGTTAACGGCGGCCGCCACACTGGCGGACAGGTCCCCCGCCGGGGACACAATCACGTCGTCCAGCCCGAGCCAGTCGGCCATCAGCCGCAACTCCGCGGCCAGTTCGACGGCGGTGTCCCCCGGCGCGTCCGGCTCGGCGAAGCATGCCTTGGCCAGGAGTCTACCGCTGGCCCGGTCAGCCTTGAGGTCCACCCGCGCCACCAGGCGGTCCCGGAGAAGGAAGGGAAGGACGTAGTAGCCGAAGCGGCGCTTGGGCTCAGGAGTGTAGATTTCGATCCGATAGTGAAAGCCGAAGAGTTCCTCAAGCCTGCGCCGCTCGAAGACCAGGGAGTCAAAGGGGCTGAGCAGTGCCCTGCCTGAGGCCGAGCGCGGCAGCCGTGCGTCTACATGGCGGTACAGCTTCCGGTCCCAGCCGTCCACCGTGACGGGAACCAGCCGTCCGCTGTCCACGAGGTGCTCGACCGAGAGCGCTGCGGCCTTGAGCGGCGTCCTGAAATAGTCAGCGAAACACCGCGCCGTGCCGATCCCGTGTGCCTGGGCGGCGGCGTCGATGAGCCTGTCCATAGACGCCGCCGGATCCGGCACCGTGTCCAGCGCGTGCCCGGGCAGGACATTGCGCGTCAGTGCATACCTGCGTTCGAACTGCTCCGTACGCGCCGCGGACGACACCACGCCCTCCTCAAAGAGGTGTTCCAGGACCCGCTTGACTGCATTCCAGTTCCAGCCCCAGTTGACGTGCTTGCGGTCCTCCACATGCCCGATCCTGGCAGTGAGCTCAGCCGCCGTCATCGGCTTGCCATCGGCCAGCGCCTCAAGGATGCGGCCGGTCACGCCTGAGCGCAGCCCCGGATCCATGGCTGAGGCCCCCACCCACGTACGGTTCTGCCACGCAACGAGGTCCAGGAAATGCTCCGGCCGGATGAAACTCGCTTCATGCGCCCAGTACTCCATCATGCGCCGGGGATGTTTTCCGGCCATCTGCTGGAGGATGGCACGGTCGTAATTGCCGAGCCTAGAAAAGAACGGCAGGAAATGGCTCCTTGCCAGAACATTGACGGAGTCGATCTGAACCAGCTGGATCCGGGCAAAGGTCCGGCCCACCGTCCGTGAAGTCACGGTGCCGGCGGGCCGTCCTTTGTCCAATCCCTGTGCTGCCAGGGCGATCCGCCGGGCCTGTGAAAGGCTCAGCGATGCACCCATGTCAGCCCTTTCGTTGTTTGGGCACCATCTTATGCAGTCGCGGCCGCATCGTCCGAGCGGTACGCGTGGATCTGCTCTTCATGCGTATTCTCACCGGGCTCGCAGTAATGGTCCAGGGTGATGACCCCGTACGTCCAGCCCCGGCGGCGGTACACGACAGAAGGAGCATTCGTGGCCTTGTCCACGAAGAGGTAAAAGTCGTGCCCGATAAGTTCCATGTTGTCCACGGCGTCGTCGAGGGTAAGGGAGGCGGCCGGGAACACCTTGCGGCGGATCAGCACCGGCGAATCGCCGGCAGGAATGTCGTTGTCGACGTCGTACGGCGACTTCTCGGCCGGCTCCGGAGCAGGCTCGGCGCGATGGCTCGCTTCGACGTAAATCGGCTCATTGGAGCTTGCGGGCTCCAGGGTGGCTGTTGCCTCGCGCACCGCCTTGGGCGTGTGCCGCCCGTGATGGACCTTCTTGCGGTCCTTGGCCCGGCGCAGCCGCTCAAGCAGCTTGTTATAGGCGAGGTCGAAAGCGGCGAACTTGTCTGCGGCGCTTGCTTCGGCACGGATCACGGGGCCTCGGCCCAGGACTGTCACTTCGACTGTGAGCTGGTCACCGGTCTGACGCGCATTCGTTTCCTTCGAAACCTTCGCGTCGACCCTCTGGACCTTGTCCCCAAGCGATTCGATCTTCGAGATCTTCTCGCCGGCGTATTCGCGGAATCGGTCCGAGACCGTCAGATTTCGTCCGCTGATCATGAACTCCATGGTGCCCTCCAAATGACTTCGGTGACACGACGGCGGCACTTCCCGGGGACGATCTGAATGACAGTCGAGCCCCTTTCCGAGCCGCTATCGAAAGGTACAACTGATCTTGGTACCCATACCCGACGTTAGTTCATAGCAACGAGTTATTCATCCTTTCGCTGTTTATTTTTTTGTATGTCTCCGGTAGGCGCCGCACCCCGGCTCCTACGTCGGTGAGGGCGGCGCGTCGGGGGCGCGGGTGGCCGCCAGGACCACAGCACCGCGGACGATTCCCCCTGCCTGATGGACCGCCCGGGCGGCTTCGGCGAGCGTCGCTCCGGTGGTCAGGACGTCGTCGACGATGATGCACGGGCAGCCCAGCAGCCCGCCCTTGGAGCGCCTCCGGACTGCACGCATGGAACCGCGAACCCGGCGGGCCCTGTCCCCCCGTCCAAGCCCCTTCTGCCCACCCGCCAAGGTACCCGGCACGCCGGTGATCCTGACTTTCCGCAGGGTGTCCTGGCAGCTGATGCCGTCGAGGCTGCTGCTGCGGAGCGCTTGGGCCAGCAGCAAATGGACGGGGCTGAATCCCCTCTTCCGGTACGCGCTGTTGCTGCTGGGCACCGGAACCAGGACGATCCCCCGATCCCCGGCGGCAACGGCGGCGATGGCCCGTCCGAGGGCGTTCGCCAGAACAGCCCGGAGCTGCCCCTGTCCGTGGCGTTTGAAGGCCAGGACCGACTGCGCCAGTTCTTCCCGGTAGATCCCGGCAGCCACGACCGGAAGGAGGATCGAACCGTCCGTGTCCATGAGCGCGGGCGCGGCGGACTCGGCCCGGAAGGGATACCGGGTCAGGAGACGGAGGCGGCGCTCACAGCCTGCGCAGATGGCCAGGTCCTCCCGGCCGCAGCAGACGCACTCTACGGGCAGCGCCAGAGCCAGAACCTCCGCCGCTGCCCCCGCAAGGAGGTCGGCGGCTTTCAGGAACCGCTGCCGGTGTTCGCCGCGGTGCCTCGCGGCCCAGGCCGGTAGCGGCAGCAGGTCAGGGTCGGTTGGCACGCGGCCGGCCGGTGCCGGATTTTTCATTTCCACCCGCCCAGCCTGCCGGGCCGGACGGCGCGGATGAAGAGTCCGATTGCCCTATGTGGAGAACTCCCCCGAACGTGTCAGCCCGGGAACGACGGGTCCGCCGGCCCTTTCAGCTGCGGGGACCAGCCATTTCCGAGCCTTTGGAAAATACCGTCGGCGGACTGGGCGAAGATCTCTTCCGGTCCGTTGCCGGCGCTGAGGGCCACGAGCCCCGGCCACGGAGCAAGCTTCTGCGGCTCGGCGGACGTAAGGGAAAGCAGTTCCGGCGTAACGTCCGCGGAAGCCGCGCCCTTCATCACCACAACGGTCGTGTCGTTGACCCACACGCCCTGATCCGGGCTGCCGCTTGCATGCAGGGTGACGGGCGATGTCAATTCCTTGGGCGTACCGTCAGCACTGCGGATGATGCCCGTCACCTGGACGCGTGTCTGGCCGTTCCGCTCGGAAATGACCAGCGCCCGGACCCCCTCGCGGGACACCCGGAAATCCTTCACGGATCGGCCCGCCAGCCAGGACGGCGTCAGCGTCACGGACGGCACTGTGGCGCCGGCCGCGACTCCGGTGGGACGGAATGCTGTCAGCTCGGTGACTCCCTGGGCGCCCGGTCCGGCAGACCACACCCAGTCGTGCAGGCTGAACGAAGGGTGGGTCAGCGTGGTGCGGGTTGTCAGGGCACGCGCGGGCTGCCCGGGCACCATGGAATACAGGGTGCTCCGGCTGCCGTTCAGGAACGCAACGGACTGGGAGACCGGCGACTCGGCCGGCGAACGGGGCTTTAGCGCCGCGACCGACTGCATGTCGGGCAGCGGCGAAATTCGGTTGTTTTCGTAGCGAACGAGTTCGTTACGGTTGACAGCGATCTGGCGTGCCGGAACGTTCCTGTTCTGGACAGGGGGCAACACAGAACCGTTGTCCTCCACGCGCACAAGGTCCTGGTTGGCCCTGAGCTCGACGTTGATCACATCGGGCTGGCTGCGGAACGTCAGGGCCAGCTGAGTCTGCATCCGGAGCCTGTCCTCGGCTGACGCCTCGGTCAGTTCCTTGGCCGACAGGTCAACCTGGGCCGCTCCCGAAACCACCGGCACGGACTCACGGGCCAGCTTCATTCCGGAGGGGAAGGCGCTGACGACGGCGCCCTTCAGATACGGCGCAGGCCCGCCGAGCAGGGCACTCGTCATCGACTTCACGGTTTTCTTCTTGATGAACCAGCGCACATCAGGAATGGCATACGTAAAGCTGGGATCGTAAAAGTAGATCGGATAGGCCCCGTAGATGACCCTGAACGTTTCCTCGGGGATGGCAGTGCCGTCAGGAATCTTCGAGATCCGCCACTCGCCGTCAACCTGAACCAGCGTGACCGGGATGCTTTCCTTGGTTCCTTCCGGCATCTGGGTGGCGACGCCGTCGGCATCGACGGAATAGGCGACGTCAAGTTCGTAGTTGAAGACGCCTTCGACGCCGGTTTTCACCACTTGCTCCGAACGGAACACGAGGGTCCGCTGGTCGGGTTTCCACGCAACGGCAGACGCCTGGGTGAGGTACTGCCGCGCCACCGCGTAGTCATCCTCGTACCCGCTGCCGGCGCTGTAGAAGTCCTCGATGACCGCCTCGGGGCTTGACCCGGTCAGGGGCGCCCGCGGGAAGAAAACGGGCGCATTGGGATTGCCGGCGCCTTCCTCGCGGCTCTTGCCGACGGCTCCGGACCGGGGAATCTGCGCGCAGGCTGCCAGGAAGAGGAGCACGACGGCGAGGACGCACGCCACTACGCCGCGGAGGTTCGGCCGCCAGCCGCTCATGACCGCTCTCCCGTCCCGGCCGCTTTCGAAGCCCCGGCTCCGCCCGGCAGGCGGACGGCGTCGGTCCCTACAGCAGCGTCGGTCCCTACGGCGGCTTCGGTCCCTACGGCGGCTTCGGCTTCACCGGCGGCGTCCATGGCCCCGGCGGGTGTGCTGCCCAACACGAGAACGGTGTGATCGCCGTGGCCGTGCAGGCTAACATCCGCCGGCTCCAGCTGGAGGGGCGACTTCGTGATCGTGCCGCCCTGCTTCAGCGGAAGCGTCAGCCGGAAATTGGAGCCGACGCCCGTGTTGCCCCAGGCCTGGAGCCAGCCGTTGTGGAGCTTGGTGTCTTCGGTGGCGATGGAGAGCCCCAGCCCGCTGCCTCCGGTGGTCCGTGCCCGGGCAGGGTCGGCGCGCCAGAAGCGGTCGAAGACCCGGGCAGCCTCCGCGGGGCTCATACCGATTCCGTGGTCCCTGACGGTGACGGCCACCGCGGTCTCGTTGGAGGCCACGGAGATGTTGACGGGACGGCCTTCGCCGTGTTCAAGGGCGTTCAGGACCAGGTTCCGCAGGATCCGGTCAATGCGGCGGGCGTCCATTTCCACCACCACGCTGCCCTCCGGGGCGTTCAGTGTCATGCCAGAGCCGTACTCCTCTGCAACGGGCGCGGCTCCTTCCATGACGTGGGAGACGAGCTGGACGATGTCCGTGGCCTCGGCGTCCAGCATGGCAACGCCGGCGTCGAACCGGGAGATCTCGAGCAGGTCCGCCAGCAGCGACTGGAACCTTTCCACCTGGTTGTAAAGCAGCTCCGCCGACCTCTTGTTAATAGGGTCAAAGTCGTGGCGGGCGTCGAACAGCACCTCAGCAGCCATCCTCACCGTGGTCAGTGGCGTGCGCAGCTCGTGGGAAACGTCGGAGACGAACCGCTGCTGCATCTGGGAGAGGGTCGCCAGCTGCGTGATCTGCTCCTGAAGGCTGGCAGCCATGTGGTTGAAGGACGCCCCCAGGCGCGCCATTTCGTCTTCTCCCTTGACCACCATGCGCTCCTGCAGTTGTCCGGCCGCAAGCTTCTCGGACACCACCGCGGCGTGGCTCACCGGGCTGACAACGTTCCGGGTGACGTACCAGGCGATGCCGCCGATCATCAGGATCAGCGCTGCGCCGCCCGCCCAGAGTACGTTCTGGATCTCGTCCAGCGTCTGTTGCGCGGTGTTGAGGTCGTAGATCAGGTAGAGCTCATAGACGGTGCCGTTGAAGGTCACCTTGTTCCCGACGGCGATGCCCGGACGGTCTTCTGTGCCCACCGGGAACTCGGTGGAGGCCCAGAACTGCTCTTTGCCCGAATCCTGCACTGCGGCCCGGAGTTCGGGCGGGATGACGCTGACGGTGAGCTGGTCGGACGCCCGGGACTCCACCCAGCGGTTGCGGGGCTTAGTCTGCTCCGGCATCGCCTCGAACACGTAGCGGCGCTGGATGACGGAGCCCCTGCCCTCGACGGCATTCAGCGTGTCGTAGACGAGGGTGATCACGCTGGACTGGTCGGTGACCTGCGCGCCGTCAAACGTGTCCTGCACCTGCTTGACGTTGTAGCGGGTTTCGGACTCCGCCTGGGTCAGCCGTTCCTGGAAGAGGTTGTTGGCGATCTGGTTCGACAGGTAGGCGCCCACAATGGCAAAGGAGCTGATGGACAGCAACAGGGTGGTCAGGACCGTCCGGAACTGCAGCGACCGGCGCCACCTTCGCTGCAGGGAATGCAGGAGGTAGCGGATTCCCGGGAAGAACCGGTCCAGGCCGGTGCGCACCAGGCGCCCGACCCGCACTGCAACAATCAGCGCACGCCGCCGCCAGATGCGGATCTGGAACGGCAACCTGGCAAGGCCTGCGCCAAAGGCGTCGGTGTGCTCCGGCACGGGGTGTGCACCGGGCTTGTGCGACGTGTCAGCGGCCTTGGCCGGCGTCACAGGGTGCGGCGGGTGGGCTCCGGGAGCGGAATCCACCGGGGCATCAGAGGGATTAGGCCCCTGCGGGTCAGGAACCTGCTTTATAGCCGACACCACGAACCGTCAATACTACTTCCGGAGCTTCCGGATCACGTTCAATTTTTGACCTCAGCCGCTGGACATGGACATTGACCAGCCGGGTATCCGCTGCATGCCGGTAACCCCAGACCTGCTCGAGCAGCAGCTCACGAGTGAACACCTGCCACGGCTTGCGCGCCAGCGCAACCAGAAGATCGAACTCCAGGGGCGTCAGGGAAATCCGCTCGTCGCCGCGGCTCACCAGGTGACCGGCGACGTCGATCGTGATATCCGCGATGCGCAGCGTCTCCGGCGCCTTCTGGTCGCCGGGGCGGAGGCGAGCCCGCACGCGGGCGACCAGCTCCGCCGGTTTGAAGGGTTTGGGCACGTAGTCGTCGGCGCCGGACTCAAGCCCGCGTACCACGTCCGAAGTGTCGGATTTGGCCGTCAGCATGACGATGGGAACATCCGATTCCGAACGGATCTGCCGGCATACCTCGATGCCGTCGGTACCGGGGAGCATGAGATCCAGCAGCACGAGATCCGGCTTCGACGAGCGGAAAACCTCAATGGCCTGCCCTCCGTCGGCGCAAAAAACGGGCTCGAACCCGTCATTGCGCAGGACGATGCCGATCATCTCTGCGAGTGCCTCGTCATCGTCAACTACCAGAATGCGTGCCTTCATAGTTATATATTCCCTTATTGCTGTTGCTTTGTCTTATTGGCCGCATCCTCGGCATGGCGCCGGCACCCGGCCCCGCACGTGGACCTTCAGGCTTCGGCGGGGAGGACAATGCCGCCTGAACAGCCCGGAGTAGTGGGCGGCGGCGCCGCCCGGCCCCGAAATCGCCCGGACGCTAGGATGCCCGACGGCGGAACTATAGTCTGGAGTGGCCCGGCCGTTTCCGGTGCGAACCTTGGGGAGGAACAGGTTGTCACAGCAGGACCCTAATAGCCCGCCGCCGGAACAATCGCCGCCGGAGGCCGGACGCCAGCCGTGGGGCCCTGCTTCCCCCCAAAACCAGGGCGGACAGCCGGGCCAACCCTGGGGCGCACCAGCCCAACGGGGAAACCCGGAATGGGGAAACACAGAGCCCGGAAACCCGCAGCACGGAAACCAGCAGCCGTGGGGCGCACCGCCCCAATGGGGAAACCCGCAGTGGGCGAACCCCCAGCCGGGAAACCCGCAGTACGGCAATCAGCAGCCGTGGGGCGCACCGGGGAACCTGCCCTCCGGCTACCCCGCCTATGCGGCGCCGCCAAAGCCGGGCGTAGTCCCGCTGCGGCCGCTGATGTTCGGCGAAATCATGGACGGTTCATTCCAGACGATCAGGCGTAACCCCAAAGCCATGCTCGGCGCGGGCCTCCTTGCGCAGGCGCTGGGCGCGATCGCCGCCGGTGTCCTCACGGCAGCGGGGGCCACCTCCGAAGCGTCGATGGGCGCCTGGCTGGAGACCCAAAGCAGTTCCGAACTGGCCGGCATCGGTCTGGCCGTGGCCGGCGCCATCGCGGTGATCTCGGTCGTGACCCTGTTTATTTCCGCGGTGCTCCAGGGCGCCATGGTGGTTCCCGTGGCCAGGTCCATCCTCAACCGGCGCACGGGTTTCCGGCAGATGTGGATGCTGGCGCGCGGGCGGGCCTGGGCACTGGTACGCATAGCAGGCATTGCGGCGGCAGCCGGCCTCCTGGCGACCGCTGTGTTCGCGGCCGTCACCTTCCTGCTGGTCAGCACCGCTGGCCCGCTGTCTTTCGCAATCGTGTTTCCGCTGGGGCTGGCGTTCCTGGCTGCCTTCGTGTGGATAGCCGTGAAGCTGACCGTCGCTCCGGCCGCCATCGTCATTGAAGAACTCGGCGCGCTCGACGGGATCCGGCGCTCATGGAGCATCACCCGCGGGAACTGGTGGCGCATCTTCGGCATCATCCTGGTGGTATCGCTCCTCGTGAGCGTCATCGTCCAGATAGTCCTGATCCCGGTCAGCCTTGTTTCCGGGCTGTTTACCGGTGTGGTTGCCCCGCACGACGCCGCGGGCCAGGCCGCGACCATCGGCGTGGCTGTCGCCGTGGCCACTGCCGTCGTCTCTGCCCTTGCCGGAGCCGTGGGATTCGCCTTCCAGACGTCCGTCATGGCTTTGCTGTACATGGACCTGCGCATGCGCAAGGACGGCCTGGATATCGCGCTGCTCCGGCTGCTGGAAACCGGGGCCGACGACGGCGGCATCCCTGGCCGCGGAGTGCCTGTCTACAGGACGGGGTCCACCGGTCCCGCGACCGGCTGGCGGCCGCCGTCCGGCGGTCCTACGACGCGCGGATGAACGGCCCGCGGGAACTTTCGGCGTTCGCGTGGCCCGGCCTCACCCTGATCCTGCAGCCCGCAGAACCTCCGGTGCAGCCCGACCGGGAGGAGGCGCGGCGCTGGGCCGTGGAGGAGCTGTCCAAACGCGAGTACCGGGATGCTGAACCGGGCTGGCTTGCCGAGCTGTGGCGGCAATTCCTGGACTGGCTGCAGTCATTGGGCGACGGTCAGGCAACTGCCGAGGGCACGGCAACTGCCCCTCTGATCGGCATAGGCATCGCCGTCCTGCTGGGCGTGGCCATCATCCTGGCCCGCCCGCGGCTGAACACGCGGCGCCAACCGCCAAAAGAGGTATTTGACGCCGACGACGCAGTCACCGCCGCGGTGTACCGACGCCAAGCGGCCGCCGCGGCGGCCCGCGGCGACTGGCCGGCCGCCGTCGTCGATCAATTTCGGGCGCTGGTGCGTTCCGCCGAAGACCGCGCGGTCCTCGAGCCTCAGCCGGGCCGTACGGCGGACGAAGCTGCCGAACAGCTCTCGCGCGCCTTCCCGACGGCCGCCGGGAAACTGGCAGACGCGGCGCGCGTGTTTGACGCGGTCCGCTACGGAAGCAGCAGCGCGGACGCAGCAGACCATGCCTCCATGGCCGATCTGGACTCGGCCCTTGCATCCCTTCCGCCGTCTTATGCGGACACCGCATCCGCCGGGTTCGTGGTGCCGAAGTGACAGCGCCGCAGCCAGTACGCCCGCCCGGCGGCAGCGAAACCGTGCACAGCGCACCTGTCCACCGACTCCACCGACTCCGCCGACTGCCCTCCCACCTCGACGCACGGAGCTTGCCCGGCTGGATCCGGCGGCACCGGGCGCGGTTGGCTTTCAGCCTGACCATGGCCGTGGCCCTCGCCGTGATCCTCGCCCTGCAGCTGTCGCCCCGGACCGATTCGGCCGAGCTGTCCATCCGCAATCCGGCACCGAACGGCGCCAGGGCTGCGGCTGAAATTCTGGGCCGCCAAGGCGTGGCCGTTCAGCAGTCCGAGTCCTTCGAGGACACCTTGGCGTCACTGGCTGCGGCCCGCCGGGAGGGCAGCGGATCCACCGTCCTGCTCTATGATCCGCGCGGCTTCCTGGCGGGTGAACGGCTCCGCCAGCTGCTAGGGGCTGCCGACCGCCTGGTGGTCGTGTCCCCGCGACTCGCAACGCTGACGGGCCTGGGCGGCACCATCCGCCAGGCCGGTGTGGTTCAGGAGCCGGCAACCACCCTGGAGCCGGGGTGTGCCGTTGCCGATGCCGAGGCTGCGGGGGCGGTCAGCGCGGACCAGGGCTTCGTCTACACCGGCGGCAGCATCTGTTACGGCGCTGGCGGCAACGAGCGCGGGCTGTACGCGTCGGCGGAGGACGGAAGGCTGGTGGTCCTCGGCAGCACGGCGATCATCGGCAACCGCCTGCTGGACGAAAACGGCAACGCGGCCCTAACCCTGCGGACCTTGGGCAGCGAAGGACACCTTGTCTGGTACCTGCCCGGCGTGGCGGACCTCGGCACCGCGCCCTCCCCCACATCGCTGGACGACCTCGCGCCGGACTGGGTGGCCGTCCTGGGCCCGTGGCTCGCCTTCGTGGCGCTGCTGGCGGTCATTTGGCGGGGCAGGCGCCTCGGGCCGCTGGTCTTCGAACCCCTGCCGGTCATCGTCAAGGCCGCCGAAACGGCCGAAGGCAGGGCCCGCCTCTATCACGATGCCCATGCCGTGGGCCGGGCGGCGGACAATCTCCGGGCAGGGACTTTGGTCCGCCTTGCAGCGGCCCTCCGGCTCGGGGCGGGCGCTACCGCGGACGATGTCGCAGCGGCCGCCGCCAGGCATCTGGCCAGGGAGCCATTGGAAACCATCAGCATCCTGCACCGTAGCCCGCAAACGGAGGCCGAGCTCGTCAGCTGGGCCCAGCAGCTTTCCGAACTAGAGAAAGAGGTATCCACCACATGAGCGACCAACCAACCGGCGATGCTCCCGGGCGTTACGGCGATGCCCCGGTGACCACCTTGGCCGGGCCGCCCGCTCACCGCGCTCCGGACCCGGTCCGCCAGGCGCTCCTCGATGTGCGGCATGAAGTGGCCAAGGCCGTCGTCGGGCAGGAAGCCACAGTCACCGGCATGCTGATCGCCCTCTTGTCGCGCGGCCACGTGTTGCTCGAAGGGGTCCCCGGCGTGGCGAAGACGCTGCTGGTCCGCGCGCTGTCCGCGGCCCTGAGCCTCGACACCAAGCGCGTGCAGTTCACGCCGGACCTCATGCCCGGCGACGTCACCGGGTCCCTGGTGTACGACGCGGCCAACTCCGACTTCAGTTTCCGCGAGGGTCCGGTCTTCACCAACATGCTCCTGGCAGACGAAATCAACAGGACACCGCCCAAGACGCAGGCCTCGCTCCTGGAGGCCATGGAAGAGCGCCAGGTCTCGGTGGACGGTGTGTCCCGGCCGCTGCCTGTGCCGTTCATGGTTGCGGCTACCCAGAACCCCGTGGAGTACGAGGGCACCTATCCCCTGCCGGAAGCGCAGCTGGACCGGTTCCTCCTCAAGCTGACCATGCCCCTCCCGGACCGGGCCGCTGAAATCGAGGTCATCCGAAGGCACGCCTCGGGCTTCGACCCCCGTGACCTGGCCGCCGCCGGTATACGTCCGGTGGCAGGCGCGGACGAGCTTGAGCGTGCCCGCCGGGCCGTGGCGAACGTGGCTGTTGCGCCCGAAGTCATGGGCTACATCGTTGACCTGGTCCGTGCCACACGTTCAGCACCGTCGTTCCAGCTGGGCGTATCGCCCCGCGGAGCCACTGCCCTGCTGAACGCCTCACGTGCCTGGGCCTGGTTGTCAGGCCGCCAGTTCGTCACCCCTGATGACGTCAAGGCGCTCGCCCTTCCCTGTCTGCGGCACCGCGTGGCGCTCCGGCCCGAGGCACTGATGGACGGCGTCCAGGCGGATGATGTGCTCGCCAGCATCCTGACCTCCGTGCCCGTCCCCCGCTGAGCTGATGGCAATATCGGGGAGGTTGGTCCTCCTGGCCTTGGCCGGGCTTTGTCCGGTGCTGTTGTTCCCCGGGTGGGAAGCAGCGCTGGCCGTGGTCCTTGTCCTTGCCGCTCTGATCCTGCTGGACCTGGGCCTGGCCGCATCAGTGGCGCATGTCGCCGTCGAGCGGTCCTCCCCCGGCAATGTCACCCTGGCCGGCACCGCCGAGTCGGTGCTCACGGTCCGCAACGCCGGGAAACGGACGCTGCGGGCAGTCGTCCGCGACGCCTGGCAACCGTCGGCAGGGGCAACAAACCCGGTCCAGGAAACAGAGGTCCCGCCGGGTGAGAGACGGCGGCTGACCGTCCGGCTGGGGCCCGTCAGGAGGGGCGACCTCAACGCACCCCACGTCACTATTCGATCCTTCGGCCCGCTGCGCCTGGCCGCACGCCAAAAAACCGTACAGTGCCCGGGATCTGTCCGCGTGCTGCCGCCGTTCAATTCCCGGCGCCACCTCCCCTCGAAACTAAGGAGGCTCCGGGAGCTGGACGGCAAAGCCGCCGTCCAGATCCGCGGCGCAGGCACCGAATTCGACTCCCTCCGGGACTACGTCCGCGGCGATGATGTGCGCTCCATTGACTGGCGCGCCACGGCGAGACGGTCCGCCGTCGTGGTCCGGACGTGGCGGCCGGAACGGGACCGGCGGGTGGTGATCATGCTGGACACCTCGCGGACTGCTGCGGCGCGCGTCAACGACGAACCGCGTCTGGACACGGGAATGGAGGCGGCACTGCTGCTGGCCGTCCTTGCCGAACGGGGCGGGGACCGGGTGGACTTCTTCGCCTTCGACCGCCGGACGCGTGCCAGGGCCGGAACAGCTGCCGGCGGAAACCTGCTGGGACAGCTCGTGCAGGCCATGGCGCCCCTCGAAGCCGAACTGATCGAGCTTGACTGGGCACAAATTCCCGGGCAGGTCCGGGCCGTTTCCGCGCACCGCTCCCTGGTGGTGCTGCTGACGTCGCTCGACGGCGGCGCTCCGGAGGAAGGGCTCATTCCGATGGCCGCGCGCCTGGCGCAGCAGCACGTCGTCGTGGTGGCCTCCGTCCGCGATCCGATGCTGGGCGAACTGCTGCAGGAACGGACGACGGCGGCACAAGTGTTCCGTGCGGCGGCTGCGGAGCGCGCCCTGCTGGAGCGGGAGGCAGTGAGCCTGCAGCTCCGCCACCTCGGCGTGGAGGTTGTGGATGCGGAACCGCATCAGCTGCCCCCTGCGCTGGCTGACGCCTACATCCGGCTCAAGGCGGCAGGGCGGCTGTAATCGACAGCTAGGATTCAGGTGAGCAGATCAGCCCCTAGGAGGCCCCCGTGAACATGCCGATCTACCAGCAGGCCATGGGTGCCGGCTTCGCCCGCCTTCAGCCCGAACTTCAGGACTACTTTTCGCTGGCTCCCGGATCCGGCCGGTACGGCGTCGGCGAAGGCGTGTTCGACGTCGTGGGCTGCCGGCAGCCCTGGCTGCGGCCGCTGCTGGGGTTGACCGCCGGCGAGGAGGCGTTCTTTCCGGAATACGGCGAGCGGGTGCCGTTCCGGATCGAAAACCATGCGCATCTGGACCCGTTCGGCCGCTCGAGCCTGACCGCCCGCCGGCAAATCTTCTTTCCCGGCCGCACACGGATCTTCCAGGACACCACCAGCGTGCGCACCGCCGGCCCCGGCAGCCCCTCTGGAGCGGCACGGCTCGTAGACTATGTGGGCAGGTACCGCCGGCTGGTCACCGACCTGAACCTGAGCGTAACGGCGGGGGGCCGGCTTCGGGGAGTCTCCGAGGCGTCCCGGCTGTTCCTGGGACCGCTGCGCGTGCCGCTGCCGGCGCCGCTCGACGCCAAGGCCTATGCCGAGCAGTGGTGGGACCCCGCAGAAGGAGCGCACGGCAGGCACCGCATCCAGGTGAAGGTGATCCAGCCGCAGGTCGGCCTGGTGCTGGTCTATGCCGGACACTTCGATTACCGGCTCGAGTCGTATCCGCGTGGGAGTTCGGCGCCGGGATTCCTTCCGTCGCATGCCAGGCCGGACCGCTGGGAACAACGTACCTGACGCCTCCTCCCGGGCCGGGCGATGGTTCAGCCGAGCGCCAGCTGGTTCAGGCCGTCGGCCGCCTGCGTCAGCCGTGTGAGCACCGCCGTCGCGGCCTTGGGCGTGTGCCCCTCAAGCCCTCCCGACGGAGTGATCCGGAGCGTTCCCAGCTCTGTCAGCGGCAACCCCAGCTGTTGCCAGGGGCGCCGTACCGTGTCGACGATATCGGCGACCCTGGGCAGTTCCGCCGCAGGGTTGTCCACGCGCAGGGCGCCCGCCCAGATCCTCTTGCCCGCTTCAACCGCTTCGGCCAGCTGTTCCCACTGGCGGGATGTCAGTGCCTTCAGCGGGACGGCGATGCCGTCAGCACCTGCTGCGAGGATCCTGTCGAACGGGGCCTCGATCTCCGGTACCGCGACGGTGACCTCGGCGGCCCCGGCACTGCGGACGGCGTCGATCACTACACGCCACAACTCGGTCACTTCCTGCCCGGCGACGGACCGGAGCGTCCGGTAGCCGCTGGAGGTGGGAATGGTGCCGGCCAGGACGGAGGCGATGTCCGGCTCGTCGAGCTGCACAACGAGCCGCGCGCCCGGCACCGCTGCGGACACGCGGGTGAGGTGCTCGCCAACGCCGGCGGCAAGGGAGGCTGCGATGTCGCGGCGTGCACCGTAGTCGATCAGGGCCCGTTCGCCGTTGTGGAGGTGCAGTCCGGCGGCCAGGCTCAGCGGCCCCCGCAGCTGGACCTTGAATTCGGCGGCAGCCTGGCCGTCCTCTTCTCCGGCGACATCGGCGAGCACGTTGATATCCGTGGAAAGCGCGGACCTGGCCCGGATGAGGTCACGCCCGGGCCGGTCGACGATGCGCCAGCCATGGGGCTGGACATCCACTGCCATCTCCACGAGCAGGGACGCCGTCCGGCCGACGGCGTCCGCGCCCACTCCCCGGTCCGGCAGCTCGGCCAGGAACGGAAGATGCGGGGTGCCAAGTTCCCCGCGGATAATCCGGGTGGCTTCGACAGGGTCCTGCCCGGGCCATGGTCCGAGTGCGGTGGCCGTCACCTGCCGTTGCGGTGACGTTGCTGCATCGGCCACGGCTTAGGCGCTGAGCGAAGCGGTCGGGCCTGCTGCGGATGGGCCCGCTGCGGCACCGGCTGACGCGCTGCCGCTGTCGGGGCTGTTGGTGCTGCCGGCCCCGTCGCTGCCGGTGGCGTTGTGGTCCTCGGCGATCGCCTCATGGTGGCGTATCACCTCGCCGATGATGAAGTTCAGGAACTTTTCCGCGAAGGCGGGGTCCAGCTGGGCATCCTCGGCGAGCCGCCGCAGCCTGGCGATCTGGGCGGACTCACGTCCGGGATCACCGGCCGGAAGCCGGTGTGCCGCCTTGAGGAAGCCCACCTTCTGCGTGGCCTTGAACCGTTCCGCCAGAAGGTACACGAGCGTCGCATCGATGTTGTCGATGCTCGACCGGATCGACAACAGCTCCGCCATCACTGAAGGATCCACGTGCCCGGCGAGGGAGCTCGCGGCGGGGTCGTAGGAGTCGGTGCCAGGCAGATCATGGTTTAGCTCGGTCATGGATCCAGTCTATGGGCACGGCCGGAAACTCCGCCGGTGTTAAGCGGCTGCGTCCGGGTCCGCGCGGGCGGCGCCCCACGTCCGCAACTGCTCCGGAGGAGCGGACAATGAAAAGTGTCACGCAACACACCGGTGATGGAGGTTGGACATGAGGATTGCAGTTCTTGGCACCGGCACGGCGGGCAGGACACTGGCCGGAAAGTTGGTCGAAACGGGGCATTCTGTCACCATCGGGTCCCGGAGTGCCACCAACGAGGCGGCGCTGGAGTGGGCCGCCGGAGCCGGCCCGCACGCCAGGGCCGCCACATTCTTCGACGCCGCTGCGGGCGGCGAAGTGATCATCAACGCGACTCCGGGAGCGGTATCGCTGGACGTACTGGCCGCCGCCAGCACGAAGAATCTGGACGGCAAGGTGCTCATCGATGTGGCGAATCCGCTGGACCATTCGGCGGGCTTCCCGCCGTCGCTCTCCATCTCGAATACGGACAGCCTGGCGGAAACCATCCAGCGGTCCTTTCCCACGGCCCGCGTGGTCAAGGCCCTGAACACCATGCGGGCCGACGTCATGGTGGCCCCGGACCGCCTGGCCGGCGGCGACCATGACGTGTTCATGGCTGGCGATGACGCCCAGGCCAAGGAAGTGGTTGCCGGGCTCCTGCGGGAATTCGGCTGGCGGCCGGAGCACATCAGGGATCTGGGTCCCCTCGAAGCTGCGCGGGGAATGGAGATGTGGCTTCCGCTGTGGCTCCGCATCTTCCTTCGGCAAGGGGACCGCGTATTCAACATCAAAGTGGTGTCAGAGTAAGCCGCGCACCACCGCCTGAACGGAGACAGCCCTGCCCATCCGCCATGCGTGGCGGATGGGCAGGGCTGTTCTGCCGGTACTGCGGCTAGATGCCCAGGAGGGCCCGGTGGTCCTCCCTGCGTTTGGCCTGCTCGGCAGGATCCGGGACGGGCAGGGACGCGATGAGCCGTTTGGTGTAGTCGTGCCGGGGAGCGCCCATGACATGGTGGCCGATCCCCTGCTCAACCAGCTTGCCGTGGTAGAGCACGCCCACCCAGTGCGACAGCATGTCCACCACGGCCAGGTCGTGACTGATGAACAGCGCCGCGAACCCGAACTCCTGCTGGATTTCCTTGAACAGCTCCAGCACCTTCGCCTGCACCGAAACGTCCAGCGCGGAGGTTGGCTCGTCGGCGATCAGCAGTTTCGGGTTGAGGATCAGGGCCCGCGCCAGGGAGGCCCGTTGGCGCTGCCCGCCGGACAGCTCGTGCGGAAAGCGGTCAGCGTACGACGCCGGCAACTGGACTGATTCGAGCAGCTCGCCGACGCGCTTGCGCGCCTGCGCCGGCGACGGATTCGTGTGGATGATCAGCGGCTCCGCCACACAGTCCCCAATGGTCAGCTGCGGATTGAACGACGCCGCCGGGTCCTGGAACACGAAACCGATGTCCTTGCGAAGCGGTTTGAAGGTCCGCTCCTTGAGGTTGAGCATCTCGTAGCCCAGCACGCTGAGGCTTCCGCCGGTGGTCCGGTTGAGCCCCGCAATGGCACGGCCGATGGTGGTTTTGCCGGAACCTGATTCGCCCACGAGCCCAAAGACCTCGCCCTCGGACACTGTGAAGCTCACCCCGTCCACGGCCTTGAAGGCAGGGCTGCCCAGCCGGCCGGGGTACTCGATGGTCAGACCCTTGGCCTCCACCAGTACCTTCCCGCCTTGGTGGGCACGTTCAGTCATTCCTTCCGAGGCCGAATTGCGGCCGAGGTGAGGGACCGCCGCCAGCAGCTTCTTGGTGTAGTCCTGGCGCGGTTCGGCGAACAGGGTCTTTACCGACGCCTCCTCGACGACGTCGCCCTGGTACATCACCACGACACGGTCGGCGAGATCGGCCACGACTCCCATGTTGTGCGTGATCAGCACGATGGAAGTCCCGTATGTGTCCCGCAGGTCCCGCAGGAGTTCCAGGATCTCGGCCTGGACGGTGACATCCAGGGCCGTGGTGGGTTCATCCGCCACAATGAGGCCTGGATTCAGCGCAAGGGCAGCGGCAATGACCACGCGCTGCTTCTGCCCTCCCGAGAACTGGTGGGGGTAGTAGTTGACCCGCGTTTCCGGATCGGGAATCCCCACCTTGCGGAGGGCATCGATGGCCCTGGCCTTCGCGTCCTTGGCAGAGACCCGCCTACGGCCGGGACCGCCGGCATGCGCCCGGATGCCTTCGGCGATCTGCCAGCCGACGGTGAACACCGGGTTCAGGGCCGTGGACGGCTCCTGGAAGACCATGGCCACGTCCCGCCCCCGGATCTGCCGGAGCTCCGTGGCACTGACGCTGATGACGTTGTTTCCGTTGATCAGCACGGCTCCGCGGCTGGTGGCCGTTTCCGGCAGGAGACCGAGGATGGTCTTGGCGGTGACTGTCTTCCCGGAACCGGATTCGCCCACGATGGCGAGGACCTCTCCGGGGTTGACCTCGAGGCTGACGTCCTTGACGGCATACACATCGCCGGCGTCGGTAGCGAAGGTGACCTCGAGGTGGTCAATGTCGAGGACCGGGCCTGTCCCGGTGCCTCGCCTGTCGATGTTAACGGTCATGCGCTTCTCACTTCTGCTTCGATGGCTGCCTGGTCACCGGCGCTGGAATCCGGTCCGCCCTTGCCGGAGGCAGCCTTCTTGCGGCCGCGAAGGCGCGGATCGTTCAGGTCGTTGATGCTCTCGCCCACGAGGGTGAGGCCCAGCACTGTCCAGACGATCGCGAGGCCGGGGAATACACCCGTCCACCAGATTCCGGAGGTGGTGTCCGCCAGGGCCTTGTTGAGGTCGAAGCCCCATTCAGCGGCCGAGGAGGGTTCAATGCCGAACCCCAGGAAACCCAGGCCGGCAAGGGTCAGGATGGCTTCGGAGGCGTTCAGCGTGAAGATCAGCGGAAGTGTCCGCGTGGCGTTCCGATAGATGTGCCTGCTCATGATGCGGATACTCGATGCGCCCACCACCTTGGCCGATTCGACGAACGGCTCAGCCTTAAGCCGGATGGTCTCAGCCCGGATGACCCGGAAGTACTGCGGAATGAACACCACGGTGATGGAGATGGCGGCCGCCAGGACGCCGCCGAAGAGGCTCGACTGTCCTCCGCTGATGACGATGGCCATGACAATGGCCACGAGCAGCGAGGGGAACGCATAAATCGCGTCGGCCACAACCACGAGGATGCGGTCCAGCCAGCCGCCGATGTAGCCGCTCACCAGGCCCAGGATGACGCCGGCGAAGATGGACAGCACGACGGCCACGACGATCACGAGGACGGCGGTCTGGGAACCCCAGATGACCCGGGAAAAGACATCGTAGCCGCCGACGGTAGTGCCCCAAAGATGCTTGCCGCCGGGCGGTTCCTGCGTGGGAAAGCTGCCGTCGGCGTCGGAAAGCTGGGCAAACCCAAAGGGGGCAATAAGCGGCGCAAAGATGGCGGTCAGCAGGAAAGTCCCGGTCAGGACGAGGCCAATGACCAGCATCCCCCGTTGCAGCCCCACGCTCTTGTTGAAATGCGAAATGACGGGGAGCCTCTTGAATAGCGGCGCCCTGTGGTCCACGGTGGCTTCCACCGGAACATTCGTGCTCATGTCAGTACCTCACGCGGGGATCGATCAGCGCGGCCACGATGTCCACGATGAAGTTGGTGACAGCCACGATGACAGCCAGGAGCACCACGATGCCCTGGACCGCCACGAAGTCGCGGGCTGTCAGGTAGTTGGCCAGCTGGAAGCCCAGGCCCTGCCACTCGAAGGTCTTTTCCGTCAGCACGGCGCCGCCAAGCATCACGGCGATCTGAAGGCCCATCACGGTGATGATGGGAATGAGCGCAGGCTTGTACGCGTGTTTGGTGACCAGGCGGAATTCACTGACCCCGCGGGACCGCCCCGCCTCGATGTAGTCCCGGCCGAGCGTGCCGATCACGTTGGTCCTGACCAGTCTGAGGAAGATGCCGGCCGTCAGGAGTCCCAAAGCAATCGCGGGAAGTACGGCATGTGCCATGACGTCGCCCAAAGCAGCCATATTGCCGCTGCGGATTGCATCGAGCCAATAGATGCCGCTGGGCGCCTGGAGGCCTGTCAATGCCAGTTCGCTGGACGTCTTGGCGCGCCCCGCTACCGGGAGCCAACCGAGCCACACTGAGAACGTCAGTTTGAGCAGCAGGCCGGCGAAGAATACCGGCGTGGCGTAGCAGAGAATCGCGAACACGCGCAGCACGGCGTCGGGAACATGGTCCCGGCGATGGGCGGCGATCATGCCGAAGGGAATGCCCACTAGGAGCGCAACGATCAGGGCATTGATGGTCAGTTCGAGGGTGGCCGCGCCGTAGGTGGCCAGCATCTCCGTGACCTTGCGGTTGTCCGACAGCGTGGTACCGAAATTACCCGTGACGAGCTGCGCCAGGTATTCGAAGTACTGGACCAGCAGCGGGCGGTCGTAGCCCGCAGCCTGGATCCGCTCCTGCAACTGCTCCGGGGGGAGCCGGCCGCCCATCGCGGCCGTGATGGGATCACCGGTGATCCGCATGAGGAAGAACACCATGGTGACCAGGATGAATATGGTGGGAAAGATCAGGAGGAACCTGATCAGGATGTACTGGCCCAGTCCCCCGCCGGACTTCTTTTTCTTTGACGGCAGAAGGCCGTCGGCGTCGGTTGGCGGCGCCTCAATCAGTGTTGTCATTACTGCCTAGGTTCGTGTTTCCGGGACCCGGGGTCCCGGACTCTGCTGTTCGGCAACCAGCAAGAAAGGCGGGACGCCTTGCGGGCGTCCCGCCTCCTTAGCTGGTCAGGACCTGATGGAGATGAACTCCTACTTGGAGATCACGCCGAGCCGGGTCTTGAACGATGCATCGAGGGTCTTTTCCACACCCTTGACGTCCGCTCCGGCGACCATGAGCTGTGCACCTTGCAGCAGCGGCAGCGTGGACAGGTCCTTGGCGACGGCCGTCTGGGCTTCGCCCAGCACCTTTTCGCGTTCGGTCTTGTCAACGGTGGTGAGCTGCTTGTTCACCAGTTCGGTAACAGCCGGGTTCTCGTAGTGGTTCTTGAGGAAGTTGCCCGGCACGAAGAACGGCGTCAGGTAGTTGTCGGCGTCGGAGTAGTCCGGGAACCAGCCGAGCTGGTAGACCGGATAGGCGTCGGCGGTCCGGGCCTTGGAGTAGGTGACCCATTCCGTGGACTGGAGGTCCACCTTGAACAGGCCGGACTTCTCCAGCTGTTCCTTGATCATGGCGTATTCATCACCGGAGGACTTGCCGTAGTGGTCCGGGTTGTACTGCAGCTTGATGTTGACGGTGCCGGAAATGCCGGCGTCGGCGAAGGCCTTCTTGGCCTTGTCAACATCGGGCTTGCCGTTGCCGTCGCCGTACATTTCCTTGAGCGGCTGGATGGCGCCGGCGAATCCGTCCGGAACCACGGAGTACGCCGGCAGGTAGGTGCCCTTGTAGACCTGAGCGGCGATGGCGTCACGGTCCACGATGTTGGCCATGGCCTGGCGCACTGCGAGGGCCTTCTCGGGATCAGAGTCAGCGGACTTGGCACCGAAGGGCATGGTGTCGAAGTTGAACACGATGTAGCGCAGCTCGCCGCCCGGGCCCTTGTGGACCTTGACCTTGGAGTCCTTCTCAAGGTCCGCAACGTCGGTTGCGGTCAGAACGCGGCCGGCGACGTCGATGTTGCCCTGCTGGACATCGAGCTTCAGGTTGTTGGAGTCGGCGTAGTACTTGATGTTGGCGCCGTCATTGGCCGGCTTGCCCAGCAGGCCCTGGTAGTCGGCGTTGGCCTTGAGGCTGACGAGCTCGTTCTTCTTGTAGCTCTCGATGGTGTACGGCCCGGCAAACGGCTTACCCTTGACGATGTCGTCGTCGCTCATGATCTTGTCCGCCGGAAAGACCTCTTCGTCGATGATCGGTCCGGAGTTGGCTGCGAGGACTCCCGGGAAGACCTGGTCGTTGCCGGCCTTGAGCGTGAAGACCACGGTGGAATCGTCCTTGGCATCCACCGACTTCAGGTTGCCCAGGAGTGACGCCGGACCATTGGGGTCGGCGATCTTGACCACGCGGTCGATGGAGAACTTCACGTCCGAGGACGTGAGGGCGTGGCCGTTGGCGAACTTGAGGCCTGACTTGAGCTTGACGGTGTATTCCGTGGGGCTCGTGAAGGACGCAGACTCGGCGATGTCCGGGGAAGCATCGGAAGATCCGGGCTTGGCGTTCATGAGGAACGGATAGATCTGGTT
The DNA here is from genome assembly GCF_002929275.1 of Arthrobacter sp. ZGTC131. Classification (GTDB taxonomy): domain Bacteria; phylum Actinomycetota; class Actinomycetes; order Actinomycetales; family Micrococcaceae; genus Arthrobacter. The sequence continues at coordinate 309,410 of NZ_PJIK01000001.1, forward strand.
CATGACCATGAAGGAGCCGGCGTCGTAGGAACCGGCCGGATCCAGGGTAACCACCTTGTCGGTGGTGCCGTACGTGATGGTGCCACCGCCAGCGCTGCCGGTGGTTGTTCCGCCGCCGCCGGAGGGGCCCGTGCAGGCAGTCAGTGCGAAAGCGGAAATGCCTGCGAACGCGATAGCGCCGTGCCAGGCCTTTTTGTTCATTGCCATCTGTGAACTTTCTGTTCGATGAATGCGCGCGCGGCCCGGCATGTATCGTGCGGGCGGCACGCTGCCCTGATGCCTTGATTGAATCAGACGGTTGCCCGGTAAAACGTTGCATCTTGTGAGATGAGACACAAAATTTACCATAACGGTGCGCGGCGCGGCCTTCGAACCTACTCATGGGTACGAAAAACGGCCGGCGGTAATCCGCCGGCCGTTTTGCGGTCCGAAGCTGGGTCAGATCAGAACAAGAGTGCGCGTCAGGAAAGCTCCGCGCGCTGCAGCGAGCGCGCAGCGTCGATGGTCGCCTGGCCGAGGACCCGGCTGCCCTGGTACAGCACCACCGTCTGTCCGGGCGAGACTCCGCGCAGCGGATCCGTCAACGTCACCACGAGGCTGTCGCGGAGCACTCCGGCGTCATCGGCAATGCGCACCATGCGGGCGGTCGCGGGGACGGGATCGCCATGGGCGCGCACCTGCGCGTAGCAGTCAAATTCGGCCCCGGTGGCCACCTCCGCGATGGGCAGCCCGGCCCAGGAAACCTTGATGCCGCGGATCTCGTCGATGGCGAGCAGCGCCTCCGGCCCCACCACCACCTTGTTTTCCTTCGGCCGGATTTCCAGCACGAACCGGGGCTTGCCGTCGGGGGCGGGCCGGCCAAGCTTGAGGCCTCGGCGCTGGCCTACGGTGAAGGCATTGGCGCCCGGGTGTTCGCCGACCTTGGACCCGGTTTCGTCCACGATGTCACCGGTGGTCATTTCGATTTTCTCGGCGAGCCAACCGGCGGTATCGCCGTCCGGTATGAAGCAGATGTCGTGGCTGTCCGGCTTATTGGCGACTGACAGGCCGCGCCGTTCCGCTTCCGCCCTGACCTCGGCCTTGGACGGGGTATCGGCGAGGGGGAACATGGAGTGCTTGAGCTGCTCATGGGTCAGCACCCCCAGGACGTAGCTCTGGTCCTTGGCCCAGTCGGCGGCGCGGTGCAGCTCGGGGTTGCCGTCGGCGTCGTTGATCACCTTGGCGTAGTGTCCGGTGCAGACGGCATCGAAGCCCAGGGCGATGGCCTTCTCCAGCAGCGCCGCGAACTTGATGCGCTCATTGCAGCGCATGCAGGGATTGGGCGTCCGGCCGGCAGCGTACTCATCGATGAAGTCCTGGACCACGTCTTCCTTGAACCGCTCGGAAAAATCCCACACGTAGTACGGGATTCCCAGAACGTCGCACGCGCGCCATGCGTCCCGCGAGTCCTCAATCGTGCAGCAGCCGCGGCTTCCCGTGCGCAGGGTGCCGGGCATCCTGGACAGCGCCAGGTGAACCCCGACGACGTCGTGCCCCGCCTCGACGGCGCGGGCGGCGGCGACGGCGGAGTCCACTCCGCCGCTCATGGCTGCTAGAACTCGCATTTCGGCTTTCTGTAGTCTGATGGCGGCGCGGCCGGCGATTCGTGGCGCCAGATTCCGAAGCGCAGTGCGGGGCTTCGTTCACGCCCCGGATGACACGCGCGCCAGATGACGCACCGCTTGCCCGTCTATTCTAGCGCCCCGCCGAATCAGGCCCTAAATTGCCTTGACCGCGCCAGCCACCCCTTCTAAAGTCAAAAGTACTAGTTTTAGAACGCGGCCATGGGGCCACCGGACGAATCGAGCAGGTCATGACTCCTGAGAGCATTGTCATCGCCGGCGGAGGCCTGGCGGGGGCCACCGCGGCACGGACGCTGCGCACCGAAGGGTTCGAGGGGACTATCACCGTCGCCGCCGCCGAACCGCACCATCCCTACATCAGGCCGCCGCTGTCCAAGGAATACCTCCTCGGAAAAGCCGGCGAGGACTCCGTCGAGGTAGTTCCGGCAGCCTGGTATGCGGAAAATAACGTCACCCTGCGTCTCGAATCTGCGGTGTCCGACGTCGATCCTTCCGCCCGCATGGTCCGCTACGCCGACGGGACCTCGCAGCAGTACGGCGCGCTGCTGCTCGCCACAGGGGCGGCGCCCCGGCAGATTCCCTTGCCGGGCAGCGAGCTCGACGGCGTCACCACGTTCCGCACGCTGGATGACAGCCGCCGCCTGCGGGAGCAGCTCGCGGCCGGCGGGAGGCGGGTGGTCCTCATCGGCTCCGGATGGATAGGCATGGAGCTGGCGGCAGCCGCCAGCACCTACGGCAACGAGGTCACCCTGCTGGGGCTCGAGGAGGTTCCGCTCGGCGGGGCGATCGGTCCAGACCTGGGCAGGTTCTTCCGGTCCCTGCACGAGGACAACGGCGTGCAGTTCCGGCTGCCGGCATCCGCGCGTGAGATTGCGGGGCACGGGGGCAGAGCCACCGGCGTGCTGACCGATTCGGGCGAGCACCTGCCGGCCGACGTCGTGGTTATTGCTGTGGGCGTGGTTCCGGACACCGCCCTGGCCCAGTCAGCCGGGCTCGAGATGCGTAATGGCATCCTGACCGATGCCTCGCTGCGGACCAGCGCCCCGGGTATTTTCGCGGCGGGCGACGTCGCCAACGCCCTTCATCCGTTCACGGGTGAGCACCACCGCAGCGAACACTGGGCCAACGCGCTGAACGGCGGCAAGGTGGCCGGCAAGGCCATGCTCGGCCAGGAATCCGTCCTGGACGCCGTTCCGTATTTTTACACCGATCAGTTCGACGTCAGCATGGAGTATTCAGGCTTTCCGACACTCGCGGAAGGATCTTCTCCGGTCATTCGCGGGTCCCTCGAAGCGAAGGAGTTCGTCGCCTTCTGGCAGCGGGACGGGCGTGTGGTGGCGGGCATGAGCGTCAACACGCCGGGGTCCGCCAAACCAAGCGCACAGAAAACCATCAAGGCCCTCATTTCGGCCCGCTCCGAAGTGGCCCCGGACTCCCTGGCGGATGCGGCAGTCCCGTTTGACCAGCTGATTCCCTAACCCTGGCGGGCGACGGTGGCGGCAGTCTGGATGGAGGACTCGTGTCCGGCCATTCCTGCCTGCCGGGCGCGGGCGTACGCTCCGGGGAGGGCAGCAAGCAGCGCGTCCACATCCTCATCCGTTGACGGGTGGCCCAGCGTGAAACGCTGGGCGCCCCGGGCAGTTTCCTCATCCAGTCCCATGGCCAGGAGGACGTGCGACGGGCGCGGAACACCGGCGGTGCAGGCGGAGCCCGTGGACGATTCGACGCCGGCGAGGTCGAGGAGGAAGAGCAGCGAATCACCCTCGCACCCGGGGAACGTGAAGTGCGCGTTGCCGGGCAATCTGCCGGCCCCGCGCGCTCCGCGCAGCACGGCGGACGGGACGGCGGCCTGCACCCCGGCGATGAGACGGTCCCGCATGGCAGTGATCCGGGCTGACTCCGCCGGGAGCTTCGTGGCGGCGGCCTCGGCCGCAGCGGCAAAGGCGGCGATGGACGCGGTGTCCAGCGTGCCGGAACGGACGTCACGCTCCTGGCCCCCGCCGTGCTGCACCGGAGTAAGTTTCACGGCGCGTCCCAGAATGAGGGCACCAACGCCGACGGGCCCGCCGATCTTATGCCCCGAAATGGACATCGCGTCCAGCCCGGACGCCCTGAAGTCCACGCCAACCGACCCGAAGGCCTGAACGGCATCGGAGTGGACGGGCACACCGGCCGCGCGGCAGAGCTCGGCCACCCGCCGGACGGGCTGGATGCTGCCCACCTCGTTGTTGGCCCACATGACGGTGACCAGGGAAATGGATGCGGGATCGCGGAGCAGCTCGGCCTGAAACGCCTCGAGGTCCAGGACACCGTCCGAGCCCACCGGCAGCCAGGACACCTCCGCCCCCTCGTGACGCTCCAGCCACTCCACCGTATCCAGCACGGCGTGGTGTTCGACGGCGGTGCACAGGATGCGCCGCCGGCGCGGGTCCTCGGCGAGCCGGGACCAGTAGAGACCCTTGACGGCGAGGTTGTCCGCCTCCGTGCCGCCGGAGGTGAAAATGACCTCCGACGGGTGGGCCCCGGCGGCCGAGGCAATGGTTTCCCGTGCGTCCTCTACGGACCGCCGCGCGCGACGGCCCGCACCGTGGAGCGACGACGGGTTTCCGGTCCGCCCCAGTTCACGGGTCAGCGCGGCCAGGGCTTCGGCGGCGATGGGCGTGGTGGCGGCATGATCCAGGTAGGCAGGCACGGTTAAAATTCTACCCGCGGCTAAGTTCCCCCTGCGGCTGCCGTCGCCCGCCCCTGCCCCGGCGCCCGCCTGCGCCGATGCCTCCCGTTGCCGCGCCTCATGTAGATTCGAGCGGTGAGAGCACCCCTCTACCTCGTCCTTGCCACCCTGTTCTGGTCCGGCAACTTTGTCGTCGGCCAGGCGGCGATGCGATCAATGACGCCGCTCGAACTGACCTTCTGGCGCTGGGCCCTCGTGGCCGTGCCGCTGCTGCTCCTGGCCCAGTGGGTGGAACGGCCGGACTGGCGCGCCGTGCTGCGGCGCTGGCCGACGCTGCTGCTCCTGAGCGCCCTTGGCCTGAGTGGCTATACACTGCTGCTCTACAGCGCCCTGGCCCACACGTCGGCCCTCAACGCGTCGCTGATCACGGCAGCCAATCCGGCATTGATCGTGGTGATGGCCATGTTCATGCTCGGAGACAGACCCGGGCCGGTGGGCTGGCTTGGGATAGCGCTGGGCCTGTTCGGTGTGCTGCTTGTCCTCACCGGAGGCGACCTGCAGCAGATTCTTCACCTGTCTTTCAACATGGGTGAGCTGCTCATGCTCGGCGCGATCGTCGTCTGGGGGCTTTACACCATCATCGCCAGGCGGCTGGACGTGCCAGCTATCGCCGCCACCGCAGTCCAGGTGGCGATGGCGACAATCTCGCTCATGCCAGTGGCGCTGGCTGCCGGCGCGGGGCTGCCGGACACTGCGGAGGGAGCATGGTCGCTCGCCTACGTGGCACTTTTCCCGTCATTCGGGGCCTTCCTGCTGTGGAACCTGGCGCTCAAGTCCACCGCCCCGGCGGTTGCCGGAAACTACCTGAACCTCATGGTTGTCTTCACTGCGGTGATTACCCTGCTCCTGGGCATGCCGATCACCGTCCCGCAAATTCTGGGCGGACTGCTGGTCATCTCCGGCGTGCTCCTCACCGGCATGAAGCGCCGAACGCGGCAGCCGGCCATGGCTGAGCAGTCGGCTCGGACCTAACCAGCAGACGGGGGCCCGCGCAGGCAGCTACGGCCGGATCCGGGCGCAGCAGCGTCCGGCCGTCCGGTCCTCTTCCACCTTGTCTTCAGGGACCCCGCAGGCCGCGGCGGCTCCGCTCAGGAGGGCGCCGTTCATCGCGCACACCACGTCTGCATGCCCGTCCGCCAGCCGGTGGAAGGGGCAGTTCATGAGGATGAGTCCGCCCTCGCCGTCAGGCGCAGGCCTGTACCCGATCCCGGCGAGCACCTCCTCGAGTGACGCTCCCCCGCCCACGGAAGCGCGGCCGCGGGAGTAGGACGCGGCTACCAGCGCGTCACGGACGGACCCGTTGCCGGACATCGATTCCTCGATCGCGGAGGCCATCAGCTCGCCCGCCAGGTCATAACTGCGCTCCGGGACCGACGCCCCCACTTCCTCCAGCGCCGGGCGGTAAAGCTTCGCCGGGCGGCCGGAGCCCGGCCCGCCCTTGCCGCCCAGCTTTCTGAACTCAACCATAAGCAGACCCTCACGGACCAGCCTGTCCAAGTGGAATGAGGCAGTGCTCCTGGGCAGGTCCAAGGCTTCCGCGGCGTCGTCGCGTCCCACCGCAGACGCCGATGCGGCGACGAATTCGAACAGCCGCCGCCGGGTGTCATCCCCCAGCGACGCCAGGGCGGCGAGGCGCCCTGCCCACGAAAGCCTGGTGCTTGGTTGACGGGTCATGACTCCAGCCTATCTCTAAAAACAAGATTCGTTGCTAAAGAAGACGGGCAGGTCTAAAATCAAGATACCTACTTATAGAAGGAGTGATCATGAAAACCTCAGCCTTGAAGGCACCCGGACGAACGGAAGCCCCGGCACCGGAAACGGTCCGGCAGGCGTTCCTTGTTCTTCGCACCGTCTTCACGGTGGCACCTATTCTGTTCGGCCTGGACAAATTCACCAATGTGCTCGCGGACTGGACCACCTATCTCGCCCCGGTGGTGCCGACCCTGGTTCCGCTACCCGCGCAGACCATCATGTACGGCGTCGGGGTGATCGAGATACTCGCCGGGCTGCTGGTCGCGCTGCGCCCACGGATCGGTTCACTGGTCGTCGCCGCCTGGCTGTTCGGGATTATCGTGAATCTGATGATCCTCGGCAGTTTCTACGACGTTGCCCTGCGGGACTTCGGACTGCTCGTGGGCGCACTGGCACTCAACCGGCTCGCAACGGCGGCAAGACGGTAGCAGCAGAGTGGCGCCCGCAGGGCGCACCTGGCAGGCAGGCTGCGGCTAGGCGCCGGCCGCTAACTGGCCAGGCCCGCGCCCTTAGCCGGCGGGCGGAACCACGGTCAACCAGCGCTCGACGTCGGCCCTTGCGGCGGCGAGCGCCGGAGCCGACGGGCACGAGACGGACACATACACGGAGGAGCCGGCGGTTCCGAATACCCTCGCCAGCACAACGGCGGCCTTGCCTCCGGGCCGGGCCGCCCGCTCAAGGACAAGGACGTCCACCGCCGGGCCGGGTTTGCCCGGTACCCCGCCCCAGCGCAGTGCCGCCGTTTTGAGGTATTTGGGCAGTATGGTCGGGTCGAGGTAGGTGAACAGCCCGGCCGTGGATTCCCGGTCATCGCCCCTGACCAGCGGCCACTGATTCACCCGAACCTTTGCAACAGCTTGGCAGCCGTCGGACTTCACGTAGAGGCTTGTGCCGCCGGCATTGTTCCCGGACTGCCGCCACTTTGGCGCTTCGGCCAGCCCCTCCGACAGCCCCACGGCCACACCGCGTGCAAGCGTTGTCCCGGCCGAGAAAGTCATGTTGCGGGCGGCGACTGCCGCGGCGTCGTGGCCGGGCGTGATGGTGGGAGTGGCGAGCTGCCGGGTGGCGGGCGCCGTGACGGGGATCGCCGGATCGGGCACCCCCACGCTGCAACCTCCCAGGAACGCCGCAGCCGCCGCTGCGGCCACGGCCTGCAGCCCGCGACGGCGAATTCCACACCGGGTTCGGGTTGCCATACACACCTCACTACTGGAATCGCGGACACTGGGCAGTAATTTTGGAACGAACCGGCACACGCCCTGCCAGGCGGGCCCCGTCCCCGGAAAAGTCTAGACGTCGGGCGCGCTCCGCTGGACCGCCAGGCGCGCACGGCGTGCCGGCCGCCCCCGGGCCACTTCCATGGCCGGGACGCCTGGCATCCGGCCCCCGGAGGGTTCGTCCATGTCCCCCGGGCAGGCACCGGGAACGCAGGACACGGCCCCGAACGTTGTCTGACTAGCCGTACTGCTGGCCCGGCGAAACGGCCGATATGCTGGCCATACCGGTCTGCAAGACTGCGCTGGCAACGACAACCGAAGGACCGTGCTTGACCGAGGGCAGCAGTTCCCATTACGAGGTACTCCGCGTGGCCGTGACCGCTACGGACAAGGAGATCAAAGTGGCATACCGCCGGGCCGCCCGCGCCTCCCATCCGGACCACGGCGGCGACGCCGCGACTTTCCGGCAGGTCACGTTGGCCTACGAAACGCTGATCGATCCCCGGCGACGGGCGGCGTACGACCGCTCCTATGCGGGCGGGCCGCGCCACCGAACCGCGGCGGGCGCTGACGAGGCGCACTTCGACGCTCCGGCCGCCGGCAGCCATGCCTCCGCCACGATCCACCGGCCCGGGACACCGCGGAATACCTCGGGTGACGCGCCGGTCTACGTGCCGCCCTTTGACGTTCCGGGCGCCGTGCCGCTGATCCCGCTGGATCTGGCCAGCCAACAGATCCACGGAATGCCCAGGAAGCGCGGCATCTTCGGTGCTGAAGCAAGGATCCAGCGCGAGATGCGCACCGTTCAGCTCATCGACAGGCAGGTTCTTCCCGCCATCCCGGCGGCCCGCCTGATCAACGGACTCCAGTCTCCCGCCGACAACAGCCACATCGACCACGCCCTGCTCTCGGGCTACCGGCTGGCCCTGATCGGATCCATGCTGCTGCCCAAGGGCGCCTACGCCTGGGACGGCAACACGCTGAACCACGGCGGCAGGTCTATCGCTCCCCCGCAGCTTGCCCCCGTGGTCAGGCGCATGCAGGACATTTTTCCGGAACTGAACGTGACCGGATGGACCGTGGTCCACAGCCCGGACGGCAACCTTCACGAACCGGTCATCGATCACCACCGCCGGTCCCGTGGCGCGTCTGACGTTGTGCAGGTGGTCAATGCAGCGGGGCTGGCAAGGGGCCTCAAACATTTCCTCGCCGGGGGCCCGGCGCCCAACACGGTCAATGTGTCCGTGCTGGCTCGGCTGCTCCGGGGCATGCACTGACAGTTCACACCCCTGTCAGGGAACCGCCCCGCGGTACCGGCGGACGGGCGTTTTCCCGGCGATAGGATGGAACCGTGTTCCGCATCCTCTTTCACACCCCTGAGATCCCCGGTAATACCGGCAACGCCATCCGCCTTGCCGCCATCACCGGCGCCGAACTCCACCTGGTGGAACCGCTAGGTTTCGACTTCTCGGACGCCAAGTTGCGCCGCGCCGGGCTGGACTACCACGACCTGGCGGTGGTGACGGTTCATCGTGACATTGAGGCCGCGTGGGAAGCCCTGCAGCCCGAGCGGGTGTTCGCCTTCACCTCCGACGGGGAGGTGTCCTATGCCGACGTTTCCTACCGGCCGGGCGACGTCCTGCTGTTCGGCCCGGAGTCCGTGGGACTGCCGGAACAGTTGAAGCACGACCCCCATGTCACGTCGAGGGTCCGGCTTCCCATGCTGCCGTCGCTGCGGTCCCTGAACCTGGCCAACGCCGCTTCCATCGCGGTGTATGAAGCCTGGCGCCAGCAGGGCTTCACCGGCGCCCAGCTCTGACCGGAACGTTCCGGCGGCGCGCATAAGGCCGATGCCTAAGTAACCATGTATCAATGTCGGCGCATCCGTCAGCATGCCGAAGTAAGTGCCTGCCCCCACCCATCCGGACCCGCTCGGGCGCCGAATCACTCCTGAGCAAATACCCGGGATTGAGGAGCGGCAGGTGAAAACAGTACATACGGGCAGGACGGTACTACGTTTTGCCCGGCACGACAGTGCCGTATCCGGAACGGGTGCTCAACGATTCTCTTCCGGCGACCTATGCTTGACTGTGATGGAAACTCCCAACGCGCCGAACTTTGGTGCCCCAGCGCCGCCCGGCACCGCCGTCGACCTTAACCGCCAGCTTGCAGCATTGCTGGAGCGGATAGCCGGCGGCGATCAGGCGTCCTTTGCCGAGTTCTACCAGCTCACCTCACGCCGCGTGTTCGGCATGGCCCGCAGGGTGCTGGTCGATCCGGAACTGAGCGAGGACGCTACGCAGGAGGTTTTCCTGCAGGTCTGGCAGAACGCCGCCAAGTTCGATCCCGCCAGCGGCAGCCCGCTGGCGTGGCTGATGACCATCTCGCACCGCCGCGCTGTGGACAAGGTCAGGTCGTCGCAGTCATCGACCGACCGCGAGGCCAAGTACGGTGCCAGCAGCCAGGACATCGACCACGATTCCGTCTCCGATGAGGTGGGCAGCAGGCTCGAAGCCGAGGCCGTGGTGCGCTGCCTCGAGACCCTGACCGAGACACAGCAGGAATCCGTGCGGCTCGCCTACTACGGCGGCCTCACGTACCGCGAAGTCGCTGAAAAGCTCAACGCGGCCATACCGACCATCAAGTCCCGCATCCGCGACGGACTGATCCGATTGAAGACCTGTCTGGGGGTGAGCTGAAATGACCAATACGAATGATGCACACGGCCGCCAGTTGCCCCGTGCCTTCGCCGCCGACATTTCGACTGACCTTGCAGCGGGCCGCGCCGTCGAGCTCGCCGAGGTCTATGCGCTGGATGCCGTGAGTGACGCGGAACGCGAAGCCATCGAGGCCTATGTCAAAACCGCCCCGGAGACAGAACGCCAGTCCTTCAACGAGCGCGTCCGCCAGGCCAGGGAAACACTGGCCGCCACGTTCACTGCCGAGGAGGAGCCGCCGGCTGACCTGTTCGCGCGCATCGCGGCCCAGCTTCCGGCCCATCCCGCGACTGTCCGGGGGGACGCGCCTCCGGCGCCGGCGGCTGTGCCGCCCGTCACCGATCAGCTTTCCGCGGCGCGTGAACGCCGGGAGGTCCGACGCCGGACCGCCGGCATGCGGAACTGGCTGATCGGCGTTGCGGCTGCTGCCGTCATCGCGCTCGGCGGCGTGGGCGTCGGGGCGTATGTGGCCAACCAGAATGATCCGCTGACCCAGGTTCTTCAGGCACAGGACGTGCGCCAGGCCACCGTCGAGGTCAGCGGTGGAGGGACGGCCATGGTGTCCATCTCGCCGTCCAGGGATGCGCTGGTTGTCCGGATGAAGGATGTTCCTCCCCCGCCGGAGGGCAAGGTCTACCAGATGTGGCTCATTCCGAAGGATGGCTCCACGCCTGTCTCGCAGGGCCTGATGGATGCGGAAGCATTGTCAAAACCTGCCGTGGTCAAGGGCATCCACTCGGCCGCTTCTTTGGGGATCACGGTGGAGCCGGTCGGCGGTTCCACAGCCCCGACTCTTCCCACGGTGGCAGCCGCGCCGCTCAACGCCTGAGCACTTGACGTTGACGTTACGTCAACTTCTACGCTGGAGTCATGAAGCAGGAAGAAGTCCCCAGCTGGTCCATCGCCGAACTGGCGAAGCTGAGCCGGGTTTCTTCGAGGACGCTGCGGCACTATCACCAGCTGGGGCTGCTGGCGCCCGCCTACACCGGGCACAACGGCTACCGCTATTACAGGCGGACCGAGCTGCTGCGCCTGCAGCGGATCCTGCTTCTCCGCGAACTTGGCCTGGGGCTCGAAACCATCGGCGAGGTTCTGAACGGCCAGACTAACCAGCTGGATGCACTTGGCGTGCACCGGAAATGGCTGCTGGCTGAACGCGACCGTCTGGACCGGATGGCCCGGACCGTCGAGGCAACCATTTCGGCACTGCAGCAAGGAGACGCCATGTCCGGCGAGGATATTTTTAAGGACTTCGACAGCAACCCGTACGAGGACGAGGCCCGCCAGCGGTGGGGCGACAAAGCCGTGGAGGACAGCAAGGCCCGGCATGCGGCCATGGGGGATGCCGAAAAGCGGGACTTCCTTGCTGAAGCAGAGGCAATCAACCAGGAACTCGCCGACTGCCTGGACGCCGGCCTGCCGGCCGACGACGCGCGCGTACAGGCCGCCGTCGAACGCCATTATCGCTGGGTCTGCGTGAGCTGGACGCCCGACGCGGACAGCTACGTGGGCCTGGGCCGGATGTACGTCGAGGATCCGCGGTTCACGGCCTTCTACGAGAAAAGCCGCGCAGGCCTTGCCCCCTACCTGCTGGAGGGAATCAAGGTCTACGCGGCGTCACGCCTCAGCCCGGCAGCGGGCTGAGGCACGTCCCCTGGGTCGAGGGCTGGCTGGCCGCGGTTTTCGAAAGCGTGCGTCAAAGCGACGAGGAGCAGCACGCGTGAAAACTGGGGCTCGCCAACCCCCTGGCAGGCAGCTGCCCGGCCGCTAAATCACCAGCGACAAGGGCATGCGGGAGCGCTGTGTAACCAGCACCACGACGGGGAGCAGCAGCACCAGGCCGATCTCGAAGAACATCGGCAGGCCGATGATCACGGCCACGAGCGTGATGGACCACACCACCTTGTTCCCGCTTGCCTTGTCCAGCAGGGTGTCCACCACCCGATGGCCCCGCGGAGTCCGCCAGGAGCTTGCCCAGCATGGCGCCCCGGGCGATCAGCAGGCTGACTTCCTTAAGGACGCCGCCCACTCCTTCCTCGAAGTTGGTGATGATCTAGGGCAGCTCCACGCCGGATGCCAGGCCCACGAAGGCCGAGCCCAACACGAGTGCGAGGAACGGGTGCAGCTTGAGCTTGGCGATCAGCACCACGATGAGGGCGATGCCGAGGCCAGCTACGACCAGCAGTGGGTGTCGTGGCCTGTCCAGCCTTCGACGGCAGCAGGAAGCTGCGTTGCAATGCGAGAGTTCAAGATAAATTCCTAGTTCTGATCCGGAGCGGCGGAGGCAGCTGCGAGATTCAGTCGTTCAATGATTTCCTGGGCCTCTTCGGCCGGGGTGGCCGTGACGCACAGGGAGATGTAGTTCTCATCCTCGGTGGGCTTTTCCAGCGCCTCGAACTGCGATTCGAGGAGCGCCGGCGGCATGAAGTGTCCGTGCCGGGAGGCAAGCCGGCCCGAGATGCTGTCCTTGCTGCCCTGGAGAAACACGAACACCACGTTCTCGCCGCGAAGAATATCGCGGTAGCGCCTCTTGAGCGCCGAGCATGTAATGACCCCCGGGATGCCTGATTGGGTGTGTTGCCGGATCCAGTCCGCAATGGTTTCCAGCCAGGGCAACCGGTCCTCGTCGGTCAGCGGCTCCCCGGCCTGCATCTTGGTCACGTTCCGCACCGGATGCAGGTCGTCGCCTTCGGCGAGATCCCATCCGAGCCTGCCGGCAACAACGCCGGCCACTGTCGATTTTCCGGATCCTGAGACGCCCATGATCACCAGGACCGGCTGCTGTGCAGTCTTCGCCATCAAAGTCTGCCTTCCCTAATAAATATGATTTAAACAGAGGCCAGCTTATGACAGGCATTACATTGAGGCAATCCTAGAAGCCCGCGATCGTGCCCGGGCCGTTGATTGTTACAACGTGGAACGCCTCCGCGCTCCGCCCGTCCGGGAGTCCCCCTCGGCGCGCGTTCACGTGCATTCCGTTCCGCACCGCCGCTTCCATGGCGTCGACGTCGGGATGCTGGCTGACGTGGACGTGGATCGCCGCGAGCTTGCTGTCCACATGCTCCGTTACATCGATGAAGTGGTTTTCGCGTTCCTCCGGCCCGGCGTAGAGCCACAGCCACGGCACTTTGTAGGCCGCCAGGCCGGATTCGGCGAGCTCCGGGTACGCATACGGGTTTTCCACGGCCGGATAAACGGCCCGGGTCACTGCCTCCCCGACCGCCAGGTGGTCCGGGTGGCTCTTCTGGATGCGGTTCCAGTTGCGTTCCGGATGCATGGAAAGCACGACGTCGGGCCGGATTTCGCGGATCAGCTTCACCACTCCCCACATGACCTGGTGGTTCGGTTCCAGGAACCCGTCCCGCTCATGGAGGTAGTGGATGTCGGTGACGCCGACGAGCGCGGCGGCACGCTGCTGCTCGGCGGCCCGCATGGCGATGATTTCGGCCCGGTGGGCGGGCTCGAAACCGCCGGCGTCGCCGTCGGTCATGATGCAGTAGCTCACGTCGACGCCGGCTGCCGTCCACGCGGCGATGGTCCCCGCCGCGCCAAAGTCGATATCGTCCGGATGGGCGGCGAAACAGAGCACCCGCTCAACCCGGTGCTTGTCCGGGTTGAACGGGCTCTGTGCTGGAGCAGTGTACGAGGTCAAGGACTCAGCCCTTGCGCTTCTTGATTTCTTCCGTCGCCTGCGGCAGGACCTGGAAGAGGTCACCGACGATGCCGAAGTCGGCGATTTCAAAGACCGGCGATTCCGCGTCCTTGTTCACGGCCACGATCACCTTCGCCGTTTGCATCCCGGCCTTCTGCTGGATGGCGCCTGAGATGCCGGCCGAAATATACAGCTGCGGGGAGATGGTCTTGCCGGTCTGGCCCACCTGGGCATCGTGGCTGATCCAGCCGGCGTCCGTTGCCGCCCGCGATGCGCCCACGGCCGCACCCAGTGCGTCCGCCAGCTCCTCCACTGGGCCGAAGTCGCCGTCGAGCCCGCGTCCGCCAGCCACCACGATCCGCGCGTCGGTGAGGTCCGGGCGGCCGCTGGCGACCTTCTGTTCCCGGGCCGTGATGCGCGCCGCCGAAGCGGTTGCGTCAGCAGGTACTTCGACCGTCACCGTTTCGGGGGCGCTGGGCGCCGCTGCCGGCTCAGGCGTCACGCTGTTTGCCTTGACAGTGAGCACCGTGAGCGGGGTGGTCGCCTTCGCCGCGGTGTTGTACGAGCCGGCCAGCACCGATTTGTGGGCGGTGCGGTCGGCGTCGACGGCAACGACGTCGGTAATGACGCCCGCGCCCAGCCGGATGCCGAGCCTTGCGGCGACTTCCTTGCCTTCGGGTGAATTTTCCACCAGCACGGTGGTAGCTCCGGACTTGTTCACGGCCGCGGCCAGGTAGGCGGCCTTGGGCGCTACGAGGAAGTCGTCCAGGTCCTGCGCCGAGGGCCGGAACACGGCGGTGACGCCGTGGGCACCCAGGGCGGCTGCAACATCGTCGTGCAGTTCGCCGTTCAAGGCGACGGCGGGTTCCCCAAGGGAACGCGCGATGGTGAGCAGTTCCAGGCTGCTCTTCTTCAGAGCCTGGCCCGGGTTGTCAATGAATACGAGTACGTTTGCCATGTGGTGTGATCCCTCTTAGAGCAGCTTCTGGGCGGCCAGGAAGTCGACCAGCTTGATGCCGGCGTCGCCTTCGTCGGTGATGATCGTGCCTGCGGTGCGCGGCGGGCGCTCCTCGGCCGACGTCACGGTGGTCCAGGATCCGGCGTGGCCCACCTGGGCGGGATCCACTCCAACGTCCGCCAGCGACAGCGTGGTGATGCTCTTGCGCTTGGCAGCGATGATGCCCTTGAAGTTGGGGTAGCGGGGTTCGTTGATCTGGTCCGTCACCGACACCACCGCGGGCAGGGGGGCCTCGACCGTCTCCGAGTGCGTGTCGGCGTCGCGGCGGGCCGTGATGCGTCCCCCGTCGACGTCCAAGGAGGATGCGAAGGTCACCTGGGGAAGCCCCAGCCGCTCGGCAAGCTGGGCCGGCACGAGCGACGTTTCGCCGTCGGTGGAGGCCATGCCGGTCAGGACGAGGTCCACCGGGCCGTCCGCGCCGATGTGGCGGATCGCGGCCGCGAGTGCCAGGGACGTGGCGGCGGCGTCGGATCCGGCCAGTGCCTGATCCGTGAGGTGAACGCCTTCGGAAGCTCCGATCTGGAGGGACTTCTTGATGGCATTCACGGCGCCGGCCGGGCCCATGCTGAGGGCGATGACCTTGTTGCCCGCTTTGCTTCCGCCGCGCGCTTCGGTCAGCTGCAGGGCCGCTTCCAGGGCGTATTCATCCAGCTCGGACAGAATGCTCTCGTCGCGGTCCGTGGTGTGGCCCTCGCCGCTGAGGTGCCGGTCAAACTGGGCGTCCGGCACATGCTTGACCAGGACGATGATCTTCAATGTCTCTTCCACTGTATTTACAGCAGCCTTCCATGCTTGTGGATAGCCAGCCGGGTGAGGTCATGGCCGCGGAACGCCCGGGATACGGGTAGCTCCTAGCTAACCATATAGGGGCGGCCCGATGCCGCCCCGTTAACGCCTATGTCAGGGCCGCCAGAGGGAGGGCAGCCAAATTCTTCCGAGCACGACGGCGGGCCGCACCTCCCTGTCGATACTCCGGGAGGTGCGGCCCGCCGTCGTCACTGCCGCCTGTCTGCTGCGTACCTGCGCTGCCGTTCTGCGGCTGCGCTACGGTTCCGTGCCTGGGCTTACTGTTCCGCGGCGGCGCCGAGCGTCACGTCCAGCTGCTGTTCGCGGCCGTTCCGCTGGATGGTGATCTTGACCGTTGCACCGGCCGCCTGTTCACGGACGGCTGCCGTGAGCTGGTTAGGGTCGCTGATAGCGCGGTCGTTGAAGCGCGTCACAACGTCGCCGGCCCGGATGCCTGCCTTGGCTGCCGCCGAGCCCGCCTCCACCGTGTCTACATCCGCGCCGACGGAGAAGGCGGACGCCGAGGCCGCCTTGGGCTTGACGCTGACGCCGAGCTGGCCGTGGGTCGCCTTGCCCTTGTCGATGATCTCCTGGGCCACCCGCTTGGCATGGTTGATCGGGATGCTGAAGCCCACTCCGATGTTGCCCGTTCCGGTCGCCGCGGAGCTGCCGCCGGCCGATGCGATGGCGACGTTGACGCCGATCACTTCGCCCTTGCTGTTCACCAAGGCACCGCCGGAATTGCCCGGGTTGATGGCTGCGTCCGTCTGGATGACGTTGATGGAGATGGACCCCTTGTTTGCTGAGCTTTGGCCCTGCCCCTGCCCTGGCGGAGCGAATTCGAAGCCCTGGTCGCCGCCCTGGGAATTGTCGGCGCCATCCTTCGGCGCGGCCGAGGATGCGACGCTGATGGTCCGGTTGAGCGTGGAAACGATGCCGTCGGTCACCGTTCCGGTCAGGCCTAGCGGGGAGCCGATGGCCACTGCGGTGTCGCCGACATTCAGCTTGCCCGAGTCACCGAGCGTCGCCGGGGTGAGCCCCGAAGGGTTGTCCACTTTGATGACGGCCAGGTCCGACAGCGGATCGGTTCCGGTGATTTTCGCCGTCAGGACGCGGCCGTCGTGCGTGCGGATCTCAATGTCCGCATTGGCGGCCGTGCCGTCCAGCGTCACTACGTGGGTGTTGGTGAGAATGTGGCCCTGGTCGTTGAGGATGACACCCGAGCCGGTGCCGCCCTCGCCGCCGCTCGTGGCTTTGATCGTCACCACGCTCGGCGATGCTTTGACGGCAGCGGCGGTGATGGCGTTGACGTCATCCTTGTTATTAACGATCACGGTCCCGGGCTGGCTGCCGGCACTCACGGCTGGCGCGGTCCCGGCGTCGAAAAGATTGCCGGAACCGACCGTTGCCACTCCGCCGCCAACGAGCCCGGCGGCGAGGATGCTGGCCACGAGGGTGCCAACGCCGAAGCTTGCCTTGCGCTTGGGCGCGTTGGCCCGGTTGTCATGCATGGCGGAGTGTGCGCCATGCTGGGCATAGGGCGACTGATGCGGCTGGGCGGGGTCCCCCGGATGCGGGGCCGACGCGAACTGCTGGGTTGCGGGCCCCGACTGGTGACCGTAGAAAGGCGCGTGCTGGGGGTACACGGGGCGGAGTCCGTTGAAAGGCTCATTCTGCGCGTGGCCCCGGCCCTCCCCATCGGCGTCCTGGACCGGCCGGTCCAGCCGCATAGTGGGGTTGTCAGCACCGGAGGCATGCCGGTCATCATCGCCGCGAACACTGTCGCGGTCCAGGGGTTCGGTGGGGTTTTCCCCGTAGTTTCCCTCCGGCTGGCTACCCGGGAAGTGGAGACCCTCCTCGCGCGCAGGCCGAGCCGAGGGATCAGCGGGCCGCCCTGCAGGATCTCGGTTCTCAGGTGCTGCGCCCGGTACTGGGTTCTCAGTCATTGGACTTCCTTTCATCCTCGTCTGTATTAACTATGGACGATTCGACTGAAACTAAAATCGACGTTTGCTGGGAGGTTCCTGAATACGAGGCCAGGCTGTCCTTCCCAAGGCGCGCCGGACTGCCTTGCCGGGCGCGCCGTTGCGGCTCTTCAGCGCTTTTCGCTGGTGGCATATTCCCTGCGGTGGACGGCCCCATTGGTGCACCATAGAATCAAGAAGAATTGCCACAGCGACCTGCGGCTTTACACCTGGCGTGGGGGCGCTGCTGCATTCTGAGACGACTGTTCGTCCCGATACAGTCGCGGGGTGTGCTGAAGGGTTGCCATGCGGTCAATGTTTAAACGTGTTCTCGCCGTGATCGGCCTGACTGGAATGCTGGCGTTACCCGCCGCGACAGCCTGGGCTGAAAATCCGGTAGCGCTTGATCCCGTCACCAAGATTGTCGATACGGCCGGAGTCCTCGGCGGCAAGAAGGCCGACGTCGAAACGGCCATCAAGAAGCTCGGCACGGACCATGCCATGACGCTGCACGTTGTGTACGTCAAGAAATTTGAAAGCCCCGCGGACCGAGTCGCGTGGGCTGCCGACGTAGCCGAAAAAGCGAATCTCGGCGCGAATACCATGCTGCTTACCGTCGCGACCGATACGCGGCAGTACCAGCTCAGCAAGCCATCGAACAGCAAAATCACCAACGCCCAGAGGGACAATATCCGGGATAAGGCGGTTGATCCGCAGCTCCGCAACGGCGATTACGCCCAGGCGGCCATCAATGCTGCAGCTGCCATTGGTGACGCTGCCGGCGGCGGAAGCGGCAACGTCCCGTCCGGCGACGGCGCCGGGACGGCGGTTCTCGTGGGCGTCGGAATAGTGGCGGCCGGCGGCGCGGGAACCTACCTGTACCTCCGGAACCGGCGGAAGAAGACACAGGCATCCAGCGCGAGCTACGGCCCGCAGGGTGCCGAGCTTGATCCGCTTGCTTCCTTGAGCGTCGATGACCTCCGCAAGAAGAGCGGTTCGCTCCTGATCGAAGCTGACGACGCCATCAAGTCCAGCGAGCAGGAACTTGGTTTCGCGGAGGCGCAGTACGGTGAGGCGGCCGTCGGCAACTTCACCAAGGCGCTTCAGGACGCCAAGGGGCACATGTCGGAGTCCTTCAAGCTGCAGCAGCAGCTGGACGACCACATTCCCGACACCGAGGAGCAGCAGCGCAGCTGGCTGGGCGAGATCATCCGCCGTTCCGAGGCAGCCTTGGCGTCACTCCAAGAGCAGAAAGCCGACTTCGATTCCCTTCGCGAACTGGAAAAGAACGCGCCACAGGCCCTGGCGGCCGTGAACGCTGGTGCAACGGACGCCGACGCGAAAATAACGAAGGCCGAGAAGACCCTGGCAGAGCTGCGCGGCAGGTACGCCGAGAGCGCACTCGTCCAGGTCGCGGACAACATCACTCAGGCCAAGGAGCGCCTCGCCTTCGTGCAGAACGCCGGCACCACCGCGCGCGAAAAGCTTGAGGAGGGCGAGGGAAGCCTCGCCGCCGTCGCCGTTCGTGCCGCCGAGGAGAGCCTGCACCAGACCAACGTGCTCCTCGGCGCGATTTCCAAGGTGGCCGGGAGTCTGGACGAGGCCCGGCAGGGACTCGAAGCCGCAGTTGTGGACACATCCCAGGACCTGGCCCAGGCGAGGGCGATGATCCAGTCCGGCGCCCACCCGGAGCTGTCCGGCCCCGTGGCCGGAGTGGAAGCGGCACTTGCCCAGGTGAAAAGTGAAATCCAGGGCGGCAAGATCGATCCGATTGCCACGCTCGAACGGGTGGAGACGGCGCATCGCTCCCTCGACCAGGCCCTGAGTGGCATCCGTGACCAGCAGGAGCAGGCGCGCCGCGCCCAGGCTTCCCTGCAGCAGACCATCATGTCGGCACAGGCGCAGATCAGCGCGACCTCGGACTACATCACCGCCAGGCGCGGCGGCGTGGGAACTGAAGCCCGCACCCGGCTGGCCGAGGCCCAGCGCAACCTCGATTACGCGCTGTCCATCTCACGCAATGACCCCGTCACGGCGCTGACGTACGCGCAGCAGGCCCACGCCCTCGCCGCCCAGGCCGCCCAGCTGGCCCAGTCCGACGTCGACAACTTCGGCGGCTATGCCAACCAGGGTTACGGCAGGAGCGGCATGTTCGGTGGCGGCGGAGGCGGGGGCGGAGGCCTCGGCGGTGCGATCCTCGGTGGAATCCTCATCAATTCCATCCTGAACGGTGGCAGCGGCGTCGGCTGGGGCGGCGGTCACAGCGACGGCGGCGGTTGGGGCGGAGACTCAGGCGGCGGGGACTCCGGCGGTGGAGACTGGGGCGGTGATTTCGGCGGCGGGGGCGACTTCTAGCCAGCTGCCAGAGCCAGGAAGCAAAGACTAGGCGCCGGGCCGGGAAGCCGGCCGGCGGGTAGAAGCGGTACATCAACTGTTCACTGAATTCAGTGGGACACACTGAGCAGGACGAAAGGTAACACCATGGTTAAGCAGTCCATTTTCGGCCGCATGGCGCAGCTCGCTAAGGCGAACATCAATTCCATTCTCGATCAGGCCGAGGACCCGCAGAAGATGCTGGACCAGATGGTGCGGGACTACTCCAACAACATCGCCGAAGCCGAGTCCGCAGTGGCGCAGACCATTGGCAACCTCCGGATGCTGCAGGACGACTACAACGAGGACGTGAAGAACGCCCAGGACTGGGGCAACAAGGCTCTTGCGGCTTCACGTAAGGCCGATGAGTACCGCAGCAGCGGCAACGTCTCCGATGCCCAAAAGTTCGACAACCTCGCAAAGGTTGCACTGCAGCGCCAGATGGCTTCCGAAAACGAGGCCAAGGCCGCTGAACCGAGCATCGCGTCCCAGACTGACGTGGTGGACAGGCTCAAGACCGGGCTCGACCAGATGAAGGGCAAGCTCAACCAGCTCACGAGCAAGCGCAATGAACTGGTCGCCCGCTCCAAGACTGCGGCCGCGCAGTCCCAGGTCCACGATGCCCTGAAGAGCATCGACATCATGGACCCGACCAGCGAAGTTGGCCGTTTCGAAGAGAAGATCCGCCGCGAGGAGGCCAAGGTCCGCGGCCAGCAGGAGCTCGCGGAGTCGAGTCTCGACTCCCAGTTCAACCAGCTCGAGGATCTTGGCGAGCAGACGGAAATCGAAGCCCGCCTGGCGGCCCTGAAGTCCGGAGGCGCCAAGCCGGCCATCGGCGCGGCAGGCTCGTCCGCGGGTTCCGCGTCGGGCTCCACCGTCGAAGAGGCTGATTTCGACAAGCTCTAACCCGCTTTCAAGAGCTGACCGGCATGAGGCCGGGGTCCGCCGGACCCCGGCCTTTGCCATTCCCGCGGCGTGTAGCGTGGAGCCATGGCTTCCACGATTGTCTGGCTCCGGGACGACCTCCGCCTCGACGACAACCCGGCCCTCGCCGCCGCGGCCTCCCTGCCGGACCCGATGACCGTGGTGTACATCCTGGACGAGGTCTCCCCCGGCATCCGCCCGCTCGGAGGCGCCGCGAAGTGGTGGCTGCATCATTCGCTGTCGGCGCTCTCCGCAGACCTGGAGGCGAGGGGATCACGGCTGCTGCTGCGGCGTGGCCCCGCCGCCCCTGTCATCCGGGAACTGGTTGAAGAGACGGGTGCCAGGGCGGTCTTTTGGAACCGGCGCTACGGGCTGCCCGAGCGCACCCTGGACGCCGGCGTCAAGGAATGGGCCACCGCACAGGGCATCGAAGCCACCAGCTACCAGGCGAACCTGCTGTTCGAGCCGTGGACGGTCCGGACGGGAACGGGCGGCCCGTACAAGGTGTTCACGCCGTTCTGGCGTTCCTGCCTCGCCGGGACCGAACCCCGGCCCGCTGCCGACGCGGCCGCTGAGCTTCCAGCGCCGGCCCCGGCTTCCGGTTCCCTGCCGGCCACTGACGATCTCGACAGCTGGGGGCTGCTCCCCCGCCGGCCCGACTGGAGCGGCGGCCTAGCGGACACGTGGATGCCCGGAGAGGAAGGCGCCCACCGGAGGCTTGAGGACTTCCTGGGCGGACCTGTTGAGGAATACGGGACCGGACGCGACGTGCCCGGGGTCGAGGGCACCAGCCGCCTGTCCCCGCATCTTCGCTTTGGCGAGATCAGCCCGTTCCGGATCTGGCACGAACTCCGCGAAAGCTTCCCGCGCCACGCTCCTGCCGACGTCGGCATTTTTCGAAGCGAGCTCGGCTGGCGTGAGTTCTGCTGGCAGCTCCTCTATGAAAATCCCGGCCTGGCCACAGAGAATTACCGGCGCGAGTTCGACCGCTTTGCCTGGCAAACGCCGTCGGCAGCCGAGCTCGGAGCGTGGCAACAGGGGCGCACGGGGTATCCGCTCGTGGATGCGGGCATGCGGCAGCTGTGGCAGACGGGATGGATGCACAACCGGGTCCGCATGGCTGCGGCGTCGTTCCTGGTGAAGAACCTGCTGGCCGACTGGCGCCTGGGCGAGGCATGGTTCTGGGACACTCTCGTTGATGCTGACGCCGCGAGCAATCCGGCCAACTGGCAGTGGGTGGCGGGCTCAGGCGCGGACGCTTCGCCCTACTTCCGGATTTTCAATCCGGTGACGCAGAGCAAGAAGTTCGACGCCGGAGGGCGGTACCTGCGCGCGTTCATCCCGGAACTCGCTGAGCTGGATGACCGGGCCGTCCACGAGCCCTGGAAAAACCCGGCTGCCGCGCCGGACTACCCCGAGCCGCTGGTGGGCCTGCAGGAGTCCCGCGAACGTGCGCTGGACACCTACCAGCAGCTCAAGGCGTTGTGACGGGCCTGCGAATCAGCGGCTGGTGACCTTGCCCATGAGCGACGCGATGGGGCGCAGGAACAGCGGCCGCGCCAGGAACCACGCTCCGACCATCACTGCGACCGACGCGGCGAAGATCCAGAAACCTACCCAGCTCACGTCGTCACTTCCGCCGTACATGTGGTTGAGGTTCCGGAGGGCGCCGGTGGCCAGGACCAGGAACACATGGACAACAATGAACGCCACGAAGTAGATCATCACGGGAAAGTGCACTGCCCTGGCCGCCTCGATGGGATACGCCTTGTTGAGGGCTGCAGCTTTCTTGGGCCACGCGTTGGACATCCGCAGGCCGGTGATGAAAGCCAGCGGAGCGGCGATGAATACGGTCACGAAGTAGGTCAGCAGCTGCAGGGCGTTGTAGTTGACCCAGCCGTTGTCCGTGGGCCAGTTCAGCGACGCGTACTGCAGCAACGCGGAAGCCGCATTCGGGAAAACGTCCCAGCTGGTGGGCACGATCCGCATCCATTGCCCGGTGGCGAACAGCAGGACCGCAAAAATCAGCCCGTTCAGGATCCAGAGCGCATCCAGGGTCAGGTGGAACCAGAGCTCGAGGCTGATTTTCGTGGGGGCGGTCTTAGTACGGATCAGGCCCTTGTTGTTACGGGTCCAGTAGCCGCCCGGTCGCGTGGTGGTCCGTACCTGCCAGCCGGTGCGGATGATGAGCAGGAGGAAGAAGGCGTTCAGGAAGTGCTGCCACGCCAGCCAGGCCGGGAAGCCGACGGGAGCACCGGCCGGGAGTTCGGAATGTCCCGGGTAGTCCGCCATGAAGGACTGTACCGCCGGCGTCCCTGTCAGCCACTTGGCGAGCAGTACCACCAGCACCATGGCCACAAGCGCCGCAGGCACCGCCCAGTAGAGCCTGGACCGCTTGCCCTTCGAAGTGCCGGACTTGTTCTTCGTTGTGGACATCGAACTACATTCCTCTCGAGAATGACTGACCAGAGT
This sequence comes from Arthrobacter sp. ZGTC131, assembly GCF_002929275.1. Lineage (GTDB taxonomy): Bacteria > Actinomycetota > Actinomycetes > Actinomycetales > Micrococcaceae > Arthrobacter. The sequence goes on from NZ_PJIK01000001.1 coordinate 332,638, forward strand.
GGGCGTCGCGCGCCGGCCAGGAATTCCGGGCCCTGCGAAAGAGAATACTAGGAACTGCTAGCACTTGGACAAAAACGGACCGGCAAAGCAAAGAGGCCCCGACCGGATTTCCCCGGTCAGGGCCTCTCTTTGGTTGCGGGGACAGGATTTGAACCTGTGACCTCTGGGTTATGAGCCCAGCGAGCTACCGAACTGCTCCACCCCGCGTCGCTTGGTTAACACTACCCTACTTTTGCCGGCACTCCGGCCACCCCGGCGCAGGGGGCCCATGGTCGGCATTCCGATCTGGACAGCACACCGGAAACAACAAAGGACCCGGACCACCTTGCGGTGATCCGGGTCCTTTTCTTCAGTTGCGGGGACAGGATTTGAACCTGTGACCTCTGGGTTATGAGCCCAGCGAGCTACCGAACTGCTCCACCCCGCGTCGCAAGAACAACTCTACCGTCCGGTGAACGGGAGGCCAAATCCAGGCGACGTGATCTGCGTCTCCGGGCCGTGAAGAGGCCATGCCCCCGCCCCGCACACCGCTGCCCCTAGCCGGCGCGAGGGAATGCGAAAAGCCGGCCCCGCGGTCCCCTTCCGGGGTGCGGGGCCGGCTTCCAACCTGCCGTGTGCTTGCTGTTCAGGCGTCGACTGCCCGGCCGTTAGCTGCTCGGCGTCGGCGTCGGCGTGGCGGACGGGGACGTCGGAGTGCTGGCAGTGGGGGTGCCGACGATCCTGGCCTCGGCGTCGACCGCCTTCTGCAACGCTGCGGCCAGCTTCTTCTGCTGTTCGCCGTAGGCTGCGAAGTCGCCCTTTGCCAGGGCCTCCTGGCCGGCCTTGATAGCGGCGTTGGCTTCGTCCAGGGCTGCCTTTAGTGCAGCCTTGGCATCGGTTGCGCCGGCCGGCGGAGGCGTTGTGCCGCCTGGCGGGGTGGGCGTCTTCCCGTTGTTGGGGGAGTCCCCTGCCGTGGCGCCCGAATCGCCGCCGAACAGCTGGTCGAGCGCCGCGTCCAAGGTGGCCGCGAAGCCGATCTTGTCGCCGAAGGCCACCAGGACCCGCTGGAGCGTGGGATACGACGTCTCACCCGTTGAGCGAAGGTAGACCGGCTGGATGTACAGCAGGCCACCACCGGCCGGAAGGGTCAGCAGGTTGCCGTTCAGCACGTCGGACGCGCCTTGCCGCAGCAGGTTCAGTGCCTGCGACACCGTCGGATCAGAGTTGAACTTGTTCTGCGCCTGTCCGGGGCCGGGAACCTGTGCCTCAGGCGGAACCTGAAGGAGCCGGAGCTGTCCGTAGGTGTCCGCCTTGACGCCCTTCTTGGCGCCGGCGTCTGAATCGGCGGCCAGGAATCCGTAGAGGACGTTGCGGGCGTTGCCGTCCACTACCTGGGGAATGTAGGACGATGTCAGCTGGAAGGCCGGGGCCTTCTGGTCCGGCATCTGCAGCGACATGTAGAACGGCGGCTGCTTCACCTGTTCCGAAACGGTGGGATCGTTGGGAACGCTCCACGCGTCGTCGTTCTTGTAGAAGCTCACGGGATCCGTCACGTGGTAACGGCCCAGGAGCTCACGCTGAACCTTGAACAGGTCCTCCGGGTACCGGACGTGGCTCATGACCGCTGCGGACATCTCCGAGTATGGCTTCAGCGAAGAGGGGAACACCTTCTGCCAGGCCTTCAGGAGCGGATCCTGGTCGTCCCAGGCGTACAGCGTGACGGAGCCGTCGTAGGCATCCACGGTGGCCTTAACCGAGTTGCGGATGTAGTTGACGGAGCTGTTGGGCAGCGCCACGTTGCGTCCCGCGGTGGTCTGCGAGTCCGTGGTGGCGTCGGAGAGCTGCTCCTGCTGTGAGTACGGGTAGTACTGGCTGGTGGTGTAACCGTCCACAATCCACTTGACCCGGCCATCAACCACGGCTGGGTAAGCGTTGCCGTCGACCGTCAGGTAAGGCGCCACCTTCTGCACGCGCTCCCGCGGGTTACGCTCGTACAGGATCTGCGAGGCCTCGTTCACGCCGTCAGACAGCAGCAGGTCCGAGGACTGGAACTTGATCGAGTACAGCACCCGGTTGAAGAAGCTGCCCACGTTCGGGCCGCCGTTTCCGGTGAAGGTGTACTGCGTTTCGCCGCCTTCCCTGGACGCCGGACGGTCCTGTTCGCGGGGCGCTGCGCCTTCCGGCGCGCCCACGATCGAGTAGTCCGGGGAGTCCTCGCCGAAGTAGATCCGCGGTTCGTAGGTGTCGTCGTTGCCCAGCACGCCCGTGGACGGGATGCCGGACTGCAGGAACTCCGGCTTGCCGTCTGCGGTGAACTTGTTGCCCTTGGCGGCAACCACGCCGTAGCCGTGGGTGTAGACGATGTGACGGTTCAGCCAGGACTGCTGATCGGGGCTCAGGCCCTCAGGGTTAAGCTCGCGCACGGCGATGACGGTGTCCTGTACCTTGCCGTCAACCTCGTACCGGTCCACGTTGAGCGCTTTGGGGAACTGGTAGTACGGGCGGTACTGCTCGAGCTGCGAGAAGGCGTCCGAGATCAGGTTGGGGTCCAGGAGCCGGATGTTGGCCGTGGTCTGGGCGTCCTTGGTAAGTGCACCGCTGGTGGCCGCTGTGGTGGCGTTATACCGCTCCACCTTGACCTGATCGAGTCCGTACGCCGCACGCGTCATGCCGATGTTGCGCTCAATGAATTCCCTTTCCAGCGTCTGCTCCGACGGACGCACCTGGAACTGCTGGATGACCCAGGGATAGACGCCGCCGGCCAGGATGGAGGTGATGACCAGCATCGCCGTGCCGATAACGGGTAGGCGCCACTTCCCGATGACTGCGGCCACGATGTAGAGGATGGCGACAAGAATGGCTGCCACGGCCAGGATGGCCTTGGTGGGAATGACGGCGTTGACATCCGTGTACAACGCACCTGCCCACCGGCCGCCGCTGTTCTGCACGGCGGTGTAGCGGTCCAGCCAGAAGTTGACGCCCAGGAGGATCAGGAACGATGCGCCCGTGACGGCGAGATGGATCTGGGCGGCGCGGCTGGTGAAGATGCCGCGCTCCATGATGCGGATGCTTCCGTACAGGTAGTGCGTCAGGATGCCGGCGATGCCGGCCACAATGGCGACGCTGATCAGGAATCCGGTGACGAAGCCCAGGAACGGCAGGGTCATCAGGTAGAACCCGATATCCAGCCCGAACGCGGGATCGTTCTGGCCGAACGGCTCCTGGTTGAAGAACAGGAGGACCTTCTGCCACTGGCTGGAGGCCGCGCTGCCGGCAAAGAGCCCGAACAGCACAGGAAGTCCGATCATGACAACGCGGCGCACCGGCTCCAGCTGGGCCTGGTACCGGTTGAGGTTGTCACGGATTTCGGAGTCCGGGGCGTAGACGGGCCGGGCGTGGTAGGCGATCCGGATGGCGTAGAAGACGCCGGCGAACATGATGGCAAAGCCAACGGCGAAGATGGCGATCCTGGCGAGGTTTTCCGTGAGGAACACTTCGAAGAAGCCAAGCTGCTGGTACCAGAGGACGTCCGTCCACACGTTGGCGAAGAAAATGAATCCGACGACAACCAGCGCTACGACAATGAGCGTCGGCGTCAAGGCACCGCGCTTTGGCTGGAGTCTTCCGGGCGGGGTGGGGCTGGCAGGACGGGACAAACTCTGTACCTCATAGCTTTGTCAGTTGCTGATCATATTTTAAGTTTTCATGGTGACAGCCTGCACAGTGCCGGCGCTTGTGGGCGCACCGCACTTGTCAGCTTGCACGGTCCGACGCCCAGCGTGGCAACGGCTGTCAATACTGCCACGAGTGAAGCCGGGCCATAGTTCCTACGTTTAGTCTAGTTGTTTGCGCAGGCAGGAAGACCCGATGTGTCCCCACCTGTTGCAGCCAGTTCGACCGCACGGCGTGCTTCGTCCAGGTTCTCCACTTTGACCACCTGGAGACCGTCGGGAATATGCCCCGTGACCTCGGCACAGTTCGCTGCGGGTGCGAGGAACATCGTGGCGCCGGCGGCGCGGGCGCCATGCATCTTCACGGCCACTCCTCCGATGGGCCCAACGTTGCCCTCGGGCGTGATGGTGCCGGTTCCGGCGATGTGTTTGCCTCCAGTAAGGTCCCCCGGCGTCACGGTATCGACGATTCCCAGGGCGAACATCATTCCGGCGCTGGGGCCGCCCACCTTCTCGAGGGAGATTTTCACGTCGAACGGGAAGGTGAAGCGGTATTTGAGCAGGACGCCCAGGATGTACCGCCCCGATTCGCTCCGGGACGGCGTTATCGTTTCCGTGACCTGCTTCCCGCCACGGTCAACGACGACGGCGACCGGCTTGCCTTTGCCGGCGGCCAGGTCCTCCTGGATCACGGTCAGTGACGAAACGGCCTTGCCGTTGATCGACGTGAAGACGTCCCCCGCCTTGAGCTTGCCCTCAGCGGCGGATCCGTCGGAGAGATCAGCGACTTCCAGTTTTTGCCCGTACGGGATGTCGAGTTCGTTCAGCGCCGAAGCCACGGCATTCTCCTGCGATGTGGTCATGGCCACCGCGCTCTCCTGCGCCGACTGTTCCTTGGTGACGCCCGTCGGGAAGATCAGTTCCTGCGGATAAACGGCCTTTGAACCGTCAAGCCAGGCGGCGAAGGCCTCAAAAACGCTGACGGGACCGTTGGGGCCGCCGTCGACGTAGACGGTGGTGAGGTCAAGGTTCCCCTTAGCCGGGAACGTTTGGTGACCCGTGACACTGATGACGGGCTTGGCGTTGTCACTGGCCAGGGTGTTGAACGTCGGTCCGGGAGATTCCACAACGTAAGGGACCGGCAGGACGGCGGCCGTCACGCCCAGTCCGAGGGCGAGGAGTCCGGAGAGCATCATCGTTGAGACCCGGGGGTCACGGGCCGTCTTGGGCTGGCTGCCCTCTTCCGCGCCGGCCGGTTCGCCGCCGCCGGTGGCAGCCGCTGACTCCTCTGAGGGCTGATCGCCCTTGGTAATCGTCACTGAAGGACCTCTCCCCACCGCGTCGTACATCGCGGCACTGTGGCTGCGGCCAGGCGGACAGCCGTGGCGCAGCCTGCAAATATTCCGATTTCTAACACTACGCGTCCGGGCCGGGCGAAAGCTCTTTGCCTACAGCGAACGGACCCCCTTTCGGCAGACAGCCGCCCGCCTGCGGGGTAGCGTGAAGGTTGATCAACAGTCACACCGACGATCGGCGGGATCATGACCTCCAACCCACTCAATCCGCCCAACGGCGACGAAAACCCGAAGGATCCGCTGGCAGAAATGCTGCAGAACCTCATGGGCGGCAAGGGCATGGGCGACATCGACCCCGCCGAACTGGCGAAGGCGGCCGGGCTCCCCGACGATCCAAATTTGCTGGCCCAGATGTTTTCACAGGTACAGGCCATGATGAGCGCCCCGTCCGAGGGCCCCGTCAACTGGAAGCTGGCGCACGACAACGCCCGTCGAGTTGCCGCCAGCAGTTCCGATCCGTCCGTCACAGCGCCGCAGTCCCGCGAGGTTGACGAGGCACTCCGGCTAGCCGAACTGTGGCTGGACCCGGTCACCGACCTGCCAGCCACGGGCCTGATCGGCCGGGGCTGGTCGCGCGCAGAGTGGGTTGAGGAAACGCTCGGCACCTGGAAGCGGCTGACGGAGCCGGTGGCCAACAGCATCGCCAACGCGTTGTCCAGCGCCATGACCGAGCAGATGCCGGAAGAAATGAAATCCATGATGGGCGGCGCTTCCTCCATGCTGCAGAACATGGGCGGAGCCATCTTCGGCATGCAGCTGGGGCAGGCCATCGGTGCACTGTCCGCCGAGGTGGTCAGTTCCACGGACATAGGCGTTCCGCTGGCCGACCTGGAAATGGCGTTGCTTCCGGGCAACGTGGCGAAGTTCGGCGAGGGGCTCGGCCTTCCCGAGAACGACATCCGGCTGTTCCTTGCTGTCCGCGAGGCAGCCCATGCCCGGCTGTTCGTCCAGGTTCCGTGGCTGCGTGGGCACCTGCTGGGTGCCATCGAGGCCTACGCGCGCGGCATCCACATTGACACGTCGCGGATTGAAGAGCTCGCCCGGGACCTCGACCCCAGCAACCCCGAAGGCATTCAGGAGGCCCTGTCGCAGGGCGTCTTCATGCCGCAGCGGACGCCGGCCCAGGAGCAGGCCCTCCAGAAACTGGAGACCGCCCTGGCCCTGGTTGAAGGATGGGTTGACGAACTCACCGCGGCGGCGACCGAAAAGGTCCTCCCGTCGGCTGGTGCCCTCCGCGAGACCGTCCGGCGCCGCCGCGCCACCGGCGGCCCGGCCGAGCACGCCTTTGCCTCGCTGGTAGGTCTGGAACTGCGCCCCCGGCGCCTCCGCGAGGCCGCAACGCTGTGGGCGTCGCTGAAGGAAGAGCGCGGCATTGACGGCCGCGACGCCATCTGGAAGCATCCCGACCTGCTCCCCACAGCCGAGGACCTGGACGACCCCAAGGGCTTCAGCGAACGCCGCCAGCTCGCCGAAGCCAGCGACAGCGAGGTGGACGACGCGCTTCTGAAGCTCCTGAACGGCGGCTTTGACACCCCCGACGCTGGGACTGCCGAGGAGAGCGGCGCCGCCGAGGAAAGCGCGTCTTCCGAGGAAAGCGGGCCTGCCGAGGATGAGGGACCCGACGGCACAGCTCCCGGGGCCAAGGACAAGTAGGACCGGCCAGCGGGTAGGACCGGCCAGGGGACGGTTAGGGGCCGACGGCGGCGGGTAGCCTCGCGGCCTCGGCTTGCCCCTGCTGGTTGTCGGCTGCGGGCAGCCCGCGGGCCGTGGCAAATGCCACGCCTTCCAGGAAGGCCTTGGCGCGGGCGGTCTCCGGGTAAGCCTCCAGCAGCTTCCAGAAGGCAGCGTTGTGCCCGGCCACCAGCAGATGCGCCAGCTCATGGAGCAGCACGTAGTCGATGACCCACTGCGGCATCGGGCGGAGCTTGTCTGAAAGCCGGATAGAACCCTCAGCGGGAGTGGCCGAACCCCAACGCGAGTTCTGGTTGCTGACCCAGCGGACCGACGTCGGCCTTGCCTTGCCGCCCAGGTACGTTGCCGACAGGTGGGCGGCATGGCCGGCCAGGGCCTCATCCGAGGAGGGACGCCGCCGGCCCTTGCCGTTGGACTGCTTGTCCCCCTGGACCCTGAGCTTCTCCAGCATCCGCCGCACCCATTCGGCTTCCTGGGCCCTGCTGAAGTTCGCCGGAATCGCCACCACCGCCGTACCGTTCTCCCAGAATGCGGCGACGGTGCGGCGCCGGCGGGCCGACCGGCGCACCTCAACGGGGGCGCCGTCGTGCGTCGTCTGCGGCGTGCCGGACATCAGAGCGCGGTGCTTTCCACCAGGACCGCGAGGACGGCTTCGCCGTACTTCTCCAGTTTGGAGGGGCCGACGCCCGCGAGACCCGCCAGTTCCTCCAGCGACGCCGGCCGGGCCTCGGCAATGGCCGTGAGGGTTGCGTCGGTGAAGACCACGAAGGCCGGAACCTCCGCTGACAGGGCCACTTCCTTGCGCCACTCACGGAGCGCGTTGAAGGTCTGCTCCTCGTAAGTGGGCGGGCACTGGCTGCAGCGGCCCACTTTCCGTTCCGCACCGCTGGCCAGCATGCTGCCGCACACCCGGCAGGACGCGGGCGCGGCCGCCTTCCGCCGGGGCACGGCGCCCTTGCCGCGTGCGCTCGACGTGGCGACGGAGTCCGGCCGGAGCCCGTCCAGGAAGCGTGACGGTTTCCGGTTGGCGCGGCCGCCCGGTGTCCGTGCGGTGGACCAGGACAGTGCCAGGTGCTCGCGAGCCCGGGTGATGCCGACGTAGAGCAGGCGGCGTTCCTCGTCCACGGCTTCCGGGGTGTCGGCGAAGGAGATGGGCATGAGCCCTTCGCTCAGCCCCACCAGGAACACGGCATCCCACTCCAGGCCCTTGGCGGCGTGCAGCGACGCCAGCGTGACGCCCTGCACCGTGGGCGCGTGCTGGGCCAGCGACCGCTCCTGGAGCTCGTTGACAAAATCCGAGAGGCTGAAGTCCGGGCCGCGGCTCAGCACGAGCTCATCCGCCAAGGCCACCAGCGCAGCAAGGGATTCCCAGCGCTCCCGCAGGGCGCCTCCGCTGTGGGGCGCGGAGTCCGTGTAGCCGAGCGAGGCAACGATGTCGCGGACGAGCTGGCCCAGCGGCTGCGGCGCGGACTCCGCGACGGCGCGGGTGGCCGCGCGCAGCTGGAGGATGGCGTCCCGCACCTCCTTGCGTGCGAAGAAACGCTCGCCGCCGCGCAGCTGGTAGCCGATTCCCGCGGAGGCCAGCGCCTGTTCGTACGCCTCGGACTGGCCGTTGGTGCGGAACAGGATGGCAATCTCACTGGCTGGCGTGCCGGCGTCGAGCAGGCCGCGGATCTTGCCGGCCACGGTGGCCGCCTCTGCTTCATCGTCCGAGCACTCGGTGAACTGCGGCGCCGGTCCGGCATTCCGCTGGGCAACGAGCTTCAGCGGCGCGGCCCAGGCGGCGTCTGCGACGGGGCCTCCGCTGCGGCGGGCCGCCAGCAGGTCATTGGCCAGCTTCACCACCTGGGGCGTTGAACGGTAATCGCGGATCAGCTTGACCACGTTCGCGTTCGGGTACAGGGCCTTGAAGCCGAGCAGATGGCGCGGAGATGCACCGGTGAAGGAATAGATGGTCTGGCTGGCGTCGCCCACCACACACAGTTCATCCCGGCCGCCCAGCCAGAGCTCCAGGAGGCGTTGCTGCAGCGGTGACACGTCCTGGTACTCGTCCACGACGAAATGCCGATACTGTTCGCGCACCGTGGCAGCGACCTTCGGGTCCTCCTGCAGGATGCCCACGGTGATCAGCAGGACGTCTTCGAAGTCGATCACGTTCCTGTCGGTCTTGACATCCTCGTAGGACTGGAAGACCCTGGCCACGGCTGTGAGGTCGAAGCCTCCCGGGTTGCCGCGGTCCTGGGCGTTTTCCAGATAGTTGGCCGGCGTCAGCATGGACACCTTGGCCCACTCGATCTCCGACGCCAAATCCCTGATGGAGGCCCGGTCCGTGCTCAGCCGGAGCCGGCGCGCGGCCTCGGCGATCATCTGTGCCTTGTGGTCCAAGAGGTTTGGCAGCGTCCCGCCGACCGCCTGCGGCCAGAAAAACTGGAGCTGCCGGAGCGCCGCGGCGTGGAAGGTCCGGGCCTGGACATTACCCACCCCGAGGTCGCGCAGCCTGCTGCGCATTTCGGCGGCGGCACGTGCCGTGAAGGTCACGGCCAGCAGCCGCTGCGGACTGTAGACCCCGGAGTGCACCCCGTACGCGATCCGGTGCGTGATGGCACGGGTCTTACCGGTTCCGGCCCCCGCGAGGACGCACAGCGGGCCGGTGAGGGTGCTGGCCACCTCCCGCTGCTCGGCGTCGAGGCCACCGAGGATGCGGTCCTCCAGGGAGTCGTTGCCTTCAGGAATTTCTGTAGTCACTTCTGCTGCTCAGTCGATGGGATGGAAGGAGTGCTGACGCCGGGAGAGAATTCCGGGGCTGACGGCGCTGATGTCACTGCGGCGGGGCCGGCCCGGAGCGATCCGCTGCGCGTCCGTCCCGGTCATTCGTTGGCTGGCCGGTCCTGGATGACGCCGCCGTACCAGTGCTCGATCAGGGACCGTGCGATGGAGAGCCTGGTGGAGATGACAATCTCGCCGCTCAGCACAGCCGCCTGGAGTTCCTCCCGGCTGAACCACCGGGCACGGGTGACCTCAACGCCGTCGGGCTTTGCCTCGGAATCATCAGTGACCGCGGTGAAACCGAGCATGAGCGACGCCGGGAAGGGCCATGCCTGGGATCCGAGGTACTGGCAAGCCCTGACGCGCACGCCCACTTCCTCGTGGATTTCACGGACCACCGCCTGCTCGAGCGACTCCCCCGGCTCCACGAAGCCGGCAAGCGTTGAGTAGTTCTTGGCATCGAGGGGCCCGCCGCCGCCAAGGAGCAGGCGGTCGTCCGGCCCCACCACTGTGACGATGATCGCGGGATCTGTCCGGGGATAGTGTTCGGAGTTGTCAACCGGGCAGCGGCGGACCCATCCCCCGGTCTCCACCGTGGTCGGGGCCCCGCACCGGGGGCAGTGGGTATGGCTGGCGTGCCAGTTGGCGATGGCGCTGGCCTCAACGAAAAGGGCCGTGTGGGTCGGATCCAGACGTGCGGCGACGTCGCGGAACCCCTCCCAGATGGCGCCCGAAGCAAGCCCCGCGGTGCCGGGATCGACCGGCGCGGGCAGGATGAACAGCAGGATCTCCGTCCCTGCCGGCAGGTCCGAGTTCTCCAGCGCAGAGCCCAGGTAGACAATGAGCGAGGGACCGGAGTCTGCACCCCTGAGCCGGTCCAGCAACGGGGTGGCGTCTGTCAGGACAAGGGCATCGTTGTGAATGAGGGCGTGCTTGCCGGAAAGGACCATGGCCTGGGTGCCGCCGCGGGCCAGCAGGTCTTCGACGAGGCTCGGTTTCATCCGTTCAACGGATCCGCGGTTCACCACTGCCGGGCGCACCGGCAGCACGGTGTCGAAAAGATGGTTTGCCGGCAAATCACCCTTGGACAGCTGATTTTCCGGCGACTGGCCCAACTGCTGACTGACCGGCGCAGCGGCCTCCGCGTGACTCATGTATCCACCGTACTGACTCGGGGTGACAATTCACATTTCCGGCAGGTGCCGGGCGGCCCTCCTTCGGCGGCGGGAAGCTCTTATTTCGGCTGGATCTCAAGACTCGCCGCGACACATCGTTGTCTTGAACGTCAGTCAATCTACCGTGGAAGCGTGAGAAGAGAACCGATCGAACTGGCAGCTGTGGCAACCGCGGCGGTCCCCGGACTGAGCCCGACTGCCGTGAGTTCCGCACCGGATGATCCGGCGGACTTCGATTCGGCGCTCCTGCTCGACTCCGAAGGCAAGCGCTGGCGGGTCCGCTCGCCCCGCCATGCCGAGGCGAGCACACGCTTGGAAACTGAGTTCCTGGTGCTGCGGGCCTTCGCCCCGGCCATCCGGGCGGAGCTCCCCTTTCTGATGCCGACCGTGGCCGGGACAGTCCGCCAGCAGAATCTGAGCACCTTCGTGTACTCCCACCTCAACGGATCCACCCGCACCGTAGAGGAACTGACGGCGGGGTCCCAGAAGTTGGCGAAAGAAATCGGAACGGCCCTCGCCGCCATCCATGATCTGCCGCACGCCCTGGTAAGCAACGCCGACCTGCCGAGCTACACCCCCAACGAGTTCCGCCAGCGCAGGCTGAACGAGCTCGACATGGCCGCGACAACGGGCAAGATCCCTCCCCTGCTTCTCCGTCGCTGGGAACACGCGATGGAAGACGTTTCCTTGTGGCGCTTCAATCCGTGCGTGGTCCACGGTGACCTGCACGAGGACAACCTGCTCGTCGAGGAGGACCGGGTTACCGCCGTCACCGGTTGGACCGACCTCCGAATCGGGGATCCCGCCGACGACCTTGCCTGGCTCGTCGCGTCCAACGAGCACGACTTCGTGGACGCGGTGGTGCGCCACTACACCGAACACCGCCGCGATGCGCCCGACAGTCATCTGCTCCGGCGGGCCGCGCTGTCCGCGGAATTCGCGCTGGCGCAGTATCTGGTGAAGGGTATTGCCGCCGCCGATGCCGAGATGATTTCCGAGGCGGAAGGCATGCTTGGCACCCTCGCGGACGATATCGCAGAGCACGGCGGGCAGCCCATCAGCGTGGAGCCCCTGCCGTCACCGGCGGCTGCCGCGGGTTCCGCAGCGCCGGGCTCGACGCCGCAGGGCTCAGCCGCGCCCGGCCAGGGCGCGGGCGGTACGGACTCGGACGCTGCAGTTTCGGATGGCATGGTTTCCCGCGGTCCGGTTTCGGTCGAACTGATTGCCGCGCCGGCGGCCACGGACGTCTCCGAGCCGATGCCGGCTGTGCACGTCATGCCCATCCCGGTGGTCGAGGACGCCGCCGCCGCACAGGGTGCTCCGGCCGCTGCAGACGGGCCTGGCGCCGTCGCCACGGGCGGCGCAGCGGACGCAGACGGCAGCGTGGACGCTCCGGACGCGGCGGGCGGCCCGGACTCCGAAGACCACAGGCGCGACAGCGAGCGGGCCGCGCAGCCCAAGCCGCTTTCCGCCGACGACACCTCCACGGCTGCCATCAGCATCGTTGACGCCAAGCCGCTTTCCGCCGACGACACCTCCACGGCTGCCATCAGCATCGTTGACGCCAAGTCGCCCTGACCCGAGGTCTCGGGGCTAAGTGCCTCAGGGTTAAGTGCCCCGGGCCTCAAGGCTATGTACCCCGGGCCTCAGGTCTCAGGGCTAAGTGCCCCGGGGCCGCAGGGCCTCAGGCGGGATGGTGTCGCGCCGTTGACGCCCGAGGCGTGATCCCCGCAACTAGCCCCGCGGTGACGCAAGGGCCGCCGCGACGATGCCCTCCAGCTCGGCCCCCGACGCCAGGTCGTGGGGGCGAACCACATGGTTTTCCGCGACATAGTAGAAGGCGGCCCGCACCTCATCCAGCGGCACGTCCTTGAGCCGAGCCCACGCCAGCCGATAGACAGCCAGCTGCACGCTCTTCGTTTTCAGCTGCCCGGCGGACGGCCGCCTGCCGGTCTTCCAGTCCACGAGGTCCCAGCAGCCGTCGGCATCGCGGAACACCGCGTCAATACGTCCGCGGACCACCACGTCACCGATCCGGGTTTCGACCGGCACCTCGACGTGGGCCGGCGACCGGTGCGCCCAGGGGGATTCCCTGAAGGTGGCCACCATGTCCTCAAGGCCGTAGGCCTCGTCAATGTGGTTGTCGGATCCGGGTGCTTCGTCCAGGTCCAGCATGCCTGCCGTTCCGAAGTACTCCTCGACCCAGGCATGGAACGCCGTCCCCTTGCGGGCGGACATCCCCGGTTCGCGCGGGACGGGTCTCCTGAGGCGCTGCAGGACAGCCCCCGGGTCCTCCCCGAGGTCAACGAGGGTGGACGCGGATATGTGCCCTGGCAAGTGGACGTCCCGGCTTTGCGCACGGCGGGCGCGGCGCTCCAGGAGCAGGGCAGCCTCCCGTGCCCACCCGGCAGCGTGAGGGCGGAGCGGCGTTCGTGGCTGGCCTGCGGGGTCCGGCTGCTCCGCCTGCCCGTCAAAGATCCACTCCTGGAGGCCCGCAATTTCGGCGCGCAACCGGCTCGCGGCGGAGTCCATGGCCTCCCGCCGCCCGGGTACCAGCCGGAGCCTTTTGCCGGTGCGCGGGTCAACAGGGCCTTCGAGGGGATCGTACGGCCAGGTGGCGACTTCGAGGTCCCGGGTCAGGGGGCTCTCCTCCGGAAGTGACACCTCGTCCACAGAGTCGGGGTGGATCTCTGCTGCGGCGGCGCGGGCCGGGAGTGTGCCGTCGGCTGTTCCGATCCCGGCGAGCGGTCCCAGCTCAGCGAGGAACGGCGACATCTCGGCCATTCCGCCGCGGCCGCCGACCCACGCACCGCTGGACACCCACAGCACGTGTTTGGCCCTCGTGTACGCAACATAGGCCAGCCGCCGTTCCTCGGCCTCGCCGTGGGCCTGGACGGCGCCCTTGAAGTCCTTCTCGGCGTCCAGCCACCCCTTCTGGTCCGGCTGGTCGAGGTCCCATTGCGGAAGGTCTGCCCTGTCGCCGCGGAGCGGCCAGGGCAGCGCGGCAGAACCGCTGCTCCACCGGGAATCACGGCTGCTGGGGAAGGCCCCGCCGTTGAGACCAGGAACGAAGACCACATCCCATTCGAGGCCTTTGGATGCGTGCACCGTCAACAGCTGGACAGCTTCATGGTTGACGTCTGCCGGCGGAACGTCGAGGCCACCTTCCTCGGCGGCTGCGGCTTCGAGCCAGGAGAGGAACGCGAGGACGTCCACGCGGTGGGATGTCTGCAGGAATCCGGCAGCCGCATCCTGGAACGCATCCAGGTTCCTGCGCGCCTGATGGATGCTGAACCCGGGGCGCGCGGCAACCTCGATGTCGAGCAGCATGGCCCGCTCCACCTCGCCCAGGAGGGTGGTCAGGTCCTCCCCCAAGAGTCCGCGCAGTTGCCGGAGTTCCGTGCCGAGCCTGTGGAGCCGTTCCCGGGCGGGGGCTGTCAGCGTGCGGCCGTGCGCCGACGTCCAGCCCTCGCTGGGCAGCCAGTCCAGTGCTTCCACAAGGCTGGACGCGTCGGTAAGGTCCCCCTCGATGACGACGTCGGCGGGCGGCTCGTCGCTCCCGCCCGCACCCGCCGCATCGGCCGCGCTCTGCCCGCGGCGCCGCGCCAGAAACGTCGACCAGTCTCGAAACGCCATGAGGTCGGCGGTGCCGATCCGCCACCGTGCACCGGCGAGCAGGCGCATCAGGGAATCCGACCGGCCGGGGTCAGCGAGGACCCGGAGCGTCGATACCAGGTCCACGATTTCAGGTGTGTCCAGCAGGCCGCCGAGGCCCACGATTTCGTAGGGAATCCCCCGGGCCTCAAACTCCCGCCGGATGCACTCCATCTGGGCCCGCCGGCGGCACAGCACGGCCATGGCTGGCGGCACAGGTGAGGCAGTTGATGACTGCTCGAAGTCGGTGACCCGGTATTTCAGCAGGTCCCGCGCGATGGCGGCGGCCTCATCCTCATCCGTGGCGAAGCGTCCAAGGATCACCCGGCCCTGAACGGCAGCCGGACTGGGCTGCAGGGGCGGCACCTCGACGGACGCGGCGGTCGCACGTTCCCCGGCGGGACCCGCCTGAGCTGCAGCGGCGCTCAACGGAGCCGAAATGACATTGGCCGCCGCCAGGATGTTGCGCCCGTTCCGCCAGGCGGTGGTCAGGTAAGAGGTCGGGGCCGGGCTAAACCGGGCCTGCCCTTCGGCACCATCATCCACCCGGACGGGGAATTCGCTGACAAAGTGGAACAGTTGGCCGGCGGACGCACCGCGGAAGCCGTAGATGGACTGGTTGGGGTCGCCCACAGCTGTGACGGCGTGGCCGTCTCCGAACAGCCTGGAGAAGAGGACCAGCTGCGCGTGGGACGTGTCCTGGAACTCGTCCAGGAGCACCACCTTGTAGCGCTGGCGTTCCATCTCCGCGGCGAGGGGAATCTCACGGGCCACCCTGGCGGCGAGAGCCACGAGGTCGCCGAAGTCGAGGGCGCCCCGGGCCCTTTTGGCCTCGGAGTACCGGCCCACGAGTTCTGCGACGCTCGCCCGGGTTCGGAGCATGGCACCGAGCTCCCCGGCCGCCTGGCTGGGGTTCTTCTTCGCCTCTGCCACGTAGGGCAGGGCGTCGAATTCGGCCAGCCGCTGCATGAGCCAGTCGTGAACCTCGGCCGGGTCCTGGAGGTGCTCTGCGCACTCGCCGGCGAGCTGGATGACGGCCTTGACGAGTGTTGATTTGGCCACCCGGAAATGCGCATAGTCGCCGTCGAACGCCTCGACGACCTCGCTTGCCAGCTGCCAGGCCTGGGCCCCGCCCAGCAGGACGACGTCACGTTCGATGCCAAGCCGGAGCCCGTAGTCGGACACGATGCCGCTGGCAAACGAGTGGTACGTGGAGACTTTGGGTTCCAGCGCATCGGCGCTGAGCAGGCCGGCGGGAAACACCGCGTTACCGGCATCGGCATCCGCGATCCGCTGCAGCGCCGCCAGCTTGGCGCGGATGCGGCTTGCCAGTTCGCCGGCGGCTTTCCGTGTGAAGGTGACACCGAGGACCTCCTCGGGCTTGACCCAGCCATTGGCGACCAACCACACAACGCGGTCGGCCATGGTGGCAGTCTTGCCTGAGCCCGCACCGGCAATAACGAGCCGGGGGGTCAGCGGCGAGGAGATGATGGCTGACTGTTCTGCGGTGGGCACGTTCTTCTCGCCGAGCAGGACGGACAGCTCTTCGGGACTGAACCTTGGTGCAGGGAGATCCGCGGGGCGACTCATTCGGTAACCTGCTTTCCGCGGGCGCACAAGGGGCATACTTCCGGCAGGCGGCAGCCGTGGCCGCCGAATCCGCTCTTGGCGGGATCATGCCTGGCTTCGAACTCATGGCCGGACATCACGTCGGCCGCCTCCTTGACCATGTCCAATGCCCAGTTCTCCCCCGGATCGAGGGGATCCTGGTGCTGGACGCCCGGATTCTTGGCGGTGGTTCCCAGCTGGGCGAGCACGGCGCCGCCTGGCTGTACGTCCCCGGGAACACCCTCGGAACCGCTGAAGCCTCCGGCGAGGACCGCGGCCTGGTAAGCGCCAAGCTGCGGATGCCGGCCCAGATCACCCTTACCGGGCTGCCTCTTCCCTGTTTTGAGGTCGACGATCACCAGCCGTCCGTGGGGGTCAATCTCCAGCCGGTCCACCTGGCCCCGCAGGACAGCGGAACGGGGCGCTTCACTTATGGCGCCGTCCGGCAGCGGATCGGCGGCCGGTTCGGGCAGCTGCACTTCAAAGTCCTGCTCCACGCCGACCAGGCGCCTGCCCTCGCTGCGCATGACAAGGATGTACTGCGCCAGTTTCCGCACCATGGTTTCGGCCCGCCGGAAGTCCAGCTTTCCCTCCCAGTTGTCTTTCATACCGAGGGACGGCCAACGCCTGACGAGCTCGGCGAGGTACTCGGCCCCGGAGGCGTCAGGCAGATCCTGGGCGATCGCGTGCACCAGGGTTCCCAGGCTCCTCGCGAAATCTGTGGCCGCCTCACCGCCTGCAGCCTGGATGAACCAGTCCAGGGGCGACTTCTGGACGGACTCCACCTTGGAGGGCGAGACGTAGACAGTTCCCCCGGGAGGCACCACGCGTTCTTCCGAGGACAGCGGGGCCAGCCCCCACCACGTGTCCGGGTGCGCTCCGGGAACGGGCGGATCCACCGTTGCCAGGCGGGCCAGGACACGGACAGCCTCGTCCGACTCTGCCGCAGCCCGGTCGGCCAGTTGCGCGTGCTGGCGCAGTTCGGCGACGAGTGCCCTGAGGGTCAAAGGCCTCTCCACCGGCGTGAATCCTCGCGCGTCCCGGTCCGGTGTCAGCGGGGCCACGTAGTCCAGGAATGAGGACGGCTGTTCGTCTTCCGAAGCCACGGCTGTGCAGATCAGCACTTCCCTCGCCCGGGACACCGCGGTCGAGAAACTCCGGAGTTCGTCGTACCGGATCTCGCGCAATCGGCTGAGCGGGCCCCGCTGGAGGGCGGACTCCACCCCGTGTTCCACGGCATCGGCGAAGAGCGTGCTCCCCAGCAGCTCCCCGCGGAGCCGCGTGTTCGGCCAGACGCCCTCCTGGAGTCCAGCAACGATGACGAAGGGCCATTCCCGTCCGGCGGCGCTGGCGGGCGTCATGAGTTCGACGGCGTCGTCCACCTGTGCCCGGGCCGCCAGCGTGTCCATGGGAAGCTCCTGGTTGAGCAGGTACTCAAGGAACTGGTCCGGCCCGGACCCTGGCATCTGGTCAACGTACCGCTCGGCGGTGTGGAACAGGGCCATCATGGCGTCGAGGTCACGGTCCGCCCTTGACCCCACCAGCCCTCCCGACAGTGCGGCGGCGGTCCAGCTTCCGGCAAGACCGGTCGAATGCCACAGGGCCCAGAGGACGGTTTCGGCGTTGGCGCCGGCCGCGGTGGTGGCCTTCCGGCCGGCCTGGATCATCCGGGCAACGCGACGCGCTGAACGTCCCTCGATCCCCAGGGAACCAAGGGCACCGGGCTCGAGGAGTGCCTCCACGAGCAGTGCATCGCTGGAGCGTCCGCCGCCGCCCAGGATCTCCTCGCGGCGCAACGACTGGCGCAGCCTGCGCAGTTCAAGGGATGTGGCTCCGCCGATCCTGGACGTCAGCAGCGCGACGGCGGATTCCGGCGTCAGGACGTCCGGATCGAGGACCACGGCATAGGCGTCAAGCAACGGACGGACGGCCACTTCGTCGCGGACAGCGGACTCCGCCACGGGAATCCGCACCGGGATTCCCTGGCCCGACAGGTAGCGCTGCAGCTGGCTCAGTTGGCCGCCATTCCGGACGATCACCGCCATGTCCGCCAGTTCACGGCCGTCATTCACCTGGGCTTCAAGGATCCGCTGTGCGACGTAGCGCAGCTCATGGACGGCCGACGGCAGCAGGTGCGCCTCGACGAACCCGCCGGAGCCACCGGAAAAACCGGCGTCTTCGGCGGGACGGGCGCCTGTTTCACCGGTGGAGGGCAGAGCGTGAACGTGGTGGTCGGGCGTGGGTTCAGTGGGAAACTGCTCGAGCCGGCGGGCGAGTTTCCCGCCGGCTCGCAGGGAGATCCGGTCCGCGACGCCGAGCCAGGCCTGCGCGACGGCAGGCCGATGCCGGTGGGCGTACCGCAGCGGCCTCTCGAGAACGTCTTGGCCGTCCCCTCCCAGCAGCCGGGGAAGCTCGGCGACGAGATCCGGACGGGCGCCCCTGAAGCCTTGGACAACCGTGTCCGGGGAAGACGCCACGAAGACGTCCTTGCCCGCGGCGATGTCAGCCAGCAGCTCAAAGACCGCCGGGTTGGCCTCGTGGATGTCATCAACAAGGATCAGCTGGAGGCGTTCGCGTTCCGCGGCCAGGAAATCCGGCGAATCCTGGAAAAGCTGCCGCGCGGCCGTGATGATGCCGGCGGGATCGAAGGCCTCGGGCATGCGCAGATCCAGGACGTCACGATATTCGGCGTACAGGGCGGCCGCGGCGATCCAATCGGGGCGGCCGCATTCTTGCCCCAGGTCCGCGAGGTCCTCGGCCGTCCGGCCGGATTCGATGATCCGATCAAAAAGCTGCCGGACTTCCTGCCGGAAGCCGCGGGTGGGCAGCGCGGCATCGAGATCGGCCGGCCACGGCAGTCCCAGGCCCGGAAGTGCATGACCGTCCAGCAACTCCTTGATGATGAGGTCCTGTTCGGGACCGGAGAGGAGGCGGGGCGCCCGGGGCAGCGGCAGGATTCCTTCCGCCTTGGCCCGCCTGATGAGGTCGAAGGCATAGGACGCCCAGGTACGGGCCGGCGTGGTGCTTAGGCTCCGGTTCAGCCGTGCCGTGAACCGGTCCCGCAGGGTGTCCGCCGCCAGCCTGCCGGGCGCAAGAATGAGGATCCGTTCGGGATCAACCGAGTGCGCCTCGACCCTGCGGACGGCCGCCTCTATCAGGACGGTCGACTTGCCGGTGCCCGGCGCTCCGGGCACGAGCACCGGGCCTGCTCCGCGGGGGACGTCGACGGCGGCGAGCTGGTCCGCCGACAGTGCCGGCACGAAGTTGTGGACCTGGCGCGGCGGCAGAAGCCGAAGTCCAGATCCCGGCGATTTCGGAGCGTTGGCGTACTGATCATGGCGCCCGGTGGTGGCGGAGAAGGATTCGGACTGGGTGATTGTTGCGGTCACTCAGACATTCCATCATCCGGCACTGACAATTTACGCAGCGACGCTTCCAGCCGCTCAGCGATGGCGTCCAGGGCAGCGAAGTCAGCGTCGGAGGGTGACCATCGTGCCGCCGTCAGGTCAACCCGCCAGCGGCCGTCGCCCGTCCGTGCGAACCGGAGGAATTCGCCGCGCAACGGAGTCTCCTCCCGCAGGTAGAACTGCAGGGCCTCGGCTTCCAATCCCTCCGGCGCCAGCCCGTTGGCTCTGAGCACCCGCCACCACGGGACACCGCTGCCGTAGTGGCTCATGACCGAGCCCACCTGGCGCGGACCGCCGGACCCAAGCAGTTCGGAGACGTCCCCGTATGCCACCGCCGAACCTGCGGGGATGAGCTCAACGACAGCCAGCACCGCCTCCACATACTCCGTCCGCATGGTCCCAGACTATCGGCCGGCCGCCGGCGCTCCGGACCCTTCCCGACTGACTTGCCGACAGGCCCGGGGCGTGCGCCAAAACTGTCGGTGCCACCGGGTAGCGTGGACGCATGAGCACTTGGAACACCCTCCCCCGGGCCGCCTTCGACCTCGAAACCACCGGACGCAACTCCCGCGCGGCGAGGATCGTCACGGCATCGGTGACCCTGGTGGACGCCTCGGGAAATGTCATCCGGGAGCACGAATGGCTGGCAGACCCGGGCATTGAGATCCCGGCGGAGGCCAGCGAAGTCCACGGGATCACCACGGAGCACGCGCGCAGCCACGGCAGGCCGGCGCCGGAGGTCACCAGGGAACTCGCTGGGGTGCTGCAGGAGCTTTTCGACGACGGCGTCCCGGTCATCGCCTTCAACGCCAGCTACGACTTCACCGTCCTGGCCGCCGAGTCCGCCCGCTACGGCGTACCGCAGCTGAGCCGGTTTCCGGTCCTGGATCCCTACATCATGAACAAGCAGGTGGACCGCTACCGCAAGGGAAAGCGGACCCTGACGGCACTCTGCGAAGAGTACGGCGTGGACCTCGAAAACGCCCACACCTCGGCCGCCGACGCCCTGGCCACGCTCCGCATGCTCGACGCCATGGCGGGCAAGTTCCCCAAGCTGAGGCTGCCGGCCAGCCAACTGCACCAGCTCCAGACGGACTGGGCCGTCAGCCAGGCGGCCGACTTCCAGCAGTATCTCCGCAAGACCAAACCCGCCGCTGTCATCGAGGGCGACTGGCCCGTGCTGCCCCCAGAAGACGCCAGCAGGGGCGACTTCTAGAGGCCGGTTCCAGCAGCGTCAACACGCGGCTCAGCAGCTGCAGCAGCGGTGCCCGCCGCCGCGCCGCCCAGCCCCGTCGCCGCGCCCGTGGGACAAAGATCACAGTCCACAGCCCAAGCCTCAGGTGGCTCACAGCCCGGCGGCAATTCAGACAGCAGCCCGCAGGACGCCCATCGGCCCGGCCCGCCATGAATTGACTTGTCGATGATGCGGCAGGACATGCCGCATGCCGAACAATATTCGGAAGTGGATGCGAATTCTCCGCGCTGACATAATTTAGTTCAGAAGCGCGCTTGTGCTATGCCCTGCCCAAGCCCTACCGCCTGAGGATAAATGATCACAGTTACCGACCTGCGCAAGGTCTACCGTCAGGGGAAAAAGGAAGTGGTGGCCCTCGACGGGGTCTCCCTTTCGGTCCCCAAAGGCTCCATCCACGGCATCATCGGCCATTCCGGAGCAGGGAAGTCCACGCTGGTACGGTGCCTGACTCTCCTGGACCGCCCTACCTCCGGCTCGGTCAACATCGACGGCACCGAACTCAGCTCGGTCAGGGACTCCGAAATCCGCGCTGCCCGGCGCCGGATCGGCATGGTCTTCCAGCACGCCAACCTGATGGACTCCCGCACCGCGGCAGGCAACGTGGCCCATCCTCTGGAACTGGTGAAGACTCCCAAGGACAAGACCCGCGAGAAGGTTGCTGAACTGCTCAAGCTCGTAGGGCTCGAGGGCTTCGAGAACGCCTACCCGTCACAGCTGTCCGGGGGCCAGCGCCAGCGAGTGGGCATCGCCCGGGCCCTGGCGTCCGATCCTGACGTACTGCTGTGCGATGAGCCGACGTCCGCCCTGGACCCGGCCACCACCGATGAAATCCTGGACCTCATCCAGGACCTGACCCGTCGCCTTCAGCTCACGGTGCTCATCATCACGCACGAGATGCACGTGGTTAAGCGCGTATGCGGCTCAGTGTCACTCCTGGCCAAGGGCCGCGTCATCGAAGCCGGGGAACTGGCGGATGTGGCGGCCGAACTGGACAGCAAGCTGGCCCGGGCGCTCCTTCCGCTGCCTGCTGCGGAACCGATCAAAGGGGCCCTCCAGGCCGGCCCCGTGCTGGAGATCCTCTTTTCCGGCGAAAGCGCCAAGGAACCTGTCCTTACGGGCGTCGCCCGGCATTTTGACATCGATCTGAATGTCCTCGCCGGAAGCGTGGAAACGCTGGGCGGGCAGCAGTTCGGGCACCTGCGTGTCCAGCTCGCAGAAGACGTTGATTACGAAGCCGTGATGGGCTACCTCCGCGATCGCGGGATCAGCGCGAAAGTTGTGGACGCCGCCGTCGAGCCGTCTGACTTCGCGCCGGAAACGCCTGACTTCGCCGCCGAGACGGGAGACCTCAAGTGAACGAAATCTTCAGCAACCCGGTTCTCGCCAAGGCCCTCCCCGAGGCGATCGTTGAAACTCTGCAGATGGTGGGGATCTCCGCGTTCTTCACCGTTCTTGTCGGACTGCCGCTGGGCGTCTTCCTGCACGCCACTGCCCCGGGCGGACTCCGTCCCATGCCCGTGGTCAACAGGGTTGTCAGCGACATCGTGGTCAACATCACGCGGTCCATCCCCTTCGCCATCCTGATGGTGGCCCTGATCCCCCTGGCCCGGCTCCTGGTGGGCACCAGCCTCGGCCCCGTCGCAGCCTCGGTCTCGCTCTCGATCGGAACCATTCCATTCTTTGCCCGCCTCGTGGAGGCGTGTCTCCGGGATGTCCATCACGGCAAGATCGACGCCGCACAGGTCATGGGATCCACCAGGATGCAGGTCATCAGCAAGGTCATGCTGCCTGAATCGCTGCCCGCGCTGGTGGCAGCCGCAACCACCACCGTGGTGACCCTGGTGGGCTACAGCGCCATGGCCGGCCTCGTCGGTGGCGGCGGGCTGGGCAAACTTGCCTACAACTACGGGTTCCAGCGCTTCGACGTCACAGTCATGATCGTCACGATCGTGCTGATCATCGTCCTGGTCCAGGTCATCCAGCTCACGGGCGAGCGGATCTCCCGGAGCCTCGACCACCGCTAAAGCGACGGTCCGCTGCCATCAGCGGAACACCGCCGAATCTTTACGCAGCGAGTAGCCGCTCACTGCATCTGAACCGGATCCCCCAGGCCACGCCGTCGGGGTCCAGGCTATTTCGAAAGGAACGCATCCGATGCGTAAATCACTCACCCTCCTCGCCACCGGCATCGTCACCGCCCTGGCACTGACCGCGTGCGGCGGTTCGTCCGCGCCCAGTTCCGAGACCCAGACCCTGGATCCGGCCAAGCCCGCAACGCTCAGCGTCGGCGCCAGCCCGGTTCCGCAGGCCAAGATCCTCGAATTCATCAACCAGGACCTCGCCCCGAAAGCCGGCCTCAAGCTGGACATCAAGGAGATCGAGGACTACCAGACGCCCAACACCGCCCTGAGCGACGGTTCGCTGGACACCAACTACTACCAGCACCAGCCGTGGTTCGACGATCAGGTCAAGACCAAGGGCTACGACTTCGGCCACGGCGCCGGCGTCCACATCGAGCCGTACGCAGCCTTCTCCGAGAAGGTCAAGGACATCAGCGAGATCAAGGACGGCGCCAAGGTTGCCATCACCAACGATCCCTCCAACCAGGTGCGCGCTCTCAAGGTCCTGGAAAAGGCGGGTCTGGTCAAGGACATCAAGGACGACAGCTCCGTGATCGCACTGACCGATGCGCAGAACCCCAAGAAGCTCAAGTTCTCGGAGAACCAGCCGGAGCTGCTGATCAACGACCTGAAGGATCCCTCCGTGGACCTGGCCCTGATCAACGGAAACTTTATCCTCAAGGCCGGCCTCAGCACCGACAACGCTCTCGCGGTGGAGTCCACGGACAACAACCCGTACGCCAACTTCCTGGCATGGCGGACGGAGTCCAAGGACGACGCCCGCATCAAGAAGCTTGACGAACTCCTCCACTCCCCCGAGGTCAAGGCCTTCATCGAGAAGGAATGGCCCAACGGCGACGTGACTGCCGCCTTCTAGGCCGGGCAACTCAACAGACGCTGAACAACTGGCGTTAAACAACTCTGGCACCCGCCGCGGCGGGTGCCAGAGTTGTTTAGTACGGGTCGCCTTCGCTGCGGTGCAGGACGGAGGAACGACGACGGCGGGCCGGACCGCGGCGGGTCAGGCCTTCGCCGCGGCGGCAGCCTCCGCCGCGGCCGGCAGTGCGTCGAAGATCCGGTTCATGGCGGCGTCGTCGTGCGCCGCGGACAGGAACCAGGCCTCGAAGACGGACGGCGGGAGGTACACGCCGGAGTCCAGCATCGAGTGGAAGAACGGCGCGTAGCGAAAGACGTCCTGCTTCTGCGCGTCGCTGTAGTTGTGGACGCCCCGCTCCGAGGTGCCGAACGCCACCGAGAACAGGTTTCCGGCCCGCTGGATTGAGTGGTCCACGCCGGCGGCGTCCAGGGCGGAGGAAAGAGCCGACGACAGCTCCAGTGACCGCGCATCGACGAACGAGTAGACGTCCCGCGTCGCGTGCGTCAGGGTGGCCACGCCGGCGGCCATGGCCACCGGGTTCCCGGACAGCGTGCCCGCCTGGTAAACGGGTCCGATCGGTGCCAGGTAGTCCATGACGTCGGCACGGCCGCCGAGGGCCGCCGTCGGCATGCCCCCGCCGATCACCTTGCCGAACGTGAGCAGGTCCGGGGTCCACTTCTCGGCCGCATCCGCAGCGCCGCCCGTGAGCCCCCAGTAGCCGGAGTAGCCGGTACGGAATCCCGTGAGGACCTCATCGACGATCAGCAGCGCGCCGTGGGCGGCCGTTATCCGGGAAAGCCCCGCGTTGAATCCTTCGCCGGGGGTGACTACGCCCATGTTGGCCGGTGCCGCCTCGGTGATCACGGCCGCAATGTTGGGTCCGTGCTCGGCGAAGGCCGCTTCGACGGCGCCGAGATCGTTGTAGGGCAGGACGAGCGTTTCGGCGGCGGTGGCAGCCGTGACGCCGGCCGAACCGGGCAGGGCCAGGGTGGCCACGCCGGAGCCGGCCGACGCGAGCAGGCCGTCAAGGTGGCCGTGGTAACAGCCGGCGAACTTGATCACCAGGTTGCGGCCGGTGAAGCCCCTGGCCAGCCGGATCGCCGTCATGGTGGCTTCGGTGCCCGTGGACACCATGCGCAGCCGTTCGACGGCGGCGACCCGTTCCTTGACGATGGCAGCCAGGGTGGCCTCGTCGGGAGTCGAGGCGCCGAAGGACAGGCCGCGGTCAACGGCCGCGTGCACCGCTTCGAGGACGGCCGGATGGGCGTGGCCGAGCAGTGCCGGGCCCCAGGAGCAGACGAGGTCGACGTATTCGTTGCCGTCGGCGTCGGTCAGGTACGGTCCCTTGGCCGACACCATGAACCGGGGAGTGCCGCCGACGGATCCGAAGGCGCGGACCGGGGAATTGACGCCGCCGGGCATGAGCTGGCGGGCGCGGTCAAAGAGTTCCTCGTTGCGAGGCATGCTGGAGGTCATGGTTCCTATTCTTTCAGGCGGCGGGCGGCGGTCCGGACAGCAGTTCGGCTACCCGGGGTGCCACCACGGTGCCGAATAGTTCGATGCAGCGCATCATGGAGCTGTGGGGAAGGGTCCCGTTGCTGTATTTGAGGTCGAAGCGGTCAACGCCCAGATTCCTTTTGAGCAGCGCGATCTTCTGCGCCACTGTCTCGGGTGAGCCCACATACAGTGCACCCTCCGGCCCGCACATGGCGTCGAACTCTCCCCGGTTGCCGGGACCCCAGCCGCGCTCGGCTCCGATCCGGTTCCGCTGCGCGAGCCAGTGTGGAAAGAGTTCTTCGCGCGCCTCCTCGTCGGTCTCGGCGATGTACCCCGGCGAATGGGTGGCGATCTGCTGCATCGGGTGGCCGTACTTGCCCATCGCTTCGCGGTACAGGTTGACCAGCGGGGCAAAGGCGCGCGGCTGGCCGCCGATGATGGCAAAGATGATCGGATAGCCATACTCCGCGCAGCGCAGCACGGACTCCGGTGTGCCGCCCACGCCGATCCAGGCCGGCAGCAGGTGGTGCTCCAGGGGCGGGAAGACGCTCAGTCCGCTCAAGGGCGGCCGCGTGCGGCCCTCCCAGTGAACGGGCTTCTGTGCCCGCACCTTGTCGAAGAGCTCGAGCTTTTCCTCGAACAGGACCTCGTAGTCCGCCAGGTCCAGTCCGAACAGCGGAAACGATTCGATGAATGAACCGCGCCCCAGCATGACTTCCGCCCGGCCACCGGAGAGTGCATCCACGGTTGAAAACCGCTGGAAGACCCGGACCGGATCGTCCGAGCTCAGCACGGTGACCGCCGAGCCGAGCCTGATCCGGGAGGTCCGGGTTGCGGCGCCGGCAAGGAACACCTCAGGAGCGGACACGGCGAAGTCGCGGCGGTGATGCTCCCCCACACCGAAGGCATGGAGCCCGACGGCGTCGGCCAGGACGGCCTGGTCCAGCACCTCGCGCAGCACCTGGGCATGCGGCTTCGGCTCACCGTCGCCGTCGAGTCCGACGTCACCAAACGTGTTCAGGCCCAGCAGGATCTCGTCAGGCCCCACCGGGGCCGTGGGAGACGGGGCGGCGGGAGACGCGAAGGAGTCCCGCATCAGGACTCCTTCAGCCAGCCTGCGAGTTCACTCGCCCAGTACGTCAGGACCATGTTGGCTCCGGCACGGCGGATGCCGAGGACCGATTCGGTGATGGCTGCACGGCGGTCGATCCAGCCGTTCGCCGCCGCCGCCTCGATCATGGCGTACTCCCCGGAGATCTGGTACGCGGCCACCGGCACGGGGCTCATGTCCGCGACGTCGGCCAGGACGTCGAGGTAGCTCATGGCCGGCTTGACCATCACCATGTCCGCCCCTTCGGCGAGGTCCAGCTCCACCTCCTGGATGGCTTCCCGCCGGTTGGCGGCATCCATCTGGTACGTCCGGCGGTCCCCCTTCAGCTGCGAATCGACCGCCTCCCGGAACGGGCCGTAAAACGCAGAGGCGTATTTGGCGGCGTAGGCAATGACGGCGGTGTTCACGTGGCCGGCGTCCTCGAGCGCGTCGCGGATAACGCCGATCTGGCCGTCCATCATTCCGGAGGGGCCCAGCACGTGCGCACCGGCGTCGGCCTGTGCCACGGCCATCCTGGCGTAGATCTCCAGGGTGGCGTCGTTGTCCACGTAGCCGTCGGCGTCCAGGACGCCGCAGTGGCCGTGGTCGGTGAACTCGTCCAGGCAGACGTCGCTCATCACTACGAGGTCGTCGCCGACCTCGGCCCGGACGTCCCGGATGGCCTTGTTCAGCACGCCGTCCGGGTCAAGGGATGCCGTTCCCTGGGCGTCCCTGGCGGCAGGAATGCCGAAGAGCATGATGCCGCCGACGCCGAGCTCCACGGCTTCCGCGGCGGCACGCTTAAGGGTTTCCGTGGTGTGCTGCACCACGCCCGGCATGGACCCGATCGGATTCGGCTCCGACAGGCCTTCCCGGATGAACGCGGGCAGGATCAGCTCTGCGGGAGCCAGCCTGTTCTCGGCCGTGAGCCTGCGCATGGCTGGGGTAGTGCGAAGCCGCCGTGGGCGGTGCTGCGGAAAACTCATGTCCTGTCCTTCACTGGGTGCCTGGTGCTGATGAACGGATGTCCGGGAATTGGCCGTCGGCCCGGGGTTCGCCGGCGTCGGGGTGCAGTGCGCGGAGGATTGCCGCCACAATGCCTGCCGGGGTGGACTCACGGGCCGTTGCCGCAACGGTCAGGCCCCGGGCCTGTGCCTCCGCGGCCGTGGTCTTGCCGATGGCGACGACCCGGCAGGCGCCGAGCGGCGTGAGCTCGGCGGAAATGCGGCGCGCGGCGCTCGGTGAAGCGGCGACGACGGCGGCCACTTCGCCCGAGGCCACCGCGCCTTTGGCGGCGGCGGGGGTGAGCACCGTCATGCCGCCGTTCGCCGTCCCGCCGGCGCTGTTCGAGGCCGGGGCGAGGCGGCGGTCCGGCGCGGCCGGGTAATCCACCGTGTGATACGCCACCACGGTACGGACCCGGGCGCCCTTCGCTGCGAGCCCTTCCGCCAGGGCCGGCGCTGCAATGTCAGCCTGCGGCAGCAGCACTTCGTCCGGTCCTCCGGGCCACGCGGCCACCAACCCGGCGGCCGAGTGTTCCTGCTCCGGCACCAGATGGACTGCGACGCCGGCGGCCTGCAGCGCGCCCTGGGTCGCTGGTCCCACGGCGGCCACGCAGGTTGACGGCGGAATCCACTCGCGCAAAACCACAGACCGCTCCGCTGCTTTCTCTGCCAGGGCCAGGACGGTGGAGGCGCTGCTGACCACGAGCCACGCGAAATGTCCTTTGCCCAGCGCGTCGAAGGCATCGTCGAGGGCGACCTGGTCACTGGCACGTTCGACGTCGGTAAGCGGCAGCAGGAGCGGCTCCGCCCCGGCCAGCCGGAGTTCCGCTGCGAGGGCGGCCGCGCGGTCCGGGCTGCGGGTGATGAGGATGCGGGCGCCCTCGAGCGGGCGCCGCGAACCCGGGCGCCCGGCGGGGTTGCCGTCCGGACCGTGCCGGTTCGTCTGTCCCATAAGCCGATGGCCGCCGTCGGTCAGGACGCGGTCAGGTCAGCGATATCAGCAGCCCCCGCGGCCAGGAGGACCTCGGCCAGTTCGATGCCCAGCAGCGTCGCGCCCACCTCGGTCAGGCCGTCGGTGGCCCGCTTGTCCCGCACGGACGCGGTGCCGTCCACGGCGCACACGACGGCTTCCAGGTGGAGCATACTGCCCTTCCGGTAGGCGTACGCACCCACGGGAGCGGCGCAGCCGGCTTCGAGCCGTGCCAGCAGCGCCCGTTCCGCAGTGACCGCGAGCCGGGTGTCCGCATCGTCCAATGCTGCCAGGGCCTGCGCGAGCACGCCCTGCGAACCCTCGGTGGAGCCGGCCCGGCGCGGGGCGTCCGCGGTGCGGCATTCTATGGCCAGCGAGCCCTGGCCCGCGGCCGGAAGCATGATGTCCGTCTCGAGGTACTCGGTGACGGTGTCCAGCCGGCCGATGCGCTCGAGACCCGCGGCGGCCAGCACCACGGCATCGAGGTCGCATGATTTTCCGTCCACCACGGCCTCGGTCGCGTTGCCCGGCAGCCCGGGGACACGGCCGAGCCTGGTGTCCACGTTGCCGCGGATGTCCACGATGTCCAGGTCGGGACGGACGGCACGGAGCTGCGCCGCCCGGCGCGGTGAGCCTGTACCCACCCGGGCGCCCTTCGGCAGGTCAGCCAGCTTGAATCCGTCGCGGGCGCACAGCACGTCGCGGACATCCACGCGGCGCGGAGTTGCGGCGAGAGTCAGCCCCACGGCGGAGCCCGTCGGCAGGTCCTTGAGCGAGTGCACCGCAACATCGCAGTCGTTCCGCAGCAGCGCGTCACGGAGCGCCGCAACGAAGACGCCGGTGCCGCCCATCTGGGACAGCGATCCGGTGAGGACGTCGCCGTCGGTCCTGATGTGCACCAGTTCCACCGGGAAACCCCCGACGGCGGCCAGCCGGTCGGCTGTCTGCTGTGTCTGGGTCAGGGCTAGCTTGCTCGCACGGGTTCCGATCCGGACAGTCATCGGGCGTTCTCTCCCCCGGCGGGGTAGGGGTCGTGACCTGCACCCACCGTGGTGTCGGCTCCCGCGATAGTGGGCTTTTCGCCCCGGAAGTTGGCGCAGCAGCCCGGACGGCAGACGTCGTACCAGGGGCCGAGGTCGGTCACGTGGGGCCGGTCCGCGATGTTGTTCGCGGCAGTTCGTTCGCAGATCAGGTCCACCAGCCCGGCAACGAAGCGGCGGTGGGTTCCTGGCGTCGGCACGCGGGTGGCGGCCAGGCCCAGTTCACGGCAGGTCTCCAAGGCTTCGGTGTCAAGATCCCAGACCACCTCCATGTGGTCGCTGACGAACCCTAGAGGGACAATCACGATGCCCTTGACGCCCTGCTTGGACAGCTCACCGATGGCGTCATTGATGTCCGGCTCAAGCCAGGGCACGTGCGGGGCGCCGGAGCGTGACTGGTAGACGAGGGACCACGGAGCCGCGAGCCCGGATTCGGCTTCCACCCGCCGCATGACCTCGGCGCCGGTGGCCAGGTGCTGGGCCACGTAGGCGGAGTCCTCGGCAAAATGGCGGGGTTCTTCGGCGGACTGGCCGGCGGCCTCGGCGTCGCGCGTGGGAATGGAATGCGTGGCGAACAGGACGTGCACGGGAGCTTCAGGGGTTCCGGCGGCGGCCAGCTGCGCACGGACCTCGGCGATTCCCGCGGCGGTGCCTTCGATGAAGGGCTCCACGAAGCCGGGGTGGTCGAAGTACTGGCGGACCTTGTCCACCTCGAGCCGGCCGTCCAGGCCCGTTTCGGTCAGGGCCATGCCGATGTCTTCCCGGTACTGACGGCAGCTGGAGTAGCAGGAGTAGGCGCTCGTGGTGATCATGAGCAGCTTCCGGTGACCGGCGTCGTAAGCGTCCTGGAGGGTCTGCGGGATGTAGGGATCCCAGTTGCGGTTGCCCCACAGCACCGGCATGCCGATGCCGCGGGCGGCGAGCTCGGCCTCGAGGGCTGCCTTGAGCTCCCGGTTCTGCTGGTTGATCGGGCTGATGCCGCCGTTGGCGCGGTAGTGGTGTGAGACCTCTTCAAGCCGCTCGTCGGGGATGCCGCGGCCTCGGGTGACGTTGCGGAGGAACGGGATCACGTCCTCCTGGCCCTCGGGTCCGCCGAAGGAGGCGAGCAGCACGCCGTCGTATGTCTTGGGCGCCATCCTGCCGACCTCGGTCACCGGATTCGCCGCAGTCGCGGCGTCCTGGGGATCCAGCGGGCTCACGCCAGGACCTCGGCAATCTCCCCGGCGGTGATCCGGCGGCCGGTGTAGAACGGAATCTCCTCGCGGACGTGGTTGCGGGCCTCGGTGGTACGCAGGTGGCGCATGAGGTCCACCAGGTCAACGAGTTCAGGGGCCTCGAGGCCGAGGATCCACTCCCAGTCGCCGAGTGCGAACGAGGAAACCGTGTTGGAAATGACCTGGGGGAAGTCCCTGCCCAGCATGCCGTGGTCGCGGAGCATTTTGCCGCGCTCGTCCTCCGGCAGGATGTACCACTCGTAGGACCGGACGAACGGGTAAACGCAAAGCCATTCCGCAGGCTCGACGCCGCGCGAAAAGGCCGGGGTGTGGTTCTTGGCGAACTCCGCTTCACGGTGGACGCCCATGGCCGACCACACCAGTTCGGTTCCTGCGAAGAGCTTGCTGCGGCGGATGTCGCGGATGGCTTGCTGCAGCGCCTCGGGCTTCGGGCCGTGGAGCCAGACCATGACGTCGGCGTCGGCCCGCATGGCGGAGACGTCGTAGCTTCCGCGGTGGGTCACCCCGGCCTCGGCCAGGCGCGCAATCAGGGCGTCGAAATCGTCGGCAGCATCAGCGCTGCGGAGGACCTCGGCGGAGCGCTTGAAAACGGTCCAGAGGGTGAAGAACTGCTCGGCTGATTCTTCGGCTTTGGTGACAGATTCGGCAGGAGTGTGGCTCATGAATACCATCCTGCCCCTTTCATGCGTCCAAGTCGAAAAACCCCACTTCTACAGCGCGTAGAAGTGGGGTATTTCACAGGGACCGCCGGATTCTCATTACGGCAAGGCCTGCGGCACCAGCCAGGATCACCAGCCCGGCACCCCACCAGACCAGCGGTGAGGCCGCGCCGCCGGGCGTAGCCGCGAGCACAGCGCTCTCAGCGGGCCCGTGCGCGGCGTACGGGGAGCCGGCGCCTGCCATGTTCATTGGACCGGACAATCCTGATGAACCCCATACACCGGACGCGATTCCGGCCACGGAGCGTCCGCCGAAGCCCGGGGTCGCGGACAGCGTAGACAGGTCCGCAATCCGGCCGGTCTCATCCGAAGGGTCAGCGCCGGCGGCGGGCCCGCCGCTGGCTCCGCCACCGGCAGCGGCACCTGGCCCTGAGGCCGCCGGGGCTGGCGCGGCCCACTGGGTTGCGCCGGAGGGCAGGGGCCGGGACTGGCCGGAGCGCGCGGCTCCTGTGGTGCCGCCCTGCTCGGGGGCCGGTGAAGGGCCTGCCTCGGAGGTCTCCGGAGCCGGGGCAGGCGCCGAGGTCCCGGACGGCGAGGCGGTGGGCGACGGGGAAACAGTGGGCGACGGGGAAACGGTCGGCGGCGCGGGAACCGTGATTGAGGGTGACGGGAGAGCGGGCGCCGGTACGGTGGGCGCCGGGACCGTGGGCGTCGGAACGGAAGGCGAAGGGACCGGAACAGCAGGTGAGGGCTTGGCCCGGGCGCTAGCGGTGGCGGTGGCCGTTGGCGCGGGTGTCCGCAACGGCGACGGCACCGGGGCCGGCGCTCCGGTCGGCTCCGGTTCGGCTGTCAGGGCGGCCGACGCCCAGGCGCCGAGGTCGGCCGCGCCGGAGACGCCGGCACTGACTCCTGCCGTGGCCGAGGTGCCGCTGTCCGGGTCTGCCGGCACGTCAGGCGTAAGAGCGTTGGATGCAGGAACTCCTGCGGACATGACCAGCACCGCTCCGAGCGCAGCTGCTGCCGTGCCGCGCCGAAGACCCCCATGGAAACCAGTCAGCGTACGAAAGTTATCGGACTTCTGATTGACCATAGTTATCGACCCTAGACACAAAATCGCGCTGGGGAAAACTTGCGGACACGCGCACCAGCAGGTATCGCGGGCGGCAATAAATCGGGCCGGAAGGCCCAGCATCCCGCCGAAGCGGGCATTACCGCAGGAAGGCGCGCAGCTGTTCCCGGGTGTCAGCCACCACGGCCGCGAGGCCGTTGCCGGCCAGCCACCCGCCCACCATCAGCAAGTCTGCACTGCCGGAGCAGATCCGCCGGACGTCCGCCACCCGCTGCCGGTGCCCGACTGCCGCGAACGGAAGGGCGCCGGCCCAGGAAACCACATCCCAGCCCGCAACGGCCTCAGCTTTGACAGGAACAGTCAGCAGCGCTGACGCATCCTGCAAAGCGATGTCAAGCAAGGCAGCATCAGATCCAACCGCGGGCGCACGGCCACCCGCTGCCGCACCGTCCCTTCGCCCGTATGAGAGCCTCAGCACATGCCTGCCCGGCCCTGCTTCCGCAGCAAGCCAGTCCCATTTGGCCGTGGCGTGGGTAAGCGCCTTGGCCCGGATTCCGGCCGTCTGCGGGGCCACCAGGATCCCGGTTCCCCGCGGGCGCACGTCCAGTTCAGGGAGGTCCACAACAAGAGTCACAAGCTTGACTTCCGGCCCCGGGCCGGGCCGGTGGCCGGCCAAGGCTGGCACCGCATCCTGAAGGAGCCCGACGGCGGAGGGCCCGTCGAGAGCGATCACCAGCACATCGGCGTCGTACGTTTCCTTCCCCGCCGCAATGCGCCAACCGCCAGGCGTGCGCGCCGCGGCGTCGGCACGCGTGCCGGGCACCAGCTCCGCGCCGCGCCGGCGAAGATCTGCCACCAGTGCGGCAACCAGGGTGTGCATGCCGCCCTTCAGGCCGGCGACGGCGGAGCCCGCCTTGGCGGCGGCTCCCCGCACGCCTGGACCCTGCGCATCTGAACCCTGCGCACCGGTCACCTTGCGCTGGGCGGCGACGGCGGCAGCCAGTGATCCGTGCCGGGTGATCCCCGCGCGAAGTCCGGGAGCAACCATGTCGACGTCGAGAAGGCCGGGGTCAGCCGAGTGGACCCCGCCCACTACAGGTTCGACGAGCCGTTCCAGGACACGGCGGCCCATCCGGGCCCGCACCAGGGCGGAGACGCTCGAGACGTCCGCCTTCGTGCCCACGGAGGACGGCAGGAACTTGTCCAGCGACGCGCGGAGGGAGCCTCGTAGCCCCAGGGACCGGCGCACCTCCGGGTCCCACGGATTTGCCGGGATGCCGAGCACGCCGGTTTTCGGAAGCTCCCGCGGACCGTCGGGCAGCTGCACCCACGCCCCGCCGGGATGGGGTGCCACAATATTTCCGGCCAGATCCAGTTCCGCAGCGAGGTCAGCCACCGCGGAGGAACGCGTGGCGAAGGACTCGGCGCCGCTGTCCAGCGTCAGTCCGGCGACGTCGTGCCGGCCCACGCAGCCGCCCCACGCTTCAGTGGCTTCAAGCAGCGTGGTTCGGAGGCCCGCCTGGGCGAGTTCCCTCGCGGCAATGAGGCCGGAGATGCCTCCTCCAACCACCAGGGCCGTGCGTCCGGCAGCCGGAGGATTACCTGCGGCCACCGGCTTACTCCGGAGAAATGGAATGGATAAGTTCGACGACGCGCGTCAGCACATCCGGGTCGGTTTCCGGCGGCACGCCGTGGCCGAGGTTCAGGACGTGCCCGGGTGCCGCTGCGCCGGACGCAATGACCGCCCGGACGTGCGCCTCGAGTACGTCCCAGGGGGCGGAGAGGAGCGCCGGATCGATGTTGCCCTGCAGCGGCACGGTGCCGCCGAGGCGGCGGTTCGCTTCGTCGAGCGGGAGGCGGTAATCGACGCCGACGACGTCCACGCCGACGTTGCGCATGGCGACGAGGAGTTCGGAGGTTCCGGTGCCGAAATGGACCAGCGGCGCGCCGAGGTGGCGGACGTGGTCCAGTGCGCGGGCGGAAGCCGGCGCAACAAATCGCGTGTAGTCCGCCAGTCCCAGCGAACCGGCCCAGGAATCGAAGAGCTGCCCGGCCGAGGCACCCGCTTCCAGCTGCGCCCGCAGGAACATCCCCGACGCATCAGCGGCCCAGTTGGCCAGCGCCGTCCACGTCTCCGGATCGGCGTGCATCATGGTGCGCGGGCCCAGGTGGTCGCGGGACGGCTTGCCCTCCACCATGTAGGCGGCCAGCGTGAAGGGGGCGCCGGCAAAACCGATGAGCGGCGTCTTGCCCAGCTGCGCCACGGTCAGGCGGACGGCCTCGCGGATGGGCTCCAGCGCCTCCCACGTGAGCTTGGGCAGCGCTGCGACATCGGCGGCCGTCCGGACGGGCTTGTCCAGAACCGGACCGATACCCGGCACGATGTCCACGCCGACGCCAGCCAGCTTGAGCGGAATGACAATGTCGGAAAAGAAAATCGCCGCATCGACGTCATGGCGGCGCACAGGCTGCAGCGTGATCTCGGCGGCCAGTTCCGGGCGGAGGCAGGAGTCCAGCATGGCCACGCCTTCGCGCACCTTCAGGTACTCAGGCAGGGACCGGCCGGCCTGCCGCATGAACCAGACCGGACGGCGGCTCGGCTTGCCGCCGCGGTATGCCGTGATGAGCGGCGAGTCGGCGGTGCGCCCGTCCATGAGCGGATGGCCTGCATCAAGGACGGTGCCGGCTGAAGTTGCAGCGCTAGAAGTCATGCCTTTGATTGTGCCGAAAATCGGCCCCAAAAGATAACGACAGCCTGTCATCCCGGGACCGGACAGATCCTGCGTGGCAGGAATCACAGGGCCGGAGGACCGCCGTCCCGGCCCAGGGTTGTTCTACGAGCTTGCGAAAAAGCTATGATTGTCCTGCTGTGGTTCTATTTTCATTGGTGGCGACTCACGCCGACATCGACCTCGAAACCGTCGCTCAGCTAAGCAACGGTTCTTCAGGCATCGCAACATCCGCCCTCGCCGGATCGCCGGCAGTGACGGGTGCGGTTGTCCTTGCCACCTGCAACCGCTACGAAATCTACGGCGAGGCGCCGCACGCGGACGACGTCGAGGCCGCGCGCGCGGCGCTGGTCGGCCAGATCAGCGAGACGAGCGGACTCAGTGAACAGCTCGTGTCCCGGTCGTTCAGCACGCACACGGGCCCCGAAGTCAGCCAGCACCTCTTTGCCGTCAGCTCGGGCCTCGACTCCGCGGTCGTCGGCGAACGCGAAATCGCAGGACAGGTGCGGCGCGCGCTGATCACTGCCCAGCATGAAGGCACGGCCAGCTCCGGCCTGGTGCGCCTGTTCCAGGCCGCATCCAAGACGGCCAAGGACGTCGGTGCCCAGACGGCGCTCGGATCCAGGGGGCTGTCCATCGTCTCGGTGGCCCTCGATCTCGCCACAGACCTCTCCGAGGAAACCGACTGGTCGCAGAAGAAGGTTGTGGTGTTCGGCACCGGCGCCTATGCCGGCGCCACGATGGCGCTGCTGCGCGAGCGCGGCTGCCGCGACATCTCGGTGTTCTCCTCATCCGGACGGGCGGCAACGTTCGTGGCCACCCGCGGCGGAACGGCGCTCGACGGCGACACGCTTGGCGCCGCTGTGGCAGCCGCCGACGTCATGATCGGGTGCAGCGGCTCGGACACCCGGGTGGAAGCAGCAGAACTCGCTCAGGTCCGCGCAAACTCCGCCCAGCCCCTGATCGCCATCGACCTGGCGCTGACACACGATTTCGACCCCGCCGTGGGAGAGCTCGACGGCGTGGAACTCCTCACGCTGGAGTCCGTGCGCCTCGCGGCACCCCAGGAGCAGGCGGAGTCCCTCGCACAGGCCAGCAGCCTGGTGTCCGGCGCGGCCGTCGCCTTTGAACAGGAGCGCGAGGTCCGGTCCGTTGATTCGGCCATAGTGGCCCTGCGCCGCCACACCATGAACGTCCTGGACGCGGAAATGGAAAAGGTGCGCGCCCGCCACGGCTGCACTGCAGCAGCCGAAGAGGTCGAATTTGCGCTGCGCCGCATGGTCAAGCAGCTCCTCCACGTCCCCACCGTCCGTGCCCGGGAACTGGCCTCCAACGGCCAGCAGGACGACTACGTCGCCGCTCTGGAAACCCTCTACGGCATCACGGTGGAACAGCCGGCGGCCGCAGCAAAGGCCGAGTGCCCCGTCGATCACAACCAACTGGCTGCGGCCACGCTCCCGGAAGCCGGAGCGCAGCGGAACTCCGCCTGACCTTTCCGCACTGACCCATCGGCTTCCGCCCCGATAAGAGGGCCGCACGCCCAACCTTTCCATAGGTTCCACGTACAGCATTGAACCTCTACGTGAATCCTTTTTTGAAGGGTGCGACCATGAAGCTGAATTCGCCTGCAGTAACCGTCCCTGTCCCCAACCGCCGGCAATTCGGCCTCATCGTCGGCGGCGGGGCTTTGCTGCTGGCGGCCGGAGGAACATACGGGGTGGTCTCGCGAAGTGCCTCGAACGGGACCGAACCGGTTGCCACCGGCTTCGGCTCCCTGACGGTGGTCCGGGCAGGGCGCCTCGCCCGGCTGGATGCGCAGGGCCAGCCGGCGTTCCGGTCCGTGGGGGCCGCAGCCAGCCAGCTCCTCGGGACGACCGGCGCCGGGACAAGGTCCGTGTCCGCTGCCGGCCGGGTGGCCACCATCCAGCGGGTTTCCGCCACCACGGATTCCCACGGCCATGACGACGGTGTCCTCCCGCAGGACGGCTGGCCGCAGCCTGCCAACCTCACGTGGGGCGACGTTGTCCTCCTCGAAGTGGCGCTGAAGAACGGCCAGCCCGCGCCCGTCCTGTTCGCCCCGGGGCAGCTTCGCCTGAAGCTGGTGCCGTCCGGCACCACAGTCACGCCCCAGGACTTCAACAGGGGCCCCGGCGCCATAGCGGCCGGTGCAACGGAGCACCTCTGGATCAGCTACCTGGCGCCGCACGACTCCCTTGATATGGAGCTCGAGTATTCAGAGCAGGAGCTGGACGGGACCATGAGCCTGGCCCTGCCGCCCCTGACCGCAACCCGGGTATAGTCATGAGCCCTCTGGACCTGCACATGAGCGGCGGTTTCCTGCCCATGGTGGACGGTTCACGCGCCTATCATCGGGCGTTCGGGGACATGTGACCTTCCCGACCAGGACCCCGGCGTCCCTGTCAGTAGACAGGTTTCTGCGGTTCCACGTCCCTGACCCAGGCGAGGATGCCGCCGTCGAGATGGCTCACGCGCCGGTAGCCGGCCTTCTGTGCGGCGGCCAGCACGGCGGCGGACCGTGTCCCGGCCTTGCAGTGGAACACGATGTCCCTGTCCTGCGGCAGCTCCCCCCAGGCCTCGCCCGCGAGGATCCGGCCCTGCGGAATCAGCACGGAACCGTCAATCCTGACGATGTCGTACTCCCCCGTCTCCCGGACGTCCACGAGCTCGAAGTCCTTCAGCCCGGCATCGCGCGAGGCGAGCATGGTTGCCAGCTGCGTTGCGGTGACGGTGTGTTCCTTATCCGTGGCTTCGACGGGCGCGATTCCGCAGAACGCCTCATAATCCGTCAGCTCCGTGATCCGCGGGGCAGCCGGGTCCTTCGCTACCCTGATCTCGCGCCAGCTGCCGCCCAGGGCGTCATACAGCGCCACACGGCCCAGCAGGGAACGCCCGACGCCGGTGATGAGCTTGACGGCTTCCGTCACCATCAGGGACCCGACGGCGGCGCAGAGCATTCCGAAAACGCCGCCCTCGCCGCACGACGGGACGGAACCTGCGGGTGGCGCCTCCGGGTACAGGTCGCGGTAGGTGGGGCCGTGCTGTTCCCAGAACACGCTGACTTGGCCGTCGAAGCGGAAGATCGATCCCCAGACGTAGGGCTTGCCGAGGATCGCTGCGGCGTCGTTGACCAGGTAGCGGGTGGCGAAGTTGTCCGCCCCGTCGAGGATGAGGTCGTAGCCGGCAAAGAGCTCCAGGGCGTTGGAGGCGTCCAGCCTGACGTTGTGCAGCCGAACGTCGACGAGGGGGTTGAGCGCGGCAATCGCATCGCGCGCCGATTCGATCTTGGGGCGTCCCACGTCCTGGACGCCATGGATGATCTGGCGCTGCAGGTTGCTCAGGTCAACGGAGTCATCGTCGATGATGCCGATGGTGCCGACACCGGCCGCGGCCAGGTAGAGCAGGGCGGGAGACCCGAGTCCGCCGGCGCCGATCACCAGGACGCGCGCGTTCTTCAGCCGCCTTTGGCCGAGCGCGCCGATCTCAGGAATGATGAGGTGCCGGGAGTAGCGCTCCACTTCCTCGGGCGAGAGTCCGGGCGCCGGATCCACCAGGGGGTCCAGTGAGGTGGGTGCTGCATTTGCGGTGGACGGAGAAGCCATACTTCAATGTATGCCTGAAGATACCGCGCGGTCATATTACCCCCGGGTAAAGTGAAGTTAACAGCAATGGAAAGAAGGCCAACCGTGGTTCATCATGCACACGTTGATCGAACTCAGGCCGCGCAATCCCCAGCCGGCACCCCTCGCGCTGCCGGGCAGCGATCCGCCAGGCTGCCGCGGGATGAGCGCCGGGCCCAGCTGCTGGCTGCCGCCCAGGAAGTGTTCGTCGCCAATGGCTACCACGGTGCCGCCATGGACGAGATCGCCGAAACGGCCCATGTAAGCAAACCGGTGCTGTACCAGCACTTCCCCTCCAAGCGCGAGCTCTACTTGGCGCTCCTGGACAGCCACCTCGGGGCCCTGACGGATCTCATGATGGGCGCGCTGAATTCCACCACCGACAACAAGGAGCGCGTCCAGGCCGTTATGCGCGCCTACTACCGGTTCATTGACAGTGACGACCAGGCGCACCGCCTCGTGTTCGAGTCCGACCTCGTCAACGATCCGGACGTCAGCGCGCGCCTGGAGACCTTCAACAAGACCTTCGCCGACGCCATCGCGCGGGTCATCGCCGAAGACACTAAGTTGCCCCCTCTGGAGGCGCAACTGCTCGGCAGGGGCCTGGCCGGCATGGCGCAGGTCAGCGCTCGCTACTGGCTCGAAACGGACGGCAATCTTGACCTGGATGTCGCCAGTGACCTCATCTACCGTTTAGCTTGGCGCGGAATCTCTCGCTTCCCCAAAGAGTCCTAGACTACAAAGGAAGAACACCTTTGAAGTTTCAACATTGATTGGCTGGGAGGCCTTGCTGTGGAAGTAAAGATCGGCATTCAGAATATCGGCCGCGAGATTGTACTGGAGTCGGCCCAGGATGCAGACTCCGTGGCCAAGGTCGTAGCGGAATCCCTGGCCAAAGGCACGGAGCTGAGGCTGAGCGACGAAAAGGGCCGCCAGATCATCATCCCCGCGAACGTCCTGGGCTACGTCGAAATCGGCGCCGAGGAAGTCCGCCGGGTCGGTTTCGGCGCACTGTAGGTAGCACCGTGCTGTCGCTCGTTATCGTGCTCCTGGTGACCGTAGCCGCGGGCTTCATCGTCTGGGCCAATGACAAACGCCACGCCAAGTACGGCATCCTCGTCCCGGCGGGTGTCGCCGCCGGGGTGGGCATGATCGCCTGGATCATCTGCATGACGGCGGGGCTCGGCTACCAGCCGGGACTCACATGGATTCCGTGGATCGTTCCCATGGCGGCCGGCAGCGCGGCGGCTGCGGGAGTGGCCGTCTACCTGGGCAGAGTCCGCGCGAGGCAGGACACGCAGCGGCTGACGGCCGCCCTCAAGATCTAGCCGAACCCCTAAAGTTCCGGTCCGGTGCCTTCCTCAGTGCACAGGCAAAGCCGGTTTCCCTGGGCGTCAGTGACCACCACCCAGCCGGGTGCGTGGTCACTGTTCATTGAGGCGCCGGTGGCCGCCGTCTTTTCCAGTGCCTGGGCCGTCTCGGCTTTGGACCGGTGGATATCCACGTGGAGGCGGTTGTCGCTGGGAGTGTCGGTCTCCTGGAACCACAGGCCCGGCCCGCGGCCGTATGGGTCCGCCAGGTCGCCGTCCCGCCCCTTCCGGTAGCCCAAGGCGACCCGCCAGACTTCCGAGATCTCCGCCGCGTCAACGGTGTCGATCCCGATCTCCACGGTCCGGTAGAGGCCCGGCTCGGCCTGGGCGCCCCCGCCGGCGGCTGCCTCACTGACTGCGGCTGCCGCCTCGACGTCCCTCGGCGTGACTTCGCTGCCGACGTCGTGGGAACTGAACCGGATGAACACGCGGTTGTACCGCCAGTCCAGGTCGGGATGGTGGTTGTTCTCTTCCGCCATGCGCCCGACGGCGGCAATCAGCTCAAGCGCGGCAGCCGCCGTCGGCGCCTTGTAGACGGTGACCAGGCCGCCGAGCCGGTAGCGCCAGTCGGGCAGGCCGGCGAGCGCGTCGTCGATCTGGAGGCGAGTGAGGATATGGTCCCTGGCGGCCACGGCTGACTCCTAACAGAGCATCCTGGGAGCCTGCCGCACCGCCATAGCCTCCGCGGGCGGTCCGGGCTTAGAGGAATTCGGCCCGGCCCTCCATGGCCGATGACGCCAAGGCATGCTCGCGGCGCGGGATCCGCCCGGCCGCTTTCGCCAGCCTACCGGCGATAACGGCGTGTTTGAAGGCCTCCCCCATGACCGGCGGGTTCTGGGCCCGGGTCACGGCAGTGGCCAGCAGCACGGCGTCGCAGCCCAGCTCCATGGCCAGCGCCGCGTCCGACGCCGTGCCGATCCCCGCATCCAGCACCACCGGAACGGACGCCCGCGACACGATGAGTTCGATGTTGTGCGGATTGAGGATTCCCAGGCCCGTCCCGATCGGCGAGCCGAGCGGCATGACGGCCGTCGCCCCCAGGTTTTCGAGCCGGAGAGCCAGGACGGGATCATCGTTGGTGTAGGCGAAGACCTTGAATCCGCGGTTGACCAGCTGCTCGGTGGCGTCCACGAGCTCCACGGCGTCCGGCAGGAGTGTGTGCTCGTCGGCGATCACTTCGAGTTTCACCCAGTCGGTTTCCAGGGCCTCGCGTGCCAGCTCCGCCGTCATGACGGCGTCCCGCGCCGTGAAGCAGCCGGCTGTATTCGGCAGCACCCGGATGTTGTTGTCCAGGAGCAACTGGAACAGGGACCCCGTTTCCGCGGGCGAGTAGCGCCGCATGGCCACGGTGGTCAGCTCTGTGCCGGAAGCAAGCAGCGCAGCACCGAGCCCGTCCAGGCTGGGAGCCCCGCCGGTGCCCATAATGAGGCGCGAAGTCAGTTCCACGCCGTCAATGACCAGGGGGTCGGCCATGCCGGCCCCCTGCGCGCCGGCCATTGTTGTTGCTGTTGTTGCGGTCATGGTCCTCATCCTCCCTGGACTGCCGTGACGAGTTCGATGTCGTCGCCCTCTGCAAGGGCGGTGCTGTGCCATTGGCTCCGCGGCACCACTTCCGAGTTGCGCGCCACTGCTACCCCGAGCCGTTGCCCGTCAGCGGCCTGTCCGTTGGCGGCAAGTTTGCGCCCGGTGACCAGGCTGACGAGGGTTGTGACAGAGGCGCCTGTGCCCACTGCCTGTTCAATGCCGTTGAGTGTGATGTTCATGCTGGTTCCTTGCTCTG
This sequence comes from Arthrobacter sp. ZGTC131, assembly GCF_002929275.1. Taxonomy (GTDB): domain Bacteria; phylum Actinomycetota; class Actinomycetes; order Actinomycetales; family Micrococcaceae; genus Arthrobacter. The sequence goes on from NZ_PJIK01000001.1 coordinate 374,278, forward strand.
GTCAAATGTGACTGTGCCCGAATGTGTGCCTGTACCCGTGTCTGTGACTGTGCCGGGCGAATGTGGCTGTGCCAGCTGCGGCGAAAACCTTCCTGGCCGGAAGGCGTCCCAGCGACCGTCCTGCACGCCATCCATCAGCTCGCGGCAAATTGCTGCCGCTGCCGGGGTCAGGAGCACTCCGTGGCGGAAAAGGCCGGTGGCGATGATGAGCCCGGCCACCGCTGTTGGTGCCACCGCTGTTCCGGAGCCACGGCTGGACGGGACACGGCCCAGCAGGGGTGCGTTGTCCGGCGTTCCCGGCCTTGCCCTGGCCGTCGACTCAAGGAGCTCGAGCTCCGCCACCGCAGGAACCAGGGCCTGGGCGTCCCTGAGTAGCTGATAAACCCCGCCTGCGCTGGGACCGGACAGGTCGTCTTCCCGCTGGGTGGCACCGATCACCACCGTGCCGTCCCGGCGCGGAACCAGGTACACGGGCACGCCGCGGACCATGCCCCGGACCGTGGCGGTCAGCAGCGGGCGGAGCCGCTCCGGAACGCGGAGCCTGAGGATGTCCCCGTAGACCGGCCGCAGCGGAAGTTTGAGCCCCTCGGGCAGCCCCTCGAGCGATCCCGCACCGAGGCCGTTGGCCACCACCGTCTCGGCGGCCAGGACAGTCCCGCCGCCAGTGAGCCGGACCCCGCAGACACCCGCGCCGTCCCACAGCAGTTCGGCAGCATGTTCCCTGACCGCGTACCCGTGCCATGCTCCGGCCACGGCGGTCCGGGACCCGGGGGTGTGCTCGGCGAGGACAGCGGCGAGGCGTTCCACGAGCCGCCGTGGATCCACCTGGTGGTCGGCCGGGATGTCCAGGGCGCAGGAGATGCCCGGGCTGAGCAGCGGCTCGCGGGACCGTGCTTCGCGGATGGTCAGTGGTTCGACGGCCAGCCCGCTCGCCCGCTGGACTTCGCGGAGATCCATCAGGGCGCGGCGGTCGGCGGGGTCCGTGCCGACGGCGAGGGTCGGCGTCGGAAGATAGCCGGTGTCCCGTCCGCCGTCGGCGAGCGCGGCGGCGAACGCCGGCCACAGTGCCGAGGATTCGAGCATCAGCTCCAGGAGTTCTTCTTCCTGGTAGTGCAGCTCGCTGACCGGTGCCAGCATCCCCGCGGCGGCCCAGCTGGCGCCCGTCCCCGGAGCTTCATCGATGAGGACCACGGAGCGTCCCGATCGCCTGGCCTCCCAGGCGATCCCGTGGCCCACCACCCCTCCGCCGATGACAGCCACATCGGCATGCAGTGTTGCTGTGGCGGAAGTGTTCCCGCCGGGTCCAGGGTTCATGGAGATCCTTCCCTACGCCGGTACTAACCGGATCAGGTCAAGCGGTCGGCTCTTACGCCCTCTCAGCCCTGCGCCGTTTTGTGACAGCTGCAGCGGGCTCCCGCGGTACCTGCCCAGTTTAGAGGAACTAGGCTGGTTGCCATGACCGCGCATGACGTCCACACCACCGCCCGCCTCTACCTCTGCACCGATGCCCGCAAGGACCGCGGCGACTTTGCTGACTTCGTCGACGCCGCCTATTCCGGCGGGGTGGACATCATCCAGCTGAGGGACAAGAGCATCGAGGCCGCCGAGGAACTCGAACTCCTGGACGTCCTGCGCCAGGCGGCCCACAGGCATGGCCGGCTTTGGGCCGTCAACGACCGCGCGGACATCGCGTCACTTTCCGGTGCTCCCGTGTTCCACATCGGCCAGAAGGACCTGCCGCTCCGGTCGGCGCGGAAACTGCTGCACGCCGCCACGGTGATCGGGCTTTCCACGCACACCACCGAGGAGGTGGACGCGGCCATCACCGCCACCCACGGCCGCACGGGGCTGGACTATTTCTGTGTGGGCCCGGTGTGGGCCACCCCCACCAAGCCGGGACGTCCCGCCGTCGGGCTGGACCTTGTCCGGTATGCGGCGGAGGCCGTCCGGAAGGTGGATGAGGAAGTGGTCGGCGGCCTGCTCCTGCCCTGGTTTGCCATCGGCGGCATCGATCTCAGCAACGTGGAGCAGGTCCTGGCGGCGGGTGCCAGCCGGATCGTCGTGGTGCGTGCCATCACCGAGGCCCCCGATCCGGCGGCCGCGGCGGCCGAGCTGCTGGCCGCCCTGGATGCAGCGGAACCGGCGTCCGCTGCATCGTAGCCGGATACGCGCAGCAGCAGGCCGGCAGCCGCGGCAGGACGGGAGGGCCGCTACCCGCTGAGTCCGAGCTGCACCATCCGCCGTGAGTGGTTTTCCGCAAGTTCCGCGGTGAGGCTGCGTACCAGTTCCCGAGCCGCGGCATCGTTTGCGCCGGTCTCCGATTCGGTGAGGAGTCCGCTCAGGAAGGCGTGTTCGTATCCCACCCGCTGAGCCTGCGTGACTGCCTCGCCCAGGAGCCGGCGGCCCCACAGGGCCAGCCGCGAGGCGAGCCGGGGATCATCCGCGAGCGCGCCTTTCAGGCGTTCCCGGAGTACTGCCGTCGCCTCCTCCGACGACTGGATCTGCTCGATGACATCCCGGGTTCCGGCGTCCACATACCGGGCCACCATGTGGTAGAAATCGGCGGAGACCGTGTCCACCACGTAGGCCTTCATCAGGGATTCATACCAGTCCGCCGGGCGGGTCCGCTCATGGAAGTGGTCCACGGCGGCCTGGAACGGGAGCATCGCGTCTTCGACGTCGACGCCCATGGCGGCGAGCTTGGCACTCACGATCTCGTAGTGCTGGAACTCGATGACGGCGATCCTGCCGAGCACGGCACGATCGTGCAGCGTGGGCGAGTAGCGGGCATCGGAAGAGAGCCGCTCGAAGGCGGAAAGCTCGCCGTAGGCCATGACGCCGAACAGATCTGCGACGAAACGGTCGTACCGAGCGGTGTCAGCCGAGGATGTGCCCATAATCCAAGACTAACGGCGCAATTCGGGCTAACCTGATTTTCGTGTCACATCATCGCTTGTCCCCCAGCGTCCACGAACAGACCAGCGCGCTCGCGGACGCCCTGAGCGCGCTCCGGACGGAGCTGGAACTGCCCGGAGAATTCCCGGCGGACGTGCTCAAGGAAGCGGAAGCGGCCGTGGCGGAGCGGGACTTACCGGCGCTGGACCTGACCGGCGTCGAGTTCCTCACCATCGATCCGCCGTCGTCCACCGACCTGGACCAGGCACTCTTCATCGAACGGTCCGGGGACGGCTACCGGATCCTGTATGCCATCGCGGATGTGCCGTCCTTCGTGGCTCCGGGCGGTGCCCTCGACGCCGAGACCCGGCGCCGGGGACAGACCTTCTACGCCCCGGACGGCCGCATTCCGCTGCATCCGGAAGTCATCAGCGAGAACGCCGGCAGCCTGCTCGCAGGGCAGCTGTGTTCGGCGTTCGTGTGGGAGTTCATGCTCGATGCCGCAGCCGAGGTGAGGTCGGTGCTGGTGCGCCGGGCAATGGTCCGCAGCCGGGCCAAGCTCAACTACAAGAGCGTCCAGGCAGAACTCGACGCCGGCACGGCCGCCCCTGTACTCGTGCTGCTGCGTGAAGTGGGGCTGAAGCGCGTGGAGCTTGAACGGGCCCGCGGCGGGGCAAGCCTGAACATGCCGGAACAGGAAATCGTGCAGCTTCCCGACGGCGGCTACCGGATTGTGGCAGCGCCGCAGCTTCCGGTGGAAGACTGGAACGCCCAGATTTCCCTGATGACGGGGATGGCTGCGGCCGCCCTGATGCTTGAGGGCAAAGTGGGCATCCTGCGCACCATGCCGGCTCCGGACGAACGCTCCCTCGGCCACTTCAGGCGGCAGACCGCCGCCCTGGGGAAGCCGTGGGACGGACAGGCCAGCTACGGGGACTACCTTCGGACCCTGGATCCCACCGACCACCGGCAGCTGGCCATCCTGCATTCGGCAAGCATGCTCTTCCGCGGAGCCGGGTACACGCACTTTGACGGAACGGTACCGGAGGAGGCCACCCAGGCCGCCATCGGAACGGCCTACGCACACACCACGGCTCCGCTGCGCCGGCTAGTGGACCGCTTCGTCCTGGTCATCTGCGAGGCATTGAGCAACAACAAGGCCGTGCCGGCTTGGGCCCGTGAGGCGCTGCCCTCCTTGCCGGACATCATGGCGGCGTCCGACCAGCTGGCGTCGAGGATGGAGCGGCTGGCCCTGGACACCGTGGAAGCGGCCCTGCTGATCAACCACGTCGGCCAGGAGTTCGACGCCGTGGTGATCTCCGGGTCGAAGCCCGCCAAAAACGGGAACGGCAACGGGAACGGAAACGGAAACGGCAGGGGCGCCAACGGCAAACCGGCCAACGGCAAGGGATTCAACGGCAATGGCCCGTCCGGCGTCGTCCAGATTGCGGAGCCGGCCGTCACGGCCAGGTGCGCCGGCGAAATGGAACCGGGCACCAAGGTGAGGGTCCGCCTGGTCTCCTCGGACATCGCCACGCGCGAGATCCACTTGGAGCTCGTGGACTGATCCCACGGCTGATTCCTGCCCTTGCGCGGCCGCGCCAGTCAGTGAATCCTGTTTTGCCAGCTAGACTGAAGGGGTAGTAATGGATGCCCGGTCGTTGATTTCCTTGATTTTGAATTCAACAAGCCCGCCCCTACGCGATCTTGAGACACACCCGTTGGTCCCCAGTGCCAGCATTTAGATAGCCCGCGATCGGCTTCCACTGGATTTGCTTGCGCGCTGAGCGTGCTCCGGAACGGCCCCTTTGGCCGCCCCGTTGAGCAGGCGGTGCCAATGCCCAAATGAATAAGGAAACTCCCCTGTGAGTGAATTGCATACCCACCAGCTTCTCTCTGACGACTCCGGAACCGAGACCATTGAGCCGGAAGAAACCATCATCTCGGATGAGAAACCCCACGAAATAGCGGAAAAGTCCTTTGCGGACTACAACGTTCGGGCCGATATCGTCGAGTCCCTTGCCGACGCCGGCATCACCCACCCCTTCCCCATCCAGGCGATGACCCTGCCCGTGGCATTGTCCGGCCACGACATCATCGGCCAGGCCAAGACCGGAACGGGCAAGACCCTCGGCTTCGGCATTCCCGCGCTGCAGCGTGTGGTGGGCCCGGACGACGCCGGCTTCGACAAGCTGCCCGCCCCGGGTGCCCCGCAGGCCATGGTGATCGTTCCCACGCGCGAGCTCGCCGTGCAGGTCGCCAACGACCTCCAGAACGCATCCCGCAAGCGCAATGCCCGGATCGCCACGATTTACGGCGGCCGCGCCTATGAGCCGCAGATCGAGGCCCTCCAGAAGGGCGTCGAGGTTGTGGTCGGTACCCCCGGCCGCCTGATCGACCTCTACAAGCAGAAGCACCTGGTGCTGAAGAACGTCAAGATCGTGGTGCTGGACGAAGCCGACGAAATGCTGGACCTTGGCTTCCTTCCGGACGTCGAGACCCTGATCGCCGGCACTCCCGCCGTCCGTCAGACGCTGCTGTTCTCGGCAACGATGCCCGGCCCGGTCATCGCCATGGCACGCCGGTACATGACGCAGCCCACCCACATCCGCGCCGCTGATCCGGATGACGAGGGCCTGACCAAGCGCGACATCCGCCAGCTCATCTACCGTGCGCACAGCATGGATAAGACCGAGGTTGTTGCCCGCATCCTGCAGGCCCGCGGCCGAGGCCGCACCATCATCTTCACCAAGACCAAGCGCACTGCCGCGAAGGTTGCCGAGGAACTCGTGGACCGCGGGTTCGCCGCTGCTGCCATCCACGGCGACCTCGGCCAGGGTGCCCGCGAGCAGGCCCTCCGCGCCTTCCGCAACAACAAAGTGGACGTCCTTGTCGCCACCGACGTCGCCGCCCGCGGCATCGACGTTGACGACGTCACGCACGTCATCAACTTCCAGTGCGTCGAGGACGAGAAGATTTACCTGCACCGCGTGGGCCGCACCGGCCGCGCCGGCAACAAGGGCACCGCCGTCACGTTCGTCGACTGGGACGACATGCCGCGCTGGGGCCTCATCAACAAGGCACTGGGACTGAGCGTCCCCGAGCCCGTCGAAACGTACTCCTCCTCCGCCCACCTGTTCGAGGACCTGGACATCCCGGAAGGCACCAAGGGCCGGCTCCCGCGCAACAAGCGCACGCTGGCTGGCGTTGACGCCGAGGTCTTGGAGGACCTGGGCGAAACCGGCAAGAAGAACGCCCGCAGCGGCGGACGGGACAGCGGTGGACGGGACAGCGGTGGACGGGACGGTGCCCGCGAGAGCCGTTCCGGCGGGCGCGACGCCGGCCGCTCCGGCAGCAGGGAAGGCAGCCGCCGCAGCGGCGGCGAATCGGCCGGACATTCGGGAGACCGCCGTCGTCGTTCCCCCGAGCCCGCCACTGAGGCCGCAGCAGGCCCCGCAGCAGGTTCCGCCGGCTCCGCCGTAACGGCTGCCGAGCAGCCGTCGCGCGCGCGCCGCAACCGCACGCGCACCCGCCGCCGCAACGGTGAAGTGGTGGCAGGCAGCGAGTCGGCCGGAACCGGCTCACAGCCAAGCGGCACCGAGGCCTAAAAGCCTCAATGACTGAAACTGTCTGGGCGCCGGACGGCAGCAACCTGGTGGTACACGCGGATAACGCGCAATTCCTCCCCACGCTGCCGGACGGCGCCTTCACACTCATTTACGTGGACCCGCCGTTCAACACCGGCCGGGCCCAGCAGCGCCAGGAAACCAAGATGGTGCTCAACGCCGGCGGCGACGGCGACCGCGTCGGGTTCAAGGGCCGATCCTACGACACCATCAAGGGCGCCCTGCACCGCTACGACGACGCCTTTAGCGACTACTGGTCCTTCCTGGAGCCGCGGCTGGTCGAGGCATGGCGCCTGCTGGCCGACGATGGCACGCTCTACCTGCACCTGGACTACCGCGAGGTGCACTACGCCAAGGTCATGCTGGACGCCATCTTCGGCCGGGAAAGCTTCCTGAACGAGATCATCTGGGCGTACGACTACGGCGCACGCGCCAAATACCGCTGGCCCACCAAGCACGACAACATCCTTGTCTACGTGAAGAATCCGGCCAAGTACCACTTTGACAGCGCCGAAGTGGACCGGGAACCGTACATGGCGCCGGGGCTCGTGACGCCCGCCAAGCGTGAGCTCGGCAAGCTGCCCACCGACGTGTGGTGGCACACCATCGTCTCCCCCACCGGCAAGGAGAAGACGGGCTATCCCACGCAGAAGCCGGAAGGCCTGGTGCGCCGCGTGGTTGCGGCCTCAAGCCGGCCCGGCGACTGGTGCCTGGACTTCTTTGCCGGTTCCGGGACACTCGGCGCGGTTGCCGCCAAACTGGGCCGCAGGTTTGTCTGCGTGGACCAGAACCAGCCGGCCATCGACGTCATGGCCAAACGGCTGGGCCCGCACGCCGAGTTCGCCTCCTACCCGCGCAACTGACTCGCACTAGATATCGTTTCGCAGGAAAACTGCGAGTTCGTTGGGCCGGGACGGGGTGAGCTGGGCCGGAGACTGCGGGTCAGCGGATGACCGGCGTGCCCGTGCCGAGCTCCTCGATCCGCGCGAAGACTTCGGGCGCGGTCAGGTATTCACCCAGCCTGTTCGGTTTGCCCGTGCCGTGGTAGTCGGACGACCCCGTCATGAGGAGTCCGTGCGTCGCCGCGAGGCGCCGCAGGAACTCCCGGCCCTCGTCGGTGTTGTCACGGTGATCGACCTCCAGGCCGGCCAGGCCGGCGTCGATCATGTCCCGGTAGGTGCGCTCCCCCACGACGCGGCCCCGCGCGGACGCCACCGGATGCGCGAAGACCGGGACGCCGCCTGCCGCGCGGACGAGCTCGACGGCGAGGGCTGGCTCCGGCGCATAGTGCTGCACGAAGTACCGCGAATGGGAGGTCAGGATCGAGGTGAAGGCTTCCGACCTGTCCGACACCACACCGGCCGCCACGAGCGCATCGGCAATGTGCGGCCTTCCCAGGGTGGCCCCGGGCGCCACGTGGTGGATCACGTCGTCCCAGCTCAGGGGGTAGTCCTCGGCCAACAGCGTGACCATGCGTTCGGCCCGGGTGAGGCGTGCGTCCTTGGCCTTGGTGATCTCTTCGAGGAGCCCCTCGTGGGTGGGGTCGTGCAGGTAGCTCAGCAGGTGGACGCTGATGCCTTGGTCCGTCCGGCAGGAAATCTCCATGCCGGGCACCAGCGCCACGCCGTTTTCGACTGCCGCTCGCGAGGCTTCAGCCCACCCGTCGGTGGAGTCGTGGTCTGTCAGGGCTATGACGTCCAGCCCCGCGGCAGCCGCGGCTGCCATCACCACGGCCGGCGCTTCCGTGCCGTCCGAGATGTTCGAGTGGGCGTGCAAATCAATCCTCACCTGCCCAGCCTAGTAGATGCCCGCCGCATGCGGCCGGACGGGCCGCTTTCGATGTGCCGGGCCGTGTTGGCCTAAGCCGCACGGCTGGTGAGACGATGGGACGGTGAACGATGCAGAAAACACCCCAAACTCCGCTTCCCAGCCCCTCGAAGAGCGCGTCAACAACCGCTCGCAGCGGCCCAGTTCCGAAGCCTTCAAGGCCTTCATGGCCAGCAACTGGGCGCCGTCCCCGCAGGTGACCCCCGCGCGCGACGCCGTGGCCGGCCACGCCGCCCGGCGGCGCCGCGCCATCTCCGACCAGTTCAAAGGTGAACGCCTGGTGGTGCCGGCCGGTCCGCTGAAGGTCCGCTCCAATGACTGCGACTACCGCTTCCGGCCGCACTCCGGTTTCGCGCACCTCACCGGCCTCGGCCTCGACCATGAGCCCGATGCCGTGCTCATTTTCGAACCGGTCGAGGAAGGCACCGGCGACGACGGCGGGAACCACCGCGCCACCCTCTACTTCCGCCCACTGGCCGGCCGGGACACCGAGCAGTTCTACGCCGACTCGCGGTCCGGCGAATTCTGGATCGGCGCCCGCCCCACGCTGCCCGAGTTCGAGGCACGGCTTGGCCTCCCGACAGCGCACATCGACGAACTCGAGATGGCCATCACCAAGAACGTCGGCGCCCCGGAAATCGGCGGAATCTCGATCCGGCTGGTGCGCAAGGTGGACGAGAACATTGACGCCCTCGTGGACACCGCCCGCTACAACACGGCCAAGGATCCGGACAACCTGGATCTCGGCGTGCTGGATGCTCTGGACGAGAAGCTCTCCGAGGCCCTCTCCGAACTCCGGCTGATCAAGGATGAGTGGGAAGTCGAGCAGATGAGGATCGCGGTGGCCGCCACGGCCGAGGGCTTCGCCGAAGTGGTCAAGGCGCTGCCCCGTGCGCTGACCCATTTCCGCGGCGAGCGCGTCGTGGAGGGCGCCTTCTTCGCCCGTGCCCGCGAGGAGGGGAACGAACTCGGCTATGACACCATCGCTGCTGCAGGCAACAACGCCACCGTGCTCCACTGGACCCGGAACACCGGCCGAGTCAACGCCGGCGAACTCCTCCTGCTGGACGCTGGCGTCGAAGCCGACTCCCTCTACACCGCGGATATCACCCGCACGCTCCCGGCCAACGGCACTTTCTCCGAGGTCCAGCGCAGGGTCTACGAAGCAGTTCTTGACGCGGCCGACGCCGGATTCGCCGCGGCACAGATCGGCACCAGGTTCCGTGACATCCACACAGCCGCCACCACCGTGCTGGCGGAACGCCTCGCCGAGTGGGGCCTGCTCCCGGTGCCGGTTGAGGAAGCCGTCAGCGAGGAGGGGCAGCAGCACCGCCGCTGGATGCCGCACGGCACCAGCCACCACCTCGGCCTGGACGTCCACGACTGCGCGCAGGCCAAGCGGGAACTCTACCTTGACGGTGTGCTGGCCGAGGGCATGGTCTTCACGATCGAACCCGGCCTCTACTTCAAGAACGAGGACCTGGCCATTCCGGAGGAGTACCGCGGAATCGGTGTGCGCATCGAGGACGATATCCTCATGACAGCCGACGGCCCCGTCAATCTCAGCGCAGCCCTGCCCCGCACCGCAGACGACGTCGAGGCTTGGATGTCGGGAATCTACCAGGAACTCGACGCCCGCCGTTAGGCCCGGCCGGCGGTTCGCCCGGTGGATCCGGCACTACCAAACTCATGAATAAGGCAGGGTCACCATCCGGTGGCCCTGCCTTATTTGTGCCGCCGCGCTGCTAGCGCTGCTCTTCATCCTTGCGCTGCGGCACCTGGCTGGGATCGCTCACGCGCACGCCGTACTGCGGGCGCCCGTCCGGGAGGTCCGGGTAACGGACAGCCGCCGGCCGCTGGCCCGCGCGTTGCCCGGCGTCCTCGGTCTGGGCGCCTTCCGGGGTCCTGCCCGGCTGACCCTCGACGGCCCCGTACTGGGGTGCACCGGCAACCGGGGCGCCCGGAACCTGGGAGCCTTGAGTTTGGGAGCCCTGGGTGGTGTCCTGTCCCGGGGCGCCTTGCCCCTGGACATCCTGGGCCCTTTGGCCGTAGGGGTCGTTCCAACCGGCGGGCCGCTGCGGCGCCTGCCCCTGCTGGCCGGGCTGCTGCTGGTAGGGCTGGCCGTGATAATCGCTCTGCGTGTAGCTCGCGGGCCGGGCACCGGCCGAGGCGTCCGACGGCGACATCGGCAGCTGCTGCAGCAGCCGGCGGGCTTCATGGGCGGCCTCGAAGGACACCACGACGTCGTAGCTGGTCGCCACGACCTGGCTGGTGGAGGTGAAGTCACGCTTGCCGCGCTGCGTGGCGTAGGTGACAATCCCGAAGAGCATGAAGAACGCTGCGCCCATCAGGACGGAGCTGATGATCGAGAACGTCCCGCCGGCAGGGGTGAAGAAGGAGAGCATGACCCCCACGAAGAGGCCGAACCACATGCCGCTCAGGGCACCCGAAAGGGCTACCCGGGGGTAGCTGAGCCGCCCGGTCACCCGTTCCACCATCTTCAGGTCGTTGCCCACGATGGACACCATGTGCACCGGGAACTGCTGGTCGGCGAGGTAGTCGACAGCCTTCTGGGCGTCCAGGTAGGAGGTATACGTGCCGACGGTATCCCCCGTGGGGACTGTCCGGGATTCGTCGGAGCCGTTCGGGACACCAGCCTTGGGACCACCAAAAATGTTTGACATACACCCATTCTTGCCCATAAGGATGTGTGCGAGCTGAAAATTCAGCTAAAAGAGAGCAGACTCGGTAGCCTGTAGTGGTGAGCACAAATCCTACCCGCGTCTTCGTTGCACGGCTTCTGGGCCTGGACGTCTTCGACCCCCTGGGCGACCGTCTGGGCCGGCTGCGCGACGTCGTGGTGCTCTCACGCGGGACCCGCGGCGCCCCTCATGTGGTGGGCATCGTCGTCGAGGTGCCCGGCAAGAAGCGCGTCTTCGTTCCCATGACACGTATTACGTCCATCGACCAGACCCAGGTCATCTGCACCGGGCTGGTCAACCTCCGCCGCTTCGAACAGCGCGGCGCCGAGACCTTGGTGGTGGCCGAGATGTTCGACCGCCGCGTCACGCTCCGGGACGGCAGTGGTGACGCCACCATCGAGGACATCGCGATGGACCAGCACCGGTCCGGCGACTGGTTCGTCAGCAAGCTGTTCGTCCGGCGCGGCCATTCCCTGGCCCCGCTGAGCAGGCTCCGGCGCAACGAAACCATGATCATCGACTGGGCGGACGCGCACCAAGGGGCAAGGACCGAGCCCCAGGCTGCCACGCAGTTCGTCGCCAACCACGAGGACCTCAAGCCCGCAGACTTCGCCGAGGCGCTGCAGGAAATGAGCGACAAGCGGCGGTTCGAAGTCGCCAGCGAGCTGCAGGACGAACGCCTCGCCGACGTCCTGCAGGAACTGCCGGAAGACGACCAGGTGGAGATCCTCTCCGCCCTGGACGTCCAGCGCGCGGCGGACGTCCTGGAGGAGATGGACCCCGACGACGCCGCCGACCTCCTCGGTGAACTGCCGTCGGCGCAGGCCGAGGAGCTGCTGCAGCTGATGGAGCCGGAAGGCGCGGAGGACGTCCGCCGCCTGCTCGAATACGACGAAGACACTGCCGGCGGCCTGATGACCCCCGTTCCGGTCATCCTCCCGCCCGAGGCCACGGTGGCCGAAGCACTCGCCCACGTCCGCCGCGAAGAGCTGTCCCCTGCCTTGGCGTCGTCCATTTTCATTGCCCGGCCGCCGCTGGAAACTCCCACCGGCCGCTTCCTCGGCGTGGTGCACATCCAGCAACTGCTGCGGTTTCCGCCGTTCGAACCGCTCGGCAACCTCGTGGACAAGAACCTGGAGCCGCTTTCGGATCAGGCCCACATCAGCGAGGTGGCCCGCACGCTGGCCACCTACAACCTGAACTCGCTGCCCGTGATCAACCAGGCCGGCCGGCTGGTGGGGGCCGTGACCGTTGACGACGTCCTGGATCATCTGCTGCCTGATGACTGGCGCGCAAACGACGGCGAAGCTCCCATCCGAAGGCTTGGAGGCCGAATTGGCTGAAAATACGGCAAAGGGCGCCGGTCCGCGGGCAACGGGGAAGGCCGCGGGCAAGGGCAGCCTGGACACCCCGCTGAGCGGCCGGCAGCGCATCCTGCCCAAGTTCTCCCCGGATCCCGATGCGTTCGGCCACGCCACCGAGGGCTTTGCCCGCTTCATGGGCACGCCGCAGTTCCTGCTGTACATGACGGTGTTCTGTTTGTTCTGGCTCGGGTGGAACACCTGGGGTCCGTCGGACTGGCAGTTCGATTCCCAGGCGCTGGGCTACACGCTCCTGACCCTCATCCTGTCCCTGCAGGCGTCCTACGCTGCGCCGCTGCTGCTGCTGGCACAGAACCGCCAGGACGACCGCGACCGCGTTTCCCTTCAGCAGGACCGCCAGCGTGCGGAGCGCAACCTGTCCGACACCGAGTACCTGACCCGCGAACTGGCTTCGCTACGCATCGCACTGCGTGAAGTGGCCACCCGCGATTACGTTAGGGCTGAACTCCGCAGCATGCTGGAAGACCTGCTGGAGGCCCAGGAGGAGTTGCGCACCCACGAAGCCACCGGGCCGGGCAGCCATGAGTCCCCCCGTGAACTTGTCAGGGAAAAGCTGAAGGAAAAACGCGACCGGCAACGCAATCCGCGCACCCAGCAGATCCCAAAGGTCAAGCCGGACAAGACGCGCCAGGGCCGATCGGCCCAGCCGCGCCCCTCCTCTCCCGAAAGCTGAGTATCCACAGCATGAGCACCGCCCTGGTTGAGGCAGTCAACGCTGCCCTGGCAACCGTCATCGATCCGGAACTCCGCCGTCCCATCACTGAACTGGGCATGGTCGATTCCGTGGAGATTTCCGACGCCGGCACCGTGCGCCTCGCGGTGCTGCTCACCATCGCCGGCTGCCCCCTGAGGGACACCATCACGAGGGATTCGGAGGCCGCGCTGCTGGCCGTTCCCGGCGTCACCGCCGTCGACGTCGACCTGAAGGTCATGACCCAGGCCCAGCGCGACGCCCTGAAGGAGCGGCTCCGCGGGCCCGGCGGCCAGCGGGGCATCCCGTTCAACCAGCCGGGATCGCTGACGAAGGTCTTCGCCGTGGCCAGCGGAAAGGGCGGCGTGGGAAAGTCCTCCGTGACCGTCAATCTGGCCTGCTCCCTGGCTGCCCAGGGCCTGCGTGTGGGCATCGTGGATGCGGATGTCTACGGCTTCTCGGTTCCGGCCCTGATGGGCATCACGCAGCAGCCGACCCGGGTGGACGACATGATCCTTCCGCCCGTGGCCTACGGGGTGAAGGTCATCTCGATCGGCATGTTCGTCACGGGCAACCAGCCGGTGGCCTGGCGCGGACCGATGCTGCACCGGGCGCTCGAGCAGTTCCTCACCGACGTCTATTTCGGCGACCTGGACGTCCTGTTCCTTGACCTGCCTCCGGGCACCGGCGACATCGCCATATCGGTGGCGCAACTGCTCCCCAAAGCCGAGATCCTGGTGGTCACCACTCCCCAGGCCGCCGCGGCCGATGTAGCCGAGCGGGCAGGTGCCATCGCCACCCAGACGGGGCAGACAGTGGCGGGGGTCATCGAGAACATGTCGTATCTGGAAATGCCCGACGGCGGCCGGATGGCGCTGTTCGGAAGCGGCGGCGGGCAGTCGCTCACCGAACGGCTCAGCGCCGCGACCGGCACGGACGTGCCGTTGCTGGGCCAGATCCCGCTGGACATACTCCTGCGCGAAGGCGGCGATTCGGGCCAGCCCATCGTGCTCGGACGCCCCGAAACGCCGGCAGCTGCGGCGCTGTCCGGGATCGCCGGACAGCTGGCGGCCAAACCGCGCGGCCTGACCGGAATGTCCCTGGGGCTGCAGCCCCGCTGACACCGCCCGTGCCCAAGCGCATGGCTGGCGCCTGGCTGGCCGAAGTGCTTAGGTGGCTTCCGTGTCGAAAGGTGCGGGCACGCCGTCGCGCAGGCGCTCAAGCAGCGGCCTGGTGCGGGAGTCCGGGGACAATTCTCCTGCCGCCGCTGCCCCCGCAACGGCGGCAGCTGTGGAATCCGTCCCGCTGGAAGGAGCTCCCGGGCTGACCGGCTTCGTGTCGTCATCGAGGAGTGCTTCCTTGATGATGCGCCGCGGATCGTACTGGCGCGGATCGTACTTCTTCCAGTCAACGTCGTCGATGTCGATGCCGACTTCTTCTTTGATCTGCTCCCGCGCTCCTGACGCCATTCGCCTGACTTCGCGGACCAGGTTCGCCAGCTTCTGGGTGTATTCGGGCAGCCGTTGGGGGCCGATCACCATAATGCCGATGAGCAGCAGAAGCAAAAACTCCGGGCCGTTGATTCCAAACACTTTAGGAAGATTACCCTCTCATGGGACGTGGCGACGATTTCGCGCCGGTCATAGCCGGGTTCCGCCCGCCGTCACGGCCGGGATGCCGGTCAATTCGGCAACTGCCGTGCCATCTTGCGGAGTCCGCGTTCCATGCGGTCGACGATCGATTCCGCGCCGGGATTGCCCGCATCCGGACGCGTGGCCGCCACGATTCCGGAGTGCCTCGCCAGGCCTGCCGCCGCCAGCGCCGCCACTGCGTCGTCGGCAGCGTCGGCCGGCAGGTCGGACATGTAGGTGAATGTGGTCCCGGAAACCTGGTAGATCGCGCTCCAGGGCGCCGCCGTCTTGATCCAGAGCCGTTCCCGCGCCCCGTCGCCGGCAGCGCCGACGGCGACGAACCCGTCGAGTCTGGCGGGGTGACCCGTCAGGGGGTTGACCGGTGAGTCCGGCGAGGTCGGAGCGGCTGGCGCTGCAGCCGCGTCGTGGCCTTTACCGGGCGGGGTGGGGGAATGCTGTTCCACGATGGTCGCCGTGTGCCGGCCGTCGGATAGCCGCAACTCGACGGCGCGATGACCGCCCCGCACGGTGTCGGTTGCGGACACCAGGCGGAAGCCCATGCCCTTGAGGTCAGGACAGGCCCAGCCGTGCGATCGCAGGCTCGCCAGCCGACTTTCCGCGTCGCCCGCCCCCGACACGTTCCCGGACTCGCCGGAGACGGAAGCTGCGCTGGCCGCTGCCGCATACAGTGGGGGTTCACCGGCGGACAGGTATGCTCCCGCCGCGACGGCGCCGGCGGCCACCACGGCAACGCCGCCCGCTAGTCCTGCGAGCCTCAGCGCGCCGATCCGTGGAGCAGCCGCAGCAGGGGCCATGGCGAGCTGGCGTGTCTGCAGGAGCAGCCGCGCCGTCAGTTCGTCGCTGGCCGCGGGGACGGCGGCCTCGCGGAGCCTTTCAAGGTACTGGCGCTGCCGCCGGAGCGCGGCGGCGCACTCGGTGCACTGGCGGACGTGATCTGGTGTCCCCGGATGGCGCATTGCCGCGACGTGCAGAGACGCCGTCTTGTCCTTAAGCCCCCCCAGTAAGCGATGCAAATGACCCATGGCGCCGATCAGAGAGCGCCGGCGATGCGGGGCAGCTTCAACCGCGGCTTGCGGGACTGCACGGGCCTCGGATCACGGTGGGCGAGTTTCTCCCGCAGCATGGTCCGGCCACGGTGGATGCGGGACCTCACCGTACCGAGCTTCACGCCGAGCGCCTCGGCAACCTCGTCGTAGGACAGGCCTTCAAGGTCGCACAGCACCACTGCGGCGCGGAAGTCCGGCGGGAGTTCCTCAAGGGCGGCCTGCACGTCGAGGTCCAGGTTGTTCAGCTCAAAGCTCTGCTCGGGCCCGGGCTCCCGGCCCGGCAACCGTGATTCGGCGTCCTCGGCCAGGGCATCGAAGCGGATCCGGCTCTTGCGCCGGGCCTGGTCCAGGAAGAGGTTCGTCGTGATCCTGTGCAGCCAGCCGTCCAGGGTGCCGGGCTTGAAGTTCGCCAGCGAACGGAAGACCCGGACGAACACTTCCTGCGTGAGGTCTTCGGCGTCGTACTTGTTGCCGGTGAGCCGGTACGCAAGCCTGTAGACCTTGGCGGAGTGGTTGGTCACCACTTCTTCCCAGGTGGGCATGACCCAGTCGGCTGCGGGCTCTTCAATTGTAGGGACAGGTGCCACAACTGATCCTGACATCGTCCACTCCCCTCGTGGATGTACTAACGCCTGATGTGGTTGACATCATTGGTTCGGCGCCGATCACCACTTGGATGAGCGGATAATCATCATTTCAAAGATGGCTGGGAATTTCCTGACTGCGGGTCCCCCTTTAGCCGAAAGCGCAACACCGGACGCGCCAGCGGGGTTCCGGCAACACGCACGAGTGTGCGGACACAGCCTGGCGCCCGGCAGTATCCGCCATCACAGGCCTGTCCCCCGTCACCTTCCCGCTGCGCACCGCCCGACCCAGTACGCTGTAAGAAACATGCCCCTGCCGCCCAGAAAGCGAATACCCATGAGCGCCGATAAGTCCACGAGCTGGTCCTATGCAGAAGATCTGCCTGCCGAGGATGAGGTCCTGCTGCGCGCCCGGGAACGTTCATTTGAGCTGGGCGTGACCCCCATCGGCCGCGGCGTCGGGGCCGTGCTGACCGTGCTGGCGGCCGCATCCAAGGCGCAGACCGCCGTCGAGATCGGCACGGGAGCCGGAGTGTCCGGCGTGTGCATCCTCCGCGGGCTCGGCCCGCAGGCCGTACTGACCACCATCGATGTGGACGTCGAACACCTCAAGGCCGCGCGCGAGGCGTTCCATGAGGCCGGCAGCCCTGCCAACCGGACGCGCACCATTTCGGGCCGCGCAGGCGATGTCCTGCCGAGGCTGACCGATGCCGCCTACGACCTCGTCTTCATCGACGGCGACAAGCCCAATTTCCCCCGGTACGTGGAGCAGGCCGTCCGCCTGCTCAAATCCGGCGGCCTCCTGATCGTCAACGACGCCCTGGACAAGGACCGCGTGTCCAACCCGGCGGCGCGCGACGCCACCACCGTTGTGCTGCGCCAGGTCGGCAGGTCAGTGCGCGACGACGACCGGCTGTCCTCCGCGATGCTGCCCACCGGTGACGGGCTGCTGGTAGCGGTAAAGAAGTAAAACTAAGAAGCAAAGGCAGGGCCCGCAGCCTCCTGGCTGCGGGCCCTGCCTTTCACGTTATTCGGTAGCCCCGACGAGGCAGTCCTTGAGGTTGGCCGCCTCGGCGGCATTGAGTTCAACCACGAGCCGCCCTCCGCCTTCGAGCGGCACACGCATGATGAGGCTGCGGCCCTCCTTGGTTACTTCCATAGGGCCGTCGCCGGTGCGTGGTTTCATAGCCGCCATGAGGAATATCCCCTCCAGTAGTCCCAGGACTGAGCAGCCCGGCCGGGCTGAGTCCGCATGGTCAAACAAGCCGCTATGGCGGCCGGTTCGGCAGCCGCCATGGCTGAACACTTCGTATGCTTCTTGTCCTTGCTTATCCTCTATTATCCTGTAATTACCCGTCTGTAGCTAATCGATGGACATTCCGTGCGGCTGCCGATTTCACGGGTCGCCATACAGCGTGTCCCCGCAGTGATCAGGGCGGATAGTCCCCGCCGCCGGGGAGTTGGGCCCAGGCCCAGAGCCAGACCACCCACACGATCTGCAGCAGGACAAACATGGTGACCACCGCGCCCCGGTAGGCCCGGGACTTCGACACCAGCGCGGCGGCCAAAGCCAGCGGAAACAGCGGAAGCAGCATGCGGAACGTGCTGGTCTGCGGATGCAGGAAAACCACGAGATACCCCATGTAGCACACGCACCAGAGCCTGAGCTCCGCTCCCAGCCGCAGCACGGGACGGGACATCATGAGCAGCGCGAACAGGGCCACGAAGACAAAGGGCGCCACAATGCCCAGGACGGGGCCGAACAGCAGTACGCCGGTGTCGAACCAGGGCTTGAACGGTACCAGATCGTGCCCGCGCCAGACCGTTTCGGTCTTGGTGTAGGCCTCGATGTCCCCCGTTGTTGCCCAAGCGATGGCGGGCCACAGGAGTGCCGCGGCTCCGCTTGCGGCGGTCAGCGCCGCCAGCGACCACAGCTCCGCACGGCTGTGGATCCCCTGCGGCTTGTCCGGCACCGCAGCAGCCTGGGTCGGTTCGGCGCCCTTCATCCGGCCGTGCCGCCACGCCTCCGCAGCGCGGAAAAGGAACAGTATCCCGGCCATCGCGGCGAACGGTACACCCGTGGGCCGGGAAAGGCACATCGCCACCACCACTGGAACGGCCCAGAGATAGTGCCGCCGCACCACCAGCAGCAGGGCAGAGGCAAGCAGCAGGATGTTCAGGGACTCGGCATAGGGGACCTGAAGCACCGGGGAGACGGGGAACGTGGCAAAAAACGCCACCCCCCAGAGGGCCGTCCCGTGTGCGGCCCTGTGGCGGAACAGCGCGTAGATCACCAGCGATGCGGCCAGGCCTGCGAGCATCGCGATGAGCGTCAGGGCGGCCGCCGGGCTCATGCCCGAGACGCCGGAGAGCATCCGTCCCAGTGCCGGGAACAGCGGGTAGAAGGCCCAGGTGTTTTCCTGGATGTTCCCGGCCTCATCCGCCGGCAACTCGGACGGGTAGCCGCCGGCAATAACTTCGCCGTACCAGCGGGCGTCCCAGATGTTGATGAAGTTCCAGTAATCGGGCTTGGCCGGGAACCAAGGGTTCACGCCTTGGTGTATCGCCGCGGACATGAAGATGCAGGCGCTGAGCAACCGTGCCCCGGCATAGAGCGCTGCCACCTGGACCCACCAGGGCCAGCGGGCAGCCCGCGCGGCAAGCGGTGCCGAAATCGCACGCACCGCGCCGGTTACCGCGCCGGCCGGAGCCGGCTGATCGGCCCGGGACGGTGCCTCGGGCCTGCGGGAAGCCGGTCCGGAAGCGGAGCCGGGGCCGGAGCCGGGTCCGGGCGCGTGACCGTTCAAGGCCGGTCCTCGGCCGAAGTACTCAGGACGTTGGTACGGAGCTGCTCCCGGAGCCGCTCGATCTCGGCGTCCTTGGACGCGAGCTGGGCCTCCTTGGCCGCAAGCGCTGCGTCCTTGGACGCGAGCTGGTCGCGGAGGTCATCGAGCACCTCGTCCACCTGGTCCATCCGGTAGCCGCGAAGTCCCAGCGAAAACCGGACGTGGTCGACGTCGGCGGCCTTGGCATCCGCGGGCAGCAGGACCGGGGGCAGCGACGCCACCGGCTCGTCGAAGCCGTCGTCGATCAGCTCGTTCCGGGCGCGCCTTTTCCGCATGAGGCCCGCCCCGATGTCGGTGCCGATCAGGGCGGTTGCGCCAATCAGGACGATGGCGAGGAAGACGAGGAAGAAACTCACATCACCCATCGTGCCAGACGCCGGTGCCGCTGCTATTCAGGCCGCTGGTTCCCGTTTGTGGACGGCGGCCGGACGTGGCCGTGCAGGACGAGGTTCACGGCCTCTTCCGGATCATCCACCACCTGGACCAGGTCCATGTCCTTCTCGGACACCATGCCCTCGGCCACCAGTGTTCCCTTGATCCACTCCATCATCGGACCCCAGAAGTCCTTGCCCAGGAGGACGATGGGGAATGAGGTCACCTTCTGGGTCTGGACCAGGACCATGGCCTCGAAGAGCTCGTCGAGGGTGCCAAGCCCTCCGGGCAGGACGATGAAGCCCTGCGCATACTTCACGAACATGGTCTTCCGTGCGAAGAAGTACCGGAAGTTGATCCCCAGGTCCACCCACTGGTTCAGCCCCTGCTCGAACGGCAGCTCTATGCCGAGGCCGACTGACACGCCGTTGCCTTCCACGGCTCCGCGGTTGGCCGCCTCCATCGATCCCGGGCCGCCTCCGGTGATGACCGCCACGCCGGCTTCCGCCAGTTTGCGGCCCACCTCAACACCCATCTCGTAGAACACACTGCCCGGCTTGGTGCGCGCCGAACCGAACACGCTGACGGCCTGGCCCAGGTCCGACAGCGCCCCGAAGCCTTCCACGAACTCGCTCTGGATCCGCATCACCCTCCATGGGTCCGTGTGGATGAAATGCCCAGGGCCTTTGGTGTCGAGCAGCCGCTGGTCCGACATCTCAACCGCAGCCTGCTTGCGGCGGAGCTCGAGGGGACCTTTGCGGCGGGGCTGAACGGATTTTGACGGATCTGCGTTGATGCTCATCACCTAAGGCTAACCTGCTGACCTGCAGGTATCTCTTGAATTACGATCCGCAGGAAGTTGGAGTGATTGCGGTCATACATGACAAATGTTCGCTAGATTCGTAGTCATGACTACTCAAGTGCCCGGCGATGCCCTCGTCTCCCTGAATGCCGTCAATAAGCACTACGGCCAGCTGCACGTTCTGAAGGACATCAACTTCCAGGTCCGCAAGGGCGAGGTCGTTGTGGTCATCGGGCCGTCAGGCTCGGGTAAGTCCACGCTGTGCAGAGCCATCAACCGCCTCGAGACCATTGATGACGGCGATATCGCCATTGACGGCAAGAGGCTTCCCGAAGAAGGCAAGGAACTCGCGCACCTCCGTGCCGACGTCGGAATGGTTTTCCAGTCGTTCAACCTTTTCGCGCACAAGACCATCCTGGAAAACGTAACCCTCGGCCCCATCAAGGTAAAGGGAATGTCCAAGGCGGAGGCTGACAAGGACGCCATGGCCCTGCTGGAGCGCGTCGGAGTTGGCCACCAGGCACCCAAGCTGCCGGCCCAGCTCTCCGGCGGTCAGCAGCAGCGCGTGGCCATCGCACGCGCGCTGGCCATGAAGCCCAAGGTCATGCTTTTCGACGAGCCCACCTCGGCGCTGGACCCGGAGATGATCAGCGAGGTCCTGGACGTCATGATCCAGCTGGCCAAGGAAGGCATGACCATGATCGTGGTGACCCACGAGATGGGCTTCGCCCGCAAGGCCGCGGACCGCGTGGTTTTCATGGCGGACGGCCAGATCGTGGAGGACGCCACGCCGGAGCAATTCTTCACCAATCCCCAGAGCAGCCGGGCCAAGGACTTCCTCTCCAAGCTCCTCACGCACTGACGACTCCCTGGTTCGCACCCCAGGCCGTCTAAGACGGCCGCCCAATGAAAGGAATGTCATGAAGGCATTTTTGACCCGAAGGAAATCCCTTCTGGTAGCAGCATCCGCAGCCCTTGCCCTGACACTGAGCGCTTGCGGCGGCGGCACCGGCACCGGCACCAGCCCCTCCCCCGTTGAAAAGCCGAGCTTCGCCGCTGGTTCAACCATGGAAAAGCTCACTTCCGCCGGCAAGGTGACCATCGGCACCAAGTTTGACCAGCCCCTGTTCGGCCAGAAGGGCCTGGACGGCAAGCCGGTGGGCTTTGACGTGGAAATCGGGAAGCTGATCGCAGCCAAGCTGGGAATCGCCGCTGACAAGATCGAATGGGTTGAAACCGTCTCCGCCAACCGCGAGCAGTTCATCAAGCAGGGCAAGGTGGACCTGATCGTCGCCACCTACACGATCAACGACAAGCGCAAGACCGAAGTCGACTTTGCCGGGCCGTACTACGAGGCAGGCCAGGCGCTTATGGTGAACAAGGACAACACGACCATCACCAAGCCCGAGGACGTCAAGGGCAAGAACGTCTGCTCGGTGACCGGGTCCACCCCCGCCGGCACCATCGTGGAGAAGTACGGCGCAACCCTGGTTCCGGCAACTACGTACTCGGCCTGCCTTGAGCCGCTGCGCAACAAGCAGGTCGAGGCCATCACCACCGACAACGTGATCCTGGCCGGCTTCGTCAACAAGGAACCGGACGCCTTCAAGCTGGCCTCCGATGAGACGTTCACGAAGGAGCCCTACGGCATCGGCCTGAAGAAGGACGACACCGAATTCCGCAACTGGATCAACGACCAGCTGGAAGGCTTCGGCAAGGACGGCTCCTACAAGAAGGCCTGGGAAGCCACGGCCGGCGCTGTCATCAAGACGGCACCGGAGCTTCCCGCGATCGACCGCTACTAAAACCGGGGTGGCGGTTACCTGCGGCTGTGCAGTCCACGGCCCCGGTAACCGCCGCTTCCGTTTTCCGCTCATTCCCCACGAACGCAGCTGAAGGACCCTATGGACGTCATCATTGAAAGCCTCCCGCAATACTGGGACGGCTTTCTCAGAACCCTGTTCCTGGCCGTCGTGTCCGGCATCATCGCCCTTATAGTGGGCACGCTCCTCGCCGCCGCCCGGGTTTCACCCGTAGCAGCCCTCCGCGGATTCAGCATGGCGTACGTGGAAGTGGTGCGTAACACCCCGCTGACCATCGCGTTCTTTTTCGCCGCTGTTGTCCTGCCCCGGCTGGGAGTGACCTTCCAGCAGTTCGAAATTGCAGCCATCATCGCTTTGAGCGCCTACACCTCGGCGTTCATCGCTGAAGCAGTTCGCTCGGGCGTCAACAGCGTCCCCTTGGGCCAGGCCGAGGCCGCGCGCAGCATCGGCATGACGTTCGGCCAGGTGCTGTCCCTGATCATCTTGCCGCAGGCCCTGCGCACGGTGGTTCCGCCGTTGATCAACATCCTGATCGCCCTTGTGAAGAACTCCTCCGTGGCCGGCGCCTTCTTCGTCCTGGAGCTGTTCGGCTATGGAAAACAGCTGGCTAACGACCACGGTGACGCCGTCATGTGGGTTCTCGTGGGCGTGGCATTCTTCTATCTCCTGATCACCGTGCCGCTGGGCTACGTCGCTCACCAGGTCGAACGAAAGGTGGCGATCGCCCGATGACTTCTGTTCTCTACGACGTCCCGGGCCCCAAAGCCCGAAGAATCTCCCTGATCGGCTCGATCGTCGGCGTTGTCGTCATCGGCGGCCTGCTCGCGCTTGCAATTGTCACGCTCGCCCAGCAGGGAATCTTCCAAGCACAGCGGTGGGCTATCTTCGGACAGGCGGACGTCTGGACGCTGCTCTTTAACGGCATGAGCGCCACGTTGAGTGCCGCCGCCATCGCAGCTGTCATCGCCTTCCCGCTGGGCCTGCTCCTGTGCCTCATGCGCATTTCGGATATCGCCTGGATCAGGGTTCCCACCAGGATCGTGCTGGAATTCCTGCGCGGCATGCCCGTGGTCCTCATGATGCTGTTCGTGCTGCTCGTGTTCGCCACGAACTCGTTCGTTGCAGTCGTTGCTGGCTTGGTCCTCTACAACGCAGCCATCTTCGCCGAAATCATCCGCGCAGGCATCCAGTCCCTGCCCAAAGGCCAGCGCGAAGCCGGCCTAGCGATCGGCCTGACCAGTTTCCAGTCCCGGCTCAGTGTTGAACTGCCGCAGGCCATCAGGCGCATGCTGCCCTCCCTAGTGGCTCAGCTCGTGGTCCTGCTGAAGGACACGTCGCTGGGTTACATCGTGGCCTACGGTGAACTGCTGCGCGCCGTACAGGTGATGGCCGACTTCCTCGGCCCGCAGTTCCTGTTCCCGGTGTTCTTCGTCGCGGCGGCAATTTACATCGCCATCAACCTGGCCGTGTCCCGCCTCGCCATCTGGATTGAGCGCCGTGGTTCAAAGAAGGCCGCCGGCGGCGTGGCGAAGGCCCCCACGGCCGGCGTCTCCACCGTGGTGAAGTAAAGCAGTGAAGTAAAGCTGCGAACTAACCCGTGAATTAAGTCGGCGGGCGCAATGACAGAAGGTCCGCAACCGAGTGGTTGCGGACCTTCTGTGTGTGCGGCTGATTAACCGTTCAGGGGAAACAGCTGGTCAGGCAAGCCATGTCTGCAGTGCGCGGAGGCAGGTCCGGACAGCCTCGGCCTCCACGTGCTCATTGTCCTTGTGCGCCAGCAGCGCATCACCGGGCCCGAAGTTCACTGCCGGGATGCCGAGCTCGCTGAAACGCGCGACGTCGGTCCAGCCGTATTTGGGTTTGGGCTCGGCTCCCACTGCTGCCACGAAGGACGCGGCGGCGGGGTGGTGCAGTCCGGGCCGCGCGCCGGCGGCGCTGTCCGTGCGGACCACATCGAAACCTTCGAGTAGCTCCTGCACGTGGGCCTCTGCCTGGTCGGGCGTCTTGTCCGGCGCGAAGCGGTAATTGATCTCCACCACGCAACGGTCAGGAATGACGTTGCCGGCGGTGCCGCCGTGGATCTTCACGGCGTTCAGGCTTTCGCGGTAGTCCAGGCCGTCAACGTTGATGGTCTGCGGGCTATACGCTGCCAGCCGTTCCAGGATGGGAGCCGCGGCGTGGATGGCGTTGCGGCCCATCCAGGCACGGGCCGAATGGGCAGCCTCCCCCGCCGTGGTGGCTTCAAGCCTCATGGTTCCGTTGCAACCTCCTTCAACGGTGCCGTCGGTCGGCTCCAGCAGAATCGCGAAGTCGCCCTCCAGCAGGTCGCCGTGGTTGCGGACCAGCCGGCCCAGGCCGCTCTTGACGGCCTCCACTTCCTCGTGGTCGTAGAAGACGAACGTGACGTCCTTGGACGGCTCCGCGCCGCCGTCGAACATGGACGCGGCGAGGGCGAGCTGCACCGCAACGCCGCCTTTCATGTCCGTGGCGCCGCGGCCGTACAGGACTCCCTCGCCAAGAACGCCTGAAGGCCAGCTGGACGGAACCGTTCCCAGCGAGCCCGCCGTCACAGGCAGCGGCACCGTATCCAGGTGGCCCGCCAGGATCACGCGCTCTGCCCGGCCGAGGTCAGTCCGGGCGATGATCGAGTCCCCGTCCCGGACCAGCTTGAAGCCGGGAAGCTGGCGGAGCGCGGCCTCCACTGCATCGGCAAGCGCGCCTTCGTTGCCCGACACGCTGTTGATGTCGATGAGGGCAGACGTCAGCAGGGCCACGTCCTGGCGCAGGTCAAGGGTTACTGTTTCGGCAATCACCATCCAACTCTATCGCCGCAAGGCGGCAGGTTTCGGCGCGTGCACGTCGTCTCGATACACTGGGGCCATGACTGAAACCGCTTCTTCCGCCGTGCCCGCTGCCCAGACGCTGTCCGACGACTCCCGTTCGGCCTATGGATTCGGAGTGGCCACCATCGCCACCCGAAACGGTGACGCCACGGTGCTCGATGTCTGGTTCCCGGCCCCCGCCCTCGGCGTCGCCGCCGAAAGCCTCCGCGCCGTCGAAAACGCCGACGAATCCTTGGCCGCGATCGCGGCGGAAGGAACCGATGCGGACCGCGGCACCGAGCAGAAGGTTGTGTTCGTGCAGATCAGCCTGGACGAAGCACCGGCGGACACCGCCGATGCCTACCTTCGACTCCACCTGCTGTCGCACCGCCTCGTCAAGCCGAACACCATCAACCTCGACGGCATCTTCGGGAAGCTCCCGAACGTCGTCTGGACCAACTTCGGCCCGTGCGCCGTGGACGGTTTTGAACTGACGCGCGCCAAGCTCCGCAAACGCGGCGCGGTGACTGTCTACGGAGTGGACAAGTTCCCCCGCATGGTTGACTACGTTGTCCCGGCCGGAGTCCGCATCGCCGACGCCGACCGCGTCCGGCTCGGTGCCCACCTCGCCGAAGGCACCACGGTCATGCACGAGGGCTTCGTCAACTTCAACGCCGGCACGCTGGGCACCTCAATGGTTGAAGGCCGCATTTCGGCCGGCGTGGTGGCGGGCGACGGCACCGACGTCGGCGGCGGCGCCTCGATCATGGGCACCCTTTCCGGCGGAGGCAAGGAAAAGATCGCCCTGGGCCAGCGGGTGCTGCTGGGCGCAAACTCCGGCGTCGGAATCAGCATTGGCGACGACTCCGTGGTGGAGGCCGGCCTCTACGTCACCGCCGGCACGCGCGTCCGCGTGGTCGGTCCTCAGGACGCCGACGGCGAAGACACCTCCAAGATCATCAAGGCCGTGGAACTCTCCGGCGTGCCCAACCTGCTCTTCCGCCGCAACTCCAGCACCGGTGAGGTGGAAGTCCTGCCGCGCAAGGGCCAGACCGTGGAGCTGAACGACGCACTGCACGCCAACTGACCGTCCGAATGCCGCCGGCACCGGCATCTACCGGCCTGACGAGGGCCTGAGGGAGTAAGTACGTGACACGCAGACGCAAGCTGCGCGGAGCGATCGTCGTGGTCCTCTCCCTCGTACTCGTCGCCGGCGGCGTCTACACGGTGGCGGCGCTGCTGCAGCGTTCGGAGCAGCTGGTCACGGAAGGCTGCACCGCCGTCGTCGGCACGCAGCGTGCCGAACTGGCCACGGACCAGGCGGCCAACGCGGCCCTGATCACCGCCGTGTCGGTGCGCCGGGGGCTGCCGCCCCGCGCGGCAAGCATCGCACTGGCCACGGCCATGCAGGAGTCCAAACTGAGGAACGTCGGCCACGGCGATCTGGCGGGACCGGACTCCAGGGGCCTGTTCCAGCAGCGCCCCTCGCAGGGCTGGGGCACACAGGAACAGGTGATGGATCCGCACCACGCCACGAATGCGTTTTATGACGCCCTCGTGGAGGTGCCCGGTTACGCGACGCTGGAGATCACCGATGCGGCGCAGCGCGTCCAGCGTTCGGCGTACCCTCGCGCCTACGCCCAGCACGAGGCCATGGGCCGCTCCTTCGCGTCGGCGCTGACCGGCCAGGCCCACGGGGCCCTCGACTGCACGCTGCGCTCTCCCGACGCCGCCGGCGACCCCGCGGCCCTGCTCGCCGAGGCGGAGTCCGTGTACGGAGGGATTCCCGCCACGGCGTCCGGCCGGACCCTCGAACTGGAGGCAACGGATGACCTGGCGTGGTCGCTGGCGCACTGGGCGGTGGCCAACGCGAAGGAGTTCGCCGTGACCCGCGTCCAAGTGGACGGTCAGAACTGGGACCGGCAGGCCCGGAACGGGTGGCAGGCCTCGGACGCCTCCGACGGAAAGGTGATCATCACGCTTGCCGAGGCCCCGGCCTAGACCAGCATTTCCACTACCGGCTGCACATAGCTGCGGAACACCTCGGGCTGGGACAGCAGATCGTGGCTCATGATGATCTTGTCCGGTTCCAGGTACCAGGCGCGCTGCTCATCCAGCGGGAGCTCGATGATGGTCAGCGCGAAGTCCCGCGAATTCCGGCCCACCTCGAGCAGCCGGTCCTCCACGATGTCCTCCAGCAGGTGCGTGGACCCGCCGGCCACGCGTTCGGCCTCCAGCTCCGCGTATTCTGTCCGGCGCTCCCGGGCCCACGTCAGGGCTGCCCCGAAGTGCGCCTGCAGGACCCGCCGGAGCGCAGGGGAATTGGCAAAAGACCTGAAGCCTGGCGGCGACATCTCCGGGGACATCTGCGGATGGGCTTTGAGGAGCTGTTCCCACCAGGCTTCCCACTCGGTCTTGAGCGCGCTGATGCCACCCACCTCCGCGGTCAGGTGGGAGTGGTCAGCGTGCCGGACTTTGGGCGCGGCATGGGAAAGGGCCGGAAAGCCCGCACCGTCCAGTCCGGAGACATCACGTATGTAAAGGGCAATGAGCATGGGCCCTGACGTGTCCATGGTGATTCGCCAGCCTGGACCGCCTGTGTGCTGCATCCGCATGCCTCCTTGGCATCTTGATCTCCGCCCCCGCTTTCCGGCATCCCGCTCTCCGGCTTTCAGTCTATTCCCCCAGCCCGGGGAGGTTAATGCTTGGCGGCGGCGGTCCTGCGGAGTCCCGCCAGATGGGATTCAAGCACGTCCAGGCACATTTCCCGGGTCAGCCACGCCGGCTGTAGGAGGGCGTGCATCGTCAACCCGTCCAAGGTTGCGAGTAGGCGCTCCGCCTCAGTGACCAGCTGCTCCCCGCCGCGGTCCGCCGTCAGCGCGTCCGCTGGCGCATCGTCCTCCGCCCGAAGCCGGGAGATCAACTGTCCGACGACGGCGGCCACCGCGCGGTGGCTCCGGTCCGCCTCCGCGGCAAGGAAGGGCCGGATCCGCGCCGCATTCTTAAAAGCGAGCCACGCACAGGCGTCCAGGGCGCGCTCTTCATCCAGGGGCAGGAATTCGCTCAGCAGGGTTAATACGGCCTCGTGCTGCTCCTCGGCGCCAACTGCCCGGGACACTCCGGCGAGGGCCGCGGCAGCACGGGCCAGGATGCGGTCCGCGACGGCCGAGAAGGTGAACGCGAGCAGCTCCTCGCTGGTGGCGAAGTAGTGCCGCACGGAACCCACCGCCAGGCCTGCCTCGTCAGCCACCTCACGCAGGGACGCACGTTCCAGCCCGTCAGTGGCAATAATCCGGCAAACGGCGTCAACAATCTCCAGGCGCCGGGCGGCGGCATCCACAATTTTGGGCATCCTCGTTTTTAGCACGCTTGTGCCGTCAATCTAGGTAGGCCCCGCCGCCGGGAAGGCCCGCCGCGGGCGCCTGAACCCACCGCGGGCCCCGGCCCGTGGCCGGCGCCCGAAACACTCGGTAACCGCCCCTGCTGTTGGGATACCGTTGGATCATGAAAATTCTGGTCACGGGCGGCACCGGTTACATCGGTTCGCACACCGTATTGTCCCTTCAGGAAGCCGGCCACGAGGTGGTTGTCATCGACAACCTGGTGAACTCGAGCGAGGAGTCCCTGCGCCGGGTCGCCGAGCTCACGGGGAAGGACGCGGCCTTCCACGACGTGGATCTGGTGGACGAGCCCGCCGTCGACGCCGTCTTCGACCGGCACGGCATCGATGCCGTCATCCACTTCGCGGGCCTCAAGGCCGTGGGCGAATCCGTCCGCGAGCCGCTGAAGTACTACCACAACAATCTGGTCGGCACCCTGAACCTCATCAGGGCCATGGACCGGCACGGCGTCCGTTCGATTGTCTTCAGTTCCTCCGCCACCGTCTACGGCGAACACAACGCCGTGCCGTATGTGGAGAAGATGGAAATCGGCGCGAACAACCCGTACGGCCGCACCAAGGAACAAATCGAGGACATCCTGTCGGACCTCGGCGCCGCGGACGACCGGTGGCACATAGCACTGCTGCGCTACTTCAACCCGGTGGGCGCCCACCCCTCAGGCCGCATCGGTGAAGACCCGCAGGGGATCCCGAACAACCTCGTTCCGTTCATCGCCCAGGTGGCCGTCGGCCGGCGCGAGAAGCTCATGGTGTTCGGCGGCGACTACGACACCCCGGACGGCACGTGCCTGCGCGACTACATCCACGTGGTGGATCTAGCCGACGGCCATGTGGCGGCGCTGGATCACATAGGCGGCCGCAACGGAGTGTTCCGCTGGAACCTTGGGTCAGGAAAGGGTTCCTCCGTGCTGGAGGTTCTGCGCTCCTTCGAAAAGGCCGTGGGCCGCTCCCTTCCCTACGAGGTCACGGACCGCCGCGCCGGGGACCTGCCGGCCTTCTGGGCGGACGCCACCTCGGCCTTGGCGGATCTCTCCTGGTCCACAACCAAGACCGTCGACGAGATGTGCGAGGACCACTGGCGCTGGCAGAAAAACAACCCGCAGGGCTACAACGCCGGTTGAGCCTGGGCGAAACCACCAACAACGATGCAGGCCGCGCACCCCCTTTCGAGGGTGCGCGGCCTGCGAGGTTTGGGAGCCGGTGGGGAGCTAGCGGGCCGGGTAGTGCCGCTCGGGCTCTCCTGTGTAGAGCTGCCTTGGGCGGCCGATCTTGGTGTTGGGATCGCTGATCATTTCACGCCACTGCGCGATCCAGCCCGGCAGGCGGCCGATCGCGAAGAGCACGGTGAACATCTTCTCCGGGAAGCCCATGGCCTTGTAGATCAGGCCGGTGTAGAAGTCCACGTTCGGGTAGAGCTTGCGCTGGATGAAGTAGTCGTCACCCAGGGCCTTCTCTTCGAGACGCATCGCGATGTCCAGCAGTTCGTCGTTGCCGCCGAGCTTGCTGAGGACCTCGTGGGCGGTCGCCTTGATGATCTTGGCGCGCGGATCGTAGTTCTTGTAGACCCGGTGCCCGAAGCCCATGAGGCGGACGCCGTCTTCCTTGTTCTTGACCTTCTCCATGTAGTCCTCAGGCTTGATGCCGTCGGCCTGGATCTGTCGCAGCATCTTCAGGACGGCCTCGTTGGCGCCGCCGTGGGCCGGGCCGAAGAGCGCGTTGATGCCTGCAGAGACGGAGGCGAAGAGGTTGGCGTTGGACGAGCCGACCAGCCGGACCGTCGAGGTGGAACAGTTCTGCTCGTGGTCGGCGTGCAGGATCAGCAGCAGATCCAGAGCCTTGGCAACCACCGGGTCCATCTCGTACTGCTCAGCGGGCAGGCCGAAGCTCAGCCGCAGGAAGTTTTCCACGAGGTTGTGGGAGTTGTCCGGGTAGAGCATCGGCTGGCCGATGGACTTCTTGTGCGCGTAGGCGGCGATGACCGGCATCTTGGCCATCAGGCGGATGGTGGAGACCTCCACCTGCTCGGCGTTGAAGGGATCCAGCGAATCCTGGTAGAACGTGGACAGCGCGGACACGGCCGAAGACAGCACGGGCATCGGGTGGGCGTCACGCGGGAAGCCGCTGAAGAAGCCCTTGAGCTCTTCGTGCAGCAGGGTGTGGTGGCGGATCCGCTGATCGAAGGCATCCAGCTCGGTGGGCGTAGGCAGGTTGCCATAGATGAGCAGGTAGGAAACTTCCAGGAAGCTGGAGTGCTGGGCCAACTGCTCGATCGGGTAGCCGCGGTACCGCAGGACCCCGGCGTCGCCGTCGATATAGGTGATGGCCGAAGTGGTGGCCGCGGTGTTCATGAAGCCGGGGTCAAAGGCGACGGCGCCTGTCTGCTTCAGCAGTTTGGAAACGTCATAGCCTTCGTTTCCTTCTACAACCTTGATGCGCGGGAGTTCGAGTTCGCCGCCCGCATGGCGCAGGGTTGCGCTGGTGGTCTCAGTCATGGAGTCTCCTCATGAGGCGTCGGGGCCTCTCTGTAGAAAGCTTGATCCAACTTCTGGTGAAGCCGCCCCAAGGAGCCTGCATGGACAGGCATTCCAACGGCCGGGCTACCTTCTTGTAGAAAGCCACCATTGATAGTCAGTTAAAAAGTACCGCCCCTAGGCAAGGTGGCACTAATCCGCTCGTGCCGAAATGCCCTGAAAACGCCCCACTTGTGGTGCGTGTCACACCATTGTTACGGGCGGCGGTTACGCCGCACCGGCCAGCCGGGCCACCGCAGCGTCGATCCGCTCATCGGATCCGGTGAGCGCCACGCGCACGTAACCGTTGCCGGCCTCGCCGTAGAACACTCCCGGTCCCACCACGATCCCCCGTTCCGCGAGGCGCGCGACCGTGTCCCAGGTGGCTTCGCCAGCGGTGCACCACAGGTAGAGGCCGGCCGAGGACTCGTGGACCTCCAGGCCGAAACGTTCAAGCGCCGGCAGGATCCGCTCTCGGCGCCCCCGGTACAGGTCCTTCTGTGCCTGCACGTGCGCGTCGTCGCCCAGGGCCACCCGCATGGCTTCCTGGACCGGGTAGGGAACAATCATTCCCGCGTGCTTGCGGCTGTTCACCAGGTTGGCCATGATGGCTGAATCCCCCGCTACGAAGGCAGCCCGATAGCCGGCAACGTTGGACTGCTTGCTCAACGAATACACCGCGAGGAGGCCTTCATGGGAGCCTCCGGCCACACGGGGATCAAGGACGCTCGGAACAGCCTCTCCCCCGCGCTGGAGGTCCCATTCGCCCCACCCGAGTTCGGCATAACACTCGTCCGAGGCCACGAGCGCACCGACTTCACGGGCCTGGTCCACGATCTTCCGCAGCGAAGCCGCGTCCCGCACGCTGCCGGTGGGGTTGCCCGGGGAGTTGACCCAGACCAGCCGGACCTTTGCGCGGGTGGCGGAGTCCAGTTCATCGAGGTCGTCCGCTGCCACCGCGGTGGCGCCGGAAAAAGTAGCTCCGATGTCGTAGGTGGGGTACGCAACCGTCGGACGGACCACCACGTCGCCCGGCTTCAGGCCGAGCAGGAACGGCAGCCATGCCACCAGCTCCTTGGATCCGACGGTGGGCATGACGTTTCGGGGGTCGAGCCCCTCCACGCCGCGGCGGCGTGCAAACCACCCGGCGATTGCCTCCCGCAGCGCAGGAGTGCCGTGGACCGTGGGGTAGCCGGGAGCGTCCGCCGCGGCCTGCAGCGCCTCCCGGATGACCGCGGGGGTGGGATCCACGGGCGTTCCGATGGACAGGTTGACGGCCCCGCCCGGGTGCTCGGCGGCTCTGGCGAGGTACGGCGCCATGGCCTCCCACGGGTAATCGGGAAGGCTCAGGCCGAAGCTACGCACAGCTGTTGTCACTGATGCGCCTGCCTCAGTGGTCCTGGTTCTGCGGCGGCAGCGCTGCAATCATCGGGTGGTCCGTGTGGGTGTTGCCCACCTTAGCGGCACCGCCCGGGGAACCGAGCTCGTCAAAGAATTCCACGTTGGCTTTGTAGTAGTCGGCCCACTCTTCGGGGGTGTCGTCCTCGTAGTAGATGGCCTCCACCGGGCAGACCGGTTCGCACGCACCGCAGTCGACGCATTCATCGGGATGGATATAGAGGGAACGCTCGCCTTCGTAGATGCAATCGACGGGGCACTCCTCAATGCATGCCTTGTCCTTGACATCTACACACGGCTGCGCGATTACGTACGTCACGTCCCTTGCCTCTCCACGTTGGTTCCGGCCGCTGGCCGGTTGCTGCTTCCGGCCTGCATGCCGGACTATCGACTTCCGAGCCTATTATCTCCTAGGCCCGCACCGCGAACGAAGCGGCGCGTCACACTCGCGGAAGCGTCATACGATGAACGCGTGAGCCTGACAACGCCTTCGCCCCGGGAATTCCTGGCCTCCGCCACGCCCGGGACCCGCGTGGTGGTCCGTTACCGGATCGACGGCGGATTCACGGATGCGCTGGGAGACCTCCTGGAGTGCGGCGCAGGCGAGTGCACCGTGCGGACCCGGAGTGCCGACGTCGTCATTGCCCTGGAGCTGGTGGTGGCCGCCAAACAGGTGCCGCCGGCACCGCCGCGCCGGCGGCCGCGCACCGAAGCCTGACGGCCATCAGGCCCCGAGCACCTGGTCCGGAAGCTTCCGCATCCCCCGCAGCGGCGAGAACAGCACCGGAAGGGCCGCCAGGAGGCCGCACGCCGCGCCGATCGAGATGGCGGGAACAAGTCCGATGTGCTCGCCAAGGATCCCGGACGCCACCGCCGCCAGAGGCATGACCCCCCAGACGGCGAAGCGGATAGAAGCGTTCATCCTGCCCAGCAGCCGGGGCGGACACACCCGCTGGCGCATGGTCAGCTGCATGATGTTGTAGACGAGCACTCCGAAGCCGAAGCCGAAGTCGGAAATTAGCAGGAGCACCAGAGAGACAGCGGGCTGGTCCACGACGGCGGCAACCGGAACGAGCACCAGGAACACCGAGCTGGCCACGGCGCACAGCGGTATCACGGTGCCTTCGCCGATCCGGGCTGCCAGCCGCGTCGCGGCCACGGCGCCAAGGAGGCCACCGGCTGCGCCGGCCGCCATGAACAGCCCCACCCCCTGGGGCCCGAGTCCGAGATCCCTCAGGACAAGCACAGGCGTGAGCGTGAAGACCAGTGTCCCGCAGAAATTCATGCCTGCGGTGCAGGCCGCGATGCGGCGGATCAAAGGGTGCCTCACCACGAACACGAGACCCTCCTTGATCTCCGTGCCGAGCGGCCGCCTGTCCGCCGCGGCCGGGCGCTCCTCGCTGTCGCGGGTCCGGGCGAGGAAGAGGGCCGAGAGGAGGTAACCGGCGGCCTCCCCCACAAACAACAGCGGGGCCGAGACAACCGTGAGGAGCGCCCCGCCCGCTGCGGGACCGCCGATCCTGGCTACCTGCGCGGTGGATTCGAGTTTGGAATTGGCCTCGGTGACATGCCCGGACCCTACAAGGAGCGGCACGTAGCTCTGGTACGCCACATCAAAGAACAGTGTGGCCGTTCCCACGAGCGCGGAAATGACGTACAGGTGCCAGATTTCCAGGAGTCCGCCCCACCACAGCAGCGGCACAGCGGCCATGGCCGCCATCCGGGCAAGATCGGCGATGATCATGGTTCGCCGTTTAAGCCACCGGTCCACCCACGCGCCGGCGGGCAGTCCAATGATCAGGAACGCCGCGAGGCCTGCGGCATTCAGGACGCCCACCTCGAATTCGGACGCCTGAAGCACTGAAACCGCCAGCACCGGAAAGGCCAATTGTCCCAGCTGGGCGCCGAGCTGGCTCATGGACTGCCCAGTCCAGAAGGTGAGGAAGTTGCGGTCGCGCCACAGTGATCTGGCGGTTGTCTCTGCTGCGGTGGAGTCGGCGATCACGGCACCAGTTTCCGGCAGTGATTGATGTATGTCAATCACTTATTGCTGGCTACACTTGCGTCTATGATCCCGCTGGAGAGCGACGACGCAGACCTGGTGGCTAAAGGCCGGGCGCTCAGTTCTCCCTTGCGGCTCAGGATTCTCCGGCTGTGCCTGCACCAGTCCAGGACCAACAAGGAAATCGCCGAACTCCTGGACCTCAATCCCGCTTCCAGCCTGCACCACGTCCGCACGCTGGTGCGGACCGGGTTCCTGCTCGCAGAGGAACGCCGGAAGGGCCGGCGCGGGGCCACGGAAGTGCCCTACATTGCCAGCCGCAAGTCCTGGAGCACTCCGGTGGACAATGTTGCACCCATCCTGATCGAGACGTTCCTGCAGGAAATCCGGGATCTTCCGCCTGAGGACATTGAAGTGTGGCGGCTCGGCGTGAAGTTCAACGCCGCACGGCGTGAGGAAATGCTGGCCAAGCTCCGGGCGGTCCTCGACGAATACATTGCGCTCCCCGCGGACGACGACGGCGAGGCCAGCTCACTCATGATTGCCCACCACCGGGATCCGACGGCGGACTAGGACCGCCCGCCGGCCGGCGGGGCGGCACCGGCAGTTACAGTCTTCCTGCGCGCCCGGCGGCGGTACCGCCTGGACCACACCAGCATGAGCACGGTGACGCCGGCGATTCCGAAGACCCAGACGTTTCCGGCGAGGTCACCGGCGATCAGGCGCTTTCCGGGTGCCATCGATGACCACCAGCCGGCCAGGACGTAGCAGAGGACGCCGCAGACCGCCGTCGGGATCACGGACCTGAAGGCCGCCCCGAGCAGCAGCTGGAGCGAGGCCAGCAGCAGCAGCGCGGCGACCGCCCCGAGCGGGAGTTCGAGGTCGGCCATCACCAGCCGCTGACGGTGCAGCGCCGTGCCGGCCGACGCAGCAAAAAGAGCTGCCGGCACGGCGGCGGCAATGCCGCCTGCCATACCGGCAGCTCTTCTATTCACGATGGTTCCGTCCCCCGGAGCGGAAGCGCCGGTTAGACCTTCGCGCGGGCGCGGTTGGCCTTGGCACGCTCGTTGGTGTCGAGGATGACCTTGCGGATGCGGATCGAATCCGGGGTAACCTCAACGCACTCGTCTTCGCGGGCGAATTCGAGGGACTCTTCGAGGGTCAGGTCGCGCGGCGGCGTCAGGTTCTCGAAGGTGTCGGAGGAAGCAGCACGCATGTTGGTGAGCTTCTTTTCCTTGGTGATGTTCACGTCCATGTCGTCAGCGCGGGAGTTCTCGCCGACGATCATGCCCTCGTAGACCTCGGAGGTGGGCTTCACGAAGAAGGAGCCGCGTTCCTGCAGGTTGATCATGGCGAACGGCGTCACAACACCGGCGCGGTCGGCGATCATCGAACCGTTGGTGCGGTACTCGATCGGGCCGGCCCAGGGCTCGTAGCCCTCGGAGATGGAGGACGCGATGCCCGCACCGCGGGTGTCCGTGAGGAACTTGGTGCGGAAACCGATGAGGCCACGGGCGGGGACGATGAACTCCATCCGGCACCAGCCGGTGCCGTGGTTCGCCATGTTGGTCATGCGGCCCTTGCGGGCAGCCATGAGCTGCGTGACCGCGCCGAGGTATTCTTCCGGCACGTCGATGGTCATGTGCTCCATCGGCTCGTGGATCTTGCCGTCGACGGTCCGGGTGACCACCTGCGGCTTGCCGACGGTCAGTTCGAAGCCTTCGCGGCGCATCTGCTCGACGAGGATGGCCAGCGCGAGCTCACCGCGGCCCTGGACTTCCCAGGCATCCGGGCGCTCGGTGGGGAGCACCTTGATGGAGACGTTACCGATCAGTTCCTTGTCCAGGCGGTCCTTCACCTGGCGGGCGGTGACCTTGGCGCCCTTGACCTTGCCGGCAAGCGGGGAGGTGTTGATACCGATGGTCATGGAGATCGCGGGATCGTCCACGGTGATCAGCGGCAGCGGCTGGGGGTTATCGGCGTCGGTCAGGGTCTCACCGATGGTGATCTCCTCGATGCCGGCGACTGCAACAATTTCACCCGGCCCGGCGGACTCGGTGGGAACGCGGTCCAGCGCCTTGGTTGCGAGCAGTTCGGTGATCTTGACGTTTTTGAGCTCACCGTTCGCACGGGCCCAGGCCACGGTCTGGCCCTTGCGCAGCGTGCCGTTGTAGATGCGCAGCAGCGCGAGGCGGCCGAGGAACGGGGAGGCGTCCAGGTTGGTGACGTGCGCCTGCAGGACACCGTCCGGGTTGTACGTGGGAGCCGGGATGTGCTCGATGATGGCCTGGAAGAGCGGCTCGAGGTCCTCGTTCTCGGGGGCCGAACCGTCGGCCGGCTGCTCGAGGGACGCGCGGCCGACCTTGGCGGCGGCGTAAACCACGGGGACGTTGAGGATCTTGTCCAGATCCAGGTCCGGAACTTCGTCCGCGAGGTCGGAGGCCAGGCCCAGGAGCAGGTCCATGGATTCGTGGACGACTTCCTCGATGCGGGCGTCGGGACGGTCCGTCTTGTTCACCAGCAAGATCACCGGGAGGTGCGCGGCGAGGGCCTTGCGGAGCACGAAGCGGGTCTGCGGCAGCGGGCCCTCGGAAGCGTCAACCAGGAGCACCACACCGTCTACCATGGACAGGCCGCGCTCCACCTCGCCGCCGAAGTCGGCGTGGCCGGGGGTGTCAATGACGTTGATGGTGATGGTTTCGCCGTTGGACGACGGGCCGTTGTAGGCAACCGTGGTGTTCTTGGCGAGGATGGTGATGCCCTTTTCACGCTCAAGGTCGCCGGAGTCCATGACCCGGTCTTCGAGGTGGTTGTGAGCGGCAAATGAGTTGGTCTGCTTGAGCATGGCGTCGACCAGGGTGGTCTTGCCGTGGTCAACGTGGGCCACAATCGCGACGTTGCGCAGGTCACTGCGCGATGCAGTGGCTACCGCAGTGTTGGTGGTGGTTTCAGACATGCGTTATTGCTCGATTCAGTGGTGAAGTCAGCTGTTGTATCGCGACATTTCCAACCGGAACGCACGACGGATCAGACCCTTTAACACAGGGCTCCTACTGCAAGTCTAGACGCTCTGCCTTTTATTGGCCTAAAAACGGCTAGTGCGCCGTTCCCCGCCCCGTTACCAAATCGTGAATCGGCAGGGGCGACACGTGAGCAAAATCACTGGCTTTTCCCGAAGTGATGCACCACTATTGCTGGACCACTTACGAACAGGCCAGGAGTACCAGGATGTTACAAGCCTCGATGCGGGCCGTCCTGATTGGCCCCATGATTGCCGCCACGGTGTTGTTGGCCGGCTGCGGAATTTCCTCGGAGCCCGTTTCCGGTACGGCGGCGGGCGGCCCGGCACCACTCCCCGCTGCCGCAGCTCCGGTCGCCGGACCGGGCGAGGCCGTGGCTGCCGGCACGACGGTCCAGGGTGACCTGGACGCCGCCGCCGACCCCGCCAGCCTTCCCGCCGGTGCCCTTTACCGGAATCCCGCCAATGGACGCGATGAGGTGATCGTGGACGACATCGGCC
This sequence comes from Arthrobacter sp. ZGTC131, assembly GCF_002929275.1. GTDB lineage: Bacteria > Actinomycetota > Actinomycetes > Actinomycetales > Micrococcaceae > Arthrobacter. Next base: position 412,178 of record NZ_PJIK01000001.1, read on the forward strand.
GGACGGCCCTGCTGATCGGTGATTCGCAGTCCGAACCCGTTCACAGCTGGCCGCGCCGGGCCCTCGCCGCCAACGGCTACAAGGTGTTCTTCTGCGGCATGGGAGGCACCGGCTACGTTGCTTCCAACGGAACGACGGGCAATTACATCGATGCCCTTCAGCGGGGTGACTGGCACCTGCCGTACGGTTTTCCTCCGCTGGTGGTGATCGAGGGCGGCGGAAATGACGCCAAGCAGGGGGCCAGCGACCAACAGATCGTCGCGAACGCGGAACGCCTCATCAAGACCATCAAGCAGCGGTATCCGGGTGCGAAGCTGGCCATGGTGGGCACGCTGGCCAAGGGTGCCCACCACGGCGGCGGCCGGCGCACCGAGGTGGACGCCCTGCTGGGGACGGTAGCTGCGGACCATGGCATTCCGTTCGTCAGCGTCGGCGACTGGCTGACGCGGTACGGCCTCGAGGCCGAGCTCGCCGACGCCGTCCACATGAACGACACCGGTCACCGCGCCCTGGGGACGCTGCTGGGTGACAGGCTCGGGGCGCTGGGCCTTGGGCTCGGCTAGGACGCAAGACCGGACGGCAAGAAGCCGGACAGCAATGGCCTGACAGCAAGAGAGCCGGCGCCCACCTTTCGGTGCGCGCCGGCTCTTGTTGTTTCCCCGTCAGTCTGGCAGGCTACGCCCTCGCAACCTCCGGCGGCAGCATCAGCTGGGCACCGGGAATCGCGTTGAGCAGGGCTTTGGTGTAGTCCTGCTGCGGCGAATCGAAGACGTCATCGGTGGAGCCGGTTTCCACCAGCCTGCCCTTCTCCATGACGCACACGTGGTCGGCGATCTGCCGGACCACCGCGAGGTCGTGGGTAATGAACAGGTAGGTGAGGCCGAGCTTCGACTGAAGATCCGCGAGCAGGTTCAGCACCTGCGCCTGGACCAGCACGTCCAGTGCGGAAACTGCCTCGTCGCAGATGATCACCTCCGGATCCAAAGCAAGCGCGCGGGCGATGGCCACACGCTGGCGCTGGCCGCCGGAGAGCTCGTTGGGGTACCGCTGCATCGTGGACTGCGGCAGCGCCACCTGGTCCAGCAGTTCCCGGACCTTCTTCTCCCGGCTGGCCCTGTTTCCCACTTTGTGGGTGCGGAGGGGCTCCTCGATGGTCCGGAAGATGTTGTACATCGGGTCCAAGGATCCGTAGGGGTCCTGGAAGATCGGCTGCACACGGCGGCGGAAGGCGAAGATCTCCTTGTTGTTAAGCGTGGAGGTGTCCACGCCGTCGAACACGATCTTTCCCGAGGTGGGCGTCAGCAGGTTCAGCACCATCTGCGCCACCGTGGACTTGCCGGAACCCGACTCCCCCACGATCGCCGTCGTGGTTCCGCGCTTGACGCTGAAGGAGACGTTGTCCACGGCGGTAAAGTCCGTGGACCGCCCGATGCCGGACCGCAGCTTGAATACCTTGCTCAGGTTTTCAATCCGCAGTACCTCTTCGGCCTTCTCCGGCTCTTGGACTGCCGCATCGGTCGGGGCCAGCAGCTCGTCCGACTCGACGCCCATTTCCTTGGCCACCTGAATGCGGCGCGAGGCCAGCGACGGCGCCGAGGCCACCAGTCGCTGGGTGTACGGGTGCCGGGGATTGCGCAGGAGATCCAGCGACGGCCCCGCTTCGACGACGTTCCCGCGGTACATCACCACCACCTTGTCTGCACGTTCGGCCGCGAGGCCCAGATCGTGGGTGATGAGCAGGACCGACGTACCCAGCTCGGAGGTCATCGCCTCGAGGTGGTCCAGGATCTGCCGCTGTACGGTCACGTCCAGGGCCGACGTCGGTTCGTCGGCGATCAGCAGCCGCGGCTGGCAGGACAGGCCGATCGCAATGAGGGCGCGCTGCCGCATACCGCCGGAGAACTCGTGCGGATACTGCTTCGCACGCCGGTGCGCATCCGGAAGTCCGGCTTCCGCCAGGACTTCCGCCACATCATCCGGGCCGGAGGGGCGGCCGTTCGCGCGGAGCGTTTCCCGCACCTGGTAGCCGATTTTCCAGACCGGGTTGAGGTTCGACATCGGGTCCTGCGGGACCATGCCGATCGTGTTGCCCCGCAGCTCGATCATGCGCTTCTCCGTGGCATGCGAGATGTCCTCGCCGTCCAGCAGGATCTGACCCGCGGACACCCGTCCGTTGCCCGGCAGCAAGCCGATGGCGGCGAGCGCCGTCGTCGACTTTCCGGACCCCGATTCGCCGACGATCGCGACGGTTTCGCCAGGCATGATGGTCAGGTGCGCGTTACGGACCGCCTGCACTTCCCCGCCGCCGGTGGCGAAGGAAATGGCCAGGTCCTTGATCTCGAGCAGCGGCCGGGTAGCCGGGCCGCCGGCTTCGCTGATTCTGACGTCGGGCGTTGTCATGTGCGCCTCCTTCATCGTTGACGGCTCTTCGGGTCAAGGGCATCCCGGAGGGCATCGCCCAGCATGATGAAGCTCAAGACGGTGATGGACAGGGCCGTTGCCGGGTAGAGCAGCACGGCAGGGTTGGTTCGCAGGGAGGACTGGGCCGCCGCGATGTCATTGCCCCAGGACATGACGCTTCCCGGCAGCCCGATGCCCAGGAAGGACAGTGTGGCTTCCGTGACGATGAAGACGCCCAGTTCCATGGTGGCGAGCACAATGATGGGCGCCAGCGCGTTCGGCAGGACGTGCCTGACCAGCGAGCCCATGCGTGACACGCCCAGGGACCGCGCGGCCGTCACGAAGTCCGCGTTCCTGACTTCGATGACCGCCCCGCGGGTGATGCGGGCCATCTGCGGCCAGGCGAGCAACACAATCACCATGACAACCGTCCACACGCTCTTGTTGTCCTTGAAGAACGGCAACTGGGTGATGACCAGCGCGCCGAGGACGAGCGGCAGCGCGAAGAAGATATCCCCGAGCCGGGCAATGAAGGCGTCAAGCCAGCCGCCGAAGAAGCCGGCCAGCGCACCGAGCGTCACGCCGATGATCACCACGAAGATCACCGAGAGCACGCCGACCGCAAGGGAGGCCTGGGTGCCGTGGATGACGCGGGAGTAGACGTCGCAGCCCTGGAAGGTGTATCCGAACGGGTGGCCCGGTTGCGGCGCACCGTCGGAGAACTGCAGGTCGCAGTTGTCGTTGGGTGCCACCTGGGTGAAGAGCCCGGGGAAGACGGCGATGGCCACCAGGAGGAGGATCATCAGCGACGAGATGATGAACAGCGGACGGCGCCGCAGCTTGTGCCAGGCGTCGGCCCAGAGGCTCAACGGAGCCTGGTCGGACTTCAGGGAGTCCGTGGCGAGCAGCGGCGTCTCGTCGATGGGTGCGACGTAGTGCTCTGCTTTGAAGTTATTTGTCATAGCGGATCCTTGGGTCGAGCCAGGCGTAGAGCAGGTCCACCAGGAGGTTGGCAACCACGAAAATCAGCACAAACACGCTGACGATCGCGACGATGGTGGGGCCTTCGCTGCGCAGGATCGCCTGGTAGAGCTTTTGTCCCACGCCGGGAACGTTGAAGATCCCCTCGGTGACAATCGCGCCGCCCATCAGTCCGCCGAGGTTGGCGCCGAGGTACGTGGCCACGGGAATCATGGAGTTGCGGAGAATGTGCGCGAAGACGACCCGTGGGCGTGAGAGGCCCTTGGCGGTGGCCGTCCGGACGTAGTCGGCGTTCATGTTCTCGATCACGGATGCCCGTGTGAGCCGGAGTACGTAGGCGAAGGACACCAGTCCCAGGACGAACGCCGGCAGGAGCAGTGTTCCCCAGGTGACGTTCGCGCCGACGGTGGGTTTGGCCCACCCCAGCTGAACGCCGACCACGAGCTGCAGGACAAAGCCAAGGACGAACGTGGGAATGGCGATGACCACGAGCGACGTAATCAGGACCGTGGAGTCAAAGAGCTTGCCCTTGCGCAGGCCGGCGAAGAGGCCTGCGGCCACGCCGAACACGCCCTGGATGACCAGGGCCTCGATGGCGAGCATTGCCGTCACGGGGAAGACCCGGCCGAGGGTGGCGGCGATGGGTTGGCCGGTGAAATCGTTGCCGAGGTTGAAGGTGAACAGGTTCTTCAGGAAGAGTCCGTACTGGACCCAGAACGGTTCATCCAGGTTGTACTGCTGACGCAAGGCGGCGATCACGGCAGGGTTGGGCTGCCTGTCGCCGAACAGGGCTGCGATGGGGTCTCCCGGGAGGGCGAAGACCATGTAGTAGACAAGCAGGGTGGTCCCGAGGAAAACGGGAATAACCTGCAGCAACCGGCGGAGGATGTACTGGATCACAGCACGTCCTCCCCGGAGCTTGCGGAAATAATGTGGGGGATCATGGGACAGCTTTCATGCCGGATTCATGGCTATGGGGGCCCGGCGGTGTTCTGCCGGACCCCCATGAGCTAACTGATCTGGAGTGTTTCCAGGGGACTACTTGGCGGTGATGTTGTAGTACTGGATCACGCCGTTCCAGCCGCTGTCCACGTTGCTGACATTCTGGCTCCACACGGCCTGGCGGGCCTGGTACCAGAGCGGCAGGTTGGGCAGGTCCTGGAAGAGGACCTCCTGGGCCTGGGTGAACTTCTTGTTCGCCTCGTCCGTCGACTTCGCCCCAAGGCCCTCCGTGAGGAGCTTGTCGAACGCAGGGTTCGAGTAGTCCTCGTAGTTCGAGCTGGCGCCGGTCTTCAGAAGCGGGCCGAGGAAGTTGAACAGCGACGGGTAGTCCGCCTGCCATCCTGCGCGGGTCAGGCCGGGGAGGGTCTTGGCCTTACGCAGGTTCAGGATTTCAGCAAACTTCGCGAAAGGCTGGCCTTCGGCCTGGATGCCGAGGTTGTTCTTGAAGTTGTTCGCTACGGCGTCGATCCATTCCTTGTTGCCGCCGTCGGTGTTGTAGGCGAGCTGAAGGGCCTTGGAGGCGTCGTACGGCTTGATGCCATCAGCCTTGGCCCACAGTTCCTTCGCCTTGGCGGCGTCAAACTTCAGGACCTCGGAACCGGCGACATTCTCGTTGTAGCCGTCGATGACGGGGGCGGTGAAGTCCTTCGCCGGGATGCGCGTGCCGTTGAAGATCACTTTGGTGATTTCTTCACGGTTGATGGCCATGGAGAGTGCCTGGCGGCGCAGCTTGCCTGCCTCGCCCTGGAAGTTCGGGTTGTAGCCCGGGATGTTCAGGGTGGCGTTGCCGGCGTAGGCCTTGTTCAGGTGGTTTTCCGGGAAGTCGGTCTCGTACGTCTTCAGCGCATTGGTGGGCAAAACGTCGGTCACGTCCAGGTTGTTGGCCTGGATATCCGTGTATGCGGGGCCCGGATCGGTGTAGAACTTGAAGGTCACGCCGCCGTTCTTGGCGGCACGGGGACCGCTGTAGTCCGCGTTCTTGACCAGGGAGATGGACTGGTCATGGACCCAGGCGCCTTCCTTGGCCAGCTTGTACGGGCCGTTGCCCACCGGGTTCTCGCCGAAGGTCTTCGGGTCCTTGATAGCAGCCGAGGGCAGCGGGTAGAACGCCGAGTAGCCGAGCCGGAGCGGCCAGTCGGCCTCGGGCTGGGTGAGCTTGACCTGGATGGTGGTGTCATCCTTCAGGACCAGGCCGGACATGGTCTGGGCGGTCGGAGCAGGAACATCCTTGTCCTTGCCGTCGGCGCCCTTCTCGGTCTTCACGGCGCTGACGTCCGCGTAGCCCTCGATCGACTCGAAGAAGGTTCCGTTGTTCTGCAGGTTGGTGCTCAGGGCCGCGAAGTTCCAGGCATCCACGAAGCTCTTGGCAGTGACTTCTTCGCCGTTGCTGAACTTGGTGCCGCTCTTCACTTTGATGGTGTAGTTCTGGCCATCAGTGGATTCGATGGACTCAGCGAGCGCGTCTATGGGCTTGCCGTTGGGGTCGTAGGCCCGCAGTCCTTCAAACAGCAGTTCGACGACGCGTCCGCCGTAGACCTCGTTGGTGTTGGCCGGCAGGAGCGAGTTTTGTGGCTCGTTGCTGTAGGCCGTAATGACCTTGCTCGGGTCCCCGGCGCCGTTGCTGGCACCTTGAGTGGTACCACCTCCGGCTCCGCATCCGGTCAGGGCAAGAGCGGCGATTGCCACCATGCCCAGTGCTTTGGAAGTGCGCGAAAAACGCATTCCGCCTCCTATGAGTTGTGGGAGAGATTCAGGGATATCTTTTGCATCCCCGCAGTCCAGGCACAGGCGTGTCACTGTGACGTGGGCTACATATGCAGGAAGCCTACCCGCAAGTAGTCCAAATAGTGGTACTCCGTTGCCAAACCGTGACCGGGTTGGATTGGCTGCCGTGGCAGACTTCAACTCACAAGTTACCGACTGGTACTATACGCCAGGAAATGTGGCGCAGATTACTCTCCGACTGCCAGCAGCTGCGCACGGAGTTCACGCCGTTCGCGCTGCTTTTCGGGATCCGGCAGCGGAACGGCGGCCAGCAGGCGCTGGGTGTAGGGCTCCTGCGGGTTCCGCAGGATCTGGTCCCGCGTCCCCTGCTCCACGATGCGGCCGCGCTGCATGACGCAGATGCGGTCCGCCAGAACATCCACGACGGCGAGGTCATGCGTGACGAAGAGGCAGGCGAAACCGAGCTCCTGCTGGAGGTTCTGGAACAGCTCAAGGACCTTGGCCTGCACGGACACGTCCAGCGCCGATGTGGGCTCATCGGCCACCATCAGCTTGGGCTTGAGTGAGAGGGCGCGGGCAATACCCACGCGCTGTTTCTGCCCGCCGGACAGCTCATGCGGGTACCTGTTCCGGTAATCACGCGGCAGCTCCACCTGGTCCAGCAGGGCTTCAATCCGTTTCTGCAGGTCAGGACCCTTCGCCACCCCGGCCAGGTACATCGGCTCGCCGATGCTCTCGCCGATGGGCAGGCGCGGATTCAGGGACGAGGAGGGGTCCTGGAAGACCATTCCGATGTGCCGCCTGACCTGATGGAGCTGTTTCCCGTTCTTCTTGGCCGCGGAAATGTCCTGCCCCACGACGCGCATCGAGCCGGCCGCGACCGGCAGCAGTCCCACGGCCGCACGGCCGATGGTGGTCTTGCCCGATCCGGACTCCCCCACGAGCCCCACCACCTGCCCGGGGTAGATGGTCAGGTTCGCGCCCTCAACGGCCCGGAAGGCGGGCACGCGGCCCTGTTTCGGGTACTCGATGGCCACGTCCGTCAGTTCGAGGACCGGCTCGCCTGCGGGCCGCGCAGCCTCTGCGGCGGCAAGGGCCGCTGCGTTCTCGCGTTCGCGGCGGAGCAGTTCGTCGTGGTCCACCGACTCGAGCTCGGCGTGGGTGGCGGCGGCTAGGGCGGCCGTCACGTCCACCTCCGTTTCGGCGTCGGTCCCGCCCTGGCCAAGGTGCGGCACCGCGGCGAGGAGGGCCTGGGTGTAGGGATGCTGCGGATTGTGGAAGATCTGGTCGGCCGTGCCGGTTTCCACGATCAGGCCCCGGCGCATGACGGCGATCCGGTCGGCGAGGTCGGCCACGACGCCCATGTCGTGGGTGATGAGGACGATGGCGCTGTCGAGCTTGTTGCGCAGGTTCCTCATGAGGTCAAGGATTTCCGCCTGCACGGTGACGTCCAGAGCTGTGGTGGGTTCGTCGGCGATCAGCAGTTTGGGGTCGCAGGACAGCGACTGGGCGATCATCGCGCGCTGGCGCTGGCCGCCGGAAAGCTGGTGGGGGTAGGACCTGAAGGCCTTCTCCGGGTCCGGGAGCTCGACCAGGTCCAGCATGCGCAGTGCGCGTTCGCGGGCTTCGTCGGGCGACACTTCGTTGTGCAGGCGCACTGTTTCCACGATCTGCGCCCCCACGGTGTAGACCGGGTTCAGCGCGGTCATGGGCTCCTGGAAGATGACGGCGACGTCCTTGCCGCGGACGCTGCGGATGTTGGCGGCGTCCGCTCCCAACAGTTCCTTGCCGGAGAGCCTGACGCTGCCGGAAACCCGGCTGTTGCTGGGCAGGAGGCCCAGCAGGGCCATGGAGCTGGCACTCTTGCCTGACCCGGACTCCCCCACGATGGCCAGCACCTCTCCCGCGCGGACTTGGTAGTTAAGTCCGACGGCGGCCGGAACCCACTTCTTATCCACGCCGAAGTCGACGCTCAGGTCGCGCACTTCAAGCACCACCGCGCCCTTTTCACCCGGACCGGAATCGGCACCGGCGGGGTCTGGGCTGATGTAGTCAGACATGTTGGGGTTTTCCTTCCACCCGTGCCGGCGGAGCAGCTGAGATTAGTGCTGCGGCCGGGATTCCTGAATTATTGGGGGCATGAGCACTGCGCCGCATGCCGAAAACGCTGAAGTATTCAAAGCCCGCACCAATAGGTGGTTCGCCGGGCTGTCCTGGCTCGTCGCCGGCGTGGGCATCGCCGGCATTGCATTGACGGGAGGGGCCGGGGCCCTGATCGGCGCGGGGCCCCTGCTGCTCATCGCCTACCTGGGATGGCTGTTGTTCTGGCGCCCCGCGGTGGTGGTCCACGATGCGGGAGTCAGCCTCGAAAATCCCTTCCGGTCCATAGTGGTGCCGTGGGAGGCCCTGGTGCACGTGGACACGCGCTATGCGCTGACCCTGGTCACGCCGGGCAAAAGCTACGGGGCGTGGGCGGCGCCGGCGCCCGGCATCTGGGGCGGCCGCAACGCCCGCCCCGAAGATCTCCAGGGCCTGGCAGGCAGCACGTACGGTCCGGGAAATTCCGTGCGCCCCGGCGACCTGAAGAGCACCGACTCCGGCCAGGCCGCGCAACTGGTGCGCGTCCGCTGGCAGGAGCTGGTTGAATCCGGGGCGCTCGACGCCGGAAACGCCGAGACCACCGCCGTGGCCGTGAGGTACCGCTGGGCGGAACTGGCGGTCACCCTGCTGCTGGTCGCACTCAGCTTTTGGGGTGTGGCCCTGGCGTAGCGGCCGGCGACGCTCGGAAGGCATCTCAGGCTCCCCTGGTTCCGCCGGCTGCCGATCCGTCTGCCGCGGTTCCGTCCATGGCCGCCACAGGGGTCTTTTCGGGCGCCATCGGGGCACCCGTGTCCTTGGCCTTCTTGGCGTTGAACTTCTTCTGGCGCGGATCAAAAGCGTCCCGCAGCCCGTCTCCGATGAAGTTGATGCTCAAGCAGATGAGCACGATGAAGACGCCCGGGTACCAGAACAGCCAGGGTCGGGTGGAGAATGCTTCCTGGTTTTGCGAGATCAGCAGGCCAAGGGAGGTGTCCGGGGATTTAACTCCAACGCCCAGGTAGCTCAGGGCCGTCTCGGTCAGGATCGCGGCTGACATCGTCAGTGTGACGTTGACGATCAGGACGCCGACGGCGTTGGGCAGGATGTGCTTGAAGATAATCCTTGCGTTGCTCGCCCCGGAGATCCTGGCGGCGTCCACGAACTCACGTTCGCGCAGGCTCAGGAATTCCCCCCGCATGAGCCGGGCCAGGCCCACCCAGCTGACTAGGCCGAGGAAGATCCCCAACGCCAGGACAGCGTTATTGCTGGTGAACGCCGACAACCAGTTTCCGTCATCCCTGTTGCCCGCAATCTGCCCCATCACCGCGGCAAGGAGCAGGGCGGGAATGATGATGATGACATCCGTCAGCCGCATCAGGATCGCCTCCACCCAGCCCCGGAAGTAGCCGGACAGGGCTCCCACGATGACGCCGATGAGCCCTGCGATGAGCCCGATGACCACCATGATGGTGATCGATTGCTGCGCGCCCCGCATGGTCATTGCGAACAGGTCACGTCCGATCCGGTCCTGGCCGAACGGGTGTTCCCCCCAGGCCAGCGGAAAAAGCGACGCCGTGGGTACGCCGTCGTTCACCAGTGGCGACACTTCCTCGTGGTCGTATTTCCACCAGCCTGGAATACCGGCGTACCCCACCGAAGAAAATGCCGCGACGAGGATCAGTGCGAAAACAATGAGTCCTACGATGGCACCCGCGTGGCCCAGGAACCTTTTACGGACAATTTGTCCCTGGCTGAGGCCCTTGGCTTCGATGATTGGCTCGATTCCCGCGGCGGGCGGATGCTTGAGGCTCGCCTGCTCGGCCATGATTTCATCCTGCTGACTCGGCTGGCTCATGCTTTCACCCTTACTCGTGGATCAAGTGCGGAGTAGGCAAGGTCCGCGATCAGGTTGAATGCCATGGCCGTGATGGCCACGCAAACGAACACGCCCATGACGGGATTGGGGTCGACATGTTCGATGCCGTCGAAAAACAGGAACCCCATGCCGCGGACGGAGAAAACCCGTTCCGTGATGACGGCACCGCCGATGAGGGCCCCGATGTCGAAGGCGACGATCGTGGCTATCGGAATGAGGGCGTTGCGGAATGCGTGCCTCATGACGACAGTCCGTTCGGACAGCCCCTTGGCCCTCGCGGTCCGGATGTAGTCCATGTTCATGATTTCCAGCATCGAGGCGCGCGTGAAGCGTGTGTATCCGGCCAGTGAAATGAGGATCAGCGCCGAGGTGGGCAGGATGAGGTGGGTGAACGAGTCCAGGCTCAGGACCCAGAAATCGCCTTCGATGTTAGGGGTGGTGGCGCCGATGGTTGCGATGGGCCGCCCGCGGACCCTGCTGTTGTCGAAATACGTGGGCCAGGCCTGCATGAAGCGGTCCAGGAGGATCAGGAATCCCACAAGGAAGGAAGTTAGTGCGGCCGCCCGCATGGACTGGCCACGGTCGTAGCCCCCCACGAAGTAACCGATGGCCACGCCGACGAGAACGGTTGCGATCGCGAGGAGGACGATCATCAGGAACGTTGCCTGATTGAGCAGCGGCTGGATGGCGAAGTACGCAACAACGCCCACGCCCACGGCGATAAGTGCTGACTGCAGCGCCTTGCGGTTCTTCAGGCCAGCGGTGAGAAGAGTGACGGCGTAGGCGAGCCCGACACCGGCGATGGCGATGACCACGGGCCCTAGGCCCGGCGTCTTGAACCAGAGCGTGACCGAGAAATAGATAAGGAGGGCAGTGACCACCGCAAAAACGATGCCTCCGGTCAATACCCGCCGCCTGGTGTCGCCGCCGGCGACGATGGCGGCGACAATTCCCAACACTCCGCCAATCCCTATTGCCGCCGGCAGCGGAATTTCAGGGTTCCGAAGAAAATTGTTAAAACCGATGGCGCCGAATTCCTTGAGGAGCACGGCCACCCAGAAGATCGGCAGCGAGAAGAACAGGAAGGCCATGAAGGTGACGCCGTAGTCCAGGGTGCTGTACTGGCGAAGCGCCGTGATGATTCCCAGCGTGATGCCCACGAGGATGGCGAGGACTGTGGCGGCCGTCACGAGTGTCAGCGTCTGGACGAGGGCGTGGCCCAGGGCATCGGTAATGGGCTGGTTCGCCGTGTTCCGGCCGAGGTCGCAAGTTCCGGCGAACGGGATCAGGCATTGCGAGGCGCCGGCGAGCCATTTGAAATACCGGATGGGCGCGGGCGTATCAAGGTCCAGCAGGTTTGAGCGGGCCTCCATCAGTTGCTCCCGGTTGGGAGCATTGCTGGCACGGAGTTCAGCCAGTGGATCCCCTGACGCCGCTGTCAGGAGATACACGAGGAATGATGCGCCCAGGAGGATGAGGGCGGCGGTGACGAGCCGCCGGACGATATAGGTCAACATGGTGAGTACCTCTGATCTGGTGACCGGGGATCCGCCCGGTCAGCTCGCCGTCGTGGTTCTCCGCCGCGCACGGACCCGTTAATCGTCCAATGCGGGGCGGTCGCCTTGGCGCTAGAAAGCGCCGGGACCGTGGTGCTGGTAGTCCCGGCGCCTGAACTAGCCCGTCAGGCCTGGGCCCGGAGGCTTACTTGACCTGCCAGTCCCAAACATTCCACCAGACTCCGCGCTGGCCCGGGCTGGACTTCACACCGGTTACGCGGTCGCTGACAGCGGCAACGCCGACCGTCTGGAACAGGGGAACGCCGTAGGCTTCGTCCCAGATGAGCTTGTCGATCTGGGCGGTCAGTTCATCCTGCTTGCCCTTGTCCGTGGTGGTGATCAACTCGTCCATGAGCTTGTCCGCTTCGGCGCTCTTGAATCCGTTGAAGTTGCTGCCGCCGGTGCTCTTGAAGATCTGCGGAACGCCTGAGACGCCCACACCTGAGTTGATCCAGCCGAAGATGGTGGCATCGTAGCTGCCGTCACCCAAAGTGCCGCTCCAGTCGGACGCCCCCAGGCCGCCGTCGACAATCTTGAAGCCGGCCTTGGTGGCCGATTCGCGGATCAGCGAGAAGGCGTCAACCCGGTTGGGGTTGTCCTTGTTGTACATGATCTTGATTTCCGGAGTGGCTCCTGCAAGGAGTTCCTTGGCGCCGGCGATATCAACGGAAGCGTAGTTCGCGGAACCGTTGTTCTTGACGGCGTCGGCGTACTTGGCCTGCGAGGGCAGGAAGAGCTCGGAATCCAGCGGCTTGGCGTTCGGATCGAGCTTCTTGACGATCTTGTCCACGATGTCCTGGCGCGGGACCGTCTTCATGAACGCTTCACGGACTTTCTTGTCCTTGAACGGGCCGGAGAAGTTCAGGTCCAGGTGGTCGTAAGCGAGTTCGCCGTAGCTCTCCGTGGTTACGCCCTGGCTCTCCAGTGCCTTCAGCTGTTCCAGGGTGTCGGCCGAGGGCTGCGGGGCGATGATGTCCGCCTCGCCGTTCTTGAGCGCCTGGACTGCCGCCGGTGCCGAACCGATGTAGCGGATGGTGATTTCATCCAGGTGGGCCTCAGGACCCCAGGTGTAGTCCTTGTTCTTGACCAGGGTCATGGACGCATCCTGCTCGATGCTCTTGACGATGTAGGGACCGCTCGAGAGGTACAGGGAGGGATCGCTCGGCAGCGTCTTGGAGTCGAAGCCGGAGTTCCAGAAGTCTGCGACCTTCTTGAGTTCGGCGTTGACCTTCGGTGCCTTGGAATCGCCGCGCGGAGTCTTCTTGAGGAGGTCGATCAGTGCCTTCTCGTCGGCCAGGCCGCCCTTCTTGGCCACGACGTGTGCCGGCATGTCCATGTCGAAGGCGATTTCCCAGTCAGCGAAGGGCTTGGAGTATTTGAGGGTGATTGACCGGCCGTCGTCGCCGACTTCAGGGAACTCGGTCAGGTTCAGCCCGCTGGTGTCCGCGGCGGTGGTGAAATACGTGGTGCCCGTTTTTGCGTCGGCATCTGCGTCGTCGTAGTAAGCGGAGTTGGCCGCCCAGGAAAGGAGGAGGTCGCCGGCGTCGATTGCTTCGCCGTCGGACCACTTCACGCCCTCGTTGACGGTGTACTTGACCGTCAGCGGATCATCTGAGACCTTTTCGTACTTGCCGAACTTATCGTTGTGGACAATGTTGAGTTTGTCATCCACGTAGTAGAAGCCCGAACGGGTGATGTAGCTGATGTTGCCGTTGATGTCGCTGTTTCCGTCGGCAGATCCTTGGTTGAACGACGAGAAAGCGTTGACTTCAACGACGGTGGCGTTGCCACCCTGCTTACCGGCTGCGGCACTCGTCGGGGTTGTCCCGGTGTTGCCCGCGCAGGCGCTGAGAGCAAGAGCAGCAACAGCTGCCACGCCCACTGCTTTGGAAATACGACCGAAGCGCATTCCGCCTCCTTGTTTCTTTTTGAGTGTGGAAAAGACCGCCGCTGTAGGCGCCGGCCAGACCGCCAAATCCCCCCAGTGAGCATGTGGCGTGTCTCACATGAAAAGTAGCCTAGACCCCAACCCAGCCCCTGCGGTCCGAAAGTTGTCCCTCAGTAAAGGTTGTTACCGAGATGCAACCTATCCGGAACCACGGAACATTTGCCGTAAGGATTCCTTGATCTGTGCAACGTTGACAGCCATGCAAGCCAATCACAACAAAAGCCCCGATCCAAAGGATCGGGGCTTTTGAATGTCAAATCTCAATCACTCAATTTGTGGCTGGGACTCACACATTGAAGCGGAACTCGACGACGTCGCCGTCGGCCATCACATATTCCTTGCCCTCGATGCGGACCTTGCCGCGGGACTTCGCCTCGGCCATGGAACCGGCAGCAATGAGGTCATCGAACGAGACGACTTCGGCCTTGATGAAACCGCGCTGAAAATCGGAGTGGATGACGCCCGCGGCCTGCGGCGCCGTGTCGCCCTGGTGGATGGTCCACGCACGCGTTTCCTTGGGCCCTGCCGTCAGGTAGGTCTGCAGCCCGAGTGTGTGGAAGCCGACGCGGGCGAGCTGGTCCAGGCCGGATTCGTCCTGCCCGTTCATCTCCAGCATCTCGCGGGCTTCTTCCTCATCCAGCTCCACGAGGTCGGATTCCAGCTTGGCGTCGAGGAAGATGCAGTCTGCCGGTGCCACGAGGGCACGCAGCTCCTCCTGCTTTTCCGGGCTGCCGAGGATCCCTTCGTCAGCGTTGAAGACGTAGATGAAGGGCTTGGCGGTCAGGAGGCTGAGCTCCTTGAGGTGCTCCATCTCCAGTTTGTCGCTCTTGACGGAAGCGAAAATAGTGTCGCCGCGTTCCAGGACAGCCTGGGCCGCCTTGATGGCCGCCAGCTCGGCCGCTTCCCGCTTCTTGATCTTGACTTCTTTTTCGATCCGGGGAATCGCGTTTTCGATGGTCTGCAGGTCGGCCAGGATCAGCTCGGTGTTGATGGTCTCCATATCCGAGCGGGGATCCACCTTGCCGTCGACGTGGATGACATCGGGGTCATCGAACACACGGACAACCTGGGCGATGGCCTCGGCCTCGCGGATGTTGGCGAGGAACTTGTTGCCCAGGCCTTCACCCTCCGACGCACCTTTCACGATGCCGGCGATGTCCACGAAGGACACCGGGGCCGGCAGCAGCCGCTGGGAACCAAAGATTTCCGCCAGCTTCGCCAGGCGGGGATCCGGCAGGTTCACGACGCCGACATTCGGTTCAATGGTGGCGAACGGGTAGTTCGCTGCCAGCACCTGATTGCGGGTCAGTGCGTTGAAAAGAGTTGATTTGCCGACGTTGGGCAGGCCGACGATGCCAATAGTAAGAGCCACGGACATTGATTCTACCGGTAATCGGGCAGGAACCATGCGGCCGCCCGTGGGTGGCCCCGTCCGGTGACGGGCTCCGGACTGCATGCTGCGGGCCGCCGGTAGTTGCGCTGCCGTTGCCTTCGGCAAAAATGTCGCACCTGCATGCCACAGTGAAGGCATGGAACCTTTTGCAGTCATTCTCGCCCTACTGATGCTGCTGCTGGGCGCCGTGGCCGGCGCTGCCGTGGCGTACACGGTCTTGCGCCGCCGTAGCACCGCCCTTGAAGCGGATTTCGACGGCGTATCGGCGCGGCTTTCGGAAGTGAGCGCCCAATTCGCCGCGGCCGACGCGGAGCGGAGACTTCTGGCAGCCCAGAACCGGGAACTGGGTGAGTCACGCCAGCAGGACGGCAGTGTGCTGCGGGCGCTGGCACCGGTGGCGGAAAAGCTGACTGCGGTGCAGCAGCAGGTCTCCCTTTTGGAACGGGACCGGCTGGAGCAGTACGGGCAACTGGCGCAGCAGCTGCAGGAGGCCAGGCTTTCGGACGAACAGCTGATGCGCTCAACGCACGCCCTCGAATCGGCGCTCCGCTCCAACAGCGCGCGCGGCCAGTGGGGGGAGGTCCAGTTGCGCCGGGTGGTGGAGGCCGCGGGGATGCTCCGCCACGTCGATTTCCACGAGCAGCTGCACAGCGCCGGGGCTGAATCCTCGGTCCGTCCGGACCTCGTGGTTCAGCTTCCGGGCCACAAGCAGCTCGTGGTGGACGCCAAGGTGCCCCTGTCCGCCTACCTCCAGGCACAGGAGCTGGGCCAGTCGGACGGCGACCGGCGGGGACTCGGCCAGTCCGCCCAGCAGGATCTCATGGCCGCCCACGCAAAGGCGCTCAAGGCCCACGTCGACGCCCTCAGCAGCAAGAAGTACTGGGATATCTCGGGAAATTCGCCGGAGCTGGTCATCTGTTTCCTGCCCGCGGAGTCCATCCTCGCCGCGGCGCTCTCCGCCGATCCCGCCCTGCTGGACCATGCGCTCTCCAAGAACGTCGTGCTTGCCTCCCCCGGCACTCTGCTGGCGGTGCTCAAGTCGGTTGCGTTCACCTGGCGCCAGGACGTCCTCACAGACAGCGCCCGCGAGCTGTTCGAGCTCGCCCGGCAACTGTATGAACGCATGGGGACCCTCGGCGAAAACGTCAGCAAGCTGGGGTCGTCGCTGAAGTCCTCCGTTGACCGCTACAACTCGATGGTCGGCACCCTGGAGGCCCGGGTCCTCCCCACGGCCCGGAAGCTGAATGCCATGGACGCCGCCGGGCTGGTCACGCCGCCGGCCGTCCAGGTCACGCCGCGGTCCGTCTCAGCTCCCGAGCTTCAGCCGCGGGACGAGGCGATGGGTCAGCTGGGCACAGTGCACGGCAGGGCAGGCGGAGAACCGGAGGCGGAAGAGGACGCCGCCTGAGCAGTGGGCCTAGGGGCAGGACCTAGTTTGAGCGCCTGCCGCCGAGCGCCCGTGAGACATCCCCGGCTTTCTTGAGGGTGGCCCGAAGTTCCTTCGGCAGGGAGAACAGCAGGTCCTCTTCCGCCGTGACAACTTCCTCTACGGCGCCGTAGCCGTAGTCGGAAAGGAGACGGAGGACGTCCTTGACGAGAACCTCCGGCACGGACGCTCCCGAGGTGACTCCCACCGTGGCGACGCCCTCAAACCAGGTTTCGTCCACCTCGTTGGCAAAATCCACGCGGTAGGAGGCCTTGGCGCCGTATTCAAGCGCCACTTCCACCAGGCGCACGGAATTGGACGAGTTCGCAGAACCGACCACGATCACCAGGTCCGCCTGCGGGGAGATCTTCTTGATGGCCACCTGACGGTTGGTGGTGGCGTAGCAGATGTCGTCGCTGGGCGGGTCCTGGAGCGTGGGGAAGCGCTCCTTGAGCAGCCGTACCGTTTCCATGGTTTCGTCGACGCTGAGGGTGGTCTGGGACAGCCAAATGACTTTCTCCGGGTCCCGGACGGTCACTTTGTCCACCTCGTGGGGGCCGTTGATGATCTGGATGTGCTCAGGGGCTTCTCCGGCGGTGCCTTCCACTTCCTCGTGGCCGTCGTGGCCGATCAGCAGGATGTCGAAGTCGTCCTTCGCAAAGCGGACTGCTTCCTTGTGGACTTTGGTCACCAGGGGGCATGTGGCGTCGATGGTGCGCAGACCGCGGTCCTCTGCAGACTGGACAACCGCCGGAGAGACTCCGTGAGCGGAAAAGATCACCAGGGCGCCCTCGGGGACCTCATCGGTTTCATCGACAAAGATGGCCCCCTGCTCCTCCAGCGAGCTGACCACGTGCACGTTGTGGACAATCTGCTTGCGCACGTAGACGGGCGGCCCGTAATGTTCCAGCGCCTTCTCGACGGCGATGACGGCGCGGTCCACCCCGGCACAGTATCCGCGCGGAGCCGCCAGCAGAACTTTCTTGGGACCGGCCACCGGTGCCGCAGCCAGCACTTCCTCCGGCGAACGGCGCCTGCGCGGGACGGTTGGCATCGAAAGGGAAACTGCTGAGGAGGTCATTTCTCCATGCTACCGGTTGGCGGACTTCGCCCCGGGCGGGGTAGAGCTGGCTCACACCCGGCGTGCCGGTCCTCCAAAGACCCTGATGATCAGCCCCGCCGCCAGGAGAATCGCGCCAGCCACCGCGGCTGCAACGACCCAGGATCCGAACCCTGCCGCTGCCGCCGCAACGAACTCCCGCTTGAAGAGGTCCGCCATTTCGTTTCCGCTGGCCGTACTCGTCACGGCATCCGAAGCCCAGCCGGATGCCCACGTCCACAGTCCTGCCAACCCCAGCCCTCCCAGGCCGATAACCGCCAGCACTTTCCAGCGGCGCCGCGCCGTCACGAGCGCCAGCAGGAATGCCACACCTGCGCCGATGGCGAGGCTGTAACCCACCGGTGAGTACGCCGACACGCGTTCGATCAGCTGGCGCTGGCCAGACTGTCCGATGTTCACCAGCGTCTGGTTCGGCGCTTCCAGCTTGACGCCCACCTTGTCTGAGATCTGCTTGGTCGCCAGCGCCACGAGAGGGGCCACATCGAGGGTCAGGGACGTGGCGGAGTCCACTTCCGGCGGCAGCGTTGCCGGGTCAGCGAAGTTGAGGCGGTGGCTCTTTCGCAGCGTTTCTTCCCAGGCGGCCGGGTACGCCGGCAGGCCGGTGAGCGAACCGGCCGCCGATTCCAGAACCGGGCGGACGAGCTGGGCCACCGGATCCGGGAGATTGGCTCCGGCATCGATGCTCCCCACCGCGGCAGTCGCGAGACGCTTTTGGAAGGCCGGATCCTTGCCCAGCGGCGCCGCGAGGGCCACAAAGCCATCCTCCTGCACGATGTTGCGGTCCACCCAGATGGCGGGGACGGCCACCGCGGACAACAGCAGACCAAGGATGACGGCCAAAGCCGCAACAAAAGAGCGCAAGGGATTCCTAGCTGGTCGGGTTCCTGGCTTGTCGCTGGGACACTGCCATCCTAGGGGCGCCGCCTCCCTATCAAAAATGTCACCGCCCGGTGGTAGAGCTATGGATAGAGTTGGTTAACCCACCGCGAAGGCAAAGGACCGCCACATGCAACAGGCAATCGCCGCCGTCGAGGCAGCACATGGCTGAAAATGCCACGGTGCCCGCTTCCGGGCCCACCACGGTACCTGCCACCGCGGCAGATACCACGCCGGACAACCCCTGGCCGCTGCAGTTGCTCTCCCAGAAACTCAAGACCCACATCGAGCGGGCACCGGCCGCCTGGGTCGAGGGACAGGTCATCGAGCTGAACCGGCGCGGCAGCAGCGCATTCCTTACCCTCAGGGACGTTGATGCCGAAATTTCGCTGCCCGCATCCATCTGGTCCAACGTCCTGGACCGCCAGGAAACACCGCTCGAACGCGGGAGCAGGGTTGTTGCGCTCCTCAAGGCCGAATTCTGGCTGAAGACCGGACGCGTGAACATGTCCGTCAAGGACATCCGCCCCGTGGGCCTCGGCGACCTCCTTGCACGGATCGAGCGGCTCCGGCACGCCCTTGCCGCCGAAGGCCTCTTTGCCGAGTCCAGGAAGAAACGGCTGCCGCTGCTCCCCCACCGGATCGGCCTCATCACCGGGCGCGACTCCGATGCCAAGAAGGATGTGCTCCGCAACGCCGCCCTGCGCTGGCCGGCGGTCGAATTCGAAATCCGCGAGGTCGCAGTGCAGGGAAACACGGCGGTTTCGCAGGTGGTCGGAGCACTTCGGGAACTCGACGCCCGCGCTGACGTCGACGTCATCGTCATTGCCCGGGGCGGCGGGGCGCTTGAGGACCTCCTGCCCTTCAGCAGCGAGCAACTCATCCGCGCTGTGGCCGCGGCGCAAACACCCGTCGTCAGCGCCATCGGCCACGAAGCCGACCGCCCCATCCTGGACGATGTGGCCGATCTCCGGGCATCCACGCCCACGGACGCCGCCAAGCGCATTGTCCCCGAAGTTTCCGAGGAGCTCGCCAGGGTCCGGCAGGCCGAAGCCCAGCTGCGCCGCTCTGTCACCCAGCTCGTGGCCCGGGAAACCGATCGCCTTGCGGCGATCCGCTCCCGTCCCGTGCTGGCGGCTCCGGAAGGCATGGTCACCGCACGCGCCGACGACGTCGACCGGCTGACCCGCCGATCCACTGCAGCCATCACCGCAGCCGTCACGAGGGCGGCCGATCAGCTGGTCCATCTGCAGGCGCAGGTCCGGTCCCTCTCACCCCAGCAGACCCTGGACCGCGGTTACGCCGTGGTCCAGCTCGCCGGAAGCAAGGGATCCGCCGGCACCGGCACCGTGGTGCGCCATCCTTCGCAGGCTCCCCGCGGAACGGAACTCTCCGTCCGCGTGGCCGGCGGGCGGTTCGGCGCCGAATCCACCGGCGGATCCGATGCCGCCGTGCCCGGGCCCAAAACCCAAGGAGCCCCATGAGTGATCCCACCAGCGGCACCAGCCAGACCAACGGAACCCACCCCACCGACACGACAGGCCAGCCAACATGACAGACCATTCCATCGGCACCGACCCCGCCAGCGCGGCCGCCGGCCAGTCCGACATCGAGTCCCTCAGCTACGAGGAAGCCAGGGAGCAACTGGTGGGCGTCGTGTCCAAGCTCGAAGCAGGCGGCACCAGTCTCGAAGACTCACTGGCACTGTGGGAACGGGGCGAGGCACTGGCCAAACGGTGCGAAGACTGGCTCGAGGGGGCACGCAAAAGGCTCGCAGCTGCGCGCAAGGAGAGCTAACGCCCCGCCAGGAGAGCCAAGCGCCGGGGCACCGCGGAGCCGGACTGGCGCCGCTGATTAGCCGGACGACCTGCATGAGGACGGATCAGACGGGGCTCAGGACCTCTCGGCCAAACGGCGCTCGGCCTCCACGTCGAACTCTGCCTTGGGCCACTCCAGCTTCAGGGACATCAGCGCCTCGAGCAGTAACTGCTGCACCGCAATCCGCGCGTACCACTTCTTGTTCGCGGGCACCACATACCAGGGGGCATGTTCCGTGTTGGTCGCAGTGAACACGGCCTGATACGCCGCCATGTAGTCACCCCAGAATGCCCGCTCCTTCAGATCCCCGGTGTTGTACTTCCAGTGCTTCTCCGGCTTGTCTAGCCGAGCCAGCAGCCGCTCCTTCTGCTCCTCATTGCTGATATTCAGCATGACTTTGATGACTGCGGTGCCCACTGCCGTCTGCCGGGCTTCGAATTCGTTGATGGCCGCGTAGCGCCGCTCAATTTCCTTGGGGTCCGCCCAGCCATGGACACGGTGGATCAGGACGTCCTCGTAGTGGGAGCGGTCGAAGACCCCCATCATGCCGGCCGCCGGCACTTCCTTTTCGATCCGCCAGAGAAAGTCGTAGGCCTTCTCTTCCGGGGTGGGCGCCTTGAACGACTTGAACTGAACGCCCTGGGGATCCATCGTGCCCAGGACGTGCTTCACGATCCCGCCCTTGCCCGCGGTATCCATTCCTTGCAGGATCAGCAGGACCCTCTTGGTGCCGCCGAATTTGGACCCGGCGAACAGCTGCTCCTGCAGTTCGGCCAGCTTGCCGTCAAGGTCGCTGAGCAAAGCCTCGCCGTCGGCCTTGTTCCCTGTGTAGCCGGGGGTCGAGTCAGGATCGAGGTCCGCAAGGTTGAAGCCCTTCTCCACCTTCAAAGTTCCGGAAGGAAACTTTTCAAACTCGACGACGCCGGCCATGGGGTCCTCTTTCTGCATTTGTAGGTGGGAACAGGCTAGTTCCCCGGATACCTGCTGAGGAAGTCTCCCATCCGTCCGATTGCTTCCTCGATGTCCTTGACGTTGGGCAGGGTCACCATCCGGAAGTGGTCGGGCCGCACCCAGTTGAACGCCCTGCCGTGGGACACCAGGATTTTCTGCTCTTTCAGCAGGTCCAAGACGAACTTCTCGTCGTCGCGGATGTTGTAGACCTCGGGATCCAGCTTCGGGAACAGGTACAGGGCACCCCTTGCCTGCTGCGTGCTGACGCCCGGAATGGCATTGAGCATGTCGTAGGCCTTGTTCCGCTGTTCAAGCAGGCGCCCGCCGGGCAGGATCAGGTCGTTGATGCTCTGGTAGCCGCCGAGCGCCGTCTGAATGGCGTGCTGCGCGGGCACGTTGGCGCACAGCCTCATGTTGGCCAGCAGGTTGATGCCTTCGAGGTAATCCGAGGCATCCTTCTTCGGCCCGGAAATGCCCATCCATCCCGCGCGGTAGCCGCATACGCGGTAGGCCTTGGACAGCCCGCTGAACGTCAGGCACAGGACGTCGTCGCCCGTGAGCCCCGCCATGTTCACGTGAACCGCATCCTCGTACAGGATCTTCTCGTAGATCTCGTCGGCGAAGATGACCAGGCCGTGCTTTTCCGCCAGCGCCACGATCTTGCGCAGCGTGCTCTCCGGATACACGGCGCCGGTGGGGTTGTTCGGGTTGATGACCACGATGCCCTTGGTGCGCGGCGTGATCTTTGCTTCCAGGTCGTCGAGGTCAGGCTGCCAGCCCGAATCCTCATCACAGAGGTAGTGCACCGGACGGCCGCCGGCCAGCGCCACCGAGGCGGTCCACAGCGGGTAGTCCGGCGTGGGGATCAGGACCTCGTCACCGTCCTCCAGCAGGGCCATGAGCGACATGGTGATGAGCTCGCTGACACCGTTGCCGAGGTAGATGTCGTCCACGTGGATGTTCTGGATGCCGCGCGTCTGGTAGTACTGCGAGACGGCGGTCCGGGCCGAGAAAATGCCGCGGGAGTCGCTGTACCCCTGGGCGTGGGGCAGGTGGCGGATCATGTCCACCAGGATCGCGTCCGGCGCTTCAAAACCGAAAGGGGCCGGGTTTCCGATGTTCAGTTTGAGGATTCGGTGACCCTCTGCCTCCATCTGCTGGGCGGCCTGAAGAATCGGTCCACGGATGTCGTAAAGGACATTATGAAGCTTGGTGGACTGCTTGAATTCTGCCATTCATCAAATATGCCATAAGCGGGATGTACTTCCGCGGAGACTTGGCTCACACTGTACGGCGGACCGGGCAGTCCGGTCATCGCACTCAGACACCGACGGCGGCCGCCTGTTCCCCGTTTCCCGAGGAGTCCGGCAGCCGCCGTCGTGCTTTAGTTCCTTGCCAGGATGCTCAGGCTGCGTAGGCGCTGTGGTCCCTGGCCCGGGGCTACTTGACGATGCCCTTGTCCTTGAGCCAGGCCGCGGCGGCATCCTTCGCATTCTGCTTCTGGGTGCCGCTGACAGCACGGTTGAGGTTGATGAGGTCTTCAGTGGTCAGGATCTTGGAGACGCTGTTCAGTGCCTCTTTGGCCTTGTCCGTCATCTTGGCCTCGTTGTAGAGCGGCAGCACCTGCTGCGCCTTGAAGTTGTTCTTGGGGTCTTCCAGCACCACCAGGTCGTTGTCCGCGATGGAGGGGGTGGTGGTGTAGATATCGGCCACCTGCACATCGTCCGTCAGGAGGGCCTGGAGCGTCAGGTTGCCGCCGCCGTCGCTGAAGGGCTTGAGGGCCTTGAGCTCGCAGCCGTAGTTCTTCTTCAGCCCGGGGAAGCCGTAGGCCCGGGTCTCGAAGGTGGCTGGAGCTGCCATGGTGAAGTCCTTGCAGACCTTGGCCAGGTCCTCGATGGATTTCAGTTGGTGCTTCTCGGCGGTGGCCTTGGTGACCACCATGGCGTCCTTGGACTCGGCCTTTGCCGGCTCCAGCACTCCGAGGCCCTGCGGAAGCTTGCCCGGCAGTGCCTTGTAGATGTCCTCGGCGGCGACTTCGGGAGCCTCTGCATCCACATGCGAGAGCAGGTTTCCGGAATAGTCCGGAACGACGTCAACGGAACCGTCCTGGACAGCCTTGAAGTAGATCTCACGCGAGCCGATGTTGGGCTTGGTGGTGGCTGTGACGCCGGCCTGGGTCAGGGCGCCGGCGTAGATCTCCGCGATGATCTGGCTCTCGGGGAAGTCTGCGGATCCGACCACCAGGGAGCCGCCCGCAGCGGCGCTGCCCGCGGTGGTGGTGGGGGACGTCAGCGGGTCGCCGCCGCCACACGCTGACAGGGCCATGGCAATGCCCACACCTGCGGCGAGGCCGCCCAGGCCACGGCGGGTGAGGGTCGTGCGGATGGGGTGCTTCATGGGGTGCCTCCTTGAACAGCAGCCGCCGCGGGTGCGGCAGCCGTGAGATCGGTGGCGGCCTTGCGGCCGCCCTTGGAACCGGTGGAAAGTCCGGGGGAAACCAGCAGCTTCTGCACAGCCGCCAGGATGAGGTCGACGGCGATCGCCAGGCCCGCGATCAGCAGCGAGCCCGCCAGCATCCGCGGAAAGTCCTGCAGGACCAGGCCGTCGAAGAGGTAGCGTCCGAGCCCGCCCAGCGGAAGGTAGGCCACAACCGACACGGTGGCGATCACCTGAAGCACGGCCGTGCGGATGCCGCCGAACATCACCTGGAGTCCGTTGGGGAGCTCGACGCCGAACAGAATCTGGAGTTCCTTCATGCCCATGGCCCGCGCCGCATCCACCACGGTGGGGTCCACGCTGGAGATACCCGCGTAGGTGCCGGCAAGCAGCGGCGGCACGGTGAGGATCACCAGCGCCCACACAGGCGGCATGAGGCCGCTGCCGGCAATCAGGGCAAAGAGCACCAGGAGTCCGAGCGTCGGCAAAGCACGCAGGGCACCGGCAACGGCCACTGCCGCAACTCGGCCCCTGCCGGTGTGCCCGATATAAAGGCCAACCGGTACGGCGATGGCCGCGGCGATGACAAGAACCAGGGCGCTGTACTGCAGGTGTTCCAGCAGCCGCGTGGCAATGCCGGAACTCCCGGACCAGTGCTCGGGGTCCGCGAGCCAGGCGAACGTCTCGGTGAAGATGTTGCTCATGACCCGGCTCCCGCATGCACGTGTGTTTCGGCAATGAATTCGGCGCCCGTTTTCGCATCAGGTTTGGCCGCAGCGGCCGAAGCCCGGGTCCACGGCGTGAGCAGCCTCTCCAGGAGGACCAGCACCGCATCCATCAGCAGCGCCAGCAGCAGGATGGCGATGATGCCCACCACCACTTCGGTGATGAATGTCCGCTGCAGCCCGTCCGTGAACAGCATGCCGAGATTGCCCACCCCGAGCAGCGCGGCGACGCTCACCAGCGAAATATTGCTCACGGAGACCACGCGGAGACCCGCAAAAAGCACCGGCAGGGATAGCGGCAGGTCGATCTGCAGGAAGCGTGCCGCGGGCTTGTAGCCCATGGCCACGGCCGCCTGCCGGAGGTCGTCATCCACGGAGTCGAAAGCGTCCATGGCCGCCCGAACCAGCAGGGCCACCGCATATATGGTCAGGGCAACAATGACGTTGATCGGGTCCAGGATCCGCGTGCCCAGGAGCGGCGGCAGGATGATGAAAAGCGCCAGCGAGGGAATGGTGTACAGGAGTGAGCTGACGGTGGCCACCAGGGACCTCAGTGCAGGGTGCCGGCGGGACAACTGGGCCAGCGGGATCGAGATGAGCAAGCCGAGGATCATCGGAACCAGCGCCAGGACCAGGTGCTGTCCGGCCCGTTCAAAGACCATTCCACTGTTCGCCAGGAACCAGTCCATCAGAGCGCGCCCTGCCGGACCTGGCGGGCCGATTCGATCACGGCCAGCACCTCGGCCGCCTTTACGACGCCCGAGACCCGGCCGGCTTCATCCACGGCCACGCCCAGCCCCGACGGCGATGACAGGGCGGAATCCAAGGCACGCCGAAGGGTGTCGCCGGGCCGGAAGAGTGAACCGCCCGGAATGAGGTCGGAGTCCGGGCCCGGACCTTCCCAGCCCAGCGGCCGCGCGTCCGCGTCCACCACGAGCCGCCAGCCGTCCGCGGCGTCCGGACGCTCGACCGCGCCGCCGTCCCGGGTGACCGTCGGCACCGGGTGGACTTCCACGCCGTCGGCCGCGGTGAACGCGAGGTGCCGGAACCCGCGGTCCCGGCCCACGAAGGATGCCACGAACTCGTTGGCCGGGGCACGCAGGATCTCCTCCGGAGTGGCGTACTGCGCGAGTTTGCCGCCGACGGCGAAGACCGCCACTTTGTCCCCCAGGACGGTGGCTTCGTCGATGTCGTGCGTGACAAAAACAATGGTCTTGGCAAGGTCGCGCTGCAGCCGCAGGAGCTCCTGCTGGAGTTCGTCGCGCACCACCGGGTCCACGGCGCTGAAGGGCTCGTCCATGAGGAGCACCGGCGGATCGGCCGCGAGCGCACGCGCCACGCCGACGCGCTGCTGCTGCCCGCCGGAGAGCTGAGACGGATAACGCTTCCCCAGCCCCGAGGCCAGCCCCACGACGTCGAGCAGTTCCTCGGCACGCTTGCGGGCGTCCGCCTTGGACACGCCGTTCAGGCGCGGCACCGTGGCAATGTTGTCCAGCACCGAACGGTGCGGCATGAGTCCGGATGACTGCATGACGTACCCCATGGACCGCCGGAGTTCGGCGGCCGGCACCGTGATGACGTCCTTGCCACCGACCGTGATGGTTCCGGACGTTGGCTCGACCATCCGGTTGATCATGCGCAGGGAGGTTGTCTTCCCGCAGCCTGACGGTCCGACGAACACCGTGATGGAGCCTTGGTCGATGGACATGCTCAACTCATCCACCGCCGGCTGCCCGCTCTGGTACTGCTTGGTGACGCTCTGGAACTCAATCATGGCTTCGGCCATTCCCGGGCTTACCTAACTGTTGAGCGGCAACATCGGACGGTCAAGCGAACTGATCATAAGCACGCTGATTTTTAGGAGTAAAGCACGTCTTGACAAAGCGTAACCAGTGCCTGCGGCAAAGTAACTGCCAGTACGAATACCGTAATCATTCGGAGACAAGGCCGCTGCGGATGGGTCAGCGCTTACCGTACCGTTCAGCCGCGCGCTGGCTCCTTCCCGCAACGGCCACTTTCTGGTGCCATTCCCGCTGGTACGCCCTCCGGGCCGCCGCATCATGGCGCCGGTTCAGCGCCGCGAGTTCGCGCTGCAGCTTCAGGTAGCTGGCCCACCGCCGCGTGTCGAGCGATTCGTCCTCCAGGGCGGCGCGGACAGCACAACCCGGCTCTTTATCGTGGGCACAGTCGGAAAAACGGCATTTTCCGAAGAGCTCTTCCAGGTCGCCGAACATCTCGCCCATGCCGTCGTCCGCGTCGAAGAGTCCGAAGCCGCGGACGCCCGGCGTGTCCATGAGCACGGCGCCGTTGGGCAGCGGCACGAGCTCCCGTGACGTGGTGGTGTGCCGTCCCCGGCCGTCGGCGGCGCGCACGTTCCCTGTCGACTGGACGTCGTGGCCCGCGAGCGCGTTGATGAGCGTGGACTTGCCCGCGCCTGAGGGGCCCAGCAGCACGAGCGTCCGGCCCGGCAGCACATGCGTGAGCAGCTCGTCCAGCCCGTCGCCCTGCTCGGCCGACGTCGTCACCACGTCGACGCCTGCGGCCTGCAGGATCACTTTCCCGACGACGTCGTCCGCGATGTCCGCCAGGTCCGCCTTGGTGATGATCACCAGGGGCGTGGCGCCCGAGTCCCAGGCCGCGACGAGCGTCCGTTCCAGCCTGTTGTGGGTCAGCGGGCGGTCCACCGGCACAATGACGCCCACCACGTCGATGTTGGCGGCGAGAACCTGGGCTTCGGAGGAGGCTTCGTAGGCCCGCTTGCGGCTGAGCTCCGACGCCCGGGGCAACACCCTGACGATGGCGGGTTCACCGGCCCGGTTCTGCCCGAGCCAGACCCAGTCGCCGGCCGTCGGCACCGCCGGAGGCGCGGGAGCCGCCGCCGGATGCGCGCCGGGCGCCGGATGCCTGCCGGCCGGTGGGTAGGGCAGGCGCATGAGACCGTCCACCGTGGCGGCCACCACGCGGTTGCGGTCTGCCCGCACCACACGCGCCGGGACCTCACCGCCGTCAACGGGATGGGCGGCGAAGCGCAGCGCGACGGCCTCCGTGAAGCCGTAGCGGACGGGTCCGCTCAACCTGTCCGGGGCAGGGTGGCGGTCCCCGGACGGGGGTGAATTGTCGGTTGATTGTTGAATTGGGTTTGCTGAACTGCCTGAAGGATTTTTCACTGTGAACCTCGGGTGTGGCCCCGGGGCGCCAGGCCTGCTTCCGCAACAGGACGTCGTGCTGCTAAAAAGACGGTGCGGAGGCTGCGGCTGTATGCCGCTTAGGCGGTGCGCAGGATCGGGGCAGGAGTAATGAAGGAGTCTTTGCCGGTGCGCGGTGCGCGCAGGAATGCTGCAATCATCAGGTCCACCTCCCCGTTGCGGAGTTCATGCCGGAATCGCTGCCGCCGGACCGAAACATCCAGCGACTCCCCTAGGATAGCCAGCCTCCGCCGGCCTGGCTAGGGAATGACGCCAACGAATCCGGCAAGGGATCCGGCCGGGAAATAATCACCCAAGTTTGCCGTTGACCGGACGCTCCCGGAACAGCCGCAGGGCCGCGTCCACTAGGGAAACCCGGTTGAGCGAGCCGACCTCGCCCAACGGGATCCACGCGGCGTGGGTCGTGGTGCCGTCCACCTCGTGGCTGATCTCCCCGCCTGTCACGGTCGCCTCGTACACCAGCCGGAGGGACTGGAAGTCCCGGTCGATGCCGTCCAGCCTGGTGCCTGCCGGCCAGTGGCCGACGTCGATCCCTAGCATGGGGCCGATCTGGGCGTGGTAACCCGTTTCCTCGAAGATCTCCCGGATGCAGCCGTCCACTGGATGTTCGGCGAGGTCCAGGCCACCGCCGGGAAGCGTCCAGCCTTCCTTGCCGTCCTGCTTCCAGTACGCGAGCAGGATGGCACCGTCGTGGATGATGACCGCGTAGGCGGCAGGCCGGGTGTCGAAGTGAACGCTCATGGATCCAGCGTAGCCCCGGTCCTATGCCGGCCGAGGGCGGCAGCCCTAGAGTGGGACTGTGACGAATCTTGAGGTCCTCCCCCAGGAGGAAGTGTGCCCGCCGGCGGGCCCGGATGCCGGCACCGGAACCGGCCCCTGCGTGCAGTTGTGGCCGGCGCGTGAGGTTCCGCTGGGCGGCATCCGCGGCATCAAGGTGCAACGCACCCTGCCGCAGCGGGGCCTGCCAACGGTGGGTGCCTGGTGTTTCCTGGACAGCTTTGGCCCGGACCGGACACCGATGTCCGTGCTCCCGCATCCGCACACCGGGCTGCAGACGGTCACATGGCCGCTGGCCGGGCAGGTCCGGCACCGGGACAGCGTGGGCAGCGACGTCATTGTCCGTCCGGGCGAACTGAACATCATGACGGCCGGCTTCGGAGTCGCGCACTCGGAGTTCGCCGTCCTGCCGGTGGAGGACGCGGTGGCCGGCGCCGCAGAGGGCGGCGGCGGGCCGCAAGACTTCAACGCTGACGACGGCGGTGCGCAATTTCCGATACAGCGCGGCCTTCAGCTCTGGGTGGCTCTCCCGGACGCCGAACGAAACCGGCCTCCGGCCTTCGAACAGCACCGCGACCTGCCGACTGTCCACGGTCCCGGTTTCGTTGCAACGGTCATGGTGGGCAGTTTTGCCGGCGGCTCCTCGCCGGCCACGATGTACACGCCGATCGTGGGCGTGGAGGTCCGGTGCGACAGCGCCGCCTCGTTGCCGCTCAATCCGGAGTTCGAGCACGCCGTCCTGGTGCTCGACGGCGGCCTGACGGTGGACGGCCAGGACATCGGTCCCGGCCCGCTGGGCTACCTGGGCGAGGGCCGTGAGGCCCTCCGCGTGGACGGGCTGCCGGGCACCCGGTTCCTCCTGATTGGCGGTGAGCCCCTCCAGGAGGAGCTGCTCATGTGGTGGAACTTCGTGGGCAGGACGCACGAGGAGGTGGCGCAGGCACGGGCCGACTGGGAAGCCCAGGCAACACTGCCCGCTGATGCCGCCGCGGCGGCCCGGTTCGGGCTGGTCCGCGGGCACGGGTCCGACGCCGGGCGCGAGGCCGGCAGGATCCCCGCACCTCCCCTGCCCGGCGTGCAGCTCAGGCCCCGGACCCGGTCCTGACCCCTCACTGCGCTGTTAGCCCCGGGGCAGGCCCCTCAGCCCTGTTCGCCCACCAGCTGCAGGACGCCGAAGACGGGATCCCGGTCGAGCACGCGGACGTCCGTGACGCCCGCTGCTGCGAGCCGGGTCCGGAATGCGTCCTGGAGCCGGACGACGTTCATGCCGAGCCCGCTGCCGAGGATGACGGGACCGTCGAGCCTGAGCTGCCGCAGAACCTGCGCCGCCATGTCAGCAAGGTCATGGCCTGCCTGGTCAACGAGCTGCTGGCTGATCCGGTGGCCGGAGTCCGCCGCCTCAACCACCAGCCTGGCCTGCTGCGCCCAGTAGCGGCGGCCCGTGGAGGGGGAATGGAACAGGGCGATCAGCTTGTTGGGATCGTCCACCCCGCAGGACTCGAGCAACGCCAGGGTGAGCTGGTCTGGTTCCAGGCTCTGGTTCATGCGGCGGAGGCTGTGGCGGACGGCCTCCCGGCCCAGCCAGTAGCCGCTGCCTTCGTCGCCGAGGAGGTAGCCCCAGCCGCCGGCCCGTGCTTCTTCACCGTGCCCGTTCCGCCCCCACGCCGCCGAGCCCGTCCCCGCAATGACGGCCACACCGCTGCTCGCCCCGCCGGCAGCAAGGAGCAGGCGCGAGTCGTGGACCACGGTGATCCGGGCCCCGGGAACGTGCGGTTCGATGAGGGCGGCCAGGGCGGCCGCGTCCTCGTCCGTGTCGATGCCGCCGGCCCCGGCGTAGACGTAGGACACGGGGCCCTGGCCTATTTTGGCGAAGAGCTCCGCCAGGTGCGCCGCCGCTTCTGCGCGGCTGACATTCTGCACGTTCGAACTCCCGACGCTTTCGTCGGCGACGGGTTCTCCGCGTTCGAAGCGGACTCCCCTCGTTTTGGTGCCGCCGATGTCCAGTCCGATCACGACGTCGTGGGCTTGAACTGTGCTGCCGGAAGGATCTGTGCTGTCGGAAGGAACAGTGCTGCCGGAAGGAACAGAGGGAGCATCGGGTAGGTTGTCAGAGTTAGTCACCCGAACAGCCTACTGAGTCGTCTCAAGGAGCAGACTATGTCCCATCCCCTGTTTGGCACTCCGGTAATCGCGGCGCCCATGGCCGGCGGGACGTCGACTCCCCGCTTCGTCGCAGCAGTTCACCGCGCCGGCGGCCTCGGCTTCCTCGCGGCCGGGTACAAAACTGTTCCCGCGATGAGCGAGGAGATACGGGCCGCACGCGAAGCGGGCATCAGGTTCGGCGTGAACGTCTTCGTGCCGGATCCCGCGCAACTGCACCCCGCGCCCCAGGATGTGAACCGGCTGGAGCAGTATCGGCTCACTCTGCGCGTGGATGCCGACCGCTACGGCGTCAGCCTCCCGCCGCTGAGGCTTGACGATGACGATCACTGGCAGGGCAAGATCGACGAACTCCTGCTGCATCCGGTTGAGCTGGTGAGTTTCGCGTTCGGCCTGCCGGCATCAGGGGTGGTGGCCGCGCTCCGGCGGGCGGGGTCAGCGGTGATTGCCACTGTTACCAGCAAGGCCGAAGCGGAGCTGGCCGCGGACCGCGGCGTCGACGCCCTCGTGGTGCAGCACAGCAGCGCCGGCGCGCACAGCGGCGCGTTCCTGGCGGACCGCCGGCCAGCCGGTACACCGTCCACGACGGCGGAGCTGGTCAGGGAGGTGCGTGCCGCCGTCGGCCTTCCGCTGATAGCAGCCGGTGCCGTTTCCGACGCCGCCGCCGTGACGTCGGTGCTCGACGCCGGCGCGAGTGCGGCGCAGGTGGGGACTGCCCTCGTGCGCACCGACGAGAGCGGCGCGCGGCAGTTGCACAAGGACGCCTTGGGCGCCCCGCAGTTCACGGAAACGAGGCTGACCCGCGCTTTTACGGGACGCTACGCGCGCGCCCTGGTCAACGACTTCGTCAGCGACCATGAGGACGCCCCGGAGGGATACCCGGCCATCCACCATCTGACGGCCCCCATCCGCGCGGCCGCGGCCGCCGCCGGGGATGCTGAACGCCTGAATCTGTGGGCCGGCACCGGGTGGCGAACGGCCCGGACCGGGCCCGTGGCCGATGCCATCGGCGGTCTTCTGGGAGGCTAGGCCCCGTCACCGAGCCTAGGGTTCCGAACGTGCCCGGACCAGGCCGGCCAGCAGCGCGGGGCCATCCGCCAGCACCAGCTCCCGGAAGAGCCGCACCGGGTCAGGCTCGGTGTCGCGCGGATTTCGGCGTTCGCGCCAGGCCATGCCGATCTCCCGGAACGCGAGCTCGGATTCCAGCGGGATCTCCAGCCAGCCCAGACCGCCGGCCCGGGCTATCGCGTCGCTCCCCTGCCCGGCGCCGCCCGGCGGCAGGATACTGACCCCCAGCCCGGCGGACACCAGGCCGCGGACCGTGTGGGCATCCTGGCTTTCGAAGGCGATCCGGGGCCGGAATCCTGCTTCCCGGAACATGGCATCCGTGAGGGACCGCAGGCCGTATCCCGGCCCGAGGGCAACAAAGGGGTCTTGCCGGATGTCCGCCAGGCCCGCGCTGTGCCGGCCGGCCAGCCGGTGGCGGTGGTGCACGACGAGCCGCAGCGGTTCCCGGTACAGGGCGGCCGAGCCGATGGTCCGGCTCGCCGCCGCCACCGGGGCGGTCAGGGCAAAGTCGGCCTGGCCGGAGGCCAGCTCGGCAAGGCAGCTGTCCCGGGAGCCCTGGCTGAGGTCGAACTCCGTGTGCGGGTAGCGGCTCATGAAGGCGCTGATCAGCAGCGGCAGCGTGGCCTCGCCGAACGTGTGCTGGAAGGTCACGGCTATGCGGCCCCGGACCACTTCGGATTCATGCCGCACCAGGTCAAGCCCGGTGCGGAAGTCGGCCAGCGCAGATTCGACGTACGGCAGCAGGGCCTTGGCCGCCGGCGTCAGGCGGACACCCCTGCCTTCCCGGATGAGCAGCTCCGTACCCACGACGGCGCTGGCCCGGGCCAGTGCCCGGCTCACGGTGGACTGCGGAACCCCGAGAAGTTCGGCGGTTTCGGTGATGTGCTGCGTCCGGCCGAGCTCGGCGAGCAGCGGAAGGATCGGCAACAGCTGCACGAGCTGCCTGTGCTCTAGGTCCATGGCACCCGGCCTCCGGAAAGTCATCCGTTTTCGACATGAATCCGGTCCGAATCATGCATTGGATGCTCAGTCAGCATAGATCTACGCTGGAAAAATGCCAACGCCCACCACGCCCACGTCCGGCCGGAAACTGCCTGCCCTGGCTCTGCCCAGCAAGCCGGCGTCCGGTGCGCCCATGCCCAGCCGTCCGGACCAGGACCGCTGGGAAGGGCACCCGAAGGGTTCGTCGGCGTACGGCAAGATCCTCGGCGGGCTGGCCTTCGCAGGCGTGGCCACCTTCGCGCAGCTCTACTCGACGCAGGCGGTGCTGCCGGTCATGGCGGCGGAACTGCGGATCACGGCAGCGGAAGCGGCACTGACCATTTCGCTGGCCACCGTGGGGCTGGCCGTGACCGTTATCCCGTGGTCCTTCCTGGCGGACCGGATCGGGCGTGTCCGGGCCATGGCCTGGGGAATCTCGGCTGCGACAGTGCTGGGTCTGATGGTTCCGCTGGCCACGTCCTTTCCCATGCTGCTGGGTCTCCGGATGCTCGAGGGCATGGCGCTCGGCGGCATCCCGGCGATCGCCATCGCCTACCTGAACGAGGAGATCAACAGGGCGCATGCGGCGATGGCCGCGGGCAGCTATGTTGCCGGCACCACGTTGGGCGGCCTGGCCGGGAGGCTCGTGGCCGGTCCGGTCGGAGAATTGTGGGGATGGCGTGCCGCCGCCTTCGCGGTATCCGTTCTCGCCACCGTCGCCGCTGTGCTGTTCCTGGTGCTTGTGCCCAAAGCGCGGGGCTTCAGCCCGGCCAAGGCCAGCGGCTTCCGCGGTGCAGCCCGGACGCTGGGCGGGCATCTCCGGAATCCGGGGCTGCTGGCCCTCTACGTTCAGGCGTTCCTGCTGATGGGCGGTTTCGTGGCGGTTTACAACTACCTGGGGTTCCGGCTCTCCGGGGAGCCATTCGGCCTTCCCGCGACAGTTATCAGCCTGATCTTCCTGGCCTACCTTTCCGGGACGGTGACCTCCCGCTGGGCCGGAGGCCTGACGCAGCGCTTCGGCCGGCGCAACGTGCTGCTCGCCGGAATCCTGCTGATGTCGGCGGGCTTCGCCCTGACGCTCACCCAGGTTCTGGTGCTGATCCTGGCCGGACTTGTGGTCTTTACAGGCGGTTTCTTTGCGGCCCACAGCATCGGCGCGGGGTGGACGGGAGCCATCGCCGTTTCCGGCCGCGCACAAGCCGCGTCGCTGTACAACCTGGCCTACTACCTGGGCTCCAGCATCATTGGCTGGGCCGGCGGACTGGTGTTCCAGTCGCTTGGCTGGACGGCGCTCGCCGTTACCGTGATTGCCTTGGGATGCACGACGGCGGTGATCACCGCCGTCGTGCATCCCGGCTCAGCGGGCAAACCGGGCAAGCGGCCCCTGCGCCGCTCCGTGCGGAGGCGGAACCCGGCCGGACAGCGGAAGGCAGCGACGCAGCACAGCCCGGCAGGTGGTTAGCGCGTTGCCTCGATTGCCTGGATGAGGTCCTCGAGGATGTCCGTGGCATCCTCGAGGCCCACGGAGACGCGGAGCAGGCTCGCATGCGGCTTGGCGCCGTCGGCCACCGGACGGTGGGTAAGGCCCGCGGGATGCTGGATGAGGGTGTCGATGCCGCCCAGGGAGACGGCGTGGGTGATCATCCTGACGGCCGAGGGAACGCGAACGGCATGCTCAGCGCTGTGCAGCTCCAGGGCGATCAGCGAACCCGGGCCCGACATCTGGGTGCCCACCAGGCCCTGCGGATCGCACTCGGGCAGCCCCGGGTAGTACACGGTCCGTACCAGCTCGTGCCCGCCCAGCCCTGAGGCCACCTTGTGCGCGGCGGACTGCTGCGCGCGCACGCGGACGGGAAGCGTGGCCAGCCCGCGGTGCAACAGGTAAGCGGGCAGCGGCGTCAGGATGCCGCCGGTGATCGCCCGTACCTGGCGAAGGCGGCTGGCCCATTCCGCCGAGGCCGCCACGACGCCTCCCATGGCGTCGCCGTGCCCGCCCATGAACTTCGTGGCACTGTGCAGCACAAGGGCGGCACCGTGCTCGAGCGGCCGCTGCAGTATCGGCGTGGCAAAGGTGTTGTCCACCAGCAGCGGCACGCCGTCCGCGGCGACCGCGAGCGCCGCGATGTCCACGAGGTCCAGGCTCGGGTTGGCCGGGGTCTCCACCACAACCAATCCGGTATCGGGCCGGAGCGCAGCGCGGACACCTTCGGCGTCGGTGAACGTCACCTCGGTTCCCAGGACACCGGACGCCAGGATATGGTCGCTGCCGCCATACAAGGGCCGAACCGCCACCACGTGTTTCTTTCCGCCCGCTACGGTTGCCAGCAGTACGGCGCTCAGGGCAGCCATGCCGGTGGCGAAGGCCACAGCCTCGGGGGCTCCCTCCAGAAGCGCCACCCCGGATTCGAAACGTGCCACGGTGGGATTCCACAGCCGCTGGTAAACGGTGCTTTGGCCCTCCGCGTGCGGGCCGCCGGTTGCCAGATGCTCGTAGGCAAGGCCTCCGTCGGAGACCGACGGAAGCGGGGCAGTGGTGGAAAGGTCGATCGGAACGGCGTGGACGCCCTGGTCCGTGAGGCCGTCACGGCCGGCGTGAACTGCCAGCGAGTCGAGAGAATGCACGGTACTCCTTGTGAATTATTCGCCATTGAATGCCGCAAGTATCTGGCAAATATTCGGATAGAGACAGTGCCCATGAATGGATCGGCCGGAAAGTCGCGACTATGATGAACACAGAACACTTTAGGGAGGGTCCGTGAGCAGCATCGCGAAGAATATTCGGTCTGGAGCGGGAAACATTGAGCCGCTGGACGCCATCGATGAACGGCTGCTGGCCGCCCTGGTCGACGACGCCCGGATCTCCAACAAGCAGCTGGCCGAACTGGTGGGCATCGCCCCCTCCACCGCCCTGATGCGCACCCGTGCACTCTCCGAGCGGGGCATCATCCAGGGCTTTGAGGCCAAGCTGAGCCTCTCGGCAATCGGCCGCTCGGTCCAGGCCCTGATCGCAGTCCGGCTCCGCGCCCATGACCGCGAGCAGATCGACCGCTTCACCGCCCGCGTGCCCAAGCTGCCCGCCGTGCTGTCCACGTTTCACACCTCGGGTTCGGTGGACTACCTGCTGCACATCGCCGTCGCCACCACGGAGGACCTGCGGGACTGGGTCCTGGACAATCTGGCCACCGACCCGGTGGTGGGCCACACCGAAACCACACTCGTGTTCGACCACATCCAGGGAAACCACGGCCCGCTGCCGGAACAGGACTAGCCGAAGCTTTGCCGGCCGGCGACTCAGCGCCGTGGCGGCAAGCCGGAGTGGGCGGCGCCCAGCATGTCGGCACGGAGCACGTTGAGTTCGTCGCGGCGCAGGGCGGCGGCCTCCAATTGCCTCATGGCCTCCTCGGGCCGGGCGCGGCGGCTTTCCGCCCAGGCAACCAGCCCGGACCCCAAGCGAACGGCCGCGGCCTCGATGAAGGACGCGCGCCGGTAGGCGGAGCCCTGGACGGACCGGCTGATCGACAGAGCGCTCATGGCTCTTTCCTTTCGGGACTTGTTCTCTTGGTGGAGTTCTTTTTCGTTGCTTTGCGCGCGCCGCGGCTCGCTGCCGTGGCCGGAACGCCAAGGATCGGGAACGCATTGAAATGAATCTGGACCGGCCGGGCGTCTTCCTGTTCGCCCTCGTCGCGGATTTCCTCCATCAGCCGGTGCCCGTAGGCCTCCATCGCGCGGGTATACCGGCCCAGCTGTTCGGCGTTCATTCGCGCATTGGAAGTGTCGATGGTCGCGGCGTGAAGCCAGGGGCCGTCCAGGGCATCCAGGCCGTGGGCCATGAAGTCGGCCAGTACGGCCTGGCGGCTGTGCTCGAATTCCCGGCTCACGAGCCGTGAGGCCTCCTCGGTGGCCGGCGAGCTGGCCAGTTCCGGGGACGAGACCTGCAGGGCGCCCCGGGGCCTCTCCCACCACCGTTCCCTTGCGGTTCCTTTACCCTCGACCTCACGAACAAAGTCGTGCTTGGCCAACTGGCGCAGGTGGTAGCTCGTGGAACCGCTGGACTCCCCCAGCAGCTCCCCGAGGCCGCAGGCGGTCTGCGCACCGTAGCGAGACAGCATCTCCAGGATCTGGACGCGGAGCGGGTGGGCGAGGGCCTTCAGCGAGGCGGTGTCCATCCTGCGGACCGGAAACGGGAACTCCTCGACGTCGTTCGAGTCGTCCGTGCCGGGCTGAGGAGTGGTTTCCATGCGGTAAGGCTACGCTTGCAAAGAAAGCTTTGCAATGGTTTCTTTGCAACGCATTCTTTGCAAATGAACTTTTGCACCGGGAGCAGCACTGGCGACGGATTGCGCTTTGCCTCGTTCAGCCGCGCACGGCACCCTCCGGCGGCCGGTCCTTAAGCGGTGCGGAGGCTCTGGCGCAGCGTCACCGCCGCCAGCACCCCTGCGGCGACTCCGCAGACCACGACGAAACCTGCTACGGCCCCCTCAAGCCCGTAGGCCGCCGTCGCGAGTCCCAGCCCGATAACCGGAACGGCACTTCCCAGGTACGTAATGACGTATACCGTGCTGATGATCTGGGCATGGCGGGACGTCTCCACCTTCCCGGCCACGTCATTGAAGACGGTACGGAAGGCGATGCCTTGGCCGACGCCCGCAGCAAGGCTGGCACCGATCAGCAGCCACGGATTGCTCCAGGCCGCGGCGGCGGCGATGAGCATCACTGAGCTTCCCAGCACGGCCAGGCCGGCCGGAACGGCAAATCTGCTGCGTATGCCGATCAGCTGGCTCAGGGCTGAGGCGCCGAGCGTCAGCCCGGACAGCAAGCCGATGAGGGGACGGGAATCGACGCTCACGATCCGGGCGAAGTACGCCGGCGCGAGGGACAGGCAGAAACCGAAGACGGCGAAGCTGAGGAAGCCGACGGCGGCAGCGAGCCAGAATGCGCCGCGCGCCTCGCGCGACACCGACGGGCGGCGCGGCGCCAGGGCCTTCAACGGGCGCGGCGCGACTGCTGGTTTGATGGCGGGACGGGCGCGGAGCAGGTAGAGCGGGACCAGCAGCGCAAGGAGGACCAGGGAATGGATGAAGTACGGCGTGGACGTGGCCCCCGGCAGCAGGGACAGCACGCCGCCGATCGCCGGGCCGGCCGCCACTCCCCCCGCGGAGGCCAGCAGGGTGAACCGTGAGGCCCACTCCGGCCGCTCCGGCAGGAGCTCCCGCAGGGCGGCGGAGCTGGCACCCGTGGCAAGAGCCACGGCGATGCCCTGGAGCGCACGGCCTGCACACAACGCGGGCAGGCTGTCGGCATGCGCAAAGACGAAGCCTCCCGCGAGCCCCGTCAGCACGGCGAGCAGCAGCGCCGCCCGGCGCCCGATGTGGTCGGACCAGTGGCCGGCCAGCATGAGGGTGGAGACGAGGGCCAGGACATAGGCGGAAAATGCCACGGTGATGCCGAGGGAGCCAATGCCCAGCCTGGCCTGCAGCAGCGGATAAAGGGGCGTCGCCAGGTTTGCCCCCACCAGGAGCGTGAAGATGACGACGCCGGCCATCGCCAGGCGCGAGGTGTTGGATGCATCCCAACCCCAGCGGCCAGCGGCGGCCGGACGCATCCGGAGTTCGCTAAAGACGGTCATGCCCGTGCCCTTGCCTGTGTTCCGCGTCGCCCGCCCCTTGTGGGAGCTGCTCCGCGAAGGGAAATTGATATCTACAGAATGAGGCAGGAATGCGTACAAGCACCTTCTTCCGTGGGAAAATTGATCAAAACAGTCAATCTTGGAACCAAAACATGAACCGGAGTGATGATTTGAACACCCTGGACTCCACAGACCTCAAGATCCTGCTCGAACTGGTCCGCGATCCGCGGATCCAGATCGGCGAACTGAGCGACAAGCTCGGCATCGCACGGAACACTGCCCAGTCGCGCGTCCGGCGCATGCTGCGCTCAGGCATACTGCACGACGGCGGCCGCGAGATCGACCTCGAAGCGGTCGGCTACGACGTCGTCGCCTTCGTGACGATCGAGGTGACGCACCGGGAACTCGACGGCGTGGTGGGTGCGCTGCGGCTGATTCCCCAGGTCCTCGAGGTGCACGAGATTTCCGGCCGCGGCGACGTTTGGTGCCGCGTGGTGGCAACGGATACCCACAACCTGCAGGCCGCGTTGCGCTCGGTCCTGCGAATCAAGGGTGTCATCCGGACCGAGACTGTGCTGGCGCTTCACACGCACATCCAGTACCGGACGGAGCCGCTGATCAGCCGCCTGGTTCAAGGAGCCTCAGCGCAGGGAGCCTCAGCGCAGGGAGCCCCAGCCCTCCCGACACGGCCGGGCGGCTGACCGGCGGCCGGTACTCCGCTTGGGGAATAGGATTCGAAGATGGATTGGCTCTCTTACATAACCCAGATCAACTGGCTCGCCGTGCTGCTTGCCTTCATCGCCAGCATGGCAATCGGCTTTGTTTGGTATCTGCCCGCAGTGCTGGGAAACAGATGGATGGCAGCAATCGGCAAGACCGAAGAGGACCTCAAAAATTCCGAGGGTGGAGCCGGCATCTGGGTGCCCATGATGGTGGCCGCGGCGCTGACCGCCGTCCTGCTCGCCGTGCTGATCGGCAAGCTGGGGCTGGATAACGCGGTGGCCGGCGGGTGGTTTGCCCTGGTTCTGGCGGTTGTCTTCCGCGCCGGCGGGCACGTCATCCACAACGGCTTCGCCGGCCGCCCGGTAGCCGTGACGCTCATTGATTCCGGCCACGACGTGCTTGCCATGACCGCTGCCGGTGCCATCATCGGCGCCATGTCCTGATGTCCCCTGACGTCCTGGTGACCCTTAGCGTCCAGAGCCCCCCGACGGAGATCCGCCGACTGTGACTATCATCGATAACGCCGTTTACGTTAACGGCCTCCGCAGCGCCGAGCCGGAGAACCTTGAGCAGACGTTTGAGACGCTTGCCGAGCACGGGGGCATGGCGTGGATCGGGCTGTACCGGCCCTCCGAAACGGAGATGGCCGCGGTCGCAGACGAATTCGGCCTTCACGAGCTTGCTGTCGAGGATGCCATCTCCGCGCACCAGCGGCCCAAGCTGGAGCGCTACGGTGACAACCTGTTCACTGTCCTCAGGCCCGCCAGGTACCGTGATGACACCGAGACGGTGGAGTTCGGCGAACTCCACATCTTCACGGGCAGGAACTTCGTGGTCACCGTCCGGCACGCGGAAATGACCGGCGTGGGGCAGGTCCGGCGCAGGCTGGAGTCCCGCCCCGACCTCCTCCGCCATGGGCCCGAAACGGTGCTCTACGCCCTCCTGGACCAGGTGGTGGATGACTACGCTCCGGTGATCGCCGGGCTGGAAAACGACATCGACGAAATCGAAGACCAGCTGTTCTCCGGCGATAGCACGGTGTCCCGCCGCATCTACGAACTGGCCCGCGAGGTCATCCAGTTCCAGCGGGCGATCCATCCGCTGCCGGCCATGATGAACCAACTCAAGCAGGGTTTCGAGAAGTATGAGGTGGACACGGACCTCCGGCTCAGCCTCCGTGACGTGGAGGACCACGTGCAGCGGGTCATTTCACGCGCCAACTCGTTCCGTGACCTCCTGCAGAACGCGCTCACACTGGACGGTACGTTGACCGCAAACCGGCAGAACGAGGCCAGCGCCCAACAGAATGAACAGGTGAAGAAGATTTCCTCGTGGGCGGCCATTTTCTTCGCACCCTCCTTTGTTGCGGGCATCTACGGCATGAATTTCGATCACATGCCGGAACTGCACTGGGCTTACGGCTATCCCATGGCGATGGTCCTCATGGCCGGAACCGCTGCCCTGATGTACGTGATTTTCAAGAGGAAAGGCTGGCTGTAGGGTCATGCCCGAATTCCAGCGGGGGCTGATCATTACGCCGGGAACCGAAAGGCAACTGGGCGCCTACGGGCTTTTCCGGCCCTCACCCCCGCAGCAGCAGGTGCTGGTCCTCCCCTCGGGGCCGCTGACGGTCGGGAGCGCCGATCCGGACGTGCTCTGGGTCAGTTTCGCGGCGTTGTGCGCCACGCCGCGGGAAGCCGCCGACTACCTTGCGCTTGCGGACGAGTTTCCGTCGTGGGTGATCGATAGCGTCCCGCCACCGGAGGTGCAGTCCGCCGCAGGCTCAGCGGCCACCTGGCGCCGCTTCCTGAGCGTTCTGGATATACTCCACGACCGGGACAGGCTGCTGTTTCTGGTCGGTGCCGGTCCGCTCGATTGGGAGGATGCCGCGCCGACCGCACCGGTGCCGGCTGAGGAGGGCTCAGTGCTTGCCCGCATTGCGGAGCGGCTGTCGGCGCTGCGCCGGATCGAGTCCGACGAAGAGCTGGAAGACGAACAAACCGCTGGGTGCTGAGTGGCCCGGGTGCGGTGAATGGTTGGCTCTCCGCAAAGTTGTTTTTGTGGAGCTACGGGAGTGGGCGCGGTTGCTAATCCGCGGCTTCAGAATTGTTGACGCTTCGGGGACGGCCCCGATCCGGGTCGCGCATGATCCCGGTTATGGCTCGGACCTGGTCCAGTCGCTTCTGGTAGTAGGCAGCGGTCAGGATGCTGAAGACAGAAATGGCCACGGATCCCCAAGCGCTAAGCGGAACGCGGCTTTCGGCCTCATACTCGGAGATGGTCAGGGCCGCGTTGCCGAGGTTGAGGATGGCAAAGAAGATCATCCAGGAGCGGGCGTAACTGAGGTCTTCCGTGCTGAGGGCCTTGCGTTTAAACCACCTGACCATGGCCAGACTGTAGCAGTCGGAGCAGAGGTACTCTATGGCCATGGCCACGGGGGCAAGCAAGGACGACAACAAGTACGAGTGGCGGCCGCAGTCGACCTCGACCATCCGCCGGATCTGCAACCACGAACGCCCCGCCGCCATGCAGGACGCCCCCGCCTCATCGGCATCGGCGCGCCTAAGCCGGCGAACACGTCCTGATGTTCATCCACGACGCCGACGTCACCGTCCGCGACGCCGCCTGCGGAGAGATCATCCGGGAACTCACCATCGACCCCACCAGGGACTACCAGTCCATACAAAGAAAAACACCCCGGTCCGAAGACCGGGGTGTAACCGATGACCCCGACACATCCGTAAAGGATGTCTCGACTCACCACATTGTGGAGCTAAGGGGATTCGAACCCCTGACCTCTTCGATGCGAACGAAGCGCTCTACCAACTGAGCTATAACCCCGGGGGCGCCACTGCCAAAGGCAACCGCAACGCCGGTTTCCCTAGGCTACAAATTTTCCGTCCGCTTTTCCAGCCGGCCTTCGAATGTCTCGCAGCTATTACCCGGCCCGTGGACCTAGGCGCGGCGACGCTGCAGGACGTCGTCCAGGTTGCTGAGCGCACTCTGGGCCTTGGTGAGGGGCCGTGCGGGCCCGGCATTCGGTGACGCGACGGCTGGCGCGGCGGCAGGGCCCTGCTTGAGCGACGGCTTGCCTACGGCCTTGGGGGACTCCGGCAGGTCGAGCGGTTCGGGCGCAGGGCGGTCAGCCTTCGCGGCCTCAACATAGGTTGGCTTGGGAACTTCGACTGGCTCCCAGCTGGTGTTTCCTGCCGTTGCCGGGTCAGCCGTTGCCGGTCCGCTGGCCGCCTGGGCACTGTTGTCCCCCGCGGCAAGGGCCACCGCCAGGGCGGCCTCGCGGAGTTCCATCGCCGTAAGAGGCTTGGGCTGGGGGGCGCTGGCTTCGGCGTCGAAAAGTGTACTTTCGCGCTGGACGGCGGTTTCACCGGAGGATTCGGGAGCCAGGGTTCGCTCCGTGCGGGGGCTGCTGTCAGTGCGCGAACCCATGGCTGCGCTGAAGGCGGCGTTCATCTTCTTCCGGCGGTCCCGGACGGCGAGCCGGCGCAGAAGCACGACGGCGGCGGCGCCGGTCAGGAACGCCACGGCGGGGAGCCAGGGATTTCCGATCCCGAAGATCCGCAGGACACCGCTGACGACCGCGGTGACGACGGACAGCAACCCGGCGAGGGCGATTGTTGTCCGGCCGTATCGGATCCGGAAGGCCCCGCCGTCGTTGGCGGCCGTGGGGCCGCCAGACGTGCCCGGCGTGAAGCCTGCTGCGGGTTCGCTGCTCTTCCTGGTGTCCATGCGTTTCTCCTGCTGGGCGGTCATCTGTGCGACCCTCCCGGCTTGCGGGTTTGCAGTTTCGGCGTCAACGGTCTCCATTATCAGGTCCCCGGCGGTCTGGAACTGATGCCGACGGTTGCGGAGCACGTAGGGGGCAACCCATACAATCCATAGCGCGACAGCAACCACAAGGATGACTGAGCTGCTAAGGGGGAAGTCCACATACAAAACCGTATGAGGAATAGGCGACCGGGTGTGGCATTCGTCTCGGTGTGTCGCGGGCGGGCTCTCAAATCAATGGACTTATGCCACGGAAGTGACCCGCGCGGGACCCTCAGGCCGGCCTGTTGCGGAGCCACGGGGCGAGAAGTCCCTCCGGAACTTCCTCTGAGGTCAGCGCGAAGGTGCGGTGGTCCGCCCATTCCCCGTTAATGTGCAGGAACCGGGGCCGGTATCCCTCGTCGCGGAAGCCGAGTTTTTCAACGACGCGGAGACTCGGACCATTTTCCGGCCGGATGTTGATTTCCATCCGGTGCAGACCGAGCGTCCGGAAGCAGTGGTCGGTTGCCATGGCGACAGCAGTGGGTGCGATCCCCTGCCCTGCCCTGGCCTCGTCAACCCAATAGCCAAGCGTCGCCATCATGGCCGAGCCCCACACGATGGAGGACACCGTCAGCTGGCCCACGATGACCGGATCGCGGAACCCGGGGGTCCACGCCGTGATCAGGAACGGCAGGGCCGTCGCTTGGGCCGCCTGGGCGTTCAGGGACTTCACCATCTGCCGGTAATCGGGCAGCGCGCCCCCCGGCGCAGGGTTGGATGCCTCCCACGGTGCCAGCCACTCGCTGTTACGAGTACGGACCTCGGTCCATTCCTTGCGGTCACGGTACCGGATGGGACGCAGGACGATGTCCCCGCACTCCAGCGTGACCGGCCAGATGTGGCTGACCCTCATGGAAGGTTACTTGTTCAGTCCGGCGGTGAACTCCGGCAGCCACTCACGCAGGCCCGGGCCAAGGTCGTCACTGTCGATGGCGAGCTGGACACACGCCTTGAGGTAGCTGAGCTTGTCTCCGGTGTCGTAACGCCGGCCGCGGAAAATTACGCCGTATACGCCGTAGCCCTCGCCATTGCTGGCAGCCAGTTCCTGCAGCGCGTCGGTGAGCTGGATTTCGCCGCCGCGTCCGGGGGCCGTCCCTTCGAGCACATCGAACACTGCGGGGTGGAGCACATACCGCCCGATGATCGCCAGGTTGGAGGGCGCCTCGTCGACGTCCGGCTTTTCCACGAGCTTG
The DNA here is from genome assembly GCF_002929275.1 of Arthrobacter sp. ZGTC131. Lineage (GTDB taxonomy): Bacteria > Actinomycetota > Actinomycetes > Actinomycetales > Micrococcaceae > Arthrobacter. The sequence continues at coordinate 456,049 of NZ_PJIK01000001.1, forward strand.
TTGATCCGGACGAAACCCTCGCCGTCGATCGCGGCAACATCGGCGCAGCCATACGCACTGATCTGGGACGGATCCACCTCGATGAGAGCAACGACGGAGCCGCCGGTCTTGGCCTGGACCTCGATCATGGTGCTCAGCAGTTCATCGCGGGCATCGATGAGGTCGTCACCCAGCAGCACTGCGAAAGGCTCATGGCCCACGTGCTGGCGCGCGCGCAGGACAGCGTGGCCCAGTCCCTTGGGATCGCCCTGGCGGACATAGTGGATGTCCCCCAGGTTGCTTGCAGCCTGGATTGACTCCAGTTTGGCGGTGTCTCCCTTGGCCTCCAGGGTCGCTTCCAGGGCGGGAACGCGGTCGAAGTGGTCCTCAAGGGCACGCTTGTTGCGGCCCGTGATCATCAGGACGTCGCTCAGGCCGACTTTGACGGCCTCTTCGACGACGTACTGGATCGCCGGCTTGTCGACTACCGGCAACATCTCCTTGGGCATCGCCTTCGTGGCGGGCAGGAACCTGGTGCCGAGACCCGCTGCGGGGATAACGGCCTTGCGGACTGAAGGATTAGTGGAAGTCACTCGACTAATCTATCGGAGGGAACATTCATACGGTAAATGCTTCCGGCAGCGGCCCGGCCGGACTCCCGCCACGACTAAGGACGGCCCGCCATGTCACAAGAGAACCCGCCGGAAAAGGATGAGATCCGTTCGAGGCACCGGAAGATGCGGGCGCGCCTGCCGGCCGGCGTCCTGTCGGACGCCGCAGACGGAATTGCCGCCCACGGCCTGGCGTGGGCCGAGATGATCGCGGACGGCAGGCGAACGACGTTCACCGCCTATCTTGGTGTCTCGTCCGAACCTCCAACGCTCCGCCTGATCACGGCCCTCCACGAGGCCGGGCACAGTGTGCTGCTTCCGGTCTGCGAGCCGGACCGCGCCCTGAGCTGGGTGTTTTGGAGCCCGTCCACCGAATTTGTCCGCAGCCGCTACGCGCCCATCCAAGAGCCGGCCGGAGAGCGCCACGGCGTCGAGGTCATCAAGGAGGTGGCTGCGATGTTCCTCCCCGCCACGGCCGTGGACATGAGCGGAAACCGGATTGGGCAGGGCGGCGGTTACTACGACAAGTTCCTGGCGGCAGTGGACGCCAGCGGCCTGCACGCCCCGAGGGCAGCCGTCATCTACGACGCGGAACTCCTGCCTGCTTCGACCATCCCGGCTGAAAGTTTCGACCGGCCCGTCGATGCGGTCCTGACGCCGTCGGGCGTGATTCCGCTGGCGTGAAGGCGATCCGGCAGGGTGATAGAATTGGCACTCAGGCCCTGCGACTGCTAATGGGGGTCATTTCCGCAGAGAATGTCCGTCAGGACCCTCCGGGAAATGAACCTCGGCAGCACGGGACCTGTCGTTTGTCCAAGAGGAGGATCCACAGTGCCCACGTATGCCTATGCCTGCAAGGATTGCAGCCATGCCTTCGACATCGTGCAGTCATTCACTGACAGCACTCTGACGTCCTGCCCCGAGTGCGAGGGAACCCTTCGCAAGAAGTTCAACACCGTCGGCGTTGTCTTCAAGGGTTCCGGGTTCTACCGGACTGATTCTCGCGACGCCAAGGGCAGCACGGTCTCGCCGGCACCCGCCGCTGCGGCCCCTGCTGCGGCTTCCGCCGCTCCGGCCGCCTCCGCAGCCAGCTGACCCCGCCCGGATGTCCTGAAGGACATCCGCTGCGTGGATGTCCACATACGGCCCCTGCAGGGCCGCTTTCCACATAGGGCAACTACCGCCTGTCATCCGGTGGGACACGATCCGTAGCGTGGCAGCATGCCCGCTATCGGAATACTCCCTGTAAGGACCTCCCGGCCCGCCGGTCGCGCCAGCCGCCGCAAGGGGCTGCCGGGAAAATCAGGCCAGCCGCACCGCCCTGCCCTGCATATGACTGGCTGGCTGACCCGCAACCGCCGCCTGGTAGTGGCGCTTCTGCTCTGTTTGGCCGCGGGCATCGCCGTCCACCAGCTCACTCCCGCCCCCGCCCATTCAGTGACGGCCATTGCCGCGGCGCGGGACCTGCCGGCCGGGGCGGCGCTCGGCGGGAGCGACCTGGCCGCCGTCAGCATTCCGCCGTCCCTGCTGGCCGCGGGATCCTTCACGGAAACCTCAGGCTTGGAGGGAAAGCAGCTGGCCGCCCCACTCCGGAAGGGGCAGCTGCTCTCGGACGCCCAACTCGTGGGCCCCGGACTGCTCACAGGAGCTCCGCCTGGTTCGGCCGCGGTGCCGTTGCGAATGGCAGACCCGGCATCCATCCAGCTGGTCTCCCCCGGTCAACTCGTCAACGTCGTGCTGACAAACGGCAACGGCTACGAGCAGGCGTCTGCATCAAAAGTGCTGGCCAGTTCGGTGCCGGTGTTGTGGACGTCAGGTCAGGAGGGCCAGAGCGGGCAGTGGCTCGGTACCGGCGACTCGGATGGCCTGATAGTCGTGGCGGCCACGCCCGGCCAGGCCAGTGCGCTGGCGGGTGCCTCGACCCAGGGAAAGCTGTTTTTCGTACTCGTGGGGTCGCCGGGGGGCTAGCCCCAGTGAGGGGGCTTCTGTTCCTTCAGCCACGCATCATGATCATGGTCGGCCCCGGAGTCGCCCCACGCCCGGGGATCGTCCTCCGACGCTTTGTTTGGCACCGCGCCCGCCGTTTTCGCGGGCCCGGAGGTCTTCTCCACGGGCCCGGAGGCCTTTAACGGGGCTGCGTTGGCGGCCCGGTCCTTCCGGGAGCCATCGTTCACTGCACCGGCGTTCACTGCGTGCCGTCCTTCCTGTCCGCGGTATCACCGTCGTAGTCGTTTTCGAGCCCGTCCTCGAGGGCAGCGCTGAAGTCTTCGTCGGCGCTGCCGTCGGAAAACTGCCGTGCCTCCGCCGCGAAGTCCGCTTCGTCGGGGTCCGCACCCTGGTGGTCGTCAACGTACGAGTCTTGGTAGTCGTCGTCGCTGCCTGCGTACGAGCCATCGTCCAGAGTGCTGACGTCGTCGTCCAGGAATCCCGGCGATCCCACGGACCGGACCGGAAGCGCCGGCTTCTCGAGTCCGAGGTAGCCGCCGATCCGGTCGGCGCATGCCGAGGGATCCGTGAAGACTTCGATCGTCCACAGAGGCAAGTAACGCCAGCCGAGCCGTTCCAGCAGCTGCGGGCGCAGCCTGCTGCGTTCCCGCACCGTCATCTGCCGGTACTGCTCGGTGCCGTCGGATTCGATGGCCACCGGCCGCGGAATGTCGGCTTCGTCCTGGCCCATGGTGCTCAGGGGGTCGGCGGCGGCCACGACGTCGATGACACCGTCGTACTGGTGCCAGACGCGTGCCCCGCGTGCGCGGAGACGGTCGCCAAGGTCTGCCACGAGCGGATCCGCCCCGAGCGCCTGCTCGCTCGCAGCCGCTCGTGACGCCGGGGTTCCGAGGTCGGTGTTGCCTGAGATCTCGCGGTCCAGCAGCTCGTACAGATCCACCGCGCCGTGGGCCAGCCGGGTCCGGTCAAGGTCCTCCGGCTTGAAGCATGTCAGGACGTGCAAAGACTGGCGGGCCCGGGTCATGGCCAGGGCGAACTTTGCCCGGCCGCCCTCGGCGGACAGCGGACCGAAGTTGTGCAGGGCACGCCCATGCGGCGTCCGGCCGTAGCCTGGGGAGAAAATCACATGATCGCGGACCAGCCCTTGGGCGCGCTCCAGGTCCACCACCCGGAAGGATTCATCCCCGGCGGTGAAGAACCCGGCGAGTGCCGGATGGTTGGGCAGCTGCAGCCGGATCGCCTCGCCGATCCTCGCGGCGTGCCGAAGGCTGGCTGTGACGACCGCCAGTGTTGTGCGCGGCCGGAGGCGGGCGTGTTCGAACACCAGCTCCACCACGCGGTTGACCTCTGCCACCACCGACTCCACGCCCTCGTGGTCGGCGCTCGGCAGCCCCGTGCCGTCGGGCAGGTACTCCACGAGCAGGGCGCGGTCCAGCCCCGTGGCGGACTGGCCTTCGGGCAGTCGGCGGAGGCCGCCGTCGTAAAAGCCCTTGCTCAGCTGGAGTACCAGATCTTCGTCAACCGCGCGGTAGACGGAGTGCAGGCGCCACGTCGGCAGCACCGCCTCCAGGGCGGTATAGGCACTTTCGACGCTCTGGTGCGACTGCTCGCCGGCGGCGAGCCGCTCCACGGCGACCGTGAAGGTGCGCGGGCTCGCGATCTTGTCGTCGCCGAAGGCAATGACCTGCTTTGCGCGGGCCACAGCCGGCAGGACGGCCTGCAGCGACGTCGCTTCGGCGTCCAGGATGACCACGGCGTCGAACTTCTGCTCGGCCGGGAGGAGGCCCGTCATCAGGTAGGGGCTCACCGACCAGACCGGAACCAGCATGGGAACCAGCTCGGGCGCCTGGGCGGTCAGCGCCGCAAGGGTCACCCGCCCGTCCTTGAGCAGGCTCCTGAGGAGGTCCGCCTGGCGGGGGTTCGCGGCGATGGCGGCGCGCCAGCGCTCGGCAAGCTGCCACCGGAGCCGTCCGGCGCCGCTGGCGACGTGGGCGTTGTCGGCAAGCCTGTACTCGGCCTCAAGCTGGCGCAGGGCGTCGCCGTCGGACATGGCGAGGTAGTCGTCGCCGCTGATCATGGCTTCCAGGGCGGACTGCCACCAGGCAAGCTCCAGCTCGGCGGCCACGGACTCGGCCGGGACCTCCCGCTCTGAGAGGTCCGCCAGAAGTTCACCCAGGCCGTGCTCGCGCATGTTCTCAATCAGCAGCGTGCGCTCCGGCAGCGTCTTGAGCGTCTCGGTGTCAGAGACGAGCCGCTCCAGCCGCTCCATGAGTTCCGGGTAGGGCGTCGTTTCCAGCGAACCGCCAGCCGCCGTGTGCCGCAGGGCATCGCCCAGCAGCTTCAGTTCGCGGGTCAGCCCCCGGTACATGAGCGTAATCTCGGCCAGCCCCGAAGGCACCGCAGGATGCCGCTGCGTGGTGGCGTACGCGGCCCACTGTGCGCGCTGGTCCTGCACCAGCACCAGTGAACTGTGCAGATCGGCGATGTGCACCCCGGGCCGGACATATTCCTTGGCAACCCTGCGAAGGCGGGAACGCTGCATTGACGCCATGTCGATGTGGTGCTCACGGCGCCAGGCGGACGATGCGGTCGCGGAGATGAGGTCGTGCACCGGCCGGTCGAAAATGTCGGGGGTGAATTTGTCCAGGCTTTCCCGGACCGCGACCAGGAGCTTGAGCTGGGAACCCCATTCGGCAAAGGTCGTCCCCAGACGGATTTCCGCGTGGCCCGCGACGTCCGTCATGCGGTCGTGCAGCAGCGGCAGCTTCTTCTCGACGGAGCGCGCCAGCTCCTGCGCCTCCTCCGTCTCCTTCCGCGTCACCAGCCGGGCGCCGTGCCAGGGGCTCGAGGTGGACGCGCTGCTGAAGCTGCCGAGTTCTGCCGCGCGCTTCAACCTGCCGGCGAGTTCGTCGCGGTCCCTGATACTGTCCAGCACACTGCGCTTCAGGCGGACCGTGGTGGCCGGGGCGGGCTGGATCGCGGTCAGCTCGGCCAGCGACTGCATCGCCTGGTACGGCGAGCAGCCCCACCGCTTGCGGACGTTGTGCAGCGACTCCACGTGGTCCATCAGGGCGTGCCGGTGTTCGGTCAGCGTTTTGTGCAGGCCGCCCAGCCGCGGCTCACTGGATTTCTCGTTGCGGACGATCGCACGGACCAGCTGGCCCTTGAGCTGCTGGGGCGTTGCGCTGCCGGACAGCTGGAACAAGATGGAGTCCAGGCCAAGGTCCTCGAGCCGGCCGGCCACTTCGTTGAGGCTGGCTCGTCTGTCCCCAACCACTAGGACAGTCTTGCCTTCATCCACCAGGGCGCCGACGGTGTTGATCGCCGTCTGGGTCTGGCCGGTTCCCGGGGGGCTGCTGACCACCAGCGAGTCCCCTGCCCGGACGGCGTCAATCACGTACTGCTGGTCCGAGTCCGCGTCCAGCAGGAGCAGCTCGCTGGCGGGGTCCCGCTCGTCGACGCTCGGGAAGCGGCCGGGCTGCAGCGCGGGCACGTCCACCACCTCGCCCGAGGCGGACCGGGCCAAGGCGGCCACGAGCGCGTTCTGCTGGTTGATCCAGGGGTCGTCCAGGTTGCCTGACAGATCCGCGAACGTGGAGACGAGCAGGTTGTGCTCCACCTCGGCCCCGTGGATAGGCTTGACCAGTGTGCTGAGCCGGTCCAGGACGGGCTGGGGGTCAAAGCGGGCGGTGCTGTAGGCCATCCGGGTCACGGCGTTGACGTCGAACACGATGCCGTGGATGGTCTTCAGGTGCCGGATCAGGGCCGGATTGATGCGCGCCTGTTCCGTCAGCTGCAGCTCGTAGTCGCCTTCGCCGGGGCGGATGGTGAGGGAGATGGCGGTCAGCATGACCGGCGCCGAGATGCGCTGCGGCTTACCCCCGACGGCGGATGTCCACACCACAGTACCGGCCGAAAAATAGCCGGCCTCGATGCCGCGGTCATTGGCCAGTTCGAAAATCTTGGAGCGCAGGTTCCGCGAGGCCCGGGCAGCCACAACGTACTGCTGTTGGTCACGGATCAGCGTGGAAAGCCTGGTGCGGCGCCCCGCCATGAGCTGGGCAAGGCCGGACGGGTGGGCGTTCGTGAGGTCGATCGAGCCCTCAGGGGTCTTGGTGAAGCGCAGCATGGTGTCCGCGCCGGTAACGGGCTTAAGCCCTGACAGCCACTTCCTGAGCTCGTCCGAACCCTCGGAGTCGACCTGACCAACTGACACTACTGCCTTCTTTTCTGCGCTTGCACGTGACGCCTTGGACCATACGGGCATACTTTCGAGCGTAGCCGCAAACGGCGACGGGTGAGAGACCGCAACACTGGAACGGGCCAAGTTGCGGCGGATTTCGCGCCGTCTCCCGGCATTGCCGGACTCAACAGCGGTCCGCACGGCCGGACAAAGGCCCGGCCGGCCGGACAAAGTGAAGTGGCCGGCCTCCCTGCGGAGGCCGGCCACTCAAAACGCTATTCCCACTCGATGGTTCCCGGCGGCTTGCTGGTTACGTCCAGCACCACGCGATTGACGCCTTCGACCTCGTTGGTGATCCGGTTCGAGATCCGGGCCAGCAGGTCATACGGAAGGCGCGACCAGTCCGCCGTCATGGCATCTTCGGAGGACACAGGGCGCAGCACAATCGGATGGCCGTAGGTCCGGCCGTCTCCCATGACGCCAACGCTGCGGACGTCGGCCAGCAGCACCACCGGCATCTGCCAAACGTCGTTGTCGAGTCCCGCGGCGGTCAGCTCGGCCCGGGCGATGGCGTCCGCCTTGCGCAGCAGGTCCAGGCGTTCCTTGGTGACTTCGCCGACGATCCGGATTCCCAGGCCCGGGCCGGGGAACGGCTGGCGGCCCACGATTTCCTGCGGCAGGCCCAGTTGGGCTCCGACGGCGCGGACCTCGTCCTTGAACAGGGCCCGCAGCGGCTCAACGAGCTCGAACTGCAGGTCCTCGGGCAGGCCGCCCACGTTGTGGTGGCTCTTGATGTTCGCTGCGCCTTCGCCGCCGCCGGATTCGACGACGTCCGGGTACAGGGTGCCCTGAACCAGGAACTTGATCTTCTCGCCGTGGGCCGCGGCCTCGGCGATGATGGCCAGCTCGGCTTCCTCGAAGGCGCGGATGAATTCACGGCCGATGATCTTGCGCTTGGTCTCGGGATCGCTGACTCCCGCCAGCGCGGCCTGGAAGCGCTCCTGCTCGTTGGCCACATAGAGCTTCACGCCGGTGGCGGCCACGAAGTCACGCTCAACCTGCTCGGCTTCGCCTTCGCGGAGCAGTCCGTGGTCCACGAACACACAGGTCAGCTGATCGCCGACCGCGCGCTGGACGAGGGCCGCGGCGACCGCCGAGTCCACGCCGCCGGAGAGGCCGCAAATAACCTTGGCATCGCCGATCTGCTTGCGGATGCGGTCAACCTGCTCTTCGAGGATGTTGCCGGTGGTCCAGTTGGGTTCCAGCTTGGCGCCCTTGAACAGGAAGTTCTCGAGAACCTGCTGGCCGTACGCCGAGTGCTTGACCTCCGGGTGCCACTGCACGCCGTAAAGGCACTTTTCCTCGTTGGCGAACGCGGCCACCGGGGCGCCGGCCGTGGTGGCCAGGACCTCGAAGCCTACGGGTGCTTCCTGGACGGAGTCGCCGTGGCTCATCCAGGTGTTCTGCAGCTCAGGCACTCCGGACAGGATGGACCGGGCACCACCCACTGCGGTGGCTTCGGTGGAACCGTACTCGCGGAGTCCGGTCTGGGCCACCTTGCCGCCGAGTGCGTTGGCCATCGCCTGGAAGCCGTAGCAGATACCGAAAACCGGAATGCCGGCTTCGAAGAGGTCGGCTCCGACCTTCGGGGCGCCGTCGGCGTACACGCTGGAGGGTCCGCCGGACAGGATGATGGCGGCGGGGTTCTTGGCCAGGAGCTGCTCGGTGCTATAGGTATGCGGAACCACTTCCGAATACACGTTCGCTTCCCGGACGCGGCGGGCAATCAGCTGCGCGTACTGGGCACCGTAGTCAACAACCAGCACCGGCTTCTGGGAAGTTTGGGATGCAGTGGGAGTAGTCACCGTCCTAGACTACTTTGCACCGTTGCCCCGCCGCATCTTGAAGGGGCCCGCTGTGACGCATGGAACTCCCGCGCGCCGGCGGCCGGGATCAGTACCGGCTGGCCGCCTGCGGGTTGGCCGCCAGTTCGGCTTCAACTTCGGCATGGAACTTCTTCTCCACGATGAAGGACAGGAACGGCACCACGCCGCCGAGGGCCAGCAGGATCATCTTGGCGAACGGCCAGCGCATCAGCGTCCAGAGCCGGAAATTCGACATGAGGTACACCACGTACATCCAGCCGTGGACAATGAGCACCGCCACGGACACGTTGAATCCGTTGAGCACGCCCTTGGGCTCCGCGTCCGCGAAACCGAACCCGAACGGCTGGCCCGTCACGGCGTTGGTTCCGCCCGCGAACAGGTACTGGCCAAAGGCGTAGCGCGCCACCAGCTCCGCACAGAGCAGCAGGAGCATGGCGCCAGTGAGGTATGCCATGACCTTGTAGAACTTCAGGGCCGAGCGAATCTGTGCTTCTGTTCCGCCGAAGCGTCGCTTCTTCGCGGCTCCTGAGCCCGTCTGGTTCGACGGCTGCGGCTGGATGGCAGGCTTGGGTTCGATCATGGCTGTACCTTTTGTTGGGTGGGGTCTTGTTGGGTCGTGTCCGGCTGCTTTGCTTCCGGCTGGGCGGTGCCTTCCGGCGCGAACTCGCCGCCGTCGTCTTCGTCTTCGTCTTCCTCGATGCTGCGCCGGTAGTCATCCTTGACCAGCCGCCACCAGATGAAGAGGGCGAACCCGGCGAAGACGATCCACTCCACCGAGTAGAAGAGATTCAGCCAGTTGACTTTGGGGGGCGGCGGCTGCGCGCCGATGCTCAGCGGCTGCAGGCCGCTGCCGGCGGCGGCACCGACGGCGGACGTTCCGGAGATTTCGGCGGTGGCCGCAACAAAGGCCGGGTAGCTGCTGACGTTCCAGATGTTGATGAGTTCGGCGACCGAGACGGCGGAAGCCTGCCCCGGTGCGGGTGCCAAATTGGGTACAGGCGCCTCGGACGGCAGGAGCCGTCCGGTCAGCCGGATAGTGCCCGACGGCGGGTCAGCGGCTTCGGCGGGATCGGCGATCCATCCGCGCGCCACCGGTATCCACGTTTCCGGGGAGGCGGCGGCGCCCTTGAGCACGGGGGCATCCGCGACGGCGAAGGCCGTCACCACCCAGTATCCGGTCTTGCCGTCCTTGAGCCGGCCCGGAACGAGGACCTGCTTGGAGCGGTCATAAGTGCCCGTGGCGGTCACCATCTGGTCGGCCACCGAGCCCCGGAAGAATTCGCCGGGTTTCAGGGTGTCGGTGAGGCTCTTGACTTCCTCGGTGGTGGGGCTGACAGGCACCTCGGGCTGGGTGGACCGGCCGAACTGCCACTGGCTCAGCAGCACGAAGACACCCGAAATGACGATCGCAAACACGAGGCCTGCGATCCACCGGGGCTGGAGGGCTGTTTTCCACACCCCTTAACCGTACTTCGTCCCCGTGTAGAACAACGAAACGGGCTGCCTGGAAACGGCCTAGAGTGGGGCAGCAGGGTCCCTACGTGGCGACGGAGTCGACACGAAAGGGCCTGCCCCTAGAGTGGGCCAGCAGGGTCCCTACGTGGCGACGGAGTCGACACGAAAGGGCCTGCCCCAATCCCTAGTGGTCGAAGAAAACCAGGCTTGAGTTGATCAGTTCCGCAATGACTTCGGCATCGTAGGCGCGGCGCAGCGATTCCCGGAAGGACTCCTTGGACAGCGACCTTGCCAGGGTGGCGAGCACCTCAAGGTGGTCCGAGAATGAGCTGGCCGGGGTGGCGATGAGCAGAACAACGGTGGCCGGGCCGTCCGAGGCCCCGAAATCGAGGGCCCTGCCGTACTTGGTGATGCCGACGGCGATGGAGGTCCGGGAGACAAATTCACTGCGGGCGTGCGGGAGGCCCACGCCCCCGGGAAGCCCGGTGGCGAGCTGGTGTTCACGTGCGTTGACGTGCCCCAGGAAGCCCTCGAGGTCCGAGACGCGTCCGGCAGCGTACAGCGTCCGCGCCAGCTGGGTTGCAGCGTCTGCCTTGTTTGCCGCGTCCAGCTCCAGAATCACCATCTCCGGTGTGGTGAGTTCGGCATCGTAACGGTCCAGTGGTTCCGCCAAGTGGTGTCCCTTCAGTGAGGCCCGGAGCCCCAATTCCGCGGCGGTTGTGGTCTCAGCGCAACGGGACGATGTCTTCCACGCCCAGCCGGGCAGCATCCGCGGACTCGTCGTCCGGCTGCTGCTGGCTGAGCCGTTCGGCTTCCACCCGCGCAAGGTAATGCGTGATTTCGCTTTCCCGCTGCGCATCGCTCCAGCCAAGAACTTCTCCCATAAGCTTAGCGACTACCGGAGCGGCAGACACACCCCGGTCCCACGACTCAATGGAAATGCGGGTGCGCCGGGTCAGGACGTCGTTGACGTGCCGTGCGCCTTCGTGGGTTGCCGCGTACACGGCCTCGGCATGCAGGTAGTCGTCAGCCCCCGGCAGCGGCTCCGCGAGCTCGGGCCTCTCATGGATAAGGGCCAGCACCTCGGTAGTCATGGACCCGTAGCGGTTCAGCAGGTGCTCAACCCTCGCCACGTGCACGCCCGTTTCCTCTGCGGTGCGGTTGCGGCGGTTCCAGGCGGCCCTGAACCCGGTGGCGCCCAGCAGCGGCACGGACTCAGTGCAGCTCGGAGGAACGCGTTCGTCCATGCTGCGGCTGGCTTCATCAACGGCGTCCTTGGCCATGACCCGGTACGTGGTCCATTTGCCGCCCGCCACCACCACAAGCCCCGGCACGGGATGGGCCACGATGTGTTCGCGGGACAGCTTGGCTGTGGAGTCGTTCTCCCCGGCAAGAAGGGGCCGCAAGCCGGCGTAGACGCCTTCGACGTCCTCCCGGGTGAGCGGACGCTTGAGGACCTTGTTCACATGCTCAAGAAGGTAGTCAATGTCCTTGCTCGATGCCGCGGGATGGGCCTTGTCCAGGTGCCAGTCTGTGTCCGTGGTGCCGATGATCCAGTGCCGCCCCCACGGGATGACGAACAGCACGGATTTCTCCGTGCGCAGGATGAGGCCCACGGTCGACTGGAAGCGGTCGCGGGGCACCACCAGGTGGATCCCCTTGGAGGCGCGGACCTTGAGCTGGCCGCGCTCGGTCACCATGGCCTGGGTCTCGTCCGTCCAGACGCCCGTGGCGTTGATCACCTGTTTGGCCCGGATGTTGAAAGTGGTACCGTCCTCATGGTTGACCGCCTTGGCCCCCACCACGCGTTCACCCTCGCGGAGGAAATTTACCACCGCCACCTGGTTGACGGCGTGGGCCCCGTAATAGGCCGCGGTGCGGATGAGGTTGGCCACGTACTTGGCGTCGTCCACCTGGCCGTCGTAGTAACGGATGGAGCCCACGAAGGCGTCGTCTTTCAGGCTTGGCGCCGCCCGCAGCGTGCCGCGCCGGCTCAGGTGCTTGTGGAAGGGAACTCCGCGCTTGTGGCCTCCCGAAATGGACATGGCGTCGTACAGCGCAATGCCCGCCCCGATGTAGGGGCGTTCCAGGAACGGCTTGGTCAGCGGATACAGGAACGGAACGGGACGTGCGAGGTGGGGTGCAAGTTCGGATAGGAGCAGGCCGCGTTCCTGCAGGGCCTCCTTGACGAGCCCGAAGTCAAGCATTTCGAGGTAGCGGAGGCCGCCGTGAATCAGCTTGGAAGAGCGCGATGACGTCCCGGCCGCCCAGTCGTTTGCCTCCACGATGCCCACGTTCAGGCCTCGGGTCACTGCGTCGAGGGCGGTGCCGGTCCCTACGATCCCGCCGCCGACGACGAGGATGTCCAGTTCCTTGCCCGGCTCCGTGGTGGCCTTGAGCGCCGCGAGCGAAGCCTCCCGTGCCTCGGGCCCTAAGGCTCCCTTGCTCGCCTCTGCACCTTCAGCAAAACCGGTCATGACAGGCCTCCCTACTCGCCGACGTTGTAGATCCTTAGACTACTTCCAACCTCCGCCGATGGGCAGGGTGCGGCCAGGGCGGCAGGGGTCAGTTGCCGGCGTAGGGAGACACCACGACGTCGACCCGCTGGAATGCCTTCAGGTCCGAGTAGCCGGTGGTGGCCATGGAACGCCGCAGCGCGCCGATGAGGTTCGAGGCGCCGTTGGTGTGGTGGCCCGGGCCGAAGAGCACTTCCTCGAGCGGGCCCACGGTGCCGACGTTGACCCTGTCGCCGCGGGGAAGCTCCAGGTGGTGCGCCTCCTGGCCCCAGTGCCAGCCCCTGCCCGGCGCCTCTTCGGCGCGGGCCAGGGCGCTGCCCAGCATGACGGCGTCGGCTCCCATCGCGATCGCCTTGACGATGTCGCCCGAGGCGCCCATGCCGCCGTCGGCAATCACGTGCACGTAGCGTCCGCCGGACTCGTCCATGTAGTCGCGGCGCGCGGCAGCGACGTCGGAAATGGCGGACGCCATGGGCGAGTGGATGCCCAGCGCGCGGCGCGTGGTGGTGGTTGCGCCTCCGCCGAAGCCCACCAGCACGCCGGCCGCGCCGGTGCGCATCAGGTGCAGGGCGGGGGTGTATCCGGCGGCGCCGCCCACGATGACGGGGACGTCGAGTTCATAGATGAACTGCTTCAGGTTCAGTGGTTCGCGGTCTTTCGAAACGTGCTCTGCGGAGACCGTGGTTCCGCGGATCACAAAGATGTCGACGCCGGCCGCGAGCACGGTCTTGTAGTGCTCCTGGGTGCGCTGCGGAGTGAGGGAACCCGCCACGGTGATGCCGGCGGCGCGGATTTCCGCCAGGCGGGAGGTGATCAGGTCCGGCTGGATGGGTGCCTGGTAGAGCTCCTGCATCCGGCGGGTGACTGCGGGGCTGTTGGTCTCGTCCTCAAGCGCGGCGATCTGGTCCAGTACGGACTGTGGATCCTCATACCGGGTCCAGAGGCCCTCGAGGTCAAGGACGCCGAGTCCGCCGAGGCGCCCCAGGGCGATGGCTGTGGCGGGCGACATGGCGGAATCCATGGGCGCGGCAATGACGGGCATATCGAACTTGTAGGCATCGATCTGCCACGAGACGGAGACATCCTTGGGGTCACGCGTACGACGGTTGGGGATGATCGCGATGTCATCCAGGGAGTAGGCACGACGCCCACGCTTGCCACGGCCAATCTCAATCTCGTAAGTCACGTGACCACTTTACTTGACCTTGCGGGTTGGGGCCGATGAGGGCCAGACGGGCCAGACAGGAACTGACAGTTCACACTCTATTGACTGCTTTTGTCAACGGTTTACAGAACTTGAAAATAGACCTAAGTTAGCTCTCGGTTACCGGCTGACACGCCTGGTGGCCGCTTTTCACTCCACCCAACTTCGGGCTACCCCTGTGCCCGATGCGAGAAAGCAGATCCAATGGGAAGAGCATCAACGGCCAGGAGCACCCGCGTCCTGGCCCTATCGCTGTCGGCGGTCGTCGGCACCTTGGCCTTCACCGCTTCGCCCGCTTCCGCCAACCCTGGAGCAGCCGACAGCACCACACGCAGCACGGTGGCCGTGCAGGAGCCGGCCGCCGACGAGGCCTACACGAGGTTCATCGTGGGCTTCACGAAAGACGCGGCCAACGCCACGCCGAAGGGCAGGGCCAATGCCTGGGGCAAGGCGGCCCGGGACCAGGGCGTGAGCGTAAAGGAGCTGCGGACCCTGGCCACCGGCGGCACCCTGATCGGAGCTGACAAACCGCTCTCCGGCCAGGCCGCCGAGGATTTCATGGCTGCGATTGCTGCATCCGGGGCTGTGCATTCAGTGGAGCCCGACGCCCGCATGAGGGCGGTACTGACTCCCGACGACACCCGTTATAGCGAGCAATGGGACTTCACCGCCGCCAACGGCATGCGGATCCCGGGAGCGTGGGATGTTGCCACGGGAACCGGCGTGACCGTGGCGGTGATCGACACCGGAATCACAGCCCACCCGGACCTCGACGCCAACGTGCTCCCAGGCTATGACTTCGTCTCGGATGCCACGGCAGCACGTGACGGCAACGGCCGGGATGCCAACGCCCAGGACCAGGGCGACTGGTACGCGGCAGGCGAATGTGGACAGCCCACCGCCGGGAACTCCTCCTGGCACGGCACGCACGTGGCCGGAACCGTCGCCGCCGTCACCGCGAATGCCACCGGAGTGGCCGGCGTAGCCCCCGGATCCAAGATGGTCCCGGTGCGGGTGCTGGCCAAGTGCGGCGGATCCCTGTCGGACATCGCCGACGCCATCGTCTGGGCATCGGGCGGAACCGTTGCCGGCATCCCGGCCAACGCCAACCCCGCCAGGGTCATCAACATGAGCCTCGGCGGCTCGGGCGCATGCGGCACCACGTACCAGGCGGCCATCGACTCCGCCGTTTCCCGCGGTACCACTGTGGTGGTTGCGGCTGGCAACAGCAACCAGGATGCGTCCGGCTTCCGGCCCGCCAATTGCGGCAATGTGGTGAGCGTGGCGGCCAGTAACCCCAGCGGCACGCTGTCCTATTACTCCAACTATGGCGCCGCCGTGGACCTGACAGCCCCCGGCGGCGACGTCCGGGTGGCCGGAGGGGGCATTCTCTCCACCATCAACACCGGCACCACCACGCCCGGCGCGGCTGGCTACGCCAACTACCAGGGCACGTCCATGGCCTCCCCGCACGTGGCGGGCCTGGCGGCCCTGATGAAGTCCAAGACGGCGTCCCTCACTCCCGCGCAGGTGGAATCAACCCTGAAGCAGGGCACGCGGGCCATGCCCGGCGGCTGCACCACCGGCTGCGGGGCGGGGCTGTCCGACGCCACCAAGACCATGGGACTGCTGGGCGGAACCCCACCGCCGCCGCCGGCGGGAAACCTGCTGCTGAACCCCGGATTCGAGGATGGTGCAGTCTCCTGGACCTCCGATCATGCCGACACTTTTGAGACCGGGGCAAACGCCCGGACCGGGACCCGCTTCGCCGGCCTCAACGGCTGGGGCCAGGCAACCTCCTACAAGCTGGACCAGGCCTTCGCCGTCCCGGCGGCGGTATCCGGCGCGTCGCTGTCCTTCCACCTGAAGGTACTGTCTGACGAAACCACGCCCAACAAGGTCTACGACACGCTCAAGGTCCAGGTCATCAGCGGCGGCGTGACAACGACGCTCGCCACGTACTCCAACCTCAACAAATCCTCCGGGTATGTGCAGAAGCAACTGGATTTGAGTGCCTACAAGGGGCAGAGCGTCACGCTCAGGTTCCTGGGAGCCGAGGATTCATCCCTGCAAACGCTCTTCGCCATCGATGACACATCGGTGACCACCTCGTAGGGACGCCTTGGGTCAGGTGCCATAAGGTTCTGTCAGGTCGCCGGCCGCGCACTGCGCGGCCGGCGGTTTCCGCTCTCTGCTTTCTGCCGGAGCCGTCAGTCCGGAAGCCGACTTCAGACTCCCTCGTCCACGGTGAGCTGGGATTCGAACATTCTGAAGTAGCGGCCCCGCAGTGCCACGAGCTCCTTGTGCGTGCCCTGTTCGACGATCCTGCCGTCCTCCAGCATGTACACGATGTCTGCCTTCTCGATCGTTGCGAGGCGGTGGCTGATGGCGATGATGGTGCTGCTCCGGTCAGCGAAAAGCCGGCTGAAGATCCGGTGCTCGGCGAGGGCGTCAATGGCGGAGGTGGGCTCGTCCATCACCATGAAGGACGCGTTCCGGTAGAAGTTCCGGGCCATGGCCAGCCGCTGCCACTGGCCGCCCGACAGTCCGCTGCCCTTGCGCCCGCGCGGGTCTTCCATCCAGTTGCTCACGTGGTTGTCCAGGCCGTTGGGCAACTTGTTGATGAAGTCCAGCGCCTCGGCGTCCGCGGCCGCCCTGCGGATGCGGCCGTCGTCCCGGGGCGCGTCCACATCGCCAAGGAAGATGTTTTCCGCAGCGGTGGCGAACTCGTACTTCAGGAATTCCTGGCTCAGCACCGCCAGGTGGCGGTGCCACGAGGTGACGTCGACGGCGGCGAGGTCCACGCCGTCGAGCATTACCTGCCCCGAATCGGGCCGGTACAGCCCTGCCAGGATCCGGATCAGAGTGGACTTGCCTGCCCCGTTCTCCCCTACGATCGCGATGTGCTGGCCCTCCCGGATGGTGAGGGAAATGCCCTTGATGACCTCCAGATCACTGCCTGTGTACGTGAAACGGATATCGCGCAGCTCAACCGTTTTCGGCGCCCCCAGGACGGGCGGCGAATGGTCGGAGTGGACCGGCAGCGCCATGAACAGCTCGTAGTCCTTGAGGTTGGCGAGGTCCTCGTCGATGGAGCTCAGGGAGGAGACCAGGCTGTTGGCGGTGGACAGGGCACGGCTGACGATCTGCTGCACATAGAGGAACTGGCCCACCGGCTGGGCGCGGGCGATGATCTGGCCCACCACCCAGATCAGCGACACCACTTCCGCACCATATTGCAGGGCGTCCGCCGCGAGTTGCTTGGGAATGTAGCGCTTCTGGAAGTCGAGCCTGCGCCGTTCGTCGGCCTCGCGCAGCCGCGAGCGCAGCCCCATGAGGTAGCCGACGATCCCGTACAGTCTCATTTCGGCGATGTGCTGGGGGCGGAGCAGGTTGGTTTCAATCATTCGGCGCTGGCGGCGCGAGTCCACCTGGGTGTTCCAGTGGGCAATCTGTTCGCGGGAGAGTTTGAACTGCAGGTAGACGCTGGGAACGATCGCCACGAGCACGATCACGGCGATCCACCAGCTCACGAGCAGGAGTGCACCGATGGCCAGGATGACCGAGACGAGCTGCGTGAAGATCGCGGCGATCCGGTCCAGGACCCTGGCGTAGGAGTCGGAGAACCGCTTGGCGCGGTCGTAGAGGTCGACCGTTTCCTTATCGTCGTACCGCCAGAAGTCCAGGGCGAGGAACCGCTCGTACATGAGGTCGCCGACGATGGCGCCCACCTTGAAGCTCATCAGCTGCTGGATGTAGCGGTCCACGCTGCTGAAGCCGCCCCAGAAAAGACCGAGGGCTGCGGTGATGATGACATACACAATGGCCTGCTGCCCCGCGGCGGTGTCCCCCGTGTAGGCGGCCGCCAGCGCCGTGGTGGTGAGCGCGGCGAAGTACGTGGTCACGAGCGGCAGCACCGCCGAAATCAGGGATCCGGCCACCTTCATCACAACAGCCCCGGGCGAGGCCCGGAAACTGACCCTGAGCACCTGCGCCACGGCTCGGGCGTAGGGCCTCAGGGCAAGCCGCCGCTGGGGTTCCTTTTTCGGATTCAGCTCGACCGGGTGCCGTGGTTGGGACATGGATTCAGCCTAGTCCCGCACGGGCATCCGCCGGTTGAGCTTCGCCCCAAGCCCAACCGGCGGTGCTGCTCAGCGTGAACCGTAGTTCGGGGCCTCCACGGTCATCTGGATGTCGTGCGGGTGCGATTCCTTGAGCCCGGCCGGGGTGATGCGCACGAACTTGCCGCGGGCCTTCAGCTCGGCGATGGTCGGCGAGCCGACGTAGAACATGGTCTGGCGCAGTCCGCCCACCAGCTGGTACGCCACGGAGGCGAGCGGCCCGCGGTAGGCCACGCGGCCTTCGATGCCTTCCGGGATGAGCTTGTCATCGCCGGAGACGTCGGCCTGGAAGTAGCGGTCCTTGGAGTAGGACGTGTTCTTGCCGCGCGACTGCATGGCGCCCAGCGAGCCCATGCCGCGGTAGCTCTTGAACTGCTTGCCGTTGACGAAGATCAGCTCGCCCGGGGACTCGTCACAGCCGGCCAGCAGCGACCCGAGCATGACGGTGTCTGCACCGGCGACCAGCGCCTTGCCGATGTCGCCCGAGTACTGGAGGCCGCCGTCGGCGATCAGCGGAACGCCGGCCGGGATGGCCGCCTTGGCGGACTCGTAGATGGCGGTGATCTGGGGAACGCCCACGCCGGCCACCACGCGGGTGGTGCAGATCGATCCGGGGCCCACGCCCACCTTGATGCCGTCTGCGCCCGCGTCAATCAGGGCCTGCGCGCCCTCGCGGGTGGCGGCCTGGCCGCCGATGATGTCCACGTGCGCCGCGACCGGGTCCGACTTCAGGCGGCGGATCATGTCCAGCACGCCCTGCGAGTGGCCGTTGGCGGTGTCCACGAAGAGTGCGTCAACGCCGGCGTCCACGAGCTTCATGGCGCGTTCCCAGCCGTCGCCGAAGAAACCGATGGCGGCGCCGACGCGCAGCCTGCCTTCGTCGTCCTTGGTGGCCAGCGGGTACTGCTCGGCCTTGGTGAAGTCCTTCGTGGTGATGAGGCCCTTGAGCCGGCCCTGCTCGTCCACGAGCGGCAGCTTCTCGATCTTGTTGGTGGCCAGCTTGTGGGAGGCCTCCTCGCGGCTGATCCCCACGTGGCCGGTGACCAGCGGCATCTTGGTCATGACGTCACTGACCAGCCGGAGCGGGAAGTCCGATTCCGGCACGAAGCGGGTGTCGCGGTTGGTCACGATGCCCAGGAGCCGGTTGCCTTCGTCGACGACGGGAAGCCCGGACACCCGGTACTGCGAGCAGAGTTCGTCGAGTTCCTGCAGCGTGGCCTCGGGGCGGATGGTCAGCGGATTGGTGATCATGCCGGATTCGCTGCGCTTGACGCGGTCCACCTGGTCGGCCTGGTCATCGATCGCAAGGTTACGGTGTACCACGCCCAGGCCGCCCTGCCGGGCCATGGCGATGGCCATGCGGGATTCGGTGACGGTGTCCATGGCGGCAGAGAGCAGCGGCGTCTGGACGGTGATCCGCTTGGAGATCCGGGAGGACGTGTCGGCGTCGGACGGGATGACGTCCGTGTGGCCGGGAAGCAGCAGGACGTCGTCGTATGTCAGGCCGACGAAGCCGAAGGGGTCGTGTTCGGGCTGGGTCATGAGTGCGCCTCTTACCTTGGTCATGGGTTCACGGGTAGGGGTTGCAACTGATGACCAGCCCGTCATTACGGGACTGGCCTGTGCAGAAGTGTTGAATAAATTCTAGAACCTCAGCGGCGATCCCCATATTCCGGAACCGCAATGTGAGCAATGGCACGCGGGGCCCGGCAGCCGCCCTGGCCACGGTGCCGCTATTTCCAGCCTGTGGTGGCGAGGAGGCGCTTTTCGAACATCGGGATCATCGACTGCACATAGGTCTTGGTGAGGTGGTTGTCGTCCTTGTAGACGTACACATTGCCCACCACTGCCGGGCAGATGCCGCCGGCGCAAATGAAGTCGCTCATGTCCATGAGGTGCAGGCCGTCCACCCTGCCCCGGTAAGCGTCCAGCGGCGATGAATCCGCGAGGGACTCGCCGACCGGCGCGTTGCACTCGGGTGCCTCGGCGCCGTACTTCTGGACGCATTCGGGCATGTTGATGCTGAAGCGCGGGTTGTCCCGGATTCCCACCACGTCCATGCCCGCCTCCGTGAACGGCCTGATGCCGTCGAGGTATCCGGGAACCTCGGTCTCGAAGGGTGCTTCCTTGTGGGTCAGGGACGCCACCGTGAACACGGCATCCGGCTTGTGCTCCATCACGTAGGCAGCGCTGGCCTTGTTGAAGGCGTTGCAGTCGGCGTCGCGCTCAGGCGATTCGGCACCGAACCGGCAGTTGCCTTTCAGGAGGGCAACCACTTCCCAGCCGTGCTGCTTGGCGATGGGGCCGAGTGCGGCCATGTACTGCTGAGCGTGGGAGTCGCCGAGCACCACGATGCGCTTCTTCACGGTGTCCGGCCTGCTGTTCTGCAGGCAGCCGCTGAGCAGCGGGTCGCTGGGAACGTTGCCGTCCGTGCACAGTCCGTCGATGTCCGCCCACTCGTTCTTCATGGCGGCGGGTGCCGGAATAACGGTGGCCTCGGGCGTCGGCTTGCCGACATTTTCGGGCGCCAGCGCGGCGGCACCCGGTGTCAGCTCCCGCGGCTGCGCGGCGGCCGCCGCTTCGTCCGCGGTCAGGCGCGTCTGCCAGACGGCAACGGGACCGGCCAGCAGGGCACCGCAGGCAACAATCACGACGGCGGTGCGCCAGGCGCGCAGCTGCGGCCAGTGCCATTCACGCAGCGGTTTCTCCACGAAACGGGTGGTCAGCACGGCAAGCACCACCGAGGCGGCCACGATGGCAAGGCCCTGGACGAGGTTGGGGGAGTCGATTCCGGTGCCGGCCAGCGCCAGCACCAGGACCGGCCAATGCCACAGGTACAGCGCGTAGGAGTTGTCCCCGAGGGCCACCAGGGGCTTGGAGCTGAGCACGCGGTCCACCCCGAACCGGCTGCCGCTCTGGCCGGCAACAATGATGGCCGCAGCCGCCAGCGTGGGCCACAGGGCAATGAAGCCGGGAAAGGACCGGTCGACGGTGAGCACCAGGCCGCAGGAGATCATGGCCGCGAGCCCCGCCCAACCGAGCACGACCCGCAGGGCCTTGCCTGGTTTGAGGTAGGGCAGTGACAGCGCCAGGAGGGACCCGAGGGCGAACTCCCACAGCCGGGTCCGGGTATCAAAGTACGCATACGCCTGGTTCGTGGCGGTCTGGTCGATCGAGAAGATGAGGGAGGCAATGAAGATGCCGCTGAAGGCGACCATCAGGACCAGCCGGTAACTGACGTTCCGGCGGCGCTGCAGAAGCCTCCACACGAGGGCGGCGCCGGCGAAGATGAGGGGCCAGAGAATGAAGACCTGGCCCTGGATGGACAAGGACCAGAAGTGCTGCAGCGGGCTCGCCCCGGCGTGGTCCTGCGCGTAGTAGTCCACGGCAGTCTCCGCCAGCAGCCAGTTCTGCCGGTAAAGCAGGGAAGCCCATGCTTCGTTAAGGACGTCGGGCCAGCGGCTTTGCGGGATGACCAGCCAGGTGCCCGCAAGAACACCGAGGATCACCACCACCACAGCGGGAATCAGCCGTTTGAAGAGGTGCAGCCAGTGGCTCACCAGGCGCAGGGGCTTCCCGGCCTCCACTTTCCGTACGAACGACAGGGTCAGCAGGAACGCGGAAATCAGCAGGAAGATGTCCACGCCGCCGGAGACCCGGCCGAGCCACACGTGGTACGTGACCACCATGAGCACGGCCAAGGCGCGGAGGCCCTGGACTTCGGGTCGGTACCCCGACTGGGCCTTCACCCGGGCAGCCCGCGGTTCCCGGTGTGACTCGAGGTCAGGTTCCCGGTGCGGCGGGTCAATCGTTCTCGCTGCTGACACGGCAACCTTTCGAAAAGCGGCGGCACAAAGCATCCATGTTACCAATTCGTGATCTTTCAGACCAATCGGCAGCGCCGGTGTGACTAGTCTTGCAAGGAGGCGAAGGGAGTGTCCGGTGATCGTACAGATGCGCGTCTGCGTGCCGGCCGAGCTGTCCAAACTCGCGGCAGATTGTTGTCAGCAGCAGGCCGGGGTGGCGGAGGTCGCCCTGCACTCCGGAGCCTCGGTGCTGCCCAAAGGTGACGTCATCGTGGTGCAGGTCGCCCGGGAATCGGTGGAGGAGCTGATGGAGAAGCTCCGGGCCCTGGACGTCGACACGATGGGGTCCGTTGCCGCCTCGATCCCGGAGTTTGTCCTGTCCAGTCGGGCGGATACGGCTGAGGAAGCCGCGCCCGGGGAGGGCTCCGACTCGGTCGTTTGGGACGAGGTTTCCCGCCAGACGGGTGAGGAATCCAGGCTCAGCTGGAGCTTTCTGACGTTCCTCGTGCTGGCCACGCTGCTCGCCGCGATCGGCATTGTCACAGACTCCACCATCGCGATCGTCGGCGCCATGGCGGTGGGGCCGGAATTCGGACCGCTCGCCGCGCTGGCAGTCTCCGTTGTACGGGGGAACTGGCGGCTGGGACGCCGGGCGGCACTTGCCCTCGGCGTCGGCTTCCCCGCCGCGATGCTCATCACGGCGCTGGTCACCTGGCTATCGCTCCCCGCGGGTCTCTTTCCCCGCGACGTCCTGGACCGGGCGTCATCGGCCGAGTTCATTTATCACCCTGGTCCGTTCTCCCTGATCGTGGCCGTCCTCGCCGGCGCTGCGGGAATGCTTTCGGTGATAAGCAGGCGTTCGGCTGCGCTGGTTGGCGTCTTCATTTCCGTCACCACTGTGCCGGCGGCGGGTTTCGTCGCCGTGGCCCTTGTTCTGGGCGAGTTCGCAAAGGCCGCCGGCTCGGCGCTGCAGCTGCTGGTGAACCTGGGCGGAATCGCGGCGGCCGCCGTCGCCGTCCTGTACTTCTACCGCCTGGTGACGAAGCGGCTGCCCGACGGCACCGCGTCACGGTTGCGGCGGCAGGCCCTCCGCGCCCGGCGTTAGGGCGGCAGCGCCACGGCACACCCGAGCGAATGCGGGCATTGGACACGAAAAAGGGGCCGGTCCAGCAGCAGCTGGTCCGGCCCCTTACAAGGCGCGTTGAGTGCGGTACAGCCTAGTGGCTGTGGCCCGCGTGCTCTTCCTCGTCGGCAGGCTTCTCCACCACGAGGGTCTCGGTGGTGAGAACCAGCGCGGCGATGGAGGCCGCGTTGCGCAGGGCTGCGCGGGTGACCTTGACGGGGTCAATGACGCCCGCCGCGATCAGGTCGACGTACTCGCCGGTCTTGGCGTTGAAACCGCCGTTGGTGTCCTGCTCGGCAACCTTGGCAGCTACCACGTAGCCGTCGAAGCCGGCGTTCTGGGCGATCCAGCGCAGCGGCTGGACCAGGGCGCGGCGGACGATGCCCACAGCAGCGGCTGCGTCACCCTCGAGCGCGGTGACGGCCGGATCCTCATCCAGGGCCTTCAGCGCATGGATCAGCGCGGAACCGCCGCCGGCCACGATGCCCTCTTCGAGAGCGGCGCGGGTGGAGGACACTGCATCTTCGATGCGGTGCTTCTTTTCCTTCAGCTCAACCTCGGTGGCTGCGCCGACCTTGATCACGCCGATGCCGCCGGCAAGCTTGGCCAGGCGTTCCTGGAGCTTTTCCTTGTCCCAGTCGGAGTCGGTGCGGGTCAGCTCGGCGCGCAGCTGCGCGACGCGTGCAGCGACGTCCTCAGCCGAGCCCGCGCCGTCGACGATGGTGGTGCTGTCCTTGGTGACCGTGATGCGGCGGGCAGTGCCCAGCACCTCGAGGCCAACGGAATCCAGGCTCAGGCCCAGTTCCGGGGAAACAACCTGCGCACCCGTCAGGGTGGCGATGTCCTGCAGCATGGCCTTGCGGCGGTCGCCGAAGCCCGGAGCCTTGACGGCAACCACGTTCAGCGTGCCGCGGATGCGGTTGACGATCAGCGTGGACAGGGCCTCGCCGTCGACGTCCTCAGCGATGATGAACAGCGGCTTGGAGCTCTGCAGCGCCTTCTCCAGCAGCGGCAGGAATTCCTGGACCGAGGAGATCTTGCCCTGGTTGATCAGGATGAGGGCGTCTTCGAGGACTGCTTCCTGGCGTTCCGCGTCGGTGACGAAGTACGGGGACAGGTAGCCCTTGTCGAACTGCATGCCCTCAGTGAGGACCAGTTCGGTCTGCGTGGTGGAGGATTCCTCGATGGTGATCACACCATCCTTGCCGACCTTGCCGAATGCCTCGGCGAGGAGCTCGCCGATCTCGTCGCTCTGTGCCGAGATGGCAGCGACGTTGGCAACCTGGGTGCCTTCGACCGGGCGGGCGTTCTCGAGCAGGCGGGCAGCAACGGCTTCCACGGAAACCTCGATGCCGCGCTTGATCTGGCCGGGAGCGGCGCCTGCGGCAACGTTGCGCAGGCCTTCCTTGACCAGTGCCTGTGCCAGGACGGTGGCGGTGGTGGTGCCGTCACCGGCGACGTCGTTCGTCTTGGTGGCGACTTCCTTGGCCAGCTGGGCGCCAAGGTTCTCGTACGGGTCATCCAGTTCGACTTCACGGGCGATGGTCACGCCGTCGTTCGTGATGGTGGGAGCGCCCCACTTCTTGTCCAGCACGACGTTGCGGCCGCGCGGGCCGAGCGTCACCTTGACCGTGTTGGCGAGCTTGTCGATGCCGGCTTCAAGCGACCGGCGGGCAGCGTCGTTAAACGCAAGCTGCTTTGCCATGGTTTTGTCCTTTCAAGACAGAAACCCCGCGCCGCTGACCCTGTCAGACATGCATCAGACGGATCGGCGGCGCGGGGGTCCAGAGTTACTTAACGACGATCGCCAGAACGTCGCGGGCGGACAGCACGAGGTACTCGGTGCCGCCGGTCTTGACTTCGGTTCCGCCGTACTTGGAGTAGATAACGACGTCGCCAATGGTTACGTCGATCGGGACGCGGTTGCCGTTGTCATCGAAGCGGCCGGGTCCTACTGCAACAACTTCGCCTTCCTGGGGCTTCTCCTGCGCGGAGTCCGGGATGACCAGGCCGGAAGCCGTGGTCTGCTCGGCTTCGAGCGGGCGGACAACAATACGATCCTCAAGAGGCTTAATAGAGACCGACACTCGGACCTCTCCTTTTCGTCAGCAAATTCATGGACAGTAAAACTGTGCCAAGGCGGCAGACCGTCGTCGCGGTGCCGGCAGCAGCCAGGCTGGCAGTTCTTCATGTGTTAGCACCCTCCTAGGGAGAGTGCTAATGACGACTCTATGTAAGTGGTTAGCACTCGGTCAAGGTGAGTGCCAGAATTTCGTCTCCGGTGAACAGCCGGCGGGGTGCCGCCAAGAGCCGTCAGGGGCCGGCCGGCAGCAGCCGGCGGTCAGCGGCCGGCGAGATCGTCGAAGCCCAGGTCCTCGTCGTCTTCCGCGTCCGCCGCTGCGTTTTTCCGCTGAAGGAACAGCACGACGGCGGAAGCGGCAGCCACCAGCAGCGAGACGATCAGGAACACCACGCCGCCAACATGGGCGCCGGAGTACAGTTCCCGGATCTGGCGGGCTTCATCGGTGGCGTCACTGATGTTCTTGCCGCCCACCGAATAGACGGTGGCGTTGAAGGAGTCCAGGAGAAAGATGATCACCAGCAGGACGGTGCAGACGACGGCGGCAACAGCGCCGGCGATCAGGGCCGGCCGCGCGTACCGGACCACTCGCGCGTCCCGGACCAGATCGGCGGGGCTTCTGGTGGGCTGGTCAGGACTGTTCGTTGCGCTGGATTCCATTCAGACCACCCTATCGGCAACAGTGCCGGCGGGCCCCTCCACTAGGCTTGACTCCATGTCTGAAGCACCGCAGGACCAGATCGCCCACCTCCTCACCGAGGAAGGGTGGGAGCTCCTGGCGTCGCTGGGACCGTACCGGGAAGACCAGTCCTTCGCGCTCAACTCCAGCCTCCGCAAGGCGGGGCACTCCCCCGAACTCGTCTCCGCAGTGCTGACGCAGTCCCGGCTGCGCACCAAAGCTGAAGGCAAGTTCGGCGAGTTCGCCCGGCAGATGCTGTTCACCCAGGCGGGCCTTGAACAGGCCACGCGGCTCACCGTCGCGGCCCGGCACGCCCAGCGCTTCGCCGAGGCAGGTGTCAGGCACGTGGCCGACCTCGGCTGCGGCCTCGGCGCGGATTCCATGGCACTGGCGTCCCTCGATATTGCGGTGACGGCCGTGGAGGTGGACGAGACCACCGCCGCCTGCGCCACGATCAACCTCATTCCCTTCCCGCACGCCACCGTGGTGCACTCGGACGCCACTTCGGTTCCGCTCGGCGACGAGGACGGCGTCTGGCTGGATCCTGCCCGGCGCACCACGTCCACCTCCGGAACCACTCGGATCTGGGATCCCGAGGCCTTTTCGCCTCCGTTGTCCTTCGCGGAGTCGCTCGCCGCTTCCGGGCGCGCCGTCGGCGTCAAGATGGGGCCCGGCATGCCGCACGACTCCGTGCCCCGGGGCTGCGAAGCGCAGTGGGTTTCGGTGGGCGGCGACGTCACCGAGGTGGCGCTGTGGTTCAACGCTGTGGCGCGCCCCGGCATCCGGCGGGCAGCGCTGCTCATCGGGCCCCAGGGGGCGGCCGAGCTCACCAGCGCGGAAGAGTTCGACGGCGGACCGGCTGCACCCGTGGGACCGGTGGAGGGCTATCTGTACGAACCGGACGGCGCCGTGATCCGCGCCGGGCTCGTGGCCGACCTTGCCCTCGAGCTGGGAGGACACCTGGTGGACGAGCACATCGCCTACATCTGCGCCCCGAACCTCTTGGACACGCCCTTCGCGCGGGCCTACAGGGTCCGGGAGGTCATGCCCTACAACGTGAAGGCGCTCAAGGCGTGGGTCAAGCAGAACGGCATCGGCGTGCTGGACATCAAGAAGCGGGGCACGTCCGTCACCCCCGAGGAGCTGCGGAAGCAGCTGCTCGGGTCAAAGCCCGGCGGGAAAAGCGCCGGCAAGAAAACAGCCACCCTGGTCCTCACCCGGATCGGGGAGGAACGGGTGGCCGTCTCGGTAGAGCCGCTGTAAGCCGCCGGCGCTGAACCGCGAGCGGCTATTGCCGCGCCTGACTTGCTACTGCGCGCGGACGAACGCCTCGGCGTCGCGCACCTGCTGGTCGGTGGGGCGGATGCCGGTGTACAGCACAAACTGCTCCAGCGCCTGGATAGTGGCCACCTCCGCACCGGTAATGACCGCCTTGCCCGCCGCGCGGGCCGCCTTGATGAGCGGCGTCTCCGGCGGTAAAGCCACGACGTCGAACACCACATTGGCGGCCTCGATGGCCTCAGCGGGGAAGGACAGTGATTCGGCGTCCGGCCCGCCGGCCATGCCAACAGGGGTGACGTTGATGATCATGTCCGCCGTGGCACCCGGCCCGGTGCCAAGGTCCGCGCGCCAGGCAAAGCCGTACAGATCCGCGAGCGCGCGGCCGGCGGCCTCGTTCCGGGCGATGATGGTGACGTCCTTGAAGCCCGCATCGCGCAGCGCCGCGGCAGTGGCCTTGGCCATTCCGCCGGCCCCCTTGAGCAGCACCGAGTACCCGGCCGGCACCGCGTTGCGCTCGAGCAGCTGCTCAATCGCCGTGTAGTCCGTGTTGTAGGCAGTCAGCCGGCCGGCGTCGTTGACGATGGTGTTGACCGAATCGATCGCTTTGGCCGACGGGTCCATCACGTCCACGAGGGCGATCACGTCTTCCTTGTACGGCATGGAAACGGCGCAGCCCCGGATTCCCAGGCCGCGGACCCCGGCGATGGCCTGGGCCAGGTCGGTGGGAGCAAAGGCCTTGTAGATCCAGTTCAGGCCAAGCTGGTCGTACAGGTAGTTGTGGAAGCGCGTCCCGTTGTTGCTCGGCCGGGCCGAGAGGGAGATGCAAAGGGTCATGTCTTTGTTCAGAATCGGCACTCCTCCATTAAACGGTCGCGCTGCGGTGCGGTCACTCCGGCGGGCCGTGCGGTCGCGGATTCCTTCTTTTGTGACGCGGCCTTGGTGACACGTCCTTTTGTGACACGACGTCAGCGGCAGCCGGTACCGGCGCGGTAGGTTCCGACGGCGGCCGGCAACTTTCCGGTGGCCGGAGCCTTGCCCGCCAAGACGGCCAGGAGGGCCTTGAACGCGGCGGGCGTCCTGCCGTACAAGGCGATCTTGGTGGGCGCGGCGGAACGGGCGAGGGGCCAGGGCGCGTCCAGGGCCACGGCAATGTCCCCGCCCACCGGAACGCCGCCGTATCCGATGAGGTTGACCAACGGTCCCGCCCCCAGCGTGATTCCCTGGGCCTGGGCGGCAGCGGCAAAGCGGGCCCTGTCCCCCGCCGTGCCTCCGGTCACGCGGACGCGGCCCGCCACGTGCGCTCCGCTGCACTGTCCGGTGAGAACGGTGACGGCCAGGGCGGAGACTCTGGCCGACAGGCCCTCGCCGCTGCCCGGAGCCGCAGCAGGATGTTTCGGCTTGGTACGCCCTTGCCAGATCATCATGGTCACCACACGACGCGCGGCCTCATCCAGGCGTGCCGGCGGCAGCCTTCCGGTATCGACGGCACTGACGATGGCGGCATGGGCGGCGTTCACATCCGCCGGCATCAGCAGCAGATCGGCGCCCGCCGCCAGTGCTGCAGGGGCCGCAGAGCCGTGCCGGTAGCGGCCAATCACTGCGCCCATGTTCAGCGCGTCCGTGACGGCCACTCCCTTGAACCCGATTCCCCGCAGGGCCGCGTAGGTCACTTTCGAGATCGACGCCGGCACTCCAGGCTCCAGGGCAGGAACGGCAATGTGCCCGGTCATGATCATCGGGGAACCTGCCGCAACAGCGGCCTGGAAGGGCTTCCAGTCCCTGGCCTTCAGCTGGGCCAATGTGGCCTTCTGGACCGGCATGTCCTTGTGCGAATCGGACGTCACCGAGCCATGCCCCGGAAAGTGCTTGGCGGCCGGGAGCACACCGGCCGCCAGCATGCCCTTGGAGAAGCCGACGCTCAGGTTTGCCACAGCACGGGGATCTGCGGACAGGGACCGCGCCCCGATGGTGGGATCGGCGGGACCTATGGTCGCATCGGCGTCGGGAGCGAAGCCCACCGTGAAACCAACGCCCGCGAGTTCCGCCGCCAGCCCGGCGCCGGCCTGTGTTGCCAGGGGGACGCTGCCGGCCGCACCGTAGCTCATGGGGGACGGCCAGCCGGTAAGCGGAGCACCCACCCGTTGCACCATTCCCCCTTCCTGGTCCACGCCGATCAGGCCCGGCCAGGTGCGTCCGCCGGACCGCGAAGCCGCATCCAGCCGACGGGTCGCGGCCGTCAGCGCAGGCACGTCAACCAGCCCCGTGGCAGTTCCGGGCACGTTATCAGCCATGATCATTGATCCGGAGAGATGTAACCGCTCAACCGTGGCCGCCTGGGCCCCGTGGTCGAGGCCGGCAAAGGACGGCAGGAGCACCTGCCCGGCCTTCTCGCTCACCGTCATCTTCGCGACGGCGGCGGTCGCCGCCTCGAGGTCACGCTGCTGCGGCCCCCAGCCCAGCGGCGCCGTTGCCTGCTTGCCTTTAGCCCCCTTCGGTGCGGAGGAAGCGGGAGGGGGCGGGGCCGGCGTCGGGGATTCTTCCCGAGCCGGAGAAGCAGGCGCCTTCGGGGCAGCGGCACTCGAGGGAGGCGGCGACGGCGGGGCCGTGCAGGACGCCAGGGCGAGCAGCACCGCGAGGGCCGCAGCCGTCCGGGCGGGCCTGTGGGGGGCGGGTCCGTCATTGGTGTGTTGGTAGGAGGAGGTCTTGTGAAAACTGTCACGCGCTGTCTGTAACCAAGCCATCATCTCGATGCTACCCCTGCACTAGACTTGAAAGACCGTTCCCTGCCAGCCGTTCTGCCAGAAACGGCCACCACGGGACAGCAGACACGGCGCAGCAGAACAGCGAGAGGAACACATGAAGATTGATTTCGCTTCATCCAGGCAATCAACTCTTGGTGTGGAATGGGAACTCGCCCTGGTTGATGCGCAGACCGGCGAATTGGCGTCCGTGGCGAACGAGGTCCTGCGTGGGGTTTCCGCCAACCACCCCGAACTGAATGAGGACGACGAACACCCCCACATCAAGCAGGAGCTGCTCCTGAACACCGTGGAGCTGGTCACCGGGATCTGCGAGACTGCCGCGGAAGCCAAAGAAGACCTTACCCGGTCCCTGGCCGCCGTCCGCGAAGTCACCGATCCCATGGGCGTGGAAGTCTTCTCCGCAGGCAGCCATCCTTTCAGCCCGCCCCAGCTGCAGCCGGTCACGGACAAGGAACGGTATGCCAAGCTGATCGACCGCACGCAGTGGTGGGGCCGCCAAATGGTGATCTACGGCGTTCATGTGCACGTGGGCCTTGACCGCCGCGAGAAGGTCCTCCCCGTGCTGGACGGCCTGGTCAACTACTTTCCGCACTTCCAGTCGCTGTCCGCCTCCAGCCCGTTCTGGGGCGGCGAGGACACCGGATACGCCTCCCACCGCGCCCTCATGTTCCAGCAGCTTCCGACGGCGGGGCTGCCGTTCCAGTTCCGCTCGTGGGAAGAATATGAGTCCTATGTCCAGGACATGTTCACCACCGGCGTGATCGACACCCTTTCCGAAATCCGCTGGGACATCCGGCCGGTGCCGAACCTCGGCACCGTCGAGATGCGCATCTGCGACGGCCTGGCCACCCTTGAAGAGGTGGGCGCCGTCGCAGCCCTGACGCAGTGCCTGGTGCATGAGTTCTCCACCACGCTGGACAACGGCGGAACCATTCCCACCATGCCGCCGTGGCACGTCCAGGAAAACAAGTGGCGCGCTGCCCGGTACGGCATGGAAGCGATCATCATCCTGGACGCCCAGGGCAATGAGCGCCTGGTCACCGAGCACCTGCTGGAAACCCTGAACCGGCTCGAGCCCATCGCCGCCAGGCTGGGCTGCCCCGACGAGCTGGCCGACGTCGAAAAAATCATCAGCCGCGGAGCCGGCTACCAGCGCCAGCGGCGGGTGGCCGCGGAAAACGGCGGAAACCTCCAGGCCGTGGTGCTGGACCTGGTCAAGCAGATGCGGAACGGGCCCACGGCCTAAGCGCGGCCCGCCCCGTCGACGACCCCGCCGGCGGCTGCCGGGCTGCAGGCCGGTCAGACGCCTGCCGCCTTCAACGCCGGTCAGACGGCTGCCGCCTGGGCAGCTTTGGGTGCCGGCGCCGAAACTGAGGTCACGGGCATCGACGAATCCGGGGCGAAGCCGAGGCCGCTGGGCTCTATTCCCGCCATGACCAGCTGGGCACCGAGGGCGGCCACCATGGCGCCGTTATCCGTGCAGAGGTCCAGCGGCGGCACATGCAGCCTGATCCCGGCAGCGGAGCAGCGCTGTTCGGTCAGCTGGCGGAGGCGTGAGTTTGCTGCCACTCCGCCGCCCAGCAGCACATCGGTGATGCCGTGCTCGCGGCACGCAAGAACCGCCTTGGACGTGATGACGTCCACCACGGCCTCCTGGAACGCCGCCGCGATGTCCGCCACCGGAACGGCCTCCCCCGCTGCCTCGAACTGCTCCACGCAGCGGGCCACGGCGGTTTTCAGCCCGCTGAAGGACCAGTCGTAGCGGTGCCGTCCGGGCTCCTCGGCGGTGCCCATGTACTTGGGCTGCGTCAGTCCGCGGGGGAAGCGGATGGCCTTGGCATTCCCTTCGCGGGCCAGCCGGTCGATGGCCGGGCCGCCGGGATAGCCCAGGCCCAGGATCCTCGCCACTTTGTCGTATGCCTCGCCGGCGGCGTCGTCAATCGTGGAGCCCAGCAGTTCGACGTTGTCCGTGATGCTGCGGATCCGCAGGATCTCCGTGTGCCCGCCGGACACCAGCAGGGCGCCCAGGTTCTCCGGGAGTGCCGGGCCGTTGCCGGCGTCCGCGGCCCCGCCCGGACGTGAGTCCAGGAGCCCGACGCCCACGTGGGCGACGAGGTGGTTGATCGCGTACAGGGGTTTGCCGGTGGCGACGGCCAGGGCCTTCGCCGCGCACACCCCCACCATCAGCGCCCCGGCCAGGCCCGGTCCTGAGGTGACGGCGATGGCGTCGATCTCATCCAGCGCCACGCCCGCCTCTGCCAGCGCGGCGTCGAGGGTCGGCACGAAGGCGTCCAGGTGCGCCCGTGATGCGATTTCCGGAATGACGCCGCCAAACCTGACGTGCTCGTCCATCGAGGAGGACACCGTGTTGGTCAGGAGTTCCGTTCCGCGGACTATGCCGACGCCGGTTTCGTCGCACGAGGACTCGATGCCGAGCACGAGTGGCTGCGAACGGTTCATTGCTGGTCTGCCTTCGTCGGGGTGGTCTCGCCGGAACGGCGCGGGTCGTGCTGGCGCGGGTCCGGCCGGACAGGTTCCGGCTGGACAGGGTGCTGCTGGACAGGGTCCGCGTGGATGACGTCCTCGTGCACGGCCAGGACGTCCTCCAGCTGGAGCCTCATGATCAGGGCGTCCACGCCGTCACGGTAGTACTTTCGCCGCACGTGGATCTGCTCGAACCCGAACCGCCGGTACAGCTGCTGGGCGCGGGGATTGTCGGCCCGGACCTCAAGCAGAACGTCCGCGGCGCCGCGGCGCCGCCCCTCGTCGATCAGTTCCCTGAGGAGGGCAGAGCCGATGCCCCTGCCCTCATACTCCGGCACGACGGCGATCGTCTGGACGTCCGCGATCGGCTCGACGCACATCAGGCCGGCGTAGCCGACGATGCCCTCCGGCGCCTCGGCGATCAGGTAACGGCGGGTTTCGGGCTGTGCCAGTTCGTCCACGAACATGTGCAGCGGCCAGGCGTCCACGGGAAAGAGGCGGACCTCCAGCTCATGCACGGCGGGAATATCGGCCGGCAGCATGTCACGGACCGTCACCCCGGCGCCGCCGGGCACGCCGCTCACAGGGCCCGCTTCCGGGGGCCGGGAACCTGGGCGTCGGACTCGCGGAGGTACAGCGGCGTGGAGTCGAGGAGCGTCTCCCCCGCCGCCAGCCGGGCGAGCGCAAACTGTCCCAGGTAAAGAGCGTCCGGATGCTCCTCGCTGAAGTCCGGATCCGCGCGCAGGACATCCGCATAGAGCCCGGCGCCTGCTCCGAAGGCCGGCAGGTCCGGGAGGTCCGCGGCAAAGCCAACATGCGGCCCGTCCACGAGCTTCGGGAGCTGGCCCGCGGTGAGCGTATACCGGGCCCAGTAGACCTCCTTGCGCCTGGCATCCGTGGCAACGAGGAACTCGGCCGGCGCGTCGGTGGCTTCCGCCACTTCCAGGGCAACGGCGTCCAGGCTCATGAGCCCGTGCAGCGGCTTGTTCCAGACATGGGCCAGCGTGCGGGCCGTCGCAATCCCGGACCGGAGACCGGTGAAGGGTCCGGGGCCCACACCGACGACGATCGCGTCGATGTCCGCACCGGTCACGCCAGCTTCGGTCAGCAGTCTCTCGATTCCCGGCGCGAGCACCTCGGCGTGCGTCCGCGTGTCCTCGGTGGCAAAGCTGCCCACGACGCCTTCCAAGGCGTCGTCGGACATCAGCGCGGCGCTGGCCACGGCGGAGGTGTCGATGGCAAGGATCAGCATCAGGGGGTCCCTTCGGAGGCCTGCTTGAGCACGGGCTGGTCGGCCCAGCGCGGCCCGAAGCCGCGGATGGTGATGGTGCGGGGCTCGTCGTCGTCGTCCGCGTCGAAGTCCAGGACGCCCGCCGCGCCAGTCGCTGCGCTGCCGGCCACGTGGGTGGCCGCAGCGCCGCCGATGGAGCGGTGCAGCTCCACCTCGAGCCGGCTCTCGCTCAGGTGTTCCACCCGGTCGCGTCCCCATTCCACCACGGTGACCGAGGAGTCCAGCGTGTTTTCCAGGTCGATGTCGTCGATTTCCGACGCCGATCCCAGCCGGTAGGCGTCAACGTGGACCAGGTCGGGGCCGCCCGGGTGGGGCCCGTCCGCGAGGTTCGGATGGATGCGCACCAGCACGAACGTGGGCGAGATGATCCCCTCCCGCACCCCGAGGCCCTCGCCGAGCCCCTGCGTGAACGTCGTCTTGCCGGCGCCGAGTTCGCCGGTGAGGACCAGCAGGTCCCCCGCACGAAGCAGCTCCGCCAGGGACGCGCCCAGCGCGTGGGTCTGCTCCGCCGTCGAGACCTTCAGGGTCTGGACCCAAAGGGGCGCAGTGCCGGCCGCCGGAAGGTTCACGGCGCCGGCTTTTCGTTGATGAACGTCCGCGGCACGCGCGGGCTGATGCGGGTCACGATCTCATAGTTGATGGTGCCGGCGGCCCGGGCCCAGTCATCCGCGGTGGGGCCGCCGTCGGCGCCGTCGCCGAAAAGCTCCGCCTCGGCGCCGAGGAGGCTGTGCCCGCCGGCGGAGACGTGCCGCGCGCCGAGGTCGATCACCATTTGGTCCATGGCGATCCTGCCCACCACCGGGTAGGTCACGCCTTCCACCCGCACCGGGCCGCCGGTGGCCACACGGGGGACGCCGTCGGCATAGCCCAGCGGAATGAGTCCCAGCGTGCTGGCGCCGTGGGTGTGGTAATTGAGGCCGTAGGAAACGCCCTGGCCGTCCGGCACGTCCTTGCAGTGGGCCACCACGGTTCGCACGGTCATGGCCGGGCGGAGGCCCAGCTCAGCGGATGTCTGCCCCTCGAACGGCGACAGCCCGTAGATGCCCAGGCCTACCCTGACGAGGTCGAAGTGCGTGTCGGGCCGGGACAGCGTGGCAGGAGTGTTGGCCAGGTGCCGGACTTCGGGGTCCACGCCGGCGTCCTCGGCGATGGCGAGGACTTCGCGGAACGCCGCGAGCTGGTCATCCGTTTCCGGGCGTTCGGGTTCATCGGCAACGGCGAGGTGCGAGAAGATGCCCACCACGCGCAGCAGTCCCTCGTCCTGGTATTCCATGGCCTCGCCCACCAGGCTGTCCCACACGTCGATGGTGGCGCCGTTGCGGCCGAGTCCGGTGTCCACCTTCAGGTGGACACGTGCCGGCCGCTCCTGTTCGCGGGCGGCGGCGACGATCCGTTCCAGCTCCCAGCCGGAGCAGCCGATGTCGACGCCGGCGGCCACCGCCGCGCCGAAGTTGCTTTCCGCCGTGTGCAGCCACGCGAGCATCGGCGCTTCAATGCCGGCGGCGCGGAGGGCCAGTGCCTCGGAGATATGCGCCACGCCCAGCCAGCCGGCCCCCGCCTCGAGGGCGGCACGCGCCACCGGCACCGCGCCGTGACCGTAGGCGTCCGCCTTCACCACGGCCATGACCTGTGCCGGCGAAGCGGCGGCGGCAAGGCGGCGGACGTTGTGGCGGATGGCCTCGAGGTCGATGACGGCGGACCGTTCATACGACGGCGGCCGGACGGCGCCTGATACAGGCGGGAGGTCTCCTGTTGCTGCTGGATAAGTCACTCTACTGATTCTAATGCTGGCATTGCGGGGCGGATAATTCCCGGAAAACGGGACGTTTCCACAGGGCGCGTCAGGCGTCCGAGAGGTGCGCGATGGTGGCCGCCGCCCTGCGCTGTGCTTCCGGGGGCACGTCCCGGACGATGTCTGCGAGGAAGGCGTACCGGCGCAGCCACTGGCTCCCGCGGCGTTCCGGACGGGCGTTGGCGCGCTTCCACCAGTCAGCGATGTCGCCCCAGCCCGGCGCCGCGAGTGATCCGCCCACCTCCTGCACGGCCAGCGCGGCGCACAGGTTGGCGAAGCGGAGCCGGTCGCCCAGCGGCCACCCCGCCAGGCAGCCGACGACGAACGCCGCCCCGAAGCAGTCCCCGGCACCCGTGGGATCGTAAGCCGCCACCGGCAAGGACGGCACCCACTCTTCCTCGCCCGTCTCGGAGTCCACAGCCATGGATCCCTGCTGGCCCAGCGTCACCACCGCCACGGGCACGCGATCCGCCAGGGAGTACAGCGCCGCCCAGGGATCGTTCTTGCCGGTGAAGGCCATGGCCTCGCGCTGGTTGGGCATGAAGGCGTGGAAGTAGCGAAGGTTCTCCAGCCGCGCCTGCGACCACTCGCCGCTGGGGTCCCAGCCGACGTCGCCGAACAGTTTCACGCCCGCACCGTGGGCCTCAAGCGCCCACGGTTCCAACTCGTGGCCCAGGTCCGCGACGGCGGCCAGCGCGGGCGGCGGCCGGCCGATCAGTTCGGACGACGACACCGGCGCGGGATGCCCGTGGGTCACCATGGAGCGGTCGTGGTTCACGCTCAGCGAGACCGTCACCGGCGAATGCCAGCCCGTGACGCGGCGGGACAGGGATAGGTCCACATGCTCCTGCCCGGCAAGGATCTTCCAGTTGTAGTCCCCGTAGCCGTCATCGCCGAAGGCCGCCGCGAGCCCGGTCCGGAGACCCAGCCGGGCAGCCGCAATGGCTTGGTTGGCCACGCCGCCCGGGCAGCTTCCCATCCCCTCGCTCCAGATTTCGGTTCCGGGCTCGGGCGCTTGCGGCAGCCCCGTGAAGATAATGTCCTGAAACACCGTCCCGGCCAGCAGCAGGTCAAAGGCTCCGGCCGACGGCGTGCGGACGGCCGAAAGCGGATCGAAGCGGCGTGCGGAAATCGCATCCATGTTCGGCACATTACGCTGTGCGCCTTGTGGTTGAAACCCCGAGATCTGGCGGTAGGTCCCGTCCCGGTGGAAGTGGGCGGCCGCGCACTGGCGTGGAGGGTGACACCGCGTGCGGTGACGGAGCAGCGGGTGACTGCGCATAGACTCCTTGCCATGCGGCTCATGATCGCCGGTGGCGGCGGATTCCGGGTTCCCCTCGTGTACCGGGCGCTCTGCTCGGGGCCTTATGCCGGCCTGGTCCGTGAACTGGTGCTCTACGACGTCGATCCCGGACGCCTGGCCGCCATCAGCGCCGTCCTGCGGTCCCTCGCCGCGGCGGCCGTCGCGCCGGACGCAAGCTCCGCCGTCGGGCCGCCCCCAAGAGTCATTGCCACCACGTCGCTCCGCGAGTCGCTCACGGGAACCGACATGGTGTTTGCGGCCATCCGGCCGGGCGGAACGGCCGGGAGGATCGCCGACGAGCGCGTCGCCCAGGACCTCGGGCTCCTGGGCCAGGAAACAACCGGGGCCGGCGGCATTTCGTACGCGCTGCGGTCCATCCCCGCCATGCTGGAGCTTGCCCGGGAAATGCGGCAGCACTGCCCAGAGGCGTGGCTGATCAACTTCACCAACCCGGCCGGCATGGTCACCGAGGCGCTGGTGCCCGTGCTGGGCCGGCGGGTCATCGGAATCTGCGATTCCGCGAGCGCGCTCGTCCACCGCGCCGCGCGCGCCGCCGGTGTCCCGCTGCCGGCCGGAAAGCTCGACGGCGTGGGCTACTACGGCCTGAACCACCTCGGCTGGCTGTACCGGCTCGAGTCCGGCGGTCGCGATGTCCTTCCGGACCTGCTGGCGGACGCCGGCGCGCTGGCCGGCTTCGAGGAGGGCCGCCTGTTTCCGCAGCCCTTCCTGCAGGAGCTGGGAGTCCTGCCCAACGAGTACCTCTTCTACTACTACGAGACGGCCCGGGCGGCCGCGGCCATGCGCGCCCAGGGCCTGACGCGCGGCGAATCCATCCACGGGCAGCAGGCGGAGCTGTATCCCCGGCTGGCCGCGTCCGGGGATGCTGCGTTCAGTCTGTGGGATGCCGCCCGCAGGTCCCGCGAGGAGGGCTACCTGGCCGAGGCCCGGGCCGGCGGCGAGACGCGCGATGCGGAGGACCTCGCGGGCGGCGGTTACGAGCAGGTGGCCCTGGCCGTGATGCGGGCACTGGCCGGCGGCGCGGGAGCCGGCGCGGGCCCTGGAGCCGGTGGGGCCGCGGGCATCGGAGGCTCTGCCGGAAACACGGAGCTGATCCTCAACACCCCCAACTCGGCCGTCACCGGGCCCGGCCCCGCAGAGCCGGCGATCCCCGGGCTGCCGGCGGACGCCGTCGTCGAGGTTCCCTGCACCGTGACGTCCGACGGCGCCGTGCCGCTGGCACAGGACCGGCCGGCTGGGCCGCAGCTGGCGCTCATGCAGCGCGTGAAGCACGTGGAACTCCTCACCGTCCGGGCTGCGGGGCACGGCGAGCGCGCCGCGGCGCTGGAAGCCCTCGCCGAACACCCGCTGATCGGTTCGGCGAAGCTGGCCGGCGCGCTCCTCACGGGGTACGAGGCCGCCTTCCCCGGACTGGCCGGGCTGTGGAAGAGGCAGGGAGGATAGTCGCCGGCCTGCCGGCATTTAACCGGGGTGTGCTGCCTTCCGCGAGGACCGCCCCACGACTTCCTCGGCGTGCTCTGCGATCCATGCCACCAGAGGCAGCATCAATGCAGCAAGGTCGCGCCCGCTGTCCGTGAGGCTGTAGTCGACCCGGGGCGGGATGATCGGCTGCGCGTCGCGGCGGACGAATCCGTCACCTTCGAGCGTTTTGAGGGTTTGGGCGAGCATCTTCTCGCTGATGCCTTCGGCGCGGCGGCGCAACTCACTCCACCGCTGCGGACCCTCGGAGAGCGCGA
The DNA here is from genome assembly GCF_002929275.1 of Arthrobacter sp. ZGTC131. Lineage (GTDB taxonomy): Bacteria > Actinomycetota > Actinomycetes > Actinomycetales > Micrococcaceae > Arthrobacter. The sequence goes on from NZ_PJIK01000001.1 coordinate 494,306, forward strand.
CGATGATCAGGACGCCCCACTTGCTGGTGACGTGGTCGAGGACGGTCCTGCTTGGACACCCCGCCGGGAAGATACCGTCCGCAAAAGGGAAAACCGGCGGACTTGGCTGGGTACTTACTTTCATACCAGTACCTTACTTCAAAGTGCGTACTCTCTTTTGGGAAGTAAGTGAGCGGGCAGGCGGTTGGCACCTGTGACAGTCACTTCACTGGTGAAAGGGAAAACCATGACTATTGTTATCACCGGCGCCACGGGGCGCCTCGGCCGCCTCGTCGTTGAAGCACTCCTCGATCACAACGTACCCGCCGGCCAGATCGTGGCCACCGGCCGGGATCTCGCCAAGATCGCCGACCTCGCCGAGCGCGGCGTCCAGGTCAGCCCCGTCGACTACAGCGACCCCCAATCCCTGCGCCAGGCGTTCCAGGGTGCGGAGAAGGTCCTGCTGGTCTCCGGGAGCGAAGCCGGCCAGCGCATTGAACAGCACCGGAACGTCATCACCGCAGCCAAGGAAGCCGGCGTCGGGCTGATCGCCTACACGAGCATCGCCAACGCGGACAGCACCGGCATGCGGCTGGCGGCCGAGCACCAGGCCACGGAGGAGGCCCTCCGCGAGTCCGGCGTGCCGTTCACGCTGCTCCGCAACAGCTGGTACCTCGAGAACTACACCGACCAGCTTGCCGTGCAGCTGCAGTACGGCGCGGTGCTCGGCAGCGCCGGCGAAGGACGGGTCAGTGCCGCCACCCGGGCCGACTACGCCCAGGCCGCAGCAGCCGTGCTTCTCAAGGACGGCCAGGCCGGAAAGGTGTACGAGCTCGGCGGCGACGAGCCGTTCACGCTCGGCGAGCTCGCCGGGGAGGTCAGCGCGGCGTCCGGCCAGCCGGTCACGTACCAGGACCTGCCGGCGGAGCAGTACACGCAAGCGCTGGTGGAAGCCGGACTGCCGGAGTTTTACGCGGCCATCCTGGCGGACAGCGACCTCGGCTTGGCCCGGGGCGAGCTGCTGGTGACCAGCGGGGACCTGAGCGCACTCATCGGCCGGCCCGCCACGCCGATGCGCGAGGCCGTACAGGCGGCCGTGCGGAGCCACCGCGGCGCCTGAGCCGCTGCCGTTTACCCCCAGTCCCCGGCCGCATCCGCGCCGGGGACTGTCGGTGCAGCACTGAAACGGCCGCGGGAGGCATGATCCTCTCCCGGCCGTTCCTGTCCTCGTTGCCGTTGCCGTTGCCCGCAGTGTCAGCTCAGGACGGTTTCGCGGCCAGGATCGTGTCCAGCTCGTCAATGAGCCCGTCCACGCCGGGTGAAGCGGCGATCGCTGCGCCGATCCGTTGGCTGGCGGCCCGGTATTTCCCGTCACCTAGGGCCTCCCGGACGGCGTTCCGGATGGCGGCCGGCGCCGGCCGCCCCGTCTTGAGGTTGATTCCGACGCCGGCCCAGGCCACCCTGGCCGCTCCCTCGGGCTTGTCCTCGGTATCCCCGGCCACCACGATGGGCACGCCGTGCTCCATCGCGTAGTGGAGTCCGCCGTACCCGCCGTTCGTGACGTACACCGCCACCTTCGGCAGGAGTTCGGCGTCCGGCAGGAACTCGGCGGCGCGCGCGTTGGCCGGAAGCGGCGGCAGGGCGGACAGGGGGCGGCGGCCGGTGCTGACCACCACCGTGACGTCCTCCTCGGCCAGCGCTTCGAGCGTCGGAGCCACCAAGGCCGTGAAGTCTTCGTTAGAGACCGTCCCCTGCGTCACGTAGACAATCGGACGCGAGCCGTCGAGATCGCCCCACCAGGCCGGCTTGGCGGTTTCCGCGGCGGCGTGCCGCGACATGGGCCCGAAGAAGCGCAGGGTGTCCGGCGCATCCGATCGCGGATATTCAAACTCCGGCACGGTGAACTGGGCCATGAGTTCGGCACGGCGGGTCCAGTCGAGGATGAACAGACCGTCCTTCTCGGCTCCCACCAGCTCGCGCATAAGGGAATCGACCTGCCGCTGGCTGTCCCGCAACACCACATTCATTACCAGCCAGTTCAGCGCCCTGTTCCGCAATTGGGATCCGCGCCCGCTTCCCGGCGGCAGCCCCATGCCGTACGGCGCACAATCCTGGCTGGACAGGGTCAGCGGCAAAATACCGCAGGCGATGACCGCAGGACGCGTCTCGCGGGGCAGCCTCGAAAGGGTTGCTGCCCCGACAAAGGTCACCTCGGCAAGCACCGCGTCCGTCGGCTCTGCGGAGATCGCCGCCGCCAAGGGCTCGTACTGGCCGCGAGCCGGATCAATCACGAGCGCGCGCACACCCTCACGTATGGCCGCAACGCCCGTCGCGGTGCTGGCCTCCGGCGGCGGATACTCGGCCCCCTTGCCGAGCGGAACAAACTCCGCCCCCACCGCACGGACGGCGTCCGCGTACGCAGGCCCGGTCAGAAACCGCACCCGGTGCCCGCGGGAGATTAAATGTCGCGCGACCCCCAGCATCGGTGAGACGTGCCCGTCATGAGGTCCGCTGCAAACAATGATGGAGGCCATGGTTGGAGCTTAGGGTGCCGCCACCAGCGCGTCTACCAATACCGAGGGCCCACTGTGGACTGGTTTGCTGGACGGGATTGCTGGACCGGGTTGGCCGGACCGCCCGCACCGCCACCGCCCGGTCCTGCAGGAGTAGTGTTTTACCGGATGCAGTTCCCGGCCCGGGCATGCCTGGCGCCACTGAAAGCGTCCCGCGAGCAGAGAGGAGAGCCATGACCCTGATCAAGCGCGTGGCCTTTCTGTCGCTGCACACGTCCCCGATGGAACAGCCCGGTTCCGGTGACGCCGGCGGCATGAACGTCTACATCCGCGGCCTCGCCTCTGCCCTGGCGGAGCATGGCGTGGAGGTGGAGATCTTCACCCGGTCCACCGCAACCGGCCAGCCCGCCGTCGAGCATCCGGATCCCGGTGTCTGCGTCCACAACGTGATGGCGGGCCCGCCCCGGAAGCTGCCCAAGGAGGAGCTGCCGGAGCTGCTGCACAGCATGGTGGCCGAGATCGAACGGATCCGGGAGCGCCAGCCGCACGGCCGCTACGACCTCATCCATTCGCACTACTGGGTGTCGGGGGTGGCCGGGCTGGAGCTGTCCGACATATGGGGCGTTCCGCTGGTGCACACCATGCACACCATGGCCAAGGTCAAGAACCTCCTGCTGCAGTCGGGCGAACGCCCGGAGCCGCGCCGCCGCGAGGACGGTGAACACCGGATCGTGGACGGCGCCGCGCGCCTGATCGCCAACACCAGCGCCGAGGCCGCCGAGCTCGTGTCCCACTACAACGCGGACTTCGACCACATCGACGTCGCTCCCCCCGGCGTCGACCTCGCCGTCTTCACCCCCGCGTTCCGCAGCCGTTCGCGCGCCGAGCGCGGCATCGCGCCGGGCACGTTCCATCTTCTCTTCGCCGGGCGGATCCAGCGGCTCAAGGGCCCGCAGATCCTGGTGAAGGCCGCGGCGCTCCTCCGCGAGCGCCGCCCGGACATCGACCTGAAGCTGACTATCCTGGGCGCCCTCAGCGGCGCCAAGGACTTCAACCTGAAGTCGCTGGTCAGCGCCGCAGGAATGGACGACGTCGTCACCCACCATCCGCCTGTCGGCGCACCGGCCCTGGCGGGCTGGTTCCGGTCGGCCGACGTCGTGGTGATGCCGTCGTACAGCGAATCCTTCGGACTCGTGGCGCTGGAAGCCCAGGCGTGCGGCACCCCCGTGGTCGCGACGCGCGTCGGCGGCCTCTCCCGCGCCATCAGCGAGGGCCGCACGGGACTGCTGGTGGACGGACACCGCGCCGCGGACTGGGCCGACGCCCTGGAAGCTTTGTACGACGACCCCGCCACGCGGGAGGACATGGGCCGGGCGGCATCCGTCCACGCCGAGAATTCCGGGTGGCAGCGCACGGCGGCCATCACCCTGGAGAGCTACCAGGCCGCCGTCGACGAATTTTCCGGCAACCACAAGGTGCCGGCCAACTACGCGCCGCGGCTCACCGGCTGAGCGCTGACCGGAGAACCCCACAGGATTCCCGCCCCGACAGTGAAGGACGACGATGTCTGACAGCACCACCCCCAGCGACCTGGAGATTGCCCGCCGGGCTGTTCTGAAGCCCATCGAGGACATCGCGGCCGCGGCCAGCATCGACGCCGACGCCCTGGAGCACTACGGACGCTACAAGGCGAAGATCGATCCCGCCAAGCTAACGGCCCCGGCCGCTGCCGGGAAGGTGGTACTGGTGTCGGCGATGTCGCCCACCCCCGCCGGCGAGGGGAAATCCACCACAACTGTGGGCCTTGCAGACTCCCTGGCCCGCGCGGGCCACCGGGTGATGATCGCTCTGCGGGAGCCCTCGCTGGGCCCGATCCTGGGCATGAAGGGCGGTGCCACGGGCGGGGGGTTCTCCCAGGTGGTGCCCATGGACGAGATCAACCTGCACTTCACCGGCGACTTCCATGCCGTGACGTCCGCCAACAATGCGCTCATGGCCCTCGTGGACAACCACATCTACCAGGGCAACGGGCTGAACATCGATCCGCGGCGGATGACGTTCAAACGCGTCCTGGATATGAACGACCGGTCGCTCCGGGAAGTGGTGATCGGGCTCGGCGGCCCCACCCAGGGCATCCCGCGCCAGGACGGCTTCGACATCACCGTGGCTTCCGAGATCATGGCGGTGTTCTGCCTGGCCACCGGGATTGCCGACCTCCGCGAGCGCCTGGGACGGATCACGTTCGGCTACACCTATGACCGCACGCCCGTCACCGTGGCGGACCTGGGCGTCCAGGGCGCGCTCACACTGCTGCTCAAGGAGGCCATCAAGCCCAACCTGGTGCAGACCATCGCCGGGACGCCGGCGCTGGTGCACGGCGGGCCGTTCGCCAACATCGCGCACGGCTGCAACTCCCTCATCGCCACCCAGACTGCCCGGCGGCTGGCGGACATCGTGGTCACGGAGGCAGGCTTCGGGGCGGACCTGGGCGCGGAGAAGTTCATGGACATCAAGGCCCGGGTGGCCGATGTTGCGCCCGCTGCCGTGGTGGTGGTGGCCACGGTGCGGGCGCTGAAGATGCACGGCGGGATCGCCAAGGACCACCTCAAGGAGCCGAATGTGGAGGCGCTGGCGGCCGGGGTGGCCAACCTGCGCCGGCATGTCCGGAACGTCGAGAAGTTCGGCGTCACGCCCGTCGTCGCCATCAACAAGTTCGCCTCAGATACGCAGGAGGAGCTGGACTGGCTGCTCGACTGGTGCGCCGGCGAAGGCGTCCAGGCGGCGGTGGCGGATGTCTGGGGCCGCGGCGGTGGCGGCGACGGCGGGGACGAACTCGCGGCCAAGGTCGCGGCGGCCGTGGCCGGGCCCAGCTCCTTCCGGCACCTCTACCCGCTGGAACTGTCCGTGGAGGACAAGATCCGGAGCATCGTCCAGGAAATCTATGGCGCGGACGGCGTGGACTTCTCGGTGCCGGCATTGAAGCGGCTCGCGGACATCGAGAAAAACGGCTGGTCCGGACTGCCGGTCTGCATGGCCAAGACCCAGTACTCATTCACCGACGACGCCGCCAGGCTCGGCGCACCCAAAGGCTTCACCATCCACGTGCGCGACCTCATCCCCAAGACCGGCGCCGGCTTCATCGTGGCTCTTACGGGTGCGGTGATGACCATGCCGGGCCTGCCGGCAGTTCCCGCCGCCATGCGCATGGACGTGGACGACGACGGCAACCCTGTGGGCCTCTTCTAGACCCTCTCTCACCTCCCGTCGCCTCCCACCCAACCCTCTCTCACTTCCCGCCGTTCCCACCCAACCCTCTCTCACATCCCGCCGCTCCCCACCCAACCCTCTTTCACATCCCGCCGCTCCCAACCCGACCCTCTTTCACATCCCGCCGCTCCCAACCCGACCCTCTTTCACTTCCCGCCGCTCCCCACGGACCCTCTTCACTTCCCGTCGCCTCCCAACGACTGCCTGTGGATAACTTCTGCAGAGTCACCGCTTTTGGGTCAGAATGCCAGCATGCAAATGAGCACCAATCTGCCTGGCCCGCTGGCAACGGCACCGTTCACGTTTGAGTCGGCCCGGGCGTCCGGCGTTTCCGCGAACAGGCTGCGGCGGAAAGACGTGGTCCACGTTGGTCGCGGGCTCTACCGTCCGTCGGACTGGAGCTTTGAACTGGAGGCAGCCGCGCGGGCCCTGTCGGCAGCGTCGCCCGGGGCCTGGATTTCCCACGTCACGGCAGCACGCCTTCGGTGCCAGCTGTTGCCTCCTTGGCTGGCGGACTCGACGGAGCTGCATCTGAGCAAGCCCAAGACCCTGCCCCCGGTACGCCGCAAGGGCGTAATGGGCCACACAGTCCTGGCCTGGGAGGACGAGATTGAATTGATCGACGGCATCCGCATCAGTACGCGATCGCGGACCTGGCTGGATTTGGCAAGGCGGCTTACGGTGAGTGATCTGGTGTGCATGGGCGATCAGATCATCCGTATTCCCCGACCCGAATTCGAAGGCCGCACGGAGCCCTTCGACACCCTGGATCGGCTCCGCTCCCTGGTCGGCCGTCATCCAAACCTTCAGGGTGTTGTCCGCGCCAGGGAGGTTCTGGATCTAATGCGGGTCGGGGCCGATTCTGCGCCTGAATCGCTGCTGCGTTTGGCGATGGCCGACGCCGGCCTTCCCGAACCGGATCTCCAACTGGCGTTGCGAGTCGGTGACGCCGTGTCACCGACGGCCGATCTCGGTTACCGTCACCGCCGCCTCGCCATCCAGTACGACGGCGGCCATCACCTTCTTGACGCCCAGGCCCTTAGCGACAGGCGGCGTGACAAGGCTTTCGAATCGGCTGGCTGGACTGTCCTAATACTTCACAAGGACGATCTTGCTGATGGTTTCGAAAAGGCCATCGGCAGGATCAAACGGATATTGCGCACCGCGTGGCTGGATCATGCCCAGGCATCCGGATTTGCCGATGCCGGGTGAGAGAGCGTCACCTCCAAACGTGAAGGCAGTGAGAGAGGGGCGCGCCCAGACTTACAGGAAGTGAAAGAGGATCGCGCCAAGACTTGCAGGAAGTGAGGGAGCGTCCGAGCCGCGCTTCACGAAGCCGGACGGCCTGTTGCTGGTTGCCCTGCCCGTTTTTCTGCCAGCCCAGCCCTTCCTGCCGGTACGGTCGAATCCACCCGCCTTGCTCCTCGTTGCGCAGCCAGCACTGCCGCTGCGCTCACACTGCCCGATCCACCCGTGCGGCCTCCGCGCATGAGCGAAACGAACACCACCACGACGCTCAGCACCACCAACCCGGCCACGTAGAAGGCAGTGGCAGGGTCCTCGGCGAGCAATTGCGGAATCGCCCGCCCGGGCACGGCGACGGCGAACACGAACGCCACCGCGATGCCGACGTAGCTTCCCACCATGTTCCCCCGATGGGACGGAATGTTGCGACGGATGGCGCTGACAAGCCCGAGAGTAACTGTCACGATGGTGAAGGCTGACAGCCCATGCAGCCAGGTGAAATGCCCTTCGCTGACAATCCAGAAGCTGATGACGCAGACGTAGTACATAGCTGCCACCCACAGGCACCCCATGGTGCGGTGTATGCGATCCCGGCGGCGCCTGAAAATCTGGACGGGCCCGATCGCGAGCACGAATAAGGCGGCAACTACGTGGCTGACAAGCAGTGCATTCCAGTGCTCCATGGTCATAGGATAGAGCTACTATCCAAGTGGTGTACATCAAGATAGCTGCCAGCGGCTCCGCTATCCAAGGATGTTGGGCGAGGGAGGCGGATTGCAGCTCAAGGAGCTGAGCGAGCGGACCGGCGTCCCGCCCGCGAGCATCAAGTTCTACCTGCGCGAGGGACTGCTGCCCCCTGGGCAGGCCGTCACCGCGACCCGGGCGCGGTATTCGCCCCAACACGCAAGCCGGCTCGAACTCATTCAGGCCCTACGGCGTGTGGTCGGCCTGAACATCGCCCAGATCAGGAAGCTCACCAGACTGGCCGACGACGGCGTTCCCCGCCTTGAGCTCCTTGCGGCCGTACAGCGGACGGTGCTCCGACTGGACGAGGTGGGGACGGAGCACGGTGACATCCGCACTCCGGCGGGCGACGCCGTCGTGCGTTTGCGGAACTGGCCGGACGCACCCAGCGATGCGAGGAATGCCTTGAACGCCCACGTGACGCTGATGGAAAACCTCAACATTCCGGTGACCGCCGAGCTGCTCGATGCGTACAGCAAAGCCCTGGACGCCATTGCCGATCTGGACATTGCGGCCACCACCGCACCCGGCGACGTCAACCGCCTGATCATGACGGCCGCCGTCGGCATGCATCTGCACAGCCAGCTGGTGCTGAAGCTCCTTGCCCTGGCCCAGGCCAGCCATGCCATCCGGCGCTACAAGGACGCTTAACGCACAACGCTCCCCCACCGAAAGTGAGAGAGCGTCGCGGCCAAAACCCACCCAATGTGAGAGTGCGTCGCGCCAAAACCCACCGAAAGTGAGAGAGCGTCGCGCCAAAACCCGCGAAAGGTGAGAGAGCGTCGGGTTTAGCGCTCGACGTCGCCGCGGATGAAGGCTTCAACCTTCTCGCGGGCGAGGTCGTCGTTGAACTGCTCCGGCGGGGACTTCATGAAGTAGCTCGAGGCGGAGAGCAGCGGGCCGCCGATACCGCGGTCCAGGCCGATCTTGGCGGCACGGACGGCGTCGATGATCACGCCGGCGGAGTTGGGCGAATCCCAGACCTCCAGCTTGTATTCGAGCGAGACCGGGGCGTCGCCGAAGTTGCGGCCTTCGAGGCGGACGAAGGCCCACTTGCGGTCGTCAAGCCACTGGACGTAGTCGGACGGGCCGATGTGGACGTCCTTGGCGGCCAGTTCGGCTTCCACGTTGGACGTGACGGCCTGGGTCTTGGAGATCTTCTTGGACTCGAGGCGGTCGCGCTCGAGCATGTTCTTGAAGTCCATGTTGCCGCCGACGTTCAGCTGGTACGTGCGGTCCAGCGTGACGCCGCGGTCTTCGAAGAGCTTGGCCATGACGCGGTGCGTGATGGTGGCGCCGATCTGGCTCTTGATGTCGTCGCCCACGATCGGAACGCCGGCCGCGGTGAACTTGTCAGCCCATTCCTTGGTGCCGGCAAGGAACACCGGCAGGGCGTTGACGAAGGCGACTCCGGCGTCGATGGCGCACTGCGCGTAGAACTCGGCGGCTTCCTGCGACCCGACCGGCAGGTAGCAGACCATGACGTCGACCTGGGCGTCCTTGAGGGCCTGGACGACGTCAACGGGCTCCGCCGGCGACTGCTCAATGGTTTCGAGGTAGTACCGGCCCAGTCCGTCGAGGGTGTGGCCGCGCTGGACGGTCACGCCAGTGGGCGGAACGTCGGCGATCTTGATGGTGTTGTTCTCGCTGGCGAGGATGGCGTCGGCCAGGTCGACGCCGACCTTCTTGCCGTCGACATCGAAGGCGGCGACGAACTGGACGTCGTTGACGTGGTACTTGCCGAACTCCACGTGCATCAGACCCGGGATCGTTGCCTGGGGGTCGGCATCCCGGTAATAGTGGACACCCTGGACCAGCGAGGCGGCGCAGTTACCCACACCAACGATTGCGACACGAATCGGATTTGAAGACACGGAACTCCTTTGAGAACAAAACTTCAGGTGCCCTGCGCGTCGGCACGTAGTTGTACGACGGCGTCTGACGGACACGGCGCCGCGCGGCGCCCTAACAGTCTAACCAACTGCGCCGGGGCCGGCTTTGTTCCCGCCGGCTCCGGTGCAGTTCATTACGTTGTGGCCCGGCTCAGGCGCCGTGCCGGCTTTGTGCCCACAGGTTGATGTCCGATTCGACGGCGAACTCGTCGATCGCTGTCAGCTCCTCGGAGCTGAATTCCAGGTTGCTGATGGCCTGGAGCGTGTCTTCGAGCTGCTTCACGCTGGACGCGCCAACCAGGGCGGACGTGACAGGCGAGCCCTTGGGCTGGTCCCGGAGGATCCAGGCAATGGCCATCTGAGCCAACGACTGCCCGCGGCCGGCGGCGATCTTGTTCAGCCCGCGGACCCGGTCCAGCTTGTCCTCGGTCAAGGCCGCCCCGGACAGGAATCGCTCCTTGGCCGCCCGCGAATCGGGCGGAACGCCGTCCAGGTAGCGGTCCGTGAGCATGCCCTGCGCCAGCGGTGAGAACGCGATGGAGCCCGCGCCCATCTGCTCCAGCGCCTCATAGAGATTCGGCGAGCCGTCCTCGGTCCAGCGGTTCAGCATGGAGTAGCTGGGCTGGTGGATCAGCAGCGGGGTGCCGAGGTCCTTCAGGATCCGGGCTGCCTCGAGGGTCTGTTCCGGCGTGTAGGAGGAGATGCCGGCGTACAGGGCCTTGCCGGAACGCACCGCGTGGTCCAAGGCGCCCATGGTTTCCTCGAGCGGCGTCTCAGGGTCCGGCCGGTGGCTGTAGAAGATATCCACGTAATCCAGGCCCATCCGCTGCAGCGACTGGTCGAGGCTGGAGATCAGGTACTTGCGGGAGCCCCACTCGCCGTACGGCCCGGGCCACATGTAGTAGCCGGCCTTGGTGGAGATGACCAGCTCGTCGCGGTACGGCTTGAAGTCGTCCTGCAGGTGCCGGCCGAAGTTGGTTTCGGCCGAGCCGTCCGGCGGCCCGTAGTTGTTGGCGAGGTCGAAATGGTTGACGCCGAGGTCGAATGCGCGGCGCAGGATGGCGCGCTGTTCATCAAAGCGCTTGTCGTCGCCGAAGTTGTGCCAGAGGCCCAGCGAGATCGCCGGAAGCTTCAGCCCGCTGCGTCCAACGCGGCGGTATGGCATGGTTTCGTAGCGGTTATCCGCAGCCAGATAAGTCATATGTTCCATCCTGCCAGCGTCCGGAGAGCCGCGGGGCGGGCGTCCAGCATCCGGTCACCGGAAGGACGCCCGCCCCGCACGCTCAGCCGGCAGTTCGGCCGCGAGCGCGTTCAGCCGCAAATGCGCTCAGTCACGGAAGACGGCAGCGCTCAGCGGCGGCAGCTCCACCCGCCCGCCGTCCATGCGGACGGCGTCGTCGGTGGCGAGCAGCAGCGTAGTTCCCGGCCGGTCCAGGCTGACCGGGCGGTCTGCGAAGTTCAGCACCACCTGCACGCCTCCGCGCCAGAACCGGAGCCAGCGGGCGTCGTCGTCGAACTCGACGGCGGTGTCCGCGAACCCTAGGCCTGCGAGTTCCGGCGTGGACCGCCGCAGCGCGATGAGCGAGCGGTGCAGCTCCAGCAGGCGGGCCTGATGGCCGGAGGAGGCCTCCGACCAGTCCAGTTTGGAGCGGGTGAAGGTCTCCGGATCCTGCGGATCGGGCACGACGGCGGGGTCCCACCCCATGCGCTCGAACTCCCGGATCCTGCCCTCCGCCGTGGCCTTGCCCAGCTCGGGCTCCGGATGCGAGGTGAAGAACTGCCACGGGGTGGTGGCCCCGTACTCCTCCCCCATGAACAGCATGGGCGTGAACGGACCCGTCAGGGTCAGCACCGCGGCCAGCGCCAGGCTGCCGTACGGCAATGACTGGGACAGCCGGTCCCCGGTGGCCCGGTTGCCGATCTGGTCGTGGTTCTGGGAGCAGACCACCAGCGCGGCCGGATGGACGGCACCGAAATTGATCGGCCGGCCGTGGCGGCGGCCGCGGAAGCTGGAGTAGCTGCCGTCGTGGAAGAACCCGTCACGCAGCACCTTGGCCAGGGCCCCGAGCGAATCGAAGTCACTGTAGTAGCCGGTGGTCTCCCCGCTGACGTTGACGTGCACGGCGTGGTGGAAGTCGTCGCTCCACTGGCCCGCGAGGCCGTAGCCGTTGACATCCCGGGGATACAGCAGCCGCGGATTGTTGAGGTCGGACTCGGCGATAAGGGTCAGCGGACGGCCGGCCTCGGCCGACACGGCGTCCGCCAGCGCGCCGAAGTCCTCCAGGATGTGGACGGCCCGCTCATCCTTCAGTGCGTGCACCGCGTCCAGGCGGAGGCCGTCCACCCGGTAGTCGCGGAGCCACATGGCCACGTTGTCCAGGATGTACTGGCGGACGTGGTCGGACCCCGGCCCGTCCAGGTTGACGGAGTCACCCCACGTGTTGCCTTCGCCGTGCTTAAGGTACGGGCCGAACCTGGGGAGGTAGTTCCCGCTCGGCCCGAGGTGGTTGTAGACCACGTCCTGGATGACGCCAAGGCCTGCCGCGTGGGCGGCGTCCACGAACCGCTGGTACGCGGCCGGCCCGCCGTAGCCTTCATGCACGGCGAACCACTGGACGCCGTCATAGCCCCAGTTGTGTGTGCCGTTGAACGCGTTGACCGGCAGCAGCTCAATGAAGTCGATGCCGAGCCCGGCAAGGTAGTCCAGCTTGCCCGCGGCCGCGTCCAGCGTCCCCTCGGGCGTGAAGGTCCCGATGTGGAGCTCATAGATGACCGAGCCCTGAAGCTCCTTGCCCTGCCACGCCGCGTCCTGCCAGCGGTGGGCGGCGGGGTCGAAGGTGCGGGACAGTGCGTGGACGCCTTCGGGCTGCCGGCGGGTCCGGGGGTCCGGAAGCGGGATTTCGTCGCCGTCGAGCAGGTATCCGTAGTCCACGTCCGCACCCACCGGTGCATCCGCAGCCGTCCACCAGCCGTCGTCCGCCGGCGCGTTGCCGGGACGGCGGGCCATCTCGTAGCGCTCCCCGCCGGCCAGCAGCGTCACCGAACCCGCCTCAGGGGCCCAGACATCGAAGCGCCCCGCTCCCTGCACAGGCTTGGCCGCCTCGTTGGCCTGGGCCGAAATGTTGGTCTGCGTCATGATTTGTCTCCTGTCGCGGGGACCATCAAGGCCACCGGGTAGGACTGGAAGATCTCTGACAGGGCCGCCGGTCCCGGCCCAAAGGTGGTGCCGGTCAGTTCGTCCGTCATGGCGGTTTCAAGCTCGACGGCGGTGTCCCGCCAGCCGCCCGACTGCTCCAGACCGTAGGGAAGCCGCGTGGCAAGCGTCAGCACTCCCCCGGCGCCGCGGTCGAACGCCAGCAGGTGCCCGGCAGCGGGGCCGCCGGCCTGCACGGGGCGGTAGCCGGTGAAGAGCTCCGGCCGGTCCCGGCGCAGCCGCAGCGCGCGCGACACGACCAGCAGCTTAGCCTGCTCGTCCCGGAAGGAGTCCGGACGGTGACCGGCGTCCAGCTGCTCCAGCGCCCTTATCCGCTCCTCGAAGCTGAACGGGCGCCGGTTGTCCGGATCCGTCAGCGACCGGTCCCAGAATTCGGTGCCCTGATACACGTCGGGCACACCCGGCATGGTCAGCTGGACGAGCTTTGCCGCGAGCGAGTTCGATGCCCCGTACGGTGCCAGCAGCTCCACAAGGGCCTCAAGTTCCGCACGCACCTCCGGATTGTCGAAGGCGGAGTCGACGGCGGCGGCCAGCTTCTCCTCGAAGACGGAATCGGGATCCGTCCAGGTGGTTGAGCTGCTGGCCTCACGGGCAGCCTTGAGGGCGTAGGCCTGCAGGCGTTCCCGGCTGGCGGGCCAGGCGCCGGCGATGGCCTGCCACAGCAGGGTGGAGAGCGGACCATCCGGCAGCGGGGCCAGGGTGTTAAGCCTGTCCAGGGCCTTCTCCCATTCGGGCGCGACCTCGGAGATGACCGAGATCCTAGCCCGGGTGTCCTCACTGCGCTTGGTGTCGTGCGTGCTCAGCGTGGTCATGGACAGCGGGAGTTCGGCCTGCCGGCGGGCCATCCGGGCGTGGAATTCCTCCGGCTCCAGCGAAAACTCGGTGGGGTCGGCGCCAACCTCGGTGAGGGTACCCAGCCGGTTGTAACGGAAGAACGCGGTGTCCTCCACGCCTTTGGCCATGACCATGCCCGAGGTCTGCTGGAACCGGCGGGAAATCTCGAGGTCGGTGTCCAGCAGCAGGGGCTGCAGGAGCTGAACGGACTGGTCCAGTTCGGGACGCCTGCGCGCGGCGAGCTCGCAGGCCTCCTTCAGGATGTCTGCGCCCTCCGGAAGATAGCTCCGGTACACCGGGAAAGCCGCGATGATCTCGCCGATCGCGTCCGCGGCGACGTCCAAGGAGATCCCGGTCTGCTCCGGCACGAGCCGGGCAAGGCGCAGAATTTCCGAGTGCAGGATGCCGTCCGTGATCCGGCGCTTGGTGCCCCGGATCATGTCCTCGTAGTCGGCCGGCTCGCCGCCGCGCAGCGTGGCGTCCAGCCGGTCCAGCGGCTCCTGCCCCCGCGGGTCCACGAAGACCCTGTCGACGTCCGCGAGAGCGTCATAGCCGGTGGTGCCCTCGCACTCGAAGCTGGCCGGCAGCTGCTCGCCCGGCTCGAGGATCTTCTCGATGAGCAGGTACGCGCCCCCGGTGGCCTCGCGGAGCCGTTCCAAGTACCCCCCGGGATCGGCAAGGCCGTCCGGATGGTCGATCCGCAGCCCGTCGGCGAGATCCTCACGGAACCAGCGCACCACTTCCTGGTGCGCCTCATCGAAAACGGCGGGCACCTCGACGCGGATGGCGGCCAGGGTGTTCACCGCGAAGAACCGGCGGTAGTTGAGCTCGTTGTCCGCACGCCTCCAGCCGATGAGTTCGTAATGCTGCCGGCCGTGAACCTCCCGCGGGGAGTCGCCGTCCCGGTAGCTGCCCTCGGCCAACGGGAAGCGGTGATCGTAGTACCGCAGCTCGCCGTCCTTGATCTCGAGCTGGTCCAGATCGTCGTCGCTGCCCAGGACAGGAATCCGGATGCGGCCACCGGCAAGATCCCAGTCGACGTCGAACGCCTCGGCGTAGCGGGACCCGCGCCCCTCCTTGAGCAAGGACCACCACCACGGGTTCTGCGGCGGCGACGCCACCCCCACGTGGTTCGGCACGATGTCGATCAGCACGCCCATGCCCGCAGCACGCGCGGCCTTGGACACGGCGGCAAGCCCCTCCGGGCCGCCGCGCTCCGGGTCCACCACGGCGGGATCGGTGACGTCGTAGCCGTGGTCGGAGCCGCTCTCCGCCTTCAGGATGGGCGACAGGTAGACCCAGTCCACCCCGAGCGACTTCAGGTAAGGCACGGTCTCCGCAGCATCAAACAGCGTGAATCCCTGCCTGATCTGCAGCCGGTACGTCGAGGCGGGAGTCTTCATGAGCCCGTCCCGCCGCCCTGCTTGCCCGGCCGCCGCCTCGCGGGCTTTGACGCCGGCTTTACGGCCGGCTTCGTCCCTGCCTCCCCTTCCGGTTTGGCCACCGCAGTCTCCTCCGGCTGGACCGGCGCCTTCTCATTCGGCGCCGCAGTCTCCTCCGGCTCGGCCGCCGCAGACTCCTCCGGCTGGCCCACCGCAGTCTCCTCCGGCTCCACCGCGGCCTTCTCTTCAGGCTTCGCTGCGACCTTCTTGGTGTTCTTCGGCTCCGGAATGACAGGTGCCGTAAGCGCCGCGGTTTCGGCCGTCGCCGTCTGAGTCAGCGCCGCGAGGGAGGCCGCCACCGAGTGGTCCGGTTCCTCCTCCGGCGCGCTGTGGGCACGCAGCACCACGAGTGATTTCGCTGCCACCGTGAGCTTGCCGCCGGCCTGGACGGGTTCGGAATCGGCACCCGCGCCGGCGGTGTCGATGATGACGTCCCAGGCCGGGGCGTATTCATCTGACGGGAGCCTAAACACGACGTCGCCGTCGTGGGCGTTGAAGTACAGCACGAAGTTGACATCCTGGATGCGGCGCCCGCGGTTGTCCTTGCCCTGGATGCCGTCACCGTTCAGGAAGACACCCACGGACCGGCCGAAGCCGCTGTCCCAGTCCTCCGGCTGCATGGTGTTGCCGTCCGGATCCAGCCATTCGATGTCCGGCAAGCGCTCGCCCTCACCGCGGCGGACAGGCCGGCCGTCGAAGAAGCGGCTGCGGCGGAACGTGGGGTGCTTGGCGCGGAGCGAGTTGACAGCGGCCGTGAACTCGATCAGCGGCTGGTCCACGTTGTCCCAGTTGATCCAGGTCAGTTCGGAGTCCTGGCAGTAGCCGTTGTTGTTTCCGCGCTGGGTGCGGCCCAGCTCGTCGCCGTGCAGGAGCATGGGCACGCCCTGCGACAGGAGCAGCGACGCGATGAAGTTCCGCTGCTGCCGGGCGCGCAGTCCCAGCACCGTGGGGTCGTCCGTGGGCCCCTCGGTTCCGCAGTTCCATGACCGGTTGTGCGATTCGCCGTCGTTGTTGCCTTCGCCGTTGGCGTCGTTGTGCTTCTCGTTGTACGAGACCAGGTCCGCCAGGGTGAAGCCGTCGTGCGCCGTCACGAAGTTGATGGAGGCAACCGGGCGGCGGCCGGAGTGCTCGTAGAGGTCGGCGGAGCCGGTGATCCGCGAGGCGAATTCGCCCAGCGTGGCTGGCTCACCGCGCCAGAAGTCACGGACGGTGTCGCGGTACTTTCCGTTCCACTCCGTCCACTGCGGCGGGAAGTTGCCCACCTGGTAGCCGCCGGGACCGACGTCCCACGGCTCCGCGATGAGCTTCACCTGCGAGACGACAGGGTCCTGCTGGATGAGTTCGAAGAAGGTGGACAGTTTGTCGACGTCGTAGAACTCGCGGGCCAGCGTGGACGCGAGGTCAAAGCGGAACCCGTCCACGTGCATCTCGGTCACCCAGTAGCGCAGGGAATCCATGAGCAGCTGCAGGGAATGCGGCTGGCGGACGTTCAAGGAGTTTCCGGTGCCCGTGTAGTCCATGTAGTGCTTCTCGTCGCCGTCCATCAGACGGTAATAGGCGGCGTTGTCGATGCCCTTGAATGACAGCGTGGGCCCGAGGTGGTTGCCCTCTGCCGTGTGGTTGTAGACGACGTCGAGGATGACTTCGATGCCGGCGCGGTGGAGCGAGCGGACCATGGCCTTGAAGTCCTGGACCTGCTGGCCGGTGTCCCCGGTGGAGCTGTAGCTGTTGTGCGGGGCAAAGAAGCCGATGGTGTTGTAGCCCCAGTAGTTGTTCAGGCCCTTGTCCTCAAGGATGCCGTCGTTGACGAACTGGTGCACCGGCATGAGCTCAATTGCGGTGATGCCGAGCTTCTTCAGGTGGGAGATGACCGAGGGGTGGGCCACGCCGGCGTAGGTGCCGCGCTGTTCCTCGGGGATCTCGGGGTGGAGCTGCGTCAGGCCCTTGACATGGGCCTCGTAAATCACCGACTGGTGGTACGGGATCCGCGGGAGGTGGTCGCCGTCCCAGTCGAAGAACGGGTTGATGACCACGCCCATCATCATGTGGGGCGCCGAGTCCTTGTCATTGCGGGAGTCGGGGTCGCCCATGTTGTAGGAGAACAGGGCGGGATCCCAGTCGATCTGGCCGTGCACTGCCTTGGCGTACGGGTCCAGGAGGAGCTTGTTCGGGTTGAAGCGGTTGCCCGAGGAGGGGTCATAGGGGCCGTGTACGCGGTAGCCGTACTTCTGGCCGGGCTGCACCTGCGGCAGGTAACAGTGCCACACGTAGCCGTCCACTTCCCCAACGGGGACCCTGGTTTCGGTGCCGTCTTCCTCGAAGAGGCACAGCTCGACCTTTTCTGCCCTTTCGCTGAACAGTGCGAAGTTGGTTCCGGTTCCGTCGAAGGTGGCGCCTAGGGGGTACGCCGATCCGGGCCAGATTTCCATTCGTGCTCCTATTACGTTGTCCAACAGATAGTCCGGCAGGCATTCGCACACCACCAGCAGGAACTTGGTCTTACCGTAGCGGGTGGGTGTGACTATTACGATTTCCCGGCCGCTGATTACTAAGCGTGCTGACTATATCCCAAATTCCGGGTACTGCGTTCGCGATACGCCCCGCGGTCAGCGGCGCGTCGCCCGAGGCGGCCGCTCCGGCCCGGGCATGAAGGCTCGCCGCCATGGCGGCAATTGCCGCCCACCGCTCCTCCGGATCGATGCCAGCGGCACGGAAGCGTCCGACGTCGGACCCCACCTGCGCTAGCAGCGCACCGATGACGCCGGCCAGCACGTCGCCGCTGCCAGCGGTGGCCAGCCAGGGGGTGCCTTCAGCCTGGCTGTAGAAGTCCTGGTAGGGCGAGGCCACCAGCGTGGTGGCGCCTTTGAGCAGCACTGTGGCCTCCGTGAGGCCCGCCGCCTGGCGGGCCGCCGCGAGAGTGGACGCCTCCACCGCGGCCCGGTCCTGCCCGGCTCCGAGGCGCGTCAGCAGTGTTGCCAGCTCGCCGGCGTGCGGGGTCAGAATGACCTGCGGGGCCAGCACATCCGGGAGCACGGGCAGCGCGCCGGCGTCCGCCACGGTGGGCAGCCCCGAATCCGCGGCGTCTCGGACCCGCTGCATCTGTTCATCGTCCGAGCCGTCCATGCCGGAGCCCACGAGCCAGGCCTGCACGTGCGTCTCGGCCACCGTCCCGGAACTGCACACCACTTCGGGGCAGCTTTGCCGGATGAGGTCGGCGACGTCAGGCGGGCCAAGGTACCGCACCATGCCCACGCCCGCGGCCAGTGCCCCCTGGCAGGCGAGCACGGCGGCGCCGGGATACGCCGGGGAGCCCGCCACCACGCCAAGGACGCCGCGGGAATACTTGTGTGAGCGGCGCCCGGGCCTGGGGAGCAGGGAGGCGAGGTCGGAAGCCTCCAGCCGCCGCAGCGCCGGCCAGGGAAGCCCTTCCTCGATCCCGATCGGGACAGTGTGGACCCGTCCGGCGAAGTCGGCACCGGGGTCCGCCAGCAGGCCGGCCTTGGCGCCGCCAAACGTGACGGTGAGATCGGCCGGCAGCACAGGGTCCGCTGCTTCGCCGGTATCGGAATTCACGCCGCTCGGAACGTCGCAGGCCACCACGAGGCCGCGGTTTCCGCGGGCAAGAAGGGCAACGAGTTCGGCGGCGGCTCCGCGGAGGCCGCCCTGCGCCCCGGTTCCCAGCAGGGCGTCAATGACGACGTCGGCCCTCCCGGCCAGCGCCGCCAGCTCACCGGCCTTTGCCTCGGTCAGGGTGTGGACCCGGCCCCCTGCCCGCTCAAACGCGGCCAGAGCGTCGGGATGGGCACTGCCCGAGGCGAGGACCGCCGTCGTACGCATGCCCCGTCCGGCGAGCTGCGCGGCGGCGTAAAGGCCGTCCCCGCCGTTGTTCCCCTTGCCGGCAAGCACCGCGACACTGGAGCCGTAGAGGCGCCGGCCGCGGGAGCGCAGCTCCTTGATGACCGCGTTGGCCAGGCCGTGGGCCGCCCGCTGCATAAGAACAGCGCCCATACCTGAATCCAGTAAAGGCTTTTCAGCCTCGCGTATCTGGGTTCCGGTATAGGCGCTGATCATTCAGTGCAGTCCGTTCGGTATCAGCCCTCGGCCAGGACGGTGGCGGTGGCGATGCCGCCGTCGTGGCTCATGGACAGGTGCCAGCGTTTGACGCCCTTGGCGTCGGCCACCGCCAGTACCGTTCCCTTGACCTGGATGGTGGGGCCGTTCTGGTCCAGTCCGATCCAGCAGTCCTGCCAGTTCATGCCCGCGGGGGCACCAAGAACCTTCGCAACCGCCTCCTTGGCGGCAAACCGCGCAGCGAGGGAGCGGGTGTTCAATTCGCGCTCGGCCGGGACGAACAGCCTGTCGCGCAGCCCGGGGGTGCGCTCCAGCTGCCTGCCGAACCGTTCAATGTCCACAACGTCTACACCTATGCCAACGATCATGGGCTTACTCTACGGTGACGCTCTTGGCCAGGTTGCGTGGCTGGTCCACGTCGTATCCCTTGGCCGTGGCGAGTGCGAGGGCGAAGATCTGCAGCGGCACGGTGGCCAGCAGCGGCGCGAGGAGGGTGGGGGTCTCCGGGATGTAGAAGACGTGCTCGGCGTAGGCCTTCACGGCCTCGTCGCCTTCCTCGGCGATCACGATGGTCTTCGCGCCGCGGGCCCGGACTTCCTGGATGTTCGAGACGACCTTGGAGTGCAGCGAATCGCGTCCGCGCGGGGATGGGACCACCACGAACACCGGCTGGCCTTCCTCGATCAGGGCGATGGGGCCGTGCTTGAGCTCGCCGGCGGCGAAGCCCTCGGCGTGGATGTAAGCGAGCTCCTTGAGCTTGAGCGCGCCTTCCATGGCCACCGGGAACCCGACGTGCCGGCCCAGGAACAGCACGGACTTCGCGTCCGCCATGGCCTCGCCGAGCTCCTTGATCTGGCCCTCGTTGTCCAGGATCCGCTGGATCTTGGCCGGGATCTTGGCCAGGTCCGCGAGGATGTCTTTGATCTCGCCCTGGAACTTGTTCCCGCGCAGCTGCGCCAGGTACAGGCCCAGCAGGTATGCGGCCGTGATCTGGGCCAGGAACGCCTTGGTGGACGCCACCGCGATTTCCGGGCCGGCGTGCGTGTACAGCACGGCGTCGGACTCCCGCGGGATCGTGGAACCGTTGGTGTTGCAGATGGACACCGTCTTGGCGCCCTGTTCCTTCGCGTACCGGACCGCCATCAGCGTGTCCATGGTCTCCCCGGACTGGGAGATCGACACGATCAGGGTGTTCGCGTCCACGATCGGGTCGCGGTAACGGAACTCGTGGGAGAGCTCCACCTCGGTGGGGATCCGGCACCAGTGTTCGATCGCGTACTTCGCGACCTGCCCGGCATACGCGGACGTCCCGCATGCCAGGACGATGATCTTGTCCACGCTCTTGAGCAGCGCCGGGTCGATCCGGAGCTCGTCCAGGGTCAGCTTCCCGTGGATGTCCGAGCGCCCCAGCAGGGTCTGGCCCACGGCGTCGGGCTGGTCATGGATTTCCTTCTCCATGAACGACGGGAAGCCGCCCTTCTCGGCCGACTCCGGATCCCAGTTCACGTGGTATTCCTTGCCCTCGGCGGGGGCGCCGAAGAAATCGGTGATCGTCACCGAATCCGCGGTGATGGTCACGATCTGGTCCTGGCCCAGCTCCACCGCGCGGCGGGTGTAGTCGATGAACCCGGACACGTCCGAGCCCAGGAAGTTCTCGCCCTCGCCCAGGCCGACCACCAGGGGCGAGTTCCGGCGCGCGGCCACGACGACGTCGGGCTGGTCAGCGTGCACCGCGAGCAGCGTGAACGCGCCCTCGAGCCGCTGGCAGGCCAGCTCCATCGCCCGGGTCAGGCCGCCGTCGGAAACGTCGCCGCCGAGCTTGTTCCGGAAGATGTCGCCCAGCAGGGCCGCGGCGACCTCGGTATCGGTCTCGGAGGCGAACTCCACGCCCTTGGCCACGAGCTCGAGCTTGAGCTCAGCGAAATTTTCAATGATGCCGTTGTGGATCAGCGCCAGCTTCCCGCCGTCAGACAGGTGCGGGTGCGCGTTCTGATCCGTCGGGCCGCCGTGCGTGGCCCACCGCGTGTGACCGATCCCGGTCAGCGACTCCGGCAACGGCCGCGCGTCCAGCTCAGCGAGCAGATTGCTCAGCTTCCCGGACTTCTTTCGCGAGGAAATCTCCCCGTCCGCCACCACCGCGATACCCGCGGAGTCATAGCCCCGGTACTCCAGGCGGCGCAGACCTTCAAGAACAACATCCAGCGCAGTGTGCCCGGCATCAGCCCGGCCCGACGTACGCCCTACATAACCCACGATTCCACACATGGGTATAAGCCTAACCGGCTTTGAGGAGGAAGGACGTCGGACGAACGCGCCCGCACGGGTACCCGCGAGCGCCGGAGTGGGGCAGAGGAGGTGCCGTTCGCCCCCGAATCCGCACGTCATCAGGGACTTTGCTTGCTGCCCGCATTTCGCTCTCAGCCTTGCGAGGGGCAGAATCTCTAGGGTGACTTCGCAACGCAATGAAGCGAACGGTGAGGGTGTCTCGCCGTTCGTGGAGCTGGACAGGCAGACCTGGTCCCGGCTCGCAGCCCAGATGGAGCAGCCCCTTAATGAAGAGGATGTGCTGCGCCTTCGTGGGCTCGGTGACCCCCTGGACCTGAAAGAGGTCCGCGAGGTCTACCTGCCGCTGTCACGGCTGCTGCACCTCTATGTGGAGGCCGCCGGCCAGCTGCACGCGGCCACCACCACGTTCCTAGGGGAGCAGACCCAGCGCACGCCGTTCGTCATCGGCGTGGCGGGTTCGGTAGCGGTGGGCAAGTCCACCATTGCCCGTGTGCTCCGCGAGATGCTGCGGCGCTGGCCGGGCACCCCCAACGTTGAACTGATCACCACCGACGGTTTCCTGTACCCGCTGGCTGAACTCAAGCGCCGCCAGCTGCTCGAACGCAAAGGCTTCCCGGAATCCTACGACCGGCGGGCGCTGCTGCGTTTTGTGAGCGAAATCAAGGGCGGCGCCGAGGAAGTCCGCGCCCCCTGGTACTCCCACGTCACGTATGACATCGTCCCGGGCAAGGAAGTGGTGGTCCGCCGCCCGGACGTCCTCATCGTCGAGGGTCTGAACGTCCTTGCCCCCGCGCGCCCCCGGCACGACGGCCGCCAGGGCCTGGCGGTGAGCGACTTCTTCGACTTCTCCATCTACGTGGACGCCAAAACCTCCAACATCGAGGAGTGGTACGTGGACCGGTTCCGGAAGCTCCGCTCCACCGCGTTCGCGCAGCCGGAGTCGTACTTCCACCGCTACGCGACGCTCTCCGACGAAGAGGCCGAAGTCACGGCCCGCGACATCTGGAAGCGGATCAACGAGCCCAACCTGGAAGAGAATGTGCTGCCCACGAGGGGACGGGCCCAGCTGGTCCTCACCAAGGACGCCGATCATTCCATCCGCAGGATGCTGCTGAGGAAGGTGTAGCACACGTGTGCTACGACTGCTCCCCCCGCCAGGACCCGGCGCCTCTCCAACCGCCGCCCAGCCGCCGGGCCATAGCCAAGCTGCTGGCCGCGGGCGCCGGGCTGTCGGCGCTGGCCGCGTGCACGCCGGAAGGTCCGCGCCCTGCATCCTCCGCGACTGGCGGAACGGCCCCCGCCTCAGCCACCGGTTCAGGCTCCGCGCGCGCTGCGCCGGGTTCGCCGTCGGCGTCGCCGTCCGGGCCGTCGGCCCCGGCGTCCAGGCCGACGTCGGGCTCCCCCACCGGGTCCGCGTCAGCACCGCCATCGTCCGCGTCACCGGCAGCCTCCCCTGCGACGGCAGCGCCAGCGCCGCCGTCGGCCGCTTCCAGGCTGCCCAAGCAGTTCTCCCTGACCAACCCCGCCAGCCCCTGGCTGGTGGTCAACAAACACCGCCCGCTGAAGCCGGCCAACTACGTCCCGGCGGATCTGGTACAGCCGCGCGTCGCACTTGCCGTTTCCGGCGAGGCAGCACTGCTGAACCGCACGACGGCGGCTGCCGCGGAACGGATGTTTAAGGCGGCAGCGGCTGCGGGCGTGACCATGACGCTGGCGAGCGGATACCGCTCCCATGCGACCCAGACCGCCACGTACAACAGCTATGTCAGTGCCCGGGGGCAGGCCGCAGCGGACACCGCCTCCGCGCGGCCCGGCTACTCCGAGCACCAGACCGGGTGGGCGTTCGACATCGGCGACGGCGGCGGCGCCTGCAGCTTCCAGCCGTGCTTTGCCGAGCAGCCGGCCGCAGTTTGGGCCAAGGCCAATGCCCACCGGTTCGGCTTCGTGGTGCGTTATCCGTGGATGCTGCATCCCATCACCGGGTATTACTACGAGTCCTGGCACCTGCGCTACATCGGGGTCGAGGCGGCCGCGGACATGAAGAAGCGCGGCATCGGCACCCTTGAAGAGTATTTCGGCCTGAAGGCCGCACCGGGCTATCCCTGACGGTCTGACCGGCACGCCGGGGCCGGTGCGGTAGTTTTGGTGCCATGCTTACTGGATTCAAAAAGTTCATTCTCAAAGGCAATGTCATTGACCTGGCAGTGGCGGTTGTCATCGGCGCGGCATTCAGCGCGGTGGTGGACGCCCTGGTGAAGAGCGTCATGATGCCGCTGATTTCGTTGCTGGTGGGAGAGCCCAACTTCGACGATTTCCTGGCGTTTGGGGACGTCCGGTTCGGCGTCTTCCTGACGGCAGTGGTCAACTTCCTGCTGGTCGCCGCGGCGATTTACTTCGTCATCATCACGCCGATGAACCGGCTCATCGAACACCGGAACCGCAAACTGGGCATTGGCCAGGAAGTGACGAAGGAAGCCGCCGAAGACCCGCAGATCGCCCTGCTCAAGGAAATCCGGGACGAGCTCCGCAACCAGACCGCCAGGTAGCCTCGCTGATACAAAAAAGCGGTCCGTCTCCCTCAGTTCACGAGGGAGGCGGACCGCTTTTTGTTTATTGCTTTTCGCGCCGGGGCGGATCGCGCCTAGGGAACCAGCTCAGTCGGCAGTTGCTCCAGGGCGAGCTCCGTCTTGACGACCTGTGCCAGGCGCTCGGCAATGACCTGGGCGGTCTGCTGGTCGCCGGCCTCCACCATCACGCGAACAACGGGCTCGGTGCCCGACGGCCGGAGGAGCACGCGTCCGGTGTCGCCGAGTTCCTCCTCGGCTGCCCTGACGGCGGCCGCGAGCACGGCGTCGCCCTTGACGCGGGTCCGGTCCACGCCCTTGACGTTGATCAGGACCTGCGGGAGCTTGGTCATGATCGTCGCGAGCTCCTTGAGCGGGCGGCCGGTGAGCGCCACCTGGGCCGCCAGCTGCAGGCCGGTCAGGACGCCGTCGCCGGTGGTGGCGTAATCGGCGAGGATCACGTGGCCGGACTGTTCTCCGCCGAGGTTGAAGCCGCCTGCGCGCATTTCCTCGAGGACGTAACGGTCGCCGACGCCGGTTTCGCGGATGGCGATGCCGTTCTTGCGCAGGGCGATCTTGAGGCCGAGGTTGCTCATCACGGTGGCCACGAGGACGTTGTCCGTGAGCTTGCCGGCGTCCTTGAGTGCGACGGCGATGATGGCCATGATCTGGTCCCCGTCCACTTCGTTGCCTTCGTGGTCCACGGCGAGGCAGCGGTCGGCGTCGCCGTCGTGCGCGATGCCGAGGTCCGCGCCGTGGGCAACTACGGCGGCTTTCAGGGGGCCGAGGTGGGTGGAGCCCACGCCTTCGTTGATGTTCAGGCCGTCGGGTTCCGCGCCGATCACCACAACATCGGCGCCGGCGTCCTTGAAGACCTGCGGGGAACAGCCGCTGGCCGCGCCGTGGGCGCAGTCGAGGACAACCTTTAAACCGTGCAGGTTGTGGGGAAGGGTTCCCAGGAGGTGGACGATGTAGCGGTCCTCGGCGTCGGAGAACCGCTGGATCCGGCCTACTTCGCCGCCCACGGGCCGGACGGGCTCCTTGCCCATCTGCTGCTCGATGGCGTCCTCAACCTCGTCAGGGAGCTTCTGGCCGCCTCGGGCAAAGAACTTGATCCCGTTGTCCGGGGCCGGATTGTGCGACGCGGAAATCATCACGCCGAAGTCCGCGTTCAGGTCGGCCACGAGATAGGCCGCCGCCGGAGTGGGGAGAACACCGGCATCGTAGACGTCGATGCCGGAGCTGGAAAGCCCCGCCTCCACGGCGGCGGCAATGAACTCGCCGCTGGCGCGGGGGTCCCTCGCCACCACGGCCCGTGGCCGTGCACCGCCGCTGGAGCGTTCATGGCCGAGCACGACGGCGGCGGCCTGGGCCAGCTGCAATGCGAGCTCGGCGGTCAGCAGGCCGTTCGCCAGGCCACGGACACCGTCTGTTCCAAATAATGTAGACATCGGGTCAAGTTTAGACGATGCGGGTGCCCGTCCCTGCCTCGGCCGGCGCCAACACAGGGGGCCGCCGACGTTTACCCAGCTCACCAGCGACAACTGCCTTTTCATATTCGTCAGCGACCACGGCCTATACCGTGGCGCCAGAAACCCGCTTCCCTCCACCGCGGCGGCCCGTGCTTTAACGGCAGAAGCCCGCCCCGCCATAAGGCGGGACGGGCTTCTGTGGAAGCGATTGAACGCTTCGCAAGCGGGTTTAGCGCTTGGAGTACTGCTGAGCCTTGCGGGCCTTCTTGAGACCGGCCTTCTTACGCTCGATGACGCGGGCGTCACGTGAGAGGTAGCCGGCCTTCTTCAGGATGGCGCGGTTGTTCTCGACGTCGATCTCGTTCAGTGAACGGGCGATGCCGAGACGCAGTGCACCGGCCTGGCCTGAGATGCCGCCGCCGTGGATGCGGGCGATGACGTCGTAGGCGCCGTCAAGATCGAGGATCTTGAAGGGCTCGTTGACGTCCTGCTGGTGCAGCTTGTTCGGGAAGTAGTTATCCAGCGCACGGCCGTTGATGGTCCACTTGCCGGAGCCCGGCACAACGCGAACGCGTGCAACGGCTTCCTTGCGGCGGCCAACAGCTGCGCCGGCAACGGTCAGTGCCGGGCGCTCCTTCTTCGGCGCAGCAGCTTCGGCAGCTCCGCTTTCCGAGGTGTAGCTGGTCAGGGTTTCCTCTGCCTCAACGGCTTCGGTGGTCTCTTCGTTCTGAGCCACGGTTCTCCTTGTATAGATAAGTTGTTTGGTGGCCAGGACTACTGGGCGACCTGGGAAATTTCGAAAGTCTTGGGCTGCTGAGCGGCGTGCGGGTGCTCTGCACCGCGGTAAACCTTCAGCTTGCCCAGCTGCTGTGCAGCGAGGGAGTTCTTGGGGAGCATGCCCTTGATGGCCTTCTCCACGGCGCGCACCGGGTTGGATTCCAGCAGCTCCGCGTAGTTGACGGAGGTCAGGCCGCCCGGGTAGCCGGAGTGGCGGTAAGCGCGCTTCTGCTCGAGCTTGGCGCCGGTGAGGGCAACCTTCTCAGCGTTGATGATGATGACGAAGTCGCCCATGTCCATGTGGGGCGCAAAAGTGGCCTTGTGCTTGCCGCGCAGCAGGATTGCGGTCTGGCTGGCAAGACGACCAAGGACAACGTCTGTGGCGTCAATGACGTGCCACTGGCGGTTGATATCGCCGGGCTTCGGGGTGTACGTACGCACGGTGTTTGCCTCGTTCTTGTTCTGGCGTTCTTGTTTAGGTGTCACGTAAGGGTGTGCACCTACTATCTATGCGCTACCGGAACAGAGGTGAGGGCTCTATGAATCCAGTGGTCCCGGAGTCTCGAATGTGCCCGAGGAGTAGTTATCCTGCAACCGGATTCTCAGCGGGCACGCATCATCGAGAAAGGACACGCACAACGACTACCAAGAATAGCGCGAACCGGGCGTCAGGGTCAAAATGGGGTATCCGGTGGTGGGGGCTTGGATGCCTGCGCCAGCGCCGGGCCGTTCCACACCAGGAGTCTTCGTGTCCTTAACAGGTATCACCAGCAGCGCCGCTCCGTTCTTTGTCCTCGGCATCGGACTGCTCGGCGTGCTCCTTGGGATGCTTACGGAACGGCTCATCGCCAGGACAATCCCCCGCCTTGGTGGACTCCCTGGAATCAGGACAAGAATTACGACGGCGGTACTCACCGGTGTTCTCTGCGCAGCATTGGCGCTGCGCTTCGGGGCGGACTGGTCACTGCCGGCATTCTTGGTCCTTGGCGTACTCGGCGTGCAACTGGCACGCATTGATATCGCTCACCATCTGTTGCCGAATCCCCTTGTGCTGGCCCTGCTGTCGGCCGGCCTGACGCTCTTCGTCGTCAGCAGCACGGCCACGGCAGGCTGGGCCGAGCTGCTTCGCGCGGCCGCCGGCGCCGCAATCCTGTTCGTTGTCTACCTAATTCTGGCGATTATTTCGCCCAACGGCATCGGAATGGGCGACGTGAAGCTGGCCGCACCCGTGGGCCTGTACTTGGGTTACTTGGGCTGGAGCCAGTTGTTCTACGGGGGCGCCCTCGGGTTTGTGGTGGGCGGTATTTTCTCCTTCGTTTTGATTTCCTTTAGGCGCGCCGAAAAGAAGTCCGAAGTGGCCTTTGGGCCCTCCATGCTGGCCGCCACCCTGGGTCTGGTTTTGTTCACGTCCTAGCGGATGGCCGCACCCGACTCTAGGCCGCGTTTACCCGGAATAAAGGTAAGCCCGGCTGATTAATCCAAGTAGTTTCCTGCTTGTAGATTCCCAATCTGAGTACCTTTTTTGGGGGGTACCTATGGGTCCCCCCAGAAACTCGGGTATGGCTACGCATTGTTGCCGGCATGCCCCGGTGGAATTCTTTTAGCTATCGAAGCACCAGCCCTTTCGCGGATATGGGGGGAGCTGGAATTCGAAAATCTATTCCACCGAATTTAAGGAAATTACAATGACTACTCTCATGGTCTCGGTTCTTGCTTTCGTTTCCGGAATTAAGGACCGGCTGGAATCCGAAAAAGGCGCCACCGCAACCGAGTATTCGCTGCTTCTGGCGTTCATCGCTTTCGGCATCATCTTGGCTGTCACAGCCTTTGGCGGCGCTCTCAGCGGATGGTTCAACGAGCTCGCCGGCGTCGTCAACGGGTGGAATGTTCCTGCTGCACCCGCTGGCTAATAGCCGCTGCCCTAGCACGGGGTGTGCCGAGTCCGGCATGAGGACACGGCACACCCCTTTACCTTCTTGGCTCTAACTATCCCGGGGGACCGATGAAAACTAAGCCATCGCAGAGGACTGATAACGCTCGCGGCGCAGTCGCGGTCGAGTTCGCCCTAGTCGCACCAATTCTCCTGTCGCTTGTGGCCGGCATCGTGGAGTTTTCCTACGCCTACAATCTTCAAATTTCCGTTACCCAGGCCGCTCGTGAAGCGGCTCGCACCATGGCGATCAAGGACGACCAGAGCAAGGCTGCACTGGCTGCCATCGCCGGAGCCCCGGGGTTGAACGGCGGCGACTTCGAGCTTGCCTTCACGCCAGACGCCTGCAGCGATGGGGACGACGTGACAGTGACTGTCACCTATCCAGCAGCCACCCTGACGGGGCTCTTCGGCAGCACCGTCACCGTCACTGGAGTAGGAGCAATGCGATGCGGCGGCTAAAGCACACTCAAACCGATCGCGAGCGCGGCGCAGCCGGCGTCCTCGTTGCCGTCATGATACTGGTGCTCATCGGCGCCGGCGCCCTGGCAGTAGACGTAGGCCAGATCTATGCTGAGCGGGCACAACTGCAAAACGCTGCCGATTTAGGCGCCCTGGCCGTGGTCGAAGCCTGCTACGAGACCGGCTGCAGCCAGGACGACTTCCAGGACGAGGCGGAAACAATTGCCGAAAGCCTGGCCAACGCCAACTCCAACGACGGCCAGTCAAACGTTGCCGAAGTCGACCTGTCCGTGGAAAACCAGGTGACGGTCCGGACCACGACTGAAAGCGGCAGCAACAGCTTCCTCACAAATATGTTTGCCAGCGCCCTCGACGCACCGCCCGTGGCAGTCGGTGCGTATGCCACGGCCACCTTCCTTTATCCCCCTACGGGAGTCTCCGTCCTGCCACTGGTGTTCGCTACCTGCGAGTTCAAGGATGACGGAGAGCCGCACAAGATACTGACTCATGGTGGTTCGGCCGGCGGCTCAGGTCCGGACGAGGACAGCGGCAAAGGCAAAGGCAAGGACAAAGGCGACGGCGACGGCGACGGCGATGAATCCGCGCCAAAGAAACCTGCGGACTGCAACTCAAAGAATCCCTCTGGACAAGTCGTCCCGGGAGGCTTCGCCTGGCTCAACCCTAATCGCGATGCGGACTGTGAAGTGAGGGCCACGGTCGGCCTGTGGAGTGACGGAAGTGAGGGGTTGGCTATACCAACCGAATGCAAAGACCTTTTCGATCCTGATGCGACGCCCTCGTTGAAGGACCGGACGGTGGCGCTCCCCGTCTATGCCTACACCTGCGAGGGGATGGCTAAGTGCACCGGCAGCCACACCGAATACATGATTGAAAAATGGGCCGGTTTCAAGATTGAGTATTGGAGCTTTCCCGGTCACAGTTACGACCCTTCCGGTGTTTTTGGCGGTGGGGAAACCGGGCTCTATGGAACGTTTGTCGGATACGCAGCAGACCCCTCCCAGTTTACGGGCGGGTCACCAACTCCAAATGGCAACGTCGTTGTCATAGATCTTATCGATTAATCCTTTTCGAGGGGGATAAAGTGAAAACTCGCCTACTGGGAGGCATTGCCGCATTGATTGTGGCGATTATTGGAACCGTTTTATTGGTAAATTATGTTCAGGGCGCCGACAAGCGCGCCCTGGCCAGCACTGAAACGGCTACCGTCTACGTCGTAGAGAAGGCCGTCGCGGCTGGCACGAGGGTGGACAAGATGGCAGACGCTGTCGTCAAGAAGGACGTTCCCAAGCTGGCTATCGCTGCCGGCGCCGTCACCGATCTTGGCGACGTCGATCAGAAAGTCACAGCCGTGACTCTGGTGCCCGGAGAACAGCTCCTCTCCACCCGCATGGTCGATGCCGACGCTTTCCTGGGCCCTTCCAGGGTGCAGGTGCCCGCTGGTATGCAGGAGATTACGCTGAAGCTACCCATTGAGCGGGTAGTGGGCGGCAAGATTGCTGCAGGAGACACCGTCGGTGTCTTCCTGTCCGTGGACAACTCCGGCGCGGGATCCAGCGGAACACAGCTAACCTTCCACAAAGTCCTGGTGACTGCAGCCCAGTTCAGCAACGGCAGCGCCGCAAAGTCGCAGGAAGCACCGGCCGAACAGGACAAGTCCGCAGGCGCCATGGCGAAGAAGACCCCCTCGTCCGACGACACCTACCTGATCACGCTGGCCCGCAACTCGGCCGATGCCGAGCGCATCGTTTTTGCTACCGAGTTCGGCAGCGTCTACCTCTCCAAGGAACCGACGAATGCCGTCGAAACGACATCCGGTGTTGTTACTGGCACAAGGTTGTTCCGATGAGCCGCTTCGTACTCATCACGCCCAATCCCGAATTCGAGCGCCGGATGCAGCTGGCCGTGGCCGGCATCCACGGTTCACTTCAGGTCTTCCAAGCGGACTACCTCCCGGAAGGTCCCCACGATTTCATCCGCCAGCTCGTCGGCGAGCCTCCCGAGGTATTGATCCTGGGGCCGGGGCTCCCCGAGGAAGGCTGCCTGAAGCTTGCGGCGGTCATGGACCTGCAGTATCCGGAGGTCAGCGTGGTACTGGTGGTTCCGGAAACCAAAGAAGTTGTCCTGCAGGCCATGCGCTCCGGCGTACGTGACCTCCTCGACCCGACGACCGACCCTGACTCCATCCGGGTCATGCTGGAGCGCGCGAGCCTCGCCGCTGCCGGCCGGCGTCGGGGGTTGGCCCCCGGAACTTCCGAGCATGCCGATCACGGTGAGGGCGGACGAGTCATCGCGGTCATGTCCCCCAAAGGCGGCGTCGGCAAGACCACTGTGGCAACCAATCTCGCCGTGGGTCTAGGAAAGTCCGCTCCGATGAGCGTCGTGATTGTGGATCTCGACCTCCAATTCGGTGATGTTGCCAGCGGGCTGATGCTGGATCCCGAACACACCATCACCGACGCTGTAGTAGGGGCTGCCAGCCAGGACTCCATGATCCTCAAGACGTACCTGACTGTCCACCCGGCCGGCATCTACGCCCTCTGCGCACCGCGGAACCCTGTCGAAATGGACAGGATAACCGGCGAACATGTCACGAGACTCCTCACGCAGCTCCGCCAGGAATTCCACTACATCGTGGTGGACACCGCTCCGGGCTTGGGAGAGCATGTGCTGGCGACGCTGGAACAGGCAACGGACGCCGTCTGGATTTGTGGCATGGATGTCCCGAGCATCCGCGGTCTCCGGACCGGCTTCCAGATCCTGACCGAACTCGATCTCGTCCCGGACCAGCGTCATGTGGTGCTCAACATGACGGACCGGCGAGGCGGCCTCACACTGCAGGACATTGAAGCCACGATCGGCGCCCCTGTGGATGTTGCGCTACCCCGATCCAAAACTCTGCCTTTCTCCACGAACAAGGGAGTCCCCATCCTGCAGGACGGCAGCCGGGACTCGGCCAGCAAAGGGCTTCGTCAGCTGGTGGAGCGTTTCAAACCCGATTGGGAAGCCAGACCTCATAAGAAGCTGCACAGAAGGGCGGTAGTACAGTGAGCCTCACAGACCGGTTCCAGATCCTCCGAGGCGAAGCTAAAGCCGAACCTGAGGCAGCCAAGCCCTACGACGACGTCTTTCAGTCGAAGGCGCCAGCCACTCTTGGACGGAAGCACGAGGCGCAGACTGCGGAGGCGGCTGCGAGCGCGACGGCAGCACTTGATCAGCCCCAGGCTGCTTCGGTTGCCAGCGAGGCTTTGAACGCCCTCAAGGAAAGAGCCACCCAGACACTGTTTGAACGACTGGGTTCACGTATCACCGATTCATCCCTCGAAGACGACGAGCTGCACAAGTTCGTCCGCGATGAACTGAAGATTGTCGTCGACGAAGAGCAAGTTCCGCTGTCCACCTCAGAGAGGCAGCGGCTTATGCGGGAAATTATCGATGACGTTCTAGGCCACGGCCCCATCCAACGTTTTCTCGATGACCCGTCAGTCACCGAAGTCATGGTGAACCGCTACGACCAGGTCTACGTGGAACGCCAAGGGCACCTGCACATGACGGATACCAAATTCACGTCCGACGAAGCCTTGCGAAGAGTCATAGAGCGCATCGTCTCGAAGGTAGGTCGGCGTATCGATGAGTCCTCTCCCCTTGTCGACGCGCGGCTTGCGGACGGCTCCCGCGTCAATGCCATCATTCCGCCCCTCGCAGTGAACGGACCCGCTCTCACCATCCGGAAGTTCGGCCGAGATCCACTCACAGTTCAAAACCTCATTTCCTTGGGGAGCCTCTCACCGGAGATGGCTGAACTACTACAGGCATGTGTTCTGGCGCGCATGAACATCATCGTCTCGGGCGGCACGGGAACGGGAAAGACGACGCTCCTCAACGTCCTGTCCTCCTTCATCCCTTCGGATGACAGGATCGTGACGATCGAGGACGCCGTCGAGCTTCAGCTGCAGCAGGACCACGTGATCCGCCTCGAAAGCCGCCCCCAGAACATCGAGGGCAAAGGCGAGGTTTCCATCCGGGACCTCGTGAGGAACTCTCTGCGAATGCGGCCGGACCGGATAGTGGTTGGGGAGGTCCGCGGCGGCGAGTGCTTGGACATGCTCCAGGCCATGAACACCGGCCATGACGGCTCCATCTCTACAGTCCACGCCAACTCGCCTCGGGACGCCATCGCCCGTCTGGAAACGTTGGTGCTGATGGCAGGGATGGATATCCCGCTCCGTGCGATCCGCGAACAGGTTGCGTCCGCCGTGAACCTGATCGTGCAGATCACCCGGCTGCGCGACGGCTCCCGCAGGGTCACCCACGTCACGGAAGTCCAAGGCATGGAGGGCGAAATTGTGACCCTCCAAGATGCCTTCGTGTTTGACTATTCCGCCGGAGTGGACGCCAACGGGCGCTTCCTGGGTAAGCCGCTTCCCACGGGTGTCAGGCCTAGGTTCACAGAGCGTTTCGCTGAGCTTGGCATCGAGGTTTCGCCAGCCGTTTTCGGCGCCGCAACGTCCGGTGGCCCACGCGGAAGGGGGCGGTAACGGTGGCGGGCGACACCGGCATCTTCGTCGCCGGCCTCGTTCTGCTTTATCTGGCCATTTTTCTCATCTTCGGGGTGGCGCTGAGATCAAGGTCGGCTCTGCCGCTCTCCCGGCGGCAGCCTGACGCGCCGGCGCAGAAGTCGGTCCTGAGCCGAATGACAGACCACGCTGTCGGAGCTTTAAACAGGGGCATCAAGAAGCGGGGTCCGGGGCTGCTGAGCCGGGACCGGTTGGACGAATGCGGGCTTAAGAAAGATCCGGGCGATTACCTGCTCATAGCCGGCATCATGACGCTGACGTTTGCGGTCGTCGGCTTCTTCCTCGGCGGACTCTTTGCAGCTGTCTCGGCGACCCTGCTGACGCCCCTCGCCCTCCACTTGTTGCTGAACATGCTGGCCGGCCGACGCCGGGCCCAGTTTGATCAGCAGGTGCCGGATACTGTCCAGATGTTCTCCGGAGGCCTCCGTGCCGGCCACAGCCTTCTCCGGGCGATGGATGCGGCCGCCCAGGAAAGCCAGCCACCCATGTCCGAGGAGCTGAGCCGGATCGTCAATGAGACCCGGATTGGCCGTGATCTCGGTGAGTCTCTGATGGACCTGGCCAGCCGGACCCGAAGCGAGGACTTCCTTTCCATCTCCCAGGCCATCGAGATTCACCGTGAGGTGGGCGGCGATCTGGCCGAAGTGCTGGACCACCTCAGCGATACGGTCCGTGACCGTAATCAGCTGCGGGGCCAGGTTCGCGCCTTGAGCGCGGAGGGGCGGATGTCCGCCATTGTCCTCATGGCACTGCCGATCGTGATGTTCATAGGACTCACCCTGTTCAACGATATGTACTCCCGCGTTTTTACCAGCACCCTGCCGGGCTACCTCATGATCGCAGCGGCGGCCGTGCTGCTGACAGCGGGCGGATTCTGGCTCAGCCGGATCGTCAAACCGAAGTTCTAGAAAGGAGCCATTGTTATGCAACCTCTTGCGTATGCAGCCATCCTGGCCGTGATCGCTCCCCTGACTGCCATGACATGGTTTGCCTTTACCGGCGACCGTGCTGGCCTACGGAACATTCAGGCCAATCTCGGCGCAACGTCGAAGGCGAAAGGGCCGGCACTGAGCGTCAACGAGAAACTTGCCCTCGCGAGTCAGCGGATCATGCCCAAGGGCTATGCCGGTTGGCTGGACAAACAGCTGGCGGGTGCAGGCCGGCCGAAAGAGTGGCCTCTGGCCAGGCTCGTAATGGTCAAGCCGCTGCTGGCATTCGGAGGCGCGGTGATTGGCTACCTTTACTTTGCGGGGGCACCCTCTCCTCCACAGTTCCTCATGATGCTGGGCATCACGGCGCTGGCTTACTTCACTCCGGATCTGTTGCTTCGGAATAGAGCCCAGAAACGCAGGGCGGCCATCCGGCTGGAGCTTCCCACGGCACTGGACCAGATGCTGATCTCGGTACAGGCAGGGCTGGGATTTGAGGCAGCCATGGGTCGGGCAGGCACGAACGGCCAAGGACCTTTGGCCGATGAGCTCGTCCGAACACTGCAAGACATCCAGGTGGGCCTGTCCCGGAAGGACGCCTACCTAGCAATGTCCGAGAGAGTGGACGTGCCGGATGTTCGCAGCTTCATTCGTGCAGTGGTCCAGGCAGACGCCTACGGCGTTGCTATTGCTGGCGTTTTGAAGGCGCAGGCCCAGGACATGCGCATCAAACGGAAGCAACGGGCCGAGGAACACGCCATGAAGATGCCGGTCAAGATGCTCTTCCCACTCATCTTCTTCATCTTGCCGACATTGTTCATCGTGGTCCTCGGGCCGACGGTGATGAGTATTATTTCTATTTTCACCGGCTGACGGTCCTTCAACGCGACTGCAGCTCGTTGGCCGCCCCGGCGCACCAAAGACCGGACCCCCTCGGATCCCAGAGCCGAGGGGGTCCTTTTGTGCGCTCAGCCCGCTTGCAAGGGGAACAAATGGGGTCTAAGCGTCGAAACGCAGTGTTTGCGCAAGATTAGCGCAGGAAATTCGCAGCTTGGAAAGGCTTAGCACAGGAAGCTGCAAGTTCCATATTCCACGGCGAATTGGCTTGCTAATTTTATTTCAGAGCTGGTGACAGACCAGCTTTCCTTTACTCGCTCAGGAGTTCAAAATGCTTTCTCTGTACACCAACCTCTCCGCCCGTCTCAACCGCGATGAGAAAGGCGCAACGGCTGTCGAATACGGCATCATGGTTGCGCTCATCGCCGTCGTCATCATTGCTGCCGTGGCTCTCCTCGGAGGGTACCTGAACGATTCGTTCCAGGGGATTAACTGCCAGATCAACACCCCGGCAACGCCGAAGTGGGATACGGCGCTTAACGCTGGTGCTGGCGGCTGCAAGGCCTAAGCAATCGCCTACAGTTCGGCGGCGGCCTCTAGCCGCCGCCAAACTGTCTACCCAGTGTCGACGAGAGGCTGTCATGCCGAGGGCATCCGAGCGTGGTGCAGTTGCGGTTGAATTCGCGCTCCTGGCACCGGTACTCATCATGATCCTTCTCGGTATCATGGAGTTCGGCAGGGCATACAACGTACAAACCACACTCACGAATGCCGCCCGCGAGGGCGTGCGCGTCATGGCCGTCAGCAATAAGCAAGCCGACGCTCTCACAGCCACCACTAATGCCGCTGACACACTTAGCCCCAAGCTAAGGAATTCGGACGTAACCATTGCGTTCCAAACCATCCCATCAACGACACCGGCTCCGACGTCGTGTGCGCCAGGACGCCAAGTGACAGTGACCATTAGGTACTCGCTGAGCACAACGACCGGCATTGCCGGCCCATTCGCCATGACAGGAAAAGGAACCATGCTGTGCGGCGGATAGCAGCATCTGCGGACGGGGAAGGCGGAGGAATTGCCGTTATCGTCGCACTTCTGATGGTGGTGCTGCTCGGCTTCGCCGCTATTTCTATTGACGTTGCGAAGCTTTACTCCGAACGTGCCCAGCTCCAGAACGGCTCAGATTCCGTCGCCCTGATGGTGGCGCAAAAATGTGCCAAGAACGAGGCTGACACAAACTGCTCCCCCACGGCTCCGGACGCACCAGACCTGGCCAACAACAACGCCATCGACAATCTCAGCAACGTAAAGTCCATCGTCCTGGATAAACCCAGCCGCACGGTCCAGGTGACAGCGGGGGCAACGGAAGCCGGCAGCACCCCGAACAGCGTTTCCCTATTCTTCGCCCGTGTCCTCGGGATCCCCAGCATCGAGGTTACTGCCACGTCAAGCGTGCGGTGGGGAAGCCCAAACAAAGGCACGGCACCGTTCCCCATCACCGTTTCGATATGCCAAGTGCGAGACAAAAGCGGCATCATGCAGCTGCTCCAGTTGCACGGCAAACTGAAGAACGAAGGCTGCAACTACGGCCCGTCCGGCGCTCCCGTGAAAGGCGGATTCGGCGGCCTGAATCAGGACACGGGCGGCTGCGGAGCCGTCATCGATATCCTCGCCGGCGAAGGCGGCGGCGACGCCGGCAACAATCCGCCTCCCGGCTGTGAAGACCTCCTAAATTCCTGGGCGGCAGACATAAGTCTGGGACGCGAAGTCATAGTGGTGTTGCCGGTTTTCAACTCTGTCACTGGCGAGGGATCCGGCGCCGTTTACGGACTGAAAACTTTCGCCGCCTTCAAAGTAGCTGGCTGGAAATTCAGTGGCGGTAATTCCCTTCCATACACCTTCCATAACCGATACCCCGACGTCCCCGCCGGGCTTGAGTGCTACGAGGCCATTCAATGCAAGGGAATTATCGGAACGTTTGTGGAGTATGTCTCCTTGGCCGACGGCTTTGAGTTGGGAACCGTAGACTCGGACGGTGTAACCGTCGTCGAACTCATTAGCTAATTTCCATGCAGTCTGGTGAACCACTATCTCTCAGGAGCAGTTCGTGAAGTCTCGGTTGTTGGCAGGAGCGGCAGCGGCAGTCCTCGCCATCGTCGGCGCGATGTTGGTTATGTCCTACGCCCAGGGCGCAGACCAGCGTGCCGTCAAGAACCTTGAGCCGGTAGCGGTTCTGGTTGTAAAGACGGCCATCCCCGCCGGAACGCCGGTGGAATCGATGACTGCTTTGGTGACTACCGAACAGCTGCCTGCAGCTGCTATTACCGACTCCTCGCTTGAGTCCTTCGACGGTTCCGAAGGCAAGGTGGCCGCCGTAGACCTGATTCCCGGGGAACAGCTTGTGGCCGAGCGCCTGGTGGCGCCCGAAGAACTGAAGACGCAGGGGTCGGTGAAAGTCCCCGCAGGCCTGCAGGAGGTCTCCTTCCAGCTGGAGCCGGACCGCGTTGTCGGTGGCCGGCTTGCCCCTGGCGATCACGTGGGCGTCTTCATCTCCCAGGACAAGGGAGGACTAGAGGCCAAAGAGGATAAGGAAACAACGAAGCTGACCGTCCGGAAGGCCCTTGTCACCGCAGTTCAGCGCGCACCGGAAGCAGCGCCGACTGCCACGCCGTCGCCCACCGCGAGCGCAGACCCGAATGCCGCCGATCCCCGCGACACTACACTTCCCGTGGGGAAGCTCATGATCACGGTCGCCGTCGGTGATACCGACGCCGCCAAGATCGTCTTCGCCGCCGAATACGCCAAAATGTGGCTCAGCAAGGAGCCCACCACCGCCAAGGACAGCGGTCCCCGGATCATTGAGCGCAGCGAGGTCTACAAGTGAGCCGCTTCGTTCTGATCACTCCGAACGCCGATTTCGATGCCCGTTTGCGGCAGGCAGTTGAGGGCGGTCTCCATGGCGGAGTCCAAACATTCTTCACGGATATCCTGCCCGCCGGCCCCTATGACCTGTTCGCCCAGCTCAACCAGGAACAGCCGGAGGTCCTCATCCTCGGCCCGGATGTGCCCGCCGACGATGCTCTCCGCCTGGCCACCGTGCTCGATGTGCAGGTGCCGGACCTCACGGTTCTCATGGTCAGCGAACCGGACCCCGAGTTCATCCTGCAGGCCATGCGCGCCGGCGTCCGGGATATCCTCAGCCCCTCCGTCGAGCCGGACCAGCTGCGGGTGCTGCTGGAACGCGCCTGCCAGTCCTTCGCCAGCCGGCACCGGCTGGAGCAGCCCCGCGAGGCCGAAAGCAGGAAAGGACGAGTGATTGGCGTCTTTTCACCGAAGGGCGGAGTGGGCAAGACCACCATCGCCACTAACCTCGCCGTAGGCCTCGGCAAGATCGCGCCCATGAGCGTGGTGCTCGTGGACCTGGACCTGCAGTTCGGAGATGTCGCCTCCGGCCTCTACCTAAACCCGGAGCATACGATCACGGACGCGGTCTCCACCGCTGCCAGCCAGGACACCCTAGTACTCAAAGCGTTCCTTACGGTGCACCCTTCGAGCATCTACGCCCTGTGCGCACCCGATAACCCGGTCGAAGCCGACCACATCGCACCTGAGCAGGTCACCCATCTGCTGGAGCAGCTGGCGGACGAATTCCAATACGTTGTTGTCGATACTGCCCCCGGCTTGCCGGAGATAGGACTGGCCGCCATGGAGGCTTGCACCGACGTGGTGTGGGTCAGCGCAATGGACATTCCCAGCGTCCGTGGCCTGCGCTCCGGTCTGGACGTCCTCCGCCAGCTCGATCTTTTGCCCGAGGGCAGGCACGTGGTGCTCAACATGGCTGACGCCAAATGCGGGCTCTCTGTCCAGGACATTGAGTCAACCATAGGCGCTCCTGTTGATGTCAGCGTTCCCCGCTCCCGTGCCGTCGCATTTTCCACCAACCGCGGCGTCCCGGTACTCCAGGAAGCCAAGAGGGATCCTGCCGTCAAGGGACTCAACCAGCTTGTAGACCGGTTCAACCCCACGGGCCCGGCGAGGAGCCAGCGGAAAAGTCACCGACGGGTGGTGGTCTAAATGAGGCTGTCCGAACGCATCCAGGCCGCCCAGGCGAAGTCGCAGCCGGGCGCTGCCCCGGCAGGGACGGCGGCCTCCGCTGCTGCCTCCCCTGCCCCTGCAAGGACGGTGGCTCGGCCCGGGATCGCGGCGAACGTTCCCCAGGTGCGCGTACAGAAGCCGGCAGCAGCTCCTGGGACGCGTAGTGAAGGCGGACAGCCGAAACCCGGGCGGCAGGAGCCCGCAGCGAGGCCTTTCCAGCCTCCGGCCGCACAGAGGGATGCCCTCAAGCCGAAAGTACAGCAGCCGGTCGACGTTTTCGCGGCCCTCAAGCAGCGTGCGGCTACCGCCCTGTTCGAGCGGATGGGAGCCCGGTTCAACGACTCCGCCATCACCGAGAATGAGCTGCGCAGCACGGCCCGTGAGGAGCTCATCCGCATCATTGATGCGGAGCAGGTGCCGCTGACCGTTGACGAGCGCTCCCGCCTGGTTGCAGACGTGGCCGACGATGTACTGGGCTACGGTCCCCTGCAGCGGCTGCTTGATGATCCGGCGGTCACCGAAATCATGGTGAACC
Source organism: Arthrobacter sp. ZGTC131 (assembly GCF_002929275.1). GTDB lineage: Bacteria > Actinomycetota > Actinomycetes > Actinomycetales > Micrococcaceae > Arthrobacter. The sequence goes on from NZ_PJIK01000001.1 coordinate 533,990, forward strand.
GGATGGATCAGATTTATGTGGAGCGCAAGGGCCAGCTCACCCTGACCGAATCCCGGTTCAGCTCGGAGGAGCATCTGCGCAAAGTAATAGAGCGCATTGTCTCCAAGGTGGGCCGGCGCATCGATGAATCATCTCCTTTGGTCGACGCGCGCCTGGAGGACGGCTCCCGCGTGAACGCCGTCATTCCTCCGCTGGCCGTAGGCGGTTCCTCCCTGACCATCCGTAAGTTCAGCAAGGTGCCGCTGACGGTGCAGAACCTCATCGATTTCGGAACACTCACTCCCGAGATGGCGGAACTGCTCAATGCCTGCGTCAAGGCCAAGCTGAACATTATTGTTTCGGGCGGCACGGGTACAGGCAAGACCACGCTGCTCAACGTTCTCTCATCCTTCATCCAAGGCAACCAGCGCATTGTCACCATTGAAGACGCTGTCGAGCTTCAGATCCAGCAGAACCATGTTGTGCGCTTGGAAAGCCGACCGCCCAACACCGAGGGCAAAGGCGAGGTGACCATCCGCGAACTGCTGCGCAACTCGCTGCGTATGCGCCCTGACCGCATCGTGGTGGGCGAGGTCCGCGGCGGAGAATCCCTCGATATGCTCCAAGCGATGAATACCGGCCACGACGGTTCACTGTCCACCGTGCACTCCAACTCGCCCCGCGACGCCGTTGCACGCCTGGAGACCCTGGTCCTCATGGCCGGAATGGATCTGCCGCTGCGCGCCATCCGCGAACAGATTGCGTCCGCCGTCCACCTGATCATCCAGATCTCCCGTCTCCGGGACGGAACCCGGCGCATCACGCACGTGACCGAGGTTCAGGGTATGGAGGGCGACATCGTCACCCTCCAGGACGCCTTCGTGTTCGACTATTCGGCGGGTGTGGACCAGCACGGACGGTTCCTGGGTGCTCCCATTCCCACAGGCATCCGTCCGCGGTTCATCGACCGTTTCGAGGACATGGGCATCCACGTTTCGCCAGGTGTCTTCGGCGCCCCTTTGGCTTCTAACGGAAAGCAGTGACGTTTCATGGTCCTGACGTTTGGAATCATCCTCGTGGTTGCCGCCATCGCCCTGGCAGGAGTGGCGGTGGCGATCCCCCGCACCCCGACGGTGCCGCTGGACCGCCGGCGGCCGTTCCGCACTGAATCAGACTCACAGCTGACGCGCTTTGCCGGATCTGCCGTGCAGGGCCTCGAGCGTCTCCTCGCCACGCGGAATGTACGCTTCTTCAATCGGGAAACCCTGGAAAACGCGGGGTTACGCCTGAGCCAGGCGGACTTCCTGCTCCTAGTAATCATCGGCGCCTTCGTGGGCGCCCTCATCGGTCTCGTGGTCGCAGGCCCGTTGTTGACGATTCTCTTGGTGGTCGCCGCGCCGTTCGTCGGCCACCTGGTGCTGGGCTTCCTGACAGGCAAAAGGCGGACCAAGTTCGGTGACCAGCTGGGCGATACGCTGCAGCTGCTCTCAGGCAGCCTCCGCGCGGGGCACAGTATCCTGCGGGCCATCGACGCCGCAGCCAACGAATCGCAGGCGCCGACCTCCGAGGAAATGCGCCGGGTCGTCTCGGAGACAAGCCTCGGCAGAGACTTGCTCGTTTCGCTCAACGATACTGCCGAACGCATGCAGAACGAGGACTTCGTCTGGATCTCCCAGGCCATCCAGATCAACCGCGAGGTGGGCGGGAACCTGGCCGAGGTCCTGGACCAGGTGAACGAAACAATCCGCGAGCGCAACGAGATCAAGGGGCACATCAAAGCATTGGCCGCAGAAGGGAAGTTTTCGGCCTATATCCTCATGGCCCTGCCCATCGGCATCGTGGTCATGCTCATGCTGGTCAACCCCGGTTACATGAACAAGATGTTCACCAACCCGCTTGGTTGGATCATGATTGTTGCCTCCATGATCCTGATGATCATCGGGGGTCTGTGGATGCGCAAGATCATCGACCTGAAGTTCTGAGCCGGAGATGGACCCATTGATCCTCCTTTCCCTCCTCCTCGTCTGCCTGCCGCTCGCCTATCTCGCGTGGTCCCTGCTCTCCGCCGACAAAAGAGGCCCGACGGCTGCCCGGGAGCTACTGTCCAGGGGCGCTCCCCGCATCGAAGTTGAAAAGAAGACCAGCAACGGCCTGCTTGAACAGATCGGCCGCCGCCTCACTCCGGACGGATATGTGCAGAAGCTTGACCGTCTGCTCTCCCTCGCCGGCCGCCCGGCAAACCTTCCGCTGGGCCGGGTACTCGCGGCCAAGCCGGCCTTGGGTCTTGCTGGTGGCCTCGTTGGGCTGTGGTTAAGCTCCATCGGAACAACGCCGATCATGAAGCTGGTGGGCATCTTTGTCCTGTTCCTCGGCTACTTCATCCCGGACCTGCTGCTCTACAGCAAGGGCCAGGAGCGGCAGAAGGCCATGCAGCTGGAGCTCGCGAACACCCTGGACCAAATGCTCATTTCCGTGGAAGCCGGCCTCGGCTTCGAGGGTGCCATGGCCCGGGCCGGCGAGAACGGCAAGGGCCCGCTGGCGGAGGAACTGGTCCGTACCCTGCAGGACATGCAGGTGGGCCGCAGCCGCCGCGAGTCGTACCTGGCTCTGGCCGAGCGCACCAATGTCCCGGAACTGCGCAGCTTCGTCCAGGCGGTTGTCCAGGCGGATTTGTACGGCATCGCCATCAGCCGAGTCCTCCGGGTTCAGGCCAAGGTGATGCGCGTCAAGCGGCGTCAACGGGCCGAGGAGAAGGCCATGAAACTTCCCGTTATGATCCTTTTCCCGCTGCTGTTCTTCATCTTCCCGGTCCTCTTCATCGCGATCCTGGGCCCCGCCGTCATCAATACCATCGAGACGTTCAGCAATCAGTAGCTCGGCCGAACCGTGGCGAGAGCGTTCCGTCCGCAGGAAGTCCTCGCACCACAAGGAACCCGCAGGGTTTCCACAGGATCCAAGCTTCATCAGGCTTTTCCCAAGGTCAGAAAGTAGCCTTAACTCATGTCCATTTCAGGTTCCAGCGCGGGTGACGGCAGCGCCAACGGCGTCTGCTTCCCTGCGTCCGGGGATCCCGAAAACGGACAACAAGGCGGGCTCCAGGACGACTCCCAGGAACCCATCCTGGACCTCAGCGTCCTTCGCGAGCTGGAAGAAGAATTGGGCGGCACAGGTGTCGCCCACAATTTCGCCCGGGACTACATCAGCATCTGGGACAAGCGCCTCCGGTACCTGGAACGCTCAGTCGAAGACAACGATCCCGATGCCGCCATGGATGCCGCCCTGAGCCTGAAGAATTCCGCCCTCATGATAGGCGCCACCCGCCTGGCCAGGCTGGCCATCGAGGTGCAGCGCCTGGTGAAGTGCGGAGACCTGGTCCAAGTGAGGCAGTTGCTGCCGGCAGTCGAACGCACTGGCGAGCTAACGGTCAGCGAGCTCAAACTGGGCTATTTGCCGCCGGACAGCTGACCTGCCTCCGGATAACTAAGAGCGCCTACTCCGCCCGCTTCGGCGCGAGCCGGTACCCCACTCCGCGCACGGTGACCAGCCACCGCGGGTCTTGCGGATCCTCGCGGAGCTTGCGGCGCAAATTACCGATATGCACTTCGACGGCCCGCTCGTCCGCCTCGCTGATGTAGGTGTCCTCGCGGTAGTACTCGCCGCGCACCACGCGCACCAGGTCCGCCCGCGTGCGAACCGCGCCCGTTCCGCGCAGCAGTTCATGCAGAAGGTCGAATTCGCTCCGGGTCAGCCCCAACGGCGTCCCGCGGAGGGCAACGGTCCGGGTTTCAGTGTCTAACGCAAGCCCGTTGTGATGCAGCACTGTTCCCCCACGGCGGGCGACGCCGGCGGCAGCCAAACCCGGCTCCGACGGCAACCCGCCCGGCAACCCAACCGGCGCCTCAGGCTCACCGACTGCGCCCTGCCGCGGCCGGCGCATCATGGCTGTAATGCGTGCACGCAGTTCGCGGGGCCTGAATGGTTTGATGATGTAGTCGTCCGCGCCGCCCTGAAGCGCCGTGATGGTGTCCAGTTCCTCGTCCCGGCCAGTCAGCATCACCACGTAGGCGTCACTGAACTGCCGGATCCGGCGCAGCACCTCAAAGCCGTCAATGTCCGGGAGGCCGACGTCGAGAGTAATCACACTGGCCCGGCGCTCCCTGGCCATATCCACACCGTCGCGGCCCGTCGCTGCCGAGTGCACCTCAAAGCCGGCCTGCTGAAGTACCGCGTCCAGGAGATTGCGGACGTCGGCGTCATCCTCAATCACCACGGCCACACCAAGATCGATCACTGCTGTCCTCAAATCCGGCAAAACCACCGCATAGCCCAGCGCAATGCGGGAAACTTTCCCAGATTACCTACGCTACAACGTGAAGAGGGCTGAACACTCTTTATTCACGATAACTTTTAGACTGTTGCCCCGCGCTTGCAACCTTCTCTCCGATGGCTGAAGAATGCCGTGCATAATGGGCTTCATGCCATGGTTTATGCAGGCGCCGCCCTGCGGTGCAATAAAACGGAACGGGGGGCCCCGCCGCAATGGGTGAGCAGCTGTTGGTCCGGGACACTGACCGTTTCTTCAGGCGCCTTGGGCCACGTTTTCAGGTGGCGCTTTGCCAGCTTCCTGTGACGGTCATTCTTGGCGCGATGGCCATCGCTGCCCCGGCGGTCTGGCCCACCTTGATAGAAAACGGCGTGTTTATCGCCTCCATCGCCCTGATGGGGGCATTGTTCCTTTCCTGTTTCCTGGTTCCGTGGGAACGTCTGCCCGCCAATGCGTACCTCGTCATACCAATTCTTGATCTTGTGGTCATCGGTCTCGCCCGCAACGGGGCGGTTCCGGCGGTTGCGGGGCTCGGAGTGCTGGCCATATTCCCGGTGATCTGGTTGTCCGCCTCGGGTTCCTTCGCTCGGACAAGCATTTTCCTGAGTTTCTTTGGGCCTTTACTTATTGCCATGCCGACGGTCGTGCAAAAGTTTCCCAGAATTTCACCTTCGGACATCGCCACGGCAATTCTGCTTCCGCTCATGATGCTGGCCGTATCCCTCGCAATCCGGTTCGCCAGCGCCAATGTCCGTGTGCAGCGCCAGCGGCTGGAGAAGAAAGACGCCGAACTCCGCGAACTGCTCATTGAAAGCAGGGACCGCGAGCGGCTGCTCAAAACCGTTCTGGACACAATCGACGTCGGCATTGTCGCCGTGGCTGCCGACGGTCAGACCGTGCTGGTCAACGGCCAGCAGAAAATCTTCCAGCAGCCAGCCTCCCCCGCCACATCCGTCCCCGGGCAGAACGAATCCCAGCCGCTGATTTTCGGACAGGACAGGGTGACTCCGCTGCCCCCGGACAAGCGGCCCATTCAACGGGCAATTGCCGGCGAAACGTTCGCGGACTACCTGGTGTGGATCGGCGAGGGGCCAGCGCAGCGCGCCGTTTCAACGGCAGCGCGCATCATCAAGAACGACGACGGCGGGTTCAGCGGGGCGGTTATCGTCTTCAGCGACGTTACAGGGCTGGTGGAGGCCCTCTCCGCCAAGGAGGAACTGATCTCCAACGTCTCCCATGAGTTCCGCAGCCCCTTGATGTCCGTCCTCGGCAACGTCGACCTGGTACTCGATGAGGCGGATAGCCTGACCCCCTCCGGCGTGCAGCGGCTGGAGGTGGTGCAACGCAATGCCGAGCGGCTCCTCTCCCTTGTGTCGGACCTGCTTGTGTCGGCCTCGACCGTGCTGTCCGTCCACCCCCGGCGGACTGATTTGGCCGGGCTCATCGAAACCACAATCGGGTCCGCCCAGGCCCAGGCCGATGCCACCAATGTCTCGCTCAGCACCAATGTTCCGGTGCCACTGTGGGCGCATGCGGACCCGCTCCGCATCGCCCAGGCCCTCGACAACCTGGTATCGAATGCCATCAAATATTCGCCGGACGGCGGTGCAGTAACTGTCAGTGCGAGCAGCAACGAGCAGTGGGTCCAACTGCAAGTCCAGGACACCGGGATGGGCATCAGCGAAGAGGAATCGGAGCGGATCTTCACTCGGTTCTTCCGCACCCAGGCGGCCCGGAACGCGGACATCCCCGGCGTGGGCCTTGGTCTGTCCATCACCAAAACCATCGTGGAGCGGCACGGCGGCAGGATCTCCTGCGCCAGCAAACCAGGTGCCGGCACCACGTTCACCGTGACGCTGCCGGCGGAAGGCGCCGCGGCGCCTTAAAGCAGCCACGCGGAGTCGCCAAGGGTCTTCACGCTCAGTCCAGCGGCAGCGTAATGGTCACGCACGTGCCTTCGTCGGTGGCCGAGTCGATAACCATCTGGCCGCCAGCCGAGCCGACGGCCAGCCGCATGAGCCGCAGACCCATCCCGGAGTGCCTGCCGTGGGTGGCGGCGTGCACATCAAACCCGGTGCCGTCGTCGGACACCTTGAGCTGAACAAAGTGGCTCTCGGCAGGATGGCTGACGCAGCCCAGCCGAACAGTAACGGCAGAGGCCTCCGCGAATTTGTGGACATTGCTCAGGAGTTCCTGCGCCGCCCTGTACAGGAGTGTGGCGGACCGCCGGTCCACTTCCATCCCGTGGTGGGGTGTTTCCAGATGCACGGCGATCCCGCGTTCGCGCAACGGAAGGGTCAGACGGTCAATCGCCCCCGCGACGCCAAGCGCATAGAAATCGACCGGATGCGTGTCGGTAAGAACGCCTCGGACCGCGACAACTTCGTCGCCTGATAGTGATCTCATGCCTCTACCGTGCGCCTGCGCCCTTGGCATTTTCTTAGGTTTTTCCCGGGCACTCCCCCGTTTGCAGGGGCGCATCCCGAGCGTCCGGGGACGCGTCCGTCAGGCCAGCGTGTAGCCGGAACCGCGGACCGTCTTGAGCCAGCGGGGCTGCCGGGCGTCATCGCCCAGCTTGCGCCGCAGGTTGCCCACGTGTGCCTCGATGATTCGTCCCGGGTCACGCGTGACGGCAGCTGCTGGCCCGGGTTGCGCGGCTTCCTGCTGTACCAGCCCCAGCAGCCCGGCCAGTTCCGCCTTGGTGACCACGCCGGTGCCCCTTTCCAGCAGGATGCGCAGCAGATCGAACTCGGTCCGGGTGAGGGCCAGAGACCTGCCGCCGATGCTGGCGGCACGTGTTTCGCTGTCGATCCGCAGGCCGTTGTGCTCGTAACTCGCGCCGGCCACTCCGGCCGTCGCCGCCGCCCCGGCCGCCGACGCCCCGGCCGCCGCCGAGTCGGGCGGGCCCGTCCCCCCAGTCGCCGTCCCGACCGGCGCCGCGGTCCGGAGCTGACGGGGCCGGCGCAACATTCCGTCGACGCGGGCGCGGAGCTCGCGCGGACGGATCGGCTTGACGATGTAGTCGTCCGCCCCGGCGTCGAAACCTTTGATGGTGGCACGGAGGTCGCTGCGGGCGGTGAGAATGATGATGTAGGTATGGCTGAATTCGCGGATCCGCCGCGCCACCTCGTACCCGTCCATATCCGGCAGCACCACGTCCAGCGTGACAGTATCCGGCTGCCTGGCACGCACCAGCTCAACACCGGACTCCCCGGTGGCGGCAAAGTGAACCTCGAAGCCGGCATCCCCCAAGGTGGCCCGCAAAAGAGCCTGGACTTCCTCATCCTGTTCAATAACGACGACGACGCGACGATCATTCATCCCTTACCCCCTGTAAGGACCGCATGACTAAAGACTGCGCCTCAGCCTACTATCTGCGTTCGCGAAATTGAGTCATGACCCTCAGAAGGAGCTAACTTAGCGACTTACTGCCGCAGGGCCCGCGTCAGCTCGGCACGAGCGAGGAGCTCGTCGTCGGACGGATAGGCCACTTCCTCCAGCACCAGCGGGTGCGGCGCCGCCAGCACCGAACGGGCGTCGCGCTTCCTGGCCAGCAGCCGCTCGTGCAGCCAGCCCGGCGGCTCTTGCCCCTCCCCTACATACAGCGCGGACCCCACCAGGGCACGCACCATGTTGTGGCAGAACGCGTCCGCCTGGACCGTGGCCACGATGACGCCGTCCGCACCGCGGGCAAACTCAAAGCGCTGCAGTTCGCGGATGGTTGTGGAGCCCTCGCGGGGCTTGCAGTAGGACAGGAAGTTCTGTAGGCCCAGGAGCTGCACCGAACCCTCATTCAGGAGGTCAACGTCCAGCGGGCTCTTGTGCCATAGCGTGTCGTACCGGCCCAGGGGGTCCCAGCGCGCGGGGCCGTCCGCGATGCGGTAGCTGTAACGGCGCCACAGCGCCGAGAACCGGGCATCGAAGCCCTCCGGGGCGATGGACACCTGGTGAACCACGATGGCACCGGTCAGGTCCCCCAGCCCCCTGCTGAGCGCGCCGCGGATCCTGCGCAAGAGCGCGACGGCGGGATCGAGTTCCGCACCGCGGTTCAGTCCCAGCCACTCGGCTGCCGAGAGGTCGAGGTGGACCACCTGGCCCCGGGCATGCACGCCGGCATCGGTGCGCCCGGCAACGGTGACCCGGACCGGACGCCGGATGAGCAGCTCCAGTGCCTCCTCCAGGGTTCCCTGGACTGTGCGGAGGCCCGGCTGCAGGGCCCACCCGCTGAAGGGGCCGCCGTCGTACGCCAGATCAAGGCGGATACGCAAAAACCCGCCGCCCCCCAAAACGGGGGCCGCGGGTTTTTGGTCGTTCATAGACTCAAGTCTATGCGAAGGAATCAGCGAATTACTTCGCGTCCTTTGCGGACTCGTCAGCGGCTTCCTCAGCGGCCGGAGCCTCTTCAGTTGCAGCAGCTTCAGTCTCAGCAGCTTCGGTCTCTGCAGCTTCAGCTTCCGGAGCAGCTTCGGTCTCGGCGACTTCAGCTTCCTCGGCGGCCGGAGCCGCAGCAGCGGCGTCCTTCTTGTCGGCGTCGCGCTTGGCAGCGGAAGTAGCCTCGGCTACAACGGCCTGCTTGGCGGAAACCGGCTCGAGGACCAGCTCGATGACAGCCATGGGAGCGTTGTCGCCCTTACGGTTGCCGATCTTGGTGATGCGGGTGTAGCCGCCATCGCGGTTCTCCACAGCCTGGGCGATGTCGGTGAACAGCTCGTGGACAATGCCCTTGTTGCTGATCAGGCCGAGAACGCGGCGGCGGGAAGCGAGGTCGCCGCGCTTGGCGAAGGTGACCAGACGCTCTGCGTACGGCTTCAGGCGCTTGGCCTTGGTGACCGTGGTGGTGATCCGCTTGTGCTCGAACAGTGCTGCTGCCAGGTTCGCGAGCATGAGACGCTCGTGAGCCGGGCCGCCTCCGAGGCGCGGACCCTTAGTGGGGGTAGGCATAATTGTTTCTCCTGTTGTGTAGGCCAGCCAGGTCCATCACCGGACCCGGGGCCAAGATCTGCTTGTTAGAGCTCGTCGTCGCTGAACGCGGCGTCGTCCTCTTCGATGGCTGCGGCGCGGGCGGCCAGGTCGAAACCGGGAGGCGAGTCCTTGAGGGACAGGCCCAGTTCAACCAGCTTTGCCTTGACCTCATCAATGGACTTCGCACCGAAGTTACGGATGTCCATCAGGTCAGCCTCGGAGCGGGCAACGAGTTCACCCACGGTGTGGATGCCCTCACGCTTGAGGCAGTTGTAGGAACGGACGGTGAGGTCCAGATCCTCGATCGGCAGGGCCATGTCTGCTGCCAGGGCAGCATCCGTCGGCGACGGGCCAATCTCGATACCTTCAGCTGCGGTGTTCAGCTCGCGGGCCAGACCGAACAGTTCCACCAGGGTGGTTCCTGCCGAAGCAACGGCATCGCGCGGGGCGATGGCCTGCTTGGTCTCGACGTCGACAATGAGCTTGTCGAAGTCGGTGCGCTGCTCAACACGGGTGGCTTCCACGCGGAAAGTAACCTTCAGCACCGGCGAGTAGATCGAGTCAACCGGAATACGGCCGATCTCGGCGTCGCCGGACTTGTTCTGAGCTGCCGAAACGTAGCCGCGGCCGCGCTCGATGGTCAGTTCGAGCTCGAACTTGCCCTTCGAGTTCAGCGTGGCAATGTGCAGATCCGGGTTGTGGAATTCGACGCCGGCCGGCGGAGCGATGTCCGCGGCGGTGACGACTCCGGGGCCCTGCTTGCGCAGGTAAGCAACAACCGGCTCGTCGTGCTCGGAGGACACGGACAGGTTCTTGATGTTCAGGATGATCTCGGTGACATCTTCCTTGACACCCGGAACCGTGGTGAACTCGTGCAGCACGCCATCGATCCGGATGCTGGTTACAGAAGCACCGGGGATGGAGGAGAGCAGGGTACGGCGGAGGGAGTTTCCGAGGGTGTAACCGAAGCCCGGCTCCAGCGGTTCAATGATGAAACGGGAGCGGTTATCGGAGACGACCTCTTCGGAGAGGGTGGGGCGCTGTGCAATGAGCACTTAGGTTTCCTTTCGGCGAGCATCCGCTATATGACGCAACACAGGTGGTGGAAAATCGGTCTGAAGACTTAACGCGGCGGGCTTGCCCGGACCCGGTAAGGGTCCGGGCAAGCTCCGACTGCGGAAAGGCTTAGACGCGGCGGCGCTTCGGCGGACGGCATCCGTTGTGCGCGGCGGGGGTGACGTCCTGGATGGAGCCAACCTCGAGGCCAGCGGCCTGCAGCGAACGAATGGCGGTCTCGCGTCCGGATCCCGGTCCCTTCACGAACACGTCAACCTTCTTCAGGCCGTGCTCCTGTGCACGCTTGGCGGCAGCTTCGGCAGCCATCTGTGCAGCGAACGGGGTGGACTTACGCGAGCCCTTGAATCCAACCTCACCGGCGGAAGCCCAGGAGATGACAGCACCGTTCGGGTCCGTGATGGACACGATGGTGTTGTTAAAGGTGCTCTTGATGTGCGCCTGGCCAAGCGCGATATTCTTCTTGTCCTTCTTACGCGGCTTGCGAACCGCGCCACGAGTCTTCGGGGGCATTTTTTCTCCTACAGAAAGTTATTGGGGAAAGCTCCGTTAATCCCGGCGGGGATTTTAACGGGCCTTCTTCTTGCCGGCGACGGTACGCTTCGGGCCCTTGCGGGTACGGGCGTTGGTCTTCGTACGCTGTCCGCGTACGGGCAGGCCCTTGCGGTGACGCAGGCCTTCGTAGCTGCCGATCTCAACCTTGCGGCGGATATCAGCTGCTACTTCGCGGCGAAGGTCACCCTCAACCTTGTAGTTGCCTTCAATGTAGTCACGCAGCTCTACCAGCTGCGCATCCGTCAGGTCCTTGACCCGGACGTCAGCGCTGATGCCGGTGGCAGCCAGGGTTTCGTGTGCACGGGTCTTGCCCACGCCGTAGATGTAAGTAAGCGCAATTTCCAGCCGCTTTTCGCGGGGAATGTCTACGCCAGCGAGACGAGCCATAGTGGCAGTGCTCCTTGAATAAACCGGAGGTCGTAGGCAGTACACCCGCACTTTCAGTGCGGCCCCAGCCTCCGACCGGGGGTTAGCTGTCCGGGCTCATACGTCCCAGTTCAGCTTGTGCTGCCTTTTATTTACTTGCGTGGGTTAGCAACCCAGGGATTCCCGGAAGGGAATTAGCCCTGGCGCTGCTTGTGGCGCGGGTTCTCGCAGATCACCATGACCCGGCCATTACGGCGGATCACTTTGCACTTTTCGCAGATCTGCTTGACGCTCGGCTTGACCTTCATGGCGTTCCTTTGCGTGATAGCAGTTGGTCCGATGGACCGGCCTTCGGCAGTTGCCTTGGCCGCCCAGCGTTTACTTGTAGCGGTAGACGATACGACCACGTGTCAGGTCGTAAGGGCTCAGCTCCACCACTACCCGGTCCTCAGGGAGAATCCTGATGTAGTGCTGACGCATTTTTCCAGAGATGTGTGCCAGAACGACGTGCTTGTTGGTGAGCTCAACACGAAACATCGCGTTGGGCAGCGCCTCAGTCACTACGCCCTCGATCTCTATGACCCCGTCCTTCTTGGCCATATCCTCCGCTAACTGTTGTTTGCCGCAGCCCTCCGGATTGCACCGGGCATGACTACGGACGTTTTTTGATGTGATTGATCGTCGCCCTCCGGCCGCAAATGGGCGTGGCAGGGCAGACAACCAACAAGCAACACTACGGCATTTGGCCCGGAATGTTAAATCCAGCCATGGTAGCGCAGATCGCCGCCGTACGCATCAAAATCTGAACGCCTCAGAACCTGTACGCGGCAAAAGTGCCGGCTGCAGTGGTCACTGCCTCTGCGCTGCCGATCCCGTCCAGGATCGCCAGGCGTACGACGTCGGCTGCCGCACTCTGCAGGGTGATGAGACTCACCTGCCGGGCAGCTTCCGTACTCCGGTCCAGGGTGGCCGCCCCGGTGGCCAGGCAGAACACGGTGTCGCCGTCGGCCAGCGTATGGCTCGGGTTCAGGGCCCGGGCCAGGCCGGCGTGGGCCGCGGAAGCCGTGCGCTTGCATTCGGCGGGGTCGAGGTCTGCATTCGTGGCGACGACGACGAGCGTGGTGTTGAGCTGAGTACCGGGGCCGGGTTCCGTCCCAGCGGCCGAAACCCTCGGCGTGCTCGCTCGTGCCTCGCTTAGACGCACGCTGCCGGGTTCCACCCGCTGCGCCGATGTGCCAGAGTCACCGACAGCTTCGCCGCGGGCTTCGGGAGGCTCAGCCAGCGGACCAAACGGCAGTCCCAGCGCATTCACTACTGCCAGCGCCCCGACAACCAGGCCGTTCTCCAGCGTGACCGAAGCGGTGCCCACTCCGCCTTTGAACTTTTCCCGCCCGATGACTGCTCCGGTGCCGGCTCCCACGTTGCCGCGTTCGACGTCGTGCCCGTCCTTCTCGGCCCCTGCGGCGGCGGCCGCCGCGTACCCCATCCCGGCGTCCGGGCGGGCGCTGAAGTCCCCTCCCCTGCCGAGATCGAAGATGGCCGCGGCCGGGACGATGGGCACCACTCCGCCCTTGACTTCGAAGCCCCGGCCCTGCTCCTCGCACCAGCGCTGGGCGCCGTGGGCGGAAACCAGACCGTAGGCGCTGCCGCCGGTGAGGACCACGGCGTCAACTGTGGACACGAGCGTCGTGGGGTCCAGCGCATCCGTCTCGTGCGTGCCGGGACCTCCCCCGCGGACGTCCACCGAGCCCACCGTCCCCGGCGGCGGCAGAACCACCGTGACGCCGCTCAGCCAGCCGTCGTCGTTCTTCTGCCTCTGCCCGACCCGCAGCCCCGGCACGTCGGTGATGGATCCTGTTTCTCCCATGGCCACCATTCTCCACCGCTCCACGCAGCTAGCTCGCAGTTACAGCAACTGCGAGTCACTTGGGAGCTAGGGAATCGGAACCGGGACCACGCCCAGCGGCGCCAGCCGGGCTGCCCCGCCGTCGGGTGCCGACAGCACCCAGATGCCCTTCTCGTGGACAGCCACGGAGTGCTCCCACTGGCAGGAACGCTTGCCGTCGGTGGTGACAACCGTCCAGTCGTCCTCCAGCACCGCGGTCTCGATGCTGCCGCGCACCAGCATTGGCTCAATCGCCAGGCACAGGCCCGAGCGGATCTTCGGCCCGCGGTGGCTGGTGCGGTAGTTCAGCACATCCGGGGCCATGTGCATCTCGGAGCCGATGCCGTGCCCCACGTAGTCCTCCAGGATGCCCAGCGGCTTGCCGGGCACCGAGGCCACGTAGTCGTCCACTGCGCAGCCAACATCGCCCACGAACTTCCCTGTGGCCAGGGCTGCGATCCCCCGCCACATGGCAGCCTCGGTGACGTCGGACAGCCGCTGGTCCTCGGGGTCCGCGGTTCCCACGATCACCGTGCGGGCAGAATCGGAGTGCCAGCCGTCCACGATCGCGCCGCCGTCGATCGAGATGATGTCGCCGTCCTGCAGGACCTTGGACCCCGGGATCCCGTGGACCACTTCCTCGTTGACTGACGTGCAGATGGTGGCCGGGAAGCCGTGGTAGCCCAGGAAGTTGGACTTGGCACCGGCTTCGAGGAGCACGGCCGCAAACGCCTCGTCGAGCTGCTTCGTGGTGACTCCCGGGGCGGCAGCGGCAACGGCCGCGTCCAGGGCGCGGCTCAGGACCAGCCCGGCCTCGTGCATGGTCCGCATCTGGGCGTTCGTCTTGTATTCAATCCGTGGCTGGCCGAATGCCATCAGCGGTTTCCTCTCAATCTGCGGCCGCCAGCCTTACTGCCGTGCGGCGCTGGCCCCTTGCGGGGCTAAAAGCCGGAGGCTCCTCCCAATGAACCGGGAGGAGCCTCGTAGCGTTGGGACAAATATCAGGCTGCCTGAGCCTCTTTGATGGCCTGCATGACGCGGTCGGTGACTTCGTCGATGCCGCCGATGCCGTCAACTTGGGTCAGGATGCCGCGCTCGGCGTACTTGGCCACAACGGCCTCGGTCTGCTCGTGGTAAAGATCCAGGCGGTGGCGGATGACGGCCTCGTTGTCGTCGCTGCGGCCCGTTTCCTTGGCACGGCCCAGGAGGCGCGAAACCAGTTCCTCGTCGTCGGCGGTCAGCTGGAGCACGACGTCGAGCTTCTGGTCACCATTGGCCAGGATCTCGTCGAGGTAATCAACCTGCGCCGTGGTGCGTGGGTACCCGTCCAGCAGGAACCCGTCTTCGACGTCGGACTCGCTGAGGCGGTCGCGGACCATCTTGTTGGTCACGCTGTCCGGAACAAAGTCCCCGGCATCCATGTACTTCTTGGCCTCGACGCCCAGCGGGGTCTCGCCCCTGACGTTCGCACGGAAGATGTCGCCGGTGGAAATGGCAACGACGCCGAGGCGCTCCGAAATGCGTTCCGCCTGGGTGCCCTTGCCGGAGCCCGGAGGTCCGATAATCAACATTCTGGTCATCGCAATAGCCCTTCGTAGTGACGCTGCTGTAGCTGCGCGTCAATTTGCTTGACGGTTTCCAAACCAACGCCCACCATGATCAGGATCGAGGTGCCACCGAACGGGAAGTTCTGGTTTGCGTTGATCAGCACGAGCGCCACCAGCGGGATCAGTGCCACGAAGCCAAGGTAGATGGCGCCGGGCAGCGTGATCCGCGAGAGGACGTACTGCAGGTAATCCGCGGTCGGCTTGCCGGCACGGATACCCGGAATGAAGCCGCCGTATTTCTTCATGTTGTCCGAGACCTCTTCAGGGTTGAAGGTGATCGCGACGTAGAAGTAGGTAAAGAAAACGATCATGGCAAAGTAGAGCGCCATGTAGATCGGGTGGTCTCCGCGGGTCAGGTTGTTGTTGATCCATTCAACCCACGGCTGCATCTGCTCCCCTGCCCTCGGCTGGTTGAACTGGGAGATCAACGCCGGGAGGTAAAGCATGGACGAGGCAAAGATGACGGGGATGACGCCGGCCATGTTCACCTTGATGGGGATGTAAGTGCTGGTGCCGCCTACTGTGCGGCGGCCGATCATCCGCTTGGCGTACTGGACCGGAATACGGCGCTGCGACTGTTCAACGAAGACAACCAGCGCGACGGTCAGCAGGCCGATAGCCAGGACGATGAAGAACGTGCCCGGGCCCTGCGCGGTCCAGATGGCGCCCAGCGAGGTGGGGAAGCCGGCAGCGATGGCCGTGAAGATGAGCAGCGACATGCCGTTGCCCACGCCCTTCTCGGTCACGAGCTCGCCCATCCACATGATGAGGCCAGTGCCGGCCGTCAGCGTGATGATGATCAGGATCGTGGTGATGACGCTGGTGTCCGGGATGATGGGCAGGTTGCAGCCGGGCAGCAGCTGCCCGGAGCGCGCCAGGGACACCAGGGTGGTGGCGTTCAGCAGGCCAAGGGCGATGGTCAGGTAACGCGTGTACTGCGTCAGCTTTGACTGGCCCGAGGCGCCCTCTTCGTACAGCTGCTGGAAACGGGGAATGACCACCCGGAGCAGCTGCACAATGATGCTGGCCGTAATGTACGGCATGATTCCCAAAGCGAAGATGGAGACCTGCAGCAATGCACCGCCGCTGAAAAGATTGACGAGCTGGTAGATCCCGCCCTGGGTCTGCCCGGTCGACAAGCATTGCTGGACATTCTGGTAGTTCACACCAGGCGAGGGGATGAAAGCTCCCAAGCGGAAGATTGTGATGATTCCCAGCGTGAACAACAACTTGCGTCGCAGATCAGGCGTTCGAAAAGCCCGGCCGAATGCGCTAAGCAAGCGTCCTCCTCAGTTGTTAATAAGTCGTGTGATGCAGGCGGATAAACCCAACAACCGAGTCTAACGGTTGATTGCGCTATGCGAGCAATCCGGACGGCCTGCGGATATGGAAAACTCCCGGCACGGGGGCCTCGGCCCCCGTGCCGGGAGTTTGCGCAACGGGCATCTGCCCCATCGCCCTCAGGGATGAATCCCTTAGAGGGCGGTGGTGGTTCCGCCTGCTGCAGCGATCTTCTCAGCGGCACTGGCTGAGAAGGCGTGGACGGTGACGTCAACCTTGACGGTGATGTCGCCGGTGCCAAGCACCTTCACGGGCTGGTTCTTGCGAACGGCGCCCTTTGCAACCAGGTTCTCCACGGTGACAGCGCCACCTTCCGGGAACAGCTCGTTGAGCTTGTCCAGGTTTACAACCTGGAACTCAACCCGGAACGGGTTCTTGAAGCCGCGCAGCTTCGGGAGGCGCATGTGCAGCGGCAGCTGGCCGCCGGCAAAGCCAGCCTTGATCTGGTAGCGGGCCTTCGTACCCTTGGTACCGCGACCAGCGGTCTTACCCTTGGAGCCTTCACCACGACCAACACGGGTCTTGGCGGTCTTGGCACCCGGAGCGGGACGCAGGTGGTGAACCTTCAGCGCGCTCTGCTTGTCAGCAGCTGCGCTCTGTGCCTTCTCGGCAGTGTTCTTCTCTGCCATTTACTTCGCCTCCTCTACCTTTACCAGGTGCGGAACCGTGTTGAGCATTCCCACGGTCACGGCGTCGGCGGTGCGGACAACGGTGTGTCCGATCCGCTTCAGGCCGAGGGACCGCAGGGTGTCGCGCTGGTTCTGCTTGCCGCCAATGGCGGACTTGATCTGAGTGATCTCCAACTGGACGTCGGAGGGAATCAGGTTCTTAGCCATGGCTCAGACACCTGCCTTCTGGTTCAGGATTGCCTTCACCATTGCCGGCGGAGCAACCTCGTCCAGCGGGAGGCCGCGGCGTGCTGCCACTGCTGCCGGCTCTTCGAGGCGCTTCAGGGCATCAACGGTCGCGTGAACGATGTTGATGGCGTTGGAGGAACCGAGCGACTTGGAGAGGATGTCGTGGATGCCCACGCACTCCAGTACTGCACGGACCGGACCACCGGCGATAACACCGGTACCGGCGGAAGCCGGACGCAGCATGACGACGCCTGCTGCGGCCTCGCCCTGAACGCGGTGCGGGATGGTGCTGCCGATGCGGGGAACGCGGAAGAAGGACTTCTTGGCCTCTTCAACGCCCTTCGCGATTGCGGCGGGAACTTCCTTGGCCTTGCCGTAGCCGACGCCGACCATACCGTTGCCGTCACCAACGACGACGAGTGCGGTGAAGCTGAAGCGACGACCACCCTTGACGACCTTGGAAACGCGGTTGATGGTGACAACGCGCTCTATGAACTGGCTCTTCTCGGCTTCACGGCCGCCATCGCGGCCACCACGGCCACCACGGTCGCCGCGGCCCTGGCCACGGTCGCCACGCTCGCCACGACGAGCGCCACCACGGCGGTCATCAGCAGCTGCGGGGGCAGTGGTCTCAGTGGCCTCAGCAGCTACGGCTTCAGGCGCCTTCTGATCTGCAGACACAGTGTCCTTTTCCTTGTTTGCTTCCGTCACAGTGACAGCCCACCTTCACGTGCACCGTCAGCGACGGCGGCGATCCGGCCGTGGTACTTGTTACCACCACGGTCGAAGACAACAGCTTCGATCCCGGCAGCCTTGGCGCGCTCGGCTACGAGCTCGCCAACGCGCTTGGCCTTGGCGGTCTTGTCACCGTCGAATGCACGAAGGTCGGCTTCCAGTGTGGACGCGCTCGCTACGGTCAGGCCCTTGGTGTCATCGACAACCTGGACGAATACGTGGCGTGCGGAGCGGTTGACGACCAGGCGAGGACGTACAGCCGTTCCGGAGATGCGCTTGCGGATACGAAGCTGGCGGCGGCTGCGCGAAGCAGACTTGCTCTTGTTCGTACGCTTCTTGTTAATTGCGATGGCCATGGTTACTTACCAGCCTTTCCGACCTTGCGGCGGATGACTTCGCCGGCGTAGCGAATGCCCTTGCCCTTATAGGGGTCCGGCTTACGCAGCTTGCGAATGTTGGCAGCAACCTCGCCGACCTGCTGCTTGTTGATACCTGAGACAGAGAGCTTGGTCGGCCCCTCTACTGCAAAGGTGATGCCGGCCGGTGCCGAAACGTTGACCGGGTGGCTGTAGCCGAGAGCGAACTCAAGGTCAGATCCCTTGGCCTGAACGCGGTAACCGGTACCGACGATTTCAAGCTTCTTCTCGTAGCCTGCGGTGACGCCCTGGATCATGTTGGCGATCAGGGTGCGGGTCAGGCCGTGGAGTGAACGGGAGGCGCGCTCGTCGTTCGGGCGGGCGACAGTCAGGGTGCCTTCTTCCAGGGAAACCTCGATCGGGCTGGCCACAGTGTGGCTCAGCTCGCCTTTGGAACCCTTGACGCTGACGACAGAGCCGTCAACCTTGACCTCAACGCCGGCAGGAACGGTGATGGGGAGACGTCCAATA
This sequence comes from Arthrobacter sp. ZGTC131, assembly GCF_002929275.1. Lineage (GTDB taxonomy): Bacteria > Actinomycetota > Actinomycetes > Actinomycetales > Micrococcaceae > Arthrobacter. Next base: position 552,562 of record NZ_PJIK01000001.1, read on the forward strand.
CGTGACATTATTCTCTTCCTTTCCCGTTACCAGACGTAAGCGAGGACTTCGCCGCCCACGCCCTTCTTGCCGGCCTGCTTGTCAGTCAAGAGGCCGGAAGAGGTGGACAGGATTGCGACACCCAGGCCACCGAGCACGTGCGGCAGGTTGGTGGACTTTGCGTAAACGCGCAGTCCCGGCTTGGAAATACGACGAACACCGGCGATTGAACGCTCGCGGTTCGGACCGAACTTGAGCTCGAGAGTCAGCTTCTTGCCGACTTCAGCGTCTTCTTCTTTCCAGGAGGCGATGTAACCTTCAGCCTTCAGGATGTCGGCAACGCGTGCCTTGAGCTTGCTGTACGGCATAGACACGGAATCGTGGTATGCCGAGTTTGCGTTGCGCAGACGCGTAAGCATATCTGCGACAGGATCTGTCATAGTCATTTGGGCTCTTGCCCTTCCTCGTAACGGTTTCCGCCACCCTGTTCCTTAAGAACCAGGGCAGCCGGACCTTTTACGTAGCTAATTAAGCTTCGGTTTTGAACGGGAAACCAAGCGCCTTGAGCAGCGCGCGGCCTTCGTCGTCGGTCTTGGCGGTGGTCACAACCGTGATGTCCATACCGCGAACGCGGTCGATGGAATCCTGGTCGATCTCGTGGAACATAACCTGCTCGGTCAGACCGAAGGTGTAGTTGCCGTTGCCATCGAACTGCTTGCCGCTGAGGCCGCGAAAGTCACGGATACGCGGCAGAGCCAGCGTGACCAGACGGTCCACGAATTCCCACATGCGGTCGCCACGCAGAGTTGCGTGTGCGCCGATGGGCATGCCTTCGCGCAGCTTGAACTGTGCGATCGACTTACGGGCCTTGGTTACCTGCGGCTTCTGGCCGGTGATCAGGGTGAGGTCGCGGACTGCGCCGTCGATCAGCTTGGAGTCCTTGGCGGCATCTCCAACACCCATGTTCACAACAACCTTGACCAGACGGGGAACCTGGTTAACGTTCTCGTACTTGAATTCCTCAAGAAGCGTGTTCTTGATGGAATCCGCGTACTTGGTCTTCAGACGAGGAACGATCTTCGTTGCCGGAGTCTCGAGAGTCTCAGTCATTAGATGTCCTTCCCTGAGCTCTTGGCCACGCGGATGCGTACTTCGCGCTGCTTGCCGTTGCGCTCAACGGTTTCAGTGCGGAAGCCGACGCGGGTGGGCTTCTTGGTGGACGGGTCAACCAGAGCCACGTTGGAAATGTGGATCGGGGCTTCAACAACCTCGATGCCACCGGTCTTGGTGCCGCGCTGCGACTGACCGACCTTGGTGTGCTTGGTTACGCGGTTAATGCCTTCAACCAACACGCGGTTGGTGTCGGTGAACACGCGCAGGACCTTGCCCTGCTTGCCACGGTCGCCGCCACGCTCAGCCTTGGCGCCAGTGATGACCTGAACCAGGTCACCCTTTTTGATCTTAGCCATGGACTAGAGCACCTCCGGAGCCAGAGAAACGATCTTCATGAACTTCTTGTCACGGAGTTCACGACCAACCGGTCCGAAGATACGGGTGCCGCGGGGGTCACCGTCGTTCTTCAGGATCACAGCTGCGTTCTCGTCAAACTTGATGTAGGAACCATCCGCACGGCGGCGTTCCTTCTTGGTACGGACGATGACAGCCTTGACGACATCGCCCTTCTTTACGTTGCCGCCCGGGATTGCGTCCTTGACGGTAGCGACGATGACGTCGCCAATGCCTGCGTAGCGACGGCCAGATCCACCGAGAACGCGAATGGTAAGGATTTCCTTAGCACCCGTGTTGTCGGCGACCTTGAGTCGCGACTCCTGCTGAATCACTATTTACTCCTTGCGTCGCGCCGGTTCTCAGACCGAAATTCTTCCTACGGAATGAGCCTTGCGGAACGGTTGATCGGGGTGTCTCTTGACCTGCCTGGATTTTGCCAGACCAGGCCTAAACGCCCGTGCCAAAAACATTTGCTTCCCAAGCCCATCTAGGCGCAAGGGGGCACTATGCCGTGGCACGATTGTTTACGAGGTTTGCTGACGGCGCACAGAGGGCGCCATACAAACTCAATATCCTAGCACATTCCGGCCTCAGCTCCATATCACAGCCCCCGCCGGTTGTCACAGCCGCCGGCACTCTGCAAGACCACGACGGCGTAACTCACCGCAGGCTTCTGGCGCGCCGGGGGGCGCTCCCCCGGCCCCCTGCCGCTCTGGACGCTCTCTCACTTCCTGCAAATGCTCAGGTAACGCTCTTTCACTTCCTGCTGCCCTGCGGTTCGTCAAACCACCCAGGAGTGAGAGAGCGTTTAGGGTTTTCCTGCAGGAGGTGAGAGAGCGTCCAAGCAAGACGCACGACGGCGTCACTCACCGCAGGCTTGTGGCGCGCCTGGGCGCCGCTCCCCCGCCAAGCCTTGCCGCCGCCGTCGGAAACGCGGAAACCCCCGCTCCCAAAGGGGAACGGGGGTTTCCGGCGCAGCTGCTGAAGCAGCGATGCTGCAGGTGTTACTTAGCCTTCTCGAGGATCTCCACGAGCCGCCAGTTCTTCGTGGCGGACAGCGGGCGGGTCTCGGCGATGACAACCAGGTCGCCGATGCCGGCGCTGTTCTCTTCGTCGTGAGCCTTGACCTTCGAGGTGCGGCGGATGACCTTGCCGTACAGGGCGTGCTTCACGCGGTCTTCAACCTGGACAACGATGGTCTTTTCCATCTTGTCCGAAACCACGTAGCCGCGACGCGTCTTGCGGTAACCGCGCTGCTCAGCCGTAGCTGCCGTAGCAGTTTCCGTCACGTTCTCGTCCTTTTCACTCACTTGGCGTCCTCCTCAGTCTCAGCCTCGGCCGGCTCTTCAGCCTTCTCAGCCTTGGCTGCGGACTTCTTGGACTTCTTTTCTTCCTTGGCTTCCACAACCGGTGCGGCAACCTCGGCACGAATGCCCAGCTCGCGCTCACGGAGAACGGTGTAGATGCGGGCGATGTCCTTCTTTACCGCGCGCAGACGACCGTGGTTCTCCAGCTGACCGGTGGCTGACTGGAAACGGAGGTTGAACAGCTCCTCCTTAGCCTTACGGAGTTCTTCAACGAGACGCTCGTTATCGAATCCGTCCAGCTGTGCAGGTGCAAGTTCCTTTGACCCAACTGCCATTTCTATTCACCACCTTCGCGACGCACAATGCGTGCCTTCAACGGGAGCTTGTGGATCGCCAGGCGCAGGGCCTCGCGAGCTACCTCATCACTAACACCGGACAGTTCAAAGAGAACACGGCCCGGCTTGACGTTTGAAACCCACCACTCCGGAGAACCCTTACCGGAACCCATGCGGGTTTCGGCCGGCTTCTTCGTCAGCGGACGGTCCGGATAAATGTTGATCCAGACCTTGCCGCCACGCTTGATGTGGCGGGTCATGGCGATACGTGCAGACTCGATCTGACGGTTCGTGACGTATGCCGGGCTCAGGGCCTGGATACCCCACTCACCGAAGGAGACCTTGGTGCCGCCCGTAGCAGCGCCGGAACGACCCGGGTGGTGCTGCTTACGGTGCTTGACTCGACGTGGGATAAGCATTTAAGCCTGTCCTCCTTCTGCTGCCTGTGCCGGTGCGGCAGAAGCTGCCTCGGCTGCCGGAGCCTCTGCAGCAGCAGGTGCTGCTTCGGCTGCCGGACGGTCGGTACGACGGCGGCGGTCACCACGGTCAGCGCCGCCCGGGCGGCCCGGACGGTCGCCGCCACGGCCACGGGACGGAGCAGCAGCTGCCTGCTGAGCCAGTTCCTTGGAGGTGACGTCACCCTTGTAGATCCAGACCTTCACGCCGATGCGGCCGAAGGTGGTCTTGGCTTCGTAGAAGCCGTAGTCGATGTTCGCGCGGAGGGTGTGCAGGGGCACACGGCCTTCGCGGTAGAACTCCGAGCGGGACATTTCTGCGCCACCCAGACGACCGGAGCAAGCGATACGGATACCCTTGGCACCGGCACGCTGTGCGGACTGCATGGCCTTCTTCATCGCACGGCGGAAAGCCACGCGGGAAGTCAGCTGCTCAGCAACGCCCTGGGCAACAAGCTGTGCTTCCATCTCGGGGTTCTTGACCTCGAGGATGTTCAGCTGAACCTGCTTGCCGGTGAGCTTTTCGAGCTCGCCGCGGATGCGGTCTGCTTCTGCGCCGCGGCGGCCGATGACGATGCCCGGACGTGCCGTGTGGATGTCCACGCGGACGCGGTCACGGGTGCGCTCGATTTCGACCTTGGCGATACCGGCGCGCTCCATGCCAACAGACATGAGCTGGCGGATGCGGATGTCTTCGCGAACGAAGTCCTTGTACCGCTGGCCTGCCTTGGTGCTGTCAGCGAACCAGTGCGATACGTGATCGGTGGTGATGCCGAGTCGGAACCCGTGCGGGTTAACTTTCTGTCCCACTTAGCGAGCCTCCTCTTTCTCCGGGGTAGCGACTACCACGGTGATGTGGCTGGTGCGCTTCTTGATCTGAAATGCACGACCCTGAGCACGCGGCTGGAACCGCTTCATGGTCGGGCCTTCATCAACAAACGCTTCGCTGATGATGAGGTCACCTTCGTCAAACGCAACACCGTCGCGGTCCGCGAGGACCCGGGCGTTGGAGATTGCCGACTGAACTACCTTGAATACCGGCTCAGAAGCTGCCTGGGGGGCAAACTTCAGAATTGCCAGAGCCTCGTTCGCTTGCTTACCACGAACAAGGTTGACGACGCGCCGGGCCTTCATAGGCGTTACGCGGATGTGACGCGCAATTGCCTTGGCTTCCATTGCTTTCCTTCTCTCGTCTTTGACGTAAGTGCAGGCGCCTAGCGGCGCTTGCCCTTACGGTCGTCCTTGACATGGCCGCGGAATGTCCGCGTAGGAGCGAATTCGCCGAGCTTGTGCCCGACCATCGACTCGGTGACAAACACCGGAATGTGCTTGCGTCCGTCGTGCACGGCGATCGTGTGCCCGAGCATGTCGGGGATGATCATCGAGCGGCGGGACCAGGTCTTGATGACGTTCTTGGTGCCCTTTTCGTTTTCCCTGTCCACCTTCACAAAGAGGTGCTGGTCAACGAAAGGACCTTTTTTCAGGCTGCGTGGCATGTGTCCAGGCTCCTATCGCTTGTTCTTGCCAGTACGACGACGACGCACAATAAGCTTGTCGCTCTCTTTGTTCGGGCGGCGGGTGCGGCCCTCACGCTTACCATTCGGGTTGACGGGGTGACGTCCACCGGACGTCTTACCCTCGCCACCACCGTGCGGGTGGTCAACCGGGTTCATGGCGACACCACGGACGGTCGGGCGAACGCCCTTCCACCGCATACGGCCGGCCTTGCCCCAGTTGATGTTCGACTGCTCGGCGTTGCCGACCTCGCCGATCGTGGCGCGGCAGCGCACGTCAACGTTGCGGATTTCGCCGGAAGGCAGACGCAACTGGGCGAAACGGCCTTCCTTGGCGACGAGCTGAACAGAAGCTCCAGCGGAACGGGCCATCTTGGCGCCGCCACCCGGACGCAGTTCAACTGCGTGGATAACGGTACCCACCGGGATGTTGCGCAGGGGCAGGTTGTTGCCGGGCTTGATATCAGCGTCGGCACCGGCCTCTACGAAGTCACCCTGGGACAGCTTGTTCGGGGCGATGATGTAACGCTTGGTGCCATCAACGTAGTGCAGGAGGGCGATGCGAGCCGTACGGTTCGGATCGTACTCAATTTCGGCAACGCGGGCGTTGACGCCGTCCTTGTCGTGGCGACGGAAGTCGATCAGACGGTACTGGCGCTTGTGGCCACCACCCTTGTGGCGGGTGGTGATTTTACCGGAGTTGTTACGGCCACCCTTTTTGGGCAGCGGACGTACCAACGACTTTTCCGGCGTCGACCGCGTGATTTCGGTGAAGTCCGCTACGCTCGAGCCACGACGGCCCGGTGTAGTCGGCTTGTATTTACGGATTCCCATAATTTATTTCCTCGTTAAAGTGGTCTCCGCTACGCGAGCGGACCGCCGAAGATGTCGATAGTGCCTTCTTTGAGGGTCACAATTGCACGCTTGGTGTTCTTGCGGGTACCCCATCCGAATTTGGTGCGCTTGCGCTTACCGGCACGGTTGATGGTGTTGATCGATTCGACCTTGACGGAGAAGATTTTCTCCACGGCCAGCTTGATCTCGGTCTTGTTCGAGCGGGGGTCCACCAGGAAGGTGTACTTGCCCTCATCGATCAGGCCGTAGCTTTTTTCCGAAACAACGGGTGCAAGCACGACGTCGCGCGGGTCTTTGATGGTGGCTGCGCTCACTTGGCATCCTCCTCGTTCTTTGCAGCCTTGTCAGCAACGAATGCTTCGTAGGCAGCCTTGGTGAAGACTACGTCGTCAGAAACGAGAACGTCGTAGGTGTTCAGCTGGTCTGCGTACAGAACGTGAACTTCCTCGAGGTTGCGCACGGACAGTGCAGCAACATCGTTGGCGCGCTCAATGACAACGAGCAGGTTCTTGCGCTCGGAGACGCCGCGCAGCGTTGCCAGTGCTTCCTTGGAGGACGGCTTGTCGCCGGCAACCAGGTCAGCAATGACGTGGATGCGTCCGTTACGGGCGCGGTCAGACAGTGCGCCGCGCAGGGCAGCAGCAATCATCTTCTTGGGGGTGCGCTGGCTGTAGTCACGCGGGGTGGGACCGTGGACAACGCCACCGCCGGTCATGTGAGGAGCACGGATCGAGCCCTGACGGGCGCGGCCGGTACCCTTCTGCTTGAACGGCTTGCGGCCTGCACCGGAAACTTCGGCGCGGGTCTTGGTCTTGTGGGTACCCTGGCGAGCAGCAGCGAGCTGTGCAACGACGACCTGGTGCAGCAGCGGCACGTTGGTCTGAACGTCGAAGATCTCTGCAGGCAGGTCAACCTTGACAGTGCTAGTCATTTAACTAGGCTCCCTTCACGGCGGTGCGTACGAGTACGACCTGGCCGCGGGCGCCGGGGACGGCGCCCTTGATCAGGAGCAGCGACTTCTCGACGTCAACCGCGTGAACAGTGAGGTTCAGCGTGGTGTGACGAACGGCGCCCATGCGGCCGGCCATTTTCATGCCCTTGAAGACGCGGCTCGGGGTGGATGCGCCACCGATTGAACCGGGCTTACGGTGGTTCTTGTGGGCACCGTGGGAAGCTCCAACGCCGTGGAAGCCGTGACGCTTCATAACACCGGCGAAGCCCTTACCCTTGGTGGTGCCGATGACGTCGATCTTCTGGCCGGCTTCGAAGAGCTCTACGGAGAGCTCCTGGCCCAGCTCGTAAGAGTCAGCATCTGCAGTGCGCAGTTCGACGACGTGGCGGCGAGGCGTGACGCCTGCCTTTTCAAAGTGACCAGCCAGCGGCTTGGTGACCTTGCGGGGATCGATCTGGCCGTAGCCGATCTGAACGGCGACGTAGCCATCAGTGTCTGCGTTGCGCAGCTGGGTGATGACGTTCGAGTCAGCCTGGACAACAGTGACGGGGATGAGTTTGTTGTTCTCGTCCCAGACCTGGGTCATGCCGAGCTTCGTGCCCAGCAGGCCCTTTACGTTACGGGTTGCGGTCATAGTCTCTCAGCACCTCCCTACAGCTTGATTTCGATGTTCACGTCGGCCGGCAGGTCGAGACGCATAAGCGAGTCAACAGCCTTCGGCGTGGGGTCGATGATGTCGATCAGACGCTTGTGCGTGCGCATTTCGAAGTGCTCGCGGCTGTCCTTGTACTTGTGCGGAGAGCGGATAACGCAGTACACGTTCTTCTCCGTAGGCAGCGGCACGGGGCCCACTACCGTTGCGCCTGCGCGCGTGACCGTCTCAACGATCTTCCGTGCTGAAACGTCAATGACCTCGTGGTCGTATGACTTCAGCCGGATGCGGATTTTTTGTCCCGCCATGTCGCCTGACTCTCTTTCAGTCTGTGCTTCCCCTGGTTGGGGCTGCCCTGTTCAATTACTCGTTGTGTGGCTGCCGAAGCATTTGAAGTCGTAACTACCACCCGCCGCACAAGCTGAATCCGGATGAATCCGGGTTCCTCAACCTGCCGGCGTAACCGACCCCCGCGGTCGGGCGTGTCGCACCTTTGAAGCGTGCGAGCCCGCAGTTCCTTGGGGGTGGGTTATGTTTGGGCTTCGACCTGGACCCTGACATCCGGCATTATCCGGATCGGGACGCGAAGAAGCGCTTGAACAACTCATCTAGTATGCCGGATTTTGTGGTCGGATGCGAATCCGGCTGAGTCTGCAGTCATTGCCTTCGGCAATCTTCGATTGGATGATAGTTGAATGGCTGTGCAAAATGCAGATGCCGTCAACGCGGCATCCGTAAACACTGCATCCGTTAGTACTGCCTCCGTGCAGGACCTCGCCGGGCGACTCAGGCCCGATTTCACGCTGGGTGTTGCAGCGGCGGCGTTCCAGATCGAAGGCGCCTTGGCCGCTGACGGCCGCGGGCCCTCAGGCTGGGACGCGTTCGCGGAGAAACCCGGAAGCATCATGAACGGCCATTCGCCCGCTGTCGCCTGCGATCACTACAACCGCGCCGCCGAGGACGTCGCCCTGATGAAAGAACTGGGCATCGACTCCTACCGCTTCTCGATCTCCTGGCCGAGGATCCAGCCGGACGGGCGCGGCCCGTTCAACACCCAGGGCCTGGACTTCTACGACCGGCTGGTGGACCAGCTGCTGGCAGCCGGCATCTCCCCCATGGCCACCCTGTACCACTGGGATACGCCGCTCCCCCTCGAGCACAGCGGCGGCTGGATGAACCGCACCACCGCGGAGCGCTTTGCGGCCTACGCCGGGGCTGCCGGTCAACGGCTCGGCGACCGCGTGGCGCAGTGGGTCACGCTCAATGAGCCGGTGTCCGTCACGCTCAACGGTTATGCCCTGGGCGTCCACGCGCCGGGGCGGGATTTGCTGTTCGATGCGCTGCCGTCGGTCCACCACCAACTGCTGGGCCACGGGCTTGCCGTCCAGGCGCTGCGGGCAGGGGGCGTGACCGGAGGCGTCGGCGTCACCAACCTGCACTCTCCGGTGCGCCCGGCGTCCCGGAAGCTGGCGGACCGCCTGCTGGCCAAGGTGTTTGATCTTGGCCTCAACCGCATCTACGCGGATCCGATCCTCCTGGGCCGTTACCCGAAGCCACCATTGGCCGCCCGGCACTGGTTCAAGTCTTTGTCCAAGGCGTCCGACGACGACCTCCGCCTCATCAGCCAGCCGCTCGATTTCTACGGCGTGAACTACTACTACCCGGTGAAGGTGGCCGCCGGGAAGGGCCCGCCCGACACCCCGGCGGGCACCGCCCATGCCGTGATGCGCGTGCCGTTCCATCAGGTGCCCTTCCCCGAGTACGCCACCACGGGATTCGGCTGGCCGGTGGCACCCGACCATCTGGGCATCTTGCTGCGCGAACTTAAGGACCGGTACGGTGCCGCCCTTCCGCCGGTGTTCATCACGGAAAACGGCGCGAGCTTTCCCGAACCCGAACACGTGACCGGCCCGATCTCCGATTCGGGGCGCATCGACTACCTGGCCCATCACCTTGACCAGGCCGTGGCTTCCACCGCTCCCGGTGGCATTGCCCATGACGTGAAACTGCTCGGGTACTACGTCTGGACACTGATGGACAACTTCGAATGGGCAGCCGGCTACTCGCAACGCTTCGGCCTGGTGCATGTGGACTTCGAGACGCTGAAACGAACGCCCAAGAAGTCCTTCTACTGGCTGCAGTCCCTCAGCCGGGCCCGAAAGTCCCTGGCCTGATTACGGCGCTATTTATTCTTGTTGGCCCTGTTGATGCGCTTTGCGCGGTCAATCTCGTTGCGGAAATTCTTCTTCGCCCAGAAGGCGCCAGCCACAACCGCTGCGACGACGATCAGGAAAATCAGCCACTCCATGGTGTGCCCCTCTCTTTGGTTGCAACCATATCAGGGCAGTGGCCCCGCTAGTCCGTGCCTGCAGGCTTGCTGCGGCTGAGCCGCCACAGTGCCAGCGCGATGAGCCCCGCGGCGATCAGTGCCAGCAGCACATAGGTGTACTGCCGCATCGCCCACATGACGCAGAGCGCCACTCCGGCGGCGCCCCACCATACAAGCATCCGCTCGCCGTAGCCGAGTCCCGCCACCAGCAGCGCGGCGAAAAGTGCCAGCACCCACAACTGCTGGGCCGCATCACCACCGAATATCACCAGCATGCCGCTCACCGACAGCAGGCCCGCAGCCAGGCCGAGGTACAGCCGCCCGCCGTCGCGGTGGTTTGACCAATAGCGCAGCACGCCGAGCACTCCCGCCAGAACGACGTACCACTGGGCTGTCCAAAAGGGATCGGGCCAGAGGTAAGCGGTCCAGACCTCTGGGTCTGGGCTCCCGTACTCCCCGGCGGTCCCGGTAAAGAGGGGCCCCACGAAGAGGGCCGCGCGCTGGATTGCTGCGGTCACCGCCAAGGAGCCCAGTTCCGCCGTGAACCTGCGCACCCGCGGCGGCACTTCCAGCCAGAGCACGACGGCGGCAATGGTCACCAGTGCTGCACCGGTCCAGGACGTTTCGCTGTAGACGAGCCCCGCCAGGCCGGCGATGGCCAGGCCCAGGACAGCCGCCGCGACGAGCGACAGGGAGCGCACATCGTGACCGCTCACCTCACGTCGTTCCTGCATTGGGTGGCGTGGCTCCTGCACCCGGCCGGGTGATCCGTGCACCGGACGGCCAGCCAGTGCGGGCGCCTGCGGCATGCCGCGGATCACTTTCGCGGCGTAGAGTGCGCAGGCCGCCACTCCGCAGCCCGCCAGCCAGGGCGGGTAGAACCCCCAGGGGCCGGATACGTCCGCGAAGATTTCGTCTGCCGTCATCGTTGCCCCGGCAAGCGCGGCTAGGACGGCCGGCAGGTAGAAGCCGGGCAGCCGTTCCACGTGCGACGCCGCAAAGCATGCCGCCGCCAGCCCCAGAACGGCCGCCCCGGAAATCCAGTCCGCTGCCGGCGGGGCCAGCATGGCAGATGACGTCCCGAAGGAGACGGCTGCCGCCAGCCATAGCCAGTGGTCAACACCGCCACCATTCCGGTACCGGCGAAGTATCCCGCCGGCAGTGGCGGCCAGGGACATGCCAAGCAGCAGCAGGGCGACGCCGTCGTGGCTCAGCACAGGCGAGGAGAGCAGCACCGCCGGATCTCCCTGCTCCCGGAACCGCAGCAGAGGCCCCAGCGCCACCACCCCGAACAGCGCGGCGTACAGCCCCAGGTAAACCGCACCCCGCGCGGCGAACAGCCGCCGTGCCGCGACCGCCGAGACCAGCAGCAGAAGGAGTGACAGCAGCAGCACCCAGCGTCCGCCGTCGTCCGGCTCGGTTCCGGCCCCGAAGGGACGCGCGAGGTAGGCCACCGGCAGTGCTGCCTGCCCGGCGAGCGTGATCCACACCGCTGCCTGCTGGAAGGGCACCTCGGCCAGGCGGTGCCGCATGAGCCAGCGGATGACGTGCTGCGCCGCGAAAACGAGCGCGAAGGTCACTGCCACGACCGTGGGCGAGGCGGAGAGGTCGTAGCTCAGCACCACCGCCAGCGCAGCGGTCAGGATGCGGGCGGCAGCGAAATAGCCGCCCCGGAGCACCCGGACCTGCACCGCCGCCACCATGACCGCACTGAAGACCGCATAGATGCCCAGCAGCAGCTCGACGTAGGGAAGGCTGTCCCCGCGAAGGAACAGGAGCAGCGCGAACGCGGACGGGGCGAATGCCACGGCCCACGGGTGGGTCCGCAGCACGTAGCCGGCAGCCGCTGAACCGCCGGCCAGAAGCAATGTTGCGAAGACAGCCTGCCACGATGACGCGAGTTCCAGTCCATCCGCCCGGCTGCCCAGTCCGGGCAGCACTAGGGCAGCAGCCTGCAGGGTAAGGAGGGCCGCAGCGTCGGCAAACACATGGCCCGGAACAGTCCCGCGCCGTCCCTGCCGAAGGGGAACAATGAGCTGGAGACTGAGTGCCACGGCGAGGACCGTCGCAGGCGCCAGCACCTCACCGCCCAACAGGACCGGGCCGGCTCCGCGCTGAATCTGATGGAACACGGTGAGCGTCAGCACCGTTGCTGATGCCCGGCTCAGCCACCAATAGCAGCGCCGGGGCACCTGCTGGGAAACCTTGGTGGCCGTCCCCGCAAGGTAGGCCGTGACCAGCAGGAGCATGGCATTCCCAAGTCCCAGGGACACGGCGTCGAATGCCAGGGGCACGGCCACCGCGGCAACGGCCAGCGGAACGGCCTCGGCAATGGACGGGCGCCAGCGTTGCCCGGCTTCCGGCCGCGGGAACAGCATCAGGCCGACGGTCAGCGACGTGATGAGCTGCGCAGCGACGGCGGTGCCGGCAAGGTAACCGTCAACCACGGGGGCCGGAAGGGATTCCTGATGACCCAGTGCCAGAACAGTCATGGCCGCCACGCCTGCGCCGGTGAAGCCAGCCAGGCTGGCCTGAGGCATGAGGGACCGCATGCCCCTCCGGATCTGGGCCGCTGTGGCCAGCTGCTGCAGCGCGAGGGTCAGGCACAACGTCAGGGCCGCATACGAGGACCGGGCGTCGTTGTCGTCGCCGACGACGGCTGCGGTCAGGACCGGGGCGGCCAGGGTCACCGTGACGCGGGCGGCAAGGATGAAGTGGTGGCGCAGCCGTTCGGTGGCCGGGATTGAGCGGACCGCCCAGAAGGCCGCTCCGGCAAGCAGCAGGCCCGTGAGCTGCCACGCTCCCAGCCAGTCTGCGAGCAATGCGCACATGATCAGCGCTGCGGCCGGGGCCAATTCCGCGTCCCTGCGCAGCTTCCAGGCCAGGACTCCGCCGCTGACCAGTGCCAGCAGCGCGGCCAGCCACAGCGGAAGGGCTCCCGCTGACGGGACCTGTCCGGAGAATGCTTCCTGCCGCTGGGCCAGCGCCAGGGCAACCGTCAGCAGAAGCTGCACACCAAAGGTGGTGAGGGCATCCAGCCGCCAACCGCTGTGCTGCATGACTCTGGCGAGCAGCGCCGGAAGCCGCCCGGCCCCCAGTGCGGCCAGCAGCACTTGGACAGACACTGCCACCACGGCGGCTGAGATGCCAGCACTCCCCCGGCCCGTCAGGTACCAGACGGCGGCGGCTGCTGCCACGGTCAGGCTTGCCCGGGCGGCAATGTATTGCAGCTGGCGGAACCGGGCTCCCGGCAGCACGGAAACCAGGACGAAGTAGCACCCGCACATTGCCATGATCCGGGCGTAGTCCCCGCGTCCCAGCATCAGCGGCACCATGGTGGCGGCCACGGCGACCGCCGGAACCATAAACGGATGCAGTTCGGCAAGCGGCCTGACGTAGACGGGCGGCACCCACTTCGGCTTGTAGATGGCCAACCCCGTGAAGCAGGCCGCCACCCCGATCAGTGCCGTGAAATACCAGAGAAGCGCGCCGCCTAGGACTGACACCCCGGACCAGGCAGTGGACACCACGATGGTCATTGAGAGGTAGACGAGCACACGGCTCTCGAGCCTGACCGCGGCCACAACATAGGCGGCGGTGCCAATGATCGACGTGACGAGCCAGGAAAGGGGGGCATTGTGAACGGCAAGGTTGAACATGGCCAGCCCGGTCACCGGGACAAGGGCCAGGCCGGTTCCGGAGAAGGCGACGGCGGCGGGCCTAAGCCGCGGCATTTTGGCATGCAGCACCAGACCGGCCACGTAGAACAGCGCCGTGATGGTGCAGACACCCGCAAAGCGAAGCAGCGCGGGCAGCCCGGCGCCGATGAACAGGGCGCCGGCTGCCACGAGCAGCAGGCTGGCGATGTACAGCGTGACGTTGATGTTCTGCTGTTCGCGCCGTGCCCGCAGCGCCTGCTGCTCGGCTGGGCTGGGGGCCTTAGCGGGGGCGGGCACAGACGGATGTCCGGGCGCGGCGCTGGCTCGCGGCGGCGCGGAAAATGGACCAAGTCCGGGGACTCGGGCCGAGGCTGCCGGTGAAGCGGCGTGTGGGGGCGTGACCGGTCCGCCGCCTGGCGGCCGCGGCCCGCTGACAGGAACCGGAGGCCCTACGTGGGCGGCCGGAACGTGCGGCGACCCCTCTCCGGGACGGCCCGGGAGCACCTCCCCTGAACCGGCGTCCGCGGGCTTCTCCGTGAGGCGCGCCAGGGCATCACGCCACCCCTGCAGATGGCCTGCGCTGTAGCCCGCCCGGTATGCCTCATCTGGCGAATTCCACATGCCGCTGCCTTTCGGGAGGTCGCTCACGGCGCCGCACGCTCCGCAACGAATAAATCCAGTGAATGGATTAATGATAGCAAAAAACAGCCCCTCTGCTAGTGCAGCGGGGCTGTTTAGAAGATCACGTCAGGCCGTTACCGGCCCTGGATCCATGATCAGCAAGTACTACTTGATGATGTTGGTAACGCGTCCCGAACCAACGGTGCGGCCGCCTTCGCGGATAGCGAAGCCGAGGCCCTCTTCCATGGCGATGGGCTGGATGAGCGCAACGGTCATCTCAGTGTTGTCGCCAGGCATAACCATTTCCGTGCCTTCCGGCAGGGTGATAACGCCGGTTACGTCCGTGGTGCGGAAGTAGAACTGCGGGCGGTAGTTGGAGTAGAACGGGTTGTGACGTCCGCCTTCGTCCTTGGAGAGGATGTAGACGTTAGCCTCGAAGTCGGTGTGCGGGGTGATGGAACCCGGCTTGACGACAACCTGGCCACGCTCTACGTCATCGCGCTTCAGACCGCGGAGCAGGAGGCCACAGTTCTCGCCGGCCCATGCTTCGTCGAGCTGCTTGTGGAACATCTCGATACCGGTAACGGTGGTCTTCTGTACCGGACGGATACCGACGATCTCAACCTCAGAGTTGATCGCGAGGGTACCGCGCTCGGCGCGACCCGTCACAACGGTGCCACGACCGGTGATGGTGAAGACGTCTTCGATCGGCATCAGGAAGGGCTTGTCACGGTCACGTACGGGGTCCGGAACGGACTCGTCGACTGCTTCCATGAGGTCCTCGACTGACTTGACCCAAACGGGGTCGCCTTCGAGAGCCTTCAGACCGGAAACGCGGACAACCGGAGCGTCGTCGCCATCGAAGCCCTGAGCGCTGAGCAGCTCACGAACTTCCATTTCAACGAGGTCCAGGAGTTCTTCGTCATCGACCATGTCGGACTTGTTCAGCGCGACCAGCAGGTAGGGAACACCAACCTGGCGGGCGAGCAGAACGTGCTCGCGGGTCTGAGCCATCGGGCCGTCAGTGGCGGCAACCACGAGGATTGCACCGTCCATCTGTGCAGCACCGGTGATCATGTTCTTGATGTAGTCAGCGTGACCCGGAGCGTCTACGTGTGCGTAGTGGCGCTTCTCGGTCTGGTACTCAACGTGGGAGATGTTGATGGTAATGCCGCGCTGACGCTCTTCGGGAGCAGAGTCAATAGACGCGAAGTCGCGCTGCTCGTTGAGAGTCGGGTACTTGTCGTACAGCACCTTGGAAATGGCGGCCGTCAACGTCGTCTTACCGTGGTCAACGTGACCAATGGTACCGATGTTAACGTGCGGCTTAGTCCGCTCGAACTTTGCCTTTGCCACAGGTTCCTCCTAGAACGTTTTCAAATGACTTACCCTTCGACCGCGCTTGTCGCGGCAGAAACTCCAGTAAGTCTACTTGGGGGGCTTTGGATTGGTGAAATTGCAGATTCAGGAACTAATACTAGTCCCTCGAGCCTGTTCGCACAGACGGCCGGATCCGGTCAGGACCGGAGACCGGCCGCCTGCACCAGGTGAACTTCCGCTAGGGGAATCCACCCGAGTTTGTCGCTGCGATTGTCCGAGGACTACTCGCCGCGGGTCTTCTGGATGATCTCGTCGGCAACTGCCTTCGGGACCTCGGCGTAGCTGTTGAACGTCATGGAGTACACAGCGCGGCCCTGGGTCTTCGAACGCAGGTCACCGATGTAGCCGAACATGCCGGACAGCGGGACGTGCGCGCGGATAACCTTGACGCCCTGGGCATCTTCCATGGACTGCATCTGGCCACGACGGGAGTTGAGGTCACCGATAACTTCACCCATGTATTCCTCAGGGGTGCGGACCTCGACATCCATCAGCGGTTCAAGCAGAACAGGGTTCGCCTTGCGTGCGGCTTCCTTGAAAGCCATACGTCCGGCGATCTTGAACGCCATTTCCGAGGAGTCAACATCGTGGTACGCGCCGTCAATCAGCGTGGCCTTGATGCCGACAACCGGGTAACCGGCCAGGACGCCGTCGTTCAGCGCATCCTGGATACCAGCGTCAACGGACGGGATGTACTCGCGCGGAACACGGCCACCGGTGACCTTGTTCTCGAACTCGTACAGCTCGCCTTCCGCAGTGTCCAGCGGCTCGATCGCAATCTGGATCTTCGCGAACTGGCCCGAACCACCGGTCTGCTTCTTGTGCGTGTAGTCGTGACGCTCTACAGCACGCTTGATGGTTTCGCGGTAGGCAACCTGCGGCTTGCCAACGTTGGCTTCAACCTTGAATTCGCGGCGCATGCGGTCCACCAGGATGTCCAGGTGGAGCTCGCCCATGCCGGCGATGATGGTCTGGCCGGTGTCCTCGTTGAGGGAGACCTGGAAGGTCGGGTCCTCAGCGGAGAGCTTCTGGATGGCCGTGGAGAGCTTCTCCTGGTCACCCTTGGTGTTCGGCTCGATGGCAACCGAGATCACGGGCTCCGGGAAGCTCATGGACTCGAGGACGATCTGGTTGCTGGAGTCGCACAGGGTGTCGCCCGTTGTGGTGTCCTTCAGACCGATGGCTGCGTAGATGTGGCCGGCGGTAGCGCCCTCAACAGGCATTTCCTTGTTGGCGTGCATCTGGAACAGCTTGCCGATGCGCTCCTTCTTGCCCTTGGTGGAGTTGACCACCTGGGCGCCTGCTTCCACGTGACCGGAGTACACGCGGATGAAGGTGAGCTGGCCGAAGAACGGGTGCGCGGCGATCTTGAACGCCAGTGCGGAGAACGGCTCTTCGGATGAAGGTGCGCGGGTCAGTTCCTTCTCTTCGTCGCGAGGATCGTGACCGATCATCGGGGGGACGTCGAGCGGGTTCGGCAGGTAATCGACGACGGCATCCAGCATCGGCTGTACGCCGCGGTTCTTGAACGCAGAACCACAGAACACCGGGTAGATCTCCGAGTTGATCGTCATCTTGCGGATGCCGGCCTTGAGCTCGTCGATGGAGATCTCTTCGCCCTCAAGGTACTTTTCCATGAGTTCTTCGGAGGCCTCGGCAACGGTCTCGGTGAGAGTCGCACGGTATTCCTCGGCCTTGGCCTTGAGGTCTTCCGGGATCTCGCGGATCTCGTACTTGGCGCCCATGGTGACATCACCCTTGGCGTCGCCCGGCCACACCAGTGCACGCATGTAGAGCAGGTCTACGACGCCGATGAAGTCGTTCTCGGCACCGATGGGCAGCTGCATGACCAGCGGCTTGGCACCGAGGCGGCTGATGATGGTGTCTACGGTGAAGTAGAAGTCAGCACCGAGCTTGTCCATCTTGTTGACGAAGCAGATACGCGGAACGTTGTACTTGTCAGCCTGACGCCAGACGGTCTCGGACTGCGGCTCAACGCCTTCCTTGCCATCGAATACGGCAACTGCACCGTCGAGGACGCGCAGGGAGCGCTCAACCTCAACCGTGAAGTCCACGTGGCCAGGGGTGTCGATGATGTTGATCTGGTTGTTTTCCCAGAAGCAGGTCACGGCGGCAGACGTGATGGTGATGCCGCGTTCCTTTTCCTGTTCCATCCAGTCGGTGGTCGAAGCGCCGTCGTGCGTTTCGCCGATCTTGTGGTTCACACCTGTGTAGAACAGAATGCGCTCGGTGGTGGTGGTCTTGCCGGCATCGATGTGGGCCATGATGCCGATGTTGCGGACCTTACTAAGGTCTGTAAGCACGTCCTGTGCCACGGTGTCTCCCTTTCGGATGGACTACGCGTTCGCCGCCGGCTCGTTGAGCCGGCGGCGTACGGGAAGTTTTACCAGCGGTAGTGTGCGAAGGCCTTGTTCGATTCGGCCATCTTGTGGGTGTCTTCGCGACGCTTCACAGCGGCACCGAGACCATTGGAGGCATCCAGGATTTCGTTCTGAAGGCGCTCGGTCATCGTCTTTTCACGGCGGGCCTTGGAGTAGCCGACCAGCCAACGCAGGGCGAGGGCAGTGGAGCGGCCCGGCTTGACCTCGACGGGAACCTGGTAGGTTGCGCCACCGACACGGCGTGAGCGGACCTCGAGGGAAGGCTTGACGTTCTCCATGGCCTTCTTGAGGGCGGCTACGGGGTCGCCGCCGGACTTGGAGCGTGCACCTTCAAGGGCACCGTAAACGATGCGCTCTGCGGTGGACTTCTTGCCGTCAACCAGCACCTTGTTGATCAGCTGGGTGACCAGCGGGGAGCCGTAAACGGGATCTAGTACGAGCGGCCGCTTGGGGGCCGGACCCTTGCGAGGCATATTACTTCTTCTCCATCTTTGCGCCGTAGCGGCTGCGGGCCTGCTTACGGTTCTTGACACCCTGGGTATCGAGGGCGCCACGGACGATCTTGTAGCGGACACCGGGAAGGTCCTTCACACGACCACCACGAACGAGCACAATGGAGTGCTCCTGGAGGTTGTGGCCTACACCGGGGATGTAGGCGGTAACTTCAATGCCACCGTTAAGGCGCACACGTGCAACCTTACGCAGAGCCGAGTTCGGCTTCTTCGGGGTGGTGGTGTACACGCGGGTGCAAACACCGCGGCGCATCGGGCTGCCGTTAAGCGCGGGAGCCTTGGTCTTCTTGACCTTCGGCGTGCGGCCCTTTCGGACCAGCTGGTTAATCGTAGGCACTTTCGTGTTCTCCGTTTTATCCGGAGCGGCTTCTGACAGCCGCTCTCCTTTTGCTTTGCCCCGCCGCCCGAGCTTTGAAGAAGTCTCCAGAGCAGCTGAGGCGAAGCCTTAATAGTCGGATCGCACACACATGGGGAATGACCTGACTCGCGTCTTCAAAGGTCCCTAGGCATGCAAAAATGTGGCATACGTTGCACAAGAACCCTGCAAACCGGAAACGTCGCTCTGGTCCGGCCTTTCGGCTGGTCCGGCGCTCTCATCCACTGCCACAATAACAATTGGTCACAAGTCTAACATGGACAGGCGCCAGACCTTAATCGGCGCGGAATCCGGGGACTGAAAGGCCCCGCTTCCACAGCAGTGGAAACGGGGCCAGTCAGTTCAGGAGACTGACTCGTCAGCGGAAGTCGTTGCCGAGGTCGTAGTCGTCCAGCGGGATGGCGTGGAACTCAGGAGCTCCGTCGCCGCCCAGGGTGTCGTAGGAGAAGTCGCTGAATGCGCTCGGGCCGGTGAACAGGTTGGCCTTTGCTTCTTCAGTCGGTTCCACCGCGATCTCGGTGTAGCGCGGGAGACCCGTGCCGGCCGGGATGAGCTTACCGATGATGACGTTTTCCTTGAGGCCGAGCAGCGGATCGCTCTTGCCTTCCATGGCCGCCTGCGTCAGGACGCGGGTGGTTTCCTGGAAGGAAGCTGCGGACAGCCAGGACTCGGTAGCCAGCGACGCCTTGGTGATGCCCATGAGCTCAGGACGGCCGGAAGCCGGCGTCTTGCCCTCGGAGACAACACGGCGGTTGGCGTCTTCGAAGCGGCTGCGCTCGGCGAGCTCGCCGGGCAGCAGATCCGAATCGCCGGATTCGATGACCGTGACGCGGCGCAGCATCTGGCGGACGATGACCTCCACGTGCTTGTCGTGGATGCCAATGCCCTGGCTGCGGTACACGCCCTGCACTTCGTCCACGAGGAACTTCTGTGCCGCACGCGGACCCATGATGCGCAGGACCTGCTTCGGATCGACCGGGCCGTTGATGAGCTTCTGGCCCACCGTGACGTGCTGGCCGTCCTCGATCAGGAGACGTGAACGGCGCAGTACCGGGTACGCAATCTCTTCGGAACCGTCGTCCGGAGTGATGACCAGGCGCATCTGACGCTCGGACTCTTCGATGGTGATGCGGCCGGCTGCTTCCGCAATCGGCGCCACACCCTTCGGAGTACGGGCTTCGAAGAGCTCCTGGATACGGGGCAGACCCTGGGTGATGTCGTCGCCACCGCTGGCGGAAACAGCACCACCGGTGTGGAACGTACGCATGGTCAGCTGGGTGCCCGGCTCACCGATGGACTGCGCGGCGATAATGCCCACAGCCTCACCGATGTCGACGGTCTTGCCCGTGGCCAGCGAACGGCCGTAGCACAGGGCGCAGGTGCCGACGCTGGACTCACAGGTGAGCACGGAGCGGACCTTGACCTCGGTGATGCCGGCTGCGAACAGCTCGGCGATCACGACGTCGCCGCAGTCGGTGCCGCCGGCTGCCAGGACGTTGCCCTTGGCGTCAACGACATCCACGGCCAGCGTACGGGCGTACGCGCTGTTCTCGACGTTCTCGTCCAGAACCAGCTCACCGTTGGCGTCGGCGACGGCGATGGGCGTCACCAGGCCGCGTTCGGTGCCGCAGTCCTCTTCGCGGACGATGACGTCCTGCGAAACGTCCACCAGACGACGGGTCAGGTAACCCGAGTTGGCGGTACGCAGGGCGGTGTCGGCCAGACCCTTACGGGCACCGTGCGTGGCGATGAAGTATTCCAGCACCGACAGGCCCTCGCGGTAGGAGGACTTAATCGGACGCGGGATGATCTCACCCTTAGGGTTGGCCACCAGGCCACGGATACCCGCGATCTGACGGACCTGCATCCAGTTACCACGTGCACCGGAGGACACCATGCGGTTGATGGTGTTCATCGGCGAGAGGCTGTCACGCATTGCCTGGGCAATCTCGTTGGTTGCCTTGTTCCAGATCTCGATCAGTTCCTGGCGACGCTCGTCGTCGTCGATCAGGCCCTTGTCGTACTGGCCCTGGATCTTGGCTGCCATGGTCTCGTAGCCGGCGAGGATCACCGGCTTGTCCTTGGGCACCTCGATGTCCGAGATGGCGACCGTGACGCCTGAACGCGTTGCCCAGTAGAAACCGGCGTCCTTCAGGTTGTCCAGCGTTGCCGCCGTGACGACCTTCGGGTAGCGCTCCGCGAGGTCATTGACGATCCGGGACAGTTCGCCCTTGTCGGCAACGTCTTCGACCCAGGGGTAGTCCTCGGGCAGGGTCTCGTTGAAGAGGACCTGGCCAAGGGAGGTCTCAACCAGCGCGGTCTGACCCGGCTCCCAGCCCTCGGGAGCTTCCCAGCCGGCGTAAGGAACGAAACCGTCAAGGCGGATCTTGACCTTGGAGTTCAGGTGCAGCTCGTGCAGGTCGTAGGCCATGATGGCTTCCGCAACCGAACCGAAGATCCGGCCTTCGCCAGCTGAACCGACACGCTTGGTGGTCAGGTGGTAGAGGCCAATGATCATATCCTGCGAAGGCAGGGTCACCGGACGGCCGTCGGACGGCTTCAGGATGTTGTTCGAGGACAGCATCAGGATGCGTGCCTCAGCCTGGGCTTCGGGGCTCAGCGGCAGGTGGACTGCCATCTGGTCGCCGTCGAAGTCAGCGTTGAAGGCGCCACAGACCAGCGGGTGGAGCTGGATTGCCTTGCCTTCAACAAGCTGGGGTTCGAACGCCTGGATGCCGAGGCGGTGCAGGGTAGGTGCACGGTTCAGCAGCACAGGGTGCTCGGTGATGATCTCTTCGAGGACATCCCAGACCTGCGGACGGTAACGCTCGACCATGCGCTTGGCCGACTTGATGTTCTGCGCGTGGTTGAGGTCAACCAGGCGCTTCATCACGAACGGCTTGAAGAGCTCCAGCGCCATCTGCTTGGGCAGGCCGCACTGGTGCAGCTTCAGCTGCGGGCCGACGACGATAACCGAACGGCCGGAGTAGTCGACGCGCTTGCCGAGGAGGTTCTGGCGGAAACGGCCCTGCTTGCCCTTGAGCATGTCGCTCAGGGACTTCAGCGGACGGTTGCCCGGTCCGGTGACCGGACGGCCGCGGCGGCCGTTGTCGAAGAGGCTGTCAACGGCTTCCTGAAGCATGCGCTTCTCGTTGTTGACGATGATCTCCGGAGCACCCAGGTCAAGCAGTCGCTTGAGTCGGTTGTTGCGGTTGATCACGCGTCGGTAGAGGTCATTGAGGTCGGAGGTCGCGAAGCGGCCACCGTCCAGCTGGACCATCGGGCGCAGTTCCGGCGGGATCACCGGGACGGCGTCCAGCACCATGCCGAGCGGGCTGTTGTTGGTGGTCAGGAACGCGTTGACAACCTTCAGGCGCTTCAGGGCGCGGGTCTTGCGCTGGCCCTTGCCGTTGGCGATGATGTCGCGCAGCGAGTCCGACTCGGCCTGCATGTCGAAGTTCTCAAGGCGCTTCTTGATGGCTTCGGCACCCATGGAGCCTTCGAAGTACATGCCGTAGCGGTCGCGCAGTTCGCGGTAGAGGCCTTCGTCGCCTTCGAGGTCAGCGACCTTCAGGTTCTTAAAGCGGTCCCAGACCTGCTCGAGGCGCTCGATTTCGGCGTCGGCGCGCTTGCGCACGTTGGCCATCTGACGGTCCGCGGAGTCGCGGGCCTTCTTCTTGTCGGCAGCCTTGGCGCCTTCGCCTTCGAGACGGGCAAGCTCGTTCTCGAGGTCGCGGGCGATCGTGGCGATGTCGGAGTCGCGGTTGTCGATCAGCTGCTTCTTCTCGATGTCGTGCTCAACCTGCAGGTTGGGCAGTTCTTCGTGGCGGCTGTCGGTGTCAACGCTCGTGATCATGTAGGCAGCGAAGTAGATGACCTTTTCGAGGTCCTTCGGTGCCAGGTCAAGGAGGTAGCCCAGACGGGAGGGAACACCCTTGAAGTACCAGATGTGGGTTACAGGCGCAGCCAGTTCGATGTGGCCCATGCGCTCACGGCGCACCTTGGCACGGGTGACCTCAACGCCACACCGCTCGCAGATGATGCCCTTGAAGCGCACGCGCTTGTACTTGCCGCAGTAGCATTCCCAGTCCCGGGACGGGCCGAAGATCTTCTCGCAGAAGAGTCCGTCCTTCTCGGGCTTGAGCGTGCGGTAGTTGATGGTTTCCGGCTTCTTAACCTCGCCGTACGACCAGCCGCGGATGTCTTCCGCGGTGGCGAGGCCGATCTGCATGAGGCCGAAGGAGGATTCGCTGGACATATGGTCCCTGTTCTCTCTTGTTCTCTAAATTCTGAAGTCTTGGGTTACGGGAAGAGGGAGGTGGTGCCTGGGAAAAGACAGTGCGGCGGGACCGCTTGCTTTTCCCAGGACACCCCCTGCTAAACCTCTTCTACGGAACTGGGCTCTGCACGAGACAGATCGATGCCCAGTTCTTCCGCAGCCGTGAAGACTGCGTCATCAGAGTCACGCATTTCAATTGTGGTTCCGTCCGTGGAAAGTACTTCCACGTTCAGGCACAGCGACTGCATTTCCTTGATCAAGACCTTGAAGGACTCAGGAACGCCCGGCTCGGGGATGTTCTCGCCCTTGACGATGGCTTCGTAGACCTTCACACGACCGTGGATGTCATCCGACTTGATCGTGAGGAGCTCCTGGAGCGTGTAGGCGGCGCCGTAAGCTTCGAGCGCCCACACTTCCATTTCACCGAAGCGCTGGCCACCGAACTGTGCCTTACCACCCAGCGGCTGCTGCGTGATCATGGAGTACGGGCCGGTGGAGCGCGCGTGGATCTTGTCGTCCACCAGGTGGTGGAGCTTCAGGATGTACATGTAGCCGACCGAGATCGGATCCGGGAACGGCTCGCCGGAGCGGCCGTCAAACAGGCGGGTCTTGCCCGAGGAGTTGATCAGGCGGTCACCGTCGCGGGTCACGTTGGTGGAGTCCAGCAGACCGGTGATTTCCTCTTCACGGGCACCGTCGAAGACCGGCGTTGCGACAGTGGTCTGGCCACTTTCCCGCGGCAGGTTCGGCAGCTGCTTGGCCCATTCAGGCTCGCCTTCGATCTTCCAGCCGGTCTTGGCAACCCAGCCGAGGTGCGTTTCCAGCACCTGGCCGACGTTCATACGTCCCGGAACACCCAGCGGGTTCAGGACGATATCAACGGGGGTACCGTCGGCAAGGAAGGGCATGTCCTCGATCGGCAGGATCTTGGAGATAACGCCCTTGTTGCCGTGGCGGCCGGCGAGCTTGTCGCCGTCGGTGATCTTGCGCTTGGCGGCCACGTAGACGCGGACCAGCTGGTTAACGCCCGGGGGCAGTTCGTCGTCGTTGTCGCGGTCGAAGACGCGCACGCCGATGACGGTGCCGGACTCGCCGTGCGGAACCTTCAGGGAGGTGTCGCGCACTTCGCGGGACTTCTCGCCGAAGATGGCGCGGAGCAGTCGCTCTTCCGGGGTCAGTTCGGTTTCACCCTTCGGGGTGACCTTTCCGACCAGGATGTCGCCGGCTTCAACTTCAGCACCGATGTGGATGATGCCGCGCTCGTCCAGGCCAGCCAGGACTTCCTCGGACACGTTGGGGATGTCGCGGGTGATTTCCTCGGCACCAAGCTTGGTGTCGCGGGCATCGATCTCGTGCTCCTCGATGTGGATGGAGGAAAGAACGTCCTCAGCCACGATGCGCTGGGACAGGATGATGGCATCCTCGAAGTTGTGGCCTTCCCATGACATGAATGCCACGAGCAGGTTCTTACCGAGGGCGAGCTCGCCCTGGTCCGTTGCCGGGCCGTCAGCAATGATGCCGCCGAATTCCAGGCGCTGGCCTTCGCTCACCAGAACGCGGTGGTTGTAGCAGTTGCCCTGGTTGGAACGGGCGAACTTGTTGATGCGGTAGTTGGTTTCCGTGCCGTCGTCGTTCAGCATGATGACGAGTTCAGCGGAAACCTCGGTGACCACACCCGGCTTCTTCGCGATGACAACGTCACCGGCGTCGACAGCAGCGGCGCGTTCCATGCCGGTACCGACGAACGGCGCCTCGGAACGGACCAGCGGCACGGCCTGGCGCTGCATGTTGGCACCCATGAGTGCACGGTTAGCATCGTCATGCTCGAGGAACGGGATCAGGGCGGTTGCCACGGACACCATCTGGCGCGGGGAGACGTCCATGAACTGCACGTCGGCTGCGGGAACGAGGACGGGCTCGCCTCCACCACCGCGGGCACGGACCAGGACGGTCTCTTCAGCGAACTTCTTGTTGGCGTCGAGCGGAGCGTTGGCCTGTGCGATCAGGACCTCTGCTTCGTCATCGGCCGTCAGGTACTGGACTTCGTCGGACACGACGCCCTCGGCCACGAGACGGTAAGGGGTCTCGATGAAGCCGAACGGGTTGATGCGTCCGTAGGAAGCCAGCGAACCGATCAGACCGATGTTCGGGCCTTCAGGTGTTTCGATGGGGCACATACGTCCGTAGTGGGACGGGTGAACGTCTCGGACTTCCATGCCTGCACGGTCACGGGACAGACCGCCCGGGCCAAGCGCAGACAGGCGGCGCTTGTGGGTCAGACCCGAGAGCGGGTTGTTCTGGTCCATGAACTGGGACAGCTGGGAGGTTCCGAAGAACTCCTTGATCGCTGCCACCACCGGGCGGATGTTGATCAGCGTCTGCGGCGTGATGGCCTCGACGTCCTGCGTGGTCATACGCTCGCGGACGACGCGCTCCATACGGGACAGGCCGGTGCGGACCTGGTTCTCGATGAGCTCGCCGACGGCGCGGATGCGGCGGTTGCCGAAGTGGTCGATGTCATCGATCTCGACGCGCAGCTCGTGGTCCTGGCCGTCGCGCTTGCCCATGAGGGTCTTCTCACCGGCGTGCAGCGCAACCAGGAACTTGATCATGGCGACGATGTCTTCAACGTGCAGGACGGACGCTTCCTTGTCGCCAAGGGAGCGGTCGATGCCAAGCTTGCGGTTGATCTTGTAACGGCCGACCTTGGCCAGATCGTAGCGCTTGGAGTTGAAGTACAGGTTGTCCAGCAGTGACTGGGCAGCCTCGACGGTGGGCGGCTCGCCCGGTCGCAGCTTCCGGTAGATGTCCAGCAACGCGTCTTCGCGGGTTTCGGTGGCGTCCTTCTCCAGCGTTGCGCGCATGGAGTCGTACTGGCCGAACTCCTCGAGGATCTGGCCTTCGGTCCAGCCGAGGGCCTTCAGCAGCACGGTGACGGACTGCTTGCGCTTGCGGTCAAGGCGAACGCCGACCTGGTCGCGCTTGTCGATCTCGAGCTCGAACCAGGCACCGCGGGACGGGATGATCTTTGCAGTGAATATATCCTTGTCGCTGGTCTTGTCGGCCGTGCGCTCAAAGTAGGCACCCGGGGAACGCACCAGCTGGGAGACAACGACACGCTCGGTGCCATTGACGACGAAGGTGCCCTTCTCGGTCATCAGCGGGAAGTCACCCATGAACACGGTCTGCTGCTTGATTTCGCCCGTGTTGTTGTTCATGAATTCGGCTTTAACGTACAGCGGAGCCGAGTACGTAGCGTCCCGGTCCTTGCACTCGGCCATGGTGTATTTGGGATCAGCGAACTCCGGATCGGAGAAGCTCAGGGACATGGTGCCCTGGAAATCCTCAATCGGGGAGATCTCTTCGAAGATGTCGGAAAGACCGGAGGTGGTGGCGACGCTGAGGTCGCCTTCTTCGACAGCTTTCGCTACCCTTGCCTGCCAGCGTTCATTTCCGACCAGCCAGTCGAAGCTGTCCGTCTGCAGTGCAAGCAGATTCGGAACGTCAAGAGGTTCGTGAATCTTTGCGAATGAGAGCCGGCGAGTGGCACCATCGGTGCTTGCCGTGTTAGCGGTTTCGTTATTAGAGGTGCTCGAGGCGACCAAGAGGGATCCTTCCACAGACCTTCAGGCGTTTTCAGATCTCCCCCGCTATGTACCCTGCGGAGTGACTCCGCAGTGCTACCATCCGGTTCCGCTATATGACCCGGGACCTGGTCTGCCCATGCTGGTGACGTGGTTACGGCACATTGATGGAGCAGCTGCCAGGCGAAGCCCACCGCTATATGAAGGCTGAAGGTAAACAGGGAAGACGCAAATATCTACGATACGGCAAAACATTGCGCGTGTCTACCCCACTTCCCAGCAGATTGCAAGCACCGTTGCCGAGGGCATCCATCGAACGCCGTAGCGGCCGGCACGTTCCCGCGCCGGAATGCGGCGGCGCAGGAATTCAGCCTGCCGCGACAGCGTTTGAATGGATAGGTGATCGGGCTCACGATAACCTAGGCGTACATCGACACGATCGGAAGAGATAAACCATGAGCAATTCCGCGGACAACAACGATGTTGTCATCCTGGCCGGCGCGCGCACACCGCAGGGCCGGCTGAACGGGCAATTGGCGAGCTTCACCGCCGTCGAACTCGGGGCCCACGCCATCAAGGCGGCGCTTGCCGCGAGCGGGGTTGAAGCGGAGCAGGTCAACGCCGTGATCATGGGCCAGGTGCTGCAGGCCGGTGCCGGCCAGAACCCTGCCAGGCAGAGCGCGATCGGTGCCGGCATCGGCTGGAACGTGCCCACGGTGACCATCAACAAGGTCTGCCTTTCGGGCCTCACCGCCGTGATCGACGCCGCGCGGATGATCCGCGGCGGTGACGCAACCGTCGTCGTCGCCGGCGGCCAGGAGTCCATGACCCGGGCCCCGCACGTCCTTCCGGGCTCGCGCCAGGGCTGGACCTACGGCGCCATCCAGGCCCTGGACGTTGCCGCACACGACGGCCTGACCGACGCCTTCGACGGGCAGTCCATGGGCCTGTCCACCGAAACCAAGAACCTCACGCTGGGCATTGACCGGGCTTCCCAGGACAACGTCGCCGCGCAGTCGCACCAGCGCGCCGCCATCGCAGCGAAGAACGGGGTCTTCGACGACGAGATCGCGCCCATCAGCGTCAAGCAGCGCAAGGGTGATCCCCTGGTTGTGGCCACCGATGAAGGCGTCCGCCCCAACACGTCCGTCGAAACCCTGGCGGGCCTGCGGGCCGCGTTCGTCACCGACGGCACCATCACGGCCGGCAACTCCTCTCCCCTGTCCGACGGCGCCTCCGCCCTGGTCCTGACGTCCCGCATATTCGCCGAGGAGAACGGACTTGAGTACCTGGCGGTCATCGGCAAGCCGGGACAGGTGGCGGGCCCAGACAATTCCCTGCACTCCCAGCCCTCCAACGCAATCCGGAATGCCCTGGACCGCGCCGGCTGGACCACGGCCGATCTGGACTTCATCGAAATCAACGAGGCGTTCGGTTCCGTGGCCGTGCAGTCCCTCAAGGACCTGGATTACCCGCTGGAGCAGTGCAACATCCACGGCGGCGCGATCGCCCTGGGCCACCCCATCGGCGCTTCCGGCGCGAGGTTGGCACTGCACGCCGCGCATGAGCTGAAACGGCGCGGCCAGGGCAAGGCTGCGGTTTCGCTGTGCGGCGGCGGCGGGCAAGGCGAAGCCCTCCTGCTGTTCCGGGACTGATGACCGGCTCAGCCGCTGCCGGCACGGCCGGCACCGGAGCGCACGGCGCCGGCAGGGAGCGATTCCTTGCCGACGCCGCCGCCCGGGGCCTGCAGGTCGAGATCGTGGAGCGACTGGCCGCGCACAGCCTCGAGGAAGCGGCGCGGATCCTCGGCATCGCCCCGGCGGACATCGTGAAGTCCCTCGTGGTCAAGCACAAGGACGGGACTTTCCTGTTCGCCCTCATCCCCGGCGACCGCCAGATCTCCTGGCCGAAGCTGCGCAGCCTCGTAGGCGTCAACAAGCTGTCCATGCCCGCGGCCGACGTCGCCCTCGAAGCCACGGGCTACGAGCGCGGGACCATCACGCCGCTCGGCAGCACCACGGCGTGGCCCGTTTACGCGGACAAGAACATCTCGGGCAAGCGCATTTCGATGGGCGCGGGCCAGCACGGCTACAGCGCCTTCGTGGACGCGGACGCCCTGACCGCGGCGCTCGGCGCTGTCATCGCGGACATCAGCGACCCCAACTAGGCTCGGGGTTAAATGCAGGAATCCCCGCCCACCGGAGTGGACGGGGATTCCGGGAAGAGCCTGTGTTACTTGAGGGTAACGGTGGCGCCGGCAGCTTCGAGCTGCTCCTTGGCCTTCTCGGCAGCTTCCTTGGTGACGCCTTCGAGGACGGCCTTCGGAGCGCTGTCAACAACGTCCTTAGCTTCCTTGAGGCCCAGGGAAGTGATGGCGCGAACTTCCTTGATCACTGCGATCTTCTTGTCGCCAGCAGCTTCGAGAACGACGTCGAATTCAGTCTTCTCTTCAGCCTCTTCTGCAGCGCCGCCGCCGGCGGGGCCAGCAACAGCAACAGCAGCAGCGGTAACTTCGAAGGTCTCTTCGAAGAGCTTGACGAACTCGGAGAGCTCGATGATGGTCAGTTCCTTGAAAGCTTCAATGAGCTCTTCGTTGGTGAGCTTCGCCATGGTGTGGCGTCCTTCCTATAGGTGGTGATCGGGGGCGTTATGCCGTGCCTTCACACCGGAGTCTGGTTTGAAAGAGAGAGTTAGTTCTCTTCGGCGGCGGCTTCAGCCGGAGCTTCGGCCTCTGCTGCTGCGTCTGCGGCGGGAGCTTCTTCAGCGGCGGGGGCTTCGGCTTCAGCCGGAGCACCGTTCGCTTCTTCAAGCTTGAGGCGCAGTGCGTCGATGGTGCGTGCAGCAGCGGCAGCAGGAGCCTTGAGGATGCCTGCAACCTTGGCGAGCTGCAGCTCGCGGGACTCGAGTGCTGCCAGGGCAGCAACTTCGCTGGCGTTCAGTGCCTTGCCCTCGAAGTAACCGGTCTTGATAACCAGCTGCTTGTTGGTCTTGGCAAAATCCGTCAGGCTCTTGGCAGCTGCAACTGCGTCACCCTTGATGAACGCGATTGCAGTGGGGCCGGCGAGCTGGCCGTCGAATGCTTCGACACCAGCTTCCTTGGCTGCAATGGCGGTCAGGGTGTTCTTGACGACCGCGAACTTGGTGTCCTGGCCGAGAGAAACACGCAGCTGCTTGAGCTGTGCAACGGTGAGCCCACGGTATTCGGTCAGGACAGCGGCGTTCGATTCCTTGAAATCGTTAGTGATCTCAGCTACTGCTGAAACCTTGGTAGGCGTTGCCATAACCCTCCTTCCGGGGATAGTGCCGGTATTCCGGGTCCCCGCTCAGGTGAGCTAAAACTAAAAACGCCCCGCGCAGATGCACGGGGCTTGGCTCAACACGATTCATAACCGCGGAGCTTCTGCTTCGTTCACCTGCGCCGGCCGCCCTATGTTCAGGGTCCTTCGTCCGGAAACCCACTGACTCTCCCGCACGCAACTGCAGAGTTGAGCTGAGCTCGAGAGAGTGGATTCCCAACAACCGACGGTCTTTGGTAGCTCAAGCTTACGGGACGCCGCGCCGGTCCGCCAAATCGGCGGTCCGGCGGCACGCTTCCGGCGGGGCGGTCCGGCGGCACACTTCCGCAGGCACGCTTCAACTGGCGCGGCTCAACCGCCGCGGCTCAGCTGGTGCTGGGCCCGAGGTTCGGGAGTTCCTTCTGCCAGATTCCGGTGACGCCCGCCGTCGTGAACCCCAACTGCCGGTTGACCGTGAGCAGATACCGGTTTTCCGGGGCGTTCCAGGTGTAGATCACGCGCGCATCCGGGAACTGCTCCGTCAGCCGCTCCATGTTGGCCACCTTGATCAGGAGGCCCAGCTTGTTGCCCCGGTGTGCCTGCAGCACCACGGTGTCGTCCTGGAACACGACGTCCTGGCGCTGCGCCAGCACGCTGATGGTGGTCAGCCCCACCAGGGTGCCGGTGGCGATGTGCTCGACGGCGGTCACCACCGTCCGCCGTCCCTGCGCGATGGTGACTTCTTCCGCTTCCCGCAGTATCCGGGCGTCGAACACCATGCTGTCCTCGCCCACGGCATCGGGCTCGACATCCCCTCCGGCCTGGTTTTCAAGGACCGCAACGGCCTCCAGCCACCGTTCGGGGCAGCGGTCCGTCCAATGGTGCAGCCAGTAACGGCCGTTGTTCGCCTCCTCCGCCTCGGCTTCGAGTTCCGCCACGAGCTTGCTGTCCAGGGGCAGGGCGCATGAGCTGAACTGCTCGATGTGCTGGAGCGTGTAGCCGGTGCGCCGGGCGAACTCCACCTCGCGGCTGCCCAGCGGCACGAAGCCCAGCCCGGAGCCCGGCACCAGCTGTTCGGGTTCGAATTCATGGAGCGAGGCACCGGGGTGGTTGGTGTCCACCAGGATCATTGAGCGGCCCTCGTCGCGGGCGAACTGTTCGGCTGCCTCCAGCAGCTGCCTGCCTACGCCCTGGCGCTGATACTCCGGCAGGATATCGAGGGTGAACTCAGCGAGGTCCAGGTTGTCGGTCAGGGGCAGGGCAATGTCCACCGCGCCCACGATGGTGCCCTCGATCTTGGCCACCAGGATGACCTGCCGCTCGTAGGGATCGTCCAGTTCGAGGAGCTTCTCCAGCGGCGCGTACGCGAGGTCGTCGCTGCCCCACGTCTGCATCCGGACCTTGCGGCCTACCTCGACGGCGGCCAGGAAGTCCGCTGCGTCGGGCGCGTCAACGGAATCCGGGATCCACAGCTGCTCGATCCGCACTTCACTTGCCATCATCCCAGCCGTTTCCGCCGCTCGCCCTTCCGGGCAGCGGGCTCGAGTCCACGCGGTGTGTCCGCCGCCAGCATATGCCGGTTAGCACCGGCGCTGCCACTCGCCGTCGTACCCTGCCGGGCGGAACCCGAGGGCGACGTTGATGGCGAGCATGTGGTCATTCTCAGCGGCGTTGAACGTGAGGATCCGCTCCACCGCGGGGTGCACCTGCATCATGCGCCGAAGGTTCAGCAGCTTGACCAGCATGCCCAGGCGGTGTCCGCGGTGGGGTTTGGCCACCAGGGTGTCGTCCTGCTCCGCCAGCCAGGGCTTTGACGCTGAGAACTGCAGGACCGAGTATGCGGCGAGCTCGCCGCTTGCCGTATGCCTTGCCGCCGCCACGAGCGACTCCAGGCCGGCCTGCTTCCACTCATCCTCGACGTGCCGGACTCGCTTGGC
This sequence comes from Arthrobacter sp. ZGTC131, assembly GCF_002929275.1. Classification (GTDB taxonomy): domain Bacteria; phylum Actinomycetota; class Actinomycetes; order Actinomycetales; family Micrococcaceae; genus Arthrobacter. The sequence continues at coordinate 584,474 of NZ_PJIK01000001.1, forward strand.
GTCCCACACTTCGGGGTCGTAATGGAGCGCCCCGGCCGGGGTGTCGGTGCTCATGCGCGACATGAGCACGGCGAGCTGGTCCACGTGTTCGTCCGGGCAGCTGTCCGTCCAGGCCAGGAGCTCGTACCGGTCGCCGGCGATGGAGCGCGCCTCGCGCTCCAGGGCGTCCAAAACCGCTTCCGACGGCGGCATGTCCAGTGCGCTGAAACGCGTCACCTGTTCCAACGCATAGCCGGCCGCCGTCGCGAACTGCACCGCACGCGAACCGGACGGAATCCCGCCCGTCCCGGTTCCGGGCTTCAGGATGCCGGCGCCGTCAGGATCGAACCCGGCCACGTGTTCGGTGTAGCTCTGCAGAGTGCTGCGGCCGCGGGCGGCGGCGAAGGCTTCGGCGTGCCGCAGGAGCGCTTGGCCGATGCCCCGGCCCGAGAACTCGTCCAGGACGTTTACGCGCACCATCGCGTCTTCGAGGTTTTCCTGCTGCGGCAGCCTGACCCAGGAGGTCGCCACCATGCGGCCGTCCAGGCGCACGAAGAAGAGCCTGAGCTGGGCGTATTCGTCGTCGCGCCACGATTCCAGCCGGGCACTCCGCGTCCTGGCCCGGTCAAGGTTCCCCCAGGTTTCCAGCACCATGGCATCGCTCAGGTCGCTGAATTCGAGGAAGTCGGCGGCGTCCGAAGAATCGAGGGAAGCAGGTAATACCAGCGGCTCTATGCGGTATGTGGGCGTCACCGCATCAGCCTAGCCGCATGGCCGCCCGCCCTCCAGAGCCCGGCGGGGGTCATCGGGCGTACGGCGGGTCTGCCAGGGTCCGCCAGCGTCCGGAAGTAAAGCAAAGGACCGCCCGGCGCAGTGCCGGGCGGTCCTTTGATGCCTGCCGGATTACCGGCGGGTGTTTTCGCGAGGATTAGACCTCGGTCAGCACCTTGGTGACGTTGGGGTCGACGGAGATGCCGGGGCCAAACGTGGTGGCAACAGTTGCCTTCTGGATGTAGCGGCCCTTGGAAGCGGACGGCTTCAGGCGAAGCACCTCTTCGAGAGCAGCTGCGTAGTTCTCGGCCAGCTTGATGGCGTCGAACGAAACCTTGCCGATGATGAAGTGCAGGTTGGAGTGCTTGTCGACGCGGAAGTCGATCTTGCCGCCCTTGATGTCGGTGACAGCCTTGGTGACGTCAGCGGTCACGGTGCCGGTCTTCGGGTTCGGCATCAGGTTACGCGGGCCGAGGACCTTACCGAGGCGGCCAACCTTGCCCATGAGGTCAGGGGTGGCGACGGCGGCGTCGAAGTCGGTCCAGCCGGCTGCGATCTTTTCGATCAGGTCATCGGAACCAACGAAGTCGGCGCCGGCAGCGATTGCTGCCTCTGCCTTGTCGCCGGTTGCGAAGACGAGGACGCGGGCGGTCTTACCGGTGCCGTGCGGCAGGTTGACCGTGCCGCGAACCATCTGGTCGGCCTTGCGAGGGTCAACACCCAGGCGGAAAGCGACCTCAACGGTGGCGTCGAACTTGGACGGGTTGGTGTCCTTGGCCAGCGTCACTGCCTCGAACGGCGCGTAGAACTTCTCCGCGTCGATCTTGGCGGCGGCTGCCTCATATGCTTTGCTGCGCTTTGCCATGCTGCTTATTCTCCTTGTGCAGTTGTGGTCTGCGGACCGCGCTGGGCCCTGCCACAGTCAGTAGTCCGGCGTGGATTACCAACATTTCAATGTTTCAGTGGTGCCGGTTTCCCGGCGGTGCTGCCCGGCGTCGTCGTCGGTTTCCCGAACCCGGCGCCGCATCAGCGGTGAGGGAATTAACCCTCGACGGTGATACCCATGGAACGGGCGGTGCCGGCGATGATCTTCGCTGCGCCTTCGAGGCTCGTGGCGTTGAGGTCTTCCATCTTGGTGGACGCGATCTCGTTGACCTGGGCCTGGGTCAGCTTGGCAACCTTGACGGTGTGCGGGGTAGCTGAACCCTTGGCGACGCCTGCAGCCTTCTTGATGAGCTCTGCAGCCGGCGGGGTCTTGGTGATGAACGTGAACGAGCGGTCTTCGTAGACCGTGATTTCAACAGGAATAACGTTGCCGCGCTGGGCTTCCGTTGCAGCGTTGTACGCCTTGCAGAATTCCATGATGTTGACACCGTGCTGGCCAAGCGCAGGACCGATCGGCGGGGCCGGGTTGGCGGCACCTGCCTGGATCTGCAGCTTGATGAGGCCGGTGACCTTCTTCTTGGGAGCCAATGTAGGGTCCTTCTCTCAATTACGTCCTGGGACACAGGAGCGTGCCTCAGGTGGTTGACCGCCATGGCGAGGCGGTCTGCCGCTTCGTGGCTGCTAAGCAGGCAGCCCCGGAGCGAATTCTGTGGGTGGTGCTAGATCTTGGTGACCTGGTTGAAGGCCAGCGTGACCGGGGTCTCGCGTTCGAAGATGGACACCAGCACCACGAGGGTCTGGGAGTCCACCTTGATTTCGGAGATCGTGGCGGGGAGGGTCTCGAACGGACCTTCCTTGACGATGACCGATTCGCCGACCTCGAAGTCGACGTCCACGGGGGCGGCGGCGTGCTTGACCGGCTTGCCCTTCTCGGCCTGCTCCTCTTCGAAGACAGGGGCGAGCATGGAGAAGACCTCGTCCAGGCGCAGCGGGACGGGGTTGTGGGCGTTGCCCACAAAGCCGGTGACACCCGGGGTGTGGCGGACGGCGCCCCATGAGGCGTCGGTCAGGTCCATGCGGACCAGCACGTAGCCGGGGATGCGGACGCGGTTGATGACCTTGCGCTGGGCGTTCTTGATCTCAACGACTTCTTCCATCGGCACCTGGATTTCGAAGATGTAATCTTCCATGTCCAGGGTCTGGATGCGCGTCTCAAGGTTGGCCTTCACGCGGTTCTCGTAACCGGCGTAGGAGTGGATGACGTACCAGTCACCCTCCTGGCGGCGCAGCTTGGCCTTGAATTCCTCGGCGGGATCGACGTCGGCCTTTGCGGCCGCGGCTGCGAGGACGTCTGCCTCATCGGCGTCAGCTTCCTCGGAGTCGTCCTCGTCGGAATCGACGTCAGTCTCGTCGTCGGCTACATCTGCATCGTCGTCGGCGTCAGTTTCGGCGTCAGCGTCAGTTTCGTCGTCGGAATCGGGTGCAGCAGACTCAACCTCAGACTCTTCAACGGCCTCAGCCGCCGCGTCCTTGGTTTCATCCAGCTCAGTCTCAGTTACCTCGAGCTCCTGCTCAGACACTTGGTCTCCTGCTTCCTCATTGCCTAACATGCCTATTTAAATGGCTCAATTCCGCACACTCCGCAGTCCGTTCCGATTTTCCGGAAGGACCCGCGCAGTCTGCGGACCGATCGCCTTAGCGGTCCCCGGCGCCTGTACCGCCGAAGACCCAGCTCACCGCGGTCCCGAAGCCCAGGTCCAGCAAGGTGACGATGACCATCATGATGACCACGAATACCAGCACCACGAGCGTGTAATTAATCAGTTCCCTGCGGGTCGGCGCGACAACCTTCTTCAGCTCGCCGATGACCTGGCGGATGAAGAGTGCGATTCGAGCGAAGAAGCCGGCCTTCTCGGCGTTCTTTGCGGGGCGGCCCTTGGAGCTGCTTGCAGCTGTTTCGGTCACCTGTTCCTCACTCATCCTCGCAAAATGTCGGATTACCCGGGTTCTGAACCGAACCATGGTTGCTGCGCTTGCTCCGGCTTTCCGCCGGAACAGCTTGCGCAGGGCAGACAGGACTCGAACCTGCAACCTGCGGTTTTGGAGACCGCTGCGCTACCAATTGCGCCACTACCCTATGGATCAAAAACTGATCGAGGCCGCGCTTCAGCCAGGACTCCTGGGGCGCACGTCATCATCGTGTTTTCAACACCGGAGAACCAGTCTACGCAACAACTTCGCGTACGTCGAACCAGCCTCGTTTCGGACCGTCCTGCGGCGGCGGATTCCTGACTGCTCCGCAGTCACAAAGCCATGCCCCACCTCGAACGATCCGGTGAACAGCATAGAGTAGATTCCGTCGAATTCCACCATTCAGCTGACCCGCTGCAAGCGAAGAACGGACCCGCCATGTCTGCCGCCCGCGTTTCCCAACGCATTTCCGCCATTGCCGAATCCGCCACCCTGGCTGTCGACGCCAAGGCCAAGGCACTTAAGGCGGCCGGCCGGCCCGTGATCGGCTTCGGCGCCGGCGAACCGGATTTCCCCACCCCGGACTACATCGTCCAGGCAGCCATCGAGGCGGCCAGCCAGCCGAAGTACCACCGGTACTCCCCCGCCGGCGGCCTGCCCGAGCTGAAGAAGGCCATCGCCGAGAAGACCTTCCGGGACTCCGGGTACAAGGCCGACGCCTCCCAGGTGCTGGTCACCAATGGCGGCAAGCAGGCCGTCTACAACACCTTCGCAACGCTCGTGGATCCGGGCGACGAAGTGATCGTTCCCACGCCGTTCTGGACCACCTACCCCGAAGCGATCCGCCTCGCCGGCGGCGTGCCGGTGGAGGTCTTCGCCGGTCCGGAGCAGGACTACCTGGTTACCGTGGAGCAGCTGGAAGCGGCCGTCACGGACCGCACCAAGATCCTGTTGTTCGTCTCGCCGTCCAACCCGACAGGCTCCGTGTACTCCCCCGAGCAGGTGGCGGACATCGGCCGGTGGGCCGCTTCCAAGGGCCTGTGGGTGGTCACGGACGAAATCTACGAGCACCTGACGTACGACGGCGTCCCGTTCACCTCCATCGCCACGGCCGTTCCCGAGCTAGGCGACAAAGTGGTGATCCTCAACGGCGTGGCCAAGACGTATGCCATGACCGGCTGGCGGGTGGGCTGGATGATCGGCCCGGCCGATGTCATCAAGGCCGCCACCAACCTGCAGTCGCACGCCACGTCCAACGTGTCCAACATCCCGCAGATCGCTGCCCTGGCCGCCGTCTCGGGCCCGCTCACCGCGGTCGACGAAATGAAGGTCGCCTTTGACCGCCGCCGCAAGGCAATCGTCGCCGGACTCAATGCCATTGACGGCGTTGAATGCCCGACGCCGAAGGGCGCCTTCTACGTCTACGCGGACGTCCGCGCGCTGCTGGGCAAGGAATTCCCGACGGCGAACGGTCTGGTCAGCCCTTCGACCTCGGCCGAACTCGCGGCACTGATCCTGGACGAGGTGGAGGTTGCCGTGGTGCCCGGCGAGGCCTTCGGTCCTTCCGGCTACCTGAGGCTGTCCTACGCCCTGGGCGACGACGACCTCGCCACCGGCGTGGCGCGGCTGCAGGACTTCCTGGGCCAGGCCAAGTAGGCACGCCCTCCCACCTCCCGCAGGAAAACCACCAACGCTCTCCCACCCGATTCACAGGTGGGAGAGCGTTGGTGTTTGGGCGACGAAGTGAGTGAGCGTCCGGGTGGGTTAGAGGAGCCGCCGCTCGGCCGCCCACTTGGTCAGTTCATGGCGGCTGGAGAGCTGCAGCTTCCTCAGCACGGCCGACACATGGGTTTCCACGGTCTTGATGGAGATGAACAGCTCCTTGGCCACTTCCTTGTAGCTGTAGCCCCGGGCTATGAGCCTCATCACCTCGAGCTCCCGGGCCGAGAGCTTGTCCAGCTCGTCGTCGGCGATGTCAGCCGGGGCGGTGCCGAACGCGTCCAGCACGAAGCCGGCCAGCCGCGGCGAGAAGACGGCGTCGCCGCCCGCCACGCGATAGACGGCGTCCGTGATCTCCGCCCCCGAAATCGTCTTGGTGACGTAGCCCCGGGCGCCGGCGCGGATCACCGCCACCACGTCCTCGGCGGCGTCCGACACGCTGAGGGCCAGGAACTTGGTGGTGCCCCGAAGCGCCGCGGAGCCGGCGATGACTTCCCGCCCTCCTCCGCCCAGGCCGCCGGGCAGGTGGACGTCGAGCAGCACCACCTCCGGGCGGGTCCGGCCGATCACCTCGATTGCCTGCTCCACCGTTCCGGCTTCTCCGACCACCTCAATGCGCGGGTCCAGGTCCGCTTTCAGGCCGGAACGGAAGATGGCGTGGTCGTCCACGATCACGACCCGGACGGTCCGTCCCGGATCCCCGGCCGTGCCGTCCAGTGCTGGAGTGCTCATGACTTCCCTTCCCCGTTGTCCTCCGCGGCCGCCGGCAACTTGAGCCGGACCTCCGTGCCGTCAGGACTGCTGTTGATCTCGGCGCTACCGCCGTGCCGTTTCATCCGGCCAATAATTGACTCCCGGACCCCCAGCCTGTCCGCCGGGACGGTGTGGAGCTCGAAGCCGGAGCCGCGGTCCTTGACGAAAACCTCCGCCCCGCCGTCGGATACTTCCAGGTACACGGAGACCGGCCCGCCGCCGTGGCGGGAGGCGTTCAGCATGGCTTCACGGCTTGCCTGGACCAGCGCCTCATGCCTGTCGGTCATGGCCGTATCACCCACGCTCACCACGTCCACCGCATTGCCGAGGCCGTCCTCAACCTCCGCTGCGGCCGCCTTGATCCGGTCCGACAGCTGGCCGGCGTCCCTGGCCGGGTCCCTGAAGAGCCAGCCGCGCAGTTCGCGTTCCTGCGCCCTGGCCAGCCTCACAACATCGTGTTCGTTGGCGGCGCGGCGCTGGATCAGCGCGAGGGTCTGCAGCACTGAATCGTGCAGGTGGGCGGCGATCTCCGCGCGTTCGGTCTCGCGCACCCGGCCAGCGCGTTCGGTCTCAAGATCCCGCCAGAACTTCAGGCCCCACGGAAGCAGCACCAGCGCGACTCCGCCAAGAACGGCCACGGACGCCAGCAGCGCCAGCCAGGTCTGCTCCCAGGATCCGGACCCCGACACCATGACGAGCACTCCGGCCACCACCAGCGCAAGGCCGGCAGCCAGCCGCGCCCATCCGCCGGCCTGGTCCGCCTTGGTCTTGTCCACAAGGCCGGCGCGGCGCGTCTCATCGAGCTGCATCCAGGCGATGGCCGCACCGCCGAGGATGGCGGCCGCCGGGATCAGCGTCCCCAGCGGCACCTCGACGCCGAGCAGCCTGGCGATCAGGATGGCGGCAACGAGCAGCAGCCCGGCGCCGAGCAGGATTTCCTTGCCGTACCGCATGTTGCGGACGCGGAACCAGGCACCGGTGCCCGGAACAGCAGCGGTTCCCTCTGCCTGGGAGGGGGCCCCGGCGACGTACGGTCCGGACGGTGCGGGATTTGCCGCAGAGCTGTAGCCAACCGGCCCCGCCGCGGCGGGGCCGCCCAGAGGCGGCGCAACCGGGCCGGACGGGTAGCCGGGCGAATAGGCATCGCTCCACAACGAAGGGCCGACGGCGGCGGACTGGTTGGGCGGCATGCTCACCGCGGGGGCAATGCTCACCGCGGGAGCAATCGGCGACGCCGGCCGCCGGGCATTGCGCTTGGCGCTTTCGTCTGCGGTGGGAACCATGATCCAGAGCCATCCATAGAACACGAGGCCTGCCCCGCCGGCGAGCGCGGCCACCGCCATGCCGATCCGGACCATGCGCACCGGCCAGCCCAGGTGCTCCGCGAGGCCGGCGCACACGCCGGCGATAATGCGGTCGCTGCTGCGAACCAGCGGCGGGCGGACGGGGACTGTGGTCATGCATCAATCCAAACACGGATCAGGGTTTCCGGAGCCCGTTTTGAGGGTGGACCGGGGGTAAGTCAGGGATGGCTCAGGGTGTTCCCCAATAGAGGCTTCTGGGCCCGCACGGCAGGATCGAAGTATGAACTCGCAGACCCCCACCCCAGCTGAAGGGCAACAGCCCGCCAACCCGTCCGACGCCCAGTCCGGATCCGGTTCCGAGCCTCGGCAGGAACCCCGGACCGAGCCGCAGTCCGAACGTCCCGCCGAATCCCGGCCCGCTGCAGCCGGTCCGGTTGCTGCCGGTGCGGTTGCACCCGGAGCGCAAGCCGCAACGCAGGCAGAAGCGCCCGCGGAATCGACCGCCGAATCGACCGCGCGCCGGACGGAGAAGCCGACTGAGCAGCTGTTCCCGCATTTCAATCCGACGCAGGAAATTCCCGGCACCCCTCCGCCCGGCGGTCCAGGCTTTGGCGGCCCCGGCACCCCTCCACCGGGCGGCCCCGGCTTTGGCGCCGGTCGACCCGGCGACGGCCGGCCCGACCAGCAGCTGAACTTCTTCGACTGGATCCGCAGCCACGGGATTTACCGCGGACGCGACCGCTGGATTGGCGGCGTCTCGAGCGGCATCGCAGAGCGCATGGGCATCGACTCGCTGATCGTGCGTGGCGTTTTCATCGTGCTGACGCTGTTCGCCGGCATCGGCGTCCTCCTGTACGGCGTCGCCTGGGCGCTCCTCCCCGAGCCGGACGGTCGGATACATACCCAGGAAGCCGCTGCCGGACGCTGGACCAGCGGCATGACCGGCGCGCTCATCACCACCATCATCGGCCTCACGGGCATGGGCGGCGGATTCTGGGGCTGGGGGCATGACGGCTTCGGATTCTTCTGGGCCCTCTTCTGGGTGGGCGGTGTCATCTACCTCATCTACTTCCTCACCCAGCGCAATAAGAACCGCATCGGAGAACCTATGAACACCACCCAGGCCGGCGCTGCCTACGGGTACGCCGCCGCCGGCGGCGCCCCGGCAGCGGGATCCTTCCCGGCCGGCACCCAGACCGTCACGGCCCAGCACGGGGCACGGCCGGCGTCGACTTCCACCCCGCCGTACGGCTCGGCCGGCCAGGGGAACGTCCCGCCCACCCCCTACGGCGGGGGCTTCGGGAGCGTTCCGCCCCGCGGGCCCGCACCAGTGCCGACTCCCGTACCCGTTCCGAAGTCAAAGCCGAACGGCCCCGGCGCGCCTGCCGTCGCCATCACCGCAGGCCTGGCCCTGCTGGTCGGCGGCACCCTCAAGGCCCTCGACGCCGGCAACGTCATCGATCTCGGCGACTCCGCCAACGCCGTGGTGTGGGCGAGCGGCGCCGCCGTCCTGGGCCTGGGCATCCTCCTCTCCGGTCTCCGCGGCAAGACGTCGGGCATCCTCGGATTCTTCGCCGTGGCCGCCCTGATCGTCGGGGGCATCTTCAACACCGTGCCGAACGGTGACCGCTTCCGCTTCCAGAACGCGGACTGGAACCCGGTCAGCATCGAACAGGCACGGGAAGGCTTCCAGATCACCGGAGGCCGCGGAACGGTTGACCTGACCGGCCTGAACCTGAACCCGCCGCTGGGCACCGACGTGGTGGTCCCCCTCGACGTCACCGCCAGCAACGTGACGGTCATCATCCCGGGAACGGTTCCCGTGGATGTCCGGGCTGACATGACGCTGGGCAACCTCAATGAGGGCGCGGACAGCCGCAGCGGGATCACCTCCCGGCAGAGCAGCTACAACTCCGACAAGCCCGGCGCCCGCGTGATCCTTCAGATCGACGGAACCGTCAGCAACATCACCATCCAGGAAGGCAACTGACATGAGCAGCTATGACCCCACACCGAAGACCTCTCCGGTGCCGGCATCCGACGCAACGGACGGCCGTGAACCCGGTCCGGCCCGGGTCGGCACCATCGTCTGGGGGCTTGTGGTAGTCGCGCTGGCCGCGCTCATCATCATCTCCCAGCTGGGGATCGTGGTCCTGAACGGTACCTATGTGCTGATCGGACTGATGATCGGGGCCGGCGCCGCACTGGTGATCGGCGGCCTGCTCTCGGCTCGCGGACGTGACAACAGCTCAACAAACGGGAAGTCTTGAACCATGGAAAAATTCTTCAGCATTGTCAGGGGCCTCGGCCTGCGGCGGGGTCCGGAGCGCTGGCTGGGCGGCGTGTGCGGCGGGATCGCCGAGAAACTGAACGTGGACGTTGCCTTCGTCCGGATCGGCTTCCTCCTCTTCTGCCTCCTGCCCGGACCGGCCGTCCTGCTTTACCTTCTGGCGTGGCTGGTCCTGCCGAACCAGAACAACGGCATCGCGCTCGAGACCTTCCTCGAGAAGCGCACCTTGAACCGGTAGTCACCGCCGCAAGGCTGGTGACCGCCGTCGACCTTCAATTAGTGCCCCCGTTCCCCTCGGAGCGGGGGCACTCAGACGTCCCCGCGGGGCGCGGTGTAACCGTTTGTGTCCTGCCCCACACTGCCCACTAGACTCTAGGTGAGCTCAGCGTGGCGCTCTGCCTGTATACCTTCGAACCAGGATTTGAGCCGAGAAAATGAAAATTGGAATCCTCACCAGCGGCGGCGACTGCCCCGGACTGAACGCCGTGATCCGCGGCGCCGTCCTCAAGGGCATCGCCATCCACGGCCACGAATTCGTGGGGTTCCTCGACGGTTGGCGCGGAGTGGTTGAGGGAGACATCATTCCCATTCCCCGCACCGTGGTCCGAGGCATTGCCAAGCAGGGCGGCACCATCCTGGGCACGTCCAGGACCAACCCGTTCGAGAACGGCGGCGGGCCTGAGGTCATCAAGGCCCACATGGACCGGCTCGGCATCGACGCCATCATCGCCATCGGCGGCGAAGGGACCCTCGCCGCCGCCAAGCGGCTCACAGACGCCGGCCTGAAGATCGTGGGCGTGCCCAAGACGGTGGACAACGACCTCGACGCCACGGACTACACGTTCGGCTTCGACACCGCCGTCCAGATCGCCACGGAGGCAATCGACCGCCTGCGGACCACGGGCGAGTCGCACCACCGCTGCATGATCGCCGAAGTCATGGGCCGCCACGTCGGCTGGATTGCCCTGCACGCGGGAATGGCCGCCGGCGCCCACGCCATCCTCATCCCGGAGCAGAAGGTGAGCATCGAGCAGATCGTCGAGTGGGTGAACGAGGCCCACGACCGTGGCCGTGCCCCACTGGTGGTTGTGGCCGAAGGGTTCGTGCCGGAACACATGGAATCGCCGCATTCAGAGCGCGGCCTGGACACCTTTGGCCGTCCCCGGCTTGGCGGCATCGCCGACCAGTTGGCACCGGAGATCGAGGCCCGCACCGGGATCGAGACCCGCGCCACCATCCTGGGCCACATCCAGCGCGGCGGCGTTCCCTCCGCTTTTGACCGCGTGCTCGCCACACGGCTGGGGATGGCCGCCATCGACTCCGTCGTCGAGGGCCGCTGGGGCACCATGGTTTCGCTGAACGGAACCGACATCGACCATGTTGGCTTCGAAGCGGCCCTGGGCAAGCTCAAGACGGTCCCGCAGCACCGCTACGACGAAGCCGCCGTGCTCTTCGGCTAATCCGCCCACCCGGCGGGTCCGAGCCCGGCGCCCTAACGCAGCGCCCGAACCAGAGCCCGAACACGCAGTTAATGCCCTCAGTTTCGATTTTTGAGGGCATTACGTGCCAGTTCGCGCTTTCCCGCGGGGGCTTAACTGTCCGTTCGCACTTTTCCGGCGGGGCTTAAGTGTCCGTTCGCGCTGGTTGCATCGCGCTGGTTGATGCGGGGATGGCGGGGGTCGGTAGGCTTGGGGCATGAGTCTTGAGCCCGGTTCCGCCGCCATCATCCAGCTAGCCTGGGCGCGCCGCTTGGGGCTCGACGACGGCGCCTTCGCGCTTGCCCTGGAAACCGGGGAGCGGCTCACCAGGGTGGACGACTCGGCGCGCTCCGTGCAGTTCGTCCGGCTCTTCGGCAGCTCCGCCCTCGTGGGTCCGCAGTGGGCACTGGACGCCGCCGTCGGAATCTCCGATGAGGAAATGGCACAGCACGTCACCCTGCTGACCATCACCCGCCGGCACGGCGGGCATGGCTTGGGCTCGGCGGCGCTCTTCTTCGCGGACGATCTTCCCCTGCTGCGGCTTTCCGGGGAACTGACGGTGTCGCACGGCAACCCCGAGGCGATCGAGCTGGAGGGACTCTGCCCGCCGGACGACGTCAACGAAGTGGGGCTCTCCGACCTCGAGAACCGCTACACGGTCATGCATGACGAGGACGGCCGCCGGGTGCCCGTGGCCTGCGGCGCGTACTCGGAATGGGAAGGCATCCTGGCCCACATGGGCGTCCTCGTGGCACCGCAGTGGCGGCGCCGGGGGCTGGGCTCGCTGGCAGCATCGATCGCCGCTCACGAGGCCCTGGCGTCCGGGCTGACGCTTCAGTGGCGTGCCGACGTCAGCAACAAGGGCTCGCTGGCGACGGCCCGCAGCCTGGGATTTTCCACCGGCGGCATCCAGACCAGCGTGCTGCTGGGCTGACCACCCCCGGTTACGGCGTCTTGGCCTCGGAGCTCTCCGCTACCGCCGGCTGCTGACCGCTCCAGCCCTGCAGTGGCTTCGGCCGGGCGAAAAACAAAGCCACGGCGGCGCCCAGCACGATCACGGCCGCAGGCAGCATGATGGACTGGCTCATCGCCGTCGAGAATCCCTCGTGGAGGGCATCCGGCAACTGGCCGCCGAAACTCACCGGCTCACCCGCACCGTCTCCCGGGGCGCCGGGCGCCGGAGGCAGTTCAGCCGCGAGCCGGGCCTGCATGAGGACCGCGATCGCGGCGCTGCCCAGCACCGCCCCGATCTGGCGTGTGGTGTTGTAGACGCCGGCACCGGCTCCGGCCTGCCGCGGCGGCAGGTTGCGGGTGGCCGTTGAACTCAGCGGCGCCCAGATCCCGGCGTTCGCGAAACCAAGGACAGCGCTCGGCAGCAGGAAGAGCCACACCGGGGTGTCCGGATGCATGAGGGCGGAGTTCCAGAACAGCGCCACGGCCATGAGGAGCAACCCGCCGGACGTGATGTACTTCGGGTTGACGCGGTCGATGATGCGGCCCACCACCGGAGCCAGGCCGCCGGAGATCAGCGCCATCGGAATCATCATGAGCGCCGACTGCGTGGGGGTCATGCCCCGCACCATCTGGTAGTAGAAGATCAGTGGCAGGCCGAAGGCGGTGACCGTGAACCCCACCGTGGTGATCCCGATGTTGGCCAGCGAGAAGTTCCGGTCCTTGAACAGGGAAAGCGGCAACAGCGGTTCGCCCTTGTTGACAGCCTGCCAGGCCACGAACAGCGCCAGCACCACGATGCCGCTGACGATCAGGCCCCACACCGACACGGGCCCTGCGATGGTGCCCCAGTTATACGTCTCGCCTTCCTGGAGGCCGAACACGAGCAGGAAAAGCCCGACGGCGCTGAGCACCACGCCGGGGATGTCGAACCTGTGCGGGTGGGTGGTAAGGGAAGGGACCAGGCGCCAGGCGAGGATGAAGCCCGCTATGCCGATGGGGACGTTGATGAAGAAGATCCACTCCCAGCCGAGCCCGTCCACCAGCACACCGCCGAGGATGGGACCCACCAGCGTTGCCGCGCCTGCGGTGGCGCCCCACAGGCCCATCGCAGCGCCGCGCCGGTCGGGCGGGAAGATGCGCGTGATCACGGCCATGGTCTGGGGCGTCATCAGCGCGGCGCCGAGGCCCTGGAGGACGCGGGCCGCAATGAGCATGTGGACGCTGCCGGACAGGCCGCACCAGAGCGAGGCCAGCGTGAACACGACCAGCCCGGAGAGGTACAGCCGCTTGGGGCCGAACCTGTCGCCCAGCCTCCCGGTGATGAGGAGCGGAACCGCATAGGCCAGCAGATAGGCGCTCGTCACCCAGATGACGGCATTGATGTCGGTGTCCAGGCCGTCCATGATGCTCGGGTTGGCCACCGAGACGATGGTGGTGTCGATCAGGATCATGAAAAACCCGATGACGAGGGACCAGAGGGCAGGCCACGGTCTGGCTACATTCTCCAAGGACTCAGCCCAACAGGGCCTTGATGTCGGTGCGGGCGAACATTTCCGCGGCGGCGCGCGCCGAGGGGGTGCCGGCGTCGGGATCCGCACCGGCGTCGAGCAGCACGCGGGCTACGTCGGTGTAGCCCTTGAAGACGGCTCCGGCCAGCGGGGTCTGTCCGCGGTCGTTGGCGCTGTTGGCGTCGCCGCCGTGGTACAGGATCAGCTGAACGGTCTCGGCGTGGCCGTGGTAGGCCGCGAGCATGAGCAGCGAATCACCGGCGGCGTTGGTCATGGTGGCCGGCGCGCCGGCGTTCAGGTAGCTGCGGAGCACCTCCGTCTCGCCGTTGCGGGCCGCATCGAAGAGGGCGTGCGCCAGTGCCAGCGTTTCCTCGTCGGGCTGCTGCGACGCGGAAGGCTGCGACGCGGGCTGCTGCGACGGCGCGGGTTCCGCTCCGGGCGCGGTGGAGTCTGTCATTTGTGGGTCCCCCTCAGGAATCCGGTCTGCCTGCCGACCACCTGGCCGGCGTCGGGAGCCACGATCACTTCCTGCGCGGCTATGTACGGTTCGGTGCCGTCCATGACCGTCAGTATTTCATCCGGCGCGACGGAGCGCTTTATGACCGCCAGCGCTATGGGCCCCATCTCGTAGTGCTGGGCCACGGACGTGACGTTCCCTACCTTGCGCTCGCCCAGCAGCACTTCACTGCCGGGAGCGGGCATGGTGTGCTGCGAGCCGTCGAGCTGGAGGAACACCAGGCGGCGCGGCGGGTGGCCCAGGTTGTGGACGCGGGCGATGGTCTCCTGACCCTTGTAGCAGCCTTTGGAGAGGTGGACCGCGGTCCTGAGCAGGTCGAGCTCGTGCGGGATGGTCTTGTCGTCGGTTTCGGCGCCGAGCCGCGGCCGCCAGGCGGCGACGCGCAGGGCTTCGGCCGCAGAGACTCCGGCCAGCGGCCGCTCGCCCAGCGTTGCTTCAAGCTCTGCTTCCGGCACCAGGTACTCGAACCACGGACGCTCGGCGCCGGGATGGTGTTCCTCGCCAACCACCGAGTAGGCGTACCCGCCGGCGCCGACGTGCGGCCAGGGGTCCTGCCAGACCTTGAGGCCGGACCACTCGGGCACGGCCCTGGTGGATCCCAGCACGGCCCAGTCAGCCGAGACGTCGGCGATCTCGACGCGCAGCATGAACTTCATCTTGTTCAGCCACTCCGCCAGCGGGGCAGCCTCGGCGGCCTCGACAATCAGCCAGGTGGTCCCGCCGTCGTCCACCACCCGGGCATCGAATTCGATGCGTCCCTGGATGGTCAGGAGCAGCAGCTCGCTGGACTCACCGGGCTGGAGGTTGGTGACCTGCTGGGAGGACAGCGTGTTGAGCCAGCTCAGGCGGTCGGGTCCGGTGACGGTGACCACGCCGCGGTGGGACAGGTCGACGACGGCGGTACCGGCCGCGAGGGCGCGCTGCTCGCGCAGCGGCTCACCGTAGTGGGACGCGACGCCGGCATCGGCACCGCCTGCCTCGACGGCTCCCGGGCGCGACAAAAGAGGGCTCTTGATAGTCATATGAAGGGAACGTCCTTGGCTTGACGGGTATTCCGGTTTCTCGGAATCGGGGACAGGTCCCGGCAGGCCCCGGCCGCCGAATTGGTTCGCTCAGCGGTACTCCGGGTTTTCGAAACCGAACTTTGATCCGGCTTTCCATTCTTCCGGAAGGTTGCCGTAAGCGGGAATTCCGCCGGCGTCCTTGAGCATCCGGGCATGATGCAGGAGGTTCCACGTCATAAACGTGGTGTTCCGGTTGGTGAAGTCGCTTTCCGGACCGCCGGACCCGTCATCCAGATAGCTCGGCCCGGGTCCCACCGGACCGATCCAGCCGGCGTCGGCCTGCGGCGGGATCGTGAAGCCGATGTGCTGGAGGCTGTAGAGGACGTTCATGGCGCAGTGCTTGATCCCGTCCTCGTTGCCGGTGATCAGGCAACCGCCCACCTTGGGGTAGTACGCCCACTGGCCCTTCTCGTTAAGCTCCCCCGAATGGGCATAGAGGCGCTCAATGAGTTTCTTGGTCTGCGACGAGTTGTCCCCCAGCCAGATGGGCCCCGCGATCACCACGATGTCGGCCTCTTTGACGGCGGGATAAAGCTCGGGCCACTCGTCGGTTTCCCAGCCATGCTCGCGCATGTCCGGGTACACGCCGCTGGCGATGTCGTGGTCAACGGTCCGGATGACCCGCGTGGCCACGCCCTGCTTTTCCATGATCAGCCGGCTCACGGCGATCAGGCCCTCGGTGTTGCTTTTCTCGGGCGAGCGCTTGAGCGTGCCGTTGAAGTACACGGCCTTGAGGTCGCTGTAGTCCGCCGGGCTTGTCGCTTCATCCACGTGGTGCTCCCTGGGTCGCTGCGGGCTGAGGAACATGGGTCCTCAGCCCAACGTAGCGGACCGGACGGCAGAACGGACAGGGCCGCCGGCTCCGACCGTCGGGAAAACCCGTCCGTCAAGGAAACCTTTCAGGAATCCTGCCGGGCAACCTTCCGCAGGAACGCCGAGGCGTGGGCTTCGAGGCCGTTGCCCGGTTCCGACGATGTATCCCGCGGCGAGGACGAGCCGGTGGCGACATCCCAGCGCCAGAGGAGGTTTCCGTCCACCAGGCCGAAGATCCGGGTGGCGGCGCTGTACTCCTTGGAGTGGCTGCCGCGCATCACCATGTCGGTGCTCAGCTGGATCTGCGGGCCCTTGATCTGGCCGTAGTAGAGCTCCGAGATGCCGCCCGGGTGGGAAATGGAGACGGAAATGTCGAATCCGCCGTCCTTGTTCCGGAGAGCCTCCACCTCGTCAGCGCTCTTGAGTGCCGGAACAATGTCCCCGGGGATCAGGCCGGGGCCGCTGTCGGCGTCAATTTGCTTGCGCTCAAGCGCCCAGAAGCCGGTCTCGACGGTGAGCGGCCGGAGTTTGGTGCCGTCGTCGTCGGTCAGCCAGCTTTCCGCACGGTACTGAAGGTACGGCAGCCCGTTTTGGATGAAGGACACATGCTGGAAAAAGTGTTCTGAATCTTCGTCGCCGGACCCGAGTCGGCCGCTGCCCTCCCACTCACCAATGAGCCAGGAAAGCGGAACCAGTTCGGGGGTCAGGTCTGTGGGGATCTCAATCGGCACAGCTGTTACCTCTGGAAACTTCTAGCAGGAAGAAAGCGGTTCTACTTCTGGCCTTTGAACAGGCGGTAGACCACAAAACCGGCAAACCAGGCCATGGACAGGCTGGCGATGCCGAGCAGGACAAGGAAGAAAATTTCATATGCAAGTACGGACATGATGCCATCCTAACGCGTCAGGAGATGAGTAGTTTGTCTATGAAGTAAGCCAGCGAACCGACCGCCAAAACAGGCGCTAAGCCCATGCCCAGGGCGGCCGGAAAGTTCAGCGGGGTCGCTCGGAGGGTCACGAGGCGGCGGAAGCTGACCAGGACCGCCCCCACTACAACGCCGAACACCGCGGCCGGCAGGACGGCGATATCGGAAAAGACCAGCCCCGCCAGCGGTCCGGCCAGCCCGGCAAGAGCTATTCCGAGCGGAGCAATAATCCGGTCAGGCCAGCGGATGAGGCTCACGAGAAGCGCGGCGGCGGCGCTGATGCCGGCCACCAGCAGCATCTCCTTGACCCCGTTGAACCGTGCCCCCGCGATCCAGCCGGCCCCCAAGCAGGAGAGGAGAACGCCCACGCAGCAGCCCAGAATCGATTCCAGCCGCTGCGCCTGTCCGGTCCCCCGCAGCAGCTGGACCACGAACACGGCTGTGACGCCAAGGGCAATGAAGCCGGGGGTCCAGTCGAGATAGCCGGGGGCGGCGACATAGGCAGCGGCCACCGCCGAGCCGGCACCCGGCAGGCCGATCACGGCCGCCAGGGTTTTCTTCGCAGGGACGCCGAGATAGTGGGGCCAGCCGACGCCCACAGCCAGGGCAACAACGATTGCGACCGCCAGGAGGACGTCCGGTGTCCGGTAAACACTGGCGACGATGGTGGCCAGGCCTGCCAGTCCAATGACGCCGATGCTCCAGGACTTCAGCGTGCGGCCGGCGGCTGCCGGAGCGCTCACTTCAGGCGGGGCCATGGCGTTCTCATCTCTGACTCTGCACTCAACTTCGCTGCGTCCTCATCCTGGCTGGGCCGTTGACGGGCAGGGCCACGCGCCCTGACGGTTTCAATCCTGCCCTATGTGACTGCCATATGTCGCAAATGAGGCGGGCTCCCGGCGCGGATCAGTGTCTGTCAGGTGGCCGTTCGGTATACTCAAAGCTCAGCTACGCTTCCTGCGACAGGAACCGGACGCGCTGGTCTGCCAGCGCTGCCTCCCGGCCGCAGCCAGCACAGTACCGGCCGGTGAAAGCCCGGTTCAGTCGCCCAATGATGCGCGGACGGCCCCTTGGAGGAACAATGTCGCACATCCTGTTACTGACCAACAGCACCGGATCAT
Source organism: Arthrobacter sp. ZGTC131 (assembly GCF_002929275.1). Taxonomy (GTDB): domain Bacteria; phylum Actinomycetota; class Actinomycetes; order Actinomycetales; family Micrococcaceae; genus Arthrobacter. The sequence continues at coordinate 602,526 of NZ_PJIK01000001.1, forward strand.
CGGTGGACATTTTGCCTGCCTTGGAGCTGTTGAACCACCGGGTGCACATCCTCCCGGCCGAGCCCACCGCGCTGCTGGAGACGGATCCCTGCGACATTGTGCTCCTGGATGCGCGGAAAGACCTCGTGGGAGCCCGCTCGCTGACCCAGCTTCTGAAGGCAACCGGCCTCAGCGCGCCGCTGGTGCTGATCCTCACTGAAGGCGGCATGGCCGCGGTGTCCTCCGCGTGGGCCGTCGATGACATCGTGCTGGATTCCGCAGGTCCCGCCGAGGTGGAGGCCAGAATCAGGCTCTCCGTGGCCCGGGCCGTCCCGGACAAGGAAGACCTCCCCTCCGAAATCCGGGCTGCCGGCGTCGTCATTGACGAGGCGAGCTATACGGCGCGGGTCAACGGCGCCGCCCTGAACCTGACCTTCAAGGAGTTCGAGCTGCTGAAGTACCTGGCCCAGCACCCCGGCCGGGTGTTCACCCGCCAGCAGCTGCTGACCGAGGTGTGGGGCTACGACTACTACGGAGGCACCAGGACCGTAGACGTGCACGTCCGGCGGCTGCGGGCCAAGCTGGGCGCCGACCACGAGAACCTGATCAGCACCGTGAGGAACGTCGGCTACCGGCTCACCCTGGTGCGCCAGCAGGAGGACGAGCTCACCGAGGCCTGACCGCCTCAAAGCCGGCACACGCGGATTAAGTGCAGAACGGCCCGGACTCTTTCGAGTCCGGGCCGTTCTGCTTCTCGCTTCAGTGGAGGACATACGGGTCGAACGTATCGATGCCACCCCAGTGGTGGATCCCCCCTACAAACTTCCTCCTGGAAACTGCTTCAGGAAGCCGGATGAGATAACGACTATACGGGCCAACGGGGCAGGCCACAAATCAGGCACCCCCGCCTGCCGGGCGTATAGCCTTACAGCATGAGCCCTGCGCACCCGGAGAACTGGCCCGTACTCGTCGTCAAAGGCGGTGGCGATGAAGAGCTGCTGCGGGACATCAAGACCCTGCTGGCTGCCGCCGAGGAATCCGACGGCAATCCCTCCATCTCGGAACAGACCCTCGTGACGCTCCGCGCCACGGATACCGGCTCCCACTCGGTGCTGACGCTGGCCCTCTACGCCCCCGACGAGGATTCCGATCCGGCAACCGCACAGGACCTTGCGGGGTTCGCCGTGGTGGTGGACGAGGCAGACGGCACCGGCGTCCTGGAAATCGCCGTCCATCCCAGTTACCGGAACCAGGGCGTCGCGGACCGGCTCGTGGGCACCCTGAAGTCTTCGCGCGGATTCGACGGCCTCCGGGCCTGGTCCCACGGCAACCACGAGGCCGCAGCGGAGCTGGCATCCCGTTACGGCTACGGGCCTGTCCGGGAGCTGTGGAAGATGCGGCTCACCACCGCAGCGGCTGAACTGCCCGACGTCGTTCTCCCGGACGGCGTGGCGCTGCGCGCCTTCGTGCCGGGCAAGGACGAAGACGCCTGGCTTGCGGCCAACCGCGCCGCCTTTGCGCACCATCCCGAACAGGGCTCCATGACCAAGGCGGACCTCGAAGCCCGGATGGCGGAGCCGTGGTTCGACCCCGCGGGTTTCCTGCTGGCCGAAGACCGCGCGGGGCAACTCCTTGGCTTCCACTGGACCAAGGTGCACCCCCGGCACGGAAGCCACCCGGCAATCGGCGAAGTCTATGTGGTGGGCGTGACGCCCGCCGCGCAGGGCATGGGCCTGGGCAAGGCGCTGACCGTGGCCGGAATCAAACATCTCCAGCAGCAAGGGCTCCACGCGGTGATGCTGTATACGGATGCGGACAACGCCCCGGCGGTTTCGCTGTACCGGCGGCTTGGCTTCACCCGCTGGGACGTTGACGTCATGTACGGGCCCCTGGCCGGAGGTTAATCAAGTCATTCGACGCACAGCCCGGGCAAGCTGAGATCTAGGGGTCCGGCCGCGGCGAAAGCTTGTAAGGTTGAAGCTAAATCCCGTCAGCATCAAGGAGAGCGCATGCAACCGGAATCCGCCGGAACAGCCACCACCGAAATCACGGCGGCCCCCCCGCGCGCCCGTTTCGGTTCATCCGAAGTGCCGGCGTCCCGCGCCACGCAGGACCGGATCGACATTCCTGAATTCGCGGCCATCCTGGAGCCTGAGGGCGACATCAGCCGGGACCGATTCCTGGACCGCGAACTGAGCTGGCTGGCCTTTAATTCCCGCGTCCTGGAGCTCGCGGAAGACCCCGACCTCTACCTCTTGGAGCGGGTCAGCTTCCTGTCCATCTTCGCGTCCAACCTTGACGAGTTCTTCATGGTGCGCGTGGCCGGCCTGAAGCGGCGGATCGCCACGGGCCTGGCCGTCCCCTCCCCTGCCGGCCTGAGCCCGGTCCAGGTCCTCGAGCAGATCGGCGAGGCCGCCCACAGGCTCCAGCAGCGGCACGCCCAGGTCTACGCGGAGCAGATCCGGCCCGCACTGGCCTATGAGCACATCCACCTCATGCACTGGGATGAACTCGACGACCAGGCCCAGCACCGCCTCAGCGCCATGTTCGCTGAAAAGGTCTTCCCCATCCTCACCCCGCTGGCCGTGGATCCCGCGCACCCTTTCCCGTACATCTCCGGGCTCTCGCTGAACCTTGCCGTGGTGGTCAGGAACCCTGTCAGCGACAAGGAACTCTTCGCCCGCGTCAAGGTGCCGGACCAGCTGCCGCGCCTGATCTCGATCGACGGGCCGCGGGCCGGATCGGTGCCGGGCCGGGTTGCCCGGTTCATCGCCCTCGAGGAAGTCATCGCCGTCCACCTGGACCAGCTGTTCGCCGGCATGGAAGTCCTGGAACACCACACCTTCCGCGTTACCCGCAACGAGGACGTGGAAGTGGAGGAAGACGACGCCGAAAACCTCCTGCAGGCCCTCGAGAAGGAACTGCTGCGCCGCCGGTTTGGCCCGCCTGTCCGGCTCGAGGTCACCAATGACATCAACCCGAACATCCGCGCGCTCCTGATCCGTGAGCTTGGCGTGGAGGAATCGGAGGTCTACTCCGTTCCGGCGCCACTGGACCTGCGCGGGCTGTCGGTGATCGCCGGCATTGACCGCGCGGACCTGCACTACCCCAAGCACGTGCCGCACACCTCCAGGTACCTGAACGAATCCGAAACGTCCAAGGCCGCGAACGTCTTCGCTGCGATGCGGCGCCGGGACATCCTGCTGCACCACCCCTACGATTCGTTCTCCACGTCCGTCCAAGCCTTCCTGGAACAGGCCGCGGCGGATCCGAAGGTCCAGGCCATCAAGCAGACCCTGTACCGCACGTCCGGCGACTCCCCCATCGTCGATGCCCTCATCGACGCCGCGGAGGCCGGCAAGCAGGTGCTGGCGCTCGTGGAGATCAAGGCCCGCTTCGACGAACAGGCCAACATTTCGTGGGCCCGCAAGCTCGAACAGGCCGGAGTCCACGTGGTGTACGGCATCGTGGGGCTAAAGACACACTGCAAGCTGTCCCTGGTGGTCCGCCAGGAAGTGGACGGACTGCGGCGGTACTGCCATATCGGAACAGGCAACTACCACCCCCGCACCGCCCGCTACTACGAGGACCTCGGGCTCCTGACCGCCAACGAGCAGGTGGGCGAGGACCTGTCCAAGCTCTTCAACCAGCTCTCCGGCTACGCCCCCAAGTCAACGTTCAAGCGGCTCCTGGTGGCTCCGCGCTCGGTGCGCTCCGGCCTGATCGACAGGATTGAAACCGAAATCCGGAACGCCCGGGCCGGTATACCGGCGCGCGTCCAGATCAAGGTCAACTCCATCGTGGACGAGGCCATCATCGATTCCCTCTACCGCGCATCCCAGGCGGGCGTGAAGGTGGACGTCATTGTCCGCGGCATCTGCTCGCTGCGTCCGGGCGTTCCCGGGCTGAGCGAGAACATCACGGTTCGTTCCGTCCTGGGCCGCTTCCTGGAGCATTCACGCGTGTTTGCCTTCGCCAATGCCGGTGACCCCGTGGTCTACATCGGCTCCGCGGACATGATGCACCGGAACCTGGACCGCAGGGTTGAGGCGCTGGTCCAGCTTTCCGGCGGCGAGGACACCACATACGTCACCGACCTTCTTGCCAGGTACATGGACCCCGAGACGTCCAGCTGGCACCTCGACAGCCAGGGAGAATGGGCACGCCACCACATCGGCGACGACGGCGGGCATCTTGACGACGTCCAGTCCCGCCTCCTGGCTTCACGTTCCCGCCAACGCGCCCTCGCCCGGCGGTAGGACGCGGCATTTGAAGAGCAGCGACTCACCCATACCGGATCAGACCGATCACCCGGGCGAGCCGATCGCCGTCACGGCGGCCGGCGCCCTGCCTTGGCGTGTCAAGAAGGACCAGCTGGAGGTCCTCCTGATCCACCGGCCCCGTTACGACGATTGGTCGTGGCCAAAGGGCAAGCTCGACGCCGGCGAAACGGTGCCCGAATGCGCTGTCCGCGAGGTGGAGGAGGAGATCGGGCTGCACGCCCCTTTGGGAATTCCGCTTCCGCCCATCCACTATCACGTTCCGGCAGGGCTGAAGGTGGTGCACTACTGGGCGGTGGAAGTCACAGGGTCTCCCCTGCACCCCGACGGCAGGGAGGTGGACAGCGTCATGTGGTGCACCCCGCAGCGGGCGGCGGCAATGCTGTCCAACCCCTCCGACATCGGGCCCCTTGAGTTTCTGGTGGCGGCGCATTCCCGGAATGAACTGCACACCTGGCCGTTAGTCATCGTGCGCCATGCCAAGGCGAAGCCGAGGTCCTCATGGACCAAAGCCGAAGGCGAGCGGCCGCTGGCCGCCACCGGAGTGCGGCAAGCCCAGGCAGTGCGCCGGCTCCTGAGGGTCTGGAAGCCGCTGCGGGTGGTCAGCAGCCCCTGGGAGCGGTGCGTCGCCACGATCGCGCCGTATGCCAAGGCGGCGGACGCGAAGGTGAAGCTGGTGGACGCGCTGACGGAGCACCGCCACGCCCGGAACCCGCAGAAAACGGCGGCAACTGTGGAGTCCCTGTTCGACAAGCAGCGCGCCGTGGTGCTCTGCACGCACCGGCCCGCGCTGCCAACAGTCCTGAACCAGCTCGGCGTGTACATGAACACGAGGCTGAAGGGCCTGCTTCCGGGGGCCGACCCGTACCTTGCACCGGGGGAAATGGTCATCTGCCACGTGGCGCACGGCAGCAAGAGCAAGATCGTGGCCGTGGAACAGTTCAAGCCCTTCGACGACTGAGGGCTCTTTTCTTCGCGCGGTTTTTTGTCAGGGCGGCTTGCTACCTTGAGTTGAAGACTTGAGCTGAACAGCGGGATCACAAGTTGGGGGACTTGATGCCTATCCGGTTTGAACTTCTGCCGATGGCCTTGCTCTGGCCTGTCACGGCCGGCCTGGCCATCTACGCCGTGCTGCGCTGGGTCCTCCGGGAGCCCGGGGGCGGGGTCTCACCGGCTTCCGCGTCCCGGCACGCCCTGTGGGTCGGCGTCCTCGGCTGGATGGCGAGTTCGCTGCACGGTGCCGGCAACGCGGGCATCATTCCGGTCAGCACGGGCGCCGCTGCCCTGCAGGACGCGGCGGACATCCTGCCGGCCCTCGCGTGGCCCATCCTGGGTTGCCTCAGCATCCACGCAATCGGACAGTTGAGCTACTACGCACCCCGCCGTCCCCGGCGTCATGGAACTCTTCCGCGTCATGCAATCCTGCGGACTCCTGCAGCTCCGCCGGAGCGGCGCGTGAAGGACTTCCTCCCGGCCGCCCTCATGGGCCACCCTGGCTGTTTTCGCGGCGTCCGCCGGCACCATCGCGTGCGCGGCAACCCAGCCGCCCTACGATCCGCTGCCTTACACCTCGAAGCCCGATGCCGCGGGCGGCTTCACCAGCGTGGGAGGCGACGGGCGCATTGCCGGCACTGAACTGGCGGCCTGCCTGGCCGGCGCCTTGCTGGTGCTGGCCGCCGGAACAGCCCTTCTGCTGTGGTTGATCTCCCGGCGCCGGCAACTGGAGGATCTCAACACCGACGACGACAAGGTCCTCCGCACGATCGCCATCAACCGCCTGCTAAGGACGGCCGCCACCATGGCTGCCGGGCTGGCCGCCATTGCCGGCAACTTTGCCTGCCGCCCGGATCCCTCCAGCACCACGGGATGGACCAATGCGGCCGGTCTCGGCGCCATGGCGGTGCTGCTGGTCATGTGGTGGTGGCCGCCGCCCCGGCTCCCCAGCCTGCACCCCATCCCCCGAACCCGGCCGCGTCGGGAACTCTCGGCGGCCAGACATCCGGCTGCCTTGCTGGCGGAGTCCATCGGCGCGGCAATCGGAGTGGCAGCCGTGGTGCCCGCGCTCGCCTCCCTGTTCCTGCTGGGCCCCGCGCTGCCGGCCTTCGGCCCGGCGGCGGTGCCTGCCGTCATGGCGGTCTCCGTGCTGCTGGCAATCCTTGGCGGGGAACTGCTTCTCCAGCGAAACTACGGCCGCCAGGATGCCGTCCGCGGCTGGCCGCAGCAGCCGGTTGCGCCGGCGCTCCTCGCCGCCGCCATAGTCGCGTCCCTGCTGCTGGCGGCAGTGCTGACGGTCACCGCATTCGGCGAGGCGGCGCTGAACCGGCCGCCCAGTTGGATACCGACGGCGGCAGCAACGGCCGCCGTCGTCCTCGCCGTCCTGCCGGCGGCCTTCGCCGTGCGCCGGCGCGACGGGATCGTCACAACGGACAACGGGCTGGACGCGGCGCTGCGCGCCATCACGGCCCACCGGATCGTCCGCACGCTGGCCGCGTTCCTGGCCGCAGAGGCCGGCGGCCTGCTGATAACGGCAAGCTACGCCTGGACTCCCTTCATGGAACCGCTGGCCGCAACGTCGCAACACTGGACGCCTGCCGTCGTCGCCGGGGCCGTCCTGTGCGCGGCCGGCGTGGTGATCTCCGTAATTCCGGTACGGAAACTGGTCAGCAGCTCCGCGCCGTCTGCCCCTCCCATTCCCGCGGAGCCCGTCCGGTGAGGGGCCATGTAACCCGTCTGCGGCGGGCTGTGACACGGCGAAGGTCCATGACGCAGAGGCAAATCTGCGCCGACGGAACGTGTTAGTAGACTGGACGCGTGAGCATCCCTACGCCTTATGAAGACCTTCTGCGCGACGTCATGGCCAACGGCACGCACAAATCAGACCGGACCGGAACGGGCACCAGCAGCGTATTCGGGCGTCAGATGCGCTTTGACCTGAGCAAGAGTTTCCCGCTGATCACCACCAAGCGCGTGCACTTCAAGTCCGTTGCCGTGGAACTGCTGTGGTTCCTGCGGGGCGACACCAATGTGAAGTGGATGCAGGACCAGGGCGTCACCATCTGGAACGAATGGGCTGACGCCGACGGCGAACTCGGCCCGGTGTACGGCGTCCAGTGGCGCAGCTGGCCCACCCCGGACGGCGGCCACATCGACCAGATCACCGAACTCGTCGAGAACCTGAAGGCCAACCCGGATTCACGTCGGCACATCGTGTCGGCCTGGAATGTGGCGGAACTCAACGACATGGCCCTGCCGCCCTGCCACGCGTTCTTCCAGTTCTACGTGGCAGGCGGCAAGCTCTCCTGCCAGCTGTACCAGCGGTCTGCGGACATGTTCCTGGGCGTGCCGTTCAACATCGCGTCGTATGCCTTGCTGACGTGCATGTTGGCGCAGCAGACCGGGCTTGAGCCCGGCGAATTCGTCTGGACCGGCGGCGACGTCCACATTTATGACAACCATATGGACCAGGTCCTGAAGCAGCTGGACCGGGAACCGTACGAATACCCGCAGCTGAAAATCACCCGGAAACCCGCCTCGATCTTCGACTACACGCTGGACGACTTCGAAGTGGTCGGCTACCGGCACCACCCAACGATCAAGGCGCCGATCGCCGTATGAGCACCGAGGAGATCATGGACCCGCAGACCTTTAGCGATGAGATCGCTGCGAACACGGCTGGAATCGGGCTGATCTGGGCGCAGACCACGTCCGGAGTCATCGGCAAAGACGGCGACATGCCCTGGAGTCTGCCGGAGGACATGAAGCATTTCACCAAGGTGACCAGCGGGCACCCCGTGATCATGGGCCGCAAGACCTGGCTGTCCTTTCCGGAGAAGTACCGCCCGCTGCCCAACCGGACCAACATCGTCATTACCCGCCAGGACGGCTGGGGCGAAACGCCCGAGGCGGAGGGCGCCGTCGTCGTCAAATCCCTGGACGACGCGCTGCTGGAGTCTCAGTTCGCGCCCGGCTTTGAGGCGGTCTGGATCGTGGGCGGCGGCGAAATCTTCGAGCAGTCCACGGACCTCGCGAACGTTGCGGTGGTCACCACCATCGACGTCGAGGCCGACGGCGATACGCACGCCCCGGAACTCGACCACACCTGGGAAGCGGGGGCTTCGGTCCCTGGCGACGGCTGGCTGACGGCGGCCAACGGCACGCGCTACCGGTTCACCAAGTGGAACCGCAGGGAAGGCTGAGACATGCTCAGGAAACCGGAAACCCTCTTTGTGCTCGGCTACATGCTGTTGCCGCTGCTTGCCCTGCTGTCCGCGATCGTTGGCCTGACCATGATCCTGGGCGGCAACAAGATAGCGGGCATCATCGTGCTCGTCGTGGTGACGCAGGTGTTTGCCTTCGGAGCCTTCTTCGCGCTGCGTGCACGCAAGAGCGCCCTGCTGGAGGAGACCGACCACCAGTAGTCCCGGCGCGGCCGGGCACCGGCGGGGCGTCGATGGGGAGCGCTGCCCATCGCGGCCCGGGCCCGCCGGAACTAGAGTGGTCCAAGAATTCAGTAGCCACCGCGCACATGCACGCGCACAGATATTGGGGGTAGATGCCACGTGGCAGGTAATTTGTGGGGCGCGGACGTCGCCCGGCTGCGCACACTCGCGCAGCAGTTCGGGACGGTCTCCGAAAACCTGCTGCAGACGTCGACGGTGCTGACCAACCAGATCAACAACAACCCGTCATGGAAGGGCAACGACGCCAGTCAGTTCCGCTCCGACTGGAACGGCAGCCACCGGACGCTTATCCAGCAAACAGCGGCTCGGCTGAAGCAGGAATCCCGGAAGCTCCTCGAGAACGCCGACGAGCAGGAGAAGGCCAGTGACGCCTCCCCTGGCTCGGGCGGTGGACCAGGCGCCATGGGCGTCCCCGGCGGGGCGCTGGCAGGCGCAGCGGGCGGCCTGCTGGTTGCCAACGCCATGAACGCCCACAAGCTCATCAAGGCACCCTTCACCCTGGCCAAACACGCAGGCCAGTACGGCTGGGTGCTGAAGAACGAGCGGGCGGATTTCATCAAGTCGCTGACCAAGGGCCAGCACCGACTCGGCGGCCCCGTCTTTGATAGCCGCAACCTGCTGCAGTCCACGGCAAAGACCCGCGCTCTCGAAGGCCTCCTGAGGGAAGCCTCGGAAAAAAGCCCTGGGGTCCGCCTCGCCGAGAAGGCCTCGGACATTACCTCGCTGAAGAACCTGCACAAGTACATTGGCCCGCTGGAGAAGCTCGCCCCGATATTGGACGAAAAGAACCTGATCGGTGCGGGATCGAGGCTTGAATGGCTCGGCAAGTCCGGCCTCGCCCGGACCCTCGGCTGGACGGGGGTTTTGTTCAGCGGCTACGAAACCTACAAAAGCTTCTCCGAGGGCAAGTTGGCGGACGGCGCCGTCAACTTGGGAAAGACGATGCTGGGCGTCGGCTGCTTCCTGCCGCCTCCTGCCGGAACCGTCTGCCAGGTCGCCAGCGTCGGGATTGCCATCTACGAGAACTGGGACACCATCAGCAGCGTGGGCAAGAACGTCGGCGAGGGTATCGTCAACGCGGTGAAGGATCCCGGCAAGTTCGTCAGCGACGCGGCGGATACGGTAACGGACGGCCTAAAGTCCGTGGGCAATTTCCTCGGAATCGGTGGATAGGAGACCAGCATGACTGTTCAGGACCAGACACAGCAGGAGCCTCGGCTCGGCGTCGACGTTATTGGATTCGGCGTGGGCGAGTTTGCCTATCTGCTCAATGTGTTCGAAGGGCCGGCACGGGACCGGTCCGTCAGCGTCTTCCGCGCCGAGGAAATGGTGAACGACGTTAGCCTGTCAACGGCCGGTGCATCGTCGCTCATGGCGCGTGACATGGCCACCATCGATGAGGACGGCGATCTGGGCGTGACCGGTGTCGCAGCCGCAGTCGCCACAGCCCTCGGACAAGCGACGCGTTGGACGGAAATCTCCCTTCTGGCCGGCGAAGCCATGGACAACGTGGCTCTCCTGGAAGCGCCGGGCGTGTCCCTGATGCTTCAGCCGCGGCTGCTGGGAACCTGGTTCGTGTTTGCCCAGGACCCGGCGATCACTTCGGCTGAGGCGACTCTTCGCGTCGTACGGCAGCACGTCGAGCAGAACCACGGCGGTTCCGCGTATCTCGTATGCAAGACGCTGGGCTCCGAACAGCATCTGCTGATCCGGCGTGAAGACGACACCTGGACCACCGGCATCCCGGACTTCGACAAGGATGATGTCGCCGAAACGGCCGGCTTGGACGAGGCCGGGCTGCTCGCTGCGATCGAGACCGCCCGTGGCGCGGCGTAGCCAGGGAGTTCCGCAGGAACCGGGCTATGTGCCGTCCCGCCCTTCAGGCGACCAGCTGATCTACCGCCGGGCGGAGAACGGCGAGATGGTGGGCTACACGCCGGACGAGTACGGAGTGCGCAAGGACGACGGCGGCGGCTTGGTCAAGCCCGTCAACAGCTCCGGCGGGATTCTTTTTCTCGCGCTCCTCCTAACGGCAGGCATGGGTGTGCTGGTCTACTTTGTCGTCCAGGTTGCGGTGCAGGGCTCATGGCACATATTCGGCGAAGTCTGGTGGGTTTTCCCGGCGTGTATTTATCCCTTCACGTTCGCCTGGGCCAGCTATTTCAAGGAGCGGCGGGCCGAGAAACTGCGCAAAGCCCGCAACCTTGCCCGTCCGGTTGAGTAGGTTTTCGCGTCTGTCGGCTGCGGCTGGCCCCGGGAGTGACGTAACCGACTGCGCCTTGCAGGCTCCAAAGTCTAAACTGGCCCAATGACTACAGCAGCTTCTCCGTCCGTTGGACTGGTCGGTTGGCGTGGCATGGTCGGTTCCGTCCTGATGCAGCGAATGCAGGATGAGGGCGACTTCGCCAACGTCAACCCAGTATTTTTCTCCACCTCAAACGCGGGAGGTGCCGCCCCGTCGTTTGCTGACGGGGCCGGCAAGCTCGAGGACGCGTTCGACGTCGAGACGCTGGCGAAGCTGCCGATTATCGTGACCGCCCAGGGCGGGGACTACACCAAGCAGGTCCACGGCGAACTGCGCAGCCGCGGCTGGGACGGCCTCTGGATCGACGCGGCATCGACGCTGCGCATGAACGACGACTCCATCATCGTGCTGGACCCGATCAACCGGGACGTCATCGACAAAGGCCTCGCCAACGGCACCAAGGACTTCATCGGCGGCAACTGCACTGTGTCCTGCATGCTGATGGGCCTCGGCGGCCTGTTCAAGAACGGCCTCGTTGAGTGGGGCACGTCCATGACCTACCAGGCTGCCTCCGGCGGCGGGGCACGGCACATGCGCGAGCTTCTCAGCCAGTTCGGCACGCTCAACGCCGAGGTCAGTACGGAACTGGACGACCCGGCGTCGGCCATTCTGGACATCGACCGCAAGGTCCTGGCCCACCAGCGCACCGACATCGACGCCTCGCAGTTCGGGGTGCCGCTGGCCGGCTCCCTGATCCCCTGGATCGACGCCGACCTGGGCAACGGCCAGTCCAAGGAAGAGTGGAAGGCAGGTGTCGAGACCAACAAGATCCTCGGCACCTCGGACGAGAACCACATCATCATGGACGGCCTGTGCATCCGGATCGGCGCCATGCGTTCCCACTCCCAGGCCCTCACCCTGAAGCTGCGTGAAGACCTGTCCGTTGCCGAAATCGAGAAGCTGCTCGACGAAGACAACGAGTGGGCCAAGGTTGTGCCCAACACCAAGGAAGCGTCGATGGCCGATCTCACGCCGGTGGCAGCTTCGGGCACGCTGGACATCCCGGTGGGCCGAATCCGTAAGCTCGAGATGGGCCCGGAGTACATCAGCGCCTTCACCGTGGGCGACCAGCTCCTGTGGGGCGCAGCCGAGCCTCTCCGGCGCATGCTGAACATCGCGACCGGAACTCTGTAACCACCAGCTCAGGCGGCCCAGCCCCGCACGAACGGCCCTGCCCGGGGCCGCTCATGCGGTGCGGGGCCGCTTTTTGCGTTTCAGCCAGGGGGAGCCGTCAGGCCGCGAGGAACCTCTCGTACCGCTCGGCGGCCCTGATGAAGGCAGCCAGGGTGGCCGGGCCCAGCGGCTTGGCTTCGTCGAAGGGAACGGGCACGACGCCGGCAGCCCGGCCGCTCCCCTGCCTCCCCCACGTTCCAATCACCTCGCCGCCGGCTACGACGGCCTTCTTGAATACACCGTTGCCGCCCGGGACGATCTTCTGCGCATGCTCCGGGGGAAGCACGAGGCTCCGGTCCGTGTAGCCGAGAACGAATTCATCGAACCCGGGCAGGGCAAGGACGGCGCGCTGCCCCGGGACGCCGTCGTCAAGCAGCGCGGCCGTCTCCGGTGAGAGCCAATAGCCCGTTCCGCCAAATTCCAGTTCCACGAGCTCCCCGCTGACCGTTGCCAAAGCGGCCCGGGCCTCCGTGAGCGTGGAGTTGGACCACCATGCGAAATCCCGCACCGTGGCCGGGCCGTGGCTGCGCAGGTACCGGAGCAGCAACTCCGCGATGCCCTCGTCACGGCCGAGGTCCCGGGACGTGGTGATCCACTCGTCGAACGCCACGAATTTCTGCTGGTTCCCGTCCAGCGGCCCGGGCACCAGCGACGCACTCTGGCATAGCATCCAGAGCAGGTGAATGCCCCGTTGATTCTTGGTGGCCTGCCCGGCCGTTTCAAAAGCGGCGAACAGCTCCTCGCGGCTGGCAGCTCGGCCGCCCGAAACGAGGCCGAGCGCAATCTCCCGGCAGGCCTCGACATCCGCGCTGGTGATCTCCAGTTGCCGGTGCCGTCCCGACGTGCCCTGGACCATCCGTCCGGTGGTGATGTTCAGGATCCAGCGGAGATCCTCCGGTGCCAGCAGATGCAGAGTGCCGCGCATCGGCCAGGACCTGACCACGGCCCCTGCCTCGAGGGCCTCCCGGACATCGCTCAGCCCGGCGCCGGGAACGCGCGAGCCCACCGCCCAGAGTGCCGCCTGAAGATCCTGGGCCTGCATGGCCGTCATCGAGCGGACCGCCTCCGGAACGCTGCAAAAGCCCTCGCCCAGAAGTCCCTGCGACGCCATTCTCAGGCGGCCCATGACCTTGGAGGTGACGCGCGTCTTCGTTGCTGCTCCCATGGCCCCATCCTAGGACCGGCGACCGGCGTGCGGCGCCGTGCCCCGCCCAAACCGGCTGCTGGCAGGGATACTGCCGAGCCGCGCGCGGGTCTTCCGGGTTCTAGAGCTCGACGCCGATCAGCAGCGGCTCCGGGTGGAGTTCAATGCCAAAACGCCCGACGACGCCGGCGCGCACCTCGCGCGCGATCGCCACCATGTCCGCAGCACTCGCGGAGCCCCGGTTGGTGATGGCCAGGGTGTGCTTGGTGGACAGCGAGGCCCGGCCGCCGGAGACACTGCCGGCCTCGAGCCCGAAGCCCTTGCCGAACCCGGACTGGTCGATCAACCACGCCGCGGAGAGCTTCACCAGGCCGTCCGAACCGGCCGGATACTGCGGAGCGCTGTCCGGCAGCCCGGCCGCCACCCCGGTGGGGACGATGGGGTTGGTGAAGAACGAACCGGTGGAGTACGTGTCGCGGTCGGCGGGATCCAGCACCATGCCCTTCGATGCGCGCAGGCGAAGCACCTCGCGGCGGACGTCGTTTGAATAGGCCCGCTGGCCCTGCTCGACACCGAGGACCCTGGCCAGCTCGGCGTAGCGGATGGGTGCGCTCATGCGGCCCAGCGGGAGCTGGAATTCGACGGTGAGCACCACATAGCGCGGCGAACCGTTGACCGTGGTCTGCTTGAGGATGGAGTCCCGGTAGCCGAACTTGAGCTCGGAGTTGGTGAAGGTCTTCACTGCGTTGCGTTCCCGGTCCCAGGTGCGCACCGCTGCGATGGTCTGCGACACGTCGGAACCGTACGCGCCCACGTTCTGCACCGGCGTCGCACCGGTGGCCCCAGGAATGCCGGACAGCGCTTCGATCCCGGACCAGGCGTGCAGCACCGCATGCTCCACGAGGGCGTCCCAGTTGTGCCCTGCCTGGACCACCACGGCCACACCGCCGCAGGAGTCCTCGGCGTTAACGGTGAACCCTTCGGAGGCGATCTTCACGACCGTCCCGGGGAACCCGTCGTCGGAAATCAACAGGTTGGAGCCGCCGCCGATAATCAACAGCGGCTCACCGGCCGCGTCCGCCGTCCGCACGGCGTCGATGATCTCCGCTTCCGTGCGGGCCTCGATGTAGTTGCCGGCGGGGCCGCCGACGGCAGCCGTGGTCAGGTCGGAAAGCATTGTGGGAGTCACCTGTCCAGCTTAACCGGGATTGCCGCGGCGCCTGCTACCGGGCCTTCCGCCCAGTCCGGACGCCGAGGCCGCCAGCCCGCCCGGACGTCCCGGCCGCCGGCCAGCGGAACCCGCCCGCTTTCCCGTGTACCGAAGCCTACGGAAGCTTGCGGGCCACCGGGGAGAGCAGGAAGCTCACCACCAGCACGGCCATGACGGCCAGCAGGGAGTGGAGAATCCCGACGTGCTCGGCCAGCAGCCCCAGCAGCGGCGGGCCGCAGAGGAACGCGCCGTACCCGATGGTGGACACGACGGAGACGCGTGCGGCCGCCTTGGCGGGGTCGTCGGCCGCGGCGGACATGCCCACCGGGAATCCCAGGGAAGCCCCGAGCCCCCAGACGGCCAGCGCGGCGTAGGCCAGCCAGGGAACGGGTGCGAAGACGAACAGCGCCAGCCCCGCAACGGCCAGCGCGGAGCACCAGCGCATCACGGGAACCCGGCCGAACCGGTCCAGCACCACGGTGCCGGCGAACCGTCCGATGGTCATGAAGGTGACGAAGATCCCGTAGCCGGCGGCCCCGGCGGCGTCGGACTGGTGGTGGCCGTCGGCGAGCGCCAGCGCCACCCAGTCCCCCGCTGCGCCCTCGGCCAGGGCAAGTCCCAGGACCATGACTCCCAGCAGCAGCGTCCGCTTGTCCCGCCAGGCCTGGGCGATCTTGCGCTTGTTGTCCAGCGGCGGCTCGCTGTCCCCGGCCCGGATGATGGGCAGCGGGCCGGTGGAGGGGTCCTCGAAGTTGTCCGGCCGGTACGTGGCGCGGGAGATCACAGGGGTGACGTCGGCGCGGAACCAGCCGGCCGCCGTCGTCACCGAAACTGCCACCACCACACCGGCGGCAGCGAGATGCCAAAACACCGGCACACTCGTAGCCGCGGCCCAGGCCCCCAGCCCGGCACCGGCCACCGTACCCAAGCTGAACGCTCCGTGGAGGCGCGGCATAATGTGCCGGCCCACGGCCCGCTCCACGGCGGCGCCTTCCACATTGGACGCGGTGTTCCAGCTCGCGGTGCCGAGGCCGATCACGGCCAGCCCGGCGGCAACAGCCAGCGGACTTGATAGCACGGACGTGCCAAATCCCGCCAGGACCAGTCCGATGCCCACCATGATGCTGCCGGTCCGGATGGTCCGCTTCGAGCCGAGCCGCAGCACGATCAGCCCCGAGGCTGACACCGAGAGGAAGGAGCCGGCCGTCATGCACAGCAGCAGCAGCCCGATGGTCCCCGGCGTGAGGTTCAGTCCGTCGCGGATCGCGGGCAGGCGGGAGACCCAGGACGCGAAGGCGATGCCGCTGGCGCAGTAGGCCACTACCACCGCGTTGCGCCAGAGGGTGACCTCCCGTGCCTGGACTGCGGTGGAGCTCAAGAGCGGATCACGCTTCAGGCCACCTTGACGAGCGCCTGGGCCTTCATGAGGACTTTCTGTCCGTCAAAGACCACGGCGAGGTCCACGCGCGCGGTGCGTGCCTCGGCGTCGAGCGCCCCGATGGCGCCGCTGACCTCGATGACGGCGCCGGCGGCGCCGGTTCCGGTGGTGTCGGCCACGAGGACCGGCTTGGTGAAGCGGGTCTGATAGTCGACGACGGCGGCCGGGTCGCCTGCCCAGTCGGAGACGAGCTGCACGGCGGCTCCCATGGTGAACATGCCGTGTGCGATGACGCCCGGGAGCTCCACGCCGGTGGCGAAGGCTTCGTTCCAGTGGATGGGGTTGAAGTCGCCGGACGCCCCGGCGTACTTGACCAGGTCCTGCCGGGTGACGTCGATGCTGCGGCCGCCGATGTCCTGGCCGACGCTGAGTTCTTCGAAAGTGGGGCTCATGGCTACTGTCCCTCTCCGCGGACCAGGATGGATGACTTGGTGGTGGACACGGGCTCGCGCCCGTCCCCGTCCGTGAGCGCGAAAATCTCGGCGCGGGTGGTGATCATGGCACCGCCGCCCATGGCACGGACACCGTCGACGTGCAGCTCGGCTACCAGGCGGTCGCCGGCAAAAATAGGGCGGTGGTGGGTGAAGCGCTGGTCTGCATGGACCACGCGGGAGAAGTCGATCCCGGCCTCCGGATCCTCGATCAGCTGCGCGTCGGCGCGCTGGGCGACGATGATGGCGAACGTGGGCGGCGCCACGAGGTCGCGGTGGCCCAGGCCCTGCGCGGCGTCGACGTCAAAGTGGGCGGGGTGGGTGGCCTTGACCGCGCGGGCAAACTCGCGGATTTTCTCGCGGCCGACGTCGTACACCTCTGCGGCAGGGTAGCTTCGTCCCTGCAGATCCGGATTGATAGTCATGGGCTCAAGCCTACTGGGGTCGCCGCGGACCACCCAGTACGGGGCTACTTCCGCAGGTTCTTGCGGACCTGCTGGCCGCGAACCACCAGGCCGGCCACGTGCAGCACGAGGCCGAGGCCGATCACGGGCAGCGACGCCACCATGAGCCCCTGGTTGTGCGCGGCATTCCCCGCGAGATTCAGGATGATGCCGGCGGCGATCAGGCCCATCGCGCTGAAAACCAGGACTTTGTAAGAGGCGGGCGCCGAGGCCCAGAATTCGTTCAGCACCGTGCCAGTTTACCGAGTTCCGGCGACCGCCCGTTCCGCTTGGGCGGCGGCGACGGGTCCGCGCCGCGGCGAAGGCGGCTTCAGAACAGGGCTTCCTGCACCGCGGGCACCTCGGAGCTGAACTCCCCCGGCTCGATAAGCCGCGCCTTCAGCAGCCCGAGGTTCACCACGAAGTCCAACTCCGAGCCCTCGATGCCCACCAGGCCGTGGCTTCCGCACAGCGCCCCGAGGCTGAAGCCGTGGCTGCCCCCGTCCATGCTGTGCGGATAGGCGTGCCGGGCAGAAGCAGCAACCAGGCCGGCGGCCTGCGCCGGCCGGACCCACTGCTCGTCGACGACGTCGAAACCCCCGACGGCGGTGCCCGCCAGCAGCGTCCTGACTTCTTCCGCCCGGCGGCGGTTCAGTTCGTCGAGCCGGCTGACGGGCAGCGGGTCTGTCAGGGCGGCCGCCTTGGCGGCGGACCGGACTTGCTGGGCCAGGCCGGCTTCGCGGGTGACCATGTCCTCCAGGAGGCGCACCACGCGGCCGTCCTCGGCGAGTGCAACGTACCGGGCCACCACGGCACCCTGCTCGGCCAGCCGGTTCCATTTGCGGGGCTGCGATGCCGTCCCGATCTTGCTGGCGCCCTGGGCGAAGGTGGCCACATACAGCCAGTGCGGCTGCATGAGGTAGCTCCGCAGCCCCGGCGGCACCCGGCCGCCACGGTGGAAATCGTGGATCAGCCGGGAGTCGTCCACCACGAAGCAGCGCTCACATTGGCTGCCCCGAAGCGCCGGGAAGCGGTCCGGGCACGGCACATGCTCCCGCTCCGCCTCGGAGAAAACCTTGGTGTGCCCGAGGCAGTGCTTCCCGCCGTCCGAGACGCGGAAGCCGAGCCGTGCGCCGGCGTCGAGCCTTACCTCGCTGAACCCATGGCCCGGCGAAAGGTGCTGGAGGCGCAGAACCGGGCTGCCGCCGTCGGACGTCCTGCACGCCGCAGGCGGACCATCCCAAAAGACCCCGTGCACCAGATACTGGGTATCGGTCACGGGGTCTCCTGAAGGTACAGGTGCTGGCTAGAGCGCCGGCTGCACGCCAAAGGCTACCGCGAGCTTCATGATCTTTTCGGCGCGGCCCAGGCGGGGCAGGTCCGAGCCGTCGCGGATGACGCGGCCGTTGGCCTCGAAGTCGGCCATGAAGTCCGTGGCCCAAGCGACGTCCGACGGCGTGGGGCTGATGACCTCGTTGATGACGCTGGTCTGGTCGATGGCCAGGCAGAGTTTTCCGGTCATGCCCATCATCACCGTGATGCCGGTCTGCTCGCGCAGGATCGGGTGGTTGGTGCCGACGGTGGGGCCGTCGATGGGGCCGGGCAGGTTGCCGACGCGGCTGGCCACCACGAGCTTGGCGCGCGGGTAGGCCATCGCCTCCGGCGTGGCCGCCATGCCGGTGTCGCGGCGGAAGTCGCCGGACCCGAAGGCGAGCCGGAACGCACCCTGCGCCTTGGCAATGTTGTTGGCTTCCTCGATGCCGAGGGCGCTCTCGACGAGCGGGATGACGGGCGTCTTGCCGTCCATGCGGTGGAAGGATTCGGTCACCTGGTCCGCGGATTCGGTCTTGGCCAGCATGATGCCGAGCAGTCCGGGCGTGCCGCGGAGGCCGGCGAGGTCATCGGCCCAGAACGGGCTGATGGCGTCGTTGATCCGGACCCAGGCCTGGCCGCCGGCGGTCAGCCAGTTCACCACGTTCTCGCGGGCTGTGTCCTTCTGTGAGGGGTCCACCGCGTCCTCGATGTCCAGAATGACGGAATCCGCGCGGGATACCGCCGACTGGTCGAAGAGCTCGGTTTTCATTGCGTTGACCAGCAGCCACGAACGGGCGATTTCGGCGGGGATGTTGCGTTCGTGCCGGGTGATCTCGGCGGTGGAGGAAGACGTCATATACCTACCGTATCCGGCCCGCACCTGCTAAGGCGAAGATGACCGGTCCCCGGCGGAGACCAATACGAACAAAAGCGGAAGTCTACGGCGCGGGAGGCCGTTCCGCGTGCCGGCCGTCACGGGGATTCATCGGCCGAAACAGGGCGCCTCATGACCCTGCGTTGCGCGGTATTTCAGCGGATTTCCAAGGGTTTCGCGTCGTGACCGGCCCACTTTTCTGCGTCCGGCAAGTGCGCTTACATCGATCCGTCGGCCGCTGCGGCGGCCGGCAGTGCCCCGGGCAGTGACCCGGCAACAGACACCAAGCAACCACCGAAGGAAACCCCCATGAAACGACACCTGACCATCCTGAGTGCTGCGGCCGCCGTCGTCATCGCCCTGACGGTGTCCGGCTGCGGCGGCCCCTCGGTGGCCGGCACGGGCGCCCCGGGCGCCACCGAAGTCAAGGAGCTCCGCTACCAGGGCTGGGCCAATACCGTGACCCTCCCCGAGCTTGCCGAGGATCTCGGCTACCTGGGCGACGTGAAGCTGAACTGGGTGGGCAACACCATCAGCGGCCCGCAGGACATCCAGTCCGCCGCCACCGGGCAGACGGACTTCGGCGGCGCCTTCGCGGGTGCGGTGGTGAAGCTCATCGAAGCCGGGGCGCCGGTCAAGGCCGTCATCAACTACTACGGCGAGGACAGCAAGACCTTCAACGGCTACTACGTGAAGGAGGACAGCCCCATCCGGACGGCCCGGGACTTCATCGGCAAGAAGATCGCGGTCAACACGCTGGGAGCGCACTCGGAGGCCGTGATCAACACCTACCTCCGGAAGAACGGGCTCAGCGCGGACGAGATCAAGCAGGTCCAGCTCGTAGTGGTGCCGCCCAACGACACCGAGGAAGCCATCCGCCGCGGGCAGGTGGATGCGGGCTCGCTGGGCAGCATCCTCCAGGACAAGGCCATCGCCAACGGAGGGCTGAGGTCCGTCTTCAGCGACTTCGACCTGTTCGGCGGCTTTGCCGGCGGCCCGTACGTGCTCCGCGAAGACTTCATCGCCCAGAACCCCAACACCACCCGGACGTTCACCACCGGCGTGGCGAAGGCAATCGAATGGGAACGCACCACGCCGCGCCAGGAAGTGATTGCCCGGTTCACCAAGATCCTGAAGGAACGCGGCCGGAATGAGAACCCCGCCGCCCTGCAGTACTGGAAGAGCGTGGGCGTTCCCAGCAAGGGCGAAATCAAGGACGAGGACTTCACCCGCTGGAACGACTACCTGAAGTCCGTAGGCATCATCAAGTCCGACCTGGACCCCAAGAAGCTCTACACCAACGAATTCAACGGCCTCGTTTCCAAGTAACCGCCGCACTTAGCGCACCGCAGTAACCGCCGCAAGTAACCCGCCGCAAGCGACACAACAGTAAGGAAGAACAATGACCGCCATCACCGAAACCAAGCTCGAATTCGCCAAGCTGGGCTCCCGCATCGGGGCCGAAATCCGCGGCCTGGACCTCAGCGGGGACCTGCCCGCGGAGACCGTCGCCCAGATCCGCGCGGCGCTCAACGAACACAAGGCCCTGGTATTCCGGGAAGCCAACATCCTCTCCGACGAGGCGCAGGTGAAGTTCGCCAGCCACTTCGGACCGCTCACCAAGGCCCATCCCACGGTCGCCTCGGTGGAGGGCGAGGAAAACGTCCTGCCGGTGGACAGCGAAAACGGCTCCGCAAACAACTGGCACACCGACGTCACGTTCGTGGTCAACCCGCCGCAGGCATCCACCCTGCGCAGCATCGATCTGCCGGCGTACGGCGGCGAAACGCTGATCGCCTCCTCCGCCGCCGCGTACCGCGACCTGCCGGATGAGCTGCGCAACTTCGCGGACACCCTGTGGGCGATCCACACCAACGACTACGACTACTCGGTGCCCAAGAACCTGGAGCACCAGAACGCGGAGGAGCGCCGCAAGGAGTTCACCCGGCTCAAATTCGAGACCGCCCACCCCGTAGTGCGCGTCCACCCGCTGACCGGCGAGCGCGGATTGTTCATTGGGGGCTTCGCGCAGCGCCTGCGGATCGTAGGCCTGTCCAACACGGAGTCACGGGACATCATCCGGCTGCTGCAGGCCTACGTCACGCGGCCCGAGAACGTGGTGCGCGTCAACTGGGAGCCCAACCAGCTGGTGCTTTTCGACAACCGGATCACCCAGCATTACGCACCGGACAACTACGACGGCCAGCCCCGCAAGCTCAACCGCGTCACCATCGCCGGAGACATCCCGGTGGGTGTGGACGGCAAACCGAGCCAGGCTCTGCAGGGTGACTCCTCCACGTATTCGGAAGTAGCCCCGCTGAGCTAAGCCGCCGCCAGCCCAACAAGGTCGCAGTTAATGTCGTTTTGAACGCTCATAGCGACATTAACTGCGACTCATTGGGTTAAGCGGCGATTGGGCGGGCCGGGGTTAGGGAATGTTGCTCCCCCGGGCCGTGACCCACAGCCGGTACCACTCGGCGCGGGTCATGGTTTCGGCCACGCGGCCGGCTCCGGCACAGGCTCGGATCCGGTCCGGGTTGGCAGTGCCGATGACGGGCGCGATCCCGGCGGGATGCCTCATGAGCCACCCCAGCAGGACGGCTTCGGACGTGGTTCCCTTCTCGCGCGCCATGTCCGCCAGCAGCGCCGCCGTGGCGGCCTCGGCAGGCGTGGGCCGCTCGGGCGGATTCCCCGTGTAGTGCCCGCGTGCCAGTGCGCCGTAGGCCTGCAGGGTGATCCCCTGCCGGGCGCAGTATTCGATCGTGCCGTGCGGGAAGCTGTGATCCGCTGATTCCGGATGGTTGACGAGCACCGAGCTCTCGAGCCAGGCCCGCTTCAGCAGGCTCATCTCCAGCTGGTTGGCCACCACCGGCGTCTCCAGGCTGTCCTGGAGGAACGCGATCTGCTCGCCGGACATGTTGGACACACCCAGTGCCCGCACCTTGCCTTCCGCCATCAGCTTCCCGACGGCGGCCGCCACCTCCGCCGGGTCCATCAGGGGATCCGGCCGGTGCAGCAGGAGGACGTCCACATAGTCCGTGCGCAGCCGCTCCAGGCTGCCGTTCACGCGCTCAATGATGGAGTCACCGCTGAGATCGTAGTGGGTCTCCAGCCCGCGCTCGTTGAGGCGGATGCCGCACTTGGTCTGCAGCCGGATGCGCTCGCGCAGGCCCGGCGTCGACGCCAGCACCTCACCGAAAACAGTTTCGGACTTGCCCCTGCGGTAGATGTCCGCGTGGTCGAACAGCGTGATGCCGGCCTCCAGCGCCGCGTCGACGGCGGCAGCGGCCTCCTCCACATGGTGAACGTCATGGGGTTCGTCGGTCCATCCGCCGCCAAGGCCCATGCAGCCGTAAATGAGCTCCTGCGCGGACGGTGGAACGTTGTGATCAGTCATTGCTTCACTCTTTCATGTGCCGCGGCTGACGAACAGGTGGCGGCGCCCCGGCCGGGCACCGCCACCTGTACTTGATATTGAGTTATGTCAGCGCAGCCAGGCGGTGGTGTTGGCCGGCAGCTTGCCGTCTTCCAGCGGGGCGCTGCTGACCAGCACGGTCCCGGCGGGAAGCTCGACGGCGGTGTCGCCGAAGTTGGTCACGGACTGCCAGCCGCCGGGGCGGCTGAAGTGCAGGACCTCCGGGTTGCCGGTTTCGATCCATTCCAGCTCTTCCTCGGCCTGCAGTTCGCGGCGCAGCTTCAGGGCCGTGCGGTAGAGCTCAAGGGTGGAGCCTTCGGTGCCGTCCTGGGCCTCGACGGCGTACTTGCTGAACCAGTCCGGCTGCGGCAGGTGGGCCCCGCTGTCGCCGAAGCCGAAGGAGGTCCCCTCAACCTTCCACGGCAGCGGCACGCGGCAGCCGTCACGGCCCACCTCGACGCCCTTGTTGCGGAAGAACGACGGGTCCTGCCGCTCGGCGTCGGGGATGTCCGCGACTTCCTGGAGGCCTAGTTCCTCTCCCTGGTAGAGGTAGGCGGAGCCCGGTACCGCGAGCATCAGCAGCGTGGCGGCGCGGGCGCGGCGCTCGCCGAGTGCCACGTCCAGTTCCTCTTCGGGTCCGCCGGCCAGCAGCCAGTCCTTGCCGTCCTGGCCCTTGGCGTGCTTCTTGCCCCGGGAGGTCTTGGGCAGGCCGTAGCGCGTGGCGTGACGGACGACGTCGTGGTTGGAGAAGACCCAGGTGGAGGACGCGCCGGTGGCGGCCGCCTCGGCGAGGTTGCGGGTGATAATTTCGCGGAACTCCTCGGCGTCGAAATCGGCCTGCAGGAGGTCGAAGTTGAACGCCTGGCCCAGGCCCTCGGGGCTCGCGTAGCGCGGCCGGCGGGTAGCGTGCACCCAGGCCTCGGCCACGGCGGTGCGCGGCGGGTTGTACTCGTTGAACACCTCGCGCCATTCGGTGTAGACCTCGTGGACATCGTCGCGGTCCCAGAACGGGTGCGAGCCGTCGTCGAAACCGTCGGTCCCGGTGTTGGCCGCACTCAGTTCCAGCTTGGACAGCAGGGGCTCGGTGAGGTCCTTGGTCAGGGCGTGCGCCACGTCCACGCGGAAGCCGTCCACGCCGCGGTCGGACCAGAAGCGCAGGGTCTTGAGGAAGTCGTCGCGGATTTCCCGGTTAGCCCAGTTCAGGTCCGGCTGCTCCTTGGCGAAGATGTGCATGTACCACTGCCCGGGGGTGCCGTCCGGTTCGGTGATCCGCTCCCAGGCGGGCCCGCCGAACACCGAGTCCCAGTCCGACGGCGGGAACTCGCCGTTGGGGCCCTTGCCGTCACGGAAGATGTAGCGGTCGCGCGCCTCGGAGCCCTTGGGCGAGGCGAGGGCTTCCTTGAACCATTCGTGCCGGTCCGAGGAGTGGTTCGGGACGATGTCCGCGATCAGCTTGATGCCGGCGGCGTGCAGTGCCGCTGCCATCTCGTCGAAGTCATCCAGCGTGCCCAGCTTCGGGTCCACGTCGCGGTAGTCGTCCACGTCGTAGCCGCCGTCGGCCAGCGCGGACGGGTAGAACGGGCTGAGCCAGACGGCGTCGATCCCCAGCGATTTCAGGTACGGGACCTTGGCCGTGATGCCCTTGATGTCGCCCAGTCCGTCCCCGTTGGAATCGGAGAAGCTGCGGGGGTAGATCTGGTAGACGGACGCCTGGCGCCACCAGTTCGGATCGGCCAGACGGTCGGAATCGGACAGGGTTGCCAGCGTGGCGGTGGTGGACAAGGGATGATCCTTTTCTTGTGGTTGGGGTTGTTGCTGGACTGGATTGATGGGTTTACTTGACGGCCCCGCGCATGACTCCGGACAGTACCCAACGCTGGGCCAGGATGTAAACCACCAATGTGGGTGCCATGGCCATGAGGTAGGACGCGAACGCGAGGCTGTAATTGGTGTTGAACTCGCCCTGGAACAGCATCTGCACCACGGGGAGGGTCTGAAGGCTGGGGTCGGCGATCATCATCTGGGGCAGCAGGAAGTCGTTCCAGGAGCCGAGGAAGGCGAAGATCCCCACGGTGGCGTTCATCGGTGCCAGCAGCGGAAAGATGATCTTGCGGAACACCTGCCACGTGGTGGCGCCGTCCATGCGGGCCGACTCCTCCAGCTCCACCGGGATGGAACGGACGAAGGCGATGTAGAGCAGAGTGTTGAACGAAATACCGCCGAGCACGTGCAGGAAGACGACGCCGGCCGGGTTGTCCAGGCCAAGGAGTGCCGTCTGCTTGATCAGCGGCAGGATGATCACCGGGAACGGGATGAACATGGCCGAGAGCAGGTAGATGAAGGAGCCGCGGAAGAACTTCCGGTTCCAGTTCCGGGCGATGGCGTAGGCGACGAGCGAGCTGCTGGCCAGCGAACCGAGGACGCTCAGCACGGTGACGAAGGCGGTGGACATGAACGCCCGGGGGAAGTTCGTGGCCACGTAGGCCGCAGCGAAGTTTTCCCAGTTCATCGGGCTTGGCCAGGCAAGGCCCGTTCCCGTGCCGATCTGGTCCGGTGTTTTCAGGGCCATGGCCACGGTGAAGTACAGCGGCAGCAGGACCGTCAGCGAGGCCACGATCATCAGCGCGGTGAGCCACCAGTTGACCTTGTAGCCCTCACGGCTGGAACGGCGGGCCTTGCGGACGGGAGCCGCGGCTCCGCCCATGGTGTCGGAAAGTGTGGAAGCGGTCATTAGAGTGAAACCCCCCGGCGCTGGATGAGGCGCAGCTGGATGACGGAGATCAGCAAGGTGATCAGGAAGTAGATGACGGCGTTCGCCATCTGGTAGGAGTAGTCGCCGCCCGTGAAGCCGGAGAAGATGCGCATCGCCACGGACTGGGTGGCCATGCCGGGCCCTCCTCCGGTGAGGCCCACGATGATCTCGTAGGTCCCCAGGAAGCCCTTGAACCCGAGGATCACGTTGATCACGAGGTAGCCGAGGATCAGCGGCAGGGTCAGGCTCAGGAACTGCCGGAAACTGCCGGCGCCGTCCAGGTCCGCCGCTTCATAGACCTCGGAGGGCACGCTCTGCAGGCCGGCGAGGTAGATGATGGTGGCGCCGGGCGCGGCCTGCCACACGGTGACCAGCACGATGGCGAGCCAGGCGAGGTTCTCGTTGGCGAGGATGCTCGTGGCGAGCGGTGTCACGCCGAACCGCTCCGCCAGTACCGGGAGGGTGTTGGAGAACAGATAGTTGAAGACGAAGGACACGATCAGGGCTGACAGCACCATGGGGATGAAGAAGACGGTGCGGATGCCCGTGCGCCACTTGATCTTGGCGTTCAAACCAAGGGCGATCGCGAGGGCCACGACGTTGACCACCACGGTGGTGGCCAGGGCGAAGACGAACGTGAAGATGTAGGACTGTAGGACGGCCGGGTCCTTGAAGATGTTGACGTAGTTGGACAGGCCGATGAACTTCCAGTCGCCGTAGCCGGCGTAGTTGGTGAGGCTGAAAAAGACGCCCACGAGTGCCGGCAGGGTGATGAAGAAGGCGAACAGTGCCAGTACAGGCACCACCATCCAGTAGTACGTGGGGTCGGTCCTGTTCCTGGACCGGAGCGTTGCGGTTTTGGCGGACGCGGAGGTCGGCAGGTTGCGTCCTGCGGGAGGGGCTGTCTGGGCCACCCGGGATGTTGCGGTCATTAGGGCTCCTGGATTTCGGGTGGTGGGTCAGACGGCGGTGCGCTCGGCAACGCGGCGCCATTCGTCGTCGAGGGCTGCGAGGAACTGGTCGCCGTTCTTGCCGTACACAAAGGACTGAACGTAGTTGTTCAGCGGCACGGACGGCGGGAAGTAGGTGCCGGCGCCCTGGTAGTAGCGTGCCTCCTTGACCGAGGCACCCAGCCCGCTGATCTGCGGATTTTCGACGGCGGGTGCGTCCTTGAGCGGGGAGAACGCGGCGTTCTTTTCGTTGTAGGTGTTCACCACCGACGGTTCCAGGAGGTAGTTGACGAACCGCTGCGCAGCGGCCATGTTGGGCGTGTTGCGGGTGATGGAGAGCGCCATGTCCACGTTCACCCGGGCTTTGGTGTCGGCCTCGTTGTTCGTCACCGGCAGGGGGAAGCTTCCAAGCCTGATGCCCTTGTTCGCCGCGACGAGCTGGGAGAGCGCCCACGGGCCCTGCAGGTACATCGCGGCCTGGCCCTTGGCAAAGGCCGCGTTGCCGTCCGCATAGTTCTTGCTGGCTGCCCCGTTCTGGGCGAAGGACGCCAGCTGTAGCATCTTGGGCAGCGCCGGGCTGAAGTTGCTGGTGAACGATTCGGGGGCGTCAGCGCTGATGGCGGCGCCCCTGGCGGTGAGCTTCGAGAAGAACTCCGCAACGTCCAGCGACCCGCCGGCGACGTAGTCGAACATTCCCTGCGAGAGGGTCCACGGGTCCTTGTAGGTGCCGTAGATCGGCGCGATGCCGGCAGCCTTGAACGTTTCGCAGGCCGCAACAAACTCGTCCCACGAGGTGGGGACCGCAACGCCGTTGGCCTCGAAGATGTCCCTGTTATAGATCACTCCGGCTGCCGCCAGCGAGAAGGGCAGGGCGCTGACCTCGTTCCCGTTGTACTGGCCCCAGGAGCTGATGAGCTCCTGCATCTTGGGGTCGATGGTGGCGGCCACCGGCATGTCTGCCAGGTCGGCGAAGATGCCCTTCTTGACGAAGTCGGCGGTTGCCTGCGCGAATCCGCGGGTCACGACGTCCGGCGGATCGTTGCGGACCAGCCCGGGAACAAAGTTGCCTTCGTTGAAGTCCTGGATGACGCGGATGTCCGGGTTCAGTGCCTCGAAGTCCTTGATGACCTGGTTGAAGTAGGCCACCACCTCAGGCTTGTTCTGCATGAACCGCAGCGTGGTCACGCCGTTTTGCGTGCTGGGCGTGGCGCCGCAACCGGAGAGCGGGAGTACGGCGGCGGCCCCGGCGAGGCCTGCGAATTTCAGCAGTGCGCGCCGGCCGATCGGGGCGTTTCCGCTACGTGCGGCCCTCACAGGGCGGAGACCGGCATGAGGGAAGGCGCGGGCCGGGGCGGTCCGGGCGGGCAGTGCTTCAGGATGCTGTTCACGGTTGCTCCTTTGCAAAAGGTGGTGGTTCTGGAAGACAAAGCCGGTGGTCGGTGGCCGTCCGGCCCACCGTGCGAAGTTTATATGGAATCTAAATTTAGTTCCTCAAGTATTATGTGGGGAAAAGCACAAGGAGGTCAACACCATGTCCGAAATGACGGCGGCTACGCCCCAGCTGTTGCGGCGGGTGAGTGCCGGAGCGGTCCTGGATTTCATGCGGGCCTCCCAGGCTGTGACAGTCACCGACGTCATGCAGGCCACGGGCCTCACCCGGGCCACCGCCATCTCGGTGTGCGAAGACCTCATGGAGCGGGGCTGGATCCGGGAGCTGGAAAACCAGCGCGCCTTCGGCGGATACCAAAAGGGCAGGCCGGCCCGTAGATTCGAGCTGAACGAGCGCGCCGGCTACGTGCTGGGGATGGACGTGGGCTACTCCAAGGCAACCGTGGTGGTGTCCGATCTCCGCGGCAAGGTATTGGGACGGTCGAGCCAGCCGTTCGCCCTCGCCGAGATCACCGCCGCGGAGCGCGTGGCCGTGATCGAGAAGACAGCCATGATGGCGCTGCACAGCGTGGGGGCCTCCCCCGACTCCGTGCTGGCCGTCTGCGCCGGCATCGCAGCTCCGGTGGACCGCAAGGGGAACGTGCTGGCCGCCCAGCACTTCTGGGGGCTCTTCGACGTCGGGCTCAAGGCCGCGCTCCAGGAACTCAGGGGGTGGACGGTGCTGCTCGAAAACGATGCGAACCTCGCCGCCCTGGGCGAGCGCTGGCGTGGCGCGGCTGAAGGCGTGGACGACGTCGTGGTCATCCTGGCCAGTGAGCGCGTGGGCGCCGGCGTGATTGACGACGGGCGGCTGGTGCACGGCATCGGCGGCGGCGCAGGCGAACTGGCGTTCCTCGACATGGTCGAGGGCGTGGGCGACACCTTCGGCATCGCAGCCATGGCGAGGACGTGGGCGGCGGAGGCCCTGGTCGGAACAGCCACGACGTCTCTCCGCGAGCATGCCAAGGACGGCGCCGGACCAGAACATGTCTTCGCGGCCGCCGCTGCGGGAGATGCCGTGGCACTGGAAATCCTGGACCGCCTGGCCGACCGGATGGCCAGGACCATTGGCGCCGTGGCCACCATCATCAACCCCGAACTCGTGGTGATCGGCGGGGCCGTGGCCAACTCGGCGGGGGCTCTGCTCGAGTCGATCGCCGTTCGCCTGAAAGAGTTCACCGCGACCGCGCCAAGAGTGGCCGTTTCCCCGCTGGGCGACTCCATCGTGACCGTGGGTGCCGTCAGGTGCGCCCTGGATTACGTGGAGAAAAACACCCTGGACCTGGAGCTGTCCGTACCGGCCTAAGCCGCTCCGCCCATCACGCCGCCTGGCTGGTTACTTCACCAGATTTAGCGCGGCGGCAACCGGGAGGGTGCCGTCCCGGAATTCGATGGTCTTGCCGGCGCTTCCGGGCAGCTCGAGCACGGCCGCGGCAACGATCGCCACATTGGCGCGCGAGGCGTCGGCGCTTTGCCAGGGGGCATCGGGATTGACGTCAATGAGGCCGGTGCCGGGCCCGCTGGTGAGAGGGCCGGGGCAGAGGATGGTCCAGTCCAGACCCGTGCCGCGCAGGTATTCATCCGCCGCGGCCTTGGCCTCGGCGTAGGCGAAGAAGCCGTTGTCCTCGGGGACGCCGTGGTCCGGCCTGGAGCCGTAGTACGACACCATGACATACCGGCCCACCCCGGCTTCCGCCGCCGCGTCCATCGAGCGGATGGCGGCATCCCGGTCCACCGCGTAGGTTCGCTGCGGGTTCCCTCCCCCGGCGCCGGCTGACCAGACCACGGCGTCATGGCTCCGGAGCGCAGCGGCGATTTCCGCCGTCGTCGAGTTTTCAATGTCCAGGACCGACGGCGACGCGCCGGTGGACGCGACGTCGGCGGACTGGTCCGGGTTGCGGATGAAGGACGTGACGCTGTGCCCCTCTTCCATGAGCAGGGCGGACAGGTGGAGGGCCACTTTGCCGTGGCCGCCGATGATTGCGATTCGGGTCATGCCCCCATTGTGTCCCACGGCGCGCGGGGAGGCCCAGTGCAGCCGCCGTCAGTGCCGGGAGCGGCATCAGGTTCGGTTCCGGTAGCGGAGGTACACCACGCCGTTCCCGAACCGCCGTTCTTCGAGCAGCTCGAGCCGGAGCCGGACGTCCTCCGGGAAGCACTTTTTGCCGCCGCCGACCGTCACGGGTGAGACGAACATCTGGAATTCATCCACGAGACCCGCCCGGATGGCCGAGGCGGCGAGATCCGGACCGCCGACGGCCAGGTCCTGTCCGGCGTCCGCCTTCAGCTGCCGGACGGCACCGGCATTGAACTCCTGCTCGATCCTAGTCCGTTGAGTGGACGGCGTGGTCAGCGTCCGGGAGAAGACTACTTTGTCAGCTTCCTTCCAGAGCCGCGCGAACTCCTGGATATAGTCCGGCTCCGCGGCGAAGGCATCCGTGTCCTCCCACGCTGCCATCACCTCGTACAGCCGGCGGCCGAAGAGGTGGGTGCCCACCGAGCGCTCCAGCTCGTTCACGAACGTGTGCACCTCGGCGTCGGGCTCGCCCCAGTCGAAGTTGCCGTCCCGGTCCGCCACGTAGCCGTCGAGCGACATGATTCCCGAGTAGATCAGCTTGGCCATGGAGACCCTCCGTGTGTTGGGCGGTGGACATTTCCGCACCGGCTCCCGCTTCCGGCGGGCCGCAATCCGACCCTAGGTTCGGTGCGGCCGGATGGCAACAGCGCGGCGCCGGCGGCCCGTTCAAGTCGCCCTCCGCAGCATTGGCACAGGTTTGAATCAAGACCTGATCAAGGACCCGTCTCCGGCGCTTTTCCGCTGTCATGCTGGTCTTCGCATCAACCAGTGCGCATCAAATTTCATGACCTAAATGGGGGGACCATGCCGGCAGGCCGGTTCAAACACGTCCGGATTCGGGCGACTTTACTCGTTTCACACTTCAGCCGGGCGGCCGTGGGCAGGTCCCTCGCCGCCTCAGGACTGGCCACGGGACTCCTGCTTGCGGGACTCGCGGTGCCGGCGGAAGCCGCCACCTACTACTCGGCGACGCTGCGCAGCGCGGCGCGGTCGCTTCCGGTAGCTGCTGAAAGCAATGCCGGCTACGACCGGACCCGCTACTTCGGCTCCTGGCTCGACACCAACCGCGACTGCCAGAACACCCGCGCCGAGGTGCTCCTGCAGGAGGCGCGAGCGACGGCGACCTACACCACCACCCGGAGGTGCACGGTCCGCACGGCCCGCTGGCTGACGACCTGGGATAACCGGACCCACTACTCCGCCTCTGCGGTGGAAATCGACCACACGGTCCCGGTCCACGAGGCGTGGGGCTCCGGGGCGCGCTCCTGGTCGCAGGCGCGGCGGGTGGCGTTCTACAACGATCTGGGCGACTCACGGTCCCTGAACGCCCAGACGGCGGCCCTGAACTCCGCCAAACAGGCGAGGGGCCCGGAATCGTGGATGCCGCCCGCGAACAGGTGCGCCTACATCGGCCAGTGGATCGCGGTGAAGATCCGGTGGGGCCTGCGCGTGGACAGCGCCGAGAAGGCCGCGCTGATCCGCTATGCGGATTCCTGCCCCAACGTAAGGGTGAGCGTCACCAAAGCCTGACGCCCCGCCCTGCAGGTTAGCCCCGCACCGTCCGACGGCGGTGCGGGGCTTTTTCTTGCCCGTTTGGCGGCGCTCCTGCTGTCCGAGGCCGGCGTCACCCCGGGCGCGGGACCCCGCCGTGCCCGGGCGTCCGCGGGTCCGTGACCAGGCGGTGCTGCACCATGGTCCAAAGGTTGGAGACCGTCCAGTAGATCAGAACGCCGATGGGGAAAATAATGCCGCCCACGCCGAACACAACGGGCAGGATGTAGAGCAGCATCTTCTGCTGCCGCATGAAGGGGCTGGCCGCGGCGTCGTCGGGCATGCTCGTGGCCATAATGTGCTTCTGCGTGATGAACTGCGCGGCCGTCATGGTCAGGATCATCACGATGGTCAGGATCCAGACTGACGTCAGATTGCCTTCGCCGCCGTGCAGAAACGATGCGGACAGCGGGGCCCCGAAGATGGCGGACTCATCGAACTGCACCACCTGATCGCGGCTCAGGGCCCCGATTCCCGTGCCCTGGTTGCGTGCCGTGCTGATGCCGGAGAGCACCTGGAAGAGGGCGAAGAAGAACGGCGTCTGGATCAGCAGGGGCAGGCAGGCGGAGAAGGGATTGGTGCCATGCTCTTTATAGATGGCCATCTGTTCCTGGGCCATGGCTTGCCGGGACAGCGGATCGGTTTTGCCCTTGTACTTCTCCTGCAGCTTCTGCAGGTCAGGCTGCAGGAGCCGCATGCGGCGCTGTGCGTTGACCTGCCTCAGGAACACGGGAATCAGGGCGGCGCGGATGACCAGCACCAGCCCGATGATGGACAGCGTCCAGGTCCAGCCGCTGGCGGCCGGCATGCCGACGGTGCTGAGGCCCTCATGGAAACCCACCATGATGACGGACACCAGCCAGTTGAACGGAAACATGATTGTTTGGAAGAAGTCCACTGATATCCCCATTCGCCAGTGCTGCCAAGCTACGGGGAAACATGCCTGTTGTCACGGTCCGGCGTTGCCGGGGACGCTCGCGGGCCGCCAGCAGGCTGGTGGGGCTGGCAACACCAGTAGAGTGCTCGCTCGAAGACAGAAAAGCCCCCGGAATCTCGCGGATCCCGGGGCTTGATCTGTAGCGGTGGGGAGACTCGATCTCCCCAAACACCAATCAGGTGTTTCGCAACCCGGCAACCTTTGGCCATCGGAGACCTGTGGTTCCGGCGAAGAGAACAAGCAGTCGCTAGGCGTCGTGAGACTGCCCGTCATATCGGCGTGCTGAAGCATGCGCCCGAGTTGCCGATAAGCACGACGCCGCCCATCATCACTTTGGAAGGTCTCCAGCCAAGCGTTGATCACCTGAAGCAATAAGGCACGCGATCAGGTTCTTGCGATCGCGTGCCTTATGGCGTGGATTTATCTCGCCCGGTACTAGTGACCGGCGCCGAGTTTCTCGCCGAGGCGTTCGCGAATCGTGGTGCTGGCCTGGTTGAAGCCGATGATTTTCACCACGGCGGGGCGTGCCGGCGGCTGGTTGGCTGCACCGGGTCAGGAGCGGTTGTCCCGCTGGTAGACGTCGGGGACGCCGTCGTCGTCGGAGTCGATTTGTTCTTCGGCTTCGGCCAGCCGGTATTGGCGGTTTCTGGTGCTGAGTACTGCGGCGGCCAGCACAGCGGCAATGAGGGAGGCAGTGAGAATGCCGACTTTGGCGTGGTCGTCGTGCAGATCTCCGTGACCGAAGCTCAGCTCAGCCACGAGCAGGGAAACTGTGAATCCGATACCGGCGAGGACCGAGACTCCGAAAATGTCGACCCATTTGAGGGAACTGTCCAGCCGGGCCCGGGTGGCCTTCGTGAGAATCCAGGACATTCCAAGGATGCCCACGGGTTTGCCCAGGACGAGGGCAAAGATGATGCCCACCGCGACCGGGTCGGTCAGCGCTGATGCCAGTCCGTTCCAGCCTCCGACGGCGACGCCCGCCGAGAAAAACGCGAAGATGGGGACCGCTATACCGGCGGAAATGGGCCGGAAGCGGTGCTCGAAGGTTTCCGCCAGTCCGGGGCCCGCTTTGGGGCCGCCGCCGGCTTGTGAACGGATGACGGGGACCGCGAATCCCAGGAGCACGCCGGCGACGGTGGCATGGATGCCTGAGGCGTGCACGAGCGCCCAGGTGACGACGCCCAGTGGCAGCAGGATAATCCAGGCCGCTGCCAGCCTGGTGCCAAAGAACCGTCGGTGTTTCTGGGCCAGGAAGGCGTAAAGGCCCAGAGGGATCAGCGCCAGCAGCAACGGACCGGGCTGGAGGTCGCTGGAGTAAAAGATGGCGATGATGGTGATCGCGATCAGGTCATCGACCACCGCCAGGGTCAGCAGGAAGATTCGCAGGGCGCTGGGCAGGTGGGAGCCAATGATCGCAAGGACGGCCACGGCGAAGGCAATGTCGGTGGCGGTGGGGATGGCCCAGCCCCGCAGTGCCTCCGGATTCGAGAAGTTGATCAGGGCGTAGATCAGGGCGGGGACAGCCACTCCGCCGACGGCGGCGGCGACGGGCACGACGGACTTGCTGATCTGTCGCAGGTCTCCGGCTACGAACTCTCGTTTGAGTTCGAGCCCGACGAGGAAGAAAAAGATTGCCAGCAGGCCATCGGCAGCCCAGGCTCCGAGGCTGAGGTCCAGATGCCAGGGCGCGTAGCCGATCCTGAAGTCCCGAAGAGCAAAATAGCTCTCAGCCCAGGGTGAGTTCGCCCAGAAGATCGCGATCACGGCGGCGGCGACCAGCAGCGTGCCCCCGACGGTTTCCTTCCGCAGGATCGTGCCGATGCGCAGTGCTTCGGCGTAGCTGCCGCGTCCAAAGACAGTAGATCCGATGGGCGGAATTGAGGGAAGGTTCATGAGGGGTCCCGATCGTAGGGTCGACAAATACTGTGCCGACCAGACTTCCCGGCTCACCTGCCTCCATTCTACGGGCAGGAGCCGCCAGCAACGCACGACCCCTTCCCGCAGATCCTCGGTAAGACTCTTCCCCACAACAGCCCATGCTGCGCCGAGGGCGGCCCTCATGGTCAGCCGGCCAGGTTCTCCAGGACCTCAGCCGCGGCGGCGGCGCCGTCCTCCTTCCGTATGAGCTCTCCTGCCCGCATAGCATCATCGCGGCAGTTCTCCGTCTGGCCGAGGGCATCCGTGAGCCGGTCCACGGTGAGCTTCCGGTACGGGATCGGTTCCGGTGCAAGGCCGCGGCGGTGAAGCACATTTCCCCAGAAGGGCTGGTCACCGATGAAGGGCACCACGATGGAGGGGATGCCCGCCCGGGCGACTGCGTGGACCGTGCCTGCCCCGCCGTGGTGAATTGCCGCCGTTGCCCGAGGCAGGACATGGTCGTGGGCCACTGAGTCCCTGATCAGAACGTCGTCGCTGGTCGTCCCGGAAATGTCCAGACCGCCCCACCCGGTCGTGACCAGAACCTTCAGGCCGCTTCGGCGGGCTGCGTTGATGATTATTTCGCCGCGCCCTCTGGCGTCACCGGCCTTCATGGAGCCGAAGCCCGCGTAGACAAAGTTCCCGCTGTGAATGAAGTCCTCCAGCTCCGCATCCGCATCGGCCGTCACGGGTTTCCCGGCCCAGTAGCCGGTGAGATGGACGGTAGTGGGCCAGTCCCGTGGCCGAGGCAGCAGCTGGGGACTCACCGGGACCATTGATACCTGTGTTCCTGCCCGCCGCTTCGGCCCCGCCGGAAGTATCTTCAGGGCTGCCTCCAGCTCGCGGCGGAACATGAGCGTGGCGAGGCGTGCCGCCTGATAGGTGGCACGGTTCAAAGGTCCCAGGTTGACCGAGGTGATGTACGGTGCGGGAAACTCCCGGGTCCTGGTCAGGGAGGGAACGGTCTCCGCAATGGCCGACGGGATGCCGACCCTGTCGGCGGCGATCGGCGCACTGAGAACCTTTGGGTGATAGACCACCACATCGGGAGCGAAGGAAATGATGTGCTCGACGGCGGCGGACAGCAGCCGGCCCACCGCCGGTCGAATCACCCTTCGGAACGTTGTGGCCATGTTCCTGGGAGAAACGCCCTGGTCGCTGATGAGCTGCGCGAAATCCATGTGCAGACTGACGGCATCAAGGCCCGCCATATCCACCCCGGAATGGTCCGGCACGCCCAGCCGCACCTGATGTCCTTTGGCCCCGACAGATCGTGCCAGAGCAACAAAAGGCTCGACGTCACCGCGCGTCCCCGCGGTCAGCAGCAAGATCTTCATTTTGCGGTGCCTCCTTCCATTGTTTCCCTTGATGCCGTCCATTCCGGGGCGGTCCGGGTCCGGAGCACCAGCCGGCCCTCTGTGATCCGGAAGCGGGAAGTTACATAGACGATGAATTTCATGCGGTGAGATCCCGCCGCTGGATGCAGTAGGCAGCCAGGCCTGCCAGGGCGGCCGCAACCACAGCCAAACCCAGCGCCCCGGCCTGGTCGAAGGATTCCACGGGCATGGCCGAGGAGTGCCGGAACGGGCTCAGATCCTGCAACCACACCGGAAGGCCGAACAGTTCCCCGAATTCACCCAGGACAAGTCCGGCGGCAAGCATCCCCCACCCGAGCGGGACACTGAGCCGCGGTGCGGCGGCGAAGACCACGGACGCCGCCGCCAGGAACACCAGGGCGGCGGGAACATGCGCCAGCGCGGCCGGCACCACGGACCCGGCGGGTCCGTTGGCGGTGCCCGAGAGTCCCAGGCCGATGGCGGCAGCAGTGCCGGCCGTTCCGGAGACAACGACCGCGGAGACAGCAGCGATGAACACGTTCGCGCCGAGCCACCGGGCCCGGGTTACCGGCGCGGCCAGAAGGAGCTCGGCCCTACCCTCGGCCTCTTCCGCGCGCATCCGCAGCACCGCCTGAATGCCTGCAGCCGCCGCGAACACCCCTGCCACGCCCAGCAGGGCAGTGATGAACACATCGATCAACCCGGCCTGGCCGCCCGGCACGAGCCGGGAAATCAGGTCCTTCAACGGCGCGACACTGGACACGGTCTCGCTAACCAGGGGGCCAAGGGCGCCGGCCACGGCACCCAGGGCCGCGGCGCCGACGCACCATCCGGCCAGGGTGGAGCGTTGCAGCCGCCAGGCCAGGCCCACGAAAGATGTGCCCCCGACTCCGGCGCGCTCCCTGCCGTCGCGCTGGGGCAAAAGGCTGGCGCCCACATCCCGCCGTTGCCGGATCAGCACGGCAGCTGCTCCCAGGATCAGCGCGACTGCGAGAAGTGCCAGCACCGGGAGCAGATCCAGGCTGGTAAACGGCCGCGACCGCTGGCCCCAGCCGATGGGCGACAGCAGCGACGGCCACGCGCTGCTCACGTGCAGCAGGTCCCCCGCCGGGGTCCCCAGGGCGTCCCCGACACCCCGGATCAGATAAGCCGCCCCGACCAGGCCGGCAGCCGCACCATTCGCGCTCCTGCCCGAGGGCAGGACCTGGGCAACGACCGCGGCAACGCCCACAAAGAACACACCGACAGCACCGACGGCGGCACCGGCCCCCGCTGCGCCAGGAACCGGCAGCCCGGCCGCAACGTAACCGGCAGTAACGAAGACGGCCAGGAGGAGGTTCGCGGCCGCGCCCAGCAGAAGGGTCGCCGCCAGCGACGCTGCCCGCGGGAGCGGGACCGAGCCGAGGAGTTCGGCCCGTCCGAGCTCTTCATCGGTGCGGGTGTGCCGCACCACCAGGAAAGTGCTCATCAGTCCTGCCAGGACCGCCGTGAACGCATAGCCCTGGAAGAACACGACCGCCCCGACTCCCGTGCCGTCGGGCAGGCCGCGGAGGAAAAGAAAGGCCGGGTTCGATGCTGCCAGGGTCAGGATCGCTGCCTGCGAGGGCTCGTCACCGAATTGGGTGACTACGGCGTTGGAGGTCGCAAAGCCGAGCAGGGCGATGCCGAGGATCCAGACCGGCAGCGTCACACGGTCCCGGCGTGCCTGAAACAATGCCAGCTGCACCACGCCAGGCATCACTGGACCCCGCTGTCGCTGCGGTCGCTGTAGTGTCGCAGGAACAAGGACTCCAGTGAAGGCGGTGCGACTGTGAGTCCGCTGATCCCTGGCTCGCCGATGCCGGCCAGGACAGCACCGAGATCGGCGGCATCGGCGTCGAACTCGGCATTGGCGCCGTCAATGCTGATCCCGTGCGTGCCCGGCAGCGCCGCCAAGCGCGCCGGATCGGCCAGCCCGGTGACCCGGAAATGCGTGCGTTTCAGGTGCCGGAGTTCGCCCAAGGTCCCCGTCTCGACCGCGGTGCCGGAACGGATGATGGTCACCCGGTCGCAGAGCTGTTCAACCTCGCTCAGAATGTGGCTGCACAGCAGGACCGTCGCCCCGTCCCTGCCGACACGTTCAATTTGACGGCGAAACACGGCATCCATCACCGGGTCCAAACCGGCGCTCGGCTCATCCAGCAGATACAGCCGGGCGGGGCGGGCAAACGCAGCGATCAGGGCGACCTTCTGCCGGTTGCCTTTCGAGTAGGTCCGCGCCTTCTTCCGCGGGTCGAACTCAAACTCCTCGATGAGCTCACGGCGCAGATCCGCGTCGGCGCCGCCGCGCAGGCCGGTGAGCAGATCTATCACTTCCCCGCCGGAAAGGTTCGGCCACAGACTCACATCACCGGGAACATAGGCGATGTCCCGATGCGTGCTGACAGGGTCGGCCCATGGATCCACACCGAAGACCCGGACAGTACCGGCCGTCGGGCGGATGAGCCCCAGGAGAATCTTCAGCGTCGTGGATTTTCCGGCACCGTTGGGGCCCAGAAAACCGTGGATTTCACCGGCGGCGACGCTCAGGTGCAGGCCGTCCAAGGCCCGTGTCCTGCCGAAATCCTTAACCAGGCCTAGGGTCTCGATGATGGGTTGTGTTGTTGCGTTCATGAGCCGTTCGCTCCTCAGGTCATCGCGCGAACACCCGAGGCGGTCGCCGGGGCGTGCCGCAGGCATTGCCCACGGGCCGACCAGGCTTCCCGGCTCTCCGATCCACAGCATACAAGCACCCACACGGACGGGGAAGGCCAGCGCACCCCTCCGGCCCGGACGGGTGCGCGCGACGCGCCGCCTTTGGTGGCAGGGTCCGCGGGCTGGCAGGTCAGCACGGTGATTGCGTAGTGCCGGGCGAAGTCCAGGGCCTGCTGGTTCCGCACCGGGACCCCGGCAACATGGGCCGTGGTGATGGTTTTCTCGTTGCCCGTCAGCACGTAGGTCGGTGCCCCGCCCAGGATCCGAATGCATGCACCCCGCGTCCAAATCGACGGAGACGAAAAAACCCCCGGAATCTCGAGGATTCCGGGGGCTTATTCTGTAGCGGTGGGGAGGCTCGATCTCCCGACCTCACGATTATGAGACATGAGGTTACTCCCCTAGATCACAGGGATATCTAGGCTTTTCGTAGCCATTTTGTAGCCACCCGGTTTTTCCGTAGCCACTCATGTGGCCACCGCAGGGGCATTCAGCAGGCATCAACGGCCCGCGCCGACGACGCCCATCATGGGCGAACAGTTGCGCGTAAACGTCCAGCGTGATCGCTGCGGAGCCGTGGCCCGCTATCTGCTGGACCATCTTTACGTTGGCTCCAGCACTGACCGCCAGCGTGACGGCGGTACGCCGCAAGTCACGAAAGACTATGGAGGGAAAGCCTGGATCAAGCGCTTGGCATCGCTCCACTGCCGGGTGGAATACGCGGCGGGCAAAGTTGGTCGCCCTCAGTTCCGCACCTGACGGCGACATAAAGACCAAGCTATTGGCGGGTGCGCCCTCCCCCACCCCTACTGTTGTTGCCATGGATAGCTACATGCTTCTCACACGCGGAGGCGATACGAGTTGCACCAATTGCGGGTCGGCACAGATAGAGGTGGACGACACCTACCTCTCCTATGCGGGGCAACGAGTTACTGGGCCGTGCCCACGTTGTGGCGCACCATTTGATTACTGGGCACGGTTAGTCGGGCCGATCAGTGACCGGTCCGACCTTTGGCACCCGGTAGCTATGGCGGGTGGGTTCACGACGATGTTCCTTGCGTCGGCAGCCAGAGATAGGCCCCTGTCACTAGAACTGGGTAACTACGGCATTCCTGACGGGGCGCTCATCTACAAAGTGCTACACACCGTCCAAAACGGCAATCACCCAGGTCCCGGAGTGACTGTCTTCGCACACGTCACACAGACTGTGGGAGGCCAGCACTTGCCGCCCGCTATCACTCTGATGCCCGTAGTTCTTGGCGGGACAGGGAGGGCGGTGGAAGGAGCGCATGAATCAAAGGGTGAGCCACTGAGCGTTGCATTCACTGTCGTGTGGGCACCGAGTCAGATGGACACACCTGCCCAAGGGCTGTTGCTATCGGCCTTCGGAGCCTACGGGGAGGGGGACATGAAGCGTTGCATACTCGACGCTGATTCCGCCGTAGACATCTACTTAAAGCAGTTAGTGACGGCGGAGCTTGTGGAAGGTTGGGACAGGAAACTTCCAAACTTGGGGTATGAGCAACGCCTGCTTGTCCTAACAGCCGTTGCCCCTGCTCTTGGCGTGCCGCCGCTGCCCCCGTTCATCCTGGAATCACTATTGGACTTGCGAGCCGAGCGCAACAAAGTAGCGCATGGCACTAATGCCCAGGTTGACGCGGCACGCGCCGCCGACCTTATCGCAGCCGCCCTGGTTGCCCTGAACCATTTCAAGCAGATGCACGGCGAGGCCGCGTAGCGTCCCCTCACACCGAGGGAGCTATGTAGGAATCGAGTGAGTACTGCCGCGAGACAGGTACTTTTTCTCGCACGCGAGTGGTCGAAGGCCAACGCCGAGGATGGCCATGGCACAGAGGGCCAACAGGATTCCCAGGGACAGAAACGACGTGGCCATCGGTCTCCTCGGGTGGCGGGCGTAGTCGCCCACACTACAGTCAGATTCTGAAAAACGATCGTTTGTTGAGTATGAGAATGACGGCCAGCCGTTGCCGGCTGATCTGCCGCGGATTAAGGGAAGTTGCACTCTCATAACCCTTCGCATAATCTAATTCTCATAACACCGAATTTGATTGAGTAATTGAGAATGGGGCAGGATAATGGCGCTGGTTGGCTATATGCGTGTGAGCACCGCGGATCAGAACACGGACGGACAGAGGGACGCGCTGATCGCTGCCGGAGTGAAGGATGATTCACGGCACCTGTTCCAGGATCACGGCGTGACCGGTTCCAAGGCCAACCGTCCCGGCTTCGATAAGTGCCTAGCGTCGCTGCGTGAAGGCGACACGTTGGTCGTCGCCAAGCTGGACCGCTTGGGGCGGTCCCTCGGAAATCTCGTCCAGCTGTTCCAAGAACTCGGGGACCAGGGAATCGGGGTTCGCGTACTGGATAACCCCATGCTCAGCACGGACGGAAACAAGGTCCAAGCGAAGCTGATGCTCGGTATCTTCGGGGCCCTTGCCGAGTATGAGCGCGACCTCATCCGCGAACGTACTCACGTCGGCCTTACGGCGGCGCGTGCACGCGGCCGCGTAGGCGGACGCCCCCAGCTGCTGGATAGTCCGAAGGTTGCGCGAGCTAAGCAGCTGCACGCTGCGAGGGTCATGAGCCCTAAGGAAATCGCTGACGCGGTGGGCGTCTCCGTCGCCACGCTCTATCGGTACTTGGCGAAATGATTCCGAAGCAACACTCCTCACCGAGAGACTGTTCCTCATGACCATCGATATCAGGGCAATGCTCCACCGAGTCGTCGCGGAAGTTTTCGACGAGAACTTCGCGGTGACGGACTTCGGCTACAGCGACGATCCTGGTCTGCACGGTGTTGAAGTGAGCAGCAATCTCGTCGAGGGCCGCACCGCAGTCATCCGAGCCAAGTATGAGTGGGCGGACGCCTTCATTCCCGAGCTTAACGTCCAGGCGAACATCTTCGACTACGACGACATGGAGGAGGAGAAGGCGGCAGAGCTCCGAAGGCTCTGCCTCGTCATGCGTGCCTACCTTCAAGGGGAAGGCGAGATCGAAAAGCGGCGACGGCTGTTTCGCCGGGGAACGAATTCAGTTCTGAGAATCAAGGTAGACGGCCTCGATTGGCGCCTCGGTCGGCACAGCTACGTTGTGCCCGACCCATAGTTGTGCGCGTCGCTCACGGCTTAGCCAGTGTCAACCGCAGCATGTGGTTTGAATCTCCCTCACTGGGGCTTGGGGATCCCTTTGAGGGGCTATCAGGAGTGCAACGACCCTTCCACCTCCGGGAGCCCCTGCGGGGGCTCCTAGCGTGACTGCTGACAGTACAGAGCAAGCTTGTGCGCGAGGTTTTCTACCTTCACATCCGCTACGGGAACTTCCCAGTTCCGCTCAATGAGGAGCGCCACTTGTGTTGCCACTTCAGTAGGGACAGTCCTTTCATCAGCCAGGACAATGCGCGGTCAACCTCCGTGTCGTACTCGCTCTCAGGGAATCGGGTTCCGCCGAGCCCTAATCCCGCTAGGTCGGTTTCTACGAAGATGCGCTGGGAGTGGTTCCCTGTCGTGCATGCTGTGGAACTTCCTAGCTTCGTTACTGCTGACGGAGAGCGCCGGTTAGCCGGCTCCACAGCGTAGGGCTCATTTACGACGGTCGAACAAGCTACGGCGCAGTTGTTTAGCCGTACGATCCAATGCGGCGTCATACTCCCCGCGATCGAACACCAGCGTTCCCACAGTGGTGATCACGTCCTCGTCACAGAATTCCTCCAGCGCGCCTTCAGTGGCAGGCGCATCGTGGCGAAAATCGCTCCACACCACTCGATCGGCTCCAACCTGAATCCTCACGCTGACTCCACCGCATCCTTCATCAAAACACTCAGGGCAAAAGTAGAGCCACACCCGCTGCGGGAAGAACTGTCCGGGAAGCTCCCCTTTGAGCCGACGCACTTCCTGCTGTGCGATTCGTGAAGAGAGACCCCAGCGACGCAGGCGCGTAACCTCCCGTTCGTCAATGTCCTCGCCGTCGAAAACAATCTCCCGGAGGAACTGACCGTCGACCAGGAAGTCGAAGTCACCGGTGGAATCAATCCGAAGATCGAACTTGTTCAGCCGTTCTCGTACGCTCATCAGGCTATTGTCTCGCTTGCGATCTCTGCAGGGGCTCCTAACGAGACGGTTGACGCAGCAGGAGCCACCCGGCCGCCCCTTGCTGGGGCGTAGCCATTTTGTAGCCACTACTCAGGGAATGGCTACGATTTGGAGGGAATGCAGGAGAATCCCTAGCTGTCAAGCATCTTTTTTCGAGTAACGAAAAACCCCCGGAATCTCAAGAGATCCGGGGGTCTTATTTGGTAGCGGTGGGGAGGCTCGATCTCCCGACCTCACGATTATGAGTCGTGCGCTCTAACCAACTGAGCTACACCGCCACGAATGAGAAAAACCTGTGTCAAGCCGGTCAAGACCGCCTTGACACAGGCCCTCATTCAGAGCCCCCCACCGGAATCGATCCGGTGACCTCGTTCTTACCAAGAACGCGCTCTACCACTGAGCTAGGGGGGCAACGAGTAAATACTCTACCGGAAGAGTTCCTACTCAACAAATCGGCGAAAGGGCGCTCAGGGAGCCGCCGAAACAGTTGCGCCGGAACGATTTGTATGGCCTCGGAAATGCCCTATTTGGCGGGCCGGAAGGCCGCAGAAGGGTCCTCCCTAGGTACGCCGCGCGGGCATCGGTGGCCATCAGAACAGGACATCCCCGTTTAGTGATTAAACAGACATGGACCGGCTCGAAAGCCGGTCCATGTCCGTTATTTCAAACTACCGCCAGGAAGCTACTCCCCCGGGCCGGTGGTTACCACTTGCCCTTGCGGTTGAAGTCGCGCTGTCCGCCTTCGTTGCCGTGGCGGGGTTTGCGTGAGCCGTCACCGTGACCGCCGAAGCGGGAGTCACTGGCCTGGCCGCGGGTGGCGCCGCTGTCAGCACCAACGCTGCGCTCCGAACGGTCGCTGTAGGAGCGGCCGCCGCGGTCAGCGGAGGAACGCTCGCCGTCGTTCTTGCGGAATTCCTTCTTGAACCCGCCGTTGCCCTTGAAGTTGCCGCCACGGTCTCCGCCGCCGGAGTAACCGCCGCGGTCGCCGCCACGGCTGCCCTGGTAACCGCCACGCTCACCGCCGCCGCCGGAGGGCTTGCGGCCGTTGTCCAGCTCGAGGTGGATCAGCTCGCCGCCGATCCGGGTGCGGGACAGGGCGCGCAGCTGCTCGGGGCTGAGGTCCGCCGGGAGTTCCACGAGGGAGTGGTCCGACCGGATGTCGATGCCGCCGATCTGGGCCGAGGAGATGCCGCCTTCGTTGGCAATGGCGCCCACGATGGAGCCCGGCATAACGCGCTGGCGGCGTCCGACGGCGATCCGGTAGGTGGCGTTGCCCTCGGTGAGCGTGCGGGTCGGGCCGCGTGAGCCGAAGCCGTCCTTGGCGCGCTCGCGCTTCTGGTATTCAGGAGCTGCCGGCAATTCCTTGACCAGGAGCGGCTGTCCGCCCTGTGCCATGACGGCAAGCGCGGCAGCGATCTCCGACGCCGGAACGTTGTGCTCTTCCTCGTAGGAGGAGATGAGGTCGCGGAACGGGGCAACATCTTCTGATGCGAGGGTCTCGGTGATGCGCTCGGCGAACTTGCCCAGGCGCAGCGTGTTCACGGACTCGGCCGTGGGCAGGTGCATCTGCTCCACCGGCTGGCGGGTGGCCTTCTCGATGGAACGCAGCAGGTACTTCTCCCGCGGCGTCATGAACAGGATGGCGTCACCGGAACGGCCTGCACGGCCGGTGCGGCCGATGCGGTGGACGTAGGACTCGGTGTCGTGCGGGATGTCGTAGTTGACCACGTGGCTGATGCGCTCAACGTCAAGGCCGCGGGCCGCGACGTCGGTGGCCACGAGGATGTCGATGCGGCCTTCCTTCAGCGCGTCG
Source organism: Arthrobacter sp. ZGTC131 (assembly GCF_002929275.1). Taxonomy (GTDB): domain Bacteria; phylum Actinomycetota; class Actinomycetes; order Actinomycetales; family Micrococcaceae; genus Arthrobacter. Next base: position 646,599 of record NZ_PJIK01000001.1, read on the forward strand.
ACCGTGCGTTCGCGCTGCTGCTGCGGGATGTCGCCGTTGATGGCGGCAGCCTGGAAGCCGCGGGCCTTCAGCTTGTCGGCGAGGTCCTCGGTAGCCATCTTGGTGCGCACGAAGGCGATGACGCCGTCGAACTCTTCAACCTCAAGGATGCGGGTCAGGGCGTCGAGCTTGTGCGGGCCCATGACCTGCAGGTACCGCTGGCGCGTGTTGGCGCCGGTGGTGGTCTTGGACTTCACCGAGATCTCGGCCGGGTTGTTCAGGTACTGCTTGGACATCCGGCGGATCTGGCTCGGCATGGTGGCGGAGAACAGCGCAACCTGGCGGTCAGACGGGGTCTGCTGGAAGATCTGCTCCACGTCTTCGGCGAAGCCCATGCGCAGCATCTCGTCCGCCTCGTCCAGCACCAGGTACTGGAGTTCTGACAGGTCCAGGGAACCCTTGGAGATGTGGTCGATCACGCGGCCGGGGGTACCGACAACAACCTGGGCGCCGCGGCGGAGCCCGGCGAGCTGCGGGCCGTAGGCGGAGCCGCCGTAGACGGGGAGGACGGTGAAGTCATCGATGTGCTTGGCGTAGGAGGTGAAGGCCTCGGCAACCTGGAGCGCAAGCTCGCGGGTCGGAGCCAGGACCAGCGCCTGAGTCTTGCGGGACGGGCCGTTGAGGTCGTGGAGCTCGGCCAGGCGGGACAGTGCCGGTACTGCGAATGCTGCAGTCTTACCGGTGCCGGTCTGGGCGAGGCCCACGACGTCGCGGCCTTCGAGCAGCAGCGGGATGGTTGCTGCCTGGATGGGGGAAGGCTTTTCGTAGCCGACGTCCTGCAGGGCGGCGAGGACGCGGCCGTCGATGCCGAGATCGGCGAACTTCACGCCTTCTTCTTCGGTGTCTTCTGCGCCGCTGCTGCGGTCAGCCTTGGGGGCTTCCTCAGCCTTAGGGGCCTCGGTCTTGGGTGCTTCCTCAGCCTTAGGGGCTTCCTCTGCCTTGGGGGCTTCGGCGGGGGCGGGCTCTGCTGCGGGTGCAACGGCCTCAGTGAATTCGACGTTCGCGGTTTCGGCAGTTGCCGTTTCGGTGTCGATGGCGTCGTTGTGATTTTCGGGCATAGGGGAGTTTTCCTCATCCATAGGGGGCCAGGCGGCACAACCCGAGGTGAGCGGAGCCGCAGTACATGTGCCGTTTGGACGCCGGGCAAACATTGACCGGCCGGTCACGTAGAAGCCCGGCGCTTTCGCAATCCCGTGGCAGGACTTCCCGCTGCATCTCTTGGCTGCTATCCCAGCAGTCTGTACAGCGTTTTCTTTAGCCGGCTCTCCCTATGAAAATGCCCGCATCGCTTGTGCGGGCCCCAACACTTGCCAGTCCTGCCTCAAAAATTGGGCAGGAATAAGGGATTTCCGGAGTGGGGGATATTTCAAGTGTAGGGCATAGATCGGCGCCTGGGTAACCGAGAGGCCCCACGCGGCGGTGAGCTTGCGCACACAGGCTGCGGCCAGAGCGGTTTTTCCGGCTACCTTCAGCGGAATCGCCGCAGATTTGCACCGCTTTCCGGCGCCGATGGATTCAGCGCCCATGCCACTTCGCGGGCAGGGTGCACTCAGGCAGCAGAAAGTGGTGCAAAAATGCCCGAGGCTGGACGGAACGGGCTAGCTGCCCACCCGGCGGAGCATCTTCTCGAACTCGTCGTGGAACTCGGGCTGGAGGCGGATTTCGCCGTCCGCGTCGGCGTCACGGAGGGCCTCCATGGCTTCGACGTCGGGCTGGCTAAACCACCGGCCGATTGTCACCCCGTGGCTGGGAACGAAAAGCCGGTGGATGTGGTCGCCGGCTTGGATGGAGCCGGTCCGGATCACACGGAGGTACGTGCCCACGCGCCCTGCCTCGGTGAAGCGCTTGACCCACCGGGTCTCCCCCATGCGTCGCTGGAATGCCGAACACGGCACACGCGGTGAGGTGACCTCAACTTCGACGTCCAGGCCGATCTTCCAGCGTTCGCCGATCACCGCGCCCGTGGTCTCGATGCCGGCTACCCGCAGGTTTTCGCCGAAGATTCCGGGCGGCAGTTCGCGCTGCAGCTCGCCGATCCAGTAATCGGCGTCGGCCTGGGAATATGCATACAGCGCCTGGTCCTCGCCGCCGTGGTGGATGCGGCTGGCCTGGACGTCGCCGTGCAGGCCAAGCTTGTGCACCCTTACCGGCCCGTCCACGGGACGCTTGTCAATGGCCGTGACGCCAACGCCCCCTTCATCGGGAAGGAGCTGGTGTACCCGGCAGACGGCAAGCAGAGTGGCGGTATCCATGGCAACAGTCTAGGTTCTCGGCGGTCGCGGTGCCCGTGTCCTGCCGATAAGGGTCTTGCCGACGAGGAGTCCTGCCCATGGGGAGTCCTGCCCGCATTTTTGTTCGCCGCAGGACCATGCAGCTACTAGGCTTGCTGCAGGATTTCACTGGCCCATGAGCGCAGGCGCTCAACAGCATGGAACAGCAAGGGGAACCATGGACCCGGAGAAGGACCCGCAGAAGGACAACGGTGGGGGTGCGGGCGAGAACGCGCCCGGCACCGGGCCTGCCAAGCCGCCGCCCTGGCAGGTGCCTAAGCCGGAGCTCCATCCTGAGCTGCTGCATCCGGGCCCGCAGGACAAGGGCCCGCAAGACCCCCGGCAGCAGGACAAGGGCCCGCAGGACCCCCGCCAGCGGGCCAAAGACCAGCGGGGCAAAAACCAGCGGGGCAAAGACCAGCGGGACAAGGGCCAGCAGGACCAAGGCCAGCAGGGCCAGGACTTCCCGCAGCCGAGCCCCATCATCGATCCCTTCGCCCGCGAGCGCGAGCGCGAACTGGCCTCGGCGGCGGCGAGGAAGAAGCGGTCGCAGCGGCGCACCGTCGTCGTCGGCCTCGGTGTGACAGCTTTGCTGGCCGGCACCATCACCGCGATCGTGGCGAGCAACGAGCAGGAAGCCGACTACGCCCAGGTCTGCTTCAACGACGAGACCGGCGAGCGGGTCGAGGACACCCAGTGCAACAGCACCGCCGGCCGCGGCGGCGGCCTCTACGCGTGGTACTTCTACGCCCGCGGCGCCAGCGTCCCGGCTGTGGGGCAGAACCGGTCGGCCTATCCGACCTTCACCAAAACGGTGCCGCAGGGTGCCAAGACGTCCACGGGGTACAGCACCAAGGGCGGCACGGTTAGCAGGGGCGGCTTCGGCAGCAGCTCCAAGGGCGGGAGCACGGGGGGCTAGTGAAGCGCTTAATATCGGAGCCCCGGCCGGACTGGAAACAGAAAATCGAAGAGCAGGGACTCGTCTTCTCCACAACCACGCTGCCCGGCGGCCGGAAGATCGAGTACTGGAACGAAGCGGCCTACTACGAGTTCACCATGGACGAGGTGGAGGCCCTCGAACAGACCGCCGAGGAAATGCACGTGATGTGCCTCGATTCGGCGAAGTTCCTGGCGACCGGCGCCATGGGGCCCATCGGCATCGGACCGCAGGCCCTGGAGCTGGCGGCCGAATCGCTGCAGGCCGGGGACATGGACATCTACGGCCGCTTCGATTTCATCTACGACGGCCAAGGCGGCGCCGCCAAGATGCTCGAATACAACGCGGACACTCCCACCGGGCTGATTGAGGCCGCCGTGGCCCAGTGGTTCTGGCTGCAGGACGTCTTTCCGGAGAAGGACCAGTGGAACGGCATCCACGAGGCGCTGATCCGCCAGTGGAAGAAGCTGCAGTACCGCACGGGCATGAGCACGCTGCACATCGCGCACTCGGAAGCCGAGGAGTCCGGGGAGGACTGGATGACGGCGGCTTACATGCGGGACGTGGCCAGCCAGGCCGGCTGGACCACCATCGGCATCAACATGTCCGACATCGGCTGGGACCCTAACCTCAACCGCTTCGTGGACCTGGACAACTTCATGATCAGCACCATCTTCAAGCTGTACCCGTGGGAGCTGATGATGAAGGAGCCGTTCGGCCACCGGCTGCTCCAGCGCGCGCACAATCCGCGCTGGGTGGAGCCGGCGTGGAAAATGCTGCTCTCCAACAAGGCACTCCTGGCCGCGCTCTGGCACCTATACCCGAACCACCCCAACCTACTCCCGGCCTACCTCAATGAACCAGGCCCGCTGAAGGAATGGGTGGCCAAGCCCCTGCACGGCCGCGAAGGCGACAACATCAGGATCCACGCCGAGGGCATCAGCATGGAACAGCCCGGCGGGTACGGGCGAGAAGGCTGGTGCTACCAGCAGTTCCACTCCCTCCCGGACTTCGACGGCAACCATCCGGTCCTCGGCCTGTGGGTGGTGGACGGCGAATCGGTGGGCTGCGGGATCCGCGAATCTGACGGCCCCATCACCGATTACTTCTGCCGCTTCGTGCCGAACACCATTGACGCGCCGGCGCCCCTCAGCGTCCAGGCCCACTCCAGCAAGGCAGGTATCGCACTATGAGCACAGGAACCACGACGGCGGGAGGCGGCGCCGGGGGCCGCTCCCGCGGCGCCGTCCCTTCCAAGGGACTGCACGCCGGGATCCTCGACCTGGGCGACTCCGTCATGCTGGGCCTGGCCTCCACCGCTCCGGTCTACTCGCTCGCCGCGACGCTGGGGCTGATCGTCGCCGTCAACGGGAACTACACACCCCTGATCCTGCTCCTGGGCTTCATACCGGTGCTGTTCATCGCGTACGCGTTCCGCGAGCTCAACAGCGCCATGCCGGACTGCGGCACCACCTTCATCTGGGCGCGGCGCGCCTTCGGCCCCTGGGCCGGCTGGCTGGGCGGCTGGGGCGTGGCGCTGGCCGGCATCGTGGTCCTGGCCAACCTCGCGCAGGTGGCCGGGCAGTACCTGTGGCTGCTCATCGGCGACGGCTCCATCGCGGAGAACAAGCTCGTGGTCACCGCCACGGGCGTGGTGTTCATCCTCTTCATGACGCTGGTCAATTACCGCGGGATCCGGCTGGGCGAACATGTCCAGCGCGTCCTGACCTACATCCAGTACATCTCGCTGGGCATCTTCGCCGTCGCGATCATTTTCAGGATCGCCGGCGGGGCTCCGGAGGGCCAGGCCTTCGACTTCGAGTGGTTCAATCCCGCCGGAGCCTTTGCCGATCCCGGCGCGGTGGTGCACGGCGTCCTCCTGGCACTGTTCATCTACTGGGGATGGGACACCTGCCTGGCGGTGAACGAGGAAACCGAAAACCCGGCCACCACTCCGGGCCGCGGCGCCGTGATCTCGGCCTTCGTCCTGGTGGCCATCTACGTCTCCGTGGCCCTCCTGGTGATGATGTACGCCACGGTGGGCACGGAGGGAATCGGGCTGGGCAACAGCGAGAACCAGGCCGACGTCTTCCTGGCCATGAAGGACGTGGTGCTGGGGCCGTGGGGCTGGCTGATCATCGTCGCGGTCCTGGCCTCCGTGCTCTCCTCCACCCAGACCACCATCCTGCCCACCGCGCGAGGCACGCTGTCCATGGGCGTCCATGGCGCCCTGCCGCCGAAGTTCGGCGAAGTCCACGAGCGCAACCAGACGCCCGGTTTTTCCACGCAGGTGATGGGCGGCGCGGCGATCGCGTACTACGTGGCCATGAGCTTCCTGAGCGAGAACCTGCTGTCCGATTCGATCAGCTCCATCAGCCTCTTCATCGCGTTCTACTACGCGCTCACCGGCTTCGCATGCGTCTGGTACTTCCGCGGCACACTCCGCGAGTCCGCCCGCAACCTGTGGTTCCGCGGAATCCTGCCGCTGCTCGGCGCCCTGATCCTCGCCGCGGCATTCTTTGTCTCCGCGGCGCAGATGTGGGACCCGGCCTACGGGGACACGCAGATCTTCGGCGTCGGCGGGGCCTTTGTCAGCGGCGTGGTGCTCCTGGGGCTGGGCGTGGTGCTGGCAGTAGCGTGCCGGTTCCTGCCGTCCACGCGGGATTATTTTCTTGGCAGGCAGCAGGTCCCCCGCAGTCAGGAGCGCACGGCCCCGTAGGATGCTGCCATGAGCAACGACGATGTTGACCCAGCGGCAGCCACGGCCGAGTTCGGACTCCCCGACCCCTCCGACGTCCTGGCCCTCGATTCACTGCTGACCCCGGATGAGCTGATCCTCCGGCAGCGGATCCGCGACTTCACGGACCAGCAGATCCGCCCCGACATCGCCGAGTGGTACGACCATGGTGTCTTCCCGCTGCACCTTCCCGCGCAGCTCGGCGAGCTCGGAGTGCTGGGCATGCATCTGGAGGGCTACGGCTGCCCGGGCCGTTCCGCGGTCGAATACGGGCTGGCAGCCATGGAGCTGGAGGCCGGCGATTCAGGCATCCGCACGTTCGTCTCCGTCCAGGGATCGCTGGCCATGACCGCGATCCACCGATGGGGTTCGGAGGACCAGAAGGAGGAGTGGCTCCCCCGCATGGCTGCAGGCGAGGTGATCGGCTGCTTCGCGCTCACGGAGCCGACGGCCGGCTCGGATCCGTCGTCGATGGCCACGTTCGCCCGGCAGGACGGCACGGGCGCGGATGCCGGCTGGATCCTGAACGGGACCAAGCGCTGGATCGGGCTCGCCTCCATTGCCGACGTCATGGTGGTCTGGGCCAGGACCGACGACGGCATCCGCGGTTTCCTCGTGCCGGCCGGCACCGCCGGTGTCAGCGCCGCGCCCATCGGGCAGAAACTGTCGATGCGCGCCTCCGTCCAGTGCGACGTGACGTTCGACGGCGTCCGGCTGGGACCGGCGGCGCTGCTGCCCGGCGCGCGCGGACTGAGCGGGCCGCTCTCCTGCCTCAATGAGGCCCGGTACGGCATCGCGTGGGGAGCCATGGGCGCAGCCCGCGACTCCTACGAGGCGGCGCTGAACTATTCGGCGGAACGGCAGCAGTTCGGCCGGTCGCTGGCGGGCTACCAGCTCACGCAGGAGAAGCTGGTGAACATGCTGCTGGAGATCCAGAAGGGCACCATGCTGGCGCTGCACCTGGGCCGGCTCAAGGATGCCGGCAGGTTGCGGCCCGAACAGATCTCGCTGGCCAAGCTCAACAACGTCCGCGAGGCCATCAAGGTGGCCCGCGAGGCCCGGACCATCCTGGGCGGAAACGGCATCACCCTGGACTTCTCGCCGCTGCGGCACGCCGCGAACCTGGAGTCGGTGCGGACTTACGAGGGGACGGACGAGGTCCATACGCTGATCCTTGGCCAGCACATCACGGGGCTGCCCGCGTTCCGGTGACCCGTCGGGCCGGGCGCCCGGCAAACGGCCGCGGAAACGGCCGCGGCCAGGCACTCAGGCGGAGAAACCGCCGTCGGCCTTGATCAGCTGGCCCGAGACCCAGCGCCCGGCTGGGGAAAGCAGGAAGGCCACAGTCCCCGCCACGTCGGCCGGCGTGCCCAGCCGGCCTCCGGGCTGGCGCCGGGTCAGCTCTTCGCGGATCTCCTGGTTCATCCAGCCGGTGTCCACCGGGCCGGGGTTCAGCACGTTGGCGGAGATCCCCAGCGGGCCAAGTTCACGGGCGGCCGCGATCAGGATCCGGTCCAGCGCACCTTTGGAGGCTCCGTAGGGAAGGTTGAACGCTGTGTGGTCGCTGGTCAGCGCCACTATCGCGCCGCCGTCGCCCGCTGCCTGGCGCGCGAAAGCACCGATCAGCTGCCAGCTGGCGCGGGTGTTGACAGCGAAGTGGCGCTCGAAGCTTTCCAGCGTGGTGTCCAGGATGCCCGAGTCGACGGACTCCGCGTGGCTGAGCACCATGCCGTGGAGGGTGCCGGCCTGTTCCGCCACGCTCGCCATCAGCCGGTCCACGGCCTCCGGATCCTGAAAATCCGCAGGCAGGGAGATCACCTTGGCGCCGATGGCCTCCAGCTCCGCGGTGAGCCGTCCGACGTCGTCGGACTGGGTTCCCCATGGCATTCGCGAGTCATAGTCCGGCCAGTACGTCAGGACCAGGTCCCAGCCGTCGGCCGCGAGCTGGCGGGCGATTCCGGCGCCGATGCCGGCAAGGCGGCCGGCACCGGTCAGCAGGACGGTTTTGCGCTGGGGCTCGGCCGGCTGCGGCTCCGCGCGCTGGGGTTCCAGGCTCATGACGGCAGCTCCGTCAGCGAATCACGACGCAGCACCACGAGCCAGCAGGCCATGATCGCGACCGCGCAGAACACGCCGGCGCTGGAGGCCATGATCCACAGCCCGGGCGTCTGGACGTCGAGGTTCTCGGCTCCGAACAGTGTGCCGATGGTTTTGGGCGAGAAGAGGAACACTACAGTGGATGCGCCCAGGATCCCTCCCATGACCCACCGCATCATCCGGTGGCGGCGGGGCGTCTCGCGCAGGGTCCAGGCGAAGGCCGGAAGCACCGCGGCCATCCAGACCCAGTGGTGGGACCAGGAGACCGGGCTGATCAGGAGCATGGTGAGTGCGGTGGCGGAAATGGCCACCACCCTGCCGCCTTGCTCGCTCGCGGTCTTGATGACGGCCGCGCCCAGGCCCACAACCAGCAGGCTCAGGGCCAGCCAGGGGACGGTGACTCCGGCCTCGGGCACGCCGAAGTGCAGCAGCGCGCCTTTGATGGACAGGTTGTCCACGTAGCCGGCGCCGCCGATCCGGGAGGTGTCGGGCAGGATCTGGAGCCAGAACTGCAGGGACTCGGCCGGGCGCAGGAGCCAGCCGAGCAGCACCGTGGACGCGAAGCCGGCGGCCATGTTCAGCAGCCCGCGCCAGTCCTTGCGCATCAGGAAGTACAGGCCGAAGACCAGCGGCGTCAGCTTGATCCCGGCAGCGACGCCCACCAGGAAGCCGCTGCCCGGAAGTCCGTGGCGCCACTTCGGGTTGCCGGCCAGGAGGTCAGCCGCCATCAGGCCCAGGAGCAGGATGTTGATCTGGCCGAAAGCCAGCGTCTCCCGCCACGGGCCGAGATTCAGGATGGCCAGCAGCAGCACCACCGCGCCTATCCGGTTCCGCAGCGAACGCCCGGCGGTCGGGGCGAAGGTGCCGCGCCAGCTCGCCTTCGCGTTCCAGTGGCGCACTCCGCGCGCAGCCACCCAGGCGGCCACGGCCACTCCCGCGGCGTTGAACAGCAGCAGGGCCGTTGCCTGGGGCAGACGGGCGAGGAAGCCGAAGAGCAGGGCAGCGAACGGCGGGTAGGTGAAGGGCAGCTCCGGGCCGCCGGCCCAGGCGAGGGTCAGCCGGTAGAGCTCCGACGGGGACTGGCCAGCGTCGTTGACGACCTTGCCGCCGTGCCAGTAGACGCTGAAGTCCAGGCCCTTCTCGCCCCACGCGTCCAGCCGCGAGGAGATGAAAACGGCTGCGGCTGCCACAACCAGGAGCGTGATGAGTTCGGCTGAGACCGTTGCCGCCCAGGGCCTGCGCAGTAGCCCCGCGGCGCCTGCCGGTGAGGTTTCCCGGGCGCCGGCGGATGTGCCGTCCTGAGTCTGGGCCTCTTTTGATTGGGCCGTGTCTTTTGCTTGGGCATCAAGCAGTGCCATTCAGTGTCCCCCAGATGCGTGATCCTGCGTGGTGCGCCTCCGGGACGCGTGTCGCGTCATACCGCAGGACCCCGCGCCCGCACGGGCGCTGAGGCAATTCTACTGAAGCGCGGGGCGCCTTCCGGTCACCGACGCACGCTCACGCCGCGCCGGTTGCCACCGGTGTGTACTGCCTCGTCCCGGCGTCCTTGCGGATGGTGGCGCTGATCACCGCGGCGATGGTGCACATCGCCGCCGCGCCGAACCAGGCGTAGGTGTACTGGCCGGTGGCGTCGCGGATGGCTCCGGCAGCCAGCGCGGCTGCGGCGGCGCCAAGCTGATGCGCGGCGAATACCCAGCCAAACACCACGCTGCCGTCGGCGCCGAAGACCTGGCGGCAGATAGCGGCCGTAGGCGGCACGGTGGCCACCCAGTCGAGGCCGTAAATCACCACGAACACAATCATGCTGGGCTGGACCGTAGCGCTCAGCAGCAGCGGGAGCACCAACAGGCCGATCCCCCGGAACTGGTAGTAGACGGCCAGCAGGATCCTCGGGTTGTAGCGGTCCGTCAGCCAGCCGGAGGCGATGGTGCCCAGGATGTCGAAGATCCCGACGACGGCCAGCAATCCGGCCGCCGTGGTTTCCGGCATGCCGTGATCGTGCGCGGACGGGATGAAGTGGGTGCCGATCAGTCCGTTGGTGGTGGCGCCGCAGATCGCGAAGCCTGCGGCGAGCGCCCAGAACGTGCGCACCCTGCTGGCGCGCCTGAGGACCTGCAGCGCACGGACGGCGGCGTTGCGGCTCGGTTCGTCGGCACTCGCGGCCCGCCCGGCGGCTACAGCAGCGGCGGCCGGGGTTTCCGCAGCCGCCGCGGCAGCCGAGGCGGACTCCGGCTCCGCGTTGCTGGCCGGCACCTCTGCGCCGTACGGCAACACCCCGACCTCGGCCGGCGAGTTCTTCAGGAATCTCAGCACCAGCGGGACCACAGCCAGCGCACCGGCGGCGATCAGCAGGGAGGCCTGCCGCCAGCCCGGATCCTGGGCCAGCATGGCGATGAACGGCAGGAAGACCAGCTGACCGGCCGCGCTGCCGGCCGTCAGGATGCCGATTACCAGGCCACGGCTCTTGGAAAACCACGTGTTGGCGATGGTCGCCGCAAAGACCAGGGCCATGGAGCCGGTTCCGAGCCCGATCAGCAGGCCCCAGGTGAGGAGGATCTGCCAGGACTCATTGACCAGCACCGTCAGGGCACTGCCGGCGCCGATCAGCACGAGGGCGACGGCGGTGACGGCACGGATGCCGAACCGTTCCATGAGGGCCGCTGCGAAGGGAGCCGTGAGGCCGAAGAGCACCAGGTTGATGCTGACGGCGGCGGAGAGCACGGTGGTGGACCAGCCGAACTCCTGCTGGAGCGGCACCATGAGCACGCCCGGCGCGGCACGGAAGCCTGCTGCGCCTACGAGCGCCAGGAACGCCACGGCAGCCACCATCCATGCGGGGTGCAGCCGGCGCTTCCGGGGATGCCCCGGCGGCGTCCCAGGCGGGGCGTCTTCTTCGTTGCGGGCGGCGGTCGCCTCGGGGCTGCTCATGCGGCTGTTCCTCTGTGTCCGGTTCCTTTGTGTCCGGTTGCGTCCGTGGGGTCCGTGTCTGATGGCCGGAGTCCTGGGTGTTCGCGGGCGGTTGCCAGCGGCACAGGATCTTCGGTGCGGGTCAGGCTGTGCCAGCTGGTGTTCTCCGCCGTGAGCCGCCCGCCGCATTCCGTGCAGGTGTCCGCGGAACCGGTCCGCTGCCCGCAGGACGAATGGATGACGTACATGTGGGCCTGGCCCGATGGCGCGGGGAGGTGCTTTTCGGACCAGATCACGACGGCGTTGAGCACCGGCAGGGCGTCCTCGCCTTTTGCGGTGAGCACGTACTCCTGGCGGGTGCGGCCGCCGTCATCATACGGTTCCTTGGCCAGCAGCCCGGACTCCACCAGCGCGGCGAGCCGCCGGGTGAGGACCGAGTCCGCCACCTGGAGGCGCGCCTTCATGGCGTCGAAGCGGCCGTTGCCGAAGAACACCTCCCTGAGCACCAGCATTCCCCAGGGGTCGCCGAAGATATCCAGGCCGCGGGCCATGCTGCAGTTGCGCTGGGACCAGTCAGAGCGGAGTGCCATACCGCGAGGCTACCTGACTCTCTTGAAGAAAGCCAGGCTCCGGGCGGGGTCGCACTGCGGCCCAGGGCGCGAGGACCCGGCTGCCAGGTGCGCCTCCCGGGACGTCTAGGGCCCCTGGCGCAGCGCGGTCCGGGACGGCCGGTACGCGGCGGCCCAGTATCCCAGCAGTGCCATGCCGCACAGCACGCCCAGGCTCGACGCCATGAGCGGCCACTGCGTCTGCGGATTCACGCCCCACACCTCGGCTCCGGCCATCATGGCAAGGTCCTTGGGCGTGAAGTAGAAGGCCACGGCACAGGCGGCCACCACCAGCCAGCCGACAAGCCGCATAATGCCAGTCCTTGACGGTACACGGTGCATGGCAAACGCCATGGACGGCAGGGCCACCGCCATCCATACCCAGTGGTGGGACCAGGACACCGGGCTGATCAGGAGCATGAGCACCGCCGTCGCGGACACGGCCACGAAGTTTTCGTCAACGGCCACTGCCCACTTGATGATGAGGGCGGCCAGAGCCACCAGCGCAAGCGAGGCAACGAGCCACAGCAGGCTGGTGAATCCGGAGTCCGGCAGGCCAAGGTGCATCAGCAGGCCCTTCAGGGACAGGTTGTCCACGTATCCGGGATCGCCGATGCGGCCGGTGTCCGGCAGGATTTTTGTCCAGAAGGTGACCGAGGCGTTGGGCAGCGCGGCCCAGGCCACGGCGATGGACCCCGCGAATCCGGCGGCCATCCAGGCCAGGGCCTTGAAGTCGCGCCGCACCAGGAAGTAGAGGCCGAACGCCAGCGGTGTCAGCTTGATTCCCGCGGCGATTCCGATCAGCAGGCCGGCGGGCCACCGGATTTCGCCGGCACGGGATTTACCGTGCAGCGCGAAGTCGGCAAGGATCAGGCCCATGAGGATGATGTTGATCTGTCCGAAGACGAAGGTGTCGCGCCACGGGCCGAGCAGCACGATCGCCCCGGTCCCGGCGAGTGCCACGGCCCGGAAGCGCCAGTCGGCGAACGCTTCACGCCAGCGGCCCAGGCCGAAGAAGTGCCGCGTGAGCCAGGCGGACACCACGGCAGCGCCTCCGAGCGCCGCGCCGATGAAGAGCACGCCGCTCTGGCTGAAGCTCAGGGTTGCCAGCCCGGCGAACAGGAGCGCGGCGAACGGCGGGTAGGTGAACGGCAGCCCGTCCCGTGGGGCGTACAGCTCGTTCACGCCGGTTTCGCCGGTCTGCAGCACCTTGGTGCCGCCGTAGTAGTAGACCTCGAAGTCGTACATCATGGGGGCGTACCCGGCATACAGCACCATCAGGGCCGCGACGACGGCGAGCGCGCCGGCCGCCGTTGCCAGCCAGCCGCGCGCGGCAGCCCACACCGGGGCCAGGCCCTCGCTCCGGCCAGCGGTCCGCGCAGCGGTTTGCCCGGCCGTGCCTGTCTCTTCAGTATCCGGCTCGGGGCCGGCGTGCCCTGTCGCGTTTTCCGGGGCACGGGTCCGAGGCGCAGCCATTACTGGATGAACGTGAAGGCGTGCTCGAGGTCCGCGATGAGGTCCTCAACGTCCTCGATGCCGCAGGACAGCCGGATGAGGTTGACCGGGACGGCCAGTTCGGTGCCCTTCACGGAGGCGTGCGTCATCTCAGACGGGTAGTTCATGAGTGACTCGATGCCGCCCAGCGACTCCGCGAGCGTGAAGACGGAGGTGGATTCGGCCACCCTCCGCGCCGCAGCTTCGCCGCCCTTGAACTGCACCGAAATCATGCCGCCGAACTTCTTCATCTGCTTCCGGGCAAGGTCGTGGCCGGGGTGCGAGGGCAGGCCCGGGTACAGCACGGCCTCCACCTCGGGGCGTTCCAGCAGCCATTCCGCCACGGCCTGGGCGTTGTCGCTGTGGCGGTCCATGCGGACCCCCAGCGTCTTGAGGCCGCGGGTGGTGAGGAAGGCATCCATCGGCCCGGACACGGCGCCCACGGCGAACTGCACGAAGCCGATCTTCTCGGCGAGTTCGGCGTCCTTGACCACGATCGCGCCGCCCACCACGTCGGAGTGGCCGCCGATGTACTTGGTGGTGGAATGGACCACGACGTCGGCACCCAGGGCGAGCGGGGTCTGCAGGTAAGGCGACGCGAAGGTGTTGTCCACGATCAGGAGGGCACCGGCGTCGTGCGCCACCTTGGCGAGGGCCTCGATGTCGGTGATCTTCATCATCGGGTTGGACGGGGTCTCCACCCACACGAAACGGGTTTTGTTCGCGGCCACCGCAGCGGCGACGGCGTCGAGGTCGGACATGTCCACGGGGGTGTTGCCGATCCCCCAGTCCCCGAGCACGCGGCTGATCAGGCGGTAAGTGCCGCCGTAGGCGTCGTTGCCGAGGACGATGTGGTCCCCAGGCCGGGTCAGGGCGCGGATCAGCGAGTCCTCGGCCGCCAGTCCGGAGCTGAAGGAGTAGGCGTGCGTGCCGCCCTCAAGTGCCGCGAGCTGTTCCTGTAGGGCATCGCGGGTGGGGTTGCCGCCGCGGCCGTACTCGTAGCCGTCGCGCAGGCCGCCGATGCCGTCCTGGGCGTACGTGGAACTGAAGTGCAGCGGCGGCACCACGGCGCCGGTGCGGGGCTCGAAGGCCTGGCCGGCGTGGACGGCGCGGGTATTGAATCCTTGGTTTTCAGAAACAGACATGGAGCTCCTTGGATTAGTTGCTGAGGTATGCCAGGAGGTCGTGGCGGGTCAGGATGCCGATGGGGGCGCCAACGAAGGTCACCATCACGGTGTCGACGTCGGACAGAAGCTCTCGGGCAGCCGAGATGGTCTCCAGCGAGCCCATCACGGGAAGCCGCTCCCCCATGTGCTCGGAGATCTTGTCCGTCAGCTTCGCCTCGCCGCGGAACAGCTTGGCCGTCAGGGTGCGCTCATCGACGGCACCCAGGACCTCGCCCATCACCACGGGCGGTTCCTGGGACAGCACTGGGATGTGGCTGACGCCGTACTCGTTCATGATGTTGATGACATCGCGGACGGTCTCGTTGGGGTGGATGTGGACCAGGTCCGGCAGTTCGCCCGTCTTGGACTTGATGACCTCGCCCACGGACGTCTCCTCACCGCCGGAGAGGAAGCCGTACGAGCGCATCCACTGGTCGTTGAAGATCTTGGCGAGGTAGCCGCGGCCCGAGTCCGGCAGGATGACCACGACGACGGCGTCTTCGGGCAGGTCGCGGGCAGTCTGGAGCGCGGCAACGACTGCCATGCCGGAGGAGCCGCCCACCAGCAGGCCCTCCTCGCGGGCCAGCCGACGTGTCATGGCGAAGGAATCGGCGTCAGTGACGGCGATGACCTGGTCCGGAACGGATTTGTCGTAGTTGGCGGGCCACATGTCCTCGCCCACGCCTTCGACAAAGTACGGGCGCCCGGTGCCGCCCGAGTAGACAGAGCCTTCGGGGTCCGCCCCGATGATCCTGACCCGGCCGCCGTCGGACTCCGGACGGTTCGCGGAGACTTCCTTGAGGTACCGCCCGGTGCCAGTGATGGTGCCGCCGGTGCCGGCGCCGATGACGCAGTGCGTGACCTTGCCGTCGGTGTCCCGCCAGATCTCGGGTCCGGTGGATTCGTAGTGGCTGAGCGGCGCGGCGGGGTTGGAGAACTGGTCCGGCTTGTAGGCACCGGGAATCTCGGTGACCAGGCGGTCCGAGACGCCGTAGTAGCTCTGCGGACTGTCAGGGGCGACGGCGGTGGGGGTCACCACCACTTCGGCGCCGTAGGCCTGAAGCACGGCGCGCTTGTCCTCGCCCACCTTGTCCGGCACAACGAAGATGCACTTGTAGCCTTTTTGCTGGGCCACGAGGGCCAGGCCGACGCCGGTATTCCCGGACGTGGGCTCGATGATGGTCCCGCCGGGCTTGAGCTTGCCGTCACGCTCGGCTTCCTCGATCATCTTGGCCGCGATGCGGTCCTTGATGGAACCGCCGGGGTTCACATATTCCAGCTTCACGAGGACGGTGGCTTTGATGCCGTCGGTGACGTGGTTGAGCTTGATCAGCGGGGTGTTGCCGATAAGGTCCAGGACGGACTGGGCGTACTTCATGGGTACAAACTTACCGTCTTGGCCGGCAGGGGCGTTTCAGGCGGCGCGGCACCAGCCAGCGCGGCGCGGACACTAGCCAAGGCGCAGCAGGCACGGCAAGCTTGCTACCGACCGTTCACCAGATTCGCCGAAAGGAACCCCTGCCATGGACTGGACCCTCGAAGTGGTGGTGCTCCCGGTGAGCGACATCGGCCGCGCCGTCGAGTTCTACCGCGACAAGGTGGGCTTCAACCTTGACCATGACACCAAGAACGAGCACATGCATGTGGTCCAGCTGACGCCGCCGGGCTCGGGTTGTTCGATTGTCATGGGCGACCTCCCCGCGCAGAACGAGATGGCGCCGGGCTCCATGCGCGGGCTGCAGCTGGTGGTGCCGGACGCCGCGGCGGCGCGCGACGAACTCCTCAGCCGCGGCGTGGGGGCCAGCGAAATAACCGTCTTTGATGAGCGCGACGGCGGCACCTTCTTCGGTTTCAGCGATCCCGACGGCAACACGTGGGCCGTGCAGGAACTGAAGATCCGCGCCCAGAAGCCGCTGATCCCGGTGGAGGCCCGCGACCGATTCGGCGAGGAGTAGCGGCCGGCCGTTCCGCTAGACGGCCGTTCCTCCGGTCTCTCCCGTTTCTCCGGCGGGCAGGTTCTCCCAGAGCCCCATGACGTTGCCCTCGGTGTCCCTGAAGTAGGCGTAGAAGCCCATGCCCGGAATGGCGTCCTTCGGCTTGACGGTGGAGCCGCCGAGCTGCTCGACCGTCCGCAAGGTGGCATCGATGTCCTCGACGTCCACCGTGATCACAGGCGTGGTCAGATCGGCTTCCCTGGCCATCATGCCGCCGTTAATGGCGCCGGGCTCCGTCGGCCGGCCGGTCTGTTCATCCATGGGGGTGGTGATCACCACGTTGTAATCCATCTCCGGCATAGGATCGATCCGCCAGCCGAGGGCCTGGCTGTAGAAGTTTCTGGCTCGGTCCTGATCGTCCGCGGGGATTTCGAAATGCACGACTCCACCCATTGCACTCACCTGACAGTTCGAAGGGGCGACGCGGGGCCCCGCGCCACACCTGGGATTGTAGTCCTCCGCGCCGCACGGGTTAAGGGCTGATTCCAAGGTCTCCCGGACAGGCAGTTGACTGCAGTGTCAGCGGTCCGTGGGACGATGAATCCATGACCATCACGGACGTCCCCGCCAGCGTTGCCGCTGCCGCCGACGCCTCCCTGCGGTGGCATCCCGGAGGCCCCTACAGCCTGCGCCAGACCCTGGGCACCCTCATGCGCGGCAACGGGGATCCCTCCTTTTCTTCCCGGCCGGACGGCCTGTGGATGGCGTTCACGACGGCGGACGGTCCGGTCTCGCTGCGCCTCACGAGCGCCGAAATCGGACCGGAACCCCATGTCAATGCGCAGGCATGGGGCCCCGGCTCCGCGGCCGCCCTCGCCACCGTTCCCCGCCTGCTGGGCGCCGGGGACGACTGGTCGGCGTTTGACGAGGCCGTGTTCCACGCGACGCTCCCGCGGATGGTCCGCGAGGCCCGGCGCCGGAACCTCGCCGTCCGCCTGCCCTCCACCGGACGCATGGTTGATTGCCTCGTGCCCACCATCCTGGAGCAGAAGGTCACGGTCATCGAAGCCCGGCGGGGTTTCCGCTACCTCATGTACCGCCATGGCACGCCCGCCCCGGGCGCCGGCACCGTGGCACCGGCAGGCCTGCTGGTCCGTCCGACTCCTGAGCAGTGGCTCCGCATCCCGTCCTGGGAGTGGCACCAGGCAGGAGTGGGCCCCCAGCGGTCGGCGACCGTCATGCGGGCGCTGCGTTCCGCCGTCGCGCTTGAACGGTTGGCTCTGCTGCCGGCAGCGGAGGCTGCCAGGAAGATGCAGACCATTCCCGGAATCGGCGAGTGGACGGCCGCCGAGGTGGTGCAGCGGACGCACGGCTGTCCGGACTCGATCGCCGTGGGTGATTACCACCTGGCGGCCGACGTCGGCGCCGCGCTGACCGGCCGGCGGACGGACGACGCCGGCATGCTGGCTCTGCTGGAACCGTGGAAGGGGCAGCGGCAGCGCGTGGTCCGGATGATCGGGCTCAGTGGTTTCCGGAAGCCCACCTTCGGGCCGCGGATGACCATCCAGGACCACCGCCGGCACTAAAGCCTCGCTTTTCCTGGCCGCGCCCTCCCCCTTGAGCGCGAACGGACAGTTAAGCCCCCGGCCTGGGGCCGCAACTGTCCGCAGCCGATGACGCGCCGTGGACGCCCTGACCGGCGGGGTATACCGTGGGCGGCAGGAAGCCCGGCACCCGCAGCCGGGGCTTTGGACCCATGGAGCACCCATTGATCCACACCAACAAGCTAAGCAAGACCTTCGTCGTCAAAAAGGAAACGGTGGAGGCGGTCAAGGGCGTCGACATTGACGTCGCCCCCGGCGAACTCGTGGCCTTCCTCGGCCCGAACGGGGCAGGCAAATCCACCACGCTCCGCATGCTCACCACACTGCTGAAGCCCACCTCCGGCTCAGCCACCGTGGCCGGGCTGGACGTCGTGGCGGACCCGGCCGGGGTGCGGGCGCGGATCGGCTACATCGGCCAGGGCAACGGCGGCGGCCACAGCTACCGCGTGATCGACGAAATGGTCATGCAGGGCCGCTTCTACGGAATGAACTCCACGGACGCCAGGTCCCGGGCCGACGAACTGCTTAAGTCCCTGGATCTGGCCGACCTCGCCAAACGCACGGTCATCAAGCTCTCCGGCGGGCAGCGGCGGCGGATGGACGTGGCGCTGGGGCTGATGCATTCACCCCGGCTGCTGTTCCTGGACGAACCGTCCACCGGCATGGATCCCCAGAACCGCGCCAACCTCTGGGAGCACATCATGCGGATGCGGGCCGAGCACGGAACCACCATTGTGCTGACAACGCACTACATGGATGAGGCGGATTCCATGTCCGAGCGCGTCATCGTCATTGACCACGGAACCATCATTGCGGACAACACAGCTGCCCGGCTTAAGGCCGACCTCGCCGGGGACCTGCTGGCCGTTGAGGTCGCGGCGGCCTCCGCGGCCGAGGTGCGCGGGCTGCTGGGCCGTGCCGCCGCCGAAGGCGAGGTTGAGGAACACCGGCATGACGGCGTCGTCCGTTTCCGGCTGCGGCTCAGCAACGGCGCCCGGCTGGCGCCCGAACTGCTGAAACAGATGCACGACGCCGGCGCTCCCGCCCAGTCACTGGAACTGAAACCGCCGACGCTCGATGACGTTTTCCTTGAACTCACGGGCCGCAGCCTGAGGGAAGGGGCTGAGGTGTGATGCCCGGACAACCCGCACGGACCGAGTTCGCCGAGCAGAAGCCCACCGAATCAGGGCCCGGGCCGGACCGGATCCTGCGCGACACATGGTACGTCTTCTGGCGGGAAATGCTGCTTCCGCTGCGGGACCCGTTCTCGCTCGTCTTCTCCCTGCTGCAGCCGCTGGTGTTCCTCGGCCTGTTCGGCCCGCTGTTGGGTTCGGCGGTGGGAGCCCCCGCGTTCGGCGGACAGTCCACGCTGCAGTGGTTCCTGCCCGGCGTCGTCGTCATGATTGCCCTGTTCGGCACGTCAATGACCGGATCGAACCTGCAGTACGAACTGATGACCGGCTCCTACGAGCGCATCCTCGCCACTCCCCTGTCGCGGTCGTCGCTGATGATCGGGCGGGCGCTGAAGGAGTGGGCACCGCTGGTGGTGCAGGGCCTCCTGATCTCGGTGGTGTGCATTCCCTTCGGCTTCGTTTTCCATCCGCTGCACGTGCTCGTCGGGCTTATCATCCTGGGCATCTTCGGCATCGGGCTGGGAGCGCTGTCCTATGCGCTGGCCCTGGTCTCGCAGAACAAGGAATGGATTTTCTGGGGCGTGCAGCAGACCCTGCTGTTCCCGCTGATGATCCTTTCCGGCATCATGCTGCCCATCGAAGCCGGACCGGAGTGGATGCGGGTGGCCAGCCTCTTCAATCCGCTGACGTACCTGGTCAACGCCGAACGCGAACTGTTCGCGGGCGCCGTAGGGGTTGACACGCTCTACGGCCTGCTGGCCGCCGCGGTGACGGCCGCCGTCGGACTCGTGGTGGGCATCCGGACCATCAGCCGGAACACCAACTAACGCGCAGGACGGGCCTTAACTGTCCGTTCGCGCAGGTCCCCAGGGCTGGCCGAGCGCGAACGGACACTTGCGGCCCCGATCTTAGAGCCCCAGCCGGGCCACGGCTTCCTCGCGCATCTCCACCTTGCGGATTTTCCCGGAGACGGTCATGGGGAAGCTCTCGCGCACATCCACGTACCGCGGAATCTTGTAGTGCGCCAGCTGCCCGCGGCAGTACTCGGCCAACGCGGCGGCGTCCAGCGGCGCGGCGCCGGGCTTGAGGATGATGCACGCCATGAGTTCCTCGCCGTACTTCGGGTCCGGGACGCCGATCACCTGCACGTCCTGGACCGAAGGGTGCGTGTAGAGGAACTCCTCGATCTCGCGCGGATAGATGTTCTCGCCGCCGCGGATCACCATGTCCTTCATCCGGCCCTCGATCACCACATAGCCGTCTTCATCCATGCGCGCCAGGTCCCCGGTGTGCATCCAGCCGTCGCCGTCAATGGACTCGGCCGTCTTGTCCGGCTGGTTCCAGTAGCCCTGCATGACGGCGTAGCCGCGCGTGCACAGTTCGCCGATCTCGCCGCGCTCCAGCACCTCACCCGTGGCCGGGTCCACGACCTTGCTTTCGAGCTGCGGCATGGTCCGGCCCACGGTTTCGGTGCGCTGCCGCATCGTGTCCCCGTCCCGGGTCATGGTGGACACCGGCGAGGTCTCGGTCATGCCGTAGCAGATGGCCACGTCCCTCATGTTCATCTCCGAGATCACCCGGTTCATGACCTCGATGGGGCACAGCGAGCCTGCCATCACCCCGGTGCGGAGCGTGGAAAGGTCATAGGACGCGAAGTCGGGCAGCGCCAGCTCGGCGATGAACATGGTGGGCACGCCGTACAGTGACGTGCCGCCGAAGTCCTGCACCGCCTCGAGGGCAGCGGCCGGCGTGAAAGCGCGCCCCGGGATGATGGTTGCCGCGCCGTGGCTGAGCGCGTTCAGGTTTCCGATCACCATGCCGAAGCAGTGGTAGAACGGCACCGGAATCACCACGCGGTCGTGCTCGGTGTATCGGAGCAGCTCGCCGATTGAGTACCCGTTGTTGAGGATGTTGTGGTGGGTGAGGGTGGCGCCCTTGGGGAATCCCGTGGTGCCGGAGGTGTACTGCAGGTTGATGGGGTCGTGCGGGTCAAGTTCCGCCATGCGTGCCTGCAGCCCGGAATGCGCGACGGCGTCAGCCCGCTTGAGCAGTTCGGCGTAGGTCAGTTCCCGGTCACTTTGGGGTTCGCCGGCGTCGAGCTCGGCGGCGCCGGCATCCGGCAGGAACACGAGTTCGCGCAGGTCCGGGCACTCGGCGAGCGCCTGCCGCGCCATCCCCACGTAGTCGCTGTTCCGGTCCGACGGCGCCGTGACCAGCATCCGCATGCCGTTCTGCCTGACCACGAACTCCAGCTCGTGGCTGCGGTACGCCGGATTGACGTTGACCAGGATCGCCCCGATCTTCGCCGTGGCGTACTGCAGGATGGTCCATTCGGCGCAGTTGGGGCTCCAGATGCCGATCCGCTCCCCCTTTTCAACGCCCAGGGCGAGAAGCGCGCGGCCGACGCGGTCGACGTCGTCGTTCAGTTTGGTGTAGCTCCACCGGCGGGCGTCGGCGCCGGGCACCGCCGCAGCCTCGATCAGCGCATCGTGATAGGGGAACTGTGCCACCACCCGCTCAAAGTTGTGGCCGATGGTCTCCTCGAGCAGCGGGACGTCAGTGTCCCCGGCTGTGTAAGCGCGCATGGTGGCACGCTATCAAGAGGCCCCTGGCAAAAGAAGCACAACAGTCGGGTGTCCGGCGTAAAGAGAGCAGGGCCGGTGGGCGCGGCCGGTATTGTGAAACCATGAGTGCACCCATCGACCTGCAGGCAACGTTCATCCCCAACGAGGGCGAATTCTTCCGCGTGAAGCTCGCCCTCGAAATCGCCATTGACGAGGTGGTCAACGAGCCCGGCTGCATCCAGTATGAGCTCACCGAAGCCACCGAGGAGAAGCTGGTGCTGACCGAGAAGTGGGCCTCGGAAGAGGACCTCGACAAGCACTCCAAGGGCACGGCCGTCCAGGACCTTAACGAGTCCCTCAGCGCGCTGCTGGCCGAACCGGTACGCCTCGAGCGCCTCTAGTCCGCGCTACACAAGCGGCCGCCAAACAAGACAACGCGGGGTCACCCCGCCCAGGAATTCGGTTCCTGGGCGCGGAGTGACCCCGCGTTTCTGCTGGTGCGCTCAGTTGCTCTGGTGCGCTTAGAAATCCGGGATCTGCGTGCCGTCCTGCTGGCCTGAGCCCTGGGGTGTGCTGCTGCCTGCGGCTGCCGACGCTTCGGCCTGCGAGCGCGCCACGTGGGCGTGGACTTCCTCCATGTCGAGCGCCTTGACGGCGTCGATCACCTGCTCCAGCTGGGGGGCGTTGAGCGCACCCGGCTGGGAGAAGACGAGGACCTTCTCGCGGAACGCCATCAGCGTGGGGATGGACGTGATGCCGGCCTCTGCGGCCAGCTGCTGCTCGGCTTCGGTGTCCACCTTGGCGAAGACGACGTCGGCGTGCTTTTCCGAAACGGCGGAGTATGTGGGCCCAAACTGCTTGCAGGGACCGCACCATTCGGCCCAGAAGTCAACGAGGACAATGTCGTTGCCCTCGATGGTCGATGCGAACTGTTCACCTGTGATGTCAACGGTAGCCATGGTTCAACGGTACGCGAGGGGCGTCAGTAAGTCCCCCCGGATGCCGGTTTGTTCGCTCCCCGCGTCACGGGGAATATTGCCGGCGTCCGAGATTCATCACGCCTCATGTCCGGCCCAGGCGTGCGGCGCCGGCCGCCGTGCTCCCGGCAAGGCGGTGTTCTGCCGCCATTCGTGAATCCACTCGGGCAGCTCCAGTCCGGCCGGGGGCTGGCCGAACTCCGCAAGGATTTCCTCCTGCGTCACGGGCCTGCCCCTGCTCACCAGGCGCGTGGCGATATAGGCGCGGGCGTAGATCTCGCCCTCCGCCACCATGCGCTGCTCGAAATAGATGGCCTTGGCGTCCAGCCCGATGATCCTGGTCTCGATGGTGTACTGCTGCCAGAGCTGCAGGGACCGGCGGAACGCGATGGTCTCCCCGGCCGCCACCGGGCTCCAGCCTCGCCGGCGCATTTTCTGCCAGGTTCCGCTCCTCACCATCAAATCGAAGCGGCCCAGGTCCATGAGCGAAAAATACATGCCGTTGTTGACATGCATGGCGATGTCGATATCCGTCGGCAGCACGCGGAGCGTCAGGGATGCAGTATCCCAGACGCTGAGCGGCGGACGTTTGGCTGACCTGAACAGCATCAGGAGTGTTCGCAGGAGCAAGTGCATGCTGATCATGTTACCCACCAGTAACAATTCAGGAAAGGCCGATTGTCAGGCAAAATTCCGCCCCCGCCTGCCTACGCAGTGCGTCCGAATCCAAGTGTTGCCGCTTGGCGGGGCGGCAGACCTGCGGGATACAGCCGAACCCGAGTGTTCCTGGCTCGAAAAACAGGTAGCGGCTACTCGTGCGGCGCCTGCCGGCGCTTCTTAAACTCGAGTCAGGCTGGGCCGGCACGTTAGCGAGCGTGCCTCATTCATGAATAACGGTAATGCGCCCCACACGCCGTGCTCCCTCCCTCCTGGGCAGAGCGCCGCCTTCGTTCCGCGCGTAACCGCCCGGCGAGCGCCCGGCAACCCGGCAGCGCACGAATCAAGGCCACGCCATGAACCCACAGGAAAGCCAAGGAACCCAGGAAGACCCGCCCCAGGACAGGCCGGCAATCCGGATGGGCCCCGCCGGCCGGTCCCGCCAGGGCCCCGGACATGTCCGCGCCCGGCTGATCCTCACGGCCGCCGCCGTCACCGGAGGCCTGCTCGGGGCGTCGGCAATAGTCAACGCCGTCGTGTCGCCCGGAAGCGGCGGCGCGGCAACCGTCGCCGGCCAGCAGGCTCCAGCGGCGGAGGCAGGACCAGGGCCTCCTCCTACCGCCACCCCGACGCCGTCAGCCACGGTTTCTGCGCCGGCTGCGGCTGCCAAGGCGGCTCCGGTCAAGGCTGCCGCCAAGGCGCCGGCAAAGGCTCCCACGGCACGGGCTTCGGCGGCCAAGGCTCCTGCCAAAGCTCCCGCCCCCGCCAGGAAGGCCGCGCCAACGCCGGCCAAGGCGCCCGCCGCCAATACATATGCGGTGGTGGCAGGCGACACGGTAGGCAGCATCGCAGCGCGGTTCGGGGTCGACGTGAACAGCATGCTGGCCGCCAATGGCCTTGGCCCGTACTCCATCATTGTTCCCGGGCAAACCCTGAAGCTCACCGGACCCGCGGTGGCAGTGCCGAAGGCCGCGGTTGCCCCGGCGCCAGCACAAGCACCGGCACCGGCGCCCGCAGCCGCAGCCGCACGCGCGGCCGCCCCTGCCCCGGCGGTGCGAACCATCTACGTGGCCGGAGCGGGCGGGCAAGCACTCGTGGACAGCTGCATCGGCCCCATCCATTTCACGCCCACCGATGGCTATTCGCTGTTCATCACCGAGCATGATTTCTGCGGAGGCTGGGCGCGCTTCTCGGGGATCGGCGTGGGCGAGCGGGTGGACATCCCCGGGTACGGATCGTACACAGTCGCGGCCCGCAGCCAGGTGCCCAACCCAGGCACGACGAACGACGTCGCGGCGGTCTTCGGAGGATTCCCGCGGGCGGTTCTGCAGACCTGCATTCCCGGGACCAGCCAGATGCTGGTCATAGCCCTCAACTAGCGGCAGGGCACAGCGTGTGGCTGCCGCAGCCGCGGCAGCCACACGTAATATCATCCCTATGACGCAGCAACGCTACCGGGATCTTGCCGAGTGGCCGCTGATGGGGACAGCCATAGTGTTCCTCGCGGCCTACGCATGGCAGGTGGTCGGCAGGGTGGAGGGCCGGGGCGCCGATTGGCTCGAAGCCACCATGTGGGTCACCTGGGGCGTGTTCGCGCTGGACTACGGCGCAAATCTGTGGCTGGCTGAAGACCGCCGCCGCTGGTTCGTCCGGAACCTCCACGAACTGCTGATCGTGGCACTGCCCTTCTTCCGCCCGCTCCGGCTCCTCCGGCTGGTGACCCTGTTGTCGGTGCTGCACCGGACCGTCGGTGAAACGCTGCGGGGCAGGGTGGTCACCTACGTTGCGGCTTCTGCTGCCCTGCTGGTGTTCGTGGGAGCGCTGGCCGTGCTCGACGTCGAGCAGTCGGCTCCCGATGCCAAGATTCTCACGTTCGGCGATGCCGTGTGGTGGGCGGTTGCCACCATCACCACGGTGGGCTACGGCGACATGTACCCCGTCACCGCGCTCGGCCGAACTGTTGCGGCAGCCCTGATGATGAGCGGGATCGCCGTCCTGGGCGTGGTGACGGCGTCCATTGCCTCTTGGCTCGTCCAGCGCGTCGAAGAGAGCACCGGGGCCGCGGTGGAGTCGGCGGAACGGCCCGTCATTGCTGAGGTGGGTGAGCTCGCGGCGGAGGTGGCCGCCCTCCGGCGCGAAATTGCCGAGCTCCGGCGGGACCCCGCCCCCTAGCCCGCAGGCAGCGACCGCCGGCGCGGAAACCGTGCGCAGAACAGAACCGTCATGTCCTGTCATCGTCCCGGGGTTGCTCTAGACTCGAAAGTAGTCATACCGGGCGTACCCCAATTTGCCCGCAGCAGTACGCACCGCACCCCACGAAGGGAGGCCCACCCATGCGCCGCAATCGTGTTGTCGCTGGAGCGTCCGCCTTCCTCATAGGCGTCGCTGGCATTTGTGCCGCGTCCCTCGCTATAAGCGATGCGAACACTCCCGACGGAGTGCCGCCAACTACGACTCTCACGGCGAGTTCGCCACCGTCCCCTAGCAAGCCCGCGTCCCCTGCGCGTGATGTTCGGATCGCTGCTGTCGGTGACATGAACGGCTTCAAGACCTCTGCGCGTAATAGCCCGTCCGCTCGGAACGGTGCGGCGATCACCAAGCTTGTGAAGAACAACGAGATTGACGCATTCCTAGGGATCGGGGACTTCCAGTACGACACCGCGTACTGCGCTGACTACGTGAAGTACTGGACGCCGCTGTGGGGTGGCACGAAGCCCAAGTTGTACTGGGTGTCCGCCCCCAACCACGACTGGCAACCCGGCCGCAACGAAGACCTCGACAACTTCATGAATGGCCAGTGCCCGGGGGCTCCGGCGAAGGCCGCGATCAACCGGGAGCGTGGGTTCATCGGGAACGGGGAACCGTACTCGAAGGACTTCGGGAACTGGCACTTCGCGTTCCTGTCATCCGCGTACTGGCGGTACGACTCCAAGCAGGCTGAGGAGTTGACGAAGTGGCTGGACGACGACCTCGCGGCTGCCAGGGCGGCGGGTAAGCACCTGGCAGTCGTGCACCACGAACCGTACTTCGCCTCGAACACGGACGAACATGAGCGGGCCGCTGACCACAAGCCGTGGATCGACGTCATGTGGAAGCACCGGGTCCGTCTGACCCTGTCAGGGTCACAACACAACTACGAACGGTCATGTCCGGTGAACAACGATGACCAGTGCGTCAATGACGGGATGACAGCGTTCCAGGTTTCCACGGGAGGCATCGGTCTCCGCCCCTTCACTAGCAGTCCGTCGTACATCGTGAAGCGGTTCAGCGACACTCACGGGTTCCTTCGGCTGACACTCCGGGACAACGGGTCTTTCGACTGGAAGTTCGTTCCAACCACGGGGAAGAGCACGGACGCGGGTACGCGTTCCGCACCCTAGTCCCAGGCCTGTCCGGTGCTCGCCGACCCGATGGCGGAGAGCATGGGATCGACTTCCTCCTCGATCCCGCCGCCGACTTCGGGCGTCATCCTCCTGATTGAGGGCACGAAAAAACCCGTCCTTCCTGCGTTTTCGCAGGTCAGACGGGTTTTCCCATGGGTGGCAGATGAGGGATTCGAACCCCCGTAGGCGTTGCCAGCTGATTTACAGTTAGAGCGCGGCTGTTTTGCCCAGTGTTTCACGGTGATGCGGAGTGCCGTTTGCGCAGCTCAGACGCGTTCGAAGGTTCGTGTGGTGTTGCCTGGAACTGTTGACAGCCACAGAGTGTGTCTACAGTTTGTCAACACTCCTCTGTCGCAGAAAGTGCTTTGGCACGCCGCCAGTCGTCTGCTGCCGGGCTAAAAAGAAGGGTGTGCGCAAGTAGCGCAGGATGCGGCGAAGTCGCGGCAGAACGGCATCAGACCGTCCGCCGTACTGATCGGCCCCAGGGCCCGATCAGTAAATAGGAGTTGACCAGGCTTTCTCTCCCCTGCCTGGCACCAGTGGTCCACCCGAGTTGAAAAGCGAAGTTCGGAGGCGCTTCCAAAACCATACTCGGCGATAGTTGATTGTGAGCTGTGTACCCGGCGATGACGGGCGAATCCGCAAGACTTCTCGGGTGCCGCGCCGAAACATTGGCCTCGGAAGTCCCGCATCGTTCACGAATTCAACGCCGGTCCCGTGAAAATTGAAAGCGTTGGTGATGGTGGCTTTACCCCGATGCACGCGCTCAAGAATCCAGTAGTCCTCGTGCAGCTTGGATAGTCGCCACGGCTCCTCCCTGGATACTTGCTGCCAGTCCAGTGGAGCAACGATGAGAGCTGCCATGGAAATGATCAGGTGTTGCGACGATCGTTAGAATCCACCCCGTCACACCGGTCCTGAACCAAACTGCCATATTAAACGTCCCTTAAATTAGGGGGCGTGCAGGGTTGCTGGGAGGAAATCCGGCATTTTGCCCGCAGCTTGGCTCCGCTGTAGGCATTCATGAATAGTCGTACGAGTAATTGGACTCGACAATGCTGTCGGCGCCAGTTACATGGGGGCTGAGGTCATGACCGATTGGCGAATTCGACGGAGTCTTAGGTTCTATTGGGCGACGGTGCCCGTGGTCCCGTTAGGTTCCGGTCCGCCAGCCGGAACCGATGTTGTCACCGTGGGTGCTGCGGAACTGTTCGGGGCCGAATTCG
The DNA here is from genome assembly GCF_002929275.1 of Arthrobacter sp. ZGTC131. Lineage (GTDB taxonomy): Bacteria > Actinomycetota > Actinomycetes > Actinomycetales > Micrococcaceae > Arthrobacter. The sequence goes on from NZ_PJIK01000001.1 coordinate 674,332, forward strand.
GCACGAAGGGCCACTGACATGCGCCGGATTGTCGGATTCAGCCTGAAATTCCGCGCCTTGGTGGTGGCCATCGCGGTGGCAATGATGGCGTTCGGCGGCGTTCAGCTCAGCACGGCCTCTGTGGATGTCTTTCCCGAGTTTGCGCCGCCGAAGGTGGAGATCCAGACCAGCTGCATCGGTCTGACCGCTGCCGAGGTGGAGCAGTTGGTGACCGTTCCGCTCGAAGACGCCCTCAACGGCGTCGAAGGGCTGGAAGAAGTGCGGTCCAAATCCGTGGAGCAGCTGTCCTCGATCGTGCTGATTTTCGCCCCGGGGGCGGACCTGCTCAAGGCCCGCCAGCTCGTCTCGGAGCGGCTAGCCAATGTAACGCCGTCGCTGCCCACGTGGGCGACGCCGCCGGTGATGCTGCAGCCGCTGTCATCCACCAGCCGGGTCATGAAAATCGGCCTGACGTCGGATGAACGCTCGCTGATTGAAATGTCCATGATCTCCTACTGGAAGATCCGGCAGCACCTGCTGCGTGTCCCGGGCGTGGCCAACATCGCCATCTGGGGCCAAAGAAAACAAATGCTCCTGGTGCACGCCGTCCCAGAGAAGATGAAGGCCCATAACGTCACGCTGAACCAGGTCATGGAAGTCACAGCCGACGCCCTCGACGCCGGCCTGCTGCAGTATTCGCCCGGTTCCATCGTCGGCACCGGAGGCCACATAGAGACTCCGAACCAACGGCTCAGCATCCAGCACGTGCTGCCCATCACCACACCCGAGGATCTCGCGGAGGTCGTCATCGAGGAGCGGAACGGGAAGCCGCTGCGTCTGGGTGACGTGGCCGAGGTGGTCGAAGGTCATCAGCCGCTCATTGGTGACGCCGTGATCAATCAGGGTCCAGGGCTGATGCTTATTGTTGAGAAACTTCCCTGGGGCAACAC
>NZ_PJIK01000020.1 GCF_002929275.1 Arthrobacter sp. ZGTC131
GTCACCCCGTCCTCGGTGGTGATCCGGAGGGTCACGAAGTTACGGGACGGGCTCGTCACGAACACTTCCGCAGCAATAATTTTCACAACAGGTCCAAGCTTTCTTTCGGTCGACAATGAACGTTTCCGGCCTCCCGGCCGGCACGGAAGCGTAGGGGCGCTCCCTGTGTGTGGCTAGCGCTGGGTGCTGCCGGCAACGTGGTTGCCCAACAGCGCGAGTTCCCCGGTGTGCGGGAGTCCTTCCCAGTCACCGGCTGTGCTGACGGCGAAGGCTCCCGCGAGGGCGCCGCGCCGCAGCCGCCCGGCGACGTCTTCGCCGTCGAGCAGCGCAGAGAGGTAGCCGGCGCTGAAGGCGTCACCGGCGCCGACGGTGTCGATACTGGTCACCGGCATGGCCGGCACGTCCCACCGTCCGTCGGCGGTGTAGGCGCCGGCGCCGGCGGCACCGCGCTTGACCACCACCTCCCGCACGCCCTGCGCCAGGAGTCGCTTCGCGAGAAGGGACTCGTCGGCATCGGAAAGGCCCGCGGCCGGATCCGCGCCAGGTTCCCTACCGAAGTCCGCCCCTGAGTCAAGAGTCGGAGGCGCCACGAGGTCCAGTTCGTCCTCCGAGGCAATGATGATCGTGGCGTGCAGGGCGATCGGGGCGAGGGCGGCGCGCGCCTCGTCCCGTGACCAGAGCTTGGCTCGGTAGTTGACGTCCAGCGAAACCAGCATGCCTTCTCCGACCGCCCGCTCGGCGGCGTACTCCACTGCCCGCCGCGCCTCGAGGCTCAAGGCGGCGGTGATTCCGGTCAGGTGGACCACCCTGGCGCCGCCCCGCAGCGCGGCGTCCACATCCGGAATGCTGAGCGTGGATCCGGCCGATCCCGAGCGGTAATAGTAAGCCCGGCTGACATCCGCGGTCCGCTGCTCTAGGAACATCACCCCGGTACTGCGCGACGCATCTTCGCGGTGATGCAGTCCGATTCCTTCGGAACGCAGCTGGCGCACGATGAACTGCCCGTGCGGGTCAGCTCCCACCACGCCGGCCCACGACACTCCGTGGCCGAGGCGGGCCACACCCACTGCGACGTTGGATTCGGCCCCGGCCACGTGCATCGACAGGCTGCCGCCGGCGGACAGCGGGCCGCCCGATCTCAGCGACACCATGGACTCTCCCAGGGTCAGGAGGTCGACGACGGCCGTCACCGGGAGCCTGCCTGAGCGGTCCGGCGGCCGAAACCGGCGGCCAGATCCACGAAACTGCGGGCACGCTCCCGCACCGGGGCCAGGTCCCCGCCCGAACCGGCGTCGCCGAACAGCGGACCGCCCAGACCGACGGCGATTGCGCCGGCTTCCCAGTAGCCCGCCGCTTCGTCGAGCCCCACGCCGCCCACTGCGATGAACGGGATGTCGGGAAACGGATCACGGAGCGCCTTGAGGTAGCGCGGTCCGCCGATGGAGGCCGGGAAGAGCTTGACGGCCGTGGCCCCGCGGTTCATTGCCTCATAGGCCTCGGTGGGGGTCAGCGCCCCGGCCAGGAGGGGAATGCCCCGCCGGGCCGACTCATCAATGGACTCCGCCAGCGCCGGCGTCACCAGGAACTGGCCGCCGGCTTCGGCGACGCGCTCCACGTGCTGCACGGTGAGGACGGTCCCGGCCCCGACGAAACAGCCTGCGGGCGCCGCCGCACGCACCTCGCGGATTGCCGCCAGGGCGCCGGGCGTGGTCAGGGCAATTTCAACGAACCGGAAGCCCTCCTCCATGGCGGCGAGGGCCGCCATCGCGGCCGCCGCGCCGTCCGTGCCGCGCACGATCGCCACCAGCCGGGTGTCCCTAATGCCGGCGAGCAGCAGCTCGGGGGTCAGGTTGTTCTCCATGTCAGGCTTCTCCTTCGTCGGGGCGATCAGGTCGGTGCTCACCACTCCGGTGCTCACCACTCGGCGAACGAGCCGTCGGGGTGCCGCCACACGGGTCCGCGCCACGCGTGTCCCTGCTTGTCCGCGGCACGGACCACCGCTTCGTCGATCTCGATGCCCAGGCCGGGCCCGGTCAGCCGCTCGATGTGCCCGTCCACGAACTTCAGGGGTGACTTGTCCACGACGTAGTCGAGCACTTCCGCGCCCCGGTTGTAGTGGATGCCGATGCTCTGTTCCTGGATGAGGAAGTTGGGCGTCGCGAAGCCAACCTGAAGGCAGGCGGCCAAAGCCAGCGGGCCGAGCGGACAATGCGGCGCCAGCTGGACCTCGTAGATCTCGGCCAGGGAGGCAATCTTGCGGACCTCGGTGATGCCGCCGGCGTGCGAGAGGTCAGGCTGTGCCACCGCGATTCCGGCCTGCAGCGCGGGCAGGAACTCCTGCCGGCTGTAAAGCCGCTCCCCGGTGGACACCGGCGTGGTGGTGGATGCGGTGAATTCGCGCAGCAGGTGCGTGTTTTCCGGAACCACGGGTTCCTCGAGGAAGAACGGCCGGTACGGTTCCAGGAGCGGCGCCACACGGCGTGCGTTGGCGAGGCTGAAGCGGCCGTGGAAGTCGACAGCCACGTCCCGGTGGTCCCCCAGGACTTCGCGGGCGGCGGCCACCCGGCGGACCACGCCGTCGAGCTCTGCCACCGAAGCCACCGGGCTCATCCGGCCGCTGGCGTTCATCTTCACCGCAGTGAGTCCGACTTCCAGCTGCGCGCTGATCTGGTCGGCCACCTCGTTGGGTTCGTCGCCGCCCACCCAGCCGTACATCCGGATCCGGTCGCGGACCGGGCCGCCGAGCAGCTGGTGGACCGGGGTGTTGAAGTGCTTTCCGGCGATGTCCCACAGCGCCTGGTCCAGCCCGGACACGGCGCTGGCCAGGATGGGGCCGCCGCGGTAAAAGGAGCCCTTGGTCATGACCTGCCAGTGGTCCTCGATCCGCAGGGCGTCCTGGCCGATCAGCAGCTCGGAGAGCTGGTCGACGGCGGTGCGCACGGTTTCACTGCGGCCTTCGCACGTCGCCTCGCCCCAGCCGACGATCCCGCTCTCGGTTTCGATCCGGACGAAGAGCCACCGCGGCGCGACGAGGAAGGTTTCAATCCTGCTGATGAGTGTCATGTACCTAGCCCTTCGTGGCGCCGGCGGTCATGCCGGACACGATGTATTTCTGTGTGAAGAGCGCGATGATCATGATCGGAATGGTCACCACGGTGGCGGCCGCCATCAGTCCGCCCCAGTCGATGCTGGCGTAGGAGACGAAATCGAAGATCGCGACCGGGAGGGTCTTCGTCTTCGAACCGGACAGGACCAGGGCGAACATGAAGTTGTTCCACGAGAAGATGAAGGACAGGATCCCGGCGGTGGCCATGCCGGCAACGGACAGCGGCAGGGTGATGCGGCGGAACGCGCCGATTGGCGTAAGCCCGTCCACCTGGGCCGATTCCTCGAGTTCCATCGGCAGGGAATCAAAGTAGCTCATCATGATGTACACGATCAGCGGCAGGGCGACGAACATGTGGCTGAGGATCAGCACCTCAAATCCGCCCACCATCTTCAGGTTGGAGAAGACGTAGTACCAGGGCACCAGCAGGGAGACGCCCGGGATGACGCGGGCCATCAGGACCACCAGTGCCGAGCGGTGCATGGTGAACCGGCTCATGGCGTAGGCGGCGGGGACGCCCAGGACCAGCGACAGGGCCGTGGACACGAAGGCCACCCAGAAGCTGTTGAAGATGAAGACGAAGTAGTTGTTGCGCTGCAGCACGTTGGCGTAGTTCTCGCCGGTGGGCGTGAACAGGAAGGACTTGCCGGCGTCGTAGATGTCCACATTGGTCTTGAAGGAGGCCATCAGCATCCAGAACAGCGGCGCGACGAGGAACAGCACCACAGCGATCAGGGCCACCACGCGGAACGTCTTGTAGGCCCGGCTGCGGAGCGGCTTCCTGCGGCGTGCCACGTGCGGGCGTTGCCGCACCGGTGCCTGGGGTTCAGTCAGGAGGGTCATTTGCTTACCGCTTTCTTGCGCATGGTCAGCAGCCACATGGAGCCAATGATGATCATGAAGAACAGGATCAACACGGCCGAGGACAGCCCGTACTGGTTGTAATCGAAGCTCAGTCCGTAGGCGTAGACGTTCAGGGTCTCCACTTCGTGGAAGGAGCCGCCGCCCTTGCCTTTGGTGGCGTAGAGGATGTCGAAGGTCTTCAGGGCGTCGATGCCGCGAAGCAGGATGGCCACGATGACCGTGGGCATCATGAGCGGCAGGGTGACGTAGAAGAAGCGCTGGAACGCGTTGGCGCCATCCATCCGGGCGGCCTCGTCCGGCTCGTCGGAGAGGGCGGTCAGGCCGGCCAGGAGGATGAGGACCACCATGGGGGTCCACTGCCAGACGTCCATGAAGATAGTGGTGGGCAGGGCGGAATCCTGCCCGGAGAGCCACGGCTGCGGCGGAATGCCCACGAGGCCCAGCAGCTGGTTGGCGAAGCCGATGTTCGGATCGAAGATCAGGCGCCACATCATGCCGACTGCCACGGGGGTGGCCACGAGCGGCAGCAGGATGGCAACCCGGACCCACTTTTCGCCGCGGAACGGACGCCACAGCAGCAGGGCGATGCCCATGCCGAGAATGATTTCGCAGGCGAGCGCCACGAGGGTGAAGGACATTGTGCGGCCCACGGCCGGCCAGAAGCGCTCGGTGTCGGTGAGGACCGTGAGGTAGTTCTCGAGGCCCACGAAGTCCGACGCCGCGCGCACCGACCCCTGGGAGTCGGTCAGGCTCAGGTACAGGGTCCAGGCAAGCGGAAAGATGATGAGGACGCCCACGAAGATCATGGCGGGCGCTGCGAACAGCCATTTCCGGTGGCGATTGGCCCAGGCGGAGAAATTCTCCTGGGCGTTAGCCGATCGTCCGGAAGTCCGGGCAGGGGTCAGTACAGACATGGTTCACCTAAGAAGTTGGGGGTGAAATCTTCAGCGGACGACGGCGGGACAACAGCCTGGCGGTTGTCCCGCCGTCGTGCTTTGGTTACTTACTTTTCGTCGTCCAGGAACTTCTGGAACGCGGCGTTGGCCGTGTCAGCTGCTGCTGCCGCGTCGGCGCCGGTGATGGAGGCGACGATCGGGCCGCCGACGATCTCGCGGGCCTTGCCCACGGTGAGGACCTGCGGGCGGTCGTGGCCCACTCCGTTTTCAGCGCTCACCGCGATGGCGGCGGCAAGATCCTTCGGGTAGGTGGAGGTTCCGGCAGGATCGGACCAGACCGAGGCGCGCGGCCCGGGGACGCCGGCCTTCTGTGCCTCCAGGGTGCGCTCCTTGCTGGTAGCCCACTTGATGAACTTCCACGCGTTGTCCTGGTTGGCCGAGGCTTCGTTGACCGCGAGGCCCCAGGAGGGGATGTTGTACGGCTTGGAACCGGCGGGGCCGGCCGGCAGCGGCGCGAAGCCCACGGTGTCAGCCACCTTGGACTTGGCCGGATCCGTGGCGTTCTTGTAGAGGGAATCGGCCTCGGTGTAGAAAGCGGCCTTGCCCTGGGTGAAGATTGCCATGGCCTCGGGCCAGCTCATGTCCGTGCTGACGTTCTTGGGGCCGTAGTTCTTGATGAGGCCGCCGTAGAAGGCGTAGGCCTTCTTGGCTTCGTCGCTGCCGACGGCGGACTTGCCGCTTTCGTCGGTGAAGTCGCCGCCGAAGCTGTACAGGAAACTGGAGAACTGGGTGACGGCCGCTGACTTGCCGGTGCGAGCAACGAACCCTGCGGTGTCAGCAGAGGACAGCTTCTTGGCAGCGGCCTCGAGCTCCTCCATGGTCTTGGGAACTTCGATGCCCGCGGCCTTCAGCAGGTCCTTGCGGTAGTAGAGCACTTCGCGTTCGGTGATGATGGGGACGCCCGTCACCTTGTCCTCGTACGAGGTGGCCTTGACGGGACCGTCCTGGTAGTCCTTCCAGTTCCAGTCGGCGTCTTCCGCTACTTTGCTGGTCAGGTCGGCGAGGTAGCCGTTGCGGGCAAACGCCTTGCCCTCCTGGAGCGGGCGGTACATCATGACGTCGATTTCGTCGCTGCCCGCGTTGAGCTTGACGTTGTACTGGTCGGAGAGCTGGTCTTCGCCCAGCTGCGTGAGCTCCACCTTCAGCCCGGTGGACTTTTCGAACTCCGGAATCGCTGCCTTGATGCCCTCGGTCCAGACGTGGTTGGCAAGCGTGACCCGGACGGTTTCCGAACCCTTGGACTCGCTGCTCCCCCCTCCGCAGGCGGTCAGACCCAGCGAGAGGGCCGCGGCGACGGCCGCATACTTCACTACTGAACGTCGCTTCATTACGACTCCTAAAATCATGGCCGGATTGTCCCCGGCCGCCCGCAAACGCATCTTTGCATCTGCTCCGGAAGCGATCATAGGTAAATAAAGCAGACTTAAACAACCCCTTGCGCCCCACCCGTATGATTTATTTATGAAATCTCCAAAGGCGGAGCACACTGCGAACCTGCACGCATCACTTCTGCATCGGCTCGGTCTTGCAATAGCGGACGGCACGCTGGCGCCGAACAGCATCCTCAGGCTCGACGAACTGGAAACCCAGCACAGCGTTTCCCGGTCCGTGGTGCGGGAAGCCGCGCGCGTGCTCTGCTCGATGGGGATGCTCGAGTCGCGGCGGCGCCTCGGAACGGTGGTCCAGGAAGAGGACTGCTGGAATCTCTACGATCCGCAGGTCATCCGCTGGCGCCTGGCGTCCTCCCGGCGGCTGGACCAGCTGCGGGCGCTGAACGAGCTGCGCGGCGCAATCGAACCGCAGGCTGCCCGGCTGGCCGCCAACCGGATTTCACTGGACGCCGGGAGCGATCTGGTCTCCCAGGCTGCGCGGCTCTGGGCTGCGGGCCAAGGAGGAAATCACGAGCAGTTCCTCCTCCTAGACATCGATTTCCACGCCGCCGTGCTCAAGGCCTCCGGCAACCCGATGTTCTCGCAGCTGCACAACCTGGTCACGGAAGTCCTCACCGGCCGCACCGAACATGGCCTGATGCCGCACCTGCCGCACCACGAAGCACTCCAGCTGCACGTGGACGTGGCCAGCGCCATCCAGCGGGGCGAAGCCGAGGCGGCCCACGCCGCGATGAGCCGGATCGTGGAGCAGTCCACGGAGGAAATGGGCGACATCTGGTCTAGGACCTACGAGGACACTTCCGCGCGAACGGACATTTAGGGCCCCCGCCCGGCGCCCGCGGGGGCGGCAGGAAAGGCCCCAAGTGTCCGTTCGCGCCGGGTGGGTGGCCTAGCGGCCGCCGGCGATCTTCCTGTTGCGCTGCTCCTGCGCCATCGGACCGTAGGGATAAACGCCGACGCGCGGCTGGCTCGCTTCGGTGAGCCGTTGCGTTTCTTCCGTGGTCAGTTCGAGGTCGGCCGCGGCCAGGTTGTCCGCAAGCTGCTCCCTGGTCCGCGCACCCAGGATGACCGACGTGACGGCCGGCCGGTCGGCGAGCCACGCCAGCGCAACCTGCGAGGCTGACACGCCGTGGTCCCCGGCGATCTTCTCGACGGCGCCGATCACCTGCCAGGTGCGGTCGTCGTCGTTCCTGGCCTGCCAGGCCTCCATGCCGCGCGTCGGGTTTTCACCCAGCCGGGTGGCTCCCGCCGGCGGCTCATCCCGCTTGTACTTCCCCGACAGCCAGCCGCCGCCCAGGGGCGACCACGGCAACAGCCCGATGCCCGCATCCAGCGACGCCGGCACGATCTCCGGCTCGATTTCGCGCACCAGCAGGCTGTACTGCGGCTGAAGCGTCACCGGCGGGGTCCAACCGTGCGCCTTCGCGAGGTGGACGGCCTTGGTCAGCTGCCAGCCCAGGAAGTTCGAGAAACCGTAGTAGGCGATCTTTCCGCTGCTGACGGCGTCGTTGAGGAAGCGCAGGGTCTCCTCGAGCGGGGTGACGGGGTCCCAGGAGTGCATTTGGTAGAGGTCAACCTGCTCCACGCCGAGCCGCCGCAGCGAATCGTCCAGGGACTTGGTGAGGTGGCGGCGGGAGGTGCCGAGATCGTTGGGACCCTTCCCCATCGGGAAGCGGCCCTTGGTGGCCAGGACCACCTGGTCCTTCGCTTCCGGCCGCTTGGCGAGCCAGCGGCCGATGATTTCCTCCGAGACGCCAGCGCTGTAAACGTCGGCCGTATCGATGAGGTTGCCGCCGGCCGCCACGTAATCATCCAGGATGGCGTGCGAAGTTTCCTCCGTGGCCTCGGCGCCGAAAGTCATGGTGCCCAGCGCGTAGTTGGACACGACGGCGCCGCTGTTGCCCAGGGTGCGGTACTGCATGGTTCTCCTCTGTCAGTGGGGTCGGTTCGTCGGTCAGTCTTGGTGTGGTCAGTCTTGGTGTGGTCAGTCTTCGGTGGGGGTGGTGCGGTTCGAGTGGTAGGTCCGCCAGCTGTGCTCAGGCGCAAATCCGAGGAGGCGCTTGGCCTTCTCGATGGAGAGCATGGTCTCGTGTTCCCCCAGTTCCCGGGTCACCTTGACGTTGGGGAACACCTCGGCGGCCAGGCTGGCGCTGGAGCGGCTCATCACGGTGTCCTCATTGGCAATGATGAAGGCCTCGAATCCCGGCGTGCCGTGCTCCAGGGCGCGCGCCACCGCCTGGGCACCGTCGCGTCCGTCAATGTAGCCCCAGAGGTTCCATTTGCGCAGCGTCGCGTCAGCGTCGAAGGAGGGGAAGTCCTCGTAGTCCCCGGCATCCATGACGTTGGAGAACCGCAGGCCGGTGATGCTGAGCTCAGGGTCCCAGCGCGTCATTTCGATCGCCATCTGTTCTTCCAGGTGTTTCACCAGGGAGTACGTGCTTTCCGGCCGCGCCGGATATTCCTCGTCCACCGGGATGTAGGGAGGGTCGACGTCGAACGGAAGTCCCAGCACCGTCTCACTGGAGGCGTACACGATTTTCTTGATGCCGGCCCGGCGGGCCGCCTGGAACACGTTGTATGTAGAGAGCATGTTGTTCTCGAACGTAGCGGCGTCCGGAACGATGCCCGGGGCCGGGATGGCGCCCAGGTGGACGATGGCGTCGAAACCCTCGTGCCTGTCGTCCAGGCCCAAAACGACATCTAGGACCTGGCCGTAGTTGCGCAGGTCCACGACCGCCAGTTGAGGGCTCCGCTCCCCTGCCCGGTCCAAATTGAGGACGGCGTGGCCGTCCTCAACCAGCCTGCGGACCACGTGGCGCCCAAGCTTTCCGCTCCCGCCGGTTACGGCAATCCTCATGGTGGTCTCCTCTGGTTGGTCTGGCGGCGTGCCTGAATCCAGCGCGCACGGTGGGCGGACCATGGCAGGCTCCGCCTGTCAACGTCCTTACCCAGCCTAGGGGCGGCGGTCCGGCCGCACACCCCTTTTGGCAGGCCCTCTCAGTCCTAGGAAAAACGGAGCCACCCGGGCGGCACGGGCCTCAAGCCAGCCATGTTCATTCTCCGGACTTGCTGTCATAATGCCCCCGAACAGGTGTATATAATTTCTCGGTACGGTTTAGCAGAAGGCCGTTGGATAGTTGTTCGATCCGGCGCTTGCTGCCGCTACCCGTCCCGGCTCCGGGCGATCTGCGCTGCGTCCGCCGGCTCGTCTTGACCTGAGCGAAACGGTACTGGGAATCGTGGCCAGCGAGTCGACCGCAAAATCTGAAGCCTCCATTGCAGGGCACCTGAACGAAACAGTGCTTGCCAGCGCTGATGTGGAGGAATTCCTCCACGAGCTTGCCCGGGTTTCCGCCCGCAGCCTGTCTGAACCAGGCGACGAAGTCCTCTGTGGAGTCACGCTGCTGCGGCACCGGAAGGCCGCCACAGTGGCCAGCAGCAGCCCCGCGGCCCAGGCCATGGACGAGATCCAATACGACTTCGGCGATGGCCCCTGCATGACGGCATCGCGGGAGCAGGTGACCGTCCACATCACCGACCTTGAAGAGAACGAACGCTGGCCACAATATTCGGACGAGGTCCTGGGCCACGGCGTCCGGTCCATCCTGGCCATTCCGTTTCAGCTCGAAGGCGATACGCGGGCTGCCCTGAATCTCTACTCCCACAGGCCGGGCCGCTTCGAGGGGCGGGTCTTGGAACTGGCCCAGGATTTTGTCAGCCAGACTTCGATGGCACTGCGCCTTGCTGTCCGCTTCGCCCACTACAGTGACGCCGCGGCGAACCTCAAAGCCACGCTGGAGACACGAACGGTGATCGACGTCGCCGTGGGAGTCATCATGGCACAGAACAGGTGCAGCCAGCGGGAGGCCTTCGAGCTGCTGAAGGCAGCATCCAGTACCCGCAACACCAAGCTGCGCAGCGTGGCAGCGGCAATCGTCGATTCCCTGGGCCAGGGGCCGGCGAAGACCCACTACGAGGGGTGACCACCCGCTGAGCGGGATTATTGCTGAGGAGGTTCAGTACGGGCCGGCTTTAGTACGGCCCTGCTCAGTACGGCCCGGGTGCCTGACCGGATGCCTGGCCGGGCGCCTGCTCTCCGGTTGCCTGCTGGCCGGGTGCCTGCTGGCCGGCCGCTCCGGCGAATTCCGATCCGCGGGAGACGCGGATCTTCCTTGATCCGGCGGCGGATTCCTCAGGCAGCGGCACTCGAACTTCGAGGATCCCGTCCGTGTAGGAAGCACGGATGTCCTCCTGGCTTACGGGAGCGGGAAGGCTCACCGTCCGGGAGAAGGTGCCGTAACGGAACTCAGAGCGGTAGCCCTCTTTGTCCTTTTGCTCGGACCGTTCCTCGCGCCGCACAGAGATCTGGAGCTGATTACCCGAGAGGGTAATGTCAACGTCCTCGTCAGGATCGATGCCCGGGACCTCGGCGTTGACCACCAGGAACCCGGCCTCACGGTATTCCTCCACGCGGAGCCACGTGTCCAGATCCCCTTCCAGGAGGCGCCGGAAAGGCTCCGGAAATTCGACGCCCGCGCGGCGAAAAATGTTGGTCATCGCTGTTACCTCCTGTTCGCATCCGGCCCCTTGTGGCCGATTCGCCCGGGGCCGGGGATGGTTTCCAACACCACCAAAACTACGCTCCCACCACCACGTTGTTAAGGCCGCAAATAGCCGTTCACAGCGCGGTTCCTACGGATTTCCCTATAAAAACCCCGGAAGTTTCTGGTGGAAACCCTGCCCAAGCGGGCTGCGGGGGCCTACCAGTCACATCGGCCCCCCATTACTCACCTCTCTCACCGGATCGAGGGGTTCGCCAGCCGAGGTTTTCACAGGAGACACACAGCATATTGGCGGAATGCAGTCACGCGAGCCATCTAGTAAGGAGCCCCGATGAAGAAGCTGTTACTCCTTGGTCTTCCGTTGGTTACACTCGCGGGGCTCAACGTCTGGAGCCAGGCGGTGGCGGAACCGGCCCACATCCGGGGCCCGGGCGTGGTAGTGCGGGAGGGAGCGGGCCCGGACCTGGCCGCGGACGTGCGGCAGGCCCAGACCCCGGCAGCCGCTCCCGCGAAGAGCAACGCCACGACCTTAACGACGGCTACGGTGAAGAACCCCGCCACGAACGCCGCGAAAACCGCTGTGAAGAACCCAACGGCGGCTCCTGCGCCGATCCCCGCCCCCCATCGAACAACCGCGCAAGCGCCACCGGCACCCGTGGACGCAGCATCCCCGGACCGGATCACGATGTTCGTGCCGGCAGCCCCGGCACTCGTCAGCAGTTCCGGCGCCTCGGAAGACGATGGCGGCTCCAGGGGCCGCGGGCGTGGCGGGAAGTCCGAAGACAGCCGCAGCGGTCACCACGGCGGCCGCGATGACCGCTAGATCCCAGGGACCGCAGGAGCCTCAACTCCAGACCGGCGCCCCGGCCCTCCGAGCACTCGCCCTTGACGGATTCGACGCTGCCGGGTTCGAGGCTGCCGGCTTCGACGCTGCCGGATTCCACGCCGATGCCTTCAAGAGCCCCTCCGCGCTCTTCGCTGCGCTTGGCGTCACCGAGAAGACGGTGATGCGCCACCAGGTGGCGGAAGTCATCCTCGATATTCTTGGGGCAACCGGCCCGGAGTCCGAGGTACGGCTGCGGCTGCTGCGCCACCTTGCCGCCCACCCGGGGTGCCCCGAACAGGCACTTCTTTGCCATCTCCGGGAGAACGCCCGGCTGCCGCTGTCAGCGGTGCCCGGGTCCACACCGGCAGAGACCTCCGGCCGGAACATGGACGCCACCGACGGCTGGGGCGCCGCCGGGCTGCCAGAGGAATGCGCCGGATTGCGGACAGATCTGTTTCGACTCCCCGAATGAAGATAAGTAAGCTTATGATCTATCGGATAGCCGTTGCAGGCCGGCGGCACAGGCACGAAGGCTTGCCAGACGTGCGAATGGATCGGTGGAGGTTGGAGGAAAGTTGGAGTTACTACGCGGCGCGGTAGGCCGGCGTCGGGGATTCGGCGCCATGGTTGTGGCCGGGTGCCTCGCCGCTGCCGCGCTGGCTGGCTGCGCGCCTTCAGCCCCGGATTTGGATTCCCAGACCGGCAAGGAACTGCAGGCGCAGGTCCTTGCCGTCAGCGCAGCGGCGGCAGCGTCGGACCCCGCCACCGGACTGCGGTCCCTCGACGAGCTAGTGGGGCACCTGACCGGCGCTGCGGCCAACGGCGAGGTGTCTTTCAAGCGCCATCAAAGCATCATGAAAGCGGTGGAGGCGGTGCGCGCCGATCTCCTTGCGGCCCAGGCAACAAAGGCTGCGGCAGCCAAAGCGGAGGCGGAGCGGGCGTCGGCTTCAGCCGCGAAAGCCGCAGCGGCCAAGGAGGCAGCGGCCAAAGCCGCCGCTGAGGCGTCAGCCGCACAAGCCGCCGTCGTTATTCAGGCACCGGTCACGGCACCTGAGGCTGCCGAGAGCAACGAATCTGCGGTGAGCAAGCAGCCCACCGGCGAAGGCCGGAACAAGGGTTCCAACAAGGGCAAGGGCAGCGGCCGGTAGGCCATGCGCTGCCGCCCGAACCCGCCCGTAACCCTAGTTCCGGTGGTGCTCGATCAGCCAACCGGCCATCTGCTGGGCGCGCTTGGAGGCCAGGAAATCCCCTTCCGCGGCCGAGATGATGGAGCCCTTCATCAAAATGTGCCAGGACCGGGCAAAGTCGTCGGTGCGCTGGAGGCCGGCTTCTTCGGCGAGCGCCTTGATGTGTCCGCGGATCCTGGCGAGGTAGCCGATGCTGGCTTCCCCGAGCGGATGCTCCGGCCCCATCTCAAGGAGGACATTGATGAACGTGCAGGCCTCGAAATCGTCGCGTTGGAACCAGTCCCCGAACACGTCAAAAACGGCCAGCAGCCGCTCCTCGGGCGTGGATCCGCGACGTCTGGCTTCGGAAACGATGAGGTCCACCGTCCACACCTGGTCGCGGACCGCCAGGAAGGCAAGAACCAGCGCATCCTTGGAGGGAAAGTGACGGTAGAACGTAGATTTGGCCACACCGGAGCGATCTATCAGCTCGTTGATCCCGACGTCGCGGACACCGCGGCGGGAGAACAGCTCGTAGGCAGTGGCCAGTATCCGGTCCACTGGTTCGCTATGGCCGGTCCGCACCTCATTAGGCAGCAAGGCGTCCCCGGTTGCATCAGGTGCACTCATTAGGGAATTAGTCTACCTTGGGACTGGCAGAGACAGACTTGTCTGTCCTATTGTTGCTATGAACAAGACGTCCGCAACTACGGGACAACCAGACCCGGCGTCGCTGGCGTTGCTGCAATGAAGCAGAGATGGGAGTACACCAATGGACGATGACGACATCCGCGCGGTGGAGGCAGCCGTGGCCACGCTGGAATCCGCCAGCGCAGAGCACGAACCTGCGGCAATTACCCTACAATCCGCGGTTGCGGCGGCCGTGACCCACGGCAAACCGATCCGCGACGTGGCCGCCGCGGCGCACATGACTGCGCTGGAAGTCCTGGACGCAGCCGACGCCGTTATGTACCCGCGCCAAGCACTTCAACCCTCGTCTGTGGCCTAGTAGTCCGCCGTGGTCCGGTCCGCCGGGTCGGCTTACGTGCGGGAACCTTGATCGGATCCTGAGGAAAAGCCGCGGTAAGCCTGATCCGCCCGCGCCACTCTTAAGTGCATCAGCCCGTGGAGGGAGCGATCCTCCGGGGAAAGCATGCAAGAGCAGCCAGGAAGCGGGGGAAGCCATGACCACGGCAGCAACTCTCGAAGCGGTCACCGACGCCGGCGGCGTCATCACTGATCCGCAGCCCGTGGACTTCCACCGTCTCGGGCTTGCCGGATGCATCGACAGGCTAACGGCACCGTTGCGCCGGCAGGGAATGTGCGTGCACTGGGAGACGCCCCACCACGGCCTCGAAATCTCGTCCAGCTGTGCCTCGCTGCTCTATCGGACCGCGCAGGAGGCCCTGAGCAACACGTTCAAGCACGCGCATGCCACCGATGTGACGGTCCGGCTCTCCGCTGTCTTCCACGGGATCCGCCTCACCGTAGCTGACAACGGCACCGGTTTCGCGAACGGCACCAGCCGGGCGGCGGAGCCGTCCGCCCAGGTGCGTGGCCGCGGTAGCGGCCATGGTGCCGGGCTCCACTCCATGTCCGTTGCGGTGGAGGAGGCCGGCGGGACAGTGGCCATCGACTCTGCGCCCGGAACTGGCACCGCGGTCACCGTCACCATTCCGCTGGACTGAAGTTCGCTGGACTGAACTTCCGCTGAACCAGACCACCCGCGCACTGGCCTAGGATGCTTCCATGACAGTGCGCGACCTCAGGACAATGGCGGTCCGGGCTTTCGAATCCCCCGACATTCAGCAGGCCATAGCCGGATTGCGCAGCAATCTGGCCGCCGGGCGCCGCATCCTGCTCGGTGTGGCGGGCGCGCCCGGCTCCGGAAAGTCCACGTTCGCGGCCTGCCTGGCGGAAGCCCTGGGTCCAGGATCGGCCCTTGTGGTCCCCATGGACGGATTTCATCTCGGGAACGCCATCATTGACGGCACGCCGCTGAAGCAGCGCAAGGGCGCTCCGGACACGTTCGACGTCGGTGGTTATGTCTCGCTGCTGCGGCGCCTCGCGCTGCGGGACGAGGAAGTTGTCTACGCGCCGGACTTCCGCCGCTCCATCGACGAGCCTGTGGCCGCCTCGATTGCCGTGCCGGCCGGGGTGCCGCTGATCATCACCGAGGGAAATTACCTGCTGGCCGACGGTCCCCAATGGCAGCAGGTGAGGTCACAGCTGGACGAAGTCTGGTTTGTTGACACTCCCCGGGAGCTTCGCCTGTCCCGGCTCGTGGAACGGCACATGCTCTTCGGCATGGACCGGCCCGCCGCCGAGGCATGGGCCTCGGGGTCCGACGAAGCCAATGCACGGCTCATCGAAGCCACCCGCCACCGGGCAGACCGGATCATTCGCTGGGGCTGAAGCCGGCCGCCTCGAAGCGCCCGCCCGGGGCGGCGTGCCTAGCGGTCCTCCGCGTCCCACATGCCGGAGTCTTCCGCGGCTTCTTCCGGTTTGTGGCTGGCGTCCGGGGCGCCGCTGCCCACATAGCTCGCCGGCACCGTGCCGCCGGCCTGGGTAAGCTGTTCCTCGCGGATGTTGTGCGCCGTGCCTGCCTCGGGCTTCGGTTGCCGGGCCTCGACGGCGTCCGGGTCGCCGGGGCCCCGAAGGTCACTGGGCTCTTCTCCGTTGCGGTTGCTGTCAGTCATGCCACTGCCTTTCACTCGGGAACGCCGTTCATCCGCTGGGCGGCTGCCGGCCTGCGCTGCAGGCTTACGCCTACCGTCGCTGCAATCAGCCCAGCCCGGTCTGTGGGCCGAGCCGCGCGAGCTCCAGTCTATGCACGCCCATAGCGTGCCAGGCTAGCCGTGCCGCACTTCGGGCCTGCCCGGCGCCGGTTCCCATCCGAGGGCCGGAGCGACGTACCGGGCGATGTTGCCCAGCAGTTTGGCGTTGTACTCCACTCCCAGCTGGTTGGGGACGGTGACCAGAACGGTGTCAGCGGCCTGCACAGCGGCGTCGGCGGCGAGGCCGGCGGCGACGGCGTCGGGTTCGCCGATGTAGCTCTTGCCGAAGCGAGCCAGGGCGCCGTCGAGGGCCCCCACCTGGTCCCGGCTCTCGCGCAGGGCGCTGAGCCCGAAGTACTGCCGGTCCTCGTCGTCGGTGAGGGGCAGGACGCTGCGGCTGACCGAAACCCGCGGATCATGGCTGTGGCCGGCTTCCTTCCAGGCCTCCCGGAACATCGCGATCTGCTCGGCCTGGAGTTGGTCGAACGGCACTCCGGTGTCCTCCGTCAGCAGGGTTGAGCTCATCAGGTTCATGCCCTGCTCTGCCGCCCAGACGGCGGTGCTTCGCGTTCCGGCACCCCACCAGATCCGCTGTTCCAGCCCCTCCGAGCGGGGCTGAATGGGCAGCAGGCCGGTGGCTCCGCCGGCGTACCGGGGATCGGCTTCCACGAGGCCGGCCCCCGCCACGGCCCGGCGGAACTCCTCGGCGTGCCGGCGGGCCATGTCCGCGTCCGTCTCCCCGTCGCGCGGCACGTGGCCGAACGCGGCCGCGCCGTTCCTGGCGGGCTCGGGTGAGCCCCGGCTGATTCCAAGCTGGAGCCTGCCGCCGCTGATGAGGTCCGTCGCGGCTGCTTCCTCGGCCATGTACAGCGGGTTCTCGTAGCGCATGTCCACCACCGCGGTGCCCATTTCAACCCGGCTGGTGCGTGCGGCGACGGCAGCGAGCAGCGGGAACGGCGAAGCCTGCTGGCGGGCAAAGTGGTGCACCCTGAAGAACGCACCGTCAATCCCGATCTCCTCGGCCGCCACGGCCAGATCAATGCCCTGCAGCAGCGCATCGCGCGCCGTCCTGGTGTGCGAACCCCGCACAGGGCCCCAGTGGCCGAAGGACAGGAAGCCAATACGTTTCATGCCGTCCACAACGCGCTTGGTGCCGCTGCCATTCCGGCGGTTCCGGCCGCCGTCGGCCGTCCTCCGCTGTACCGACGTCCTACAACCAAAATCGGTGGAAAAAATGGCTCCAAACCAGACCCGAGGCGTATGATAGTCACGTACCGGATCCAAGGACATGCCTTGAAAACGGATCCGGCGCCCAGCCCACCTGCTCATGCGGGTGGACGATCATAAGCGGACAGACGTGTGGTTGATAGGTCTCCACGCGCAACGTGATCGGCCGGCGCTGCCCAGCATACACAGATATGTGCATCGCTAGTCAGGAGAAACCTATGTTTAGCACTTCGCCAACTTGCCAGCGTCGCCCCTTGGCTGCCCGCCTCGCCTTGGTATCAGTGGCATCCCTGAGCCTCATTGGAGGTTCCGTTGCGGTGGCAGGACCGGCGTCAGCCGCGGCCTACGACTACAAAAAGGTCGAGTGCAATGTCAAAGCCAAGAAGGTAGATCACAAAGAATATGGCAGGTACTCGAAGAACAAGGCGGACGTAAAGTTCGAGTTCAAAGTCTGGTGCGACAAGAAAACCGATGTGAAGTTCGAGCATTGGATCTTCCAAAAGAAGAACAACGGTAAGTGGGAATTGATCAAGCACCGGCACGACAAGATCAAGGATGTCAAGTACGCAGACAAGCACACCAAGGCTGAGGTCAAGGACAAGGGCCGCAAGGGTGACAAGGAACATGTGTTCCATGTCGTCAAGATCAAGTACGAAGACAAGAACGGCAAGTACTCCCGCACGGTAACCAAGCATGACCACGCTGATGGCAAGGTCGATTTCGGCCGCGGCCACTGACAGTTTCGGCCCCTTCAGGCTGACTCGTCACACAATTAGCTGAACGGAGGCCGACGGCGGCGCGAAAGTGCCGCCGTCGGCCTCTGTCTGCGAAGGCCTGTTGTGCCCGGGAGAACCGGTCAGAGGGAACCGGTCGTGAAGGTCCAGCTGTAGGAAGTCAGGCCGTTTCCGGCGAGGTCGCGGATGGCAGCCGTGCCGCCGGTGACGGTCACGGTGTAGCTGGTCCGGGCGGCGAGCGTTGCGGAGGGGTTGAGGATCCACTGGTTGGTGGTTCCGTAGCGTGAAACGGTGGCGGCCACCTTCGCGCCGGTGGCTGTGGCCTTAAGCGTTACGGTGCCGGTGCCTGCGCCCTGGATGGCCTCGCTGAACGTCACCGCGACGTTGTTCGAACGCCTCACCAAGGACGCTCCCGGCCGCGGGGTCACGGCCGTGATGACCGGCGCCGGGCCGGTGGTGAACGTCCAGCTGGTGGTGGCCAGCGGGGTGCCTGCGGCGTCGCGGACGGCAGCAGCCCCGCCGATCAGGGTGGTCGTGTACTTGGTGTCGTTGGCGAGGGGAGACGCCGGATCCAGCGTTGCCGTCCGGGTGGCGGCGTTGTAGCTGACAGCAGCGGGGACCACCGCTCCGCTGGGGCTGTTCAGAACGAAAGTGCTGGTGCCCAGGCCCTGGACCGCACTGCTGAACGTCGCGGTGACGTTGCTTCCGGCTGCCACGCCGGTGGCGTTCGCGGCGGGCCCCCGGGCAGTCAGCGTGGGGGCCACGGCCGTGGTGAAGCTCCAGCCGGTGGTGACCAGCGGCGTACCGGCTGTGTCACGGATGGCTGCTGTCCCGCCTGTCAGAGTCGCGGTGTATTTCTGGGCTGCGGCCAGGAGGGACGCCGGTTTGAGCGTCGCGGTCCGCGTTGCGGCGTCGTACGTGACCGTGGCCGGGACCGTGGTGCCGGCGGCGTTCTTCAGGACGAGGGTGGAGCCGCTCACGCCCTGGACGTTTCTGCTGAACGTGGCTGTCACGCTGCCTGCCACAGCCGCACCGGCGGCATTGGCGGACGGGCTGTGGCCTGTCACCACCGGAGCCGTGAGGATTGCGGCGGACGGGTCCGAATACAGCAGGCGGTTCGGCGTGCCGGTGCCGGACGCGGTGACCGCGCCGGGGGTGGAAGCGGACACCATCTTGGACGCCACGGCGGCAGGGGTGAGCTCCGGCGACCTCGACAGCATTGCGGCAGCGGCGCCGGCCACATGCGGCGCCGCCATGGACGTTCCGCTCATCGAGGCCGTCGCCGTCGTCGAACCGGAGCCTGCGGACGTGATGCCCACGCCCGGAGCGTATAGGTCAACGCAGCGTCCGAAGTTGGAGAACGCGGCCTGCCTGTCCGAGGAGTCGCTCGCCGCGACAGTCAGGGCGTCCGGCACCCGGGCCGGGGAACTGTTGCAGGCGTCGCTGGCTGTGTTTCCGGCGGCGACCGCCACGGTGACGCCGTCGTTGACGAGGCCCTGCACGGCCGCATCGACCGTTGCGCTGGCGACGCTGCCGAGACTCAGGTTGGCAACGGCAGGCGTTCCGGCCTGATGCTGCGATGCCACCCACTCCAGGCCTGCAACCACGTCCGAGTTGAAGCCGGACCCGGCGCAGTCCAGGACGCGCACAGGGACGATGGTGGCCGCCTTGGCCACTCCGTAGGTCTTCCCGGCGATGGTGCCGGCGACGTGCGTGCCGTGGCCGTTGCAGTCGCCCGTTCCCAGGCCGTCCGCCACCGAAGTCCACCCTGCGGCAACGCGCCCGCCGAATTCCGTGTGCGCAGCCAGCACGCCGGAGTCGATCACGTATGCGCTCACCCCCGCACCCGAAGAGGCCGAGGTGAAGGAGCCGGACAGCGGCAGCGCACGCTGGTCGATGCGGTCCAGCCCCCACGGTGCGGGTTGCTGGGTCTCTGCTGTTGTCACCCGAGCATCGATCTCGACGGCGGCCACCTGCGCCGAGCGCCGCAGTTCCGCGGCCTGGGCTGGCGTCGCCGTCACCACGGCGCCGCGCAGCGCCTTGGAGAAGGTGCGTCCGACGGCGATTTTCCGGGACCGCAGGTTCCGCACCTCAGAGGGGACGTCGGTGCCGGCGGCGTACCGCACCAGGTACCGGGCGGTTGCGCCCGCGGGCGCCGCTAACTCGGAGTCCGTGGCGGCCGGCGATGCGGTGCCGGTGGCCACCCCGGCGTTGGTGACGGCCAAAGCGGTCAGCAGCAGCGCTGCCAGGGCAGGTTGGAGGGCAGGCAGATAACGAATTTTGGGGTTCCTTCGGGCGTGAGATGCGGTACGCGGAAGCCGGAATCTGGCTAGTTCCAGTGTATTTTCAGCCGTCACGGGCCGACCCCAAGCTGTCCCAAATCTTCGGCGAACCTTCGGCTCTTGGGGAAAAACCGGTGTAATCCTGCGCTTGGCGGCCCATTCATGTCAGGTCCCCGCGGCGAAACCCGGGCGGTAGACCGCGGGGAAGGCGCCCAGCGGCGTGGTGTCCGGCTTCGGCGGGTCCGAGGTAATGGGGTCGTTGTTCCGCAGGTCGCCGACCGAGAACTGCACCATCATGTCGTGGTCCTCGTGCACCAGATTGTGGCAGTGCATCATGTAGCGTCCCCCGGGCGAATCGGGGCCGGTGTCGAACTGCATGAGCAGCGTAACGGACTCGTTTTCCCCGGTGTAGAAGACATCCTTCGGGCCGGTCTCCCAGGCGAATGCCCTGCCCCCGTTCGTGTTCCGGGCAATGATCTTGGCGTCGATGAGGTGGATGTGCACGGGATGGAACCAGCCGCCGGATTCGTTGACGATGGTCCACTGTTCAACGCTGTTGCGCCGCGGGGTTGCAAAGCACCGGGTGAAGCCGGATCTTTCCACGTCCTCCCAGGTCTCTTCGTTGATGGTCCACTCGCCGCCCTGCCGTTTCACGCGCAGCACTCGCTTGGCCACGGCCATGGCCGGAGTCAGGTTCATCGTTGGGATGCTGCCACGGGAGGCGCCGGGGGTGCCGCCGTCGTCCAGCGTCACCGGGATTGAACTGATGGTGCCGGCGGAGGAGCCGGAATCCGCCACCACCTGAAACCGCATGATCTTGTTCGTATCAGGGAAGTCCAGGTTGTTCTTATTGGTCAGGTTCCGCAGGTCCACGGTCTGGCCGGCGCGGTATTTGCGGAAGTCAATGAGGACTTCATAGCGCTCGGCCGTTCCCTGGCGCCAGGAGGAGATGGCCTGGACCTTCGGCACCATGCCGCCGTCGGTGGCCACCACGTGCACCGGTTCCCCATTGGAGAGTGCCGGCCGGTAGGAGCGCGTGATGGAGGCGACGAGCACCCGGAAGCGGTAGATCCGGGGCTTGACCTTCATGACGGGCCAGGGCACGCCGTTCACCAGAATGATGTCGCCCCACAACCCGTCGTGGCCGTAGTCGTTGTAACCGAGCGAGCCGTCGGCCTTGAACAGCGCATCCGAAATGATCAGCGGAACATCGAACTCTCCCTGTGGCAGCTGCGCCCGCTCAAACCGGTCAGACAGCGGGTAAAGGCCCGCCAGGCCCGAGTACACGCCCTGAGCCGTGACGAGATGGTTGTGGTCGTGGTACCAGAGCGTCCGGGCGTTCTGCCAGTTCGGATAGTGGTAGTTCTTGAATTTTCCCGGGGCAGTGGAGTCATTGGCGTATCCGTCATACTGCGGCAACGACGCCGAACCGTGCAGGTGCGTAACGGTCTTGAAGGTTCCGGGGTGGAGCAGAGCCGTGGACGGGAGCGCGTTGCGGATCCGCACCTCCGCCCGCGTGCCCTGCGGGACACGGATGGTGGGGCCGGGAAAGATCCCGTTGTACCCGGCCACGGTGGTCGACAGGCCCGGCACGAACTGAGCCTGGCCCAGTTTCTGCGTGAGGGCAAAGCGCGCGAACGGCCGCGCCGGATCACCGCCGTCGAAGCCGGTCTGGTACGGCACCAGCTCCGGAGGGCGGCGGAAGAGCGCCCTGTAAGGAACCGGCATGTTTGCAGGCGCCAGCTGACTTCTGGTGATAAGCGAGCTGCCTGGCGCCGACTCATCACCGCTTGCCGCCACCCCTGACGCTGCTGCTGCCCCCACCAAACCCAGCCTGAGTAATTCCCTGCGAGACGTCATTGTCTTCTCCAGATTTCCGGTCATGTGGATAAAAAGGCAGGCCTGCGGCCGAAGGGCCGCAGGCCTGCCAATCCCCCGGAGAGCAGATCCCGAGGGCTAACCCGGACGCCTTTGTACCGCCTGCCCGGACTCGGAAATCTGTGCCACCGCCGCACTGAGGATGGAACATGCCTATCTTTCGCCGGTCGGCTTCAGAAAACCTTGGAGCTCGTGCCAGTTCGGCCGGCCGCCCACCCAAATTGGGCGTTGACCGCAGCGCCTCCGTGCCCGCCGAGCTAGATCCAGTTGTTGCGCTTGAAGGTGGCGTACAGGATCAGTCCCATGCCCGCCATGAGCCCCAGTGCCATGGGATAGCCGAAGATCCAGTCAAGTTCGGGCATGCTGCGGAAGTTCATGCCGTAGATCGTTCCGATGAGCGTTGGTGCGAACAGGATGGCCGCCCAGGACGAAATCCTTTTGACCTGCTCGCTCTGGGCAATGCTGGATTCGGTGAGGCGGCGCATTTCATCGTTCTGCCGTTGGGCCACGAGCGCCGCATTAACCGCGAGCGCATTCTGCAGCAGGGCCCGAAAGGATGCGATCCTGTCATTTAGCCGCAGGACGTGGTCCAGGACATCCCTGAGGTGGTCTTGCAACTCCTGGTCGGGATGGTGATCCGGAGTTCCCGCCATCAGCGACTGGAGGATGCCGGCGAGGGGCCCTGTGGCTCGCTGCACGGTGATGACCTGGCGGGAGAGCTCGTAGATCCGGCGGGATACCTCCGGGTCTGCGCCGAAGAGGCCGTCCTCAATTTCATCAATGTCGTTCTCGAGCCCGGCTGCCACGGGCTCATATTCGTCCACCACCTGATCGAGGATGGCGTACAGCACTGCATCGGGGCCAAGGGCGAGGAACTCCGGCTGGGACTCCATGCGCCGGCGGACCCTGGCCAGGTTCGGAGACTCGGCGTGGCGGACGGTAACCACGAAGTCGGGTCCAACGAAGACGTGGATCTCGCCGAACTCCACCTTTTCAACGTCGTCAAGATAACGGGCGGGGCGCAGCACCAGAAAGAGGGTGTCACCGTAGTGCTCGACTTTCGCCCGCTGATGCCCGGTCAGGGCATCCTCGACGGCCAGCGGGCTCAGGCTAAACTCGTCAGCCACGGAGCGAAGCTCCCGCGCATCCGGCCGGTAGAGCCCGATCCATGCCATCCCCTGGCGCTGCCGCAGCAGGAAGTACGTTTCCTCCAGGCCCTCCGGGTCCGCCGTCCGACGGCCCGCCACATACACCGCGTTGTCGACGATGGTCATGGCAGCGACTCCTTCATTGAAGCGGGCCTCCTGGCTGTGACGTTAGCCCTTCCCCGCCACTGTGCCAACACCTGCCGCACGCGCACCGCGGGAAGGCACTGCACCGGTATTTTGTCGGCGTGAAGCGCCGCCGTGCTGACTTTTGGCCTCGTGAGAGCGCAGTTATCCGTGCGCGCCAGGTGTCGCTCGAGTGCAGCTGGATGCCCGAGAAAGTGCCCGCTAAGGGATGGTCGTGTGGGACGAGTTACTCAGCTAGCCGACGGCGGAACGGTGCGGTGCGCCGAGGCGACTGGCTCAAACCCTGTCTGAAGGCAGCTGCTGTAACCGCCACGCGATTATCTCGCGGATGAGCTCGGTCGGGAGCGGGGCATCATGGCGCAGCTGGATAGCGTGCTCGGTGGTTCCATATGCGGCCAGCTCTGTCGAGAAATGCGCGATCGCGTCTGGAGTCGGATAGAACCCGATGTGGCGTTTTGTTCCGGTGAAGAAGAACAACGGCTCGGTGCCAAGTTTGAAGGTCGGCATACGCCAACTGATCGATTCCACCGCTTCATCGGGCACGGCCGACCGGATCAGTTCGTACACAGTCAGCAGTCGATGCCGTACATCAACGTCGTACCCGTCGATGTACTCGATGATCGAACTCGCTGTCATGGTGGTCTCCCTTTTCGCCGACGTCATGTTGCCGACGATCGCATCTTGAGCGATGGTGCACGCCCGATCATGTTAGCGGGTCAGTCGGGCGTTGCGACGTACATGGTGCCCCGAGGCGGACAGAGGGAAATCCGAGGGTGAACCTGCTGCGGTTCCTGTTCCTGGGCGAGGGCAAGATCGCACCGGTCACCCGGGAAGTGCTGCGCGAAGCCGAGCCCGGCCGTCACGGGGCGACCCTGGGTCCACAGGCTGACCGCTCCCGCCCTGGGCACGCCTCGGTGTGGGTCAGATCCCGGAGTGGTCAGATCTTGGCGTGCTGGCCGCGGCTGACGGGCCGTCCGAACGACGCCGCGCCCAGGAACTCCACGGCTACGAACGGCTCGGAACCCACCACCCATTCATTGTGGCCCGGCGGGATGGCGTACGTGTCGTTGGCGTGGATCGACGAGCGGACACCTTCCGGCGTTTCGACCTCCATCACCCCGGACACGCAGAAGCCGAGGTGGTTGTGCTGGCAGAACGGTGTCTTTTCGGTGGGTTTGGAGCACTCGGACCACCGCCAGCCGGGGGCAAGGATGAGCCGCGCAACGGAATAGTCGTTCACGCTGACAAGGTCCACTTCGGCCTTGTCCGGGTAACGCTTCTTGTCGGGGACATCGAAGGACTTGACGGCAAAGGCGGTGACGAAATTAGCGGTCATGGGACGGCACCTGGGGCTAGGGTGAGACCTGGAATCAAGACATGAGGGCGCTGGCGTGAACCAGCTTGAGGGAGTTTCGGGTTGCCGACCGAGGCCTGTGTGTGCGAACAATCTGCAATTGCGCCGCCGCCCCCTCAGCGCACGTGCGTACAACAGATCCATGTTGACGTAGTTCAACGTTAGCCCTCCTCTGTCCGAAGTCAATGGGCAAGAAAGGGCCGACGCCGCCGGAGCAGACACCCGCACAGGCAACTGCCCGGCCGCGTTAAGCCGCCCGTTGTTCCCGGTTCATGACGGGCCCGTACCGTCACACCGGTCCGCACCAACGAGAGGGCCATCCCCATGAAAACACTCCGCACCCGCAACGTGGCCAAAGCCGTCATCGCGGCGGCGATCGCAGCGACCGCCATCGGCGGCACCGCCGTCGCGCAGGCGTCCCAGGTCACCGGAAACGGTGACCACCACACGGCCGACACCGCCGTCACAGACGCGTTCACCGCCGTCGACCGCAACACGGCCTGGCAGCTGACCAGCAGGCTGAAGCTGGACTTCCCCACCTTCCACACCGAAGGCATCGCCTTCACGGAAGACCACATCTTCCTGTCCTCGGTGGAGATCATCGAGCCCACGGTGAAGTTCCCCAGCCCCCAGGGCGGCTATGACCGCACGGCCGGCAAGGGGAAGGGCCACCTGTTCGTCATGGACAAGGCGGGCAAGCTCCAGAAGGACATCGTCCTGGGCGAAGGCGACATGTATCACCCGGGCGGCATCGACTTCGACGGCACCAACGTCTGGGTCCCGGTGGCGCAGTACCGGCCCAACAGCAGCTCCATCGTTTACCGCGTGGACGCCAAGTCCCTGGACGTGCAGAAGCAGTTCGAAGTCAAGGACCACTTCGGCGGCATCGTCATGGACAAGCAGACCGGCCACCTCATCGGCAACACCTGGGGCTCGCGGCGGTTCGCCGAATGGACCCTGAAGGGCAAGGAGCTGAGCACCTGGCAGAACCCGGACCACTTCATCGATTACCAGGACTGCCAGTACGCGGCAAACTCCAAGATGCTGTGCGCAGGCGTTGCCGCCCTTCCGCAGACGCCCGCCGCGGGCGGTCCTTCCGCGAAGTACAATCTGGGCGGCGTCGCCCTGATCGACAGCCGGACGCACACCACGCTGCACAGCGTGCCGTTGCAGCAGTGGACTGCTAACGGCGGGGTGGCAACGCGCAATCCGTTCAAGATGACCGCCGACGGCAACCACCTGACCATGCGCGTCGCACCGGACAACGGCGGCGAGGGCACGGACACCGAGATTCTCACCTACGAGGCGACTGTGACGCCCGCCCGCTAGCCACCGGGCTTGCAGGGCCGGACGGCGGCAGCGGCAGGCTCGGACGACGCCAGGGCGCGGATCTTTGCGATCAGCGCCTTGGTTCCGGGATCCCGTTCCAACTGGGTGTAGACGGGTGCGGCGGCCGCCTTGAAGGCGGCGACCTCCGCATCCGTCGCCGTGACCACGGTTCCGCCGTCCCGGCAGAATCTGGCCGCGTCATCGGCGATGGCGGGCAGCGCTTCGTCCGCCCATCTCCGAGTGCCGGCAGCGGCGTCCTTGAGCCACTGCCTCTCCGCTTCGCCCAGATCCTTCAGGACCTTGGCGTTGACCACGAGGGAGTTGATCTTGGGGTAGAGGATCAGATTGCCGGTCGCGATCGAAGGCTCCGGCAAGTCCCCTGCCAAAGCGAAGGATGATTCCGCGGCCGCGACTGTTCCCGCTGCCAGTCCGTCAGGAAACTGTCCCCCCACGAGGTCATCGGGCGTTGCGCCCAGAGACTTCAATACGGCGTAGGTGGTATCGGATCGCGCCGCCCTAACAGTCTTCCCGGCGAAGTCGGAGGGCTTCAGCGCCGGTTTGCCGAAGGCAAAAAGCATTCGCGGGCTTTCGGGGAAGAGTGCCAGTCCTGTCACGCCGATCTTCTCAAGGCCAGCAAGGAGCTCGTCCGCGATTTCCGGGGCAGCGACCTTTTCCATGAGCGAATTGGACGTCACGAGGAACGGTGCGTGCAGCCCGGCGAATGCCGTGACACCCTCAGTGTCCCAGGCGCGCACCGGGACGACGGCCATGTCGAAATGGTTGGCCACCACCCCTCGTGCCACGGCCTGGTCCCAATCGTCCATGCCGTCACCGACAACCTTCCACACAGGCTCGATCAGGAGCTTGCCTCCGGAAAGTTCCTTGACCTGACGGGCGTATTCCTCGATCTGCGCCGCCGAGGGACGGCCGGGTTCGTCATCTGTTGCGACGGTAAGGGTTTTGGTTTGTTCGGCCGCTCCGGAGGTGGGGGCCGGCGGGGCGCTGCACCCCGATGCAACCAGGAGCGCAAGAACGCAGCCCGCCGCTGCCAGAGGTCCGGAATTTCTCATAGTCTCGCGCCTTCCGGACGATTGACCTGGCAGCGCGTGGCGCGCGTACCCGCACCGTACTCCCAGGCGTGCGGCCGGGCAATAGCCTTGGCAAACGGAAGCGGACGACGACGGGACGCACCCGCCGTCGTCCCTTCCCGTTCGGGGCTACTTGCCGTAGACCTTCACGAAGTTCCGCAGGATCTTCATCGGCTCAGTCGCGGTGAAGGTCCGGGCTGCCGCCATCAGTTCTTCGGCAGATTCGGGCGGGAAGTATCCTGCGTGGCGGTAGATGTCGATCCTGGTCACCAGCCCTTCCGCGTCGAGTTCAGGATGGAACTGGGTGGCATACAGGTTCTTCTTGATCCGGAACATGTGCACCGGGCACGCGGCCGAGCTGGCGAGCAGTACCGCGTGCGGCGGGAGCACCGTGCACGCCTCCTTGTGGCCCGTGAACGCAGTGAACTCAGCGGGCATGCCCGCCAGCAGCGGGTCCTCCAGGCCTTCCGGGCTCAGGCTGATGGTTACCCCGCCCAGCTGTTCCCCGTAGGTCCGGTCGATGACCGCCCCCTGGTGCAATCCCAGCGTTCCCACGCCGTAGCAGGCACCCAGGAAGGGGAAGTCGGCCGAAACAATCCGGTCCAGCAGCTTGGACAATTCGCCTTCCACCCGGTGCTGGGTTTCGGTCTTCGTTTCGGGTGGATCGCTGGATGTGAAAGGGCTGCCGCCCACGATCACCCCGGAGTAGTCGTCCAGCTCCAGGGCCGGCAGCGGGGCCTGTTCCATCCGGATCCATCTCAGCTGGCTCGGGTCCAGCCCGCCGTAGCGCAGGTAGGCGTCGTACTCTTCTTCCGCGGCGGTGTCCTCGGCCCGCGACGCGAGCAACAGAAACGGCTTCATGCGCTTACTTCAGTAGTGCGACGTCGGAGACAAGGGTGATGTGATCCAGCATGGCCGCCGCCGCGGCCACTGAGTCCTGCGCCCTGATCGCGTCGGCGATCTTGCGGTGCGAGGCCAGCGACTGCTCCGGCCGGCCCGGCTGGCCGAGCGACTCGAGTCGGGTTTCCAGGATCATCCCGGCGATGAACGACATGAGCTGGGCCAGCACCGCCGAGTGCGCGGCTGCGGTGACGGCCTGATGGAACAGTTCGTCGCCGTGCGCTCCCTTGGCGCCGGAGGCCACTTCTTCGGCCATCGCGTCGAGCGCCTTATCGATCGCCTTCATGTCGGCCTCGGTCCGCCTTTCGGCGGCCAGTTCCGCCAGCTTGACCTCCAGGGTGCTGCGGGCTTCGACAATCTCGGGAAGCCGGCTGCTGTGCTCGCGCAGGCCCTTGATCACGGACGGAACGTTGGGCCGGTAGACCAGCACCGCTCCGGTCCCGTGCTGGACGTCGATGACGCCGAGGACCTCCAGGGCAACCAGCGCCTGGGCCAGCGTGGCCCGCGAGACGCCCAGCCGTTCGGCCAGGTCCCGCTCGGCGGGCAAGGTGTCGCCCGGGCCCAGCTGCGCGGACTCGATGAAGTCCATGAGCTGCTCCACCAGCTGCTCATACAGGCGTGGCCGCGCGACGCGGGAAATCTGCTGAGTTGCTGTCTTCTTGGTCATGGGAGTCCTTCCGGCGACGTCCTCCGCCCTAGCTTAGCGGAGAACTATTGACAAAGTCACCTAGTGTCTAGGAGGCTAGGCCAGTGAGCCAGTAATCCACATCACACCAATCTCTCAATCCGGAGGAACGAAGATGTCCGCTCCCGTCCTGTCCATCATCATCCTGGCGGTGATGTTCCTGCTGGCCACGGTGCTGCCCCTCAACATGGGCGCCTTGGCTTTCGTGGGAGCTTTCCTGCTGGGCTCCGTGGTCCTCGGCATGTCCACCAACGACATCCTGGCCAACTTCCCCGGCGGCCTGTTCCTGACGATCGTCGGTGTCACCTACCTCTTCGCCATCGCGCAGAACAACGGAACCATAGACCTGCTGGTCCGCGGCGCCGTGCGGCTTGTGGGCAGCAAAGTGGCCCTCATCCCCTGGGTCATGTTCGCCATCACGGCAGTCATCACCGCAGTCGGTGCGTTGTCTCCCGCCGCCGTCGCCATCATCGCGCCGATCGCGCTGAGCTTCGCCGCCAAGCACAAGATCAATCCGCTGATGATGGGCATGATGGTCATCCACGGCGCCCAGGCCGGCGGCTTCTCCCCCATCGCCGTCTACGGCGTCACGGTCAACGGCATCATCGCCAAGACCGAACTCGAGGCCAGCCCGGTGGCCATCTTCCTGGCCAGCTTCATCTTCAACCTCGCCATCGCCGCGGTGCTCTTCGTGGTCCTCGGCGGCAGCAAGCTGCTCAGCACGAAGACCGGCCGGCTGGTGGCACAGGCTGCGGAGTCACGGATGTCCGTCAGCGTCGGCGCCCGGGCAGCCGGCGTCACCCTCCAGGGCTCCGGTTCCGACATTTCCTCGTCCGGCGTCTCTGCAAAAGGGACTTCCGGCTCCGCCCCGGCCGGCGCACCGCAGGAAGCTTCGAACGGCGCCCGCGCCAATATTGCCCAGCTCATCACCATCCTGGGCCTGATCGCCCTCGCCGTCATTTCGCTGGGCTTCAAGGTGGACGTCGGATTCGTCTCCATCACCATCGCCATCATCCTGGCCCTCGTGTCCCCGGCTGCCCAGAAGGGCGCCGTCAACAAGATCAGCTGGTCCACCGTCCTGCTCATCTGCGGCATGCTCACCTTCGTGGGCGTCCTCGAGGAAGCGGGCACCATCAAGTTCGTTTCCGACGGCGTGGCCCACCTCGGTATGCCGCTCGTCGCCGCCCTGCTGATCTGCTACATCGGCGCCGTCGTGTCCGCCTTCGCCTCCTCCACGGCCATCCTCGCGGCCCTCATCCCGCTCGCGGTCCCGTTCCTGGCCACCGGCGAAATCGGCGCCGTGGGGGTGACCGCGGCCCTGGCCGTCGCCTCCACGATCGTCGACGTTTCACCGTTCTCCACCAACGGCGCTCTGGTCCTGGCCAATGCCCCGGAGGACATGGACAAGGACAAGTTCTACAAGCAGATCCTGGCCTACAGCGGCATAGTCGTCGCCGCCGGGCCGGCCATCGCCTGGCTGGTCATGGTGGTGCCGGGCTGGATGTAGCCGCCCTCCGCACCGTCGCCGCAAAACCCACCGCACGGCAGACGCCCGACCAGCCAGACCTGGTTCAGCAGGAACGTGCCCAGCAAGAAAAGGAACAGCCTTCATGAGCACTGAATCCACACCCCAGGCCGAAGGCCCGCTCTCGGGCTACCTCGTGGTGGACTTGAGCCGCGCCCTCGCCGGCCCGCACGCCGGAATGATGCTGGCGGACCTCGGCGCCCGGGTCATCAAGGTCGAGAACCCGGGCATCGGGGACGACACCCGCGGCTGGGGTCCCCCGTTCGTCGGCCCCGAGGACGATCCCCAGGCCACGTACTTCCTGTCCTGCAACCGCAACAAAGAGTCCATCGCCCTGGACCTGAAGAGCGACGACGGGCGGACAGTCCTGCGCGAACTCCTGGAACGCGCGGACGTGGTGATCGAGAACTTCCGCACCGGCGTGCTGGACCGGCTCGGGTTCTCGGCCGCCGACATGCATGCGCTGAACCCCGCGCTGGTGGTCCTGTCCATCACCGGCTTCGGCCACGACGGCCCGGAATCGCGGCGCAGCGGCTACGACCAGATCCTCCAGGGCGAAGCCGGGCTGATGTCCCTCACCGGTTCCGGGCCCGACGACCCCCAGCGCGTGGGAGTGCCCATTGCCGACCTTCTGTCCGGGATGTACGGGGCATTCGGCACGCTGGCGGCCCTGCTGCAGCGCGAGCGGACCGGGCATGGGCAGATCGTCCGAACTTCCCTGCTCGCGGCGCTGATCGGCGTCCATGCCTTCCAGGGCACGCGGGCCACCGTCGCCGGCGAGACCCCGAAGGCCCAGGGCAACCACCACCCATCCATCGCGCCTTACGGGCTGTTCCATTGCCGGCAGGGCCGGGTGCAGATCAGCGTGGGCAGCGAAAAACTGTGGGCCACCTTTGCCTCAGCATTCGGGATCGACACCACCAGGCCCGAATTCGCCAGCAACGCTGACCGCGTCCGAAACCGGGAAAAGGTCATCGAAGAGGTCGAACGGGTCTTCTCCGACTTCGAGGCCGAACCGCTGCTCGCCAAGCTGAACGAGGCCGGAATCCCGGCCGGCAAGGTGCGGACGCTGGACGAGGTCTATGCATGGGAGCAGGTCCACTCCCAGGGCCTGGTGATCGACGTGGAGCACAAGATCCTCGGGAACGTCAGCCTGCCGGGGCCGCCCTTGCGGTTCTTCAGCCCCGCCGACACCGCCGAGACAACCCTCAAGACGCACACGGCGCCGCCGCTGCTGGACCAGGACGGAGAACAGATCCGGCAGTGGCTCGGCCTGGTCCCTGCCGACGCGTCCGGCAGCGCCCCAGGCACCGGTGCAGGCACCGGTTCGGGAGGCCACTGAGCATGCTGACCCAGCAGAAAGTCCGCCACCTGGACGCCGCCGAACTCATCGCCGCCGTGCTTGATCCGGGTTCCTACCGGAGCTGGGACGCACCGGTCACGGACCCTGACCCGGGCCCCGAGTACCGGCAGGAACTTGCCGCCGCCCGGGCAAAGACCGGCGTTGACGAATCCGTCCTCACCGGTGAAGGCCTCATCCGCGGCCGGCGCGTGGCCGTCATCGTCAGCGAGTTCCGTTTCCTCGCCGGCTCCATCGGGCTTGCTGCAGCGGAACGCATCGTGAACGCCGTCGAACGCGCCACCCGGGAAGGCCTTCCCCTGCTGGCGGGCCCGGCGTCGGGCGGCACCCGCATGCAGGAAGGGACCATCGCCTTCCTCTCCATGGTCAAGATCAGCGCCGCCGTAAGGGCACACCGGCAGGCCGGGCTGCCGTACCTGGTCTACCTGCGGCACCCCACCACCGGTGGAGTGATGGCGTCGTGGGGATCGCTCGGGCACATCACCGTTGCCGAGCCCGGCGCCCTGCTCGGCTTCCTGGGTCCCCGCGTCTACGAGGCCCTCTACGGCACCCCGTTTCCGGAAAACGTGCAGGTGGCCGAGAACCTCTTCGACAAGGGGCTCATCGACGCCGTGGTGCCGCCTTGGCAGCTGTCCGACGTCGTCGACCGCGCCCTGAGCATTTTGGTTACCGGCCCGCACCCGCGCGTCGCACCGCCGCGCACCCTCGCCGTGAAGCCGTCCGACGCCGGAGCCTGGGCTTCGATCGAAATCTCACGGAACCCGCGCCGCCCGGACCTGCGCCAACTGCTGGCCTACGGCGCCCGCGATGTCCTCCCGCTTAACGGCACCGGCCAGGGCGAAAAGGACCCCGGCCTGCTGCTGGCGCTGGCGCGCTTCGGCCAGAAGTCCTGCGTGGTGATCGGCCACACCCGGCCGCGCCCGTCACAGCAGACGGCCATGGGGCCGGCGTCCCTCCGCGAGGCGCGCCGCGGCATGCGGCTGGCGGAGGAGCTAGGGCTGCCGCTGCTGACGGTCATCGACACGGGCGGAGCGGCGCTATCCAGGGAAGCGGAGGAAGGCGGGCTGGCCGGCGAGATCGCCAGGTCCCTGCACGATCTGATCGGCCTCAACTCACCCACCGTATCCGTGCTGCTGGGGCAGGGAGCAGGCGGCGGGGCACTGGCCCTGCTGCCGGCCGACCGGACCATCGCGGCCCAGCACGCCTGGCTCTCCCCGCTGCCACCCGAAGGCGCCAGCGCCATCGTGCACCGGAGCACCGACTTTGCCCCTGCCATGTCCGAAGCGCAGGGCGTCAACGTGGAGTCGCTGTACTCCCACGGCATGGTGGAACACATCGTGGACGAACGCCCCGATGCCGCCCTGGAGGGGAGAGCCTTCTGCCAGCGCATGGGACAGGCGATCGAGTACGAACTTGCCGCACTGGCCTCGGCGGGGGCGGCGGAACTGCTGCCGCAGCGGATCGAGAAGTACCGCAGCCTCGGCCGACTCGTTGCGGAAGCCGCTGGCACGGCCGGCTGAAGCTCCGCGGGGACGCAGCTGGCTTCATCGACGCCGGCCGGTGACCATCAAGGGCCGGGACCCTAGCGGGAAAGCTTTTCGGCGTCCGGCTTGGGGTCGCCGATGTGGCCCGGCGCGTTGGCTGCCAAAACCCGTTCCACGAAGGCGCCGTATTCCTCCATGTAATGGCGCAGGAAGTCCGCGGTGCCCCCGTCGGTGACCGTTCCGTCGTCGGCGAATACGGCAGGGTTGAACTTCACGTAGGCTTCCGGGGCGTTGAGCTGGGGCGCGTCGAGGAAGCTCAGCACG
This sequence comes from Arthrobacter sp. ZGTC131, assembly GCF_002929275.1. Taxonomy (GTDB): domain Bacteria; phylum Actinomycetota; class Actinomycetes; order Actinomycetales; family Micrococcaceae; genus Arthrobacter. The sequence continues at coordinate 33,111 of NZ_PJIK01000020.1, forward strand.
GCACGCATGGAGGACTGCATCACGGCCGTGCCGATGCTGCCTGGCGAGGCGCCGATGATTCCGGTCGGCTTGCGGGCAAACGAATTGGTGCCCCAGGGGCGTGATCCCCAGTCGATGGCATTCTTCAGCGCTCCCGGAATGGACCGGTTGTACTCAGGGGACACGAAAAGGATGCCGTCGGAGCCTTCAATGGCGTTCTTCAGGGCGCGTCCCTCCGGTGGGAAGTCGGCGTCGTAGTCGTAGCTGTAGAGCGGCAGATCCTTGATGGGGATCTCCGTGAACTCCAGATCGTCCGGGGCGAGCCTGATAAGGGCGTTGGCGAGCGTGCGGTTGATGGAGCCGCTGGCCAGGCTCCCGACGAAGTAGCCGATCTTGTACGTAGCCATGAGGTTGATCCTTCCCAACAGCCGGCGCGAACCGGCTGGCCGACGATGCTTGAGGCGGTGCCTTATGCAGTGCTTGAGGGGGTGCACCACACAGTCCAGCACACAACAACTTGCACGGCCATAGCGGCTGGAATGTTCTTGACACTCCCCAAAAGCAGGCGCTAGATGAACATTAGGTGATGGCCAACAGCACACAACGGCGGCAGAGGAGCGGTCATGAATGATTACCCATCGGTGCAGCGCATCCACAGCGAGGCCCCGGCCGAAGGGGATGAAACGGCCGACCCCACCGACATCCGCGTCCACTCCCAGGAGCCCGCCGAAGGCGCCGACATCACCGATGACACAGGCGGCAAATAAGCACCGCACCAACGGTGCCCCGGCCAGCACAGGTGACCGGGTGAGGACTGGCGATGGCGTCACGTCGACGGTTTGCTGGGCTGACCGTGCGTCCGGATCTAACATGGCCGTAACCCGCAGTTAATCCCGCGGGGCGAAACTGGAGTTTCAGGTCCAAACGACTGGCCTTTTTGCTACGGGGGCAGCCACTCGATGAGGAGTAACAAGGCATGAACAGTCACGAAAACGGCACCTCCGAATCCTTCCACCCGCAGCCGCACAGCGGCGAACGGCCCGACCTGAGGAGCCTGCACGTCCGCGAAGATGTGGCGCGCACAGGACGCTGCGGAAACGTTCATCTGGCCACCGGACGCACGTGCATCCTGCCCGAGCGCCACCAGGGGTCCTGTGATTTTGTCGGCCCGGACGACGCCAAAGGCCTGTTGCCTTAGCGCCGTGGCTTAGCGCCGCAAGTTAGCGCGCGGTGACGCCGATTTCCTTGTTCACCGCCGGCATGATCTCGGTGGCCAGCAGCTCGATGGAGCGTGCTGTTTCAGCGAAGGGGAGGCCGCCCAACCCGATCTGGGCCAGGTACCGGCTGGTGCCGAGGTTCTCGTGGATAAGCAGGAGCTTCTCGGTGACCTGCTGAGGGCTGCCCACGAGGAGTCCGCCGCCGGGCTCGGTCCAGTCGTCGAAAGTCGACCGCGGGAAGTGGTCCACCGGGCGGGGCATGTTCTGTTCGAAATAGGCCCGGTAGTGGGGGTAGAAGGTGTCCCGCGCCTGCTGTGAGGTGGGCGCCACGTAAAAGTGCCCGCCGGCCCCTACCGGCAGGACGGCGGAATCGTGCCCGGCGTCGGCGGCGCTCTGTCGGTAGAGTTCCACGAGCCGGCGGAACCTGGCCGGGCCGGAGAGCAGGGCAACGAACAGCGGCAGCCCGAGGCGCCCCGCCCGCGCAAAGCTCGCCGGCGTGCCGCCCACGCCCACCCAGACGGGGAGCTTGTCCTGGACCGGACGGGGCGCAATGTCCATTCCGGGAATGCTCTGCGTAAGGTTTCCCTGCCAGTTCACCACCGCGGCGTCCCTCAGTTCCAGCAGTAGCTGCAGCTTTTCGTCAAAGAGGGCGTCATAGTCGTCCAGCCCGTGGCCGAACAACGGATACGACTCCACGAAGGCGCCGCGGCCGGCGATGATCTCGGCCCGGCCGTCGGAGATCAGGTCCAGGGTGGCGAACTGCTCAAAGAGACGCACCGGGTCCTGCGTGGAGAGCACGGTGACCGCGGTGCCGAGCCGCAGGTTCGTGGTTTCCCGGGCGATGGCCGCGAGGACGATCTCCGGGGCGGACAGGGCAAAGTCGCGGCGGTGGTGCTCCCCCAGGCCGAGGAAACTGAGGCCTGCCTGGTCAGCCAGCTTGGCCAGCTCGATGACTTCCTTCAGGCGCTGCTGCGGGGACAGCGCCGCGCCGGTGGTGATGTTGCGGGAGAGCTCGCCAAAGGTGAAGATGCCAAAGTCCATGTTTTATTGAACATTCAAGTACTTGGTTTCATTCCGTGATCCCGGGGCGCGGCGGTCGTAGTCCATCCGGGCGCTTGCAACGCCGTCCATGTTTTCCTCGGCCCAGCCCTTTAGACCGTGGACCACGACCAAGAGGGAGTGCCCCAGGGGCGTCAGCTCGTAGTCGGTCCGGACCGGAACGGAAACGGTCACGAGCCGCGAAACCAGGCCGTCGCGCTGCAGCGAGCGCAGCGTGGATGTCAGCATCTTCTGGCTGGCGCCGGGAATCCGGCGCCGCAGTTCGCTGTGCCGCAGCGGTCCGTCCGCCACGGCAAGCATCACCAGCGTGACCCACTTGCTACTGATTGCCTCTAGGAGCTGGCGCGCCGGGCATTGCCCGAGTCCGCCGTTGTAAGCCTGCTGCGCCTCCTGGCGCTTCTGGTCCGCCGTGAGTGTCATGCCCCAACTTCCTCTCATGCGCCTGCTCTGCGGCTCCAGCGTATCCAAGTGAAGCAGGGAACTTCCACGTGCCTTAGGCAGGTCAAAGTGCGTTCTTACGCACCGCCACCGGGTCCGCAAGGATCAACCGTGGGCGGCCGCGGCCGCCCACTGCATGCCGAACAAGCGATCCGGACGCATGAGCAGCGTCCCCGAAAGGACCATGATGCCCACCATCCTTCACGTCAACGCCTCCCCGCGCGGCGCCGCAAGCGATTCTTTGCGGCTGGCCCGCCACTTCCTTGCCGCCGTCCAAGCCGCCGGAGATGACGAGTTTGAGGTCGAGACGCTGAACCTGTTCGATGCCGGCACCCTCCCCGAGTTCGGCCACACCGCGGCCGCCGCCAAGATGGCGGTCTTCTCCGGCCAGGCCCAGACGGCAGAGCAGATCCGGGCCTGGGAGGACGCCCGCGCGGTATTTGACCAGTTCGCCGCCGCGGACGCGTACGTCTTCAACATCCCCATGTGGAACGCCGGCGTGCCCCATGCGCTCAAGCATTGGATCGACATCGTCACGCAGCCGGGCTGGAGCTTCGGCTTCGATCCCGCCGCCGGCTACTTCGGCCTCCTCGGGGGGAAGCGGGCCGTGGCCATCCACACCAGCGGCGTGTACGCGCCGGGCGTCCCCGCCGCCTTCGGCTCCGATTTCAGCAGCACGTTTTTCGCCGACTGGCTGGATTTCGTGGGCATCACGGACGCCACTCATGTGCGGTTTGCTCCCACCGTAGTGAACGGCGACGTCGCCCGCGCCCGCCGCGCGGCCGAGTCCGAGCTGAGCGCGCACGCCGGCGGCTTCGCCGCCGTGCTCGGTGCCCGGGAAGCGGTCAGCGCCGGCTAGCTCCAGCTCATCGGCGGAGACGGCGCGACGGCGCACGGCGGGAAGCGGGCGGGACTCCCGTGCGCCGTACGAATTGGCGGCCAGCGTCTAGCCACCGGCCTGACACTTGGCCGCCTGCCTCGTCGTCGAGGACGACAGCGTGCCTTCGCGTGCGGTGTTCAGGGTGCTATCTCGCCGGCCACTTCAGACGCTGGCCTGACGATCCATCGTTCCCCGTCCTGTTCATAGCTGATCACCACTGACGCGTTGGTGCCACTGGCAGCGTCCATAGCCAGCAGCAGCGCGTCCTCCATCCGCCTAGCGTGCTCAAGCCTTTCCCTAGTGGTGCCCACGAGGTCGCTATTGTCGATCAGGATGGAGGCTCTCCCGTCCGCGACGACTTTGAGTGAATATCCCTGATCGTCATGGACGGATCCGCGGGAGGTTGCAATTTCCGTGACCCTGTCCGCACGAACCAGGCTTTGGCTGATCGTGCGGATCCACACGTCACCCATCGGACCCTCCTTCGCTCACCGCCGATCCAGGAATCATCCCTCACAGCAAACGGTAGCCCTCCGGGAACTCCTTGTGACCCCCCAAAGATGCTCCGGGAGAACTCCGTATCAGTGGGCGTACAGTCAGTTTGTGGACATTGTGGAATTCCTGTCCGACCGCATCGCGGAAGACGAGGCGGTGGCCCGCAAACTCCTGGAGGACCGGACGACGTCCGAAGCGGGCAAGTGGTACGAACGCCGCCTGCTGCTGGAATGCGAGGCCAAGAGAAGGCTCATCGGCATCATCGAAGCGGCCCGGCAGACCGCCTTGGCATCTCTCATCAGCGACCCGTTCGGCGAGGACACGCACTGGATTCCGGGCGCCTTGGAGTGGACCGGGCTGTCCCTGAACGCCCTGGCGCTGCCGTATTCCGATCATCCGGACTTTGAACAGGACTGGCTATGGTCGCCGTGACCGAACAACCACCGTCGCTGTAAGCGGACAACCACCGGCCCCGTGACCGGGCAGTCATCTGCTCTCCAGGATGCGCTGGGCGGCCGCCTGTGCCTCCAGTTCCTGCTGGGACAGGACCGCGCCGGCAATGTGTCCGGCCCCTGACATCATGGCCCTGAGCTCCGCAGGGGTGTAGGGCACGGGCCTGCGGTGCGCCATGTAGTGGCAGTTCGGGCACAGCGGGACGAGGTCGCCGATGGGGTCCAGCTCGTAGCCGGGCCCCAGCTGGGAGGCGGGAGTCAGGTGATGGACGTGGATGAAACCCTCCCCTTCGGGACCGTAGACGGCTTCGAAGGAGAATCCGCAGGCAGCGCAGGACGTGCCGTGGTGCGCTAGGCAGATCCGGCGGGCCTGGGGGCTGCGCTCATACCGGTTCATGCCCACCCGGGTCAAGGCATCCTGCGGTGCCGTCCCGGGCACGGGAAGGATCGGATCGATCCCGTCCGGCGGCAGGTGCTCCGCCCAGATGGCGCGGACAGCCCGCTCCTCTTCCTCCGGGATCCGCCGCCCGGGCGCCCTGATGGTATTCCACCCCGACAGCGGCGCCCTGGCCGTGAGAACGTCGACGGGGATCTGGTCACCGAGCGGAAGCAGCGCGTCAAAGTCCACATCGACGAACGTGCCGGATGCGGCGCCCTCCACGTCACGGGCGGGCCGGTAAGGGGCGGAAGCTGTCACACCGTGGCCAATCAGTCCGCTGCCTGCCTGCCCCACCAGGAACAACCAGGCATCCGCACCGGGCATGACTTTGGAACTGTTAAGGATTCGCCACGGTCGCCGATGGACCCCGGCCGCCGCGAGCTCATCGACCACCCTCGAATACTCCGGCCATGTCGTACCGGCGCCCGGGTTCCAGCCGAGCAATACAGCCACCATGTCTTTATCGTGCCACCTGAGGGGCGGTTCCGGAGCGTCTGTTCAAAAGCGTCGGTTTAGGAGGACCCGCTCCACAGGCGGCGCCACCACGGGCGCTTGGCCTCCGCCTCCGGTTCCGGCGGCGCGGCGGCTGCCTTGGCTGCCCGCCGCTCCTTCCAGTGCTGCACTTCGGCGTCGGCGTCGCGGGTTTTGGTGATCACGGGCGGCCCGCCCTGGAGCTGGCGCCGCGCGTCAATCACCCGGGCGTTGAACTCCGCCACGATGTCGCGCACCTGCTTTTCCGAGTACTGGGCATCGAGCCTGGCATCGAGCTCGGCGTCCTCGGTGCGCAGGAGTATCGCCTTCGGGCCGAGGCCGGTGAGGTGTTCGCGCTGGATCAGGCCTTTGACCCACCAGTCGGGGTCGTAGCCCTCCCCCAGCCCCGGAATTGGTTTGCCGGCGTACTTCAGGTTGTCGAACTTCCCCTGCGCCATGGCGTCCCGGATCAGATATTCAACCCTGGCTGCGTCATCGATCTTCTTGCGCTTCTGCCGGTCTTCCTCTTCAGCTGCGGCAAGCTCTGCATCCTCGCGGGCCGACCCGCCGGAGGCCCGCACAGCGCGGAGTTCGGCGCCCCGTTCCATCCGCCGTTTGAACTCGCCGGCCTCCCCGCCGCTCATCGTCCACCGCCGCCCTTGCCAACCTGGATCCATCAACCTGACTTCCAGTATTCCGGCGAGGGCCTCGCTCTTCAACGGCAGCGGCACATGGCGCGCCACCGGACTGCCTGCCCCGAACGGGACATAAGAGTACGACTGCGGACGCCTCCCGCCGTCGTACTCTTTCGTTCGCTTACATGGGGTCGGGCCAGTTGCCGATGACCGCGCGGACCGGGACGGCCGCGCCGCGGTCATGGCCGTCGGCACCGGGACGGGCCGGGTCCTCAGCATCGGGCGTGGCCGGGCTGGCTGGCCCAGGCGTCGCTGGCTCGGCAGGGCGAGGCGCGACCGCGACGGGCGGCGTGTGCATGGGTTCAGAGGTAGCTGGACGCTCAGACCTCGGAAGATTCATCGGTACCCTCGCGTATCGTAGGCCACTTCAAGCCGGGCTGTGGGACATGTGAACGATGTCCGTGCCGCCACTCGACCGGGCTGGTGCAGCAGTGCTCCCGGCCGGCTCAAGTGGCGGCGTCGATCATCGTAATGCCGGAGAAGCCGACGCGGATCGGCCGCTCCGACAGCGACCGTGGTGGCCGTCCCAGCCCAGCTGATGCAGGCACTTCGTGCATATGCCGGCACTTGCAACCACCCAATGCAACAACAGTATGGCTACCGGCCGGCAGAAGCATCCGTACCAATTACCCGAATTTCTCCCATGGCGGCTACTTGGCCACTCGGGACCGGCGCGGCGAGGCCCGCGGGCCGTCGTCCCCTGGCGCAACGTCCGAACTATCTGGGCCGGAGAGGCAGTTGGGGCGCCACGCACCATCTGAACGCAAGAGGACGACGGCGGAAAGTTCCCGCTGTCGTCCTCTTCAGGCTTGGTCGTCCCGGTGTCAGCTGGCGCTGACGTAGCTTCCTTCGGTTTCGTCGTGGCGCCCGGCCGGGAGCGTGACGTAGCGTCCCTGGACGCGGTTGCCGTTACCGCGGGTGCCGCCGGGAGTGCTGATGTAGCTGCCTTCGGTGCGCTCGGAATCACGGGTGCCGGTCGGCGTAACACGGCTGCTCGGCGTCACGTAGCTGCCGCCCCGGGGCGCCCTCAGGACGCTTGTGGTTTCAGCACTGCGGATGGTGGTTCGTTCAGTCTGCAAAGTCATGCTTTGTTCTCCTCGTTAGGCAATTGGTGCCGCGGATGGCTGGTGGTCGGTGGTCAGGGGCAGGTGGTCCAAGGCAGGTGCCCGGGCAGGCGGGGCATGGATCAGCGGACCCCGAGCATGGGACGGCTGTAGGCATGGGGCCGCTGCGACGACGCAGTCGATGTCTGTGATTCCGTGCAACACGCGTGGAGGATGGCGGGGGTTGTAACCCACCGGGCGCTCAAGGAGGGGCCGCCGTAGCGAGATTGGTGCACTCGGCCAGGCCGGCAGAAGCGGAAAGGATTCCGCGGATTGCCCGGGTTGAACCCGGCAGCTCGCTATTGAGCTGGCATGACTAAAACTATAGCCGCTATTCCGACTAACTCAAAATAACCGGTTCCCGGTTCGACGACGGCGGGCGGTCCCGCCGTCGTCCTCCGGAACGGTCACCTCACATGTTTTCCGTGCGGGACTCTCCGGCCGGCACCGTTTCAGGTTCCTCGCTGCGCTCCAGGACCTGCCACACAATCACCGATCCGGTGACGGCGGCAGCGAGAATACCGAGGACCAGCCACGCAATCCTGGAGGCCCGCCCGCCGGACCGGAGGCGCTTCTCCGCGCGGCTCAATGCCTCCCGAGCGTGAACCTTGTTCGCAGCCCTGTTCATTCCTGTCTCCACCTTCCGCGATTCTGTCTTTGGCCAACCTAAGGGCCACTGAAAATACCCAAATAATAACCGGACGGCAGGCTAATTCGGAGCCGACGCCAAATGCCCTGCGTCGTCATGCTCGGCTGAGGGGGACAGGATTGCGGCGACGAAGGCCACGGTGGTGGCCAGGACACGGGAGCCTCCGCACTTTGCGCAGTTGAAGGCGACGGCCAGGGTTTCCAAGCGGCGGTTCATGACGGCGACGGAATCGACAAGGAGGTGCCGGTCCGTGTCGCAGGCTGCGCACCACGGACGGCTCCCCCGGGGCTGGTGAGAGCCCCGGGGGAGGTAGGTGCTGGTCACGGTGCTCAACGGGTCAGACCACACCCGGATAGCTCGCCAGGATGTAATCCGCTGCGGCGGGCCCCTTCATGCGGAGCCCGTTGTGACCGGGACGGATCCGCTTCTTCCTCATGGCTGCCCAAAAGGCGCCCTCCGGACGGGGTGCAGCCTGGTGCAGGAAACACCAGCTCGTATAGAGGCCGTAGAGACAGTCCCGGCCCAGGGCTGAGTCGGGCCGGTCGCTGGAGGTGGTCGCTTCTTCAAGGAATTGGTCGAACTGGGAATTTGCCATGGGTGGCCCTTTTCCGCGGGTGCGTTCTTGTGCCGCCATTTGGCTACAGCAGCTGAAGCCTCAGTGCCGTGCACGAAGCACTGAAGCGGGTCACCCGGATGTTTGGAACTCTGCGTACGGGCGGTCTAAGTGCGCAGCCACGGGCCTCTCCCCGAGGAAATGTGCGGCTGGCGGCCGCGGTGTTCCTTCTGGGGAAAGCCTGAGCATAGACGCTTGTCTACGGTGTAGACGTTACGCGTAGACTAGTTAGGAAGCAAGCTTCTTTTCCGCTTGGGAAACGAGCCGCCATGCGAGCAGATCAGGATGGAACCCGTGCCGCCCCCCAACAATCAGAGCACTGTACCGGCCCCGGACAAAACGAGGCTGAGCCGTGAACTCGTGCTGTCCACCGCGCTGGCCCTCGTGGACTCCGAAGGGCTCGAGGCGCTGACCATGCGCCGGCTGGGGCAGGAGCTGAACCGGGATCCGATGAGTCTGTACCGCTACGCGGCCAACCGCGCTGCGCTGCTCGACGGCGTCACCGAGCTGGTCCTGAATGAGCTTGCCATCTTTCCGCAAGACCCGGACTGGCAGTCACAGCTCCGGCAGATCGCCCACGATCTGCGCCTCTTGGCGCTCCGGCATCCGAATGTGGTGCCGCTGCTGGTCACCCGTCCGCTGTCCACGCCCCTGGGGCTCCGCCCGCTGGGGACGTTGCGCCCGCTTGAGCAGATTCTTTCCCTGCTGATCGACGCCGGATTTGAACCTGCCGACGCACTACACGTTTACCGTGCGTACTACGGGTTCCTGTATGGCCACATCCTCAATGAGCTGCAGGAATACATCGTGGACCCGGAAGAAAACGAAGCCCTGCTCCGCCTCGGCCTGCACCGGCTGCCGCCCAAGGAGTTTCCTCGCCTCCGCGCCCTCGGGCCGGTGCTCGCGGACTACGACGGTGCCGCCGAACTGGACCAGGGCATCAGCATCCTGCTGTCAGGCCTCGCAGCCCCCCTCGCACGTGCGGGAACGTCAACGAAGCCCCTATAAGGCACCCTCGAAAGGCACACCAATGCTTCTACTCTTCGGATTCAAGACCACACAGCACGCCCTGCCGGGACGTGCGGGAACATGCCAGTACTGCAGGTCGTTCGTTCATCACCATCTCGAGGAACGCGCTACGAAATTCACGCTGTTCTTCATTCCGCTTTTCACCACGTCCAGGTCATACCGGATCACCTGCACGAACTGCGGGCAGACGTCCAAGATCACCGCGCGCCAGAAAAACGCGCTGGCCCGCTAGGGGCCGGGCCGCCGGGTCCCCTCGGGTCAGCCGCGGGTCAGGCGATGTCAACGGCTGCTGGGACGACGGCGGGGATTTCAACGGCAACGGACAGCGGCGGGATGACACCGCCGCCGTCCGTTTATGCTGGGGTGGTCCATCGCTCATGATGGCGTAGCAAGCAGGGGGACACTGTTGCGTTCGACTTCTCATTGGCAGGACGATCCGTCGTCAGACCGTTCGCATCTGACGGGCGACGGCCTGCCGCCGGGAGTCCGCCGCTCAGCCAGCGGGCGCGTTCCGCAGTGGGCCATTGATGAGGCGCTGGGGACGACGCAGGACCCGGCTGCGTGGCGTCCGGGGCCCGCCTTTCCCGGGCAGCACCCAAGGCAGTCCTCTCCGCCGCCCTGGAATCCACGGCCGGGCGGGAAGAGTCATGGCACGAAGTGGGCCATCGCTGCGGGCATTGCCCTGGTTGCCGGCCTGTCCTCCGTTCCCTCGGTATTCGAACGCTTTGTGCTCCCGGCCGTACTGCCGTATCTTCCCGGGGCCCCCGTGCCGCCGCCCGGGTTCGAGGCAGCGGATACCCCGCTGGGGCAGGCGCCAGGCGGCACCGGATCCAGCGCGTATGCGCTGCAGGAATCACCCGACCCCGGCCAGCCGTTCGCCGCATACGACCCCTGCCGGCCGGTGCACTACGTGGTCCGGCCCGATAACGCGCCGCCGGGAGCCGACCAACTGGTGGAGCAGGCGGTCGCCAAGGTTTCGGCGGCCACTGGACTGCGTTTTGTTTACGACGGCTACACCTCGGAGGCTCCCGCCGAGGAACGCGAAAGCTATCAGCCGGACCGCTACGGCAAGAGGTGGGCGCCGGTCCTGATCGCTTGGTCCACGCCCGAGGAGAGCCCGCGTCTGGCCGGGGACGTGGATGGCCTGGGCGGCAGCGCGTACGCGTACACCACCGGGCGCCCCTACGTCCTTGTGGCCGGGCAGGTGGAGCTGGACGCTCCCGATCTGGCGGAGGTGCTGCAGTGGCCGGAAGGATCCCGCTACGCGCGTGCCGTCATCATGCATGAACTCGCCCATGTGGTGGGACTTGACCACGTGGACGATCCGACCCAGCTGATGAACCCTGAGGGCACCGACGTCACGGAATTCGCCGCCGGCGACCTCGCAGGCCTGTCCCGGCTGGGCGGCGGCCAGTGCGTCCCGGAGCTGTGACCGAACCGCTCACGTTGTTTCGGGCAGTGCAGCTATGAAAATATGCCTCATGCGTCCCATGCAGAATTCCAGCCGTTTGCAAGATGTCCGGTACGACCTCCGGGGCCCGGTGCAGCATGCGGCGAAGAAACTGGAGGCGGAGGGCCACAGCATCCTACGCATGAACCTCGGGGATCCGGCGCCGTTCGGGCTGCACGCCCCCGAGTCCATCGTGGTGGACATGATCCACCATCTGCGCGAGGCGCAGGGGTACAGCGACTCCAAGGGCATCTTCTCCGCCCGGACCGCCATCTCGCAGTACTACCAGACCAAGGGCCTGATGCAGATCGGCGTCGAGGACATCTTCATCGGCAACGGGGTCAGCGAGCTGATCTCCATGACGCTTCAGGCCTTCCTGGAAAACGGCGACGAGGTCCTGATCCCCTCGCCCGACTACCCGCTCTGGACGGCTGCCACGGTGCTCAGCGGCGGCGAAGCCGTGCACTACGCCTGCGACGAGCAGAACAACTGGTGGCCGGACCTGGCCGACGTCGAGGCGAAGGTCACCGACCGCACCCGGGCCATCGTCATCATCAATCCGAACAACCCGACCGGGGCCGTGTATCCGCGCCACATCCTGGCAGGGTTCGTCGAAATCGCCCGGCGGCACGATCTGGTGCTGTTCTCCGACGAGATTTACGAAAAGATCACGTTTGAGGACGCCGTCCACATCCACACCGCGTCAGTGGCCGGGGACCTGCCGGTGCTGACCTTCTCCGGCCTGTCCAAGGCCTACCGGATGCCCGGCTACCGCGCCGGCTGGGTGGCCGTCACCGGGCAGCGCTCCGCCACGGCATCGTACCGGGAATCGCTCGAACTGCTGGCCTCGCTCCGGCTCTGCCCGAATGTCCCGGCGCAGCACGCCATCCAGACGTCCCTGGGCGGCTACCAAAGCATTGAGGACCTGATCAGGCCCGGCGGCCGGCTCCGCGAGCAGCGCGACCTTGCGTTGCGCCTGCTCAATGACATTCCGGGAATCACCTGCGTGCCCGCCGCCGGAGCGATGTACCTGTTCCCGCGGATGGATCCTGAGATGTATCCGTTCACGGACGATGAGCAGTTCGTCCTTGACCTGCTGCAGGAGCAGAAGATCCTGGTCTCGCACGGCTCAGCTTTCCACTGGCCCTCCCCCGACCACTTCCGGTTCGTCATCCTGCCGCACGTGGACGAAATCCGGGAGGCGGTGCGGCGCATCGCGGCGTTCCTCGCCGCCTACCGTGCCAAGGCTGACCGCATCCGTGGGGCCCGGCCCGCCCAGGTCCTGCCGGAGTAAGCGCCCGCACTGGCGCGAGAAAGCCCGCTTACTCGCTGCTCGAGCTGGGCACTGGCCACTTCCAGCGGCCGTCGGGCATGGTCTTGCCGATCACCTGGGCGAACAGCAGGTCGCTGGTGCCCGCCGGGTTTCCGCCCGCCGCCACGTATTCAGCCTTAACCTTCGCTCCGCGGCGTTTCATGGATCTCAGGAACCACCAGACGAACAGGGCTGCGCCCAGCGCGGAAAACCCCACCAGCGCATAGGGGTCGTCTACACCTGCGAAGACCAGGGCGACGAACGTGATCACAACGCCGAAGGCGCCGCAGACGGCCGCCAGCAGCACGATGCCCAACCGGAGCTCCCAGTTCGGCGGCCGCCGGTCAATGTCGTAGAGGTAGTCATCCAGGTTCTTCACAGAGTCCTTCCTATCAGAAAAGGGCATCCCGCAGGGGTCGCACCCCGTCCGGCTGTCCGATCGCGACAGGCAAGGCGGACGACGGCGGGAACCTCCCGCCGTCGTCCGTTTCCGCTGGTCTCAGCGCGTGAATCAGCCGATCGGCTCGGGCATCTGCTCCACCACATACTGGGTATCCACCGACGCGCCGGTCACCGGATCCGTCATCTCCACCTTCCAGCTGCGGGCAAACTGGTTCACGCCGTGGGTCATGGCCACGGTGCCGGAAATGAGAACGGTTCCGGGTGAGTTCAGCCCGCGTTCCGTGAGCACGTCCAGCCAGTAGTCCGGCGTCAGCAGGGCTGCCAGCGAACTGTCCTGGATCAGGGTGTCCGGGGTGTCCCCCTCCCCCACCCAGCCCCTCAGGGTGATCTGGTCCAGGTGGTCCCGCACGTCATCGAGGCGCCAGGCCTTGCGCCCCAGAACGTCCGGGCTGGCGTTCTTGCTCCAGGCAACGCCGTGGACCTCGAGCTCGCGGTCCGTGTGGTCGCACGCGACGGTGAGCAGAACGCCGTCGTCCGTGATCGCTATGGCCCACTCGGCCTCGCCGGAGGTCCGTCCGTGCTGCACGCTCACTTCCCTAACCTGCTGGGCCAGATAGGGGGACACTGGATACAGGGCCGGCGTGGTGGTGGGACCGGGAACACCTAGTTCAGCCAGTTCGGCAATGTGGGCTTGCACTTCCTCCTGCTCCCGCCCTGCGTAGCCTGCGTTCAGAAGGTGCCTTACCTGTACATCCTTGGTGCTGCCGTCGGGAAGTTCGAAGCTCAGAGTCGTCATGGTGGATCCATCCTTTGCTGCTGAAATTTTACAAACCAGAAACCGGAAACGGTCGCCAATGTACAACCAGTATGCGTAATGTATACATTTAACGCCAGCGTGACAGGCGTCACCTCAAAATCTCGTGGAGGACAACACCATGGCAAACGTCCCAGTTCCGGCCTCCGGCACCACGCCGAGTCCGCACAAGCCGATTCACCCCAAGGGCCTCTACAAGGCCTTTGCCGCCAGCCTTACCGGCACCGCGCTCGAGTGGTACGACTTCGCCGTCTACTCGGCGGCGGCCGCCGTCGTCTTTCCCATCGTCTTCTTCCCGGCGTCCGACCCCCTGACCGGCACCATCCTGGCCTTCTCCACCTACGCGGTGGGCTACGTTTCCCGCCCGGTGGGCGGCATCATCTTCGGCAGGCTCGGGGACCGCATCGGCCGCAAGAAGGTCCTGGTGACGACCCTGATGATCATCGGCGTGGCCACCGTGCTGATCGGTGTGCTGCCCGGTTACGAGAGCATCGGCATCACCGCCCCCGTCATCCTCGTCCTGCTGCGGTTCGCCCAGGGCGTGGGCGTGGGCGGCGAATGGGGCGGCGCCGTCCTCCTCTCCAGCGAATACGGCGATCCCCACCGGCGCGGCTTCTGGGCTTCCGCGGCCCAGGTGGGCCCGCCCGCAGGCAACCTGATGGCAAACGGCGCCCTGGCGGTCCTCACGCTCGCACTGACCGAGGAACAGTTCCTCTCCTTCGGCTGGCGCATCGCCTTCCTGGTGTCGGCCCTGCTGGTCGCATTCGGCCTCTGGATCCGGCTGAGGCTCGAGGACACTCCCGTTTTCAAGGCAATCCAGGCGCACGGCGAGCAGCCCCACGCTCCGATCCACGAGGTCTTCCGCAAAGAACTCCGCCCGTTGATCGCCGCCATCCTGTGCCGCGTGGGCCCGGATGTGCTGTACGCGCTGTTTACCGTCTTCACACTCACCTACGGCATTCAGGTCCTGGGCTACGAACGCAACCAGGTGCTCACCGCCGTTCTGGTCGGCTCCGCATTCCAGCTCGTCATGATCCCGCTGGCGGGCGCCGTCTCCGACCGCTTCAACCGCCGTCTGGTGTACGGCGTCGGCGCCGTGGTGGGTGCAGTCTGGACGTTCATCTTCTTCGGCATCCTGGGCGGAAACAACCAGCCAATGCTCATCATCGGCATCGTCCTGGGCCTGATGGCCCACTCCTTCATGTACGGCCCCCAGGCCGCCTTCATCGTGGAGCAGTTCTCCCCGCGGCTCCGCTCCACCGGAAGCTCGCTGGCCTACACCTTCGCCGGCGTGATCGGCGGCGCCATCGCCCCGCTCATGTTCACGCTGCTGCTGTCCCAGTACGGCACCTGGATTCCGGTGGCCATCTATGTTGCCGTGGCCGCGGCCGTCACCGTCGTGGGACTGGCGCTCGGCCGGGACAACGACACCGTGGAGGACCTGGACTACCGGCTGCTGCTGGAAGGAACCGGGGCGGCACCCCAGCAGGCCGGCGCCGGGGAAGCCAAATAGACCGTGTTCAGGTGCGGAGCAGGATGTCGCGGGTAACGGCCAGATGATGGTCGATGGCCTTCTGCGCCTCCGCTGCGTCGCCGGACACCAGGGCATCGAGGATGTCCTGGTGTTCGGCGCACACCTGCTCGCGCCGGCCGCCGGCACGGAACAGCGCGGAGACGCCCACCAGGATCTGCCGCACGTGGAGCTTGCTGTAGGTGCGGGAAATAAGTTCGTTTCCGGCGGCATCGACGAGCTGCTGGTGGAAGAGCGTGTCCAGGCGGATGAACTCCCGCGCGGCCTCCGGGCTGAGGTTGTCCGGAAGCCTGGATTGCTGGTCCAGGGTTTCCTGCATCGTCTCGGCCGGCACCCTGCGCTGCTCGATGACCAGACGCGCGGCATGGCTTTCAAGGACGCCGCGCAGTTCCATGAGCTCCGACATTTCCCGGCCCGTTACCGGGGGAACATAGGCTCCGCGCTGGGGAATCAGTTCCACCAGGCCGTCGGAGACCAGAAGCAGGAGGGCCTCCCGGACGGGAGTGCGCGAGACCCCGATTTCCGCGGCGAGTTCCTGCTCGTTGAGGAACCGGCCCTGCCTCTCAGGGTCGATCAGGATGTTTTCGCGCAGGTACGCGTAGGCCTTCTCGCGGCCGGACGCGGCCGTCCCCGACATTTTTCGCATACATTATGTATACAACAAACTGGAGTAATTTCATGCGTCTTGCAGTGGCCCAAATCATCAGCAGCGCCGATCTGGCGGGCAATCTCGAGCTCATCCGAGACTACGCCACGCGCGCCAAAGCCGCCGGGGCCGAGCTGGTGGTGTTCCCGGAAGCGGCGATGCGCGCGTTCGGCAACACTCTCGCCGACGTCGCCGAACCCCTGGACGGCCCGTGGGCCACTGCGGTCCGCGGCATTGCCAACGAACTCCGCATCGCCATCGTGGCAGGCATGTTCACCCCCGGGGAGGGCGGACGCGTGCGCAACACCCTGCTGGTGACCGGCCCGGGGATCGACACCTCCTACGACAAGATCCACCTCTTCGATGCCTTCGGTTTCGCCGAGTCCGATTCGGTGGACGCCGGAACGTCGCCCGTGACCTTCGAACTGAACGGCACGGTCATCGGCCTCGCCACGTGTTACGACGTGCGCTTCCCCGCGCTCTTTACGGCCAATGCCCGGGCGGGCGCCCAGATCAACATTGTCTGCGCGTCCTGGGGCGCGGGTGAGGGAAAGGCCGACCAGTGGGACCTGCTGGTCCGCGCCCGCGCCGTGGACAGCACCACGTTCGTGGTGGCCTGCGGACAGGCCGATCCCGCCAGCGTCGGCCTTCCGCCCGCCGGCTCCGCCCCCACCGGCATCGGCCACAGCGCCGTGGTGTCCCCGCTCGGCTCCCCCGTCGTTGCACTGGGCCGCGAACCCGAGCTGGCGGTGATCGACATTGACCCGGCCGTCATCACGGAAGTCCGCGGAAAACTGCCGGTGCTGGCGAACGCCAGGAGTTTCTGAAACATCCCTCAGGCGAGGGAGAGCACAAACGAGAGTACGAAGCCGGCGGCCGTGCTGATTGCCACGGCCGGCCCGCCGTGCTCGTACGCCTCGGGCATCAGGGTATCCGCGAGGGAGGCAATCACCGCTCCCGCTGCGAACGCCAACGGCAACGATATGGTCTCCGGATCGGCCCCGGACAGCGGGCCCGCGCCCAGCACCACAGCGGCAACGAGCACCACGGCGCACGCTGTCCAGAGGCCCATGATGGCTCCGGCGGACCTGCCCTGGCTTCGCATGGAGGACGCACCCACCAACGCCTCCGGAAAGTTCGACACGAAGATCGCCGCCAGGAGCGCCAGCCCGCCGGTCCCCTCACCGAGCGAAACACCCAGGGCGATGTTCTCCGGCACGCCATCAAGCGTCACCGCCGCCAGCAGCGCCATCCCGGCCGCACCTCGGGTTGACACAGCACTCGGCGCCTTCTCAGCAGCGGCGGCGTCGGTATCCAGCTTGGCGCTGCCCTGGAATTCGTCCGCAGGAGTGGCCTGGGATCCGGGCTGCGCCCAGCGGTCAAGCAACGCGCTCAGCGCAGTGAACACGACGGCGCCGGCAAGCAAGCCCAGCGCCGCGAGAACTATCCCGCCGCGCTGGTACGCGTCCTCGAACAGCTCAAAGCTCAGTGCGGTGATAAGGGCCCCTGCTGCGAAGGACAAGAGGATCGCCAGCAATCGCTTCGGCAGCTGAAAACGGACACCAACAAGTGCGCCCACGATCAGGGCGCTGGAAGCCACCACGCCGAAAAGCAGGGACATCGCCACACGGTCAGTATAGGAGCACCCCTTCTGTAGGGGGAGGGGCCCGCGCGCGGACGGCTAAACAGCCTAAGACACGCGAGAGAACGACGGCGGGAATGTCCCGCCGTCGTTCTCTTGCGTTGCGCATTCCTTCCGAGTGCTGTGAATCAGCAGGCGGTCAGGCGCGGGAGTGCTCGGCCAGGAGGGCGTCGATCTGGCCGGCTGCCTCCTTCATGCCGTCTTCCATGCCCATGTCGATCATCTTGCCCATCTGCTCCTCGGACTCGAACGTGGACAGAACGGTCATCCGGGTGCGGCCGCCGAGGTCTTCCAGCGTGACGGTCGCATGCGTGGTGCCCATGGCCTCGACCGGAGCGCCGTCGTCGTCCGCGAATCCGTCGTCAAACTCGAGCCGGCGCGGAGCCTCGATGGCCGTAATGCGCCACCAGCCGCCGGCCTTCTCGCCCTCGGGGCCGGTCATGTAGTAGCTGGCCTCTCCGCCGGGGGTGAATTCGTGCTTGACGAACGTGGCCGGCCAGGTGGGCGGGCCCCACCAGCGCTCAAGCTGCCGCGGGTCTTCCCAGATCTGCCAGACCCGCTCGACGTCGGCGTCGAACTCGGCCACGAGGGTGAAGCTAAGTGCCTCGGTGCTCTTTGTGGAACTGATAACCGTCATTGCCGGACCCTTCCTATTCTTCAGCGAGGATGTCTGCGATCCGCTCGGCGCGCTGCCGCCAGATCGCCTCGTACTCATCAAGCAGTCGTCGGGCTTTCTGCAGGCCTTCATGGTTGCCCCGCACGATCTGCTCCCTTCCGCGCCTTTCCTTGCTTACCAGGGAAGCGCGCTCCAACACCGCCACGTGTTTCTGAACGGCGGCAAAACTCATGGCGTAGAGGGACGCGAGGCCGGACACCGAATACTCGCCCACCGCCACCCGGCGCATGATGTCCCGCCGGGTGGTATCCGCGAACGCCTGGAAGAGGCGGTCGAGTTCGGCATCGCTAAACTGATCTACAACCATTTGGTTGTAGGATATTCCCGCAGCGGATTAGTGTCAATCCCCATTGGTGCGACCCGGACCGCATTGGTTCCGGGACCGAAAACACATCGCCGGATTTAGGCTGGGATCCATATTTTCCGAAGTTTGCTGTGGATAGCATTGGGTGACCGGACAGAGCCGTCCGGAAGGGTATCAACGCCGAAGGAAGCCCATGGCCGCAGCTACAGTGGACGACATCCTGTCGGATCTCCCCCTGGGTTTCGCCAGCCTCATCCTCCGGCCGTCCCGCGCGGTATCACCAATTGAACGTTTTCTGATCGTTGACGCCGACGACGAGACTTCCGACGGCGGGGCCGCGTTTGTCCTGCTCATCGGGGTCCGCGGACGCTCCGCTCTGCCGGCGCTGCGGCGCCTTCTGAAAAACCCTCCGCTGGTGCTGGCCGTCAAGGGCGGCCCCGGGGAACTGGGGGAAGCCGAAGAGCTGCTCCGGGCTGCCGGAACCGGCCTCCTTCTGGTGGATCCGGCTGCGGACTGGGACCGGCTGCTGTCCATCGCCAAGGACCGGATCCAGCCACGCAGTTACCAGAGCGAGGTGCTGACGCTGCTGGAAGAAGACCTGTTCGCCATTGCCCAGACGACGGCCCGCCTGACGTCGAGCCACGTGGTGATCGAGGATGCCGCCAACAAGGTCCTGGCCTACTCCACAGTGTCGAATGACATCGACGAGCTGCGTAAGGCGTCAATTCTGGCCCGACGCGGTCCGCGCAAATACGAGCTGCTTCTCAAGGATCTTGGCGCCTACCGCGAACTGCACCGGACGCGCCTGCCGGTCAGGGTTCCGGCCAGGCCACAGGACGGTCTGCGGGAGCGGGTCGCCATCAGCATGTTCGCCGGCGACCGCATCATGGGGTACATCTGGCTCCAGGAAACCGGGGACGGGTTCAGCGCGGACGTTGATTATGTCCTGACCGGATCAGCCGCGCGAGCCTCCGCGGAGCTGATCCGCTACCGCAACCAGCAGTCGGTGCACATGCGCGAGGACCGGATTGTCCGTATTCTTTCGGGCCCGGAAGAAGCCGCGGCCAGCGCCCACAGCGAGAAAATCCCCGCGGACCGCCCAACGGCGCTGATCCTGATCGGAATGTCAGCCGCTGAAGCGCAGGCGGACGATGCAGCCCTCAAACACGGGGAACTCGCCAACCTTGCGTCCATCCATGCCGCGGCCTACAAACCGTCAGCCATCGTGGGGCAGTTCAACGGCGACACCGCCGTGATCGTCCCGGCGCTCCAGTCCGCCAACGCCGAAGCCGGGCTTCGGAGCCTTGCCGAGGCCATCGTCAGGGACGCCGAGAGACTTCTGGGCATCAGCCCGTTCGGGGCAGTGGGGCCGATCGCCCCTGATCTGTTGTCCATTCATTCGGTGACCTCCAAAACGGAAGCCCTGCTCGGCTGCATGCGTCGGTCCGGGAACTCTTCTGTGGCCACCGTGGACGACTTTGAGGTTGAGATCCTCTTCCACGATGCAGTGGAGAACTTCACAGCCTCGGCCTTTCGCCATCGCAGCCTCTGGGCCCTTCTACGGGACGATAGCGAGTTGGCCGAAACCCTCCGTGCGTATTTCGACGCGTCTCTGGATGTGGCCGAATGCGCCCAGCGGATGAAGCTGCACAAGAACACCGTCTACTACCGGATCAGCAAGGTCAGCAGGGTCACCGGCCTGAACTTTAGCAATCCCCGCCATTCATTGGTCGCGCTGCTTCATATTCAGGAGTGGGCCGGCAAGCATAAGGAGCACCTGGGCAAGAAATGATGACAGCACTCGATTCGCCGCCTCTTAACCTGGTCCTGGATGACATCGTCCGCAGCCACCGGCCGCAGAGTGAAGCAGGATCAGTTCCCGCCAGCATCCCCCACCTGTCATCGCCGGCCTTCAACCGTTTCGGGATTGCGGTCGCCACCACATCCGGGGACGTGTTCAGTTCCGGCGACGCAGATCTTCCATTCTCGATCCAGAGCATCTCGAAGGTCTTCACCTTGGCCATGGCACTCAGCGCCGGTGAACCCAGTGCGCTCTGGTCCCGCGTACTTCGCGAGCCGTCAGGGACATCCTTCAACTCCTTGGTGCAGCTTGAAGTGGAGCACGGGATCCCCCGGAACCCGTTCATTAACTCGGGCGCCCTGGTGGTGACCGACCATCTGATGGAGAAGTCTGCTGACGCTGCAGGTCATGTCCTGCGCTTCCTGGCCGACCAGGTGGGCGGGCCCGGCCCTTTCATCGACGAGATGGCCGCAAAGAGTGAACTTGCCAACAGCAGCCGTAACCTAGCCCTCGCCCACTTCTTGAAGGACTTCGGCAACTTGCACCGACCCGCCCAGGCCGTGGTGGAAAACTATGTCAGGCAGTGCTCCATCATGATGACCTGCGTGGAGACGGCGAAGGCCGGGCTCTTCCTTGCACAGGGCGGCCGCGGAGCGCAGGGGACTGTGGTCTCCCCGAGCGAGGCGAAACGCATCGGATCCATCATGCTGACCTGCGGCATGTATGACGCAGCCGGTGAGTTCGCCTACCGCGTGGGTCTTCCCGGAAAAAGCGGTGTGGGCGGCGGAATTCTGGTGATCGTCCCCGGCGAGTGCTCCATCTGCGTCTGGAGTCCCAGGCTGGATTCCAAGGGAAATTCTCTGGCGGGGTCGGCGGCCCTCGCTGATCTGTCCGACCGCACCGGGTGGTCCGTTTTCTGATCTGGCCAGTCTTCCCTGATCCGGTCCCGGTTGTCCCCCACCTTACTTCTAACCCTCATTTTGTTCTTTGACAGGACGAAAGGATCCCCCATGTCCAACAACCCCAATGACGAGGTTGGTATGCACGAGGCCGACAGCGGTCACGCCCATGCTCCGGATTCCCTCCTTCACGCGGAGGACAAGGGCTACCACAAGAGCCTGAAACCGCGGCAGATCCAAATGATCGCCATCGGCGG
>NZ_PJIK01000021.1 GCF_002929275.1 Arthrobacter sp. ZGTC131
CCGCGGCTTCGCGCTGCTCCTCAGACAACGAACTGCCCTTAAACCTGAAACTGCTCCCCGAAAGTTAGAACTGAATTTTCAGTCCAACTTTCGGGGAGCAGTTCACTGCGGGGAACCGGCCTTGGCTGTGGAACTTAGTCGCGGGTCAGGCGGCGGTGCGTGACGCGGTGGGGCTTGGCGGCGTCGGGGCCGAGGCGCTCCACCTTGTTCTCCTCGTAGGATTCGAAGTTGCCTTCGAACCAGTACCACTTCGAGGGGTTCTCGTCGTCGCCTTCGTAGGCGAGGATGTGAGTGGCCACCCGGTCGAGGAACCAGCGGTCGTGCGAGACCACTACGGCGCAGCCCGGGAACTCGAGCAGCGCGTTTTCGAGGCTGCTGAGGGTCTCGACGTCGAGGTCGTTGGTGGGTTCGTCGAGGAGCAGCAGGTTGCCGCCCTGCTTGAGGGTCAGGGCGAGGTTCAGGCGGTTGCGCTCACCGCCGGAGAGCACGCCTGCCTTCTTCTGCTGGTCCGGTCCCTTGAAGCCGAAGGCTGCGACATAGGCGCGGGACGGCATCTCGACGTGGCCCACCTGGATGTAGTCGAGGCCGTCCGAGACGACCTCCCACAGGGTCTTGTTGGGGTCGATGCCGCCGCGGCTCTGGTCCGCGTAGGAGATCTTGACCGAGTCGCCGATCTTCAGTTCGCCGCCGTCGAGGGGCTCGAGCCCCACGATGGTCTTGAACAGGGTGGACTTGCCGACGCCGTTGGGGCCGATGACTCCGACGATGCCGTTGCGGGGAAGGGAGAAGGACAGGCCCTCGATCAGGGTGCGGTCGTCGAAGCCCTTCTGCAGGTTCTTGGCCTCCAGGACCAGTCCGCCCAGGCGGGGACCCGGCGGGATCTGGATTTCTTCGAAGTCCAGCTTGCGGGTCCGGTCAGCCTCGGCTGCCATCTCCTCGTAGCGTGCCAGACGCGCCTTGGACTTGGTCTGCCGGCCCTTGGCGTTGGAGCGCACCCATTCCAGTTCTTCGGTGAGCCGCTTGGCCTGCTTGGCGTCCTTCTTGCCCTGGATTTCCAGGCGGGCACGCTTCTTCTCCAGGTACGTGGAGTAGTTGCCTTCGTAGGGGTACAGGTGGCCGCGGTCCACTTCCGCGATCCATTCCGCGACGTGGTCGAGGAAGTACCGGTCGTGGGTGACGGCGAGCACGGCGCCTGCGTAGTTGGACAGGTGCTGTTCCAGCCACAGCACGCTCTCGGCGTCGAGGTGGTTGGTTGGCTCGTCGAGCAGCAGCAGGTCCGGCTTCTGGAGCAGGAGCTTGCAGAGTGCGACGCGGCGGCGCTCACCGCCGGAAAGGAGGGTGACGTCGGCATCGGCCGGCGGGCACCGGAGGGCGTCCATGGCTTGCTCAAGCTGGGAATCGAGGTCCCAGGCGTCTGCGGCGTCGATGGCTTCCTGCAGCTGGCCCATTTCCTCCAGGAGGGAGTCGTAGTCAGCGTCGGGGTTGGCCATCTCTTCGGAGATCTCGTTGAAGCGCTGGATCTTGCCGTAGATCTCGCCAACGCCCTCCTGGACGTTGCCTAGGACAGTCTTTTCCTCGTTGAGCGGCGGCTCCTGGAGCAGGATGCCCACGGTGTAGCCGGGGCTTAGCCGGGCTTCGCCGTTGGAGGGCGTGTCCAGGCCTGCCATGATCTTCAGAATGGTGGACTTACCGGCACCGTTGGGGCCAACAACGCCGATCTTGGCGCCCGGGAAGAAGGACATGCTTACGTCGTCGAGAATAAGTTTTTCGCCAACAGCCTTACGGGCCTTGGTCATTGTGTAGATAAATTCCGCCATGGTTCCAAATCTAGTGGGTTGGCGGGCATATCTCACATTCGCGTCAGGCGGGAGCTCCCACGAAGCACTTGCCGTTCGACAGCACCGGCAGCACGGTCATGGAGACTTTGCCTTCGCGGATCTGCCCCACCACGCAGTCGTTGCCCTGTACTGACGCGGCCTCAATGGAATCCACCTCCAAGCCGGTGGGCGTGCGGCCTGCGGAGACCTCGAGGCTGCGGGCCGGAACACCGGCGGCCGTCAGGGCCGACGTGATCTGCTCCGTTCCGGGTTTCGGGTTGCCTGCCGTGAGGCTTCCGAGGGCGCCGGCCATGGTCTGCTGCAGCCGGGCCGTCGCGGAGGCCGCCGTCGCCTGCGCCGCCGCCGAAGACGCGGGCGGCGCGGGAGTTGTGGCGGAAGACGCATCCGACGACGCACCGCCTGAAGCTGCGGAATCCGGCCCGGGCTGTTGGCCGGCGCCCGAACTGCACGCGGCCAGCGATGACAGCAGCAGCACGGCGAGCGCTAACCGGCCCGACATCCTGCCGGCATAGCCGCTTGATCCGGATTTTGTTTGAGGTGTCATCGCTCGCGTCACGCTGCCATTCTGCCATGCGGCACCGCGGGGGTGACGGTGCCGCATGCCACCTCCCGTCAGGCTGCCGCCCCCGTGAGCTCTCCGGTTTCGGCGTCCAGCTGCAGGGTGTCACCTGTGGCGTCGATGAAGATGTCCGCTGCCTCTGAGTCCTCTTCCCCCTCCCCGTCATCCTCCTGGCCGCGCCCGGACGGATCGGATTCTTGTCCCTCGGCATCCCCGGCCGTTCCGTCCACAGCCACGGCGGGCTGGGGAGTGTTGCCGGCTGTCCGGGTGAAGTTTGCGGAGCCCCACATGAGGTCGTGACCCACGGACTCGGCATCGATTTCGGCCACGTGGTAGATCCGGCCGTCTTTCTCCCAGCTGCGCATCTTCAGCCGACCGACGATGATGACGCGCTGGCCCTTCTTGATGCTGCAGCCGATGTTCCCCGCCAGTTGCCGGTATCCCTGCACGGTGAACCAGTTGGTGTTTCCATCCACCCACGTGTTGGATGCGCGGTCGAACCGCCGGTCGGTCGACCCGAGGCGGAAGGAGGCGGTGGCAACACCGCCGGGGGTGGTGGAGCTTCTGATCTCCGAGGCAACGAAGCCGCGGACGGTGATGTTGTCAGTCATCTTGGTGTCCTGTCTCGAATTGTCTTGCCCTAGCAGGCACTCCAAGCATCGACCGGCCACGAGCGGACTGGGAGAGCCAACGTGAGCTATGTGCAAAACTCGGTCAGGGGACGCGGTGTGGAGGACATGTGAAACGGCCGTGGCCCGTGACGCCGTCCGGGGCAAGTCAATGTAGACTTTTTTAGGCGCCTGGAACCTGCCGGGCAGCCACTGCCCCAGTAGCTCAGGGGATAGAGCAGCGGCCTTCTAATCCGCCGGTCGGGGGTTCGATTCCCTCCTGGGGCACGGTAAAAAGCGGTCCTGACCTGCGAAAACGCAAGTCAGGACCGCTTCTTCTTTTAGCCGAGTAGCGGCCGATCCACCGCTTACCCACCGCTTTCATGTGGGCCATTCACCGACCGGCTTGCTTCGTGAAGTGCTTTGACGGCTTTTTCTTTCGCACGCAACTCATGCCTTTGCCGGAATCGATAGTCGTAAACCCAGAGCGGTAGTGGCAGGTCTTGCCTGATCCGTCCACTTGCAATCTCGTGGCGTGCTTTCCACCGGCGAAGAGGCCGCCACCAGGGAATATCAATCCGGTCGTGGTTCTGGGCCTACCTCCACCTGCCCCATCGGATATCAACCGCCCACCACTTCGGCGCCAGACCGAATGACCGCCGCTCACCATGCGTCTTCCAACGGTAATGCCAATGGGCTCGCACGGCCCAGAACGGCATGTCCACAAGGTCTAGCGGATGCGGAACGCGCCACGGGCGATTGAAGGGCTTTATGACTTTCAGGACGCCGGAGGGCTCGCGGTTCCAGCGCGTCCCGCGGCTGTCAGTAAAAACAACATCGAGTCGCGGTAGTCGAAGGCTGTGCGGTGACTCGATACCCCAGCGCAGTCCATCTCGGTCTCGCCGTCCGGCAGTAAGTACTCGGCCGCACCCCTCACGTCTCCTCCAATGAGTGATATTGGCCTGAACCCGAATTTGACGTCATAAATTACCTCAGAAGAGGTGTTCTTCACATAACCCTTTGGGTAGGTAGTCATTGGCTGCTTAACCGGTCGATTTTCGTCGTCGATTTCTACCCACGACCTGACTCCTCGCACCTCTCCGCGCCGGCGCTCAACGTACTCGTGTCGGAAAACAACCAGGGCAGCTATCAGCGCCCCGACCGTTCCGACAGCCGCGAACAACTGAGCCCACATCTCGACGAAATGCATGTCAGGGTCGGTCATATCGGTCAGCTTGGTCAGCTTGGTCATCATAGGGAGCCAACCTCTCTACCAAAGGACTGCAGAAGTGCCGTCATATCCGGCGCCTGATGCGTCTTCTGAACGTAGTGCCGGCTGGTGATCTGCTCGTTGGAGTGCCCAGGCTGCGCGGACGCCGACGCCATTCCTTCCGAGTTCGCCAGCAAAGTTCCCACCGACTTCCGAAACGTGTGCGGTGTAACCCATTGGAAGCCGATGTCGTCGCGGGCTGACCGCCACTGCTTACGGAAGTTTCCCGGGTCCCTGAGCGTGCCGGTTGAGGAAGGGAAGACCACATCCCACGGGTTAGCTTCGAGCTGCTGCACTTGCCGCCGCAGGAGCATCTCCACCGCGAACGCCGGGAGGAAGTACCGCTGGCGAGAGTTCGTGGACTTCGGATGCTCCTGAATCGTCATCCCCTCCCCTGATACATAGATGACCGTCCCAGTGACTGTGAGCGTCGGCCGCTCGGCCCTCAGGTCCACGTCCTTCCACCGGAGTGCCAAGGCCTCTCCAATTCGGGCGCCGGTCGCTAGCATCACGTCTACGACGTCGAGCAGATCATTCGGACGCTTTCGGCCGCGGGGGCTGGAATCGAGCTGCCAACGGTGCAAGCCGGAGCGGAGGGCGCCCGCCTCTTCAACGGTCAGTGCCCGTACCTCCTTGCGGGAGGCGGGGACTTTGGCGACATCCCGCAGCGGGTTGGCGCCGACGGCATCGTGCCGGGCTGCGAGTCCCAGCATGGCTGACAGGACAGTCTTGGCAAGCTTCGCGGACGCCGCCCCATGCTTGGCTGTTGTTGCCTTCAGGAAGCGGTCCAGACGGGACACCGTAGCTTCTCGGATTGTCAGCCCACCCACGCCGGGGCAGACGTAGGAGTCAAGCACTTCCCGGTATCGGCGCTGGGTGTTGATCGCTCTGCCCTGGTCCAAGAACTCAAGCCACCAGATCTCCCCCAGCTTGTTCAGACGGGTGTCCGGTGTGATGTCATCCCCGACCAGATCGACGTGGGTTCCTACTACATGACCACGCCGCAACTCCGCACCATGCAGGAGTTCAGCGGCTGGGACATCGCCGCGCATGCCTACACCACCACCAACCACAACCGGGCCGGCGCGTACACGGCAATCACGGACAGTGAACTAGACACTGAGCTCCGGCTGCTCCGGGAATGGTTGACCGCCAAGGGCTTCAAGGGCGTGGACCATTTCGCCTACCCGCAGGGCCTGCTGAACCCGGCGACAGAAGCGATTGTCCAGCGCTACTTTGCCAGTGCTCGCTCAACGGCGCAGTTCCCGTTTGAGACGGTCCCGGTGTGCAACCCGCTTCGGCTCCGGGCACAGTCTCATTCGTCGCCGGGAACAACGCTGGCGGCGGCGAAGGCAAAGGTAGACGCGGCCTACGCAAACAAGTCTTGGGACATTCTGACACTGCACGACATCGTCCCGACCCCGCCGACCCCGGCAGGAACAACGCTCGTGCAGTGGGACACGTCCAGCTTCCAGCAGCTCGTGGACTACATCGCCGCTAAGGGCATTGCTGTGGAGAACGTCGGGACGGTCCTGGCTAAGACCCAGGCCACGTAACTGAATCACTGAAGAACCCCCGCCAGCCACGAAGGCTGGCGGGGGTTCGCGCAACAGACTCGTGCCAGTACGCCTAGGGCGTCACCGCCAACGCGGTCCTGTCAGTCGTTGATACTTAGGGCGTGCCGCCGTCAATGTGGTCCGGTGAGTTGCTGGCCGCACCCAGCAGAACCTTCAGGGTGTCCTCGTACTCCGCAGCGATAACCTGCGGAGTACGAGCATCCTGGCCGACGCCATCAATGGCGCGCTGGTATTCGAGAGTCAGATTCAGAAGCTTTTCCCCAGTAGTCATGACCCGAGTATAAGCGGTCCATAAGACCGGTTAAGTTCCCCAACCGGCGCGGCGTGGGTGTGGACGGTACGAGTAGTGTCGGCCCGGTTCCTATGCTGGACGATGACAGCAAATCCGAACACCGGAGTGGGGGACGCAAATTGAGCGACACGAGCGAGCTTGTGCAGAAGGATCTTGTGCGGCAACTGGGGATGTTGGCCAAGCAGAGGCGTGAAGAAATCGGCATTAGCAGGGACCTGTTGGCAAAGGAAGCAGGCATCGAGGCGAGGGCGACCATAGAGGACTTCGAGCACGGCAAACACCTACCGTCCGGCGACACCCAGCGAAAGCTTGAGAAGGCCCTCGGGTGGAGGCTAGGAGCAATCAAGGACGCAATGGGCATTACGGACCGCCAGGCCAGCACCATAACGATGGAGGAACTGGACGCCGAGGACAGCCAGTACCTGGCCTCACAAGGCGCGATCCCATCCTTGGCCCTTGTATCGGATGACGACCTACTGGCCGAGGTGGCACGCCGCTTCCGTCGCCAGCGAGGAGAACCCGTAAATCTAGGTAAGTCCGGCCTGCCCGTGGTCCTTGGTTACTGGAAGCGGTAGCCCGCCCAATTTGGGGGTTAGGGCGGGCTACCTAACCGTCGCCGCAGAATGCGTGCATCGTTGCGGCGACCGGCTGTATCGGAGTGTACGGACTGCAAATCAAGGAACGATCAACGTTTGCGCAGCTTTCCCTGCCCTTTTCAAGGTAGGAACCCCTCGTCGGCCAGAAGGCTGACGGGGATCAGTGCCAGCCGTGCGAGCTTGGCATTGGTGCCGGCGTTCATCAGGCGGTTAATTTCCTGTTAAGTGCCGGAACTAGTGCGATGGCCCGCTCATTCCCCACGAAGCGGAGCGGGCCACCTACCGAAGCTCTAACGACTACTAAGTGCCAGGACCACCACGACAACAGTGGCGAGAGCGAGGACGCTGAGACCCAAGTAAGCCGCCCAGCGCGGGCGGCTCCGGTGCGGGTTGATGTCTACGTACGGCACAGCTACTCCACCGGAGCCGCGGCAGGCAGCTTCTCGCAACCGCTGCGCCGGTTGAGGCTCCAGCGGAAGACAAAATGTGCGCAGAGCAATGACACCAGCAAAGCGCCCGTAAGGACAGCGAGGCCAACGATGTAACGGGTGAGATCCACAGCAGACTTACCTTTCAGTAACAAACCTGCTGATCCTAACCCAAGGCGGAGCTTATACCCAGTCAACCTCAAGGTTTCATCAAGTCTGCATCAAGGACAGCGAAAAACTCGGGTTTTGTTCCCCATCCGGCAGGCATCAAGCCTCAGGCACTTGGTCAGTCGCCTATGCCTCAACCAAAGAGTCGGAATTGTGGTCCTTAACCAGTGACTTCAGCACTTGGTGCTGGAAGACCGCAGCGTCCGGAGTCACGTCTGGAGCCAGCTGGACCACATCCGTACGAACGTACTCAAGGACCTGCCGGGCAGGGGTCGGCCTGAAACAAAGGTTCCACCCGTTTCCTCTGGGGTCGGCGACGGAGGTGTAGGACCACGCCTTATAGATGCCTTCCGGCAGATCCCAGAACTCTTTGGTGACCAGTTCCGGCGCAATGTATTTGTGGGTTTCGTCCGGGAAAGTCCTCTGAGTAAAGATGTCCTGCAGGAAGCCCATGATCGTGCGAAGCTTGCGCTCTCCTTTCAGGCTGAGCCCTGGCGGAACAAAGTCATCGCCCATCCTCACAGCATTGAACTGATTGATCACTCTGAATTCGCTCATGGCTAGGAGGTCGCCGGCTTTGGCCCTCAGCTCGAAGGCCGCAGTACTTGGCTCAGCCACTGATGTGTATAGAAGCGACTCCCCATCAGTGTTCAGCCGTCCTGGACCGACATACTGAGCAGGAGCGTTCCATGCGTCGGACTCGACTTTCATCTCATCGACGTCGGAAAGGTTGCGCGCCCGGAACAGTGGCGTTCCTTCGAGGATCGGGTGGGCCGAGATTGGTAGTGCAAACCGGCCGCCCTCTTGGGGCATCAGCACCCTGTAGAGCTCCTTGCGGATCTGCTCCCGGGATCGTGGCTTTCGAGACTGCGCTTCGTATCGAGCAATCCTTGCTTTCAGATTGGCCGGGTCGTGAAGAGCTAAGTAGTCCTCGAAGATCTTGAGATCGTGGTGAGAGGGCGTTGTCATTGTTTGCGTCCCTGGGAGTTGGTCATCTTGGCGTCGGAAACGGTCATATGCGTGCTGCTACAACGGATGGATTTAGGGCTCTTCTTCGTCGGGAAGCTCGCCGGCTTCGATCTTCGTTGCTGTTCGGCGGTACGCCTGGCTGATGTAGTCCTCGACGTCGGCAGCCCCGATGCGCCAAATCCCCCTGCCGCCGATCTGGAACCCGCGGAGCTCACGCACCTGCAGCAAGCTGCGGACCAGTGGCACTCCGACGTTCAACTCCTCCGCTACCTGCTCGATGGTGAGGAAACGCAGCGTTGGGCCAGCCTTCGAATCCATTCCTATGGCAGCTTCCACTCGAGGATTGTGTCGCTGTTGGTGTAGCGGACTTTGGTCATTTTCATTGAGGCTTGACCCTGGATGATGACCCAGCCCCGGACACAATCGCCCCAGTTCACTCGCTGTTCCACTGGATACCCGGGCTGTGCTCCCTCATGACTCCAGGTTGTTCTAGCTGCTTCGTATCGCCGGTCTTCAGCATCGAAGATCGCCCAAGGAGATGATCCAATAACCGGGGTCATGTCCGTCTCCGCTTCGGCTGGTTTCGACCCAACGCACACCTTCACATCGATCGCTTCTTGGTTCGGGTCCTGAGGCTCAACGTTCTTCTTGTGGGCGTACACAGTCATTGTGCTGCCCGATGAGGACGTGCCCGATTTGCCCAACGCCAACGGCGCTACGTCTTTAGCTACTGGGGTAGGCGTGGCGGTGACCGTAACGGCTGGCTGGGTGACGGTCACCGTCGGTGCGGGCTGGGCAGCCGGCGTTCCGCACCCGGCGAGCATTAGAGCAGCCACAGGCAGCAAGGCAGTCATCTTGTTCAAGGTTTCCCCCAATTACGATGGCAACAACTGGTTCTTGTCGCCGAGATGCTGGCACGTTATCACGCCCCGTGGTGGCGGGTGAAAGGTTGTCAGTGGCAGCGGCTAGGTTTCGTTCGTGGTGAAACAGGACGTTGAAGCGCTAGGTTGGCTGCTCGAGAACAGGGGTAGGCGGCGCTCCTATACTGGGGCCATGCCGACGTTTACCCTCGCCGGCGTCCAGTACGACTATGTGGACGCGAAGCTGACGGGCGACCTCGAGGAAATTCATTCCTGGGAGTACGGGAAATGGCCTCGGGTTGAGGCGGCGGTTCCCCTCGTTACTGGCGGGACTGTCAACGTTCATGCTCTCGCGTCGCGTTGGGGGCATGGCCTCATCCGTGTCGGTTGGAAGGATGGCAGCGGGGGTCACTACTCAGCGTGGATCCCCGCGGCGAACGTGCGTCGCATGACGGCCTCGGAGTGGGACATCATCCAGTTCCATGCCACGCCGGAGAATCTGCGCATGATCCAGTGGGGCGACAGGCTCCCCGGGTTCCTCTCCGAGTAGCGCAAATTCAAAGGATTGTGGGGTCCATGGGCCCCCACCCACTCGCCGCTTCTCGCCTCGGGGTAGGGAACTTTGATCGTTGGGCTCATGGCCGCCAGTCTTCGTTGTAGTCGGGGTGGCCCGCGTAGACCTCGGCGATGATGAAGAGGAATTTCTCCATGTAGTCCTGGTCGCCAGCGGGTTCGCAGTTCCAGTCGATGCGTTCGTGGTGGGCGATGATCTTCCGTTTCGCCTTGCACTCGGCGAAGGCGCGCAGATCAGCCGTTGCTTCGGCCATGCCGAGGTCTTCGAGGGCCCGCCGCGCTTCTGCTTCGTCTTCGGCGATTCGCGCTTCGAGGAACTCAATGATGTCCATGGCTTCATCCTGCCATCCGGTCGCACTCCTGCACACGCCATCCAGGTCGCTCAGCCAGTGCCAGCGCTTCGGCCTCAGCCCGGGTCGCAGCTTCGCTGAACAAGCCCGGTCGCTGATGGCGGGCGTAGATCTTTAGCGCGGTCTTCCATCAACAGCTCAAAGGGGGCGGGTGAATACTACGATCCATGGCATGACGATTCAAAAGCTTGCCTACACCTTCGAGGAAGCAGCGGAGCAGTGCGGCTACTCCGTCGCAACCCTCAAGCGGGCCGTTGCTGATGGGAATCTTGCAGCCCGGTACGCGAACACCGAAGGCGCCATCCGGCACGAGGACCTGGCGGCATGGGTTGGACAACTTCCAACCAAGCCATCAACCGGAACAAGGACCGCCCAGCAGGAGCCAGGGCCAACAACCCCGCAGGGTCAGGCACCCCAGTTACCGATACCGAAACATGAGAACGAATGGTTTACGCCGGAAGAACTGGGCAAGCATTTACGAGTATCACCCGGGACACTCGGTAACTGGCGAACAAGCAAGACCGGTCGTGCCTTCGTCAGGGTCGGGGGAATGGTCCGATACCGTCGCGACGCAGTGGGAGCATGGATCGACTCCCAACCCTCGAAGTGAGCACGCTGGCTGGGCTCGCCTGGTCCTTGGCCGCCTCGCTAGTTCAGTCTCTTTCGCTATGAAGTCCACGGATCCTGCGTACTTGAAATGCGGGGTACGCACGTTCGCCACCCCTATTGTCTTTCACTGCTCTTCCGGAGCATCCTTCCGATGTTGTCCCGCCGTTCTTTGGTCCAAGGTTCGGGAGGCTCTGGAGTTGCGATGATGGCTTGGTAGTGCTCTTCCGTGAAGCGGTAAAGTCGCCCGATCCTGCAATGCGGCCATCTGTGGGATCGGCACATGCGGTGCACTGTCTCGACGGACACATTCAGCCTGGTTGCCAGCTCTGCCGCCGTAATAAGAAGGTCGCCCGCCATATGCAAAGAATAGGTCTACTCGCTCAGTTACTTGTGATGTCGCCAGGATAGTAATTGCCAAGTACCCGGCCGCCAGGAGCTCGAACGTGACGCCCGCGATCGAAGCTAGGATCGTCGGCATGAACGTGGATCCGGCGCCCATCGAAAAGTCCAAGCTCGCGTACAACCTCGAAGAGGCAGCCCAAGCCACCGGCTACAGCGTCACCACGTTTCGCACGGCCATACGTCGCCACGACCTCTTAGCCCGATATGCCAACTCCAAGCCGATCATTCTGGCCGATGAACTTCAGGACTGGCTGAGATCCCTTCCCACGGAGCCGAAAGGCGGACACCGGCCACTCAGCCAGTACGCGGAAGTGGCAGAAGGATGGCCCGGCCCGCCAGAAGAACGTCAGCGCACGCCTCCAGCGCCGGCAAAAGCACTGTTCCGGACGCCCGAGGAAGTCGCCCCAGAGCTCGGCATCAGCAAGTCTGCCCTGCGCAATTACTGCAGAATCTCCGGCATTCATTCACGCGTCGGCAAGCGGTTGATGCTACATGAGGATGACATCACCCGACTTGTGCACTGGATCCGCCAGAGCCAGGAGAAGACCGGTCAGTGGTGGAAGGAACCAGAGCGTGATCCGTTCGCATAGCCTTCCTCACCCACCACTTACCCACCGGAAACAACGATTATCAACGACCACTGTTGAAAGTCAATGGCCGCACTTCCGTGAGATTTGCGCGGAATCTAGGGCATATCGAACGAAGACGAATAGTGACGAAAACCAGCATCCCCTAATCCGCCGGTCGGGGGTTCGATTCCCTCCTGGGGCACCGTGCGGTGAGTCGGGACATCCTTCACGGATGAGTCGGGTCATCGGTGACACCCCGGTCTTCGGACCGGGGTGTTTTTCCTTGTCCACGGCGGCACGGCGCCAACCGTTGCCGCTCCGCCCGACACGCGCCCCACATAATGAAAAGCATACTTACTATAAGCCCGAAGCGTGCCTATGATCGGAGTGGGCGCCGGCACAGTGATGTGGCGCCGGCGCCCACACCCCCGCCGCGGGGGCCATCGGAAAGGATTCACCGGCATGACGCAGAATCGATCTGAGCACGAACCGTTCGATCAGGAACCATCGCCGCCGGCGCAGGCCTCCGGGCAGAACGCGCCCCTGCCCGGGGAAGGCCGGACCCCGTCGGCCGGTGACGCCCAAACCCGGCCCGGCACCGCTTCCCTTCCCGGCTACGACGGCGGCACCGCTCCGGCGGCCGGAACCGAACCCAAGCGTCCGGTCACCCGGGCCGGAATGATCTGGGCCGCCGTCGCGTCGGCTCTGGCGGTCCTTGTGCTGCTGATCGTCTTCATCCTGCAGAACCAGGAACTGGTCCAGGTGAAGTTCTTCGGGCTGGAAGGGGCCGTGGCCTTGGGCATCGCACTCTTCATCGCCGCGGTCGGCGGCGGCGTGCTTGTGGCAATGGCCGGCGCCGCAAGGATCATCCAGCTCCGTGCCGCTGACCACCGCCGGCGTGCATCGGCCGCACGCCGGCGCTGAAACAAGCAACTAGCCGAGCATGCCGACGCCGGGAGGCCCGGCGCGGGACCGCCCGCCTCTCCGCCGGGTCAGCGCTCCAGATGCTCCTTGAGGTTGCCGAGCACCAGGTCCCACAGTTTGGAAGATTCTTCCGCCTCGGCGTCGTCCCTGTTATTACCCTGAACGATGGTGACTGCAGTGCCTTCAACCCTTGGGGACAGGCGGTACTCCACCGTGTGATAGTTCTCGGGGACATCGGGGAGACCGCTGAGCGGACTGTAGTGGCTGATGCGAAGCAGCACATTCGGCCTGCTCTCCAGAACGGTGCCCTTGTCCTCGTATGCCTTCCCCTTCCACTCCCCGGCGAACGTCACCGGGTCGCCCTCGCGCCACGTCGAGGTGACGCTGGTGCCGAGGAAGTACTCTTTGACTTCGGCTGGGTCGGTGAGTGCCTTCCAGACCCTTGACGGCGATACCGCCACTATTACGGACGAGACGGCGTCCTTGCCCTGGCGATTCATCGGCCTGCCCTCCTCAGCAGCGCTTGCGTGCGTGAGCATCACCCTACGCGCCGGGGAGAGTGCAGGTAAGGGGACGGTCGGCGCCAACGCCGGCCCGGGCGCGCGGGCAGCGGCCTATCCGGTGCCGGCGCCCTGGCCGGTGTTCAGGCGAATGGCAGCACGAGGTCCGCATACCGTTCCTTCATCGCCGCGAGAACGGAGTCGCCGTCGGCGTCCCAGATGTCCCGGTTGAAGATTTCCACTTCGATGTCGCCGGTGTAGCCTGCGTCCCGGACCCAGGTACCGATCGTGGCGAAGTCAATGACGCCGTCGCCCATCATCCCCCGTGAGAGCAGCGCGTCCGCCGCGATGGGGAGGTTGAAGTCGCACACCTGGTACGAGGCGATCCGGCCCTCCCGGCCGGCCCGTTCGATCTGCGCCTTCAGGTCCGGGTCCCACCAGACATGGAAAGTGTCGACGGCGACGCCGACCGCCTTCGCGTCGTAGGGGCCCGCCAGATCGAGGGCCTGTCCCAGGGTGGAGATAAGGGCGCGGTCCGCGGCGTACATCGGGTGCAGCGGTTCCAGCACCAGCCGGACGCCGTTTTCGACGGCGAACGGGACCAGGTCTTCGAGGCGGTCGGCGACGCGCCGGCGGGCCGCCACCACGTCCTTCTCCCCCGGTGCCAGCCCGCCGACCACGAGGAACAGCTCCTGCGTCTCCAGCGCCACTGCCTCCAGGATGGCGGAGCGGTTGTCGGCGAGCGCCGCAGCCTGCCCGTCGGCGTCGGCGGCCGTCAGGAAGCCGCCGCGGCACAGCGACGAGACCCGGAGACCGGCGTCTTTGATCAGCCGTGCGGCCTTGTCGAGTCCGGCGTCGGCAACGATGTCCCGCCACGGGCCGATCGCGGGGATGCCGGCCCGGACGCAGCCGTCGACCGCCTCGGCCAGGGTCCATTTCTTGGTGGTGGCGCTGTTCAGGGACAGCCGTGAAAGAGGGGACGGCCCGGAGTTGGATGTCATACTCCCACCCCGTTGATGCGCAGGAAGTCGGACATCCGGAACGCCGCCAGGGCCGGATCCTTGAGCAGCCCGGCCTGGTCGGCGAGTTCGAAGGTCTTGGCCAGATGCACCACGGAGCGCCCGGAGTGCAGGCCGCCCACCATCTGGAAGCCCGGCTGCTTTCCGTTGAGCCAGGACATGAACGCGATGCCGGTCTTGTAGTAGAACGTGGGGGCGCTGAAGATGTGCTTGCCCAGCTCCCGTGTGGACTCCAGGATGGCGCGGGCCCGGACGGGGTCGCCGGCGTCGTAGCTTTGCAGCGCTGCCGACGCCGCCGGGTAGATGGCGGCGAAGATGCCCAGGAGGGCGTCCGAATGGTGTGCGCCGTCGCCGTCGATCAGTTCCGGGTAGTTGAAGTCATCGCCGGTGTAGAGCCGCACGCCGTCGGGGAGGGCCGCCCGCAACGCCACTTCGTGGCTGGCGTCGAGGAGTGAAACCTTGACGCCGTCCACCTTGTCCGCGTGCTCGCGGATCAGGGAGAGGAACGTGTCAGTGGCGGTGGAGACGTTCCCGGAGCCCCAGTAGCCGGCTAACGCAGGATCGAACATGGTGCCGAGCCAATGCAGGATGACCGGCCGGTCCGCTTCCTGCAGCAGCGTCGAGTAGACATGCAGGTAGTCATCCGCCCCGTCGGCTACCTTCGCCAGGGCGCGCGAGGCCATCAGGATAACCTTGGGCCCGGCCTCGGAAACGACGGCGACCTGCTCACGGTAAGCGTCCAGAACGGCCTTGACGCCGGCCTTTCCGGTAGGCAGCGAGCCGAGGTCCAGCTGGTCGGTGCCGGCCCCGCACGATACAAGGTCGCGGACGGATTTCCCTGCTGTGGCAGCGCCGCCGGCGGACACGACCGAGGCCGCTTCGACCCCCGTGCGCTTGATGAGCTGCTGGGTGGCCGCCCAGTCCAGGCCCATGCCGCGCTGGGCGGTGTCCATGGCATCTGCCACGCCAAGGCCATAGGACCAGAGCTCATGGCGGTAGGCCAGGGTGGCCTCCCAGTCGAGCCGTGCGGGGGCACCGGGAGTGTTGTCCGCGGTGACCTCCGGAATGACGTGGGCGGCCGCGTAGGCGCGCCGGGAGGTCAGCGGCGCGGCCGGCATGGCCCACGAAGTGGCGGAGCTGAGGCGGTACTCCCGCGTGCCGCCGTCGAAGGTGGGAAGAATCAGTGAAGTCATCAGAGCGTGATCTCCGGGATGTCGATGGTGCGGCGCTCGTCATTGGACTGCAGGCCGAGCTCGGCGAGCTGCACGCCGCGGGCTGCCGAAAGCAGGCCGAAACGGTGTTCGCGGCCGGCGACGACGTCGCGCAGGAATTCCTCCCACTGCAGCTTGAAGCCGTTGTCCAGTTCGGCGTTGGCGGGGACTTCCTGCCACTGGCTGCGGAAGGATTCGGAGACGGGCAGGTCCGGGTTCCACACCGGCTTGGGCGTGTGGGCGCGCTGCTGGGCCACGCACTTGTTCAGTCCGGCGACGGCGGAGCCGTGCGTGCCGTCGATCTGGAACTCCACCAGTTCGTCGCGGTAGACGCGCACTGCCCAGGAGGAGTTGATCTGGCCGATGACGTCATCGCCGCCCGGGGTTTCGAGCTCGAAGATGCCGTAGGAGGCGTCGTCGGCGGTGGCCTTGTACTCCTTGCCGGCCTCGTCCCATCGGGCGGGGATGTGGGTGGCGGTCTTGGCATTGACGCTCTTGATCTTCCCGATGATGCCTTCCAGGACGTAGTTCCAGTGGCAGAACATGTCCGTGGTCATGCCCCCGCCGTCTTCTTTGCGGTAGTTCCAGGACGGGCGCTGGGCCGCCTGGACGTCGCCTTCAA
The DNA here is from genome assembly GCF_002929275.1 of Arthrobacter sp. ZGTC131. GTDB lineage: Bacteria > Actinomycetota > Actinomycetes > Actinomycetales > Micrococcaceae > Arthrobacter. The sequence continues at coordinate 15,945 of NZ_PJIK01000021.1, forward strand.
AGACCCAGTAGCCGAACTCGCCGCGGATGGAAAGGATGCGTCCGAAGAAGCCTTCATCCACGAGGCGGCGAAGCTTGACGAGGCCGGGCAGGTAGAGCTTGTCATGGACGACGCCTGCCGTTACTCCGGCTGCCCTGCCGATGCGGGCCAGCTCGATCGCCTCGTCCAGCGTCTCCGCCGTCGGCTTCTCGGTGAAGATGTGCTTGCCGGCGGACATGGCCTTCTTCAGCGTGGCCGCCCGGAGGCTGGTCATGGAGGCATCGAAGACGACGTCGACCGTGGGGTCGTTGATCACCGCGTCCAGGTCTGTGCTCCATTCCGAGACCTTGTGCTGCTCGGCGAGCTCGCGGATTTTGGCTTCGTTGCGGCCCACCAGGATCGGCTCGACCTGCACCCTGGTGCCGTCCTCGAGGGTGAAGCCGCCCGCATCACGGATGGGGAGGATGGACCGCAACAGGTGCTGGCGGTAGCCCATTCGCCCGGTGATGCCGTTCATGGCTATACGGATCGTCTTTGTTTCGAAGCCCATGTGTCCTCTTCATAGTCAGCGAGGCTTCACGTAGTCCTAAGCCCCGGATAAGTCGGGAAAGCGCATTCCCACCGCTCCCATGATGCCCATTTCCGGCCGGATTGGCAAGCGCTTTCCTCAGATCTCCGCAACTGCCATAATGTGAACGTTGCCGCAGCGGTCGAAGCTGCGCCGTCGAAGAAGAGGAGTTGTTTGTGGCTGCCAGCACGCTGACCGAGGTGGCCCGCCTGGCCGGGGTCTCCCCCGCCACCGCATCGCGCGTCCTCAATGGTTCGGCGCGGACGCCCGGGCCGGACATCGCGGAGCGCGTGCGGAATGCTGCCGAGTCACTGGGCTACATTCCAAACGCCCAGGCCCAGGGGCTCGCGAAGTCGAGTTCCGGGCTCCTCGGGCTGATCGTGCACGACATCGCCGACCCCTACTTCTCCGCCATCGCCCGCGGGGTGCAGGATGCCGCCCGCGAACAGGGCAAGATGGTTTTGCTGGCCACCACCGGCGGCACGCCTGCCGACGAGCGGGTGGCCGTGGCCGCGTTCGCCGCGCGAAGGGCCGACTCGATAGTGATTGCCGGGTCCCGCTCCACGCGCCCGGCGGACCAGGACGGCAACGCCGAGCTTGCGGCCGAACTGGACCGGTACTGCCGCAATGGCGGCCGGGTGGGCGTTGTGGGACATCCCGTCGTCGGAGCCTCAGCCTCCGAGGGTTACCACGTGGTTGCCGTTCCGAATGAAGAACTCGCTGCGGAACTGGCACGGCAGTTGGCGGCGAACCACGCCCAGGAGTTCGTGATCGTCGCCGGGCCGGAGGGACTCCTGACGTCCGATGACCGCGTTCGCGGCTTCCAGAAGGGACTGGCAGCCGCCGGAAAGCCGCCGGCGGAGGTCATGCACAGCGGCTTTGACCGCGCCGGAGGCTATGAGGCCGGCCAACTGCTGGCTGCCCGCATCAAGGCGGACCAGGCGTCGGGTGCGGCCTCTTCGCGGCCCTGCATCTTCGCGGTCAACGACGTCATGGCCATCGGCGCGGCCGCAGCACTGCGCTCGGAGGGGCTGCGGATTCCGCGCGACGCCTCGGTCGCCGGGTTCGACGACATCGAGACCCTGCGCGACTTCCGGCCGGCGCTGTCCACTGTGCGGCTTCCGCTGGAGGAGATCGGCCGGCTGGCTGCCCTGGGCACTGCCGGGAACTCAGCGGCCGACGTCAGCGCCGGTGCGGTGACGGGTCAGGTGACGCTTCGCCGGAGCACCGAGACACCCCCGCAGGTTGCCGCGTAACCGCAGCCGACGGCAGGCCTCGCCAGGCCCGATGGCCTGATCTAGGCTGTTGCCATGACACCGCCGGATGCCATGGGTCAGCCTGATAAGGACGCCGCAGGCGGCATCTCTACCGCCATAGCGGAATGGCCCGACGTCGAGCAGCTGTTCGGCGTCCGTGGCGAACCCTCACGGTGCTGGTGCCGGTTCTTCGCCCTGGCCGGGGCTGACTTTGCGGCGACGCCGCCTGCCGCCCGCAAGGCCCTGCTGAAAGACAGGTTCGACGGCGGCATGCCGGCTCCCGGCGTCCTCGCCTACCGGGATGGCACCCCGGTGGGCTGGTGTGCCGTTGAGCCGCGGGAGTGCTACCCGCGGATTCTGCGTTCACAGGTCCTCAAGGCCGCCGGCCCGGAGATAGCGGGCGCTGCCCGGCCCGGCCATGACTCCCCTGGCGAGGCCCCTGGAAAGTCATCCGGAGCAACCGGCGTGTGGTCCGTCAGCTGCTTCGTCGTCTCCCCCGACCACCGCCGCAGCGGAGTCGCGGCCGCCCTCCTGAGAGCCGCCGTCGGGCATGCAAAAGCCCACGGAGCGACAGTGGTGGAAGGCTATCCCGTGGACACCGCCAAACGGCCCAAGGCCGGCGCCCCGGATCTGTACCAGGGGACGCTCGGGCTCTTCCTGGACGCCGGCTTTGAGTTGGTCAGTGACGCCGTTCCGGGCCGGGCAGTGGTGCGCCTGAGGGTCGGACCGCACAGCTCCGGCTGACCGAGGACGTCGCTAGCGGCTTAGCGCCCGAATCGTCCAGCCTGCCTCATGCGATGAGCCGGGAAGCAGCTCCACCACGTCCGTTCCCGAGTTGAAGGCGTCGGGCGGACAGGTCATCGGCTCCACCGCCAGTCCGAGCCGGTCCGGCCCCACGGGCTTGTCCGCCGTGTGGACCTGCACCCACGGGCACGCGTCATCCCATTCGAGCTCCACGCCCGTGCCGGACGGGTCGAAGACACGCACGGCCGCCCGTCCCTGGGAGTTGCGGCGAATGCCCGTGAAGGCGTGGTCAATCCGGACGGGACCCAGGCTCCGCTCGTTCCGGAAATCGAACTCATGCCCCTCGACAGTCCTGAGTTGCAGCGGCAGCAGCCGGTCCGGCGTGACCTCGAGAAACTCATCGGCCGGGAGTTCCAGCGTCCATTCATCCAGCGGGGCGGAGCCTGCGGCCAAGTACGGATGGGGGCAAACCCCGTACGGGGCCGGCGTCTCTCCGACATTGACGGCGGTGACAGTGCAGTGCAGGCCGTCGGCCAGCAGCTCGTAGGAGGCGGTCACCGCAAGCTCGCCCGGATAGGCGGGCCCGGCGCCGACGGAGCAGCGGAGCGTGACCGAGGAATCCGTCCCCTTCACCAGCGCCCAGGGCACATCAAGCACGAGGCCATGCAGTGCCGTGTTCCGCCGGGGCTCGTTGATAACGGCCTGAAACGTCCTGCCGCCGTGGCTGTACCGGCCCCCGGCCACGCGGTTGGGCCACGGAGCGCAGACAACGCCCCGATAGTCCGGAATGGGGCCGTCCTCGCCGAAGCCGACCACCAGATCCCTCCCGCCATACCTCAGTTCACGCAAGGCTCCGCTGCGCTCGGTGATGATGGCCGAATAGGGGCCGAGTCTGATGGCGTGCTCCGTGAGCGGCATTGAGTTCCCGTCTTTGTTAGCGCTAACTTTGTTCATTAAGAGAAAGAATATCCCAGGCAGGGCGCGTCAAGGGCAGGACGTGCCAGTGCAGGATCAGGGCAGGGTAAGGATCACCGGACCGTCCGCCGTGATGGCCACCGTGTGTTCACTGTGCGCAGCCCTGCGGCCGTTGGCGGAGCGCAGCGTCCATTCGTCGTCGTCATGGTAGTAATCGCCCTGGCCGCCGAGAATGAGCATCGGCTCGATGGCGATGACCAGCCCCTCGGTCAGCTTGATCCCCCGCCCGGGCCGGCCGTCGTTGGGGACCGGAGGTTCGGCGTGCATGGTGCGGCCGATCCCGTGCCCGCCGTGGTCAGCCAACAGCCCGTAGCCGGCCCGGCGGGCAGCGCCACCGATCGCATACGCGAGGTCGCCCATTTTGTTGCCCACCCGCGCGGCGTCGATGCCCCTGGCCAGCGCAGCCTCGGTCTCGTCGATGAGCGCCTGGTCCACCGGATCCGCCGTGCCCACGATGAAGCTGACGGCGGCATCCCCGCACCAGCCCTCGAGGAACGCGCCGCAGTCCACGCTCAGCAGGTCTCCGTCCTGCAGCCGGTATCCGTTGGGGATGCCGTGCACCACCGCGTCATTGACGCTGGTGCAGATCACGCCCGGAAAGGGAACGGATGCCCAGCGCGGCCGGTAGTCGAGGAACGCCGGCGTGGCTCCGGCGTCGGAAATCGAGGCGGCGGCGACGCCGTCGAGTTCCTTCAGGGAAACACCGACTGCGGCAGCCTGGCGGACCGCCGCCAGCGTGCTGGCCACGACACGACCGGCATCGCGCATCAAGGCAATTTCCTCGGGAGTCTTGATCATGGACATGTAGGGCCTCCAGGATTTCTTTGGCGCGGCAGGCCGAATCCCGCTTGCGGCGCCTCTTACCCTGCCTACTTTAGGACCACGCGGGCCGCTCCGGCAGCGGCCGTCCGCGTTCCGGGAACCGGCTATCTTGGCAGCATGGCAAATGACGAGGTGCTGGCCGCCATCCGCTCCGGGCTGCGGCGCCGCGGCGGACCCGGTCCGCGGTGCTTCGGCGCAGGCCTACATGAAGTCATCAACGCCGTCCCTCGGCGTCCGGGTGCCGGACGTCCGGAAGACCACCAAGGCCGTTGCGGCCGCGCATCCCTTCGCCTCTGCCGAGGAACTGCGGTCCACGGTGCTCGCCCTGTGGCGGGAGGCCGCCTACCGCGAGGAGCGCTACGCGGCCATCGACCTCACCGGCCTGCGGCTGGTTGCCCGCGACCTCGGGATGCTTCCGGTGTATGAGGAAATCATCCGCACCGGCGCATCCTGGGATTATGTGGACGGCGTGGCCCACCGGATCTGCGCCCTGCTCCAGGCCCACCGGGAGGAACTCACCCCCGTGCTGCTCCGCTGGAGCAAGGACCAGGACTTCTGGATCAGGCGGGCCTCCATCACCGCCCAGCTTGGCGCCAAATCCCGCACGGACACGGCACTGCTCGCGAGCGTCATCGAGGCCAACATGGCCGACAGGGAGTTCTTCATCCGCAAGGCCATCGGGTGGGTGCTGCGCGAGTACGCCAAAACCGAGCCCGGCTGGGTCTTGGAATTTGTCGAGCGAAACGGCGCATCCCTCAGCCCGCTCTCGCGCAGGGAAGCCGCTGAAGAACGTCCCGGTCAGATGACGGGCCGCGTAGTGACGGGCTGGTCCGACTTGCTGAAAAGCAGCTTGGTGCTCCGGTCCAGGAAGATCAGGTACAGCGCAAACAGCAGGGCGATGATGGCCGCGGCGTTGCGGGCCAGCGCCAGGGCCAGGCCCAGGTCCTCGGTCTGCAGATACGGGAAAACTTCCAGCTGGTCCGAAATGGCGTAGACCATGAAGAAGGACACAATGAAGTACAGCGCCTTGACCTGCCAGTCATCCCGGATGCCGGTCACGGCAAACAGCGGGATCAGCCAGACCACGTACCAGGACTGAATCATGGGGGCCAGCACCACCACGGCGGCGAAAGCCAGCGTCAGCCGGCGCATGAGGCGGTCGTGGTCTCCCCTGAAGATCTGCCAGGCGACAATTCCCACGGCAAGCACCTTGCCGGCGTCGTAAACCAGCTTGGCCAGGCCCCATCCGTCCAGGCTGAACGCATTCGCGATGGAGGCGACCACGAGGCCCAGCAGGCCCACCGGGGCGTACCAGATCCACACACTGCCGGGTGCGGACAAGCCGTTGATCCAGCCGAAGCCGAAACCGTTCACCAGGCTCATGAGGTAGAGCAGCGCAAAGCTGATTCCCGCGGTCAGGCCCCAGAAAACGAACTTTCGCGGCCAGCTGGCTCCCTTGCCCGCCCAGAGCAGTCCGATGAAGGGCAGGAACACCACAGTGATGGGCTTCACCGCAATGGAGGCCGTCACCAGGACAATTCCGAGGATGACGCGCCGGGTGGCTGAGTAATACAGTCCGGCGAGGGCGAGGCCGATCATGAGCGCGTCGTTGTGGACGCTCGCGATGAAGTTGGTGAGGAACAACGGGTTCGCCGCCGTAAGCCAGAGGGCACGGTGGGGGTTGACGCCGTGGAGTTCGGCGAGTTTGGGGACGTAGATAATGCACAGGGCCACCCCGGCCAGCGCAGCGAGGCGGAACAGCATGATGCTCGCCTCGGGGTGGACGTTGGTGGACCAGACAACGAACTGCTCGATCCAGAGGAACAGCTGCCCGTAGGGCACCGGTGCTTCGGTCCACATCTTGTCAGCGCCAAGCTGGAAGTAATTGGACAGCGCCGAGATGCCGTTCTCGTACGGATTGAACCCCTCCACCATCAGGCGGCCCTGGCCGATGTAGGCGTAGACGTCCCGGCTGAACAAGGGGACCGTGAACATCATGGGAAGGCCCCACGCGGCGATGGCTTGGAGTGTGGCCCTGCGGGCCGCTTTGCCCCAGATGTGGATGTGCTGGCCCAGTCTCAACCAGGCCCGGACCAGCAGCATTCCGCCGACGGCCAGCAGCACGATGGACAGCGCGACGCCGAAAGCCTCGGTGCGCATCCAGATGAACAGCGGCATCCGCCGCAGCTCCGACGCCGGAGCGAGCCAGCCGACGCCGAGGGACCCGACGACCAGGAACACAGAACCAATAAAACCGGAGAAGATCGGCGAGCGAGGGTTGTCCACCTCTGCCCGGGCCGGGTCAGTGGAAGTGCCGGTGGCCTTTTCCCCAATCGCAGGCACGGGCGCCGTCATCTCAGGATCGTCCAATCTGTTGTGGGCATACTGCCACCATCTGCGCCCGCTATATCCGGCCAGAAGGGATTGCGGCAGGCGCACAGGGACGCCGCCACGTACCCGAAATCTTAGCATCGCACGGTGGCGGGACGACGAAACGGTAGGCTGATCGGGTGCCTATAACTAACGAACGCATCGTCTGGATCGACTGCGAAATGACCGGCCTTGACAGTGTCAATGACGCCCTGATCGAAGTGGCTGCCCTCGTGACGGACTCGGACCTCAACATCCTCGGGGACGGGGTGGACGTCGTGATCAAGCCCGACGACGCGGCACTCGCGCAGATGAACGACTTCGTCCGGGAGATGCACACCCGCTCGGGGCTCCTCGAGGAACTCCCCAACGGCAAGACTCTCGCCGAGGCCGAAGCCGCAGTCCTCGAGTACATCCGCAAGTGGGTGCCGGATGCCCGCAAGGCGCCGCTCGCCGGAAATTCGGTCGGCACGGACCGTGTGTTCCTGGCGCGTGACATGCCCTCGGTCGTGGAGCACCTCCACTACCGGATCGTCGACGTGAGCACCATCAAGGAGCTGGCCCGGCGATGGTTCGCCCGCGCCTACTTCCAGGCACCCGCCAAGCACGGCGGGCACCGTGCGCTCGGCGACATCAAGGATTCGATCGACGAACTGCGCTACTACCGGGAGGCCGTCTTTGTCCCCGCACCGGGGCCGGACAGCGCAACCGCCCAACAGATCTCCAAGCGGATATCCGGTCCGGCCTCAACCGCCGACCAGCTCGCTGCAGAGAGTGTTCCTCCGGCGGCCGCGGCGGAGCCCGGAATGTAATCTGCGCCACGTTCGGGGGAAATTTTGCCGAAAAGGTCAAAAGTGGCAAAAGCACCCCCCAACAGCAGGTAAACTATTTGACGTTGCCTTTTCGGACGAACGGCTTGCCGGACAGTCTGTGGAAGGCACATGGTGGGCGTAGCTCAGTTGGCAGAGCGCCTGGTTGTGGTCCAGGAGGTCGCGGGTTCAACCCCCGTCGCTCACCCTCACGAAGGTCGGCATTGAGTTGCCGGCCAATCACAAAGGCCGCATCGGTTTATCCGGTGCGGCCTTTGCTTGTTTCACCCCGTTGCCGGCTGAAGTCCGCCCAGCACCAAAGGATCCAACTGACATGACCGTTCTGCCTATCACCATCTGGGGCGAGCCGGTGCTGCACCGCCGCGCTGCCGAAGTTGCAGTGTTCGACGACGGACTCCGCCAGCTCATTGCCGACATGTTTGAGACGAACGATAAAGCCAACGGCGTAGGGCTGGCCGCACCCCAGGTGGGCGTGGGCAAACGGATTTTTGTGTACAAGTACGACAACGAGGACGGCGCACCGCCTTCGGGCGTACTGGTCAACCCGGTTCTGACGCTTTCCAAGATCTCCGGCGCGCTGCCTGATCCTGACGAAGAGGTTGAGGGCTGCCTCTCGTTCCCGGGAGGCCAGTACCCCCTGAAGCGCGCGGACTGGGCGCGGGTCCAGGGCTTCGACGGATTTGGCAAGCCGGTGGACTTTGAAGCCACGGGCTGGTTCGCCCGTGTGATCCAGCATGAATATGACCACCTGGATGGCCGGCTCTACGTGAACCGCCTCATTGACAGGTACGCGCGCAGGGCGATGAAGCAGGCGAAGAAGAGTGGCTGGGGCATCCCCGGGCTGACGTGGATGCCGGGAGTGGATCCGGACCCGTTCGGGCACTGACCTCGGCGCTTGGCCTCACGGCTCGAGCCGGCACTGACTCGCGGCGCTTCACCGGGCGGCAATGGTCCGCTGCTGCGGACAGGCGCTCAGCACACGTGCCATGGCGTCCTTCTCCGGCTGCGTCACCCAGAGCCCGTAGGCCGCCTTCACCGAGATCTGTCGTGCGACGTAGTGGCACCTGAGGGCTTTGTTTTTCGGAAGCCAGCTGGCTGCATCCGAGGCGCTCTTCTCCTGGTTGGCCGGACCGTCCGCCGCGATGAGGTTCAGAGGATCGTTGGCCAGGTTCTGCCGTTCCTTGGGCGTGAGCTGCTGGGCTCCCTTCTGCCAGGCGTCCCCCAGCGCCACGACGTGGTCAATCTGCACGTCCTTGCTGGTCTCCGCGCCGCGCGTGAACGTGGCCATGCGTCCGAGGTACGGCTCGTGCATCACGCCGGCGGCAACCTTGCACTTGGAGCCCTTCGCAAACACAACCTCGCGAAGATCGCGGCGCAGGATGTCATTGCGGGTATCGCACCCGTTACGGTCCGCATCCTGCCAGGCCGGCCCAAACGCCGTGCGCTGGTAATTGTTCTTCGGCGCCCGGCCCTTGACGGCGAGGCCCTCCAGGGCGGCAACCGCGCTGCCGTCGGGCACCGGCCGCGGTGGAAACACGGGCTTCATCCAGGCCGGATCGAATACAGGGGCCTCGCTCGGGCCGGATACGGCCGGCTCCGCGACGACAAATTGCCCGGCGGTGAAGAACCAGACGACGGCTGCGACCAGGGCAACAGAAAGCGTCCCCAGCACGGCCCACGCCTGGCGCGAGCGACGTCGGGCACGCCGGTAGGCAGCCCAGCTGACGCTCATATGGTCCGGGGCTTCAGAGACGGCTTTCTGCTCACCCCCAGAGCCTAGGCCGGACCACGGACATCAGGGCCGATATCCACAGTGTTGAGGAACAGTGCGCTGTGCAGGAACAGTCGAGGCATACGACTGCGCGCTATTGCTCCCGCATGACGCGCCGAAGGTCCGCGTTGGCGAGGTCGAGAAGGCGCTGCAACTGGGCCACCCGGTCTTCGCCGATTTCGCCGGCCGCATGCGCAGCACGGGCATCGTCAAAAAGCTGTTGGGCTTTCTTTTGGTTGGCCCGCGCCACGTCGAGGGCGTGTTCCAGGGTTGTGTCGTGCTGGAGGGTCGAGTCGTGTTCCATGAGAACAGTGTGGTCCCCTTTCCCGGCTGATTCCAGAGACTCAGCCGGGAAGTTCGGTGGAAACAACGCAACCCGCTGCCATGGCAGCGGGTTGCGGAGGGCGGCCTACAGAGACCGGCCGCGAGGCCGAACTGTTGGCGAGGCGGGGCTATCAGACCGTGGCAGCAGCCAGCACGGGGGCTGCGTCCTTGACGGAGTCCTTCGCAGGGAAAGTCGGCGGGTTCACGCCGGCCATTTCCTCCATGACGCGGACCACCTGGCAGCTGTAGCCGAACTCGTTGTCGTACCAGACGTAGAGCACCAGGTTCTTGTCGTTGGAGATGGTGGCGAGGCCATCAACGATGCCTGCCCGGCGGGAGCCGACGAAGTCCGTGGACACGACCTCAGGGGAGTCGATGTAGTCGATCTGCTTGCGCATGACCGAGTGCAGCGACATTTCCCGCAGGTAGTCGTTGACCTCGTCCTTGGTGGTGCCGTTTTCCAGGCTGAGGTTCAGGATGGCCAGGGAGACATCCGGCGTGGGAACGCGGATGGAGCTGCCGGTGAGCTTGCCCAGCAGTTCCGGCAGTGCCTTGGCCACGGCCTTGGCTGCCCCCGTCTCGGTGATCACCATGTTCAGCGCGGCTGAGCGGCCCCGGCGGTCGCCCTTGTGGAAGTTGTCAATGAGGTTCTGGTCATTGGTGAAGGAGTGGACCGTCTCCACGTGGCCATGGACCACGCCGTACTTGTCATTGATCGCCTTCAGGACCGGCGTGATGGCGTTGGTGGTGCACGACGCCGCGGTGACGATCTTGTCCGAATCCAGGATGGTGCCGTGGTTGATGCCGTGGACGATGTTCTTCAGCTCGCCCTTGCCCGGGGCCGTCAGCAGCACACGCGCCACGCCCTTGCTCAGGAGGTGCTGGGACAGACCCTCGGTGTCGCGCCAGCGGCCCGTGTTGTCCACCACCAGGGCGTCCTTGATGCCGTAGGCCGTGTAGTCGATGGTGGCCGGGTTGTCCGAGTAGATGACCTGGATCTGCACACCGTTGGCGGTGATGGTGTTGGCTTCCTGGTCCACCCGGATGGTGCCTTCGAAGGAGCCGTGGACCGAATCGCGGCGCAAGAGGCTCGCGCGCTTGGACAGGTCGTTGTCCGAACCCCGGCGCACCACGATGGCACGCAGGCGCAGGCCGTGGCCGCCGCCTGCCTTTTCAATGAGAAGGCGGGCGAGCAGGCGGCCGATCCGGCCAAACCCGTACAGGACGACGTCGGTGCTGGTGCGGTCGTCTGCGCCGCGCTTGCCCACTACCTCGGCCAGCTCGCCGCGGAGGAATTCCTCCAAAGTGGCGTCGCCGCCGTCGGACTTGAACTTCTGGTTCAGGCGCGCGATGTCGATGGCCGCTGCACCGAGTTCCAGCTTTGCGAGGGTGTCCAGCAGGGGTGCCGTCTCCTCGAGCAGGAGCTCGTCCTTGCTCATCCGCCGTGCAAAGCGGTGCGCCTTCAGGATGTTCATCGCGGACTTGTTGATCAGGCTGCGTCCGTGGATGGAGGTCACCACATTGTTTTCCCGGTACAGCCGGCCGATCACCGGAATCATGGCCTCGGCGAGTGCCTCGCGGCCCATCCACGTATCAAGACAAGAATCTGACGTCTGGCTCACAGAACTACCTTCCTTGGTTCAACCGGATACGTCCTCGTAAACCGGAGGGCGCCCACCGGAAGTTATCCAGGGGCACGGGCACCGGCAGGGTTTCGGTCCACCCCGGATGCCGTTGGACGTTGCAAAGAAAAACGCCGGCTGCAAACGCAGATCCGGCGGAAGAACTTCTACGTTCACTGTCCATTCTAGGGCTGCCAGGATGCCCGGACCGCCGCGAAGTGCGTGAATTGACTCACACCGGGCTCCGGCCGGCAACCGTCCAGGGAAGTGGATGGGTTGACCGATACGCCGGGTTCTGTGCTCCCGTGCCGTTACCAGCGCGGGAGTAGCGGCCATCCATCTACGGACGCCGTTGCCGACGCCCTCCAGCGGCCTACCCGGACACTCGGGCGAGCAGCCCTCAATCGTGCCCTGTCTGGCCTTGCTCCGGGTGGGGTTTACCTAGCCTTCCCGGTCACCCGGGAAGCTGGTGGTCTCTTACACCACCGTTTCACCCTTACCTGCTTCGTGCCGCTTTCAAAATCGGCGCGAGGCAGGCGGTCTGTTTTCTGTGGCACTGGCCTGCGGGTTACCCCGAGTGGGCGTTACCCACCACCCTGCTCTGCGGAGCCCGGACGTTCCTCGAGCCACTTACGTGACGCGCGGCCGCCTGGTCAACCCATCCGTCGTCCAGTCTACGGGCTTCCCGGCCGGCACGGCTCCGCGTACGCGGCCTGCCCTGCTCCGCGTACGCCGCCCGCCTCCGCTCCCCGCGGGCCGGAGGCGGCGGTGAGACAATTAAATCGCTCCAACACTCACAAAGGAGGGGATCCCCATGGACCCCACCACCATCATCATCGCCGCCATCCTCCTGGTGCTGCTGCTGACCGCGGCAAGGATGTCCATCAGGATCGTGCGGCAGTACGAGCAGGGCGTACTCTTCAGACTGGGCAGGGTGGTCGCAGTCAGAATGCCGGGGCTGCGCTTCATCATCCCCGTCATCGACCGGCTTCACCTCGTCAGCCTGCGGATCGTGACCATGCCCATCCAGTCGCAGGGCATCATCACCCAGGACAACGTGAGCGTCGACATTTCCGCGGTGGCGTACTACCGCGTGGTGGACGCCGTGAAATCCGTGGTCGCGATCGAGAACGTCGCGGCAGCGATCAACCAGATCGCCCAGACCACCCTGCGGAAGGTGGTGGGCCGGCACAGCCTGGACCAGACACTGTCGGAGACTGAGCAGATCAACTCCGACATCCGGGAGATCCTGGACGCCCTGACGCTCGAGTGGGGCGTGGCGGTCACCCTGGTAGAGCTGAAGGACATTCAACTGCCGGACGGCATGAAGCGTGCCATGGCCCGACAGGCGGAGGCCGAACGGGAGAAGCGCGCCAAGATCATCGCCGCGCAAGGCGAAGCCATCTCAGCGGCGGCCCTTGGCGACGCCTCGGACACCATGATGGCTCATCCGCTGGCACTGCAGCTCCGGAACCTGCAGTCCCTGGTCGAAATCGGCGTGGACAGGAACACGACGGTCGTCTTCCCGGCGCCGCTCATGAGCACCATCGGCGAGCTCTCGGCATTCCTCGCCCGGGAAAGCCAGGCCGCGCAGGGAGCTGCGCCCTCACCGACAGCATCGGCACAGAATGAATCGGCGAAGGCCGAACCGTCCTCAGTGAAGGCGGCGTGACCAACAATCCGGCCGTTCGGCCGGCAGCCGAGGAGGAAGCCGAGGCGGCAGGCACCTCCGAGGCTTATGATCGGGAAATGGACAACCGTCCCGTTGCCCGGCGCCGGCTGCTGCAGTGGACAGCGTCCGGTGTTGGCGCCGCTGCGCTGTCAGCATGCACAGGCCCTCCGGGCCCGGGCCCCACACCGGTCACCACCGCACCGCCAAATACCGCACCAGTCCGTACGGCACCGCCCCGCACGACGGCGGCCAAGCCGCCGTCGACATTCCCCGCCGGCCGTCCCTCGGTGGAAATGAGCACCGGCTCCTTCGTCTCGAAGTTCCGCACGGCGACCACCCACTGGACTGTCGCCACTCCGGTTGTCCCGGGGAGGGGCGCCACAGACTACCCCGTTGCCGTGTTCCTCCATGAACTGGGCGGCAACAACCGGGGCATCTTCGATGGGCTCGAGGCTCACCTGGTCCTGCAGCGGCATCTCGCCGCAGGCGGGACGCCTTTCGCCATCGCGTCGGTGGACGGCGGCGACACCTGGTGGCACGCCCGCGCGGATGGCAGCGACACCCAGTCGATGCTGGTGAAGGAATTCGTTCCGTTCCTCGGCGCCCTGGGCTATGACATCGGCCGGATCGGACTCTTCGGCATATCGATGGGCGGCTTCGGTGCCCTGCTTCTGGCATCCCAGGCCCGGATGCCCGGTATCTGGGCGGTGGCGGCCATGAGTCCGGCAGTCTGGGACAGCTACGACGCACGAATGGAACGGGCCTTCGACAGCCCCGCGGACTTCGCCGCCCACGACGTATTCGCGCTCCGGCCCAAGCTGGCAGCGACGCCCAAACGGATCGACTGCGGGACTGAGGACGAGTTGGTCGCCTCGGTCAGGGACTACGTCCGGGGACTGCCCGCCCCGGTCGAGGGCGGATTCCAGCCCGGCGGCCACGACGCGGCTTACTGGCGGTCCGTCCTGCCGAACGTCCTGTCTTTCCTGGGCTGGCACCTCGGCTGAGCGAGTGTCCGGGGGGAACGGTGCGGGGGAAAGTCGGGGGGCGCGCACCGGTAAGATCGTACGGTGCTGATCCTGCTCCCCCCGTCCGAAGGCAAGACTCCGGCCGTCCGCGGCGACGCTATGGATTGGGCGTCCCTGAGCTTCCCTGAGCTCAATACCTACCGGGCCAAGGTGCTCGACGCACTGGGAACGGTCAGTGCGCACGAGGACGCCCTGGCCTTACTGGGCGTCGGAGCGTCGCTGAAGGACGACGTCGAACGCAACACCCGGCTGCACGCGGAACCGGCGGCACCCGCCCACCAGGTCTATTCCGGCGTGCTGTACGACGCCCTCGGCTACAAGACCATGACGGCGGTCCAGCGGCGCAAGGCGGATGAATCGGTGCTGGTGATCTCGGCACTCTGGGGTGCCATCCGGTTTGCGGACCCGGTCCCCGCCTACCGGCTGTCCATGTCAACGGCACTGCCCGACGTCGGACGCCTTGCGTCATTCTGGAAACCGCAGCTCACGGACGCCCTCGCCGCGGCGGCAGGCGGCCAGCTGCTGGTGGACTGCCGTTCGAGCACCTATGCCGCGGCGTGGGCTCCCCCGGCGTCGAACACCGTGGCCGTCAACGTCTTCACCGAGGTGAACGGCGTGCGCAAGGTGGTCAGCCACTTCGCGAAGCACACCAGGGGCGAACTGGCCCGGCACCTGCTGACCCGGCGGGGCAAGGCTCCGGAAACTCCGCAGCAGCTGCACAAGGCCGCAGGCGAAAAATGGGCTTCAGAACTCGAGCCCGGCACGGCCCGCAAGGCCCATGCCCTGAACATCATTCTGCCCGGCTGACACCAGAGTAGGTATCAGCCGGCACCGCTGTCAGCGCCGGGAACCGCGTGTGCTGCTACCTAGTTCGGTCAGACCCATTCGGCGGAGCGCACCAGGATGCAGCCGGAGTCGGGGCAAAAAACGATGTCGTCCTCGGCTGCTGCCTTGATTTCAGCGAGGTCGCCGGGGCTCAGCCGCATGCCGGAGCCTTCGGATGTGCCGTGAAAGAGCCTGGCAGCGCCAACTCCGCGCTTTGCCAGCGTTTTCTCGTACACGGCGAGCATGCCGGTATCCAGGCCGGCAGCAAATTCGGCGCGACGGGCGGCCACCTCGGTTGCCTCGGCGGCGATTTCGGCCAGGGCGGCGTCGAGCTCCGCACGGATCACGCCGAACGAACCCTGGATGTCGTCAACGATGCGCTGCTGGGTTGCCTGACGTTCGCGCAGGCCATCCAGACGCTCCAGCACACCGAGTTCTACGTCTTCGAGATCGGAGCGCCGCTTGTTGAGCGAGGCGATGTCCTTCTGCAGGGCCACGAGGTCCTTGGACAGGCCCGTGCCGCTGTTGAGCCGCGCTTCGTCCCGTTCAATGCGGTTGACCACCTGCTCCACATCAGCCTCGGCACGCTTCAGTTCCGCTTCGGCGTCATGGACGGCCATCTTCGCGGCGCCGAGCTCTCCGTTGGCGATTCCGAGCGCCGCCTGGAGATCCGAGATGCGGGGATCAGTTTCAAGGCTGCGGCGGCGGTTGGACAGGGACCGGAGCCTGGCGTCCAAGCCCTGGAGATCGAGCAACTTCAACTGTTCCGCCGGTGCTGCCTTGGCCACTATTACCTCCGCTTGTTCCCATCCGGCCTCAGCCGGGCACCCCTACGGGGCTTTATAGACTCTAGTCCCCGCCGGGAGTCAGAATGAAGTCCCACGGATCGCTGTTGGTGGTGCTCACACGGATCTCGACGTCGAGGCCCTGGTCCGCCAGGACGTTTCCGAGCGCCTCCGCGGCAGCCGGAAGCCACAGCCATTCGCTGGCGAAATGCGACACGTCAATAAGGTAGGGGCGGCCGTTGACGGCCGCCTCACGCGCTTCGGACGCAGGATGGTGCCGGAGGTCGGCCGTGACGAACAGGTCCGCGTTGCTGGCCCGGACTTCGTCAAAGAGCGAATCTCCTGCCCCGCCGCAGACGGCAATCCGGCTGACCAGGCCGTCCTTGTCCCCGGATACCCTGACGCCGCCCGCCACCGACGGCAGGATGCCGAAGACCCGCGCCGCGAAGTCGCCCAGGGTCATCGCCTCGGCGAGGTCGCCCACCCGGCCGATGCCTTCCTCCGGAAGGCCGTTGGCGGCAGGCGTCAGCGGTGCGACATTTTCCAGCCCCAGAGCATCGGCCAGCACGTCGGAAACGCCTCCGACGGCGGAATCACCGTTTGTGTGAACGCTCAGTAGCGCCGTGCCCGACTCGATCAGGCGGTGGACTGCCCGGCCTTTGGCGGTATTCGCCGCGACGGTGGTGACGCCCTTAAGCAGCAGGGGGTGGTGGGTGATGAGGAGCTCCGCGCCCCATTCGATGGCCTCGTCGATCACTTCGAGCGTGGGATCAACTGCGAACATGACGCGGGTGATTTCAGCAGACGGGTGACCCGCGACGAGGCCCACCTCGTCCCATTCCTCCGCCAGTGACTCGGGCCAAAGCTCCTCCACGGCCAGCATCAGCTGCCCGAGCGTGGCTGCATCGGACGATTCCGCTGCATCCGGAGTCTCCTCCGGCTCGGCTGCCACGTCACTGTTCACAGGTTCCATACTCATATTTTTACCCTACAGTCGCCCCTGGCCCGTGCCCGTTACGAGCCCGTAGGGTTACTACGGGAATCATCCGCACGGCTGAACCATTGAAGAGGACATGAAAACTTTTGTGCTTGGCGGAGGATGCTTCTGGTGCCTCGACGCCGTCTACCAGAAAACGAAGGGCGTCACGTCCGTCGTCTCGGGTTACACCGGGGGCCACGAACGCCACCCGGATTACTATTCCGTCTGCTCAGGCACCACCGGCCACGCGGAGGTCGTGGCAGTCACCTTCGACGACGACGTTATCCCGGCCGAAGTCATCCTGGACATGTTCTTCGCCCTGCACGACCCCACCACGCTCAACCGCCAGGGATACGACGTCGGCACGCAGTACCGCTCCTCCATGTTCTACGAGACCACCGAGGAGAAAATCCTCTTTGAGGAAGCGATCGAGCGGAACCAGGATTTGTGGTCACGGCCGATCGTGACCGAGGTCAGCCGGCTTCCGGACTTCTATCCGGCGGAAAATATCCACCAGAACTATTACGCCAAATTCCCCGATCAGGGTTACTGCCAGGTCATCATCAACCCCAAGCTGGCCAAGGCGCGGAAATATTACTCTGCATGGCTTAATGCTTAGCAGGGTCGCTTGCGCCCTCGTTAGGCTGACCAAAGTATTCCCTCCTGAGAGATAGGCGTAAGTACATGGCACGGATCTACGACGATGTAACGCAGCTGGTAGGCGGCACTCCCCTGGTCAGGCTCAACCGGCTGACCGAAGGCCTGGATGCACAGGTTGCCGTCAAGCTCGAGTTCTACAATCCGGCCAACAGCGTCAAGGACCGCATCGGCGTCGCCATCATCGACGCCGCTGAAAAGTCCGGCGCACTCAAGCCCGGCGGAACCATCGTTGAAGGCACGTCCGGCAACACCGGCATCGCGCTGGCCATGGTGGGTGCGGCCCGCGGCTACAAGGTCATCCTGACCATGCCGGAGACCATGTCCACCGAACGCCGTGTCATGCTGCGCGCCTTTGGCGCCGAGATCGTTCTTACCCCGGGCTCCGAAGGCATGCGCGGCGCCGTGGAGAAGGCCCAGGAGATCGTTGCCAACACGGAGAACTCCATCTGGGCCCAGCAGTTCGCCAACGAGGCCAATCCGGAGATCCACCGCAAGACCACCGCTGAGGAAATCTGGGAAGACACCGACGGCAAGGTAGACATCTTCGTCTCCGGCATCGGTACCGGCGGAACCATCACCGGCGTCGGCCAGGTCCTGAAGGAGCGCAACCCCGACGTCCAGATCGTGGCAGTCGAGCCCAAGGACTCCCCCATCCTCAACGGCGGTGCACCGGGCCCGCACAAGATCCAGGGCCTTGGCGCCAACTTCATTCCGGAGCTCCTGGACACCAACGTCTACGACGAGGTCCTGGACGCCACCCTGGAGGACTCCGTGGCCGTAGCCCGGGACCTCGGCGTCAAGGAAGGCATCCTCGGTGGCATCTCGTCCGGAGCCATCGTCTGGGGCGCACTGGAACTGGCCAAGCGCCCGGAGAACGCGGGCAAGCTGATCGTTGCGGTGGTCTGCGACTTCGGTGAGCGTTACATCTCCACCGTCCTGTATGACGACATCCGGGGCTAAGCCTTAGCCAGCTGCTTTCCGTTTCCTGTAGAAAGATCTTTGTGGGCTTCTTCGCAAGACTTAAGGAAGACCTCGACGCCGCCCGGTCCCACGACCCGGCGGCTCGAGGTTCTTTTGAGAACTTTTTCGCCTATTCCGGGCTCCACGCCATCTGGGCGCACCGGCTGACGCACCGGCTGTGGCAGTACCCGGCACTTCGCTTTCCGGCCCGGCTCATTTCGCAGCTGACCCGGTTTTTGACGGGAATCGAGATCCATCCGGGCGCCACGATCGGACGCCGGTTCTTCATTGACCATGGCATGGGCGTGGTGATCGGCGAGACCGCCGAAATCGGCGAAGACGTGATGATCTACCACGGGGTGACTCTGGGCGGCAGGTCCCTCGCAAAGGTGAAGCGCCACCCCACCATCGAGGACCGGGTCACGATCGGGGCCGGGGCGAAGATTCTCGGGCCCATCGTTATCGGACGGGACAGCGCAGTGGGCGCCAACGCCGTCGTCGTCAAGGACGCGCCGCCCGAGTCCATCGTGACCGGCGTTCCGGCCAGCTGGCGCCACCGTGACGCCCAGCGTGAGACCAAACCGGCCGTGGACCCGGCCGAGTATTACATCGAGTACCGGATCTGAGCAGCCGCCGGACCTAGCGGCGGCTCAGTCCACGCAGAGGCAGAACGGATGGCTGGCCGGGTCGAGGAAGACGCGGAAGGTGGTGCCGGGCTGGGTGTCCGCCTTAGTGCCGCCCAGCTCAATCACCGCTTTCTCGCCTTCGTCCAGGTCCTCCACCATCAGGTCCAGATGCATCTGCTGGGGCACGGCCTGGCTAGGCCATTCCGGCGGCCGGTAGCCGTCGATCTGCTGAAACGAAATGCAGTCACTGCCGTCGTCAGGGCGGATCTCGGCCCAGGTGGGGTCAGCCTTCACCTTCCAGCCGAGCAGTGCGCCGTAAAAAGCCGCTAGGGCCCCCGCATCAGGGCAGTCAATAACGAGTCCCGGGAAGCGCGCGATAGCCATACCGGCATACTACAGCCGGCCCAAATCACGTCAGCGCGCGACGCGTTTAAGGACGGCCATCACCGCGGCGTCGTACACCCGGTCCGGCAGGATCCGCCGCAACGCCAAGATCGCGGCCGCGCCCCTGCCCACGGGATAGCGGGTCTTGGGGCGCGCCGACGTGGCGGCGTGCAGGACCGCGTCGGCAACGACTTCCGGGTGCGTGGACGTGGCCGATTTGTCGGTGGACGCCAGCACCGCAGCCATCTCCTTTGCCTGGTCCATGTACGGGCCGCGTCCGGAGCTGGCCAGCAGCCCCTCGGCGGAGATGCGCCCCCACTCCGTCAGGGTGCTGGCGGGTTCGATGATAGAGACGCCGATGCCGTGCGGCTTCAGTTCGAGCCGCAGGGCGTCGCTGAGTCCCTCGACCGCGAACTTGGTGGAGTGGTACCAGGTGCCGAGCGGCTCGTAGAACTTTCCGCCGATGGACGAGATGTTGATGATCCGCCCCTGCCCGGCGGCGCGCATGGCCGGCAGTACCAGCTGGGTCATCCGGGCAAGGCCAAAGACGTTGACATCGAACTGCCGCCTGCCTTCCGCCAGATCAACTTCCTCCAGCGAGCCGAAGGAGCCGTAGCCGGCGTTGTTCACCAGGACGTCGATCCGCGCGTGTGCGTCCAGGACGGTGCCGACAGCGTTCCGCATCGACTCATCATCAGTGACATCCAGTTGCAGGACGTTGATGCCGAGGGCTTTGAGGGGTTCCATCCTGTCTACCCGCCGCGCGCCGGCATAGACAGCGAACCCGTTGAAGGCCAGCTTTTTCGCTGCCTCAAATCCGATGCCGGTGGAGGCTCCGGTGACGAACGCTACTGGCTGGGACACCCGGGACTCCTAGATTGGCGGACGGTGCACGGCGGAACAGCCGGCGCCGGACACACAAACGGCCGGCACCTTCCCAGAGTATCGGGGAAGTGCCGGCCGTTAGCGTTCGTAGGGCGTTCCGGTATTGAACCGGGCTAGCCGGTGACTAGTGGGTGTCCACGGCCTCGATCTCGGACTTGTCTTCGCCCCAGAGGGTGTGGAACGTGCCCTCAGCGTCGACGCGGCCGTAGGTGTGTGCACCGAAGAGGTCGCGCTGTCCCTGGATCACGGCGGCCGGGAGGCGCTTGCGGCGCAGGCCGTCGTAGTAAGCCAGCGAGGAGGAGAACACCGGGACGGGGATGCCCAGCTGCACGGCCGTGGCAACAACGCGGCGCCAGGCCGGCAGGACCTCGGCGATGGCCTTGGTGAAGGCCGGAGCGAACAGCAGGTTCGCCGGCTTTTCATCCGCGGCGTAGGCCTTGGTGATTTCCTTGAGCAGTTCTGCACGGATGATGCAGCCGCCGCGCCAGAGCGAAGCGATCTCGTCCAGCTTCAGGTCCCAGCCGTATTCCTTGGCTGCGGAGGTCAGCATGTCCAGGCCCTGGGCGTAGGAGACCAGCTTGGACGCGTACAGCGCCTGGCGGACGTCCTCGACGAACGTCTCCGGAACCTCGACGGCGATTTCCTCGCCGGCGAGCAGTTCCTGGGCCAGCTTGCGCTGCTCGGCCTGCGAGGACAGCGCGCGGGCGAAGACGGATTCGGCGATGCCCGACGTCGGGGACCCCAGCTCGAGCGCGGAGATGACCGTCCAGCGGCCGGTGCCCTTCTGGCCGGCAGCGTCCACGACGACGTCCACGAACGGCTTGCCCGTACGGGTGTCCACGTGGCCCAGGACCTCGGCGGAGATCTCGATCAGGAACGACGCGAGCTCGCCCTTGTTCCACTCTGCGAAGATCTTGGACTGCTCGGCCGGTTCGATGCCGGCACCGGAGCGGAGGAGGTCGAAGGCTTCGCCGATGACCTGCATGTCGGCGTATTCGATGCCGTTGTGGACCATCTTGACGAAGTGGCCGGCGCCGTCGGTGCCGATCCAGGCGCAGCAGGGCTGGCCGTCAACGTTAGCGGCGATCTTTTCCAGCAGCGGGCCGAGGGCGTCGTAGGACTCCTTGGAGCCGCCGGGCATGATGGACGGGCCGTTCAAAGCGCCTTCCTCACCGCCGGAAACACCGATGCCCACGAAGTGCAGGTCCTTCTTGGCAAGGGCGGCTTCGCGGCGGCGGGTGTCCTCGTAGTGCGAGTTGCCGGCGTCGATGATGATGTCGCCCGCCTCCAGCAGCGGCTCGAGCTGCTCGATCACGGAGTCAACCGGCTTGCCGGCCTTGACCATGATCAGGACGCGGCGCGGCTTCTCCAGCGAATTGACGAGTTCTTCAAGGCTTTCGGTACGGACGAAGTCGCCCTCCTGGCCGTACTTTTCCAGCAGTGTGTCAGTCTTCTCGACCGACCTGTTGTGCAGGGCAACGGTGAAGCCGTTCCGGGCCAGGTTGCGGGCAAGGTTGGCACCCATCACCGCAAGGCCGGTGACACCGATGTGTGCTGACATCAAAACTCCAATTCATTTCTGTGCAACGTGTGCAATGGGTCCCGCACGTCCTGCGGAACACGCTTGAGGCAAAGTGGCTGTGAATAAACCATATGTATTGCGGGCCACGTGGGGAAAGTGGCGCCCACGTAGTGGAAAGACGCGCGTCACAAACAGTCTATGATGTACGGCGCCGGGCGCGCCCGCGCCACGGGCGGCCGCGCCATGGGAGCCCGGGAAACAAACCGGCGCCGCCCGATTATGCTTACGAATATGTCAACCAGCCTCCACCACCGTGCCATCGAGCACCTGGGAACCCGAATCGTCGGCGGCAGCCTCCCCACGGGCCACGTCATGCTGGCGGAGCAGCTGGAAGACGAACTCAAAGTGTCACGCTCGGTGGTTCGCGAGGCCGTCCGGGTGCTCCAGTCGCTCGGCCTGGTGGAAACCACCAAGCGCGTGGGAATCAGGGTCCTCCCGCCACACCGCTGGAACCCCTTCGACCCGCAGGTTATCCGCTGGCGGCTGGCCAGTGAAGGCCGCGGCGCACAGCTCAGGTCGCTGGCGGAGCTGCGGTCCGCCGTCGAACCCGTTGCCGCGGAACTCGCCGCCGTGAACGCTCCGGACGATCTCCGCCGGGAGCTGCTGGAGGTGTCCCTCGCCATGCGTGACGCCGGCCAGGCCGGCGACGTGCCCCGGTTCCTGGAACTGGACATCCAGTTCCACTCTCTGCTGCTCAGCGGGTCCGGCAACGAAATGTTCGCCAACCTCGTGGGCCAGGTGGCCGAGACGCTGACCGGCCGCACGGTGCACGGGCTGATGCCGGACCGCCCCCGCGACGTCGTCCTCCAGTGGCACCTGGACGTTGCCAAGGCAATCTTCACCGGCGATGCCGCGGAAGCCCGCGAGGCGTCCAGTCTCATCATGCGCCAGACCATCTCGGAGATGGAGCCGGTATGGGTCGAGCAGCCGCGGGTATTCGTCCCGGTGCCCCGCCGCTAGCGATCCGACGCAAAGCTCAGCAGCACTTTGCCGGATTCGGCGGAGTTGCGGGCGACGCCAAAGGCTTCGAGGGCCTCGGCCACGGGGTATTCGTGGGTGATGACGGGTTCGATGTGGAGGGTGCCGTCGGCCAGGGCGGCGATGACGTCGTCGATTTCGTCGTTGAAGCGGAAGGAGCCCTTGAGGTCGAGTTCCCGGGTGATGGCCAGGGAGATCAGGACGGGCTGCGGGCCGGTGGGCAGCAGGCCCACCATCACCACGGTCCCGCCGCGGGCGGCGCCCCGGATCGCGGAGGCCAGCCCGTGATGGTTCCCGGAGGACTCGATCACCACATCGGCTTCGACGGCGGCGATCGCGTCGGCGTCGCCGGCGGCCAGCACCTCGTCCGCGCCGACCGCGGCGGCGATCTCGAGCGGTTTGGCGTGCATGTCGACCGCGACGATCCGGGCCGCGCCGGCCCGTTTCAGGACCGCGACGGCCAGCGCGCCGATGGGCCCGGACCCGATCACCAGCGCGGTCTTTCCCGCAACGTCGCCGGCCCGCGCCACGGCATGCCAGGCAACGGACGCGGGTTCGATCAGCGCCGCCGTGCGCAGGTCCAGATTCTCCGGTAGTGCCCGGAGCATCCGGGCCGGCAGGTTCACGTACCGGCTGAACGCGCCGTCGGTATGCGGGAACCGGGCCGCGCTGCCGAGGTAGGTGCAGCCGGGCGAGAGGTTTGGCCGGTCCGCCGGATACCGGGCCGCGCCCGGCCCCGGAGTGGCCGGATGAACCGCGACGGCAGTCCCCGCGGCGGGGCCGGTGCCGTCCGCCGCGGGCCGGACCACGCGCCCGGAAATCTCGTGGCCGAGCACCAGCGGGGCCTTCAGGATCGACTCCCCCGCGGCGCCGTGGAGCCAGTAGTGCAGGTCCGAGCCGCAGATGCCGCCATAGGCCACTTCGACGACGGCCTCGTCCGGCCCCGGCGCCGCCAGCGGGGCCTCCTCGATCCGCAGGTCACCCTTCGCGTATGCGACCACGGCCGGGCCCGCGGCCGGCAAAGCTGTTGAACCATCCGTCACCGGCGCCATCAGACCACCACCGTCATTCCGCCGTCGATGAAGATCGTCTGGCCGTTGACGAAGTCCGAGCCGCTCGAGGCCAGCCAGACTGCCGGGCCTGCCAGGTCCTGCACGGTCCCCCACCGGTTCGCCGGGGTCCGGCCCAGGATCCAGGAATTAAACTCCGCATCGTCCACCAGGTTTTGCGTCATCTCGGTGTGGATGTAACCCGGCGCGATCCCGTTGATCTGCAGCCCTGAGGCCGCCCACTCCGCGGTCATGGCCCGGGTCAGGTTCCGCAGCCCGCCCTTGGCCGCGATGTACGGGGCGATCGTGGGGCGGGCCAGGTCGGTCTGCACCGAGCAGATGTTGATGACCTTCCCCCGGCCCCGGGGAATCATGTGCCGGGCCGCCTCCCGGCCCACCAAAAACGCGCTGGTCAGATCCGTGGAGATCACCCGTTCCCAGTCCTTCACATCCAGCTCCAGCATCGGCACGCGGTGCTGGATCCCGGCGTTGTTCACCAGGATCTCCAGCGGACCCACGTTCTCCTCCACCCACGCGATGCCGGAGGCGGCTGCTGCGTCGTCCGTGACGTCGAACGCGCAGCTGTGCACCCGGCCGGGCGCGTAGTCGGCCGCCATCGCAGCCTCGGCGGCCTTGAGCCGCTCCGGACTGAGCCCGTTCAGCACCACCGTGGCCCCGGCATCGGCCAGCGCCCGCGCTAACGCGTTGCCGATTCCCCGGCTCGAACCGGTCACCAGGGCAATACGCCCGGTCAGGTCAAAAAGTGAATTCATTGTGGAAGGGTCCCTCTCTTCGCGGCGTCCGCGGTCGTCCTGCTGAGATTGGAAATGGTCTGCCTGACGACGGCGAGGTCCTGGTCCCCCAGCCCCTGCCGCTTCAGTTCCGCGTAGAGTTCGACGCCGGCCCGCGCCATGGGGACGGCGGTGCCGGCCGCTTCGGCCGACTCCACGACGAAGGACAGGTCCTTGTGCATGAACTTGGCCGGCCCGGTGAGCGTGTAGTCCTTGCGCACGAGCCGCGGGCCCACGACGTCCAGGACCCTGCTTCCGGCGAGTCCGCCGGCCAGGACCTCGTAGAGCGCCGCGACTTCCAGGCCGGAGCGCTCGGCGAGCTCAGCCGACTCGGCGAGCGCCGCCGTCGTGGTTCCCACGATCAGCTGGTTGCAGGCCTTCGCCAAGGACCCCGCGCCGAGCGGGCCAAGGCGCCGAACGGTGGCTCCCATGGCCTCGAACATCGGCAGCAACCTGCGGAAGTCCGCTTCGTCGTCGGCCCCGGCCATGATGGCCAGGGTTCCCTCTGTGGCGCCCTTGGTGCCCCCGCTAACAGGGGCATCGACCACAACGGCGTTGCCTGCGCTGGCTTCGCGGACGCGGCGGCCGAATTCGCGGACGCCCTCGGGGGAAACGCTGCTCATGACCACCAGTGCCGTCCCGGGTGCCGGAGGCGTGTCCGCCCAGCTGGCCAGCAGCCCGGCCGCGGCCTCCTCGATGTATCCGAGGTCCGGGAGCATGAAAACGGTCACGGGTTCGTCGCGGAGTGCCGCCACGTCACCGGCCACCTCGCCGCCGCGGTTCCTGAAATCTTCCAGCGCGGCGGGCGAGCGGTTCCACGCGGTGACCGACCACCCGTCCCTGAGGAGGTTGGTCGCCATGGGCGCCCCCATCAGTCCCAGGCCGACGAAGCCCGCTCTCTGTATATTCATATTCGGCGCAACCTCACATCTTCGTGGTTAATCTCGGGAAATCTGTTCAGCATTCTAGCCTCAATTCAGTATGATGAACACTATGACGACCCAAACCACCGTCGCGATCGCCGTACCGCTCGAAGCCGAGCTGGTGGACCGCATCCGCGCCGTAGACCCTTCCGTGACCGTTCTCTACGAACCCGATCTGCTGCCTCGGGAACGCTTCCCGGCCGACCACGCCGGCGACCCCGCGTTCCAGCGCACGCCCGAGCAGGAGGAGCACTACTGGGCGATGCTGGGCAAGGCCCAGGTGCTGTACGGCTTCCCGAA
This sequence comes from Arthrobacter sp. ZGTC131, assembly GCF_002929275.1. Classification (GTDB taxonomy): domain Bacteria; phylum Actinomycetota; class Actinomycetes; order Actinomycetales; family Micrococcaceae; genus Arthrobacter. Next base: position 41,630 of record NZ_PJIK01000021.1, read on the forward strand.
TGAAAGTCCTGCCGGACTGGCCCGGATCGCCCGGGAAAACCCGCACCTGCAGTGGATCCACGCCATGGCCGCCGGGGCGGGCGGCGCCGTCAAGGCCTCGGGCCTCGACGCCGGGACACTGAACAAGTTCAAGGTGACCACCTCCGCGGGTGTCCACGCCCTGCCGCTGGCCGAGTTTGCCGCGATGGGGATCCTCAACGGCTTCAAGCGGAGCGCCGAGCTTGCCCAGGACCAGGCCGCCAAGGTCTGGCCGGAGCTGCGGACGCCGACGCGGCTGGTCAACGGCTCATCCCTGGTGGTCACGGGCCTGGGTGAGATCGGCCTGGAAACGGCACGGATTGCCCGAGCCCTCGGCATGAAGGTCAGCGGGACCAAGCGCAACGTGGAGCCGATCGACGGCATCGAAGAAGTGGCCGACAACAGCGACTTGGCAGGCCTGCTGGCCTCGGCCGACGCTGTTGTGAATACCCTGCCCGGCACGCCCTTCACGGAGAAGCTCTTCAACCGCGAGATCTTCGGGGCAATGAAGCCGGGCACCGTGTTTGTGAACGTGGGACGCGGAACGGTGGTGGACGAGGACGCACTGCTGGAGGCACTGGAAAACGGCCGGGTCTCGTATGCCTGCCTGGACGTGTTCGCTGTGGAGCCGCTCCCCCAGGACAGCCCGCTGTGGAACCACCCCAAGGTGATGGTCTCTCCGCACACGTCCGCGCTGAGTGCCGCTGAAAACCGCCTCATCACCGAGCGGTTCTGCAGCAACCTGCGGACCTTCCTCGACGGCGGCGAACTCCCGCACCTCGTGGACACGGTCCACTTCTACTAAACGCCAGTATCCCAGCAGGGCACTGACCGGCGGGCGGCCTCTCCAGAAGCGGAGGGGCCGCCCTTTTGTGTCTGCGGGCCACGGGCCGGACGGGTGGGAACCGCGATAAGTGGCAGTGTTTTCGCAGCGGCAAATGGCACTTCTGGTGCCCGTAACGCCGATCCTCTAGCGGGCAGCTCACTTTGAATGGGTTTCGTTCTCACGACCGAGAGATGCCCCGTTCGGGAAAGCGTCGCATGTTTCCTGGGCATCCGCTTCCACGCGATCAGTTCTGGATGGCTGTCGCAATCAGGGAGGCTGTTTGGGCCTGGGTGAGGTGTGTCGTGTTGATTACTTCCGCCTCCTTGTGGAGCCATGTGCGAGCTGCCTCGGCATACGGCTCGAGGTACTTAAGGCGGAAGGGCGAGGGGATGACGTGCTCTCCCTCGATACGCCCCCGGAGGGTGTCTTGGTCGGCGTGGAGGACGAAGTGCCTTACTGGGATGGAGTGATGGCCCAGTCCGGCACTGATTTCGCGCCAATAGCTCTCGACCAAAACGGTCATAGGGATCACCAGTGTTCCGCCGGTGTAGTCGAGGATGCGCCGCGCGGTGTCTACGACAAGCGGCCTCCACGGTGGCCAATGCTGGAAATTGTCTGTCGCAGGTAGCCCCGGTTTGAGGTCCATGAGCGTCTCACCGACTTTTTCAGCGTCGAAGACTTGCGAGTCAGGGACGAGCTTCTGCACGAAGGCACTCGTTGTTGTCTTACCAGCGCCATGAGTTCCGTTGATCCAGATAATCACGATCCAAACACTAACGGGGGTGCGACGCGAAGTGAGAACAGGCGAGGAGTACGCGCCGTCGGTGTGTGCAAACTTCTTGGCGGAAGCACCTTCTGACCCTGCACGACGCCGGCGAACATACGCAGGCTGAAACTGGCCGAGCTGTTCCGGGTGTCCCGGACGACGGTACCGCGAGCCAACGACGCACCATCTGAAGCCGACGCGGCGAGGACTGCTTGGAACGCCAGATAGCGCTGCAAAAAGAACGCCATCTCGCGCTGCGATTCACACTCGACGGGGATGCGTGACGGAACTCAGCCACGGGACCGGGCAAGGCCGGATGCACCTACGTCGGGGACAACGAAGGCTGTGACCCCTTCCCGAGGGAAGGGGCCACAGCCTTCGAGCGCAGTGACGGTGCTGGGCAGGGATGCCGGGTCCGTAGTGCTAGCTCGCGTCCTCCGTGAGCAAGAGGTCGCGGCCCACGGTCTCAGGGGTGAAGAAGGTGGTGGCAAAGGAGATCAGCGCAAGCACCAGCGAGTAGACGGCGAGTACCAGCCACGAGTGATCCGTTGCCGCCAGCAGCGAAGCACCCACCAGCGGAACCAGCCCGCCCGCCAGGACAGCCGAGAGCTCGCGGCTCATGGCCACACCGGTGAAGCGGTACTGGGAGCCGAAAAGCTCAGGCAGCAACGGGCACTGCGGGCCGAGCATGGACTGGACTCCCAGGGCGATGCCCACCACCATGACTACCCAGACGAGCGTGACGTTGCCCAGGGTGACCAGGTAGAACGCCGGGAGGGCGATGACAGCCTGGAACAGCGCACCGTAGCGGTAGACCGGCACGCGGCCGAACCTGTCCGACAGTGCACCGAACGTGACCACCATGACGGCGGCGAAGCCTGCGGCGATGAGGAGCCCCACCGGCCCGATGAACTTGTCACCCGGGAAGACACCGTCCTTCGCCGCAAGGAACGCAATCAGCAGGGCGGAGTAGATCGAGGAGTTGCCGTTCTCGCCCATGCGGAGGCCGATGCCGATGAGGACGTTCTTCTTCGAGTGCTTCCACAGCTGCCCGATGGGGTTCTTGACCACATTCTTGTGCTTCTCCAGCTCCTGGAAGACCGGAGTTTCCTTGAGCCGCAGCCGGATGAAGATAGCCACCGCAATCAGCAGCACGCTGGCCAGGAAGGGCACGCGCCACAGCCAGCCTTCGAGGACAGCTTTGTCGGCCATGGCAATCAGCGCGAAGGTCCCGGCACCGAGGAGCGTGCCCAGCTGGATTCCGACGAACGGCAGGGAAGCGAAGAAACCACGACGGCGGCGCGGGGCGACTTCCGAAATAAGAGTGGTGGCGCCGGCCTGCTCGGCTCCGGCGCCGAGCCCCTGCAGGATGCGGAGCGTCACGAGGAGGACCGCGCCCAGCATGCCTGCCTGCTCAAACGTGGGCAGCAGGCCGATGGCGAAGCTGGCGGTGCCCATCAGTCCGATCGTCAGGATGAGCACCATCTTGCGGCCGAACCGGTCGCCAATGTAGCCGAAGATCACCCCGCCAAACGGGCGGGCTGCGAACCCCACCCCGTAGGTGGCGAAGGATGCGATCAATGCTCCGTCCTCGCCGAGCGGCTTGAAGAACAGCGGCCCGAAGATCAGGGCCGAAGCGAGCCCGTAAATGTAGAAGTCGTAGTACTCCAGCGCGGAGCCTACGGAGCTGGCAAGAGTTGCCCTTCGCAGCTGTTCCGGTTCGACGACGGCGCCGTCCGCATCAGCCAGCGGTGATTCAGTACGAGTAGTCACAAGCACTCCCTCATAGACACAACAGGCCCCCGTTGGCCTGGTGGGATAGCGGCAACACCCGTGGCGTCGATCACTATGTTGAACAGAGTACAACATGATGAACAACTCGCCAATACCCTGTGTTGCTGCCCGCGCAAAGGCCCCAATGTGACGCGGCTCGCAGCCCCGTTCAGCCCATGGGATTGCCCAAAGACCTCGCCAGTTCGTTGAGTTCTTTCACCATTTGGGCCCCCTGCTCGTCCGAGTACGTCGCCTTGAGAGCCGTCACGGAAAGCCCCAGGCTGGGGCCGTGGGCGCCGCGGGTTGGCACGGACACGGCGAGGCAGACGACGCCGGTAGTGGATTCCTCATCCTCGAATGCATAGCCCTTTTCGCGGATCTCGCGGATCTGGGCTTTGAGTTCCGATCCCGTGCGCAAGGACTTCGGGGTCAACACCGGAAGCTCCGCATCATCGGCAAACATGGCGTCGATGTCGTGGTCGTGGAGCCGGGCGACGAGGGCCTTGCCCACGGCACACAGCGAGACCGGCATCTTGTCACCGATGTTGGACGTCAGCCTGACTGCAGGGTGGCCTTCATACCGCGCCAGGTAGATGACGTTGGTGCCGTCCAGCATGGCAATCCGGACGGTTTCCCCGGACAGCGTGGGTGCCTGCTCGCAGAACCGGTAAAACTCCTGCACCTCGTCGAGCCTGCTCAGATAGGCCGCGCCGAGCTCCACAAGCTTCCGTCCCAGCGTGTATTCAGCTCCCTGGCGGCTGATCAGTCGCGCCTCTTCGAGGGCGAGCAGCAGGTTGGACGTCGACGACTTGGGTATGCCCAGCTCGCGGGCCAGGTCACTGAGCGTCAGCCTGCCCGTCGCAGAGCCGGCTAGGGCCTCTAAGACGGCCGCCGCCCTGGTGACGGCCGGCGCCGGCGAGGTGCTGCCCAATCCGTCGTTGGGCCGGGGTGCGCGGGAATCGACCATGATTCTCCTTCAATCGGTGCGCGCTCGGAAAGCGCGGGCAGCTTCGGCGGCCAGCCATGCAGACGCAGCGGAAGCCCGCAGCATCTGTTCATTTGGCTGAACACTTACCATCATAATGGCTTTGGCGGTCTGCGGAGGCGGTGCCGAGGTCGAAGCCGCAGGCCTTCCCGTGACAATCGGGGCCGATGAAGCCATCTGCCGGCGGCACGGCGAATCAGTTTCGTGTTTCCAAATGTTCACGGTATATTCAAGTTAAGCCTTCCACCGCGGCATCCCCCAATAGTCGCGGTGGAAGGCTTTTCCAATTTCAGGCCGCATCCGCAATGGCGCTCCGCAGCTTCCAGCCACCGCCCAGGCCGTCCCGCAGGATCTCCATAGTGGTCAGGGCCGACTCTTCGTTCCGTCCCAATCTCGCCTGAAGACGCCAGACCTCCACGTCCACGCGGCTGAGGCCAACGGGCATTCTGCGCTCGGCCTCCCACCAGCTGACGCGTTCAAACCAGCGGACCGGCTCGGCCCCGACAGTCCACTCACGCCCGCCACGGATAACGGCGCCGGGCCGGCCGTCAGTGGCGGTTTTCACCAGTACATGTTCCATGCCCGCAGACTACGGAAGGGCACTGACATTTCCGGGTCCAGGCATGTCCGGGTCAGGCATTAGTTGCCGCAGTGCGTCTCCGGAAAGCACAAAACCCCGCCGGCAGGCTGTCAGGCCTGCGGACGGGGTTTTTCGTGGTGGGTCCTACCGGGATCGAACCGATGACATCCACGGTGTAAACGTGGCGCTCTACCAGCTGAGCTAAAGACCCATTCTGCGGATTTTTCACACCGAAGTGCTCGAACCAACGAACATAGACTCTACCGGATCGAGCCCCTGAAATGCCAATCCGGGTCAGTGCTCAGGAAGTCCGGGCAACTCCGCAGCCAGCCAGGCGAGGGACTCACTGACGCCGGCGGCGAGCTTGATGGTGGCCAGGTCATCGCCGCGGGTCTCGCCGCGGTTGATGATGACCACGGGCTTGCCCTGTTTAGCGGCGTGCCTTACAAAGCGCAGCCCGCTCATGACACTGAGGGAAGAGCCGGCAACCAACAAGGCGGCGGCCTGGTCCACCATGGCGTAGGCGCGTTCGACCCGCTCCTTGGGGACGTTTTCGCCGAAGTACACAAAGTCTGGTTTGAGGACCCCGCCGCAGGCAGGGCACCCTGCAACCACGAAGCTGCCGATCAGTTGTGAGTCCTCCACCGTGGCATCGGCATCCGGCGCGATTTCCCCTGCTCCGGACTCCGATGCCCGGTGCAGGAAGTCCGGATTCAGCTCCTCCAGGACGGCCGCGAGGAGCTGCCGGGAGTACGTACGTTTGCAGTCAAGGCAGATCACCCGGTCGAAACGGCCGTGCAGGTCAACCACGTTCACGCTGCCGGCGTCCTCGTGCAGGCGGTCAACGTTCTGTGTGATCAAGCCCGTCAGGAGTCCCCGCCGCTCCAGAGCGGTCACCGCGGCATGGCCTGCATTGGGATCAGCGCGGCGGAGGTGGGACCAGCCGATATGGTTCCGTGCCCAGTACCGCTGCCGATTCGACGCGTCCCGCACGAACTCCTGGTAGGTCATGGGTGACCGTGGTGGCGAATCAGGCCCCCGGTAGTCCGGGATCCCCGAATCCGTGCTCAGCCCGGCTCCCGTCAGCAGCGCCATGCGCAGCCCGGACAGCAGTTCCTTGATGCCGGCCAGGACCTCGAGATCATCGGCGGACGGGCGGGCACGCGGCACCGGCGGCTGACTGGCAAACCCTGTCAGCCCTATGCCGGACCGCCGCTGATCCATGGGTAGGACCTAGGCCAGCCTCGCCAGCACCCGGCGGTACTCGCCGAGGTCACGCGCCTGGCCCCGAGGGTTGACCACGACGTAGCGGACCGTGCCGCCGCCGTCGATGATGAAGGTCCCCCGGCGCGCCATTCCGCTCTCCGCGTCAAAGACGCCGTACTTTTCAGCTACGGCCCCATGCGGCCAGAAGTCAGCCAGCAGGTTGAACCGGTAGCCCTCTTGCTCGGCGTACGCCCGGAGGGCGAACTTGCTGTCCACCGAGACCGCCAGCACTTCGGCGTCGGAATCCTCGAAGACGGCCAGGTTGTCCCTGATCTCGCACAACTCCCCGGTACAGATGCCGGAGAAGGCGAACGGATAGAAGACAAGCACGACGTTGCGGCCGCGGAAGTCCGCCAGCCGGACGGGCTCACCATACTGGTTCACCAACGTGAAATCCGGAGCCTGCTCACCTACCGCGGGCGCACCGGCGACTTCCGTTGTCACAACGGAGCCAGGTGCCGTCACTTGTTCTTCCTGGTGACCAACCGCGTGGCGCTCCAGTCCTTGGACACGCCCGCTGATGTGGTGACGTGAAGCCCGGCTGTGGGTGCGGCTTCCTGGATCTCCCCCGGTGACACGTAACCGAGGCGCCCGGACTTCGGCGTCAGCACCCAGACCACACCGGTCTCACTCAGGGTGGTCAGTGAATCCATGAGCGTGTCCACCAGGTCTCCGTCGCCGTCCCGCCACCAGAAGATGACGGCGTCCACAACGTCATGATCGTCTTCGTCCAGGAGCTCGGACCCGGTGAGATCCTCTATGTCGTCACGCAAGTCGAAGTCGACGTCGTCGTCGTAACCGAACTCCTGAATCAGATCCCCGTTCTTGAAACCCAATTTTTCCGCCACATTTACCGAAGTGGCGGCGTCGGCCTCGCTCACGTGTTCCTCCTATGCATGGTGATATCGATTACTCCAAGCCAACACCCTTTGGGCGTGGGCTTCAAGCTAGTGCTGCCGCGGTGCGGCTTATTCTGCGTCACACAACCAGTATGACGGTCAAATACGGCAGGGGCGTCAGGCACGGCTACGCATCGGCAAGCCGTCAGAGCTAGAGTGACTGGTGACATCTATGCCTGCGGGGCGACCGCCCTGGACGGATAAGCAGTCGTAGACGAGATAGAACCCTGCCCGGCGCACATGACCGGGCTGTTGTAACCGATATGTCGCACACGTCGCGTTCACGCCAGGCAGCTACCCTGCCGGACCTGAGGGCGCCGATGCATGCGCGCAAAGAGAGGTTGGACGTGGCTGCAGGAGAAGATACCTCCCATATCCTCAGCGGGTTGACTAACCAGCTGCCTGATCGTGATCCGGAAGAGA
>NZ_PJIK01000022.1 GCF_002929275.1 Arthrobacter sp. ZGTC131
AAATTCAACCAATTCATATAAAATAAACCGGTATCAACAAACTTGGCACACTATTGAGTTCTCAAACAACAGACACACCCGGCACCACCACAACCACACGGTCAAGGATCGCTCCGGAGCAACTTTTCAAACTTACCCGGTTCCAACACACAAAGCAAATCAACGTTTCCGCGATCCACCCGGCCATCGAAACCAGCCCCACCCGCATCCGGCACGCCAAACGACGAACCATATTCCAGGCTGTTCAGAAGGGGATTTGGCCGCCTCCGGTAACCAGCTCCTCGCCGGCCCCCTCTCGGCGACTTAGAAAACAATACACCCACCACACCCCCACCGCAAACCCACCCAAACACACCTCCACAGGGTGCCAGGATCCGCGTCATACCGGGGAAAAACGGTGCGGCGCGAGCGGAAAACCGGGTGCCGGCGTCGTAATTCCGCCTTGTGTGGTGCGTCACCCACAGACGTGCGCCGCACCGATGCGGCCTTAACGCAAAGAAGGGCCGGCAACCATACGGTTGCCGGCCCTTCTCAAGCAGCTGGAATCAGCGGTGCTGGATTACCAGGAAGACTTGGTGATGCCCGGGAGCTCACCGCGGTGAGCCATGTCGCGGAAGCGAACACGGGAGATACCGAACTTCTGGAAGGTACCGCGGGGACGGCCGTCGATGATGTCGCGGTTACGCAGACGGATCGGGGAGGCGTTGCGCGGCAGCTTCTGCAGGCCGAGGCGTGCAGCTTCGCGTGCTTCGTCAGTCGCGTTGGGGTCAACCAGGGTCTTCTTCAGCTCGAGGCGCTTTGCAGCGTAACGCTCAACGATGACCTTGCGCTGCTCATTGCGAGCAATCTTGGACTTCTTAGCCATGTGTTTAGCGCTCCTCTCGGAATTCGACGTGCTTGCGGATCTTGGGATCGTACTTCTTCAGAACCATACGGTCCGGATCGTTACGACGGTTCTTACGCGTTACGTAGGTGTAACCCGTACCCGCAGTCGACTTGAGCTTGATGATCGGACGTACGTCCTTGTCCTTAGCCACTAGAGCTTCACCCCTCGTGCCAGGATTGCGGCGACGACAACGTCGATGCCGCGTACGTCGATGGTCTTAATGCCCTTTGCAGAGACCTGCAGGGTGACATTGCGGCGCAGGGACGGAACCCAGTAGCGCTTCTTCTGAATGTTCGGGTCGAACCGACGCTTGTTGCGGCGGTGCGAGTGCGAAATGCTGTGTCCAAAGCCCGGCTCGGCTCCGGTCACCTGGCAGTGTGCTGCCATGACGACTCTCCTCTGAAAAATAATTGAAACGGCTGGCAGAGTTCTGCGTCACCGTGCGGCAGGCGGCGTCCGCATCCAACCTTCACGCAATTCCGCAGGCCCGAAATCGACGGCGAAAAACCGAGAAATTCCTTGCTGCGGCGAATGCGATGAGCCACGGGCACCGGGCAGTGGAAGCCACTGCGAAGTGCCGGGATGCTGGGCGAATACAGGAATGCACGCAACTTGAGCCCCTAACTACCGGCCTCCGGGGCTGTTATTACTGCCAACAACCACCGTCAACCGGAGCAATTGCACACGCTCCGCGCCACCTAGCGCCCACCAAGTCTACGAGACGCGCCAATTAAAGGCCAATCAGGCGTTATCGGGTGTATAAGGGGCTGCCCGTGCCCGAGCTCATCGGCCCAGGTTTCATGTCAGGAGGACATATCGACCAGTGGGCGGGTGGGGCCGGTTAGAGCCGGGTGAGCTGGCTGTATTTCGGCTGGAGGTTGTCGCCGGAGGACTTGCCGGTGACGCGCCGCACCACCCACGGGGCGGCAAATTCCCGCACCCAGCGCGCGTTGGCCCGGATGGCTTCTACCCTGTTGAGCTCCGGCACCGGCGTCATCGGCGGAACCTCGATGGAGTGATCGTGTTCGAGGACGGTCAGGACGCGCTTGGCCATATTCGCATGGCCCGCGGCGGACATGTGCATCCGGTCCTTCGCCCACATGCCCCAGTCGTAGTACTCGCTGAAGCGCCAGTAGTCGACCAGCAAGGCACCGTGGTCGCCGGCAATCCCCCGGACCAGTTCGTTGTAGATGGCTGTGCGGCCACGCGTGGTGCTGAAAACCTTCGAACCGCGGGAGTCGAAGCCGGTGAACATGACTACCTTGGCGCCCGTGGCGGCCAGTTTGGCGATGGCGGCGTCGTATTCCACCAGCAGGTTGTCGATGTCGACCTTCGGGCGGAGGATGTCGTTCGCACCGGCGTAGATGCTCACCAGCGTGGGTTTGAGCTCGACGGCGGCCTCCACCTGCTCAGCCGTGATTTGGCGGAGCTTCTTCCCGCGGATGGCGAGGTTGGCGTAGCCGAATGCCGGGTCCGCCGACCCGAGTTGCTCTGCAACACGGTCGGCCCAGCCCCGGACTCCGTTGGGGCGGGTTAGATCGTCGTCGCCGACGCCTTCCGTGAACGAGTCTCCAAGAGCGACATACCGGGCCGTGAAATCCATAGGGCAAGTGTGCCATCCGTTGCCGGGAGCAACCAAGACGGCTGGTTGGGGCACTGACAGGTTGGGGCAGTGGGCAGTCAGGCCAGTGGCCGGGACCTCACCGTGCTGGCGCCCTGGTCTGCCGCGCAAACAAGCTCACTGTTCGCGGAGGATCCAGTGGTTGCTGTCCAGCCGCGCCACGATCTTTTCCCCGATGCGGGCCAGGTCGGCAACGTCACGGTCGGTGAGTGCATCGAGGAACAGCGAACGGACGGATTCCACGTGGCCCGGGGCGAGCTCGACGATGGTGGCCATTCCTTCCTCGGTCAGGTGCGCGGTGGTGACGCGGGCGTCCCCCGGGTGGGGCCGGCGCTCCACCCAGCCCCGGTTCTGGAGCTTGGTGACCACGTGGGAAAGCCGTGAAAGCGAGGCGCTGGTCCGCGCCGCGAGTTCGCTCATCGGCAGGAAGCGGCCCTCCGCCTCGGAGAGCATGGCAAGCACGTTGTAGTCGAACAGCGAAACCTTCCCGGCGGCGTGAAGCTGGGTGTCCAGGGCTGCCGGCAGCATGGTGTTGATGCTCAGCTGGGCAAGCCAGGCCCGGCGTTCATTGGCATTGAGCCAGCGCGGTTCGGTCATTACCCCATCCTAGGAGAAAAGAAGCTTGACAGTTCAAGGTGGGTGCCGGCGTTTGCTTTGGGGCTGACTCCGCCGTGCCTGGCTCTCCGGGTAGGCTGGCGGGCATGTACGTAGTTTCCCTTACCTACAAGGTTGCCCAAGACATCGTGGACTCCCACCTGGACGCCCATGTGAGCTGGCTCAAGGACGCCTTCGACGACGGCGTGTTCCTGGCAGCCGGCCGGAAGGTTCCGCGCACCGGCGGCCTGTTGCTCTCCAAGGCGGACCGGAACACCCTCGATGCATCCTTGGCCAAGGACCCGTTCTACACTAACGGCGTGGCCGAGTTCGAAGTCATCGAATTCGCCGCGAACCGGGTTGCTCCCGGCTTCGAAAACCTGCTGGACGAGCCCGGGCCGCAGAACTAGCCCGCTCTTGAGGCCCCGGACACGCTGTCCGGGACGCCGATTCGCGGCCCGCCCGGTCCAATACCGGGCCTGTTCAGCGCGCCCGGCTGGACTCCATGAGCTTCTTCAGGCCGCCTTTGCGCGGAACCCTTACCGGCCGGGGCCAACGCGGGCTGAGGTTGTCTCCCAGCGTGACGCCGCGGAGCTTCCTGCCGAAGAGCGGAAACACCCAGTCGTTTACCCAGCGGCGCTGCCTCCGCTCCCAGTCGCGCAGAGTCACCTTGGCCGGCGGCTCCCACTCCTTGAGAGTGATCTTGTGCGGCACGCCCAGCTGGTCCAGGACCTGCGCCGCCAGATACTTGTGGCCCGCCTTGGACATGTGCAGCCGGTCCGTATCCCACATCCGGCGGTCATGGAAGGCCTCAAAGCACCAGTAGTCCACCAAGACGGCCCCGTATTTGAGGGCGAGTTCGCGCACGCGCTGGTTGTACACGGCGTTCCGCTTCTTCAGGGGCTCCAGCACCGCGGACACCTTGACATCGAAACCGGTGAACAGGACCAGGGTGGCACCCGTCGCCGCCAGCTTGGCCACGAGGGCTTCGTACTGGGCCATGAGGACGTTGATGTCTGTTCCGAAGTCCAGGATGTCGTTTCCGCCGGCATACAGGGTGATGAGCGTGGGCTCCATGGCCAGCGCCGGTTCGAGCTGCTCATCGATGATGTGGCGCAGCCGCTTACTCCGAATGGCCAGGTTGGCGTACTCCCAGCCCGGTTCCGCCTTGGCCAGCTTCTCCGCCACACGGTCGGCCCAGCCGCGCACCCCGTTCGGCAGCCGCGAGCTCCGGTCCCCCACGCCCTCGGTGAAGGAATCCCCCAAGGCAACGAACACACGCCGCCCGTCCCTGTCCGGAAGCAAAGGATATGAACCCACCCGGTAACCCTAACCACCGAAGGAAACGACAGGGTTAACGGCCAGCGACAGGAACCGCGAGAGCGTTACCGATTAGACGACAGGAACTGCGAGAGCGTCCAGAATGAGAGGCCGACGGAATGGTGGCCCGCCCAACGAGCCGCAGCCGGTGGCTTGCTAAGGAGCGCATCGCCGACCAAAGCGGAACGAGGCCGGCCGCGGCCGAGAGGAGCGGCGGGAGGTGTCTAAGCGACGGCAAGCCAGCGGTGAAGGCGGACCCAGCACCGGGCGCAGGAAATGCCTTACAGCTCGGCCTTCCCCTGCCGCCAGTACCCCATGAACGCCACCTGCTTCCGGTCGATCCCGACGTCGCGGACCAGGTAGCGCCGCATGTCCTTGATGACGGCGGCCTCACCGGCGATCCACGCATAGAACGGCATGGCCCCCGCCGGCTTGTCCGGATTCTTGGTGGCACTGATCGCGGCTGTGTCCATGCGCGCCGGCGTTTCCCACAGGATGTCCCGGTCCACGTCGACGTCGTCCGGTTCAGGTCCGGCGGCACCCGCAGCCTTGAGGGCAACCCAGCCCGGGACGGGGACGGCCTTCCGGACCGCGTCCTGAAGAAGCTCCCCGTGGGGCCGGGACCGGCCGATCGCGGCACCGCGCGCCAGCCAGGTGATTTCGACGTCTGCCGCCGTGCGGAGATCGAGGAAGTCAGCTGCCTCCGGCACCTCCAGGAAGACGTGGCCCGTCATGTACTCCGGCAGGCTTTCCAGGATGGCGCTGATGGCCGGAACAGCTGTCTCGTCGCCGGCCAGGAGCACTCGTTGGGCCAGGCCCGGCCGCCACTCGATGCCGGAGTAGGTTTCGGCCGTGACGCAGTGCGCCGCGCGGTTGTTCGGGCCGATCAGGGTCAGGGCGTCTCCCGGCTTGGCGCCGAGCGCCCAGTTCGCGGCGGGACCTCCGTTTCCGTCCGCGTCAAAGTGCATCACGAAGTCGACGTCGATCTCCGGATAGACGGCATCGAGCCTCGCCTGCCGGACTGTGTATGTGCGCATGGAGCCGCGCGTGGCCGGATCCATGGCCAGCCACTCCTGGTACCAGCCGTTTTGCTCCATCCGGAAACTCGGCAGCGGGAGCCGGCCGCCGTCCGGCGCCATTGAGGGGATCATGAGCTTGACCCGCAGGTCCAGGGTGTCCCCGTGCACGCCGAAGTCGCGGAGTGCGTAGCCGCCGAATCTCACGCGCCGGAAGTTCGGGCTCAGTTCCTCCACGGCTGACACAGTGACGTCGAACGCGAGTGTCATGGGCTCCGTGGAGACTGAACGCCTCTCGGCGACTGCCTGCGCGGAGCCTGCGGGGCGACCGGTCAAGGACGCACGGGCAGGGCTGTTCTTTGCTGTGCTCATGAGGCCATCTCCAGGATTGAGGTCAGGGCTTTTGGGGCTGCGTAGTGCCTGCCGAGGGGAATGATCAGCGGCGTGCCGGAGACGGGGTCCGGAACCACCCGGGATTCCAGCCCGAACACGTCCCGCACCAGGTCCTCGGTGATCACGTCCGTTGAGGCGCCCTCGGCCACGATCCGCCCGCCCTTCAGCGCGATGACGTGGTCCGCGTACCGTGCGGCGAGGTTCAGGTCGTGCAGCACGATGGCCACCGTGGTGCCGCGCTGCCGGTTCAGATCGGTGACGAGGTCCAGCACCTCCACCTGATGGGCGAGGTCCAAGTAGGTGGTGGGCTCGTCGAGCAGCAGCACCTCCGTTTCCTGGGCGAGGGCCATGGCGATCCACACGCGCTGGCGCTGTCCGCCGGACAGCTCGTCGACGTTCCGCCCGGCGAGGTCCAGCGTTTCGGTGGCCTCCAGCGCCCGCTGCACCGCGGCGTCGTCCTTCTCGGACCAGCTGCGGAAGAAGCCCTGGTGCGGGTACCGCCCGCGGCCCACCAGGTCGCGGACGGTGATCCCGTCCGGCGCGGTGGGGTGCTGCGGGAGCAGGCCGAGCGTGCGTGCCAGCTCCCGCGCGGGGCGGGAATGGATGTCCTTGCCGTCGAGCGTGACCGTGCCGCCGGCGGGCTTGAGCAGCCGCGACAGCCCGCGCAGCAGCGTCGATTTTCCGCAGGCGTTGGCCCCGACGATCATCGTCACCCGGCCCTCGGGAATCTCCGCGGTGAGGTTCTCCACGACGCGCCGCTGATCGTACTGCAGCGTGAGGTCCCGGGCTTTGAGCAGAGCCATGTCAGGCATCCTTTCGGTTGGAGGTGACCAGCAGCCACAGCAGGAACGGGGCACCGAGTGCTCCGGTAATCACACCGACCGGCAGCACGGTGCCGTCCAGCAGCAGCGGGGCGATGTTGGCGGCAAAGTAGTCTGCCGCCAGGACGATCAGGGCACCGACGAGGGCCGACGCCGGGAGGCTGGACTTGCCGCTAAAGCGGCGCGCGATGGGACCGGCCAGAAAGGCGACGAACGCCACCGGGCCGGCTGCCGCCGTCGCCACCGCGGCAAGTGCGACGGCGGTCATCACCACGCCCAGCCGGGTCCGGCCTACGCGGATTCCCAGTCCCGCGGCGGCGTCGTCCCCGAGTTCGAGGATGCGTAGCGGGCCGGCAAGCAGCGCCGCGGCCGGAATGAGGACCAGCAGCGCCAGGGCCAGCACGCCGGCGCGGTCCCAGCTGGCGGAATTGAGCGATCCGTTGAGCCAGACCAGGACGTCCGCCGCCGTGCGGATGTCCGCCCGTGTCATGAGGAAATTAACCACGGCGTGCAACGCCGCGGCGATGCCGACGCCCGCGAGGATGAGCCGGTTGCCGGCAGCGCTGCCGCCCCCTCCGCCGCCGCTTCCTCCAAGTGAGCCGCTGCGGGAGATCCCGTAGATCAGTGCGGCCACGGCCAGGGCTCCGCCCAGGGCTGCGCCGGAAACGGCCGCCCCGGAGGCGCCGAAGACGACGATGGCTGTGACGGCGCCGGCGCTGGCCCCGTAGCTGATGCCGATCACGTCCGGGCTGGCCAGCGGGTTGCGGAGCATCGTCTGGAACAGCGCGCCGGAGAGTCCGAAGGCAATGCCGATCATGGTGCCGATCACGGCCCGGGGCAGCTTGGCCTCCATCACGATGAAGCTGGCGCCCGGGATCTTCTCGCCGCCCGTGAGGTGCGCGGTGAGGATTCTAAAGAAGTCAAGGATGGTCACCGTGTAGCTGCCCAGCAGGACGCCCGCCGCGAAGAGAAGCACGACGGCGAGGGCCAGGGCCGCTGTCCGGTTCAGCAGCGTCCGGCTCGGCAGCGACGCGCGAACGGGCAGATAATGCCCTGTTTTAGCGGTTTTGAGGGCGTTATCTGCCCGTTCGCGCCCGGTGCCGGGTGCATTTTCTCCCCGTTCGCGCCCGATGGCGGCGAGGTCCGACTTGCTCACAGGCCTGCCCCCTTGCCGCGGCGGACCAGCCAGACAAAAACGGGGGCACCCACGAGGGCGGTCATGATGCCCGCGGGCACCTCGCCGGGAAGCAGCACCACGCGGCCCACCACGTCGGACAGCAGCAGCAGCGCCGGAGCGAGCACCAGCGAAAACGGCAGGATCCACCGGTAGTCGGGGCCGGTCAGGGACCGCACGGCATGCGGGACAACCAGCCCCACGAAGCCGATCGGCCCGGCGAGCGCGGTTGCGGAGCCACACAGCAGGACGATGCCGAGAGCGGTCACTCCCCGGGCCAGGCCAACGCGCTGGCCCAGTCCGCGGGCAATGTCGTCGCCAAGGGCAAGGCTGTTCAGGATCCGCCCGGCCGAGAGCACGATCAGCGCACCGGCCACGAGAAACGGCACGCCGGGCAGCACGACGGACCAGTCACGCCCAGCGATTCCGCCCACCTGCCAGAAACGGAAACGGTCCAAAGTGTCCTGGCTCGAGACCAGGATGACGTTCATCAGTGAGTAGAGGCCCGCACTGAGGGCGGCACCCGCGAGCGCGAGCTTGACCGGCGTCGCACCGTCCCTGCCCATGGAGGCAATGAGATAGACGACGACGGCGGCCACAGCAGCGCCGAGGAACGCGAACCAGATGTACCCGGTCAGCGAGGACACGCCAAAGACGTAGATGCCCGTGACCACGGCCAGCGCGGCACCCGCGTTGACGCCGATGACGCCGGGATCGGCCAGCGGGTTGCGCGCCACGCCCTGCATCGCCGCTCCGGCGAGGCCCAGCGCTCCGCCCGCCAGCAGCCCGAGGACGGTGCGTGGAATGCGTGCGTGCACCACCGCGTGGTCGCCGTTGGCGGGGTCGAACTGCGTCAGCGCCAGCCACACAGTGTCCGGGGACAGCCCGCGGGCGCCGACGGCCAGCGACGCGGCGCAGGCGACTCCAAGCACGACGACGGCGGCCAGCAGCCACGCGGCCTGCGGGCCACGCGCGCGCCCGCGCCACGGACCGCGAACTGGCAGGTGATGCCCTTGAGCGCCGGATTTGGCGTCATTAACTGCCAGTTCGCGCGGGGCGGGTGCCGCCGTCGTCGTGCCTGATGTCATGGAGTGCTGACTACTTGACCGCGTCGGCTGCCTTGGCGAGCTGCGGCAGGAACGTGTCCAGCGACCACGGCAGGCTCAGCGGCGAGGAGGCCGAGATGGACAGGGTGAGCGTGTTGTCCGAGTCGGCGACCATGGCGCCGTTCTTGACGGCCGGGATCTGGCCCAGCAGCGGATCCGCCTTGATGGATTCGGTGGTCTTGGAGTCCGGAACCCAGGTCACGAAAATGTCGGACTCGAGCTCGTTGGCCTTCTCCGCGGACCACTCGATGAAGAACTCCTTTGAGCCCTTCGACTTTTCCTCTACAATCGGCGCCAGCTGCATGCCGATCGCGGAAAGGAACTTCGGGCGGTTGTCGTTGGCGGTGTACACATTCACGCCGTTACTCTTGGCCGGCTCGAGGTTTCCGTAGATGAAGCTCTTGTCTGCGAGCTGCGGGTAGGCGGCGACCTTTTCCTTGATGGTGGCCTCGGTGTCGGCGATCAGCTTGGTGGCCTCGGCTTCCTTGCCCAGGGCCTTGCCGATGATGCTGGTGGAGTCCTGCCAGGAGGTGCCGTAGGCCAGCTCAGGATGCGCAACGACCGGCGCGATCTCGGTGAGCTTCTTATAGTCCTCTTCCGTCAGGCCGGAGTAGGCGCCCAAGATGACGTCCGGGTTGAGCTTGGCGATTTCGGTGAAGTTGATGCCGTCCGCTTCGGAGAACTGCGCCGGCGCCTTGTCCGAGCCGAAGCCCGCGCCGAGCTTCTCCAGCGCGGCGTCCTTCCAGGGGGTGGAGCCCTTGTCGTTGCCGCCCCACTCGTTCTTGGGCACGCCCACCGGAACCACTCCCAGGGCGATGGTGACGTCGTCGTTGACCCAGGACACCGTGACCACGCGCTTCGGCTGTTCCTTGATGGTGGTTTCGCCAAAGACGTGCTTGATGGTGACAGGGAACTGCGCACTGGCTGACGTCGTCGCGCCGGCGTCGGAGGCCGAGGAGACAGGCCCGGTGGAGCAGGCGGTCAGCGTGAGGGCCGCGGCGGCCAATACTGCGGTGGCCTTACCGGCGGTCTTGAGCAGCGTTCGGCGGGTGGTGCCGGCGCTGCCGCGGCCGGCAAGCGGGCCGGAGAAGAGGGGGGAAGTCACGGAACTCCTTAGGTCATTGATGCAAACCCAAGTAAGGCTAGCCTATCCTCGCAAAGATTACGAAAGGTTTGCGTCACGTAATTGCCGGCTGGCGCAGAGCTCCCAAAAAAGCGCTGGTTGAGCTTGCCGAAACAAGCTCAACCAGCGCTAAGAACCAGCGGGAGGGTCAGCGGTAGGTAACGCTCAGCAGCAGCGCCTTGATGGCCTGCCCCTCGTCGCCTGCGAGCCAGGACTTGGCCGCTGCGTCGTTGGCGAACGGCTTCTCGATGAACTGCGCCTCGGCCACGAGCACTTCCTTCCCGATGCGGATGATCCCGTCGAGCGCCATGCCCTTCCCGGCCTGCGGCGCCCCGGCTGTCAGGTGCATGCGGTACGTGGAGTTGGTGTCCATCCGGTCCACGTAGAAGGAGTAGTGCGCGGCGGGGGCCGGCTGCTTCTGAAGGCCGGGGACAGGTGCGGACTCGAACACGGTCCGGGTTACCGGATGGGTCACGCCGTCGGCGATCAGCCCCGAATAGACAGTGACCTGCTTGGTGCCGGTGGCGTCGTAGACGGTGGCCGTCCGGGAGGTGGATGGCTTCACGTCACCGGTGAAGAGTTCCACCTTCCAGTCGGCCGGGTGCTTGAAGGACAGCTTGCCGTCCGGGAATGTGTACGTCGCCAGGGCGGCCGGAGCGGCAGCTGACGACGACGGCTTGCCGGCGGTCGTCGTCGGGACCGCCGTGGCGGGGGCAGGGGTGGCCGGCGAAGTAGTGGCAACGCCCGCTGGCGACGCGGTGCCGGAAGACGCCGGCTGGGCGACTGCGCCGCAGCCGGCCAGGCTCAGTGCGGCGGCGGTCGCGAGGGCTGCGATGAAGGGATGCAGGTGTGCAGGACGCATGATGGTGCCTTTCATGAAGGACGCCGTCAAGCCCGGAAGGGTAGCTTTAGCCCGCCGCGTGGGAGTGTTGATGACCCTGGTGGAGCGTGAGGCGAAGAGTTGATGCAAAATACGATCGCACGCAGGAGCGGGCCCCCACTAGGCTTCGCACAGTAAATCCATCGATTTGTTATTTTCGCCGAGTGAAGGTCACGATGCGTGACCGGCGCCGCATCCAGGGGCTAGCGGAGCACGATGTCCACGGGGTTGGCTTCGGACCGCCACTGCCCCTCGGCGCCGGGCTTCGGCGAGATCACCGGGGCGGTCAGCACGCCGGAGCGGTTGGTGCGTTTGTCGCGGAGGATTTCCGTGACGGAGCCGAGGTGCCGGGACAGGTCGATCACGTTTTCGGGGGCAGCGAGGAGCAGCTGGAAGCCGAACTCGTGCAGCGCCTTGATTCCGGCGCCCGCGAATTCTTCGGAGGCCAGCACGAAGGCCTCGTCCATCATCACTGTGCCGTAGGTGGTGAAGCCCTGTTCGGCGATGCCCAGCTGGTAGCTCAGCGCCGCGGCCATGATGAACGCGGTGAACCGCTGCCGTTCGCCGCCGGACATGGATCCGGTGTCGGCGTGCATGAAGACTTCGGTTTTCGCGCCCGCGCTGGCGGCGCTCTGCTTCTCCGGCGCCTCCACCTCGCGGTGCTCCTTGCACTGGATGAACAGGTGGCCACGGACGTCCAGCACCTCGGCGCGCCAGCGCCGGTCCTCCGGAGCCTGCGAACCCAACCGCTTCACCAGCGTTTCCAGGGACTTGTAGCGGTTGGTGAGCTCGGCGTCGTCGTCGGTTTCCGCGCCGGCCGCCGCGGACTTGCCGTGCCGCGTGTGCCGGGTCTTCAGCGCGTTCTGGATGGCGTCCTTGAACTGCTTGGCGGTGGCCGGCAGGGTCTGCTTGATGTCCAGTTCCAGGAAGCTTCCCTCGTGGAAGTTGACCTCGGACAGGATGCCGTTCAGCGGCAGGATGCGGCTGGTGATGGAGCGGCGTTCCTCGTCCAGCAGGTGCAGCAGCGTGCTGAACGATTCATGCGTGCGCTGGTTGAAGAACTGCCGGAACTCCGCCTCCTGGGCGGGCAGCCCGTCGCTGACGATCGCGTGGTAGCGGGCCTCAAACTCGCCGGCCGCCCCGATGGACGTGCCGTGGTCGGCGGAAATGGCGGTGCCCCACTCACGCACGAAACCCTCAAAAATCCGGGTCAGCCGCTCCGAAGTCGCCTGGCCGCGGGATTCCGCGGCGTGGAGCTCGCCCAGCAGCTGGGTCTTGACCCGGACGGCAAGGTTGTCCAGTTCATGCATCTCCGTGACGTCCCCGAATCCCGCGAAGTACGGTTCCAGCGCCGTGACCGTGGAGGCCGACGGCGGCGCCTGGCCCAGGCGGGTCCGCGCGGCTTCCAGCAGCGAATCGGAGGCGGTGAGCTGGTGGTCCAGCGCCTTGTATTCGCTCTGGAGCACGGCCGCCGCTTCGGTGCTGGACTGGTGCTTCTGGCGTGCCGCTTCGATGTTGGCCCGGAGCGGTTCGAGGTCCGCCTGCGCGGCCAGGGCGTCCTTGAGCCGCTGCTCGATACGGGCGAGCTCGTCCGCGGCCACCGCAGCCGAGACCTGCTCCCACGGCCGGTGGTCGTCAGCCACGCGGCGCAGGGCCTCGAGCTGCCGGGACATGCCCTGGTGGGACTCTTCCCGGCTTTGGGCCAGCTCGGCGGCCTTGGCGAGTTCCTGCTGGAGGTCCGCCACCTGGCCGGCCACGAGTTCCAGCTTGGACGCGTTGTCGAATCCGAGGACGTAATCCTGCCGGCTGGTGAAGCGGTCGTCCTTCTCCACGGTGTGGCGGTTGCGCTTGACCACGCCGCCCAGGCTCAAGCCCTTGTCCAGGCCGGCCAGCTCGTCCGGGTTTTCCACGCACGGGTAGGCGAAATCGAGGGCAATGCGTTCGCGGACCCATTCCCCCGCGGCGGCGTTGTGCCCGGCAGTGAGGATCTCCAACTTGGTCAGCAGGTCGCCGTCGGACACGTCCTCCACAGCCAGCGCCGCGCCGGCGAGCGGCTTGGACACGTCCACGGCGCGAAGGGCACCGCGGACGGAGTGGTCATTCAGGTACCTGGTCACGGCAGCGAAGTGCTCGCCGGGAACCAAAAGCGTGGTGGCCAGGTTCCGCAGGGCGCGCTCGGCGGCCGGCCGCCACTGCTCCTGTCTTTCCGCGAGGTCGATGAGCTCGCCGCCGAAGGGCATCTGCTCCTCGGGAACACCGGTGGCGGCCGCGATGGCGGTGCGGTTTTCAATGCTCGACGGCGGCAGCAGCGACTTGCGCGTCTTCAGCGACACGAGTTCCTGCTCCGCCGCGGCAAGCTCGCGCTTCTTCGTGGCGTGGCCGTCGAAGGCCTCGAAGCGCAGCTCTTTCAGGGCCTCCGAATCGTCCTTGAGCTCTGCGGAGCGCGCGGCTGCCTGCTCGTGGGCCTGTTCCCAGCCCTCTGCCGTCCATTCCAGTTCCAGGCCGGCGTCGCTCAGTGCCTGGCGGGCGGAATCCTCCACCTGCTGGCGGAGTTTGAGCCCCACCCTGGCGTTCTCGAGCGACTGCTCGATCGAGGAGATGGCGTTGCCGCCCTGGTTGTTGTAGTCCGCTTCGAGCTGGCGCAGGTCCTTGGCCAGGCCGTCCCGGACCGCGCGTTCGGCACTGAGCTCCTTGGCCTTGGCCTGGGAGAGCGCCTTGAAGCGGGCCAGGGTCTTCTCGTGGACCGCGACCGCAAGTTGCTGCTTGTAGGCCTCGAACTCCTCGCCCGCGAGTTCCCGGAGCCGGTTCGCGTCCAGCAGCGCCTGCGCGTATTCCTTATTAAGGCCCGGCACCGGAGCCAGCTGGTCGCGCTGCTGGCGGACGTCCTCCAGCCGCTGCCGGATGGACATGAGGTTGCTGAACTCCTCGACGACGTCGTCCGCCGCAGCCAGCGTGGCCGGGGCGTCGAGGACCTGGTCGCGGAAGAAGGTGTTGACGCTTCCGCCGAGGCCCTTGCCGGCCTGGATCACCCGAAGCAGCGGCAGGGCCTGGTCCGAGTTGATGCCCAGGAGGCGGCGGAACCTCTCGGCGAAAGCCTTGTGGACGTCGAAGACCTGGGCGTCCGGGAAAATGGCCTCCAGCGCCGCCTTGGTGAAGCGCTTCTCGGCGATGTCCTCGATCGCCGGAAGGTCCAGCGGCTTGTTGTCGATCAGGTAGTACCGGCCCACGCTCGATTCCGTGCCGTTCTTCGGCAGGTCGAACAGCGCGGACACCGTCACCTTGGTGCCGGCCGCGTTGTCGAACGTCAGGGCGACGGCGGACCAGGTGGCACCCGGGCGCTGGAAGGCGCTGGCCGAGCCTTCGCCCACTGCCTTGTCGCCCACCTTGCCGCGCATGTACGTGAACGTGGTCCGCTTGTCCTCCACGGCGCCGCCGGCGCGCTGGGCGGCGGCCTCGTTAGAGCGGGGCCGGGCGTCAAACACCCGCAGCATGGCGTCGAACAGGGTGGACTTGCCGACGCCCGAGTTCCCTGTGAGCAGCGTGCCGTTGCGGTCCACGTGCATCGTGTGGGCGCCATGGAACGTGCCCCAGTTGACCACCTGGACGAGGGCGAGGCGCATCTGGCCCGGGTTGGTGAGCTCACCCATAGGCAGCATGGTTGCGATGCTCACTTGGCTTCCTCCACGATGGTTGCCTCAGCATCGTCCTCAGTGTCGTCATCTGAGCTAGTGGAATTCTCGCCGTCGAGCTCTATCAGTGCTTCGGTTCCCGTGGGGTCTGTTGTGGCTGCGACCAGGGCTTCGATCTGGGCGGGGATGTCGCCTATGTTTTCGAAGGGGAGGGCGAGGGGCAGCGCGTTGGAGATGGTGTAGACGTCGTCCAGGCCGGTGGTGAGCAGGAGCTGGCGGGCGAGGAGCTTGGTGATGGCCCGGTTGACCACGTCCGAATCGCGGAGCGCGTCCTGCTGGCCTGCCGGCTGGTAATGGGCCACGAGCTCGGCGATTTCCTCGCGCGTGATGGTGGGGTCAGTCTGGGCCGTGACGTGGCGGTCCAGGAGGAGGCGGAGCCGGAGCAACACGATGGTTTCGACGCGACTCAGGGCGCGCTGCTGGCGCAGGATGCTGGAGCGCGTGCTGCCGCCGATGGCCTCGGGATCAACCGGCCGAACGACGGCAATCTTGCGCTCGTGGTCCAGCTGCAGGGTGAGGAACAGCTCGGAGAGGCGGCTGCGGAGGATCAGCTGGTTGTCCAAGAGCGTGGTCCACAGTTTTTCGTCGCGGCCGCCGTCCACGTACGGGCCTTTCAGCAGCTTCACCAGGGCCTGGCGAACCTTCATGGACAGCACACCGGTGTCGCCTGGGAACAGGGCGGCGCCGTCAACGAAGGTGTCCCGGGGCGTTACGCCGCCGCTGATTGAGCTTGCCGAAATCCTGGCGTCCTCGGTCTCGACAGGCTCGACCAGGGGTGCAGGCTCGTCCACCGGCGTTCCCGTCGTCGTTATCTCTTCAGTCATCGGAATCCTTCTTGAGCGTGACCACCGGCAGGTATGCCGTGCGGGTGGTTCCGTCTATCTGTTCGAAGTCGAGGGCGTCCACGGCTGCGTGGTCGAAGCGGGCGCCTTCGTGGAGGGCGTGGGACAGGAGGGCCCGGATTGAGTTGATGTGCTGCTCCTCGGGCGGGAGCTGCCCCCAGGCCTCGGCGAGAGTGGAGGCGCCGGCCGCGGCGGCGCGGATGGCTCCCGGCTTTGCCTTGCCCGTGCGCGGCGAGCGCACGCGGTCGGAGTCGCTGAAGGCGATGGGGTCGGCGAGCTTGGGCGGGGCCGCGAACTCGTCGGGATCGAACAGCTTGACCATGGCCAGCGATTCGAAGCCGGCGTTGAACAGCACGGGCCCCCGGACCAGGCCCGGCCGCTCGCGTTCGTAGGGCAGGGAACGGATGGCCTGTTCGGCTTCCCGGAGCACCTTGCGGAGGCGCACCGACTGGCGGAAGTCGTCGCTCTGGACGTAGGTGTTCAGGCTCTCGCTGAGCTTGCCGTAGATGCGCTGGATCTGGCTGTGCTGCTGCCGGAGCTCTGCCACAAGGTTCTTGAGGGTTTCCCGGTCCTCCGGCGAGAGGTCGTCCGCAAACTGGCGGCTGAGCACCTCGCCGATCGCCGAACGGAACCGCAGCTGCTGCTGCGGGTCCTCGAGGAAGGCCGTGAAGGAGCGGAAGGTCCTGCCTTCGGGGCTTTGCCGCAGCCGCTTGTCCGCCTCCAGCACCTGCGCCATAGTGGCACCCTTGCTGAGGGACTCCTCGATGATCTGGTTCCGGAGCTCGCCCACCAGCTCCTCGATCCGGTCGCGCATCTTTTTGTAGTCGGCGGGCAGGCTGGCCGCGAGGTCCAGGATGTTGCCGGCGGCTTCCACGGCCTGGTCGTCGTCGAGCAGTCCGTCGAAGTCGCCCGAGGTGATGTCCTGGATCAGCTGGCGGCGTTCGCCGATCTCCTCCTGCAGCGATTCCAGCCGGGCGGTCTGGTCCGGGTTGGTCTCGTTGGCGAGTTTCTCCACATCGCCCAGCAGCGTTCCCAGCCGGGACCCGTTCAGGGTGGAGCGTTCGCTGGAAAGGCTGTCCAGGAAGGCGAGCACCCTGGCTGCCGGTTCGGTGACCTCGTAGACGATCTGCCCCGACTGGTTCCGCCGGGTGAGGAACTGGCGGCGCGTCCACTCGTCGCCGAACGATTTGCCGTTGGCGCCGCCACCCAGCCCGGGGTCCTGGCGGCGGAGCTGCTCAAGGAAGGAGTCGACGTCGGCATGGAACTGCTCCAGCGGAAGCTGCGGGCGCGTGCGGGTAAAGGACGCCTGCAGCACCGCGATGACCCAGGGGGCGGAACGCGTGAGGGCCCAGGCTGGTCCCTTGGTGAGGAGCTCGAGGTCCCGGAGCCGTGCGCTGATGGCGTCAGCGGAGGACGTGGCGGACCGGGGCACACACTCTCCTTCAGTAGCTTGGGGATCTTTTCGGCGTTGGAAACCTGAAAACGGCCAAGTACAAGGTTAACGCAGAGCGACTTCCATCCCACCGCCGGGCGCGAGGCGCCCATGTTGACCGGGAAGCAACGTTACGGCTGTGACTGGTGAGGCTGCTGAGACAAAGCCGTGACCTACGGGGCAGTATGATTTCGATCCCGTATCAACGGCTCCAACTCGCACTGCAGACGGTAGCCCGGGCTCACGGCAGGCCCTACGCTCGTGCTACTGATCCAACCGCAGCAAAGGCGCAGGGGGAAGCATGCAGTTCGACCTAAGTGCAGTGGAGACGGCCACCTTGGTGTTCATCGGAACCTTGGCTTTTGCCCTGGTGCTCGTCTTGTTCGTGGCGGCGGCGGCCTTCGCCGCGCTGATCCTGGTGGGCGTGGGGCGGCTCGCATGGCTGATCGTGGCCGGCACGCTGGTGGGCCTGGTCCATGGCATCAACGATTCGTGGGACAGGCTGGTGCACCATGCCTCCACAGTCGAGCTCCCGGGCGACTTTCAGGGCCAGCCATCCCCTAGCACGGGTACTTACCCGCGAGTAGCATTGAGGGACAGCTGAAGGGTTCTCCACCCGCGGCGGACCCAGGGCTTGAGCCGGTCATCCGGTTAGAGGAGATGCCCCGTGAGCTCCGCCACTGACAGTCAGGCCACCGAGGATCCAGCCCGGGCCAAGGGCCCCGGCACCATCCCGCCCATCGACAGCCCCGCGTCCGAAACACCGGTCGCCGCCGAGAAGCTCGGGGCCGGTGCCTCCGCCGAGGACGCCCGCGCCATTGCCGAAGCGGCGCGCGAAACCGAATGGGGCAGGCCCAGCTTCGCTAAAGGCCTGTACCTCGGCAGCTTTGACCTGGGCCTCATCCACCCGTGGCCTGCGGCCAGGGCAGAGGACGTGGAACGAGGCGAGGCCTTTATGGAGCGGCTCACGGAATTCTGCCGCTCCATGTCCGGCCGCGTGATCGAGCGCGACGCCAGGATCCCGGACGAATATTTGAGGGGTCTCGCCGAACTCGGCGTGTTCGGCATGAAGATCCCGCTGGAGTACGGCGGCCTGGGCCTTTCGCTGGTCTACTACGGCCGGGCGCTCGCGCTGCTTGGCTCCGTCCATCCCAGCCTCGGCGCGCTCCTTTCGGCGCACCAGTCCATCGGCGTCCCTGAGCCGGTCAAGGTGTTCGGCACGCCGGAGCAGAAGCAGGAATACCTGCCGCGCTGCGCGGCCGGGGCCATCACCGCGTTCCTGCTCACCGAGCCGGACGTCGGCAGCGACCCCGCCCGGATGGGCAGCACCGCTGTTCCCACGGACGACAGCGAAGCGTACGTCCTGGACGGCGTGAAGCTTTGGACGACGAACGGCGTGATTGCCGAGCTGGTGGTGGTGATGGCCGTGGTGCCGCGCCACACCGACGCCGACGGGGCCGTCCACAAGGGCGGAATCACCGCCTTCGTGGTGGAGATGGACTCCCCCGGGATCACCGTGGAAAACCGCAACGCTTTCATGGGCCTGCGGGGAATCGAGAATGGCGTCACCAGGTTCCACCAGGTCAGGGTTCCGGCAGCCAACAGGCTGGGCCGAGAGGGCCAGGGACTGAAGATCGCCCTCACTACGCTCAACACGGGGCGGCTGTCCCTCCCGGCACTCTGTGTCGCCACCGGCCGCTGGAGCCTGAAAATCGCCCGCGAATGGTCCAACGCGCGTACCCAGTGGGGCCGGCCGGTGGGCAAGCACGAGGCAGTGGGCAAGAAGATCGCTTTCATTGCCGCCACGGCCTTCGCCCTGGATGCGGTGTTCGAGCTCTGCGCGGAAATGGCGGACGCGGGGCAGAAGGACATTCGGATCGAGGCCGCGCTGGCCAAACTGTGGTCCACCGAGATCAGCTGCCGGATCGCCGACGAGCTGGTGCAGATCCGCGGCGGGCGCGGTTTCGAGACTGCCGATTCGCTGGAGGCCCGCGGCGAACGGGCTGTCCCCGCGGAGCAGCAGCTTCGCGACCTCCGCATCAACAGGATCTTCGAGGGCTCCTCGGAGATCATGAAGCTGCTGATCGCCCGCGAGGCCGTGGACGCCCACCTTGCCGCCGCAGGAGACCTGGCCTCCGCCGAAGCGAGCCTGTCAGACAAGGCGCGCGCCGCCGTCGGGGCTTCCGGTTTTTACGCGAAGTGGCTGCCGAAACTGGTGGCCGGGGCGGGCATGGACCCGCGTTCCTACAGCGAGTTCGGCCGGCTGGCCAAGCAGCTCCGTTTCGTGGAGCGGTCCTCGCGGCGGCTGGCCCGGCAGACGTTCTACGGCATGGGCCGCTGGCAGGCCGGGCTCGAGCACAAGCAGGCGTTCCTGGGGCGGATCGTGGACATCGGCGCCGAGCTCTTCGCGATGGCGGCGTCCTGCTCGCGGGCGGAGATGCTGCTCCGCACGGCGCCGGAGCGCGGGGCCACCGCGTTCGAACTCGCCGAGGCCTTCTGCGAACAGGCGCGCGTTCGCGTGGACGAATACTTCGACCAGCTGTGGAGGAACACCGACGACGGCGACCGACAGCTTTCGCGAAAGGTCCTCGCCGGCGGCTACGAGTGGCTTGAGGCAGGGGTTCTGGACCAGTCCGAGGGCACCGGGCCGTGGATCGCCGACGCGTCCCCCCGGGCGACGGTGAAGGAGAATCTGCACCGCACGTACCGGTGATCATGCAGGCAACAGGCCTCCCAACTGGAAGGACGGCGCGGAAACCCAAATACTAAGCTTCCTTGCTATCGGTCATTGAACGGAGTTAGCTAGAAGTGAGGCCAGGGCCGCAGCCTAGGCATTGCGTTGCCCGGCTTAGACCTTGAGCCTGGTCCGTCCAATGAAAGTGAGAAGTTCCATGAGCAACTCAATAGGCTCCGAGGACAGACGCCCCCGCCGCACCTCCGGCGCACAGCGCATGCCCGGTGATCAGCGCATTCCCGGCGAGCAGAACGCCGCCGAAGCGAACCCCGCCGAGCCCCGCACCGAAGCCACGCCCGTCTACGACGCCACGCAGGCCCGCGGCACGGGCGGCGGCCGTACGGCGACCGGCGGTACACCCGGGGACACCGACACCAGGACCCTGGACACAAGGGACACAGACGCCCGGAACAGGGACGCCGCCCACCGCGATCTCAGCGACAGGGACCCCAGGGAACCGTACGCCGAGCGGGATTACACCCCCGACGCCGGCTCCGCCGACACCCCCCACACTGATCCCGGCCTCGCGACGCGGGAGATGGCCGCCGCGCGCGAAAAGGAGGCTTTCGGCGGGGTCAAGGTGGGCTCGGCCTTCTTCGGCTGGTTGGCCGCCACCGGGATGGCCGTGCTCCTGACGGCCCTGGTCGGGGCAGCCGGAACGGCCGTTAGCCTCGCGACGAACACCGATGTCAACGTGGCGGTCGGCCAGGCGGCTTCGGACCAGACGGTCGGCATCGTGGGCATCGTCGTGCTGCTCGTCATCCTCTTCGTCTCCTACTACAGCGGAGGCTACGTGGCTGGGCGGATGGCCCGCTTCAACGGAGCCAAGCAGGGCATGATGGTGTGGATCTGGGCACTCATCGCCGCCGTCGTGGTGGCGGTGCTGGGAATGATCGCCGGTGAGCGGTTCAACATCCTGGCCCAGCTGAACAGCTTCCCGCGCATTCCCGTCAACGAGGGCCAGCTCACCACCACCGGCATCATCGCCGCCGTCGTGGTTGCAGCAGTGGCGCTGGTGGGCGCCGTCCTGGGCGGCCTGGCCGGCATGCACTTCCACCGCAAGGTGGACCGTGCCGGGTTCACCCCCACGGCGGACTATGAGGAGCGTTAGCGGCCGCTACGTCTGGTGAAGGACGACGGCGTCGAGGTAGTACCAGCGGCGGTCCACCCTAAGGAACCGGCTGGTTTCGTGGTGGACCCCGCGCTCCCCGTCCTGCCGGAAATGCGCCTTGAACTCGACTTTTCCTTCGGTGTCGAGCGGACCGCCCCTCCCGGTGGACACGATGTCCAGGCGGCGCCATTCGAGTCCCGGATCGAGCTCCAGTTCGGTGGGCCGCGTGTCCGGATGCCAGGTTTTCAGCAGGTAGTCGGCGTCGAGGAGCACAAAGGCGCTGTAGCGGGAACGCATCAGCTGCTCTGCAGTCGCCGCCTCCGCTGATCCGCTGTGGAACCGGCCGCAGCAGTCTGCATACTGCTCGCCGGAGAGGCACGGGCAATTGCCGGCGAAGGCTTGGTGCTGGGTCATGGCATCCCTGAAAGTGTCGAGTCCGCTTGTTGGTTCTGACTATAGGCCTCCGTGGGCGGGCGGATCCGATAACAGCTTCGAAACAACGCCCGGCGGGGCTTGCCTAGCGGGCACGTCGGCAGTAAATAGTCCGTATGGTGGTTAGGGGCTGTTGTCCGCCGCGGTGCGGACGGGCACGGTGGCCGCAGGCTGTGTAAGGAGGGTGAAGTGGAAGATCCGACAACGATCGCACTTAATCTGACCTTTTTCGGCACGCTTGGTGTGGCATTCGTCATGTTCATTGGCATGTTCATCCTTGTGGTGGCCACGTTGGTGATCGCTGGTGTGGGACGCCTGGTTGCGCTGATTGTGATGGCCATGTTTGGCCGCTTCCCCGGGAACGACACCGTCGAAGTGGTCCGGCTGCCCGTAGGCACGCAATCGTCCGCAGGCGCTGCAGCCGCTGAGGCCCCGGCGGCCCGCCAGGAACGCCCCGCAAAACTACCGAAGTCGCCGCGCCCTGCGCGGGAACCGCGCCCCCCGCACGACTGGAAGAGGCTCCTGAGCCGCGCCGGGCTCGAAGAGTCGCTCCGCACCGCCGTCGTTCATCACCCGCTGCTGGCTGCCGCCCGGCCGGTGCCGCCCGTCCTGGCGAAGGACTGGGCCGCCGCGGTGGCTGCCGCCGATGCCAGGGCCGTGGCCCGCGCCAGGGCTGCCGTCCCGGAGATCAAGGTCGCCGGCCCTGACCGCGGCGGACGCGGTGTGGCAGCGGACGGCGTGGTGAAGGTCGCGCCGCTGGTTGAGACCGCCCTGCACACCGGGGCACTGCACGCGGGAGCACCGCAGACGGCGGGGGCTGTAAGCACGGAGGCGCCGCGCTCCGCGGCTGTGAACACCGAAGGCCCGAGCAAACAGACTCCCGCGCCGGGCGGGACGGGAACCAAGGGCGCGCCGGTACGTTCCGCGCTGGCCCTGTCCGCCCAGCCTCCGCGGCCGGCGAGGAAGCCCGCCGCGGCAGGGCACATGGCCGTCCTGGACACCGGCTCCATGGTCTCGTTGGCACAGCACGAGGACGCCCGCGTCCGCTCCTGACGCGGCAGCTGTCCCCGGCGCTCGGGTACGGCGGCTGATGGGCGCTGCCGGCAGAATGACCTGCCCGCATCCCTTACCCTGAGCAACCATCTCCGCTAGCGTGAAACCCATGGAATTCAGATACCTCGGAAACAGCGGCTTCAAGATCTCGGAAATCACGTTCGGCAACTGGCTGACCCACGGCTCGCAGGTGGAGAACGACGTCGCCACCCAGTGCGTGCGGGCAGCGCTCGACGCCGGCATCAGCACCTTTGACACGGCTGACGTCTACGCCAACACCGCAGCTGAGACGGTCCTCGGCGAAGCGCTGAAGGGTGAACGCCGCCAGTCCGTGGAGATTTTCACCAAGGTTTTCGGGCCAACGGGCCCCAAGGGGAAGAACGACCTAGGACTCTCACGCAAGCACATCATGGAATCCATCGACGGCTCCCTGACCAGGCTGCAGACGGACTACGTCGACCTGTACCAGGCGCACCGCTACGACTTCGAGACGCCGCTGGAGGAGACCATGCAGGCGTTCGCGGACATCGTGAGGCAGGGCAAGGCGCTGTACATCGGGGTCAGCGAGTGGACCGCTGAACAGCTGCGGAACGGTCACGCGCTGGCGAAGGACCTGGGCTTCCAGCTGATCTCCAACCAGCCGCAGTACTCCATGCTGTGGCGCGTCATCGAGGAGGAGGTCGTCCCGGCGTCGGAAGAACTGGGCATCTCCCAGATCGTTTGGTCCCCCATGGCGCAGGGCGTGCTGAGCGGCAAATATCTGCCCGGCCAGCCGCTCCCCGAAGGGAGCCGCGCCACCGACGACAAGGGCGGCGCCAAGATGATCCAGCGCTGGATGCGCGATGACGTCCTGACCGGCGTGCAGCAGCTCAAGCCCATCGCCGACGAAGCCGGACTGACCATGCCGCAGCTTGCCGTTGCCTGGGTGCTGCAGAACCCCAATGTGACCTCGGCCATCATCGGCGCTTCCCGTCCCGAACAGATTGCGGACAGTGCTGCGGCTGCCGGCGTCAGGCTGGAACCGCAGGTCCTGAAGAAGATCGATGACGCCATAGGTTCACTCGCCGAGCGGGATCCCGCCCAGACAAAATCCCCCGCAACGCGCGAAGCCTAGGACCGGCCGTGACAGACCTTCCCGACCTTGCGGTCACAGGCTCTACGGGCGTCCTCGGCGAAATGGTGGCCCGTCAGCTGGCCGAAACCGGATTCTCGCAGCGGCTGCTGGTGCGCGGCGCCGGCCGCGCACCAGAGCTGGACAACGCACCTCCCGTCCTGGTCAGCTATGCCGACCCCGGGCTTTCGCGCCCGGCGCTGGAGGGGGTGAAGACCCTGTTCATGGTCTCGGCGGCCGAGGCGGAGGACCGGCTGCAGCAGCACTACGCGTTCGTGGACGCCGCCGCCGCTGCCGGCGTGCAGCACATCGTCTATACGTCGTTCTTCGGCGCGGCACCGGACTGCACGTTCACCCTGGGCCGGGACCACTACGCCACCGAGGAGCGGATCCGCGCCTCGGGGATGTCCTTCACGTTCCTGCGGAACAACTTCTACCTGGACTTCCTGCCGAAGCTGGCCGGGGAGGACGGCGTGATCCGCGGCCCGGCCCGCGACGGCGTCATGGCGGCCGTGGCCCGGGAGGACATCGCCCGGAGCGCGGTGGCGGTACTCCGCGATCCGGCCGTGCACGCCGGGTTCACCTACAACCTCACGGGCCCTGAGAACATCTCCCTGGCGTATGCGGCCGAAGTGCTCACCCGGACCACCGGCCGGACCGTCACGTACCACGACGAAACCCTGGAGGAGGCGTATTCGTCCCGGGCCTCGTACGGGGCTCCCGCCTGGCAGGTGAAGGCCTGGGTCAGCACGTACGCGGCGATCGCCGCCGGTGAACTGGCCGGGCCGACGTCGGATGTGCACGGGCTGACCGGGCAGGACCCGATCAGACTCGAGGAGTGCGCGAAACTGCCCCAGCTCTAGCCGGCGGCACGGGCTCGCGGCACGGGCGGACGGGCGGACGGCGCGCGGGACGGCGGACCGACGGCGGCGGCCGAGGGCAGTGGCGGGCGCAGGGAAAGGGCTGTTGACGCTCCGGCGGGGGCGGCGTAAACCTAGGAGGGAGCACGCCTGTCAGCAGCACCGAGCAGAATCGCAATGCCATGACCAAGCTGATCTACCGACGCCGCCAGCCCGTCCGGCCCAGGCCGCATCCAGGGGAACCCACGCACGGCCCGCTCACCCAGGACGAGCTGCAGCTTGCCGCGCGGAACCATTCGATGCCGCTGGAAGCCCTCCGCGAGGACGTGACGCCGCCCGGAATGCACTACGTCCTGACGCACTTCGATATTCCGCAGATCAGGGACGGATCCTGGCACCTGCGGATCGGCGGCGCCGTGGAGATGGCGACGGAACTGAGCCTGGCCGCGCTCAAGAAGGACCCGGCCATCAGCGTCCCGGTGACGCTTGAGTGCGCCGGCAACGGGCGCTCGCTGCTGAAGCCGCGGCCGCTCAGCCAGCCGTGGGTCCTCGAGGGCGTGGGCACGGCCGTGTGGACGGGCGTCCCCCTGGCCTATCTGCTGGCGCAGGCGCGCGTGGAACCCGAAGCCGTCGAGGTGGTGTTTACCGGTGTGGACGAAGGCTTCCAGGGCGGCGTCCGCCAGCAGTACGCGCGGAGCCTGCCCATCGCGGAGGCGCTGCGTCCCGACGTCGTGCTGGCCTACAAGATGAACGGCAGCGAGCTGCCGCCCCAGCACGGCTACCCGCTGCGGCTGGTGGTTCCCGGCTGGTACGGAATGGCCAGCGTCAAATGGCTGCAGTCGATCAAGGTTGTGACGGCCCCGTTCACCGGCTTTCAGCAGTCGGTCGCGTACCGCTACCAACACAACGCGGACGACGCCGGCACGCCCGTTTCGCGGATCAAGGTCAGGTCGCTGATGGTTCCCCCGGGAGTTCCGGACTTCTTCACGCGGCGCCGCTTCCTCCCCCGCGGCCCGGTCATGCTGCGCGGCCGGGCCTGGTCCGGCGAGGGCGCCGTGACCGGTGTGGAAGTCGGCATCGACGGCAAGTGGGTCCATGCCCAGCTGGAAAAACCTCTCGGCGCCTTCGCGTGGCGCGGCTGGAGCCTGCCCTGGGTGGCGGATCCCGGCCATCACGAACTTGCCTGCCGTGCCACCGACGCCAGCGGCGCCGTCCAGCCCCTGGATCAGCAGTGGAACTATCAGGGCATGGGGAACAACGTGGTGCAGCGCGTGCGGGTCACCGTGGAGTAGCCGGTATTTCAGGCAGCCGGGCGGCAGGTGCTCCTAGTGGATGTGGCTGCCGCCGTTGATGTCGATGGTGGTTCCCGTCAGGTAGGCGGACTCCTCCGAGGACAGGAAGGTGATGACGGCCGCGATCTCTTCCGTGGTGGCGTTGCGGCCCAAGGGGATGCCGGCGTTGATGGCGGCTTCCTGCTCCTCGGTGCTGCCGACGCGGATGTTCGTGTCCACGGCGCCGGGCGTAATGGCGTTGACGGTCACGCCGGTGGCGCCGATTTCGCGGGCCAGGGCCTTGGTGAATCCCAGGATGGCTGCCTTGGCGGCCGAGTAGGGGACCTTGCCGAACACGCCGCCGCCGCGCTGGGCGGAAACAGAGGACATGTTGACGATCCGGCCCCAGCCGCTGGCGATCATGTCCGGCAGGAATGCCTTGGTGACCAGGTAGGTGCCCGTGGAGTTCACGGCCATGACCTTGTTCCAGAGATCCAGCGTGGTTTCCAGGAACGGCACCGGCGAGGTGATGCCGGCGATGTTGGCCAAGGCGCCGATCGCGGGAAGCGTGCCGGAAGTGACCTCTGCGGCCACTGCCCTGTAGGCCGCGTTCACGGAGTCCTCATTGGCGACGTCGATCTCGTAGCCGAAGGCCGGGACGTTGAATTCGTTGCCGATTTCCGCTGCGACCTTGGCGGACTTCTCGCCGTCGAGGTCCAGGATCACCACTGCCCAGCCCTGGCTGGCGTAGCGGCGGGCGGTGGTGATGCCGATGCCCCGGTCCGAGGTTGCTCCGGTGAGGACGGCGGTGCGCTGGATGGTGGTCATGATGCTCCTTGTTTTTTGCTGTTGCTTGTCTTGCGGGTTGGGTGAGGCGGGTTCAGATGAGGTCGGTGATGAAGCTGGCTGCCTTGGCCGCGGCGGCCGGGCGGTCATCGTGGGTGACGTCCCGGGTTTCCAGCTCGAGCGAGAAGTGGCCGGTATAGCCGCGCCCCGCCAGTGACCGAAGTCCGGCGGCAAAGTCGGCGTGGCCGTTACCAATGCTCAGGTTGATGTTGCCGGGCACGGCGTCGCGCAGGTGCACATGGGCAATCAGGCCCTGGTGGCGTTCGATGTACTCCAGCGGGTCCTCGCCGGCGGCGACGATGTGGCTGAAGTCCATCACGATCCCGACGCCGGAGCCGACCAGCCGGCCGGCCAGCAGTTCGGCGCGCTCCAGGTTCCAGCAGAAGCGCAGGAAATGCAGTGACTCGGTCCAGAGTTCGACGCCGAACTCTGCTGCCCGCTGCCCGGCCCGGGTCAGTTGGGCGGCTACTTCGTCCAGGTCCTCGTCAACGCTCCGGACCGGTTCGTGGCCCAGGGCGCCGCACGGAAGGACCAAAGCCTTCGCGCCGGTGTTCGCGGTGAGGGTGAGCAGTGCATCAAGGTGCGCGTCACGGGCGGTCTGCTGGCCGGCGTCGAGCACTGCATTGAGGTCCCCGATGTCCCCGTTGACCGAGCGGACCCGCAGACCGGAGGCGGCAACCTCCGCGGTGACGGCCGCGACGGCGTCCGCATCCAGCTCATAGGGGACGTGGTCGCAGACACCGGGCAGCGCACCCAGATCGATTTCTTCGAACCCCAAGCCGCTGATGGTCCGCAGGGCGGTGCTCAGGTCCTGGTGGCGGAAGCTGATGGACGAGCAGCCGAGTCGGGAGTTGAACATCTGCGTCGATCCTCTAGTCATGCCTGGGGGCGGTAGTGATGAAGACCACAGTACATTCGTTAACTGTCAACAGTCAACCTCTGAAGTTGACTGTTGACATACGGCCATGATGCAGGTCACACTGGCTTATCAGTTGTTAACAGTCGACAGTGTCGGTGCGGAAGTACCAGGCGCTCTTCGAAAGGGATTCACAATGAGCAAAGAAGCTCTCAGCATGAGGGGGCCGGTCCACGGCACCAAGGACGCCAAGCGGGTCGCCATCGGCTCCGGCGTCGGCGCAGTGATCGAGACCTACGACTTCATCGGATTCGGCACCGCGGCTGCACTGTACTTCGGAACGGCCTTCTTCCCCACCGGCGATCCGGTAACCGGCACGCTGGCCGCCTTCGCCACCCTCGGCGTCGGCTTCGCCGCACGCCCCATCGGCGGCATCATCGGCGGTCACCTAGGCGACAAGGTCGGACGCAAGCCCGTGCTGGTCGCCTCATTGATCCTCATGGGCGTGGCCACGTTCCTCATCGGCCTTCTCCCCACCTATGAGCAGGTGGGCCTGCTCGCGCCGGCCCTGCTGGTGTTCGTCCGAGTCGTCCAGGGCCTGGCCTTCGGCGCGGAATGGGGCGGCGCCATCCTGATGAGCTACGAGCACGCACCCTGGAAATCCAAGGGCAAATACACCGGCATCGTGCAGGCCGGCTTCCCCGTTGGCCTCCTGCTGGCGAACCTCGTCTTCCTCGTCAGCGTGAACCTTGGCGGCGAGCTCGCCTGGCGTGTTCCCTTCCTGGCAAGCATCGTGCTCGTCGCTGTCGGCCTCATCATCCGCTCCAAGGTCCCGGAATCGCCGGTATTCGATGAGGTCAAGGAGAGCGGCTCCATCGTGAAGTCACCGATCGTCGAGGTCATCAAGACCGACTGGCGCAGCATTGTCCGCGGCATCGGCCTCCGCATTGCGGAGACCGCCGGCTACGCCGTCTCCATTACGTACATGATTTCCTACCTCCACACCCAGCAGCTGGCGGACAAAACCCAGACCCTCGTAGCCCTCTGCATCGCCTCAGCGATCGGCATCTTCGCCACCATGGCCTGGGCCCGACTGACGGACAGGATCGGCCGCCGGCCCCTGTACATCTGGTCCTGCGCCTTCGCCGCACTGTTCGGCATCCCCATGTTCCTGCTCGTGAACACCGGAATATTCATCTTCGTCATCGCCACCATTGTCATCTCCTACGCTGTCTGCCAGAACTCCCTGGCCGGCGCCCAGGGCCCGTGGTTCCCCGAGCTCTTCCAGGCCAAGACCCGCTCCTCCGGAGCCTCACTGGCCTACCAGATCTCAGCCATGGTGTCCGGCTTCACCCCCTTCGTCACCACGCTCCTGTTCGTTTCCCTGGGCTGGATGGGCCCGGCCCTCCTCTTCAGCTTCTACGCAGCCATCGGCCTGTGGGCGGCCGTCGTCACCCGGGAGACCTGGGGCAAACGTGAGCGGCAGCTGGCGGATGAAGCCACCAACAGCACCCCGCAGACAGTCCCCGTCTGATGACCACCACAGAAGAAGCTCAAATGACCGCCACACAGGAAACCATGACTACCACCACAGCAGATCGCGTCGACAGCGTTTCGGCCGCCGCCTACCGGATCCGGCACCACGCCCTCACCATGGGCGAAGTCCAGGGCCAGGGCTACGTCGGCCAGGCCCTCGGAGCGGCCGACATGCTGGCCGCCGTGTACGCGGACCAGCTCCGCTTCCAGGCCGGGGACCCGCACTGGGAGCAGCGCGACCGGTTCCTGCTCTCCACCGGGCACTACGCAATCGGCCACTACGCCGCGCTGGCCGAGGCCGGCATCGTTCCGGTCGAGGAACTGGAGACCTACGGATCCGACGATTCACGGCTCCCCATGTCCGGCATGTCCACCTACACGCCGGGCATGGAGATCTCCGGCGGCTCCCTGGGCCACGGCCTGACCATCGCGGTCGGCATGGCGCTGGGCCTCCGGCACCAGGGCTCCGCGGCCAGGGTCTACAACTTCCTCTCCGACGGCGAACTGGACGAAGGCTCCACGTGGGAGGCCGCCATGGGCGCGCACCATCACCAGCTGGGCAACCTCACCGCCATGGTGGACATCAACGCCCTGCAGGCCGACGGCAAGACGGATTCCGTGCTCCGCACCGAGCCGGTCACCGAGAAGTGGGAGTCCTTCGGCTGGTACACACAGCGCGTGGACGGCAACAACATGGCCGAGCTCCTGCACGCCTTCGACAACGCAGCCGCCCAGGCCGCCGCCGTCGGACGTCCTTCGGTGATCCTCTGTGACACGAAGGTGGGCCGCGGCGTACCGCTCTTGGAGGAACGCGAGAAGGCCCACTTCATGCGCATCGAGGAACACGAATGGCAGCTCTGCCGCGAGCAGCTGACCGCAGGATACGAAGGAAAGGCAAGCCGATGAGCACCGCCACTGATTCGAAGGGCACCGCACCCAAGCTGAAGACCTCGGCCATGATCGCGTCTTTCGCCGATCCGGGCCAGAAGACCGCGTCCGCCCCGTTCGGACACGCCCTGGTCAAAGCCGCGCAGGAGAACGACAAAATTGTCGGGCTCACCGCGGACCTCGGCAAGTACACGGACATGCACATCTTCGCCCAGGCATTCCCGGAGCGCTTCTTCCAGATGGGCATGGCCGAACAGCTCCTCTTCGGCGCTGCCGCTGGATTCGCCGAGACCGGGCTGGTGCCGTTCGCGTCAACCTACTCCGTGTTCGCCGCCCGGCGGGCCTACGATTTCCTGTGCCTGGACAGCGCTGAGCCGAACCTGAACGTGAATATCGTGGGCGGCCTTCCGGGCCTGACCACGGGCTACGGACCCAGTCACCAGGCCACTGAAGACATGGCCATTTTCCGCGGCATGCCCAACCTGACCATCGTGGACCCGTGCGACTCGATCGACATCGAACAGGCAGTACCGCAGCTCGCAGCGAGTGAAGGCCCCACCTACCTGAGGCTGCTCCGGGGCAACGTACCCACCGTGCTGGACGAATACGGCTACACGTTCGAGCTGGGTAAAGCAAAGGTGCTCCGCGGCGGCAACGACGTCGTCTTCATCTCGAGCGGGCTGATGACCATGCGTGCGCTGCAGGCCGCCAAGGCCCTGGCCGAGCACAACGTGGACGTCGCCGTCGTCCACACGCCCACCATCAAACCCTTCGACGCCGAAACGGTGCTGGCGGAGCTGAACACCGACCGGCTCGCCGTGACGCTGGAGAACCACAGCGTGGTGGGCGGCCTGTTCGAAACCGTTGCCTCGGCCGTGGTCACGGCTGGGCTGGGCAAGCGGGTGGTGCCGGTGGCGCTGCCGGATGCCTTCCTCGACGCGGGCGCCCTGCCAACCCTGCACGAACGGTACGGCTTGTCCGTGCGGCGGATCGTGGCCAAGGTTCTGGCCGAGCTCGGCTGACCAGGATCTTGAACAGAAGCGCGGAGCCGGCCTGCCCGGTTCCGCGCTTCTGCCGTATTATCAACAGTTAACAGACCCACTGTAAACAGTTGACCACTGACATCGAACCACTGACCTTGAGGACGAATGATGGCCGGAGCAACAGCACCCCTGCTGGGACTGCAGAAGAAAAGCCTTCGCGAGCAGGCGCTCTCCGCGCTGCGCACCGCCATCACCAGCGGCGAACTTGAGCCCGGCCGGCATCTCGTCGAAACTGAGCTGTCCGAAATGCTGCAGATCAGCCGCGGAACCCTCCGTGAGGCGCTGCGGCAGCTTGAGCAGGAAGGTCTCGTGTCCGCGGGGCCGCGCGGACGCCTGTCCGTCCGCCACCTCGACGCCAAGGAAATCCGCGACATCTACTCCGTCCGGGCCGCGCTGGAGTCCCTTGCGGCCCGTACCCTGTGCGAACTGCCGGACCGCCAGAAGGTGATCACCTCGCTGCGCGCCGCCATCGACGCCATGGCCGCCGCAACGGAGGGCAGCCTCGAGGAGCGGATCGAATCCGACCTCGAGTTCCACCGCACCATGTGCCGCCTCACCGGCAACGAGACGCTGCTCCACTCCTGGGAATCGCTGGAGGGATCCATCCGGATGTCCATCATGTTCGCCGGCCAGGAGAAAGGGGTCAGGAACATGAGCGTCGAGCGGCACCACGACATCGTGGCGGCCATTGAGACCGGCGACGCGACTCTTGCCCGCGACACCATCCGCGAGCACATGGACTCGGCCGCCGCCGTGCTGGTGGCATAGCCCCGTTTGCCGCCTCCCGGGCCGCTCAGAAACTGACGACCGCGTCAGGCCGCGAGCGTCCCGCGGACAATACTGTCGCTGGAATGAGCCGGGTTGCCGTCAACGGGCTCGTCTGACACGTCCACAATCGGATAGGCGGCGAGGTCGAGGCCTGCCGGGATCTGGAACGTTCCTGTTTCGGAATTCATCACTCCGAGGCTGACGAGCTTCGAGAGATCCGGGGCGATCAACCACACTTCCTGATAGCCCTGGGCTTCATCCCTATTAATCCGGATTTCCAGCGATCGCGAGCCGTCACGGGACTCCACCACCCGGGCCGTCCCTGTCGCCGAGTACTGCGCAAGCGGTGCAAGCTCGGCACTGGCAACAGGCCGGGGATCCGTGTTGAGCGACCAGAAAACACCGCCAGCCAGTAGCACCACAGCCGCCGCAGCAGCCAGCCAAGTGACCGGCCGCCGGAACCAGGCGGGCCTGTCCGGCCGCAGTGACGCGGCTTGGGACGGGACCGTCCCGCGCGTGCCCTCGTGAAGCGTCATCGGGGTGGCACCGCGCGTGATGGCCTGCGAGGCCAGCGGATCTTGGGCCACTGCGCCGGACAGCCCCAGTTCCCGGTGGATTCCTGCCCAGACCCGCGGCCCCGGAGCCTCCAAGCTGCTGGTGTCCGGAGTGGTCCGGACGGCGTGCACGGCCCGGCGAAGGGCGGCGTACTCGGCGGCGCACTCACCGCACGCGCGGAGGTGTTCCAGGCTCGCGTCATCGCCAACCGACTCGTCCAGGGCGAGCAGGCTCAGGAGTTCAGGGTCAAGATGCTGCATGGTCAACCTCCAATCGTCGCCTCAGGTGGGACAGGCTGCGCCGGATGTGGCTCTTGACCGTACCAAGGGGGAGGTCGAGTTTCCGTGAAATCTGGTCGTGCGTCAGGTCTTCGTAGAAGGCGAGCTTCATGATGGATCCCTGCGGTTCGCCGAGCTTCTCCAGCTCCCCGTCCAGCAACAGCCTGTCCGCAAGGACATCCGCGGGGGCCGGTCCGGCGGACTGGGCCGGGTCCGGGTCGAGCTCGGCTGCCGCCCTGATTTTCCGTACCTCACGGGAGGAGGCAGCCTGGGCGTCCGCCACCGCGTTCCGCGTGATGCCGACGATCCAGGCCGGGAGACGGGCAACGTCCGGGTCGAAGGACGAACGGGAGCGCCAAACGCGGATGAAGACTTCCTGGGTGACGTCATCGGCCGCCGCACCGTCGCGAAGGGCTCGGAGTGCAAGGGTATAAACCAGAGGTGAGAACTGCCGGTAGGCCTCGGCCAGGGCACGCTCGTCACCGGCGCAAAACGCGGCATTCAGCGCCGCGTCCCACGAAGGAGGTGCCTGGTCAAATGGAACCAAGCCGATCTCCTTCCTGCCGGCACTGGCAAGGAACAGGGCTGCGGAACGGTCATTCCGGCGCTGCCGTGACAATCACATTGTCGCTGTAGTCCTGTTGTGCGTCCAGCCATCTGCCGCCGCACGTGACCAGCTTCAGCAGGGGAGGGCCGTCCCGCCGGAAGAGGGCGCCGCCGTCGAACTTGTCCTTGGCCATCAGCCCCACGCTGACCACACGGTACCGCAGGGGCGCACCGCGGTCCCTGCCCACCACTACCGCCGCACCGGGCCGCAGGGTTTTCAGTAGGGAGAACGGCGCGAGGTCCGAGGTGGTGTCCACGTGGGCTGCGATCACCGCGGTGCCGGCGGCGGATCCCGGAGCCGGCCCGTGACGGTACCAGCCGGCCTCATTGAAGGCGTCGGGAATCTCCATGGCGCCGTCACGAGCGACCCCCACCGCTACGACGGTCATGTTGATCGAGGTTCCCTGAACGGTGAGCGAGCGAGGCCGCCCTGACTGCGGCGCCGGCTTCGGGGCCGTGGCGGACCGAACGGGGACCTTCGGCACGGGCTGTTCGGGGATTCCGGCAACTGCCTTCGGGGGAGCCTTTGGCGGAGCTGTCCCGGCGACGCTGGGGGCCGGCAGCGCGGTCTGCTGCCCGGCCGCCGGCTGATCCCGGGGCCGGAGGTCCGGCGCCGCCGCACAGCCCGCAACCAGCAGGTTCGCCGCCAGAAGGCCCGCGGCGATGGGCACACGGCGTAACCAGGTTGCCGCCGTCGTCATCGGTTCCATTCCTCTCCAATCGGTTTCCGGAGACGTGGGCCGGCCGCCCGGTGGGGGGAACCGGGCGGCCGGAGCCTGAGGGCGTTACTTCACGCGCCGGACGGCGAGCTGCTTCCGTGAGAAGGCCAGCCCGGCCAGCAGCAGCACCAGTCCGGCGCCAATGCCGACGGCGGTCTCCGCGGGTCCTGCCGCCGCGACGGTCCCGGTGTCGGCAGCTCCGGAGCGGCCCCCGGGAACGGCGCCGGGAGCGGAGTGCAGTCCCTCGATGCTCTGGACGGCGAGCTTGAGGTTTTTGTCGGTCAGGCTGCCCCACGCGTACACAATGGTGTTCGTTCCTTCTGCGACGGGGACGTCTGCCGGCCCGATGACGGGTGCGGTGGTCCCGGCCGCGGCCACGGCCACGGACAGGGTGGCCGGATCCAGCGTCAGCGTCTTTTCCTTGGGGTTGGCGAGACCGGACACAACGGCGGTGCCGCCGGCCAGGACGTCGACGGCGGGCGCGGCGGCCGCGTGCCGGACCGTCACCTTGCCCTTGCCGGCAGGGATGGTGCTGACGTCATTGGTGAAGAGGTTAGCGGTCGGTTTCCCCTGTGCATCAAGGTTGGCCACAGCGGTGTAGTTGCCCTTCGATGCCAGTTTCACTGTGACGGGACCGATCGCCGGTTTGGAATCGTCGGCGGCGTCGGCGGCCGTGATGGCCAGTTTG
The DNA here is from genome assembly GCF_002929275.1 of Arthrobacter sp. ZGTC131. Classification (GTDB taxonomy): domain Bacteria; phylum Actinomycetota; class Actinomycetes; order Actinomycetales; family Micrococcaceae; genus Arthrobacter. The sequence continues at coordinate 34,253 of NZ_PJIK01000022.1, forward strand.
TAGTCGCCGGCGGGCAGTGCCAGCGGCCCGGCGAGCGTTCCGGGAGCGAAATTATCCAGGGTGCGTTCGCCGTTGACCCAGACGTCGACGGTGAGGCCCGGTACTCCGTGGAGAACCGAAAGCTGGGCGTCTCCTTCGGCCGCCGTCGCCGGGCCGGCCAAGGCGAGTGCGGCCGCGAGTGCCACCGTGCCGGTTCCTGCTGCGAAAATGCTAGTGCGCATGTCCATCTCCTTCAACGGCCCGTTGCCGGGCGGTTTTTGCTTACACCCCTACTACCGGCCTGGAGGCGGACTTGGATGCAGATTCATTGATTTTTTTGCAGCAACCGGCCAGCGCCTATACTCGGCAGCAGACATGAGCAGTCTTCCCTCAGCCCCGGCAACGGTCCGCATTGATGCGTGGCTGTGGGCCATCCGCGCCTACAAGACGCGTTCCGCAGCCACCGCCGCCTGCCGGGCGGGGCATGTGCGCCTCAACGGAAACCCGGCCAAGGCCTCGCAGTCGCTAGTTCCCGGCGACACCGTCCGCGTCCGCCAGCCGGGCTACGAACGCATCCTCGAGGTACGCCGGCTGATCGCCAAGCGAGTGGGGGCCGAGGCGGCATCCCACTGCTTCACCGACCACACTCCCCCGCGTCCCGTGGCTCCGGCGCTCGGCCTGCCGCAGCGCGACCGCGGGGCCGGGCGGCCCACCAAGAAGGACCGCCGCGAAATGGAACGCCTCAAAGGTTCCGGCTAGATCTGCCGGGCTGCGGGACGGCGGGGGGATGGTGGCTGCGCCCACCCCGTCGGCCCCGACCTAGCGGCGCGGGCGGCTCACTCCCGGATCCGCTCCTGCCCGTCCTGCACTTCGAACTCCCCCACTTCCAGATCGCCCGCACCGAAGGCCGTGGGCAGGAGGGTCAGGTAAACGGCACCCGTGGATGTGGTCTTGCTCCCGGCGAGGGTGAAGGTGGAGGGCACTGCCCCGGTTTCAAAGAGCCGCTTGCCCTGGCCAAGCACCACCGGGAAGATGAACAGCCGGTACTCGTCCACCAGGCCGGCGTCGTGCAGCGCGCGGGCCAGCCGGTGGCTGCCGTGGACCTGGAGTTCCCGGCCAGGGGTGGCCTTGAGGTCGTCGATAGCTTCCAGGAAGTTGCCCGGGAGGATCGTGGAGTTGTTCCACGTGGCCTCCATGAGGGTGCCGGAGACAACATACTTCGGCAGGCTGTTGAGCGCTGCGGCCACGGCGTCACCCGGGTCCGTGACCCGGGACCAGTAGGGGTGGAACAGCTGGTACGTGGTGCGGCCCAGGAGGATGGCGTCGGCCTGGGCGAACCAGCCGTCCACGATCTTGCCCATGTCGTCGTCGGCGTGCGGGACGAGCCAGCCGCCGAATTCGAAACCGCCGGACGTGTCCTCTTCCCTGCCGCCCGGGCCCTGCATGACGCCGTCGAGGGTCAGGAACGTGTGGACCGTAAGTTTCATGATGGGCCTTTCGGGGAAATGCCGGGGTGGGTCTCGCCTGGATCGGCCGGGCCCATGTCGAGGCGGAACGGGGGGTACTCGTCCCGCATGAGGGCCACGTAGGCGGCGACGCGGTAGACCCAGCGGTTCAGGCCGAGCAGCAGGTCAAACAGGCTCCAGAGGTATCCGCCCGTGAACAGCAGGATGACTCCGGCAATGAGGGCCAGGAGTGAGATCAGCGCAATGGAGCTGCCGGCCGGATAGCTGGCAGCGCCACCCGGCAGGTCGTCGTCGGACGCCACCCATGCCCGCGTGTTCCCTACCAGCACGGCCACAATCAGCAGGTGCGGGATGGCCAGCAGCCAGGACTTCACCAGCACCAGGCCGCGGGAGAGATGGTCCGGGTAGTCGACGTCGAAGTCGGCCGGATAGTCCGTGCGGGCCAGGGTGAAGGGCGGGTAGCGGTCGGTTCCGATCGCCGTAAAGGCGTAGAAGGACACCCGCCAGCTCCAGCGCAGCACGCCGACGTTGAAGTTGAACAGCGAGCGCGGATAGCGGGCAGTAAACAGGATCGCGAACCACGCCACGATGGTGGTGACGATCAGAGCGAACCAGAGGAAAAACAGGACGATCAGGTGCGGGATGGCCAGGAACCATTTGACCAGCCACATCCAGCGGGACAGCGCCGGGTCCAGGTGCCCGCTGAGGCGCGCCGGGTACGGCACGTTGTCGAAGAGCCCGACGGCGGCCGGCGGCGCCGCTGCGCCGGGAGGGGGTGCTCCCGTACCGGCGCCCGGGGCTCCTGTGGCGCCGGCGCCCGGGACTCCTGCGGCACCCGGGACTCCTGCGGCACCCGGGGCCCCGGCGCCCGGAGCTCCTGGAGTCGGGGAGCCGGCGATGCCTGCCGCTCCGGGGGATCCGGGGGTTCCGGGGGTACCGGGGGTTCCGGGGGCGGCCGAGCTGGCGAGCGTGGACGGTGCGGCGGCGCCGGGGTGTCCCGCCGCAGGATAGTGCGGCGGCGGCCCGTGCCGTCCGAGTCCCGCGGCGCCGGCGACGATCAGCGGTACGCCGATTGCCAGGAGCACGATGCCCGAGATCAGCAGCCACAGGAAGAGCGGCCAGAGCAGCTCGGAGCGGATTCCCGCCTGTAGGTCCACGGCCACGGGGGTGCTGGCGTCGGCGTTCATCACCACGACGGTCCAGCTGCCGGGCCGGACGCCCCACCTGAGTTCCTGCGTGCCGGCGCCTTCGGCGGACGCGACCCAGAAGCCTTGGGCGCCGGGACCGGCCGGCGTCCTGGTGCCGGGCACTTCGTTGTACTCCACCCTGAAGGGCCGGAGTTCAAGGGACCTGATCTCTGATCTCTTGACGCCGTCGAGGTACCGGGCTGCGTCCTCCTGCGGGGCGACGCCGATGAAGATCTCCTTGCCCGGAGTGGCTGCGGCGCCGCGGAGCAGGATGCTTCCCGCACCGTCGGAAGGAATTACGTCCGGCAGCCGGCCTCCCACCATGATGTCCAGCCCGGCGGACGTGATGGCGGACGAGTTGACGTCGAACCGGTGCGTTTGCGTCGTGAAGTAGCCTTCGTCCCGCTGCTGGAAGTTGAGCCAGCCCACGCCCACCGCCCCGGCAAGCAGCCCCAGGCCCAGAAGGGCAGCGAGCGTGCCGAGGACCACCATCACAATGCGGCCGGGTTTCATGCGTGCTCCTTGGGTCGGGCGCCGACGTGCGGATGTTCGCCGCGCGTATGGGCGCCGTGCGGATGCGCGACGCGGGGATGGGCGCCGTGCGTTTGGGCGGCGCCGGGCCGCGGATCCAGGATGCTGAGCCGGCACGGATGCTCTGACGTGCCCTCGCCGCTGAGCTTTGTGAGCTGGGCAGGGTCATGCAGCGCTGTGATCGCTTCCTCCACGGCGCGCGCCCTGGTCAGGTCAAGGACGATTTCCCGGCCCGGCAGGAGGGTCCGGGCGCGGCGGGCAATGATGTACAGCGCCCGGATGTTGGCTGCTGTGACGGTTCCGCGCACCTCGATGCGCGCGCGTTCCATGTTGGGATCGATGTGCACCAGGACCTTCAGACGGTGGTGCGTTGCAGTGCGGTCCATCGCACTCACGTCCCCCCGGGGGGCTGCGGCAATGGCCCAGGAATTCCAGCGGTATCGATGTAAACGCCCATGCCGACGCCTCCCCCGACTTCATTGTCAGAACCGTGTCACGTCCAGAATGCACCTTCTTATCTGTGCTGGGAAGAGGGCGGAAACGCAGGGCGTGAGCGGTGCAACGGAGGTCCAAAATGGGCGGCAAAGTGAATTGGCGAAGGTGCCATCCGCCCATAGCCTGTTCCTATGCTTTCCAGTGCAGCGGACCGTGCTTTGCCTGACATTGTGCTGGCTTCCGTCAGGTTCCCCGGGGGCACGGCCTGCGCCAACATTCAGGTCCGCGACGGCCTCGTAGCAGGGATCACCGCCGCGGATGAGCTGCCCCGGGGCGTCCGCGTTGTGGACTTCGACGGGCGATATGCAATCCCCGGCCTCTGGGATGAGCACGTCCACATGACGCAGTGGGCGCTGGCGGCCAACCGGGTTGACCTCTCGCTGGCGGAGTCGGCGCGCTGCGCCGTGGAACTCGTTCGTTCCCGCATTTCCGGCCCTAGCCTGGCTCATGCCGGCCCGGCCCTCGCTGGCCCGGCCCTCGCTGACCCTGCCCGGACACTCGTGGGGGTCGGCTTCCGGGATGCGGTGTGGGATGACGTTCCCGGACTGGAACTGCTCGACGCCGCGACCCGGGGCGTGCCGACTGCCCTGATCAGCCACGATCTCCACTGCGTGTGGCTGAACTCGGCGGCGGCCGAGCGCTACGGCATGCGGCCCGGCGCCGACGGCCTGCTCCGGGAGGACGCGGCGTTTGCGCTCACGCGCGAGCTGGGCCGCCTGCCCGACGATGTGGTGGACGGCTGGGTGCGCACTGCCGCCGGCGCGGCGGCCGCCCGCGGAATCGTGGGCGTGGTCGACTTCGAGATGACCTGGAACCGCGACGTCTGGCTGCGCCGCATTGCCGCAGGATTCGACTCGCTCCGGGTGGACGCAGGGGTGTATCCGGAGGACCTGGAACGCGCGACGGCTGCGGGAGTGCGGACCGGCCAGCTGCTCGACGGCGGTGCCGGGCTGCTGAGCGTGGGCCCGCTCAAGGTGCTGATCGACGGGTCCCTCAACACCCGCACCGCGTACTGCGTGGATCCGTATCCGCACGGCGGCCGGGGGATCCTGACAGTGAGCGAAGCGGAGCTGCTGGCGCTGCTGCTGCGGGCCCGGGAGTCCGGGTTCGTTCCGGCGGTTCATGCGATCGGCGACGCCGCCAATCAGGTAGCGCTGGACGCCTTCGCCGCAGCCGGCGTACGCGGGCGAATCGAGCACGCGCAGTTTGTGCGCTCAGAGGACTTGGTCCGTTTTGGCGAGCTGGGCCTGATGGCGAGTGTCCAGCCGGTCCATGCCCTCGACGACCGCGACGCCGCGGACGCCAACTGGAGTGGCAGCACCGGCCGGGCCTTCCCGCTGCGTTCGCTGTTGGAAGCCGGAGCGCTCCTGGCCCTCGGGTCCGATGCCCCGGTGGCACCGCTGGACCCCTGGCTGGCAATGTCCGCGGCCACTACCCGGTACCGGCAGGACAGACGCGGGCCGTGGCACCCGGAGCAGGCCATCACGCGTCAGGAGGCCCTCTTCGCCTCAACCCGTGGACGCGGGCGCATCCGCGTCGGAGAGGCGGCGGACATCGCGGTGCTGGACGGCAACCCGCTGGAGGTGCCGGATTCGGTGTTCGCAGAAATGCCGGTTGCCACCACGCTGGTGGCAGGCCGGTTCACGTACCGGGGCTCAGCCGTTTAGGACCCTTTTGCCCGGGCCTGGACGAGGTTGGCGAACGGCAGCCTGCCATAGAGCTCGCGGAAATCTGCGTGGTACCTGGCTTCCGTCAGGTTCACCTCGGCTGCCGGGAGCTCCTTCCAAGCGATCACCAGGGACTGCGGATCGGCGAGCTGCCAAATCAATCGGCCGTCCCAATGCCCTGGCGGCTTGCCCTTCCCGAAGTCGACGAACTCCTGTATCTGCCTGCGAAGTCCTCTGTTGCCCTTGCTGCCGGGCCCGGCTTTCCCCAGGTACAGGACATCGGCGTCCTCGATCCATTCCGCGGCCAGGGCGTCCTCACGCAGCGAGGGGTCCTTCTTCTTGAACACTCCGGCCGTGCTCTTCACCAGGAACCGCGGCTCATAGCCAGCGGGCTTCAACACCGCGAACAACCCCGGGGCCTGCGGGACACGGTTTATTTCGAGCTGTCCGAACGCTCGAAACCCGGTAAAGCCGTCCGCTTTGAGCGTTTGTTTGTTGATGGGCACTGGGTTCCTCAAGGGAGAAGGACTAAGGGCTGTTGCGGCGGCCGGGTCTCCACTCCGCGTCCGCCGGCTACGGACGATCCTGTCACGGCATGCCTCTCAGCGTGCCGGCACTTCGTGTTTTAGCCGCTGGGCAAGTCAGCGAAATCGCCATCGACAAGCGTATGGGCCGGGAATAGCCTTGTCCCGTCCGAGAGTGTTCCGACAATGGAGACGGAGAGGTCCGGAAATGGGAACCCAGGAAAATGTTGAACTGATACGGCGCGGCTACCAAGCCTTCGACGCCGGGGACATGGCGACACTCCGCGAATTATTCGCCGAGGACGCAGTCTGGCACACCGCCGGAAACGGCGTGCTGTCGGGGGCCAAGCAGGGACGCGAGGCCATCATGGCCTATTTCGGCGAGCTGGCGACGCGCTCCAAAGGAAGCTTCAAGGTGACACTTCAGGAGGTCATCGGAGGGGAAAAGCACACTATCGGGCTGCAGCACAGCCACGCGGAGACCAACGGCAGGACTTTGGACACGCAGGGCGCCCTGGCGTTCCAGGTTCGCGACGGGAAGATCACCGAAGGCCGGGAGTTCTTCGATGACACAGCCCAGGGAGACGCCTTCTGGGCGTAGCCCCGGCCAGGCGGCCCAGCGCGTTCCCGCCGGGAATGCGCTGGGCTCTCCCCGGGTCCCGTGTCCCTTCCGGGCCCCTCGTAACCTGCGGACCTGCCCGCCAACCGCGCCAAAAGCGTACAGTGGAACAAGACGCCTGATTCTGGACGCCGTGCTGCTGAGGGAGAGATCGTGACGATTGACTGGGACGAAAAAAAGGCCCTGCTACAGGAACCGAACATCGCGGCGGTGACGCAGCTTTGCGACGAACTCATGGAAAAGAAGCCGGGATCCACCGTCCCCTACATAGACCCCGTCCATGACGAGGACGAATGCAGGATCGTCAGCCTCCATGTGAGCCCCGGCAAGGGCACCGAATCCGGCTTCGTGTCCCACTTCAACGACGACGAGGCCGCACGCCGGGCCACCCAGATCTACGAGCTCGCCGAACTGGACCCGCGCTACGTCATGCCGTGGAACGCGTACCCCTGGGTCCGGGATCCGGACCTGCCGTCTGCCCTGAACGTCCAGGAAAAAACGGACGGCCTGCGCCCCTTCCGCCAGTTCATGAAAATCAACAAGCGCGTCTCGGCCATCATCACCCACGGCACAGACGCCGCCAGCTTCCTCACCCTCTTCGAGAAGACCTACCACTCCTCGCTAAAGAACAGCGGCATAAAGATTTACAAGGCCAGCGCGCTCGGCGGGCGGGCCTTTGCTGTTTCCGAAGCCAAGCAGGAGGAGCTCCTCACCAAGAGCGTCGACATCTACAAGGACGCCATGCAGCGGGCAGGCATCCAGCACCTTTAGTTCCGGAAACCCCGACGGCGGAACACCGCTTCCCGGGACCACTCACCTTTCCAGCAGCCTCCGCCGGTGTTTGAGTTCCTTGACCCACGCCCGGGTGACCATGTCCGGGAAAGGCGAGGCGCCGCCGTCGTGCGCTGACGCGAACGCCGTGCCCGCCTCCAGGTCCGCGAGCAGCGGTCCGGCCGCCTTCAAGGCCAGCTCCACTACCTGCGCAGCCGCGCGCTCCGTGAGCCCGAGCTCCATGGCCCAGCCCAGAAAGTGCCTCCGCGAGATGCCGCTCCGCTTGCCCCCCAGTGTCAGGGCGAGCGTTTTGTCGCCGTAGACCACTGTGGAGGGGATGTCGTACACGGGCGCGATGGACCACTCCCCCGACGGATGCTGCACCATGGACACGTTCTTCGCATGCAGGTCTCCGTTGCCGCTCAGCCAGGCGAAAGCAACCTGAATCGCGAGGTTCCGCAGGGCCGGAAGCGGCGCCGCGCAGTACTCCGCGAGCGCCGTGCACACGGTCGCGAACCCCACGTTGTACTTGTCGGCCGGGTACAGCTTCAGCACCTGCGCGCCGTCCTCGACGGCAAGTCGCTGTACGGCGTCCGGCTCACGCGCCGCTGCTTGCGGACCCGTCAGCGGCACCCGGTCGAACCGCTCCACGAGCAGCCCCGGGCGGCCGGCCACGTCCCGCATCAGCTGAACCCGGCTCAGCGGAATCCGCAGCTTCGCCGCATACCGGAACATGATCAGCTCGTTCTCCACCACGTGCGGGAACTCCGGCGCGTTGAGCTTGAGGATGAAGCGCCGGCCGGCGCTGGCCACGGGCATGGAGATCATCCCGGCGGAGAGCTTGTCCTGAACGCCCGCCAGTGCCACGGGATCGATCAGGCCCGAGTCCCCCAGCAGTTCGTCGAAGTCCACCGGTTTCCGCGGATCGACCTCCACGGCGTGCTCCTCCGGATCCAGCGGCTCGCCGTGCCCCACGATCTGCACGTCCCCCACCGGGTTCCCGCCCGCGGCGATGAGCAGGGACAGGTCGTCGTCGGCGCTGGTCTTGATGGACCGGCGCAGCGCGTTCAGCCGCCGGCCCTCCGGGAGCAGCCCGGTGAAATACGGCGGGGCGGCGCCGGCCGCGGACAGCACGGGCTCGGCGGTCAGCGGAAGGGAACTCGCGACGGCGGGGCCGCCCTGCTGCAGGTAACCCGGCAGGTAACTGAACTTCGTGCCGCCGTCGTGCCGTTCCAGCCGCGCGGCAAGCACGCCGCGCTTGTAGATGTCGGCAATGCGGTGCCTCACGGCCGTGCGCTGCTTTCCGAGGCGGCGTCCGGTGACGGGACCTTCGACGACGGGACGTCCGTCGGCGGGTCCGACAGCGACGCGTCCGACGAGATCTCCGTCGGCGGCTGGCTCACCAGCGCGCGTGCCGCTGCCCGGGACCGGGTGCCGAGCCGGAGTTCGAGGCCAAGGGTCTCCAGGACCGCCAGCAGCGAATCCAGCTGCACGCTCGGTTTGCCCTGCTCAACGAAGCGGACAAACCGCTCGGAGACGCCGGCCATGTCAGCGAGGTCCTGCTGGCTCAGCCGAAGCGAGGCCCGGCGGCCGCGGACCTCGTCGGCGACGCGGTCGGCGAAAGTAGCGGCCATGCGTGGACCCCCTCATAGGCACGAACGTACCGAAATTGACGTAGGACCATTCTATTTCCCGCAAATTGAGGGTTGCAAGGGCATTTCGGCACGAACGTACCTATTGGTTGCAGTATCTATGCCCCTCGACTACGTCCCAGTTGACACTCCCCTGTGATCCGTGCCATATTTCAAGGGTGAACCTGTCAGACAGCCGGACAGCCGGACAGCAAAGCGGAGGAGCCATTCCGCTTGCCCGCCTCAGCGCCGCCGAGGCTGTCTTCAACGCCATCCGCGGCGACATCGAAAGCGGACACGTCGCCGTCGGCGCCAAACTCAGCTCCGAGGCGGCCCTTGCTCAGCAGTACGGCGTCAGCCGCTCGGTGATCCGCGAGGCCCTCCGGTCCTGCACCGCCCTCGGCCTGACCGTGACCCGCACCGGCCGAGGCACGTTCGTCGTCGCCGACCACGTGGCCAACGACCTCGTACTCGGCCAGTTCTCCGCCCGTGACCTGACCGAGGCCCGGCCGCACATCGAAGTTCCCGCCGCAGGGCTCGCCGCCGATCGCCGGACCGCCGAGGACCTGGACGTGCTCCGTGCGATGGTGGCGTCCATGTCCGTGGAAACCGACCCCGAAGCCTGGGTGGTGCTCGATTCCGCCTTCCATGCCGCGATTGCCCGGGCCAGCGGCAACAAGGTCTTCGAAAGCGTCGTGGCGGACATCCGTGACGCCCTGACCCACCAGTCCGAAACACTGAACCTGGTGACCGACCGCCAGCACGCTTCCGACGTCGAACACCAGCGCATCCTCAATGCCATCGAAGCGGGATCCGCCGCAGAAGCCAGTGCCGCCATGAGCGCACACCTTCGCGCCGTGGGCGACGCCCTCGACTCCATCCTCAGCCAGTAACCGCCCAGCCAGATACAGCCCAAGGACTCCATGCTTTCGCCTGCCTTGCCCGTCCATGCCCGGGACCACACAGCCCCGGACCTCGCGGCCCCCGACTTCACGGCCCTGCCCCGGCACGCCGCCCTGGCAGTCCAGACCCGCGACGGGCTCGTGGAAAGCATCCACTACGGCTCACTCATCGCCACCGCGCCCGACGGCGGCACCCTGCTGTCCGCCGGGGAGCCGCAGGCGGCGTTCTATCCGCGGTCGTCGCTGAAGCCACTGCAGGCCGTGGCCATGGTCCGGGCCGGACTCGACCTCCCCGCCGACCTCCTGGCCCTCACCGCCGCGAGCCACTCCGGAGCCGCCGGGCACCGCGACGGTGCCCTCCGCATCCTGCGGCTGCACGGGCTCACTGCCACGGCCCTGGAAAACAGCACTGACCTCCCCTACGGCGTCCCCGAGCGCGAAGAATGGCTCCGCGAGGGCGGTCTTCCCACCCAGATCACCCAGAACTGCTCCGGCAAGCACGCGGCCATGGCCGCCACATGCGTCATCAACGGCTGGCCGGTTCGGGGCTACCTCCACCCCGCGCACCCGCTGCAGAAGCTCGTGGCGCAGACGGTGGCGGAACTGACCGGCGAGGAGCCGTCCGGTACCAGCACCGACGGCTGCGGCACCCCGCTGTTCGCCCTGACCCTCGCCGGCATGGCCCGGGCCTTCGGCCGACTCGCCTCCGCGGAACTTCCGGACGGCGCGTCCGCCCCGGAAAGCCCGGAAGCCGCCGTCGCGCATGCCATGCGGAACCATCCGGAGATGGTGGCCGGCGAAGGCCGCGACGTCACCGAGCTCATGCGCCTCGTGCCGGGCCTGCTCGCCAAGGACGGTTTTGAGGGCATCCAGCTGGTGGGCCTGCCGGACGGCCGGGCCATCGCGCTCAAGATTTCCGACGGCGGCGATCGCGCCCGTATGCCCGTCACGGTGCGCGCGCTGGAAGGGCTCGACGTCGACACCGCCCCGCTGGCGGGCCTCGCCACCGGCGCCGTCCTCGGCGGCGGCAAACCCGTGGGCCTGCTGCAGGCCGCAGATTTTTCCTCCCTTGTCCCTGCCAATGACGCCAAATAAGGACCGCCCATGAACGAAACCCAGACACTCCCGGACGTCCGGTCCGAGCACGATCTCCTCGGCGACCGGGACGTTCCCGCCGCCGCGTACTGGGGGGTGCACACCCTCCGCGCCGTGGAAAACTTCCCCATCACCGGCCAGCAGCTGTCCTCCAACATGCACCTGGTCCGCGGCCTCGCCGCCGTGAAACTCGCCGCCGCCCGTACGAACCTGGAGCTCGGGCTGCTGGACGCCGAGCGCGCCGCCGCCATCGAGCAGGCCTGCACCGACGTCATGAACGGCCGGCTCAGCGAGCAGTTCGTGGTGGACGTCATCCAGGGCGGCGCCGGAACGTCGTCGAACATGAACGCCAACGAGGTCATCGCCAACCGGGCCCTGGAAATCCTGGGCCACCCCAAGGGCGACTACGCGCGGCTGCACCCCAACGACCACGTCAACCTCAGCCAGTCCACCAACGACGTCTACCCCACCGCGGTGAAGCTCGGCACCATCTTCGCCGCGCGGGAACTGCTGTCCTCCCTGGCCGAGCTGGAGGAGGCGTTCGCGGAAAAGGCCATGGAGTTCCGCACCGTGGTGAAGATGGGGCGGACCCAGCTCCAGGACGCCGTGCCCATGACCCTCGGCCAGGAGTTCGGCACCTACGCCATCACCATCGGCGAGGACCGGCTCAGGCTGGCCGAGGCGGACCTGCTGATCCACGAGATCAACCTCGGCGCCACGGCCATCGGCACCGGCCTGAACGCCCCTCCCGGGTACGCCGAGGCAGCCTGCCGCCACCTGGCCGAGATCACCGGCCTGCCGCTCGTCACCGCCGTCGACCTCATCGAAGCCACCCAGGACGTGGGCGCGTTCGTGCACCTCTCCGGCGTGCTCAAGCGCGTGGCCGTGAAGCTCTCCAAGATCTGCAACGACCTCCGCCTGCTCTCCTCCGGCCCGCGCGCCGGCTTCGGCGAGATCAACCTTCCCGCCGTCCAGTCCGGCTCCTCCATCATGCCCGGCAAAATCAACCCGGTGATCCCGGAAGTGGTCAGCCAGGTGGCCTACGAAGTCATCGGCAACGACGTCACCATCACCATGGCCGCCGAAGCCGGGCAACTCCAGCTCAACGCCTTCGAACCCATCATCGTGCACAGCCTGCACAAGAGCATCTCCCACCTCGAGGCAGCCTGCCGCACCCTCACGGCGCGCTGCGTCCGCGGCATCACCGCCAACACCGAACACCTCCGCCTCACCGTGGAACAATCCATCGGCCTGGTCACGGCACTGAACCCGCACCTGGGCTACGCCACCGCCACCGCAATCGCCCAGGAAGCCCTCGCCACCGGCCGGGGCGTGGCCGAACTCGTCCTCGAACACGGCCTCCTCACCGCCGAACAGCTCCAGGAACTCCTCAGCCCCGAACGCCTGGCCAACCTCAGCAAATAGCCACAGCCCCAGGTCTCGACAAACTCAACCAGCCTCCACTGCTGGTTGAGCCTGTCGAAACCACCGCTCGACCAGCGACCACCGCTGGACCCCCGAACCGGAAACCAAAGGATCCCCCATGTCCAATCCCCAACAGGGCACCGCGACCCAGGCGGCCATCACGGACCACACGGTCCCGGCCCAGGCGCACGCCACCGAATCCCTCCTTCACGCGGAGGACAAGGGCTACCACAAGAGCCTGAAACCGCGGCAGATCCAAATGATCGCCATCGGCGG
>NZ_PJIK01000023.1 GCF_002929275.1 Arthrobacter sp. ZGTC131
ATGACGTTCGTGGACGGCTACCTGCACCCGGGCGACAAGCCCGGCATCGGCGTCGAATTCAACGAAGAGGCCGCCGCCACCTACCCGTACCAGCAGGCCTACCTGCCGTACAACCGCCTTGTTGACGGCACCGTCCATGACTGGTGACCCACAACCGGCAACGCGCGACCGGTGACCCCAACAAAGCAGCAGCACACGCTGTTCTGAACGATGAGAACGGCGCGTGCTGCTACCTAGTTGAGTTGGACTGGGTTGGGTTGGGTTGGGCTGGTTGGATTAGGAGTTTTCGACGGCGCTCACGGGCCCGGCTCCCACAGTCCCGCCCGCTGGCTTGGCGACTGCGGGCTCGGCGACGGCGGCCACGGCCGCGGGCGTCTTGGCTGCCGGCATAGGTTCCTCGGCGCTGTCCGACGGCGCCGTCTTCCACTTGAACCGTTTGGCCACGGTGGTTCCGCCGCCGCTGCGGTTCTTGTTGAAAATGTCGAAGCCCACTGCGAGCAGGAGCACCAGGCCCTTGATGAGCTGCTGGTAATCGGTGCCCAGGCCCAGGATGGACATGCCGTTGTTGAGCACTCCCATGATGAGGCCGCCGATCATGGCACCGGCCACCGTTCCGATCCCGCCCTGGACTGCGGCGCCGCCAATGAACGCCGCGGCAATGGAGTCCAGTTCGAAACCGGTGCCGCCCGCCGGCTGCGCCGAGTTCAGGCGTGCCGTGAACACGAGTCCCGCCAGGGCGGCGAGTACGCCCATGTTCACGAACAGGCGGAATGTCACGGCCTTGGTCTTGATGCCGGAGAGCTCTGCCGCATGGAGGTTGCCGCCGATTGCGTAGGTGTGCCGGCCGAAGATGCTGTTGCTCATCAGCGCCGAGTAGGCGATTACCAGGACGGCGAGGACGATCAGCACGATCGGGGTGCCGCGGTAGCTGGCGAGGAGGAAGGTGATGGCCAGCATGAGCACCGCGATGAAGGCGGTCTTGGTGGCGAACCAGGCCATGGGCTCGTTCTCGAGGTTGAACTTCCGGCGGATCCGGCGTTCCTTGATGGACTGGAACAGGATCGCGGCGGTGCCGCCCACGCCGAGGATGACCGTCAGCCACTCCAGCATCGAGGTGCCGCCGGAGATGTCCGGGAGGAAGCCGCCGCCCAGGGCGCGGAGCTCGTCCGGGAACGGGGTGATCTGCTGGTTCTTGAGCGTGATCAGCGTCAGGCCGCGGAAGATGAGCATGCCCGCCAGTGTCACGATGAACGCAGGGATTCCCACGTAGGCGATCCAGTAGCCCTGCCAGGCACCGACGAGCGCGCCTACCAGCAGGCAGGCCGGGATGGCGATCCACCAGGCCCAGCCCCAGTGGACGATCATCACGCCCGATACGGCCCCGATGAAGCCCGCAATGGAGCCGACGGAGAGATCGATGTGGCCGGCAATAATCACCATCACCATCCCGATGGCCAGGATCAGGATGTAGCTGTTCTGGACCACGAGGTTGGTGACGTTCTGGGGCTGCAGCAGGATCCCGTCGGTCAGGACCTGGAAGAGCAGGACGATCAGGATCAGGGCGACGAAGATGCCAACCTGGCGGAGGCGGCTTGTGAGAAAGCCCAGGGATTCTCGTAGGGCGGACATATTCGCTATTCCTTCTCTTGGGTCATGTAGTGCATGAGGGTCTCCTGGGTGGCTTCGGCAATCGGCACTTCGCCGGTGATGTGCCCCGCGGACAGGGTGTAGATCCTGTCGCAGATGCCCAGGAGCTCGGGGAGCTCGGAGGAGATCACGATGACGGCCTTACCCTCGGCGGCCAGTTCCGCGATGATGGTGTAGATCTCGAACTTGGCACCCACGTCGATCCCGCGGGTCGGTTCATCGAGGATCAGCACGTCCGGGTCCGAGAACATCCACTTGCTCAGGACCACCTTCTGCTGGTTGCCGCCGGACAGCTTTCCCGTGATGGCCGCGACCGATGGGGCCTTGATGTTCATGCTGGTCCGGTACCGGTTGGCCACGATGGTCTCTTCGTTCCGGTCCACCCAGCCACGCTTGGCCAGCTTGCCGAGGGCAGCCATCGAGACGTTGCGCTTGATGTCCTCGATCAGGTTCAGGCCGTAGTGCTTGCGGTCCTCCGTGGCGTAGGCGATCCCGTGGCGGATTGCCTCCGGCACGGTGGAGGTGTTGATTTCCTGCCCGTGCTTGAACACCTTGCCGGACACCGCGCGGCCGTATGTCCGGCCGAAGACGCTCATGGCCAGCTCGGTCCGGCCGGCGCCCATGAGACCGGCGAGCCCCACCACCTCGCCCTTGCGGACGTTGAGGCTGGCGTTGTGAACCACTGTGCGGCTGTGGTCCTGGGGGTGCTGCACCGTCCAGTCCTCGATCCGCAGGACCTCTTCGCCGATGCTGGGCGTGCGGTCCGGGTAGAGGCTTTCGAGGTCGCGGCCCACCATGCCCCGGATGATGCGCTCCTGGGTGATCTGGCCCTGGTCAAGCCGAAGGGTTTCGATGGTCCTGCCGTCCCGGATGATGGTGACGGCGTCCGCCACCTTTCGGATCTCGTTGAGCTTGTGGCTGATGATGATGCTGGTGACGCCCTGGCCCTTGAGGTGCAGGATGAGGTCCAGCAGATGGCCCGAGTCCTCGTCATTGAGCGCGGCGGTGGGCTCGTCCAGGATGAGCAGCTTCACCTCCTTGGAGAGCGCCTTCGCGATCTCCACCAGCTGCTGCTTTCCGACGCTGATGTGCTGGATGGGTGTCACAGGGTTTTCGCTCAACCCCACCCGGGCCAGCAGCTTGGCGGCCTCCAAGTTGGTTTTGCGCCAGTCCACCCAGCCGCGGGATGCCAGTTCGTTGCCGAGGAAGATGTTCTCCGCGATGGACAGGTACGGGCTCAGGGCCAGTTCCTGGTGGATGATGACGATGCCGCGCTTTTCGCTGTCGCTGATGGTGGAGAAGTCGCACGGCTCGTTTTCAAAGAGGATGTCGCCGTCAAACGTGTTGTGCGGGTACACGCCCGACAGCACTTTCATGAGGGTGGACTTCCCTGCCCCGTTTTCACCGCAGATGGCGTGGACTTCGCCGCGGTTCACGTCCAGGGTGACGTCCTGGAGGGCTTTTACGCCGGGGAAGGTCTTGGTGATTCCCCGCATTTGAAGAATGGGTACGTTCATGGTCAATTCCCGCAGATTGGTTGGAGCCGGACTCCTGCTGATGCAGGGCCCCCGGGAGGGATGCGGCCAGGCCGGCGCCCGGCCGCAGCCGTCACGGCGGCTACTTGATGTCGGCGTCCGTGTAGTAGCCGGAGTCGATAAGTTCCGGCTTGTAGTTGTCCTTGGTGATGATCACGGACTTCAGCAGGTAGGCCGGAACCACCTTGACCTTGTTGTTGTAGGTCTCGGTGTCGTTGGTCTCGGGCTGCTGGCCCTTGAGGACGGCGTCAACCATCTTCACTGCCTGCTCGCCCAGCTTGCGGGTGTCCTTGAAGATCGTGGAGTACTGTTCCCCGGCGATGATGGACTTCACCGAGCCCTTTTCCGCGTCCTGCCCGGTGACGACCGGCAGGCTGCCCTTGGAGTATCCGCCCGTGCTGGTCAGGGCGGAAATGATGCCGATGGACAGCCCGTCGTAAGGCGACAGCACGCCGTCGAGCTTTTTGCCTGAACTGTAGGCGGCGGTGAGAATGTCCTCCATGCGCTTCTGCGCAACGGGTGCCTGCCATCGGAGGATGGCGGCCTGCTCAAACTTGGTCTGGCCGCTGGGCACTTTGATGGTGCCGGCATCCATGAACGGCTTCAGAGTGTCCATGGCACCGGTCCAGAAGAAGTTCGCGTTGTTGTCGTCCGGGCTGCCGGCGAAGAGTTCCACGTTGAACGGGCCCTTGCCGTCCACCTTCTTGCCGCTGGCGTCCATGAGGCCCAGCCCGGTCAGGAGGGACGTCGCCTGCTGGACGCCCACCGTGTAGTTGTCGAAGGTGGTGTAGAAATCGACGTTCGGCGTGCCGTTGATCAGGCGGTCGTAGGCGATGACCTTGACGTTCTGTTCCTTCGCCTTGGCCAGGACATCCGTCAGGGTGGTGCCGTCGATGGCGGCGATGATCAGTGCCTTCGCGCCCTTCGTGAGCATGTTTTCAATCTGCGAGACCTGTGTGGGGATGTCGTCGTTGGCGTACTGGAGGTCCGCCTTGTAACCGAGCTTAACCACGGAATCGGAGACGTTCTTGCCGTCGGCGATCCACCGTTCTGACGTCTGGGTGGGCATGGAGATGCCCACCAGGGCGCCGGCAGCATCGGCGCTGCCGGACGGGGCCGCGGCGCCGGGCCGGCTGCCGCAGCCGGTTGCCCCCACGGTGACGGCGAGGACGACCGCAAAGGCGCCCAGAAGTTTCTTGATACGCACTTGTTCTCCTTCCGCGGCTGACTCGTGCCGCGAATTGGTGCTGGGTCGAAGGGCATCTGCGCCTTCCGACGGGACCGGCAGTTGGCGTCGCAACCCACGTTGTGAGCGCTAACAACACGAGAATAGCCTACTGCCCGACTGTGAGTCAATTCACATTAGCTGGCGTCAAACCACGTTGCGCAGCGGCGGATGGGCGCGGTTGGAAGGCGTGGTGCCGGCCGGAGGCGGCCGGCACCACGCCGAGGGTGAAAGCGTGAGCCGCGCTACTGCAGTCCCGGGACGCCGTCGTGGATCTTGAATGAGGCCTTCGTGCTCACCGGCGAACCGGGGGTGGCCACGTAGTCCAGGACCCGGAAATCGGCCTTCATCGAGTCCTTGGTGATGATGGTCCTGACGTACCCGCGCTGGTCGTTGAAGAACTTCAGGTGATCGTTCCAGGCCATGGTCGGATCCGTGACGGAGCCCGTTCCGTTGCCGGTTGAGGTGACGGACGTGCACACCAGTTCCGATCCCACGACGGGCGCGTCCGGGTTCTTGTAGTCCACCTTGACGTCGTTGGCCCAGTTCCGGTGGACGTCACCGGTAAGCACGACGGCGTTGCGCACCTTCGCGTCCACCCAGCCCTGGGTGATCCTGCGGCGGGAAGCGGCATAGCCGTCCCAACCGTCCATCGACATGTCGTCGATGTCGGCGGCCGCGTTGCGGTCGCGTTCGGCGAAGAACACCTGCTGGCCCAGAACGTCCCAGCGGGCCCGGGATTTCCGGAACCCGTCCAGCAGCCATTGCTCCTGTTCCGCACCCGTGATGGTGCGGTTCTCCGCCAGGCGCTCCTGGACGTTCTTGCGCCAGCCGTCGCCGGCAAGCTGGTCATCCCGGTACTGACGGGTGTCCATCATGTGGAAGTTCGCCAGCTGGCCCCACTGCACCGTGCGGTAGATCTTCATGTCCGAGCCTGAGGGCATGGAGGGCGCGCGCAGGGGCATGTTTTCGTAGTATGCCTGGAAGGCCGCAGCCCGGCGCCGGCGGAAGTTGGCGGTGGTGTCATTCAACTGGGCCGGGTCCGCGTTCTCCGGCACCTCGTCCGCCCAGTTGTTGTCCACTTCGTGGTCGTCCCAGACCACCAACCACGGCGCGGCCGCATGCGCGGCCTGGAGGTCGGCGTCGGCCTTGTACTGCGCGTGGCGCTGGCGGTAATTCTCAAGCGTCACGGTCTCCGGCCCCTCGTGGTCGCGGACGTTGCCGCCAGCGGTGATGTAGGAGCCCTTCTTGTATTCGTACTGGTAGTCGCCCAGGTGGAGGACAAGGTCCGGCTGGTCCTCCGCGAGGCGCCGGTAGGCCGTGAAGTAGCCGTGTTCGTACTGGGCACAGCTGGCGAAGGACATGGCCAGCGCCGCCGGCGTCTCGTTCCAGGCCGGGCTTGTCAGCGTGCGGCCCACCGCGCTGATGTGGCGGCCGGCGCGGAAGCGGTAGAAGTATTCACGGCCGGGCTTCAGTCCGCGCAGCTCGGCGTGCACTGAGTGGGCGCCCGCCGGCACCGCCTGTTCGACGCCGCGCTGGACAACCTTCCGCATGGCCGGGTCCTCGGCCACTTCCCAGGCGACGGCGACGGTGCGGGAGGGCATGCCGCCCAGCCCGTCCTCCGCCAGCGGGCTGAGGGCAAGGCGGGTCCAAATCACAAAGCCGTCGGGCCACGGGTCGCCAGAGGCGACGCCGAGCGTGAAGGGGTCTGTGGGAAGGCTTGCCTCCGAGCTCCGCTGGTCGGCGATGGCGGTTCCAGGCAAGGCGATGACGAGTCCGGCACCGAGGCCGGTGGTGATGAGCGTTCTGCGCGTAATGTCCATGGCCCGAACCTAGCCAGCCCGTTTGGACAGGCGAGGACGCACGCGTGAATCGCGAGTGAACGCAGTGGTGCCGTCCGGCTACTTCGAGGGCTGCGGGACTTCGCAGGCGATCTTGGGATTGGCGCCCATATAGTTCAGGGGGCCAGCCGCGATGGTCACCGCCACTGTGCCGGCCTCGGCGCACGAGTCGGGCGAACCGCCGAAGTAGCCGCGCTGGAACGCAGCGAAGGCCCCGATGAGGAGCCAGATGATCAATAGCGTTCCGACGATCCTCATGGCATCCTCCGTAGCTGCGTCGCCACTAATGTGAGTCCATTATCCACCGGCGCCATGCTGTGGGACAGAGCCCCGGATCCGGCGCCTTACCCGTGGCTGGACCCGGCGTGTGGCTGGGATGCCGCCACCCGAGTCAGCTCGGCTCAGTGGTGTCCACGGGGGTGTCGTCCACGTCTTCAGTCTCTTCGGCGGTGCCTACCTGGTCATCGCTGGGTTCCGACCCGCTCGGCGCTGCAAGCCCTTCTTCGGGCTCGAACGTGTTCGGTTCACCTGCGCCAAGTCCGACGCCTGAGCCAGACGGTGCCACGGTGCCATCCTCCTGTGTAGCAGCGTCCTGCGGGCCGGTTCCGGTTCCTTCAGTGCTCATGCGCTCTCCTGAGACCTCGTAGTGAATGGGTACCTCACGGTAACAGCGGCTGGGTCCATCCGTAAGGCTCCGCCGGATATCCTGTTCCCGCCAGCGTCACCGGAACGGGGATATTCTTCATCAAAGAACATTCCCCTCGGCGCACAGGCAGGCTTCCAATGGCACAAGAATCAGCGGGCAAGACTGGCTGGTGGCGGACGTTCCACGACAAGTTCGTCGTCGAGGAACGCTATATGGACACCCGCGCCAGAAAAGCGCTTTACGTAAGCGCGGTGATCCTGGTGCTGGTGGGCGCGTCCGTGTTCTTCGTGAGCCTGGCCGGCGTCCTGCAGCAGGATGGATTGACCGGCGCCGACGAATCAGCACGACGATGGCTGCTGACGCTGCGTTCGGAGGCCCTGACGGTTGTGATGATTTTCCTGGCGATCATATTTGGGCCAGTAGCGCTGCCTATTATCGTCCTGGTGGTCACGGTCGCCTGGGGGATCCTGGCCAAGCACGCGTGGCGGCCCATTGTGCTGGCCGCGGCGATGCTCACCGGCGTGGGGCTCGCACAGCTTATCGGCCGTTCCGTCGAGCGTGACCGCCCACCGGTGGATCTCATGCTCTTCGGTGCCGACCACACTTTTTCCTTTCCTTCCGGCCATGTCCTGGGTGCATCGGATTTCCTGCTGGTGACCACGTTCCTGGTGTTTTCCCGGCGGCAGAACTCGCGCGCCGCCGTCGTCGCATTTGCCTTCGCCATTATTGGCGTGTTCCTGGCAGCGGTCAGCAGGCTCTACCTGGGGTACCACTGGGTGAGCGACGCCGTCGCCTCCGTGGCGCTGTCCCTGGTGGTGGTGGGCGTCGTCATCGCCGTGGATACCTGGCGCACTGCCCGGGTGACGGGTGAAGCCGTCACTGGCGAGCTGTCCAAGGCCGATTCCCCGTCGGACTGATGCCGGCACGCGGTGCCCGGGGCGGGGATTGCCGCGGCCGGTGCGCGGTGCCACAGTAGGGCATGGCCACTGAAGCCGATGTCCGCCGGATCTGCCTTTCGCTGCCGGGTGTCACGGAACGTCCCAGTTGGGGCCAGCCGGCATGGTTCGCCAAGACGCTCATGGCCCGGATCTGGGAAGAGGGCGTGCTGACCGTCAAAACCGTAGAGCGCGAGGCGCTCGCGGGAACGGATCCGGAGACGTACTTCTGGACGCCGCACCACGAGAGGTCGCCGCAGTTGGTGCTGGTCCGGCTTTCAAGGCTCGACGGCGACGAACTCGCCGAGTTGTTGGAGGAGTCCTTCCTCCTCGCTGGCGGACGGGGCTGAGCGGCGGACGGGGCTACCGCGGACTCCGGGTGCGGGCACGTTCCAGCTCCCGGCGGAGCCTGGCGTTGTCCACCTCGAGCTCGAGCACCTTGGCCACGCCCGCCAGGTTGAGCCCTTCGTCGAGTAGCTCCCCGATCCGGCGCAGCACCGCCAGGTCCGACTCGCTGTACTGCCTCGTTCCGCCCAGGGTCCGCCCCGGGGTGAGTAGGCCGCGGCGCTCATAGAGTCGGATGTTTTGCTGGCCTGTACCGAGGAGTTCCGCCACCACGGAAATGGCGTAAACCCCCCGGTCGCTGTCTGAAGCTGCCACTCTTTCCCCTGATCTGGAAAATTTTCGAAATCATCTGTTGCACCAGTTTGTCACTAGTGCTATAAAAAATCTATATCCACCACCATAGATATCTGGGGTGGGTCGCCATAACACCAAACACGCTGAAGGAGTGGGAAATGATGTTGATCCGTACCGACCCGTTCCGTGAGCTGGACCGGCTCACCCAGCAGGTCTTCGGAACCGCGGCTCGTCCGGCGGCCATGCCGATGGATGCATGGCAGGAGGACGGGGAGTTTGTCGTCGCCTTTGACCTGCCCGGCGTTTCCCCCGACACGGTGGACCTGAACGTCGAACGGAACGTCCTGACAGTGCGGGCCGAACGCCGCGACGCCACGCAGCCTAACGTCGAGCTGGTGGTTTCCGAGCGGCCCCGCGGCGTCTTCAGCCGCCAGCTGATTCTCGGCGACACCCTCGACACAGAGAACATCAAGGCCACCTATGACTCCGGGGTGCTGACGCTCCGGATTCCGGTAGCCGAGCAGGCTAAGCCCCGCAAGATCGAGATTGAAAGCAAGGGCCAGCTGCATCAGCTCGAAACCTAGCAGTCGTCGCCATGGGTGCGGCTTCCGGTTTCCGCTTTCCGGCCCTTTGGGCTTCGGGCGGAACCTGGAAGCCGCACCCAAACTCCCGCAAGGTCCCCCCATGTCCAGCAACCCTCCGGATCACTACGCGGTGTTGCACGTTTCCCGCAGTGCGACGCAACAGGAGATCGCCCGCGCTTATCGTTCCCTGATGCGCAGGCACCACCCCGACCTGGACAGCGGGGAAGCCGTGCCCGCCGAACTGCAGCGCATCATGCAGGCCTTCGCCGTCCTTCGCGACCCCGGACGCCGCAGAGCTTATGATCAGGAAACCGCCCGTGCCGCCGCCCGCGAAGCCGGCGGTCCGCGGACTATCCCCGTCCGGCTCGACCCGCACACGGATCCGCCGCTGCGGGCCACCCCCGTCCGGTGGGAGAGCGGCCCCTGGGCTTGAACCCCTACGTCAAAGGAGACCGAACATCATGAGCGACTGGCGCCGCTACGACTCCCACCTGATCCCGGCATTCCATGAGAGGTTTGAAGAGCGCTGGGGCAAGGGCACCGCGCCGTTTCTGGATCCGGAGGCCTACGAGGAGCCGCTTCCCCGCGCACAGTGGATCAACCCCGTAACCGGCGCTGCACTGGCCGTTGTGCCCATCTGGAGTGATGACGACCGCCAGAACCGTTCGTTCGGCGTCTTTTATCTGCCTCCGGCTGGAGATATCTGGGTGCTCCGCCCAGGCTTCACCGGGTACCTTGAGCCGGGCGAACCGGCTTCAGACCAGCTTGTAGCCCTCCGGAACGACGCCTACAAGAAGGCCGTGGCCCACGCCAAGGATTTTCTGTTCGGCCCGCCCCCGGTACATTAGGCCGGCCGCTCCGGGTCAGTGTGCCCCGGGGTGGAAGGGGCCCAGCCCCCCGTAGCCCGGTCCGCCGTAGCCGTCGCCTTCACCGGGGCCGCTGCCAAGGAGGCTCCGGGTGAGGGCCTCGCTGTCGGCCATGAGCCCGTCCACAGCCTGGCCGAGGTGTCCGTCGGCGACGGGCACGCCCTCTAATGCTGCGGCCACGACCGCGCGGCGCACGAGTTCGCGGGCGAACGAGGCTGTGGTGCCCTCGGTGCGCTCGGCAGCATCCTGTACCGCGGCAGGACTGAAGGGAATCCCGCGGCCATACAGTTTCACCAGCTCGGTGCGCTCTGCCGGGGCCGGGAGCGGGATCTCCACGGCAAGGTCCACCCGGCCCGGACGCTGTGCCAGGGCGCGCTCAAGCATGTCCACACGGTTCGTGGTGAGGACGAACGCAACGTCGGCGTCGCTGTCCAGGCCGTCCATGGCGTCCAGCACCTCGAACAGCAGCGGCTGTGGTCCGTGGCCAAAGCTCCGGTCCTCGGCGATCAAGTCGCAGTCCTCAAGCACCACGATGGAAGGCTGCAGTGCCCTGGCCATGGTGGCGGCCTCCGAAATTCTGGCCAGTGATCCGCCGGACAGGAGGATGGCGGTGGCGCCTTCGCTCTGGCTCAACAGATACCGCACGGTATGCGTCTTTCCCGTGCCCGGCTTGCCGTACAGCAGGATGCCCCGCTTGAGGTGCTGCCCGTATTCGCTGAGCGACTCACGGTGCTCGGCGATCCCGAGGGCATGATCCGACACCTTTTGCAGCAGACCGTCCGGCAGGATGACGTCGGAGGCAGCCAGGGCAGGCCGGGCGTGGAACGTCACCCCGGCGGCGCTGGGACCGTATTCCCCCATGACCAGGGAGATGATCTGGCCTTTCAGGACACTGCGGTGCCGCATCTGCCTGCGAAACTCGGACAAGAAGCCCGCGGCGTCCGCGGTGTCGCCGGCCAGGACCTCGAGGGAGGCGGACTGCCGTCCGTACCGGGGGTTGGCATCCCGCTGCAGCACGGCCACGGGTCTGCCTCCGTGCCTGAAGAGCCACAGCCCGAGCGCAACCGCCTGCCGCTGTTCGTCCGGCCCCACGGCGAGGTTGGTGTAATCGGGCTGGGACAGCGGGAACTGGGGAAAGAACTGGGACTGCTGCAGCATGTCGCTGAGTGACTGGTGGTGGCGCTGGTCCCCGCCGCCGATGCCCACGAGCCGGAAATCCCCGTCCGCACCGGCCAGCTCTGCCATCATGATGTCCGCGTCCACGAACCGATGCGGCGGAATCTCCTCCACCACAACGGACAGTGATTCGGCGGGTGTCCCCAGATGGTCCGTGAGCGTCGTCAGCAGCTGGGTTCCGGCCCGGACCCGGTGCTGACCGGACTGCGCGAGCTCCACCAGCTGAGCAAAATTGTCGATGAACTTCCCCAAATTTTCATCCATGCGCAGACCCTACCAGCGCAATAAGCCGAAGCCTGCGGATCTCCCTGTCTGCGCCAATCGGTGGGCACAGGGCGCCCTCGTCAGCCTCCACCGCCTGTGCCATTCTGGAATGTATCCCAATCCACGCAGCCATCCAAAGGAGAAGGCCATTTTCACGCCACAGCGTTCGCTTTCGGTGATCAGCGCGGGCGGCCAGATGTCCTGACAGGGTACATTCAGCAAACCGTAGATTACGCATACAATTCCATCCGTCCCTACAACACCACAGAGGTCCCACCGATGCACACGTCCGCCAAAGAGCTGGCCGCCACCATTCCGACGTCCTTCACGCTTGGAGTAGCCACTGCCGCTTTCCAGATCGAAGGCGCGCTCGACGAGGACGGCCGCGGACCCTCAGGCTGGGATGTCTTTGCCGCCAAGCCCGGCGCGATCGTGGATGGCCATACCCCCACGGTGGCGTGCGACCACTACCACCGGATGCCCGCGGACGTTGCCCTCATGAAGGAACTGGGCATCGACTCCTATAGATTCTCCCTTTCGTGGCCGCGGATCCAGCCCGGCGGCAGCGGGCCGGTTAACCGCGCCGGGCTGGACTTTTACGACCGCTTGCTGGACGAGCTCCTGGCCAACGGGATCTCCCCGATGGTAACCCTCTACCACTGGGACACGCCCCTGCCCCTGGACGAGGCCGGGGGGTGGCTGAACAGGGACACGGCCTACCGCCTGGGGGAATTCGCAGCCATCGCCGCAGCGGCCTACGGGGACAGGGTGGCCCGCTGGGTGACCATCAACGAGCCCGCAACTGTCACCACCAACGGCTATGCGCTCGGCCTGCATTCGCCGGGCAAAGCGGACTTCGCGAACGGGCTGCCCAGCGTCCATCACCAGCTGTTGGGTCACGGGCTCGCGCTGCAAGCGCTGCGGGCGGCCAAGGTGCCGGGCGAGATCGGCATGACCAACGTCTACTCACCCATGGTGCCGAATTCCGGGAACCCGCTGGATTGGATGAGTGCCGGGGCCATGGATGTGGCCCAAAACCGCCTCTATGCGGACCCGGTCCTTACGGGAAAGTACCCGGACCTCGTCCGCGTCGGAAAGTTCTTTTCCTCCTTCGAACATCCGGACGAGGACATGGCCATCATCTCCCAGCCGCTGGATTTCTACGGGCTCAACTACTACATGCCCACGCGGGTGGCGGCGGGCGCAGGCGACAGCCCGGTGCCAGTGGCCATGGCGGAGGCCATCGGGGACGATCTCAGCGGCGCCACGCCCGGCGCCCCGCTGCACATTGAGTCCTGGCCGGACACGGAGACCACTGCCTACGGCTGGCCGGTGAAGCCGGAGTACATGGCGGTTGCACTCAAGGAAATGGCTGACCGCTATCCCAATCTTCCGCCCGTCATCATCACCGAAGGCGGAGCGAGCTTCGAGGACATCATCGTCACGGACAAATCGGCCAACCGCCGGTTCATCCCGGACGAGCGGCGCCTGCGCTACCTGTCGGACCACCTGGGCACTGCACTCCAGGCCACTGCCCCGGGCGGCATGGCACAGGGGATCGACCTTCGCGGCTATTACGTCTGGTCCCTGATGGACAATTTCGAGTGGTCAGGCGGCTACAAGCAGCCTTTCGGGCTGGTGCACGTGGACTTCGAGACTTTGGAGCGTACGCCGAAGGCGTCTTACTACTGGTTCCAGGAACTCCTCGAAGAACGGAAGCTTGTGGCGTCGGCGGGAGCCGCCATCGCCGCTGCCGTGGTGCCGGACGCGGTTCCCTCTGCCATTGCCGGCGCCGATCAGGGCGGTGAGGATGCCGGAATGTCCGACGGCGGCGCGCAGGCGCTGGGACTCTGACCCGTTGGGCGCCGGTCAGATGAGCTGAAGCCCCCTGAGCTGCCGGGCCATGCCGGCGCCGTCGGGGGAGTAGATCCACGGCACCGAGGAAGCGCTGTGGTCACCGTCCTCCGAGTGCCCGCCAGCGAGGACTGACTCACTCGCGGACAGCTGCCGGATGGCGATGGCTGCCACTTTGTCCGCGTGCTCCTGGGCGAACTCCGAGTAGATCTGCTCGTCGTGCTGGCCGTTGTCGCCGATCAGGAGCCAGCGCATGTGCGGAAACTCGGCGGAGAGGCGCTGAAGGTTCTTGAGTTTGTGGTCCATGCCGCTGCGGAACCAGCGGTCCTGCGTGAGCCCCCAGTCGGTCAGCAGCAGGGCACCGGACGGGTACAAGTTGCGGTTGAGGAACCGGGCGAGGGTGGGCGCCGCGTTCCAGGGGCCGGTGGAAAGGTAGATCACCGGCGCGTCGGGATGCTCCACCGTCAGCCGGTCCAGCAGCACTGCCATTCCCGGAGTGGCCATCCTGGCGCGCTCGCTGAGCACAAACGTGTTCCACAGGGCAAGGAAGGGCCGCGGCAACGCCGTGATCATGACAGTGTCGTCGATGTCGGAAACGATCCCGAAGTTGGTTTCGGGGCCAATGACAAAGATACGGGCTTCGGCCGGCTCGGTGCCGACAGAACGCAGGACGGCCGTGTGCCAGCCCGGCTCGAGGGACACCTGGACATCTATGTCAATCAGTCCGCCCCGGTCGGCCGTGACCTTCATGACCGTCCCGCCGATCTCAATCTCCACCTCAGACCGCGGGATGGGCACACTCGTAAACGCCCGCCAGCCGCGCACGTTTTCAGTGCCGTTCTTGGCGGCGTGGTCGGCGCGGCTGCCCGGCACCGGCTTGCTGGCTAGCACCACCCTGCCGAGAACGCGGACCCACTCCGTGGAGCCGTAGCCCTGGTAGGCAATGGTTTTGGGTTCAAACTTCCAGCGCCGCGCAAGTTTCAGGCGCGTGGTGTTTATCGAGTTTGAGAGCCAATGGGCCAGGCGGAAGACGCGCTTGCCTGACAGGGATGAGTGGTGTGACGCCGTGTCCATTCCTTCACTCTGCCACAGGCCGGGGCCCGGCGGGGCGCAGTCCTGCTCTGTTACCCTCCGTCCCAAGGGCGGCGCCGAGGGCGCAGGCCCCCTCAGCCGTCCCCCAGTAGCCACCGCAGCGTCTCCGCATTCCGCACGGCGTTACCGCCGCCGTCGTTATTGAAATAGGCGTACACATCCTTGCCGGCGCCGCGCCACTCGCGGATCCTGTCAGCCCACCACCGCAGCTCGTCATCCGAGTACGATCCGCCGTACAGGTGCTGGTGGTCCGGACCGTGCAGCCTGACGTAAACGAAAGGCGCGGTGGCGCGAAGGATGCAGGGCAAATTTGCCCCGCTCATCACGCAGTACGCGGCCTGGTGCCGCTCCAGCAGGCCATACACGTCGGGATGGTCCCAGCTGGGATGCCGGAACTCCACCGCGACCCGGATCCAGTCCGGCAGTGCGGCCAGGAAGTAGTCGAGCCGGCCGTCGTCGCGCTCCAGATTAGGCGGGAGTTGGACCAGCAGCACGGCGCGCTTGTCGCCAAGCTCATGCCAGCACCGCGTGATCCGCTCGATCCACACCTCCGGGCCGTAGAGCTTCTTGCCGTGGGTCAGGCCGCGGGGCGCCTTGACGGACAGGGCGAATCCATCGGGCAGCCGGCGCCGCCAGCTCGCGAAGGAAGTGTCCCGCGGCCAGCGGTAGAAACTCGCATTCAGCTCCACCGTCCTGAACCGCGCCACATAGTGCTGCAGCCTCTCCCGGGCCGGAAGCCCGGGCGGGTACAGCACGTTTTCCCAATGGTCATAGCTCCAGCCGGACGTGCCTATGTACACCGTCACCCGTGCCCCCCGCTCTCTGTGCATGGACGGTCGCCAAGGTCGGCCTGGCAGGGACGAAAGTCAGCTTCCGACAGCAACTGCCTACCTCACCTCAGGCTACACCGGGCTTCCTCTCGTGCCGCCGGGGCAGCTGTGGCACTGTAAGGGCATGGTACGAATTGAGGACTACGCGGTGGTGGGCGATCTGCACACTGCGGCCCTGATCAGCACTGAGGGATCCATAGACTGGTTGTGCCTGCCACGCTTCGATTCGTCGGCGTGCTTCAATGCCATCCTTGATACGCCGGAGTCCGGCCGGTGGATCCTGGCCCCCGAGGGCGGCGGCGAATGCACGCGCCGCCGCTACCGCCGTCACACGCTGATTCTGGAAACAGATTGGGAGACCGACGACGGCGCCGTGCGGGTCATCGACTTCATGCCCCCGCGTGACGAAGTGGCGGACATCGTGAGAATCGTGGTGGGGCTGCGCGGCAAGGTCAGGATGAAGGGACAGCTGGCCCTGCGTTTCGATTATGGCCACATCATGCCTTGGGTTCGCCGCGACAGCCACGGACTCCATGCCATCGCCGGCCCGGATTCCGCATACCTCGTGACAGACGCGCCGCTTCGGGGCCAGCACATGCAGACCGTCAGCGAGTTCACCGTGGAGGCCGGCGAACGGGTGCCGTTCGTGCTGACCTGGGCGCCGAGCCACGTCCACCGGCCCCGGTCCGTGGATGCCGAGGGCGTCCTGGAGTCAACCGAGAAATTCTGGCGGGAATGGTCCGGTCAGTGCAAGGTGACCGGACCCTACAAGGACGCCGTGGAACGGTCGCTGATCACGCTCAAGGCCCTCACCTACGCGCCCACCGGGGGCATCGTGGCGGCCGTGACCACATCGCTGCCGGAGCAGCTGGGCGGCCCGCGCAACTGGGATTACCGCTTCTGCTGGCTGCGCGACGCCACCCTCACGCTGCAGGCATTGCTTGCCGCCGGCTACACCGCAGAGGCCGCCGCCTGGCGGGACTGGCTGCTGCGCGCCGTTGCGGGGGATCCGGCCGACCTGCAGATTATGTACGGCATCCACGGCGAACGCCGGCTACCCGAGATGGAGATCCCCTGGCTGGCGGGGTACGAGGGCTCGTCCCCGGTCCGCATCGGCAACGGCGCTGCAGGCCAGCTGCAGCTGGATGTCTGGGGGGAGGTGCTGGACTGCCTGTCACTCACGCGCAACTCCCTGTTAAAGCACACGGACGAAGCGTGGGATGTCCAGGTGGCGCTGATGGAGTACCTGGAGGGGGCATGGGACCAGCCGGATAACGGGCTGTGGGAAATGCGTGGGCCGCGGCGCCACTTCACCCATTCCAAAGTCATGGCGTGGGTTGCGGCGGACAGGATGGTCCAGGGCGTCAGGGATTCAGGCCTTCCCGGGCCCGCCGACCGCTGGGAGGTCCTGCGGGACACCATCCGCGACGACGTGATGACGCGCGGCTTCGACGCTGAACGGAACACCTTCACCCAGTCCTACGGCCGCCCCGAGCTGGACGCCAGCCTGCTGCTCATTCCGCGCGTGGGCTTCCTGCCGCCGGATGATCCCCGCGTGATCGGCACCATCGACGCCATTCAGCGGGAGCTTACCGAGGACGGGTTCGTGCTCCGGTACCGACCCCAGGAAAGCGACGACGGCCTCCCGGGTGACGAAGGCGTTTTCCTTGCCTGTTCGTTCTGGCTCGTGGAAGCGCTGCTCGGTGCCGGCCGCCGGCGGCAGGCCACCGAACTCTTCGAGCGGCTGCTGGCGCTCCGCAACGACGTGGGCCTGCTGAGTGAGGAATGGGGTGTCCAGAGCGCGCGGCACCTGGGAAACACGCCCCAGGCCTTCAGCCACTTCGCGCTCGTGACGAGTGCCCTGGAACTTCATCAGCAGCGAACGCGGCGGAGTGACAGGCCCTTGGCGTCCAGGGCTGGCGGGGCCTGATGCCTGTCTTTTGCCTCTTAATTTGGGCGCGTCAGTAAGTATACTTACTAATACTTCGCCGGGTGGTAGACCGGCGAGTGATAAAGGAGGAAGGCGCTATGGCTGGATATTTCGAATTGGTGGACGCTCCCGACGGAGGCTACAGGGTCCGGTTGCTTGACGGATCTGGAGCACTGATGGCGATCTCCATCACTTTTCGCACCAAGCGCGCAGCCGTTGCCGGCGTGGCGCGTGCCCGTGAGATTGCCGGCATGGGACTAGTTCGCGACCACTGCAAAGATGCGGTCAAGCGGCCGGCGGTCCACAGCACGAAACGTGCACGGAAACAGGCGACGGCAGGCGCGCCCCGCACCCCCGCCCTGCAGACGCCGCGTTCGCCGGCCGGGCACTGAGGCGGCGGCGGAATGCCGAGCCATAAGGCTGAAGGGCGGTACAGCAAGGGAGTCCTCTTCGACGTGGACGGGACTCTCGTCGACTCCTCCTACATCCACACGATCGCCTGGTGGCAGGCGTTCCGCCAAGCCGGATTTGACGTGCCCATGGCCCGGATCCACCGTTGCGTTGGAATGGGCGGGCCGCGCCTGGTGGATCACCTGCTGCCGGAGGGGCGCGACAAGACCCGCGATGACGCTGTCCTGTCCGCCCACTCGGGTATTTTTGGCACGTACTGGCCGTCGCTCCGCGCGTTCGACGGGTCCCGGGACCTGCTGGCCCAGTGCTATGAGAGTGGCCTGGCCGTGGCGCTGGCCTCCTCCGCCAAGGATGAGGATCTCAAGGCCCTCCGCTCCACCCTCGCCGCCGATTCCTTCATCCATGCGGCCACGAGCGCCAACGATGCCAAGGAAAGCAAGCCCGAGCCGGACATACTGGTCGCGGCGCTCCGCGCGGTGGGACTCGCGGCCGCCGATGTTGTCTATGTGGGAGATGCAGTATGGGACGTGCTTGCAGCCAGCAAGCTCGGTATCCCCACCATCGGCGTCACGTGCGGTGGCACCAGCGAAGCTGAACTCCGCGCCGCCGGCGCCGTGGAAGTCTACGAAGGCCCCGGCGCGCTCCTGGACGGTCTCAGGGACAGCGCCATCGGAAGGCTGCTGGGACGCTAGGCCCCGGGTTCGGATCCCGGCCCCGCCTGACGCTGGCCGCCCTCGGTAAACGCGCCGCCCGCTGGTTCGTCGGCGTAGTCGCCCTTGTTCCATGACACCGACACCGCCACTGAGCCGTCGTCGTTCCTGACCACTTCGGTGACCACCTCAGGAACTGCCGCCCCCATGGCCAGGATCTTGGCACGGTAGGTGGTCACCAGCTCCTCAAGGCTGGATTCTGTCCATTCGCCGGGTCGCATCCGGGTCGAAATCTCCACGGGCTCAGGCTGGTACAGCGTCATGATGATGCCTTTCCTCGGGGGCAGGGACAGTTCATACGCTAGGAGCGTTTTGCCCCCGAGACAAGGGAAAAAGCAAGGCGGCTTGCCTTTGGCATATCCGCACCGCTGGGATAAACCGCCGGGATAGTAAGCATGCTGACCTTCCAATCGGGGCGGATGCGCTATACGGTCGAAAGGACCCGTTGTGTGCTAGAGGAAGGCAGACTATGAAGGCACTGACCTGGCAAGGCAAGCGCTCGGTGAGCGTGAAAGAGGTTCCGGATCCGGTGATCCAGGAGCCCACGGACGCCATCATCCGGATTACGTCCTCCGCGATCTGCGGCTCCGATCTTCACCTCTATGAGGTGTTGGGACCCTACATGCACAAGGACGACGTGCTGGGCCACGAACCCATGGGCATTGTGGAAGAGGTGGGGAGCAGCGTCACCCGGCTGGCGAAGGGGGACCGCGTGGTCATTCCCTTCAACATCTCGTGTGGCAGCTGCTACATGTGTTCCCAGGGGCTGCAGTCCCAGTGCGAAACCACCCAAGTCAAGAAAAAGAACTCCGGAGCCGCGCTCTTTGGATTCTCGGAGCTGTACGGGTCTGTTCCGGGCGGACAGGCGGAGTACCTGCGCGTGCCGTATGCGGACTATGGCCCCGTAAAGGTGGGCCAGGAGCTGCCGGACGAACGATACCTGTTTCTGTCGGACATACTGCCCACCGCCTGGCAGGGTGTGAAATACGCCGACGCGCCGGCCGGCGGGACGCTGGCGGTCTTTGGCCTCGGCCCCGTGGGGCAGTTCGCGTCCAGGATCGGAACGTATCTCGGCCAGCGCGTCATTGGCGTGGATCCGGTCCCGGAGCGCCGTGAGATGGCCGCGCGTCACGGCGTCGAGGTTCTGGACTATTCCAAGGGCGTGGCCGACGAACTCCGGGAAATGACCGGCGGCCGCGGCCCCGACGCCGTGGTGGACGCCGTCGGCATGGAGGCGCACGGTTCGCCCGTTGCGGCGTTTGCGCACAATGCGCTGGGCCTCCTCCCGGACAAGGTTGCACAAAAGGCCATGGAGACCGCCGGCGTGGACCGGCTCGCCGTGCTGCACACGGCCATTGACGCCGTTCGCCGCGGCGGCACCCTGTCCCTCAGCGGGGTATACGGCGGAACCGCCAGCCCCATGCCGCTGCTCACCATGTTCGACAAGCAGATCCAGCTCCGGATGGGGCAGTGCAACGTCCGGCGGTGGACTGACGACCTGCTGCCGCTGGTGGAGGACGACGCCGATCCGCTGGGCGTGATGGACCTCGTCACCCACAGCGCGGGGCTGGCCGAGGCGCCGGCGCTGTATGAAAAGTTCCAGAAGAAAGAGGACGGCTGCATCAAGGTGGTGCTGAAGCCCTAGCTGGACCAGGGACACCGGGCTTCAGCAGCGGGGTCCGGCTTGGCGGCTGGCGGGAGTCTAGTTCTCCCGCCAGTCGTCGTTTGTAATGTGTGAACCGGCCTGCGGTCCCATCTGCAGCATGCCGCCGTCGACGGCCCAGGACGCTCCGGTGACGTAGCTCGACGCCGGCGACGCCAGGAACGCAATGACCGCAGCCACCTCCCGGGCGTCGCCCGGCCGGCCGAGCGGAACTCCTGGGCGGTCCGTGGTGGTGGGATCCTCGTCGGCCTGGCCCGTCATGGGCGTCGCGATTTCGCCCGGTGCCACCGAATTCGCGGTGATGCCGAAGGTTGCCAGTTCGAGCGCTATGGTCTTGATCAGTCCGCCCAGCCCGTGCTTGGAAGCGTCGTAGGCCGAGGAGCCAACACGCGGCTGGGTTTCGTGAACACTGGTGACGGCAATGATGCGGCCGCCCCGCCCGGCGTCCACCATCCGCCGGGCGGCGGCCTGGATGCACAGGAAAGCGCCGTTGAGATTGGTGTCCATGGTGTTGGACCACGTTTCGTAGTTCAGCTCCAAGAACTTCCGGCCGTCGCCGGTGCCGGAATTGTTCACGAACACGTCCACTCCGCCCAGTTCCTCGGCAAGGCCGTCGATGACGCCGGCGCAGCCGGCGAGATCGGTGGTGTCCAGCCGCCGGACGACGGCACTGCGGCCTGCGGCGCGGACCTCCTCCGCGGTTTTTTCGGCCCCGGTCTTGTCCGAGTGCCAGGTGATCCCGATGTCCAGACCCGCATTGGCCAGCGCAACTGCCGTGGCCCGGCCGATGCCGGAGTCGCTTCCGGTAACGATGGCGGTGTGTGGTGAGAAGTCCATGGCTGTCCTTTCGTTTTGGCTGGTTGCTTACGCTCCGGCGTCCACAACGCAGAAGCGGTTTCCGTCCGGGTCTGCCAGGACGACGAAGTCGGGGTCGTCCGGGTAGAGATCCCAGTCCACGCGGGACGCTCCAAGTTCCACGAGCCGCTCCACTTCGCCGGGCTGGTCATCGGCATAGAGGTCCAGGTGGATGCGCGGATGCGCCTGAACGGGCGTCTCGCTGAGCATGAGGGCGAGCCGGGCGCCTTCGCCCCGTTGCGGGACCAGCACCACCCACGTCTCGTCGCCCTCGTCCCGGGGGACGTAGCCCAGCGCATCACACCAGAACGCAGTGGCGCGGGCGACGTCGTTGACGCCGAGGACAGTCGTTCCGATCGTCAGCATGCCTTCATGCTTCCGTGCGGCTGTTCGACGCGCAAGGGTGGCGAGCTCAGATGATCAGCATCAGCACATGCTGTTTAGCGTGTTCTCGGCGACATCCATCATTTCCAGGACCAGCGGGTTTTCCCCTGCCACGAAGGGCGCCGGCGGGTATGTGAGGGCCACGGTGACCTGCCTGGTTCCATCCGCGCTGGTGATCGAGACGGTCCCGTAGCCCAGGAGGTCTCCCGGATGGCCGTAGGCGAAGTCGTTCGTGCAGGTGTCGTTCCAGATCCATAGGCCGAGACCGTAGAAACCGGCGAAGTCGTTCGTCTGCATTTCCTTGAGCATGGCGGGCTTCAGGAGCTTTCCCTGCAGTAAGGCTGAATAGAACGAGTTCAGATCCTGCACGGTAGACACCATGCCCCCGGACGGCGACCCTATGACTACCTCCGGGTTGGTGACGTCCACCGTCTTGTCCTCGATGACCAGGTAGCCGTGCACCATGCCTGACGGCGCGGCCCTGGCTCCGCTCATAAACGTGCCGGTCATCCCCAGCGGGCTGGTGATCTCGGAATTGATGACGTCTCCGATCGGCCGCCCACGGAGTTTTTCCACTAGCAGCCCCAAGGCAACATAATTCGAATTCGAGTAGTTGAACCCCTGGGCGAGCCGTTTCTCCCACGTCGTTTTGCCCGCCCACGCAAGACGTTCGGTCAGGCTCAGCCTGGTGTGGATGACGTCCTTCAACGGCTTGGATTCGAGCAGCGCATGCTCGTAGTCCGGCATCCCCGACGAATGGCCGAGGAGATCGCGAATAGTGACGGGAAGCGGCGGATGCACGACTCGGCCGAAGTCCGGCAGGTACTCGCTGACTGCTTCGTCGAGCTTGAGCCTGCCCTCCTCCACCAGCTTCAGGACGGAGACGGCCACCATGGACTTCGTCACGCTGGCGACTTGCACGGGATCGGAGAGCTGCACCGGCTCCTTGGCCTCCAGGCTCCTGACGCCGACAGCGCGGGACCATTCTTCGCCATTGTTCTTCGCGTGCATCAGGACTGCCGGAGCGCCGTTTTCGATCATCGTCCGGCCGAACTGTTCAAGATCCGCGAAAGCGGCTGCGGAGGCTGACGTCTCCTCCGGCTGATCCGGAGCCGCAGTGCAGCCGCCCGTCAGTGCCGCAAGTGCGGCTGCGGCCACAAAAGCCGTGGGCCTGAGCCGTGACGTGCGGGGCCTGGTCCCTGGCATGCCATCAGATCCTTAGTGCGGTCCGGCAGGTTCACCCAGGACGGTCAGCACTGCCGGCACCACACATGTTCCTCGCGCGCTCCGGGCGGGTCAAGGGCCCGGCGCTCCGCAGCAGGTACGCCGGAAACGCGGTGGAATCGCCGGAAGCCCGCTGTGTTCAAGAAGGAACCAGTAGGCTTCCGGAGACCTCGGCCGGCTGGGGAGCGGCTAGGTCAGGCGGATCTGGCGGTTCATGTCCTTGTACAGCAAGTAACGGAATTGGCCCGGGCCGCCGGCATAGCAGGCCTGCGGGCAGAAGGCGCGCAGCCACATGAAGTCGCCGGCCTCCACCTCAACCCAGTCGTTGTTGAGCAGGTACATGGCCTTGCCCTCGAGGACGTACAGGCCGTGTTCCATGACGTGGGTCTCCGGGAACGGGATGACCCCGCCCGGCTGGAATGTCACAATGTTCACCTGCATGTCGTGGGCCAGGTCGCTGGAATCCGTAAAGCGGGTGGTCTTCCAGGCGCCGTTGGTATCCGGCATCGCGGTGGGTTCCACCTCGGAGTCACTGGTGACGAAGGACTTTGCCTCGTAACCCTCAAGCCGCTCGTAGGCCTTGCGGATCCATTGGAAGGAGACAATGTCATCGGAGACGTTCTCCAGACCCCAGGTAGCACCGGCGGCCAGGTAGGCGTAGCCGCCTTCCTCAAGCTGGTGTAGTTCGCCGTCGAGGGTCAGGTTGACCTTTCCCTTGGTGACGAAAACAACGCCTTCGACGCCGGGCTCAAACTCGGCCTTGGGAGCGCCGCCGCCAGGGCCGATTTCCACGATCAGCTGCGAAAACGTGGTGGCAAACCCGGAGATCGGGCGGGCCAGGATCCAGGAGCGGGTGTTGGAGAAACCAGGCAGGGTGCTGGTCACGATGTCGGTCATTACACCCTTGGGGATGACCGTGTAGGCCTCCGTGACGATGGCCCGTTCCGTGGTGAGGTGGGTCTGCGGCGGCAGGCCGCCCTGGGGGTAGTAGTACTTGCCCATCATTGGATCCTTACTTCGAAATGGTGTGGGCCAGCCTCGGGTGGGCCAGGCCGGTGAGTTGGGGGATTCCGACGCCGGCAAGCGCCAGTACTTCGTCGGCACCCACCGCTCCGCACTGGACGCCGCGCAGCACGAAGGCAGCCAGCGCGCGGGCAGTGGCTGGTTCATCCATGACGCCGCCCTCCGTCTGCTCGACGTAGTTCCGGAGCCGGGCCGCGGCGGCCGGGAGCCCCTGGCGGTAGAAGGCATACGTTGCGGCGAAGCGGCTGGGCAGCTGGGCCGGGTGCAGGTCCCAGCCCTGGTAGTAGCCGCGCTCCAGGGAACGCCGCACCAGCCGGCCATGCAGCTGCCAGGCGTTTTCGACGTTGTCGCCCACGGGGATGATGTTGGTGGAGCCGTCCGAGAGCCGGATGCCGGTGCCGGCCACGGCGAGCTGCATGACCTCCTTGGCGAAGTCCGCCACGGGGTGCTCCATGGACTGGTACTCGGCCGAGATCTGCAGGGACGCCGAGTAGTCGTAGGTGCCATAGTGCAGCCCGCTGATTCGGCCGGGAACAGCGTGGGGAAGCTGGGCCACGGGTGAGCTGCCGTCGGGGCCGAGGATGAGCTGCGGTGTCTCCACCTGCACCTCGAACCGCAAGCGTCCGGCGGGCAGGGAATGGACTTCCTCGAGCCGGGACACGGCGTAGTCCATCGCCTGCACCTGGGCCACCGTGGTGACCTTGGGCAGCGTCAGGACCAGTCCGTGGGGCAGTTCGCCGGCCGCGGCCAGGCCGGACACAAACAGGTCCAGGGTGCGCAGGCCGCGGGCCCGGGTGGCGGCCTCGAAGCACTTGAACCGGATCCCGATGAACGGCGGCGCTGTGCCAGCCGCAACCGCGGCGGCCACGGCGGAAGCCGCAGCAGCAGCGGCGGCGTCCTCGGCGTCGTCGCCCCTGTCCCCGAAGCCGTCCTCGAAGTCGAGCCGGAGATCCTCGATCGGTTCGCTGCCCAGCTTGGCCTCCACCCGGGCGGCGACGGCGGCGGCCAGGTCAGCGTCCTGGCCCAGCAGCGCGCCGAGCCGGGCCAGCCCGCCGTGGGCGTTCGCCGTCGCGAGCGCCTGGGCGCCCCAATCGGCGGCGAGCGACGGCGTGAACCGGTCCGCGGGGACGTAGACGGTGTGGACGGGCTGGCGGGAGCCGTCGTCGCCGGGGTAGTTCTGCTCCAGCAGGCGGTCGGTGTCCGCAAGCTGGGCGTCGATGCGGGCGAGGTCGGCCGGGCCGAGTGATGGTTCGGGTACCGCCATGCCTCAGCCCACCAGTTCGTAGGCCGGGGTGGTGAGGAAGTCCGTGTAGTCCTCGGAAAGGCAGATGTCCGCGATCAGGCTGCTGGCGGGCTGGTAGTAGCGTTCGAAGGCTTCTTCGCCCACCTCGCCGCGCAGCTTCTCCGTTTCCTCGGCCAGGATCTTCGTGACCAGTTCGCGCGTCACCGTGTTGCCGGTGTCAGCCAGGACCACCTCGTTGCGGATCTGCTGCCACACCTGCGAGCGGGAGATCTCTGCCGTGGCGGCATCCTCCATCAGGTTGTGGATGGCTACCGCACCGTTGCCCGAGATCCACACGGCGGTGTAGGCGACCGCGACGTACAGGTTCAGGCGCAGGCCCGCTTCCGTGACCTGGCCGTCGGCCGAGGCGATGTCCAGCAGCTGGCCCGCGGTGACCGAGACCTCCGGCCGCTGCTTGTCCAGCTGGTTGGGGCGCTCGCCGAGGACGGAGTCGAACACTTCCTGGCAGACCGGGACGAGGTCCGGGTGCGCCACCCAGGAGCCGTCGAAGCCGTCGTTCGCTTCGCGGGTCTTGTCCGCACGGACCTTCTCGAAGGCCTGGGCAGTGACTTCTGGCTCGCGCCGGTTCGGGATGACGGCGGCCATCCCGCCCATCGCGAAGGCGCCGCGGTGGTGGCAGGTCTTGACCAGCAGCTCCGTGTAGGCGCGCATGAAGGGCGCCGTCATGGCCACGGTGGCACGGTCCGGCAGCACGAAGCTGGCACCGGCGTCGCGGAAGTACTTGATGATGCTGAACAGGTAGTCCCAGCGCCCGGCGTTCAGGCCCGAGGCGTGGTCGCGGAGTTCGTAAAGGATCTCGTCCATCTCGAACGCGGCCGGGATGGTCTCGATCAGCACGGTGGCGCGGATGGTGCCCTGGTTGATGCCCAGGAAGTCCTGCGCGAACACGAACACCTCGTTCCAGAGGCGGGCCTCGAGGTGGCTCTCCATCTTGGGCAGGTAGTAGTACGGGCCCTGGCCGTTGAGCACCAGCTGCTTGGCGATGTGGAAGAAGTGCAGGCCGAAGTCCACCAGGGCACCCACGGCGGGCGCGCCGTCGATCAGCAGGTGCCGTTCCTCCATGTGCCAGCCGCGGGGCCGGGCCACCACCACGGCCAGCGGGGCGTCGGTGCGGAGCCGGTATTCCTTGCCTTCCGGGGAGGTGTAGCTCAGGGTCCCCGTTGCGGCGTCGCGGAGGTTCAGGATGGCGTCGATGACGTTGGCCCACGTGGGGGTGCTCGCGTCCTCGAGGTCTGCGAGCCACACCTTGGCGCCGGAGTTCAGCGCGTTGATGGCCATCTTCGCCGGGGAGGCGGGGCCCGTCATCTCCACCCGGCGGTCCTGCAGGGCCGCCGGTGCCGGCGCCACCTTCCAGTCGCCGTCGCGCACGTCCTGGGTGTTCGGCAGGAAATCGAGGCTGCCGGTCCGCGCCACGTGCTCACGCTTGGCGGCCCGGGCCTTGAGCAGGTCCGCGCGCGTGCCGGCGAAGCGCTTGTGGAGCTCCTCCACGAAGGCCAGCGCCTTGGGGGTGAGGATCTCCTCCGCGCGTTCGATCGGCCGGGGGTCTGTGACTGTGATAGCCATTGTGGGTCCTTTCCAGGGCTGCGAATCAGGCGTTGGCGAAGGCTGCTGTGTTTGCGGCTGCAGGTGCTTCTGCTTGTGTTGAGTCTTCCGCTGTTGCCGCTGCTATGCCAGTACCCGCAGCGGCGTGGGCGGCGTTTGCCACAGCTGCGGCGACGTCCGCGGCCACGTGGGGGTCGAACACGCTGGGGATGATGTAGCTGGCGTTGAGTTCATCGTCAGCAACGCGGTTGGCAATGGCCTCGGCGGCGGCCACCAGCATCCGGGGCGTGATGTCCGAGGCCCCGGCGTCGAGGAGCCCGCGGAAGAATCCCGGGAAGGCCAGCACGTTGTTGATCTGGTTCGGGAAGTCGCTGCGGCCCGTGGCCACGACGGCGGCATGCCTGGACGCGACAGCGGGATCGATCTCCGGCGTCGGGTTGGCCATGGCGAAAACAATCGCGTCCTTGGCCATCGAGGCGACCTGCTCCTCGCCGATCACGTGCGGCGCGCTGACGCCGATGAACACGTCGGCGCCCTTGAGTGCCTCGTGCAGGGTTCCGGAGAAGCCCTCCTCATTGGTGTTGGCGGCAATCCAGCTGCGGTGCTCATCGTTGTATTGCTCGCCGGAGTGGATGGCGCCGGAGCGGCCGGCGGCCACGATGTGCCGCGCGCCCTGGGCCTTGAGCAGCTGGATGATGGCCGACCCCGCCGCGCCCACGCCGGAAACGACGATCCGGACCTCGTCGAGCTTCTTGCCCACGACGCGGAGCGCGTTGACGAGGGCTGCCAGTGTGACGATGGCGGTGCCGTGCTGGTCGTCGTGGAACACCGGGATGTCCAGTTCCTCGCGGAGCCGGTTCTCGATCTCGAAGCAGCGCGGCGCAGCGATGTCCTCGAGGTTCACGCCGCCGTAGACGGGGGCGATGGCCTTGACGATCCTGATGATCTCTTCGGTGTCCTGGGTGTCCAGGCAGACCGGCCAGGCATCCACGTTGGCGAACTGCTTGAACAGGGCTGCCTTGCCTTCCATGACCGGCAGCGCCGCGGCCGGGCCGATGTTGCCCAGGCCCAGGACGGCTGAGCCGTCGGTGACCACGGCGATGGTGTTCCGCTTGACGGTCAGGTTCCGGGCGGCGTCGGGGTTTTCGGCGATCGCAAGGCAGACACGCGCGACGCCGGGAGTGTAGGCGCGGGAGAGGTCGTCACGGTTGCGCAGGGCTACCTTGGGGACGACCTCGAGCTTGCCGCCCAGGTGCATCAGGAAGGTGCGGTCCGAGACGTTCCGGACCGTGACGCCGTCGAGCGCGTTGAGGGCGTCCTTGACGCGGTTGGCGTGGTCGTCGTCGGTGGTGTTGCAGGTGACGTCGACAACGAGTGTTTCGTGGTGCGACTCGGTGACGTCCAGTGCGGTGATGGCCGCACCGGCCGCACCCACGGCGGCGGCGAGTTCGCTGGTGGCGGAGAAGCTGGACGGTGCTTCCACGCGCAGGGTGATCGAATTTCCGGGGCTCGGGTTCGCCATTGAATGTCCTCCTGATTGGGCCCATCGCTGGGCTGGGTCGTTCTCGTAAATGTTTTCGTATTATGGATATTATTATCTACTTTATGGAAATACAAGCCCTTGTTGGCGCATCGACGCCGGGAGTGCCGTGCTGTATCTTTGGCTTTCTAAGCAGTTCTTTTCACGATGCGGATAAGAGTTGTCGGAACCGAGCCAGCAGGAGATTGGTACATGGCTGAAAAAGCCCCCGGAGGCGTGCAGTCCGTTGAGCGCGTCTTTGAACTTTTGGAACTGATCACCGATGCAGGCGGCGACGTCACGCTCAGCGAACTCTCCTCCTCCACGGATCTGCCCCTGCCCACGATCCACCGGCTCCTGCGCACCTTGGTCACCCTGGGCTACATCCGCCAGCTGCCCAACCGCCGCTACGCCCTCGGCCCGCGGCTGATCCGGCTCGGCGAGGGCGCCAACAAGCAGCTCGGGGCCCTGGCGCGGCCGCAGCTGAAGTCCCTCGTGGACCGGCTGGGCGAAACTTCCAACATGGCCGTGCTCGACTCGGACATGGTGATCTACGTGGCGCAGGTGCCGTCGCTGCACTCCATGCGTATGTTCACCGAGGTGGGCCGCCGCGCGCACACGCATGACACCGGCGTGGGCAAGGCCATTCTGGCGCAGCTGGACGACGAGGTGGTCCGCGGGATCGTCACGCGGACCGGAATGCCCACGCCCACGCCCAAGAGCATCGGCGACTTCGATTCCCTCATTGCGGACCTGAACCGCATCCGCGAGCGCGGCTACTCCATTGACGAGGAGGAGCAGGAGCTCGGCGTCCGGTGCTTCGCCATGGCCGTGCCCAACGCGCCCACGCCCACCGCCATCTCGGTGTCCGGGCCGGTGTCCCGGGTGGACCAGTCGTTCGCCGACCGCGCCGTCCCGCTGCTGCGCGAAGCAGCCCAGGCGATCTCGGACGAGCTCAACCAAAACTGACCCCCGCCGTCGTTCTTCTCTTGGAGCGCGAACTGGCAGCTAACGCCCTCAAACGCGGGTTTTGAGGGCATCAGCTGCCGGTTCGCGCTCAGGTCTCCGTGCCTTGGAGCGCGAACGAACACTTGAGGCCCTTGGAAACAGGGGCCTCAAGTGTTCGTTCGCGCTTGGGGGAGGGGCTCAGTGCTCCGATGTCGTGGAGGACTGGACCGGGACTTCCTTGCCGTCGCAGTCAATCAGCTTGCCGCCCTCGTAGCGGTCGCCGTCGGCCAGGCACTTGAGGTCTTCCTCGCGGACCACGCGCCCCGTTCCGGCGACGAACACTGACTGGTTCTCCGAGTTGCCCGCCTTGAGGTGGTTGAACAGCAGGTTCAGCAGGATGGCCATGATCGCGGCCGAGCTGATGCCCGAGTGGAAGATGGTGCCGAACCAGGACGGGAACTGGTCGTAGAACGCCGGGGCGGCGATGGGAATCATGCCGAACCCGATGGACGCCGCCACGATGATCAGGTTCATGTTGTTCTTGTACTCCACTTTGGCGAGCGTCCGGATGCCGCTGGCGGCAACCGTTCCAAAGAGTACGACGCCGGCACCGCCCAGGACGGGAGTCGGCACCGCCGCGACCACGCGGCCAAGCACCGGCAGCAGGCCAAGGATGACGAGGATCAGGCCGCCGGCGCTGACCACGAAACGGCTCTTGACGCCCGTGATGGCAACCAGGCCCACGTTCTGGGCGAAGGCGCTCTGGGTGAAGGAGTTGAACAGCGGGGAGATGGCGCTGGAGAGCATGTCCGCGCGCAGGCCGTCGCCGATCCGCTTGGAGTCCACCTTGGTGCCCACGATCTCGCCGACGGCAATGATGTCCGCGGAGGTCTCGGTGAGCGTCACCAGGATGACGATGAGCATGGAGACGATCGCGGCTATCTCGAACGTGGGGGCACCGAACGCGAACGGGGTGGGGAACGCGACGACTTCGCCCTGGCCCACCTTGGAGAAATCAGCCATGCCGAAGATGACGGCGATTACCGTGCCCAGCACCATGGCCAGCAGGATGGAGAGCCGGGAGATCGCGGCGCTGCCCACCTTGCTGAGCAGGAGGACGATCGCCATCGTCGCGGCGGCCAGGCCGATGTTGGCCACGCTGCCGTAGTTCGGCGCCTTGCTGTTGCCGCCCATAGCCCAGTTGGCCGCGACCGGCGTCAGCGTCAGGCCGATCGTGGTGATCACCGTGCCCGTCACCACCGGCGGGAAAAAGCGAATGATCTTGGAAAACAGCGGCGTGATGAGCAGGCCGATCAGCGAGGCCGCGATCACCGACCCGAAGACCGCCTGGATGCCGCCGCCGCCGTGGACAATCGCCACCATGGTGGAAACGCCGGCAAACGAGACGCCCTGGACCAGGGGCAGCTGGGATCCGAAGAACCGGATGCCGACGGTCTGGAGGATCGTGGCCAGGCCGCCGACGAACAGGCAGGCGGCAATCAGCAGGCCGATGTCCTGCGAGGACATGCCGGCCGCCGCGCCGATGATCAGCGGCGGGGCGATGATGCCCCCGTACATGGTGAGGACGTGCTGGAACCCGTAGGCGAAGGTGCTGCCGAGTGACAGCTTCTGGTCTTCGGGGCGGGTTGCCGCCGGGCGGACTTTTTTCTTGGTGTTCATGGCAGACTTTCTGGTTCATGGCAGACGTCTTTGTCTGGCTAACGTGTCTGGCTAACAAGTTTTGATTCGGTGGTGCTGGGTGTGGCCGGTCGCGTTTAGGACCGGCTTGCCGGTGGTCGAGCCTGGCGAGACCACAGTGGTTTCATCCGGCTCGACCACCGAAGCGGGTCAGCAGAAGCCTGCGATGCCGGACCAAGCCACCTCTGCCGGCTCGGCATCGTCCCGCTGGACGGTCGCCTCGATCAGGCCGTACGGGCGGTCGGCCGCGAAGAAGACCTCGTTGGGGTTGTCGAGGCCGAACGGCGAGAGGTCAACCAGGAAGTGGTGCTTGTTGGGCATCGAGAACCTGATTTCCTCGATTTCGCTGTGCGCCTCCAGGACCTTGGTGCCCATGTCGAAGAGCGTCTGCTGCAGGGCGTGCGAGTACTTCTCGGTGAAGCCTTCGAGCAGGAGGGCCTTGACGTCCTCGTAGTTCTTGTTGAAGTCCAGCGAGCTGAAGTCGGTCCCTGCCTTGAAGCGCCAGCGCGCGGAAACGTCGGTGGCGAGGATCCGGTCCGTGGTCTCCGGCAGGGTGGTGTACTTGTCCCTGGGGTAGCCAACGAAACCGGACTGCGTGGATTTCAGCACCGTCAGGTCCTTGAGCCCCGAGATGAGGTGGGTGGCGGCGCCGTCGCGGACCAGGACGGCGGTGCGGACCTCCTGGCCGCTGCGCACGAAGGAGTGGTCGTGTGCGGTGCCGTGGGCCTGGATGCGGTCCCAGCGGTAGGACTCTGCTTCCCAGCGTCCGCCGGTGACCCACTCGAAGCTGGACGTGAAGTGCTCGCCGAGCCGGAGCAGGAAGGCCT
The DNA here is from genome assembly GCF_002929275.1 of Arthrobacter sp. ZGTC131. Taxonomy (GTDB): domain Bacteria; phylum Actinomycetota; class Actinomycetes; order Actinomycetales; family Micrococcaceae; genus Arthrobacter. The sequence continues at coordinate 31,172 of NZ_PJIK01000023.1, forward strand.
CGGGGGAGCCGATCCCGTCGCGGGCGAAAGCGTAGACGGTGTTCTTTTGCGTATCCGTGGCCACGACGTGGGCGTTGTCGCCTTCGAGGTGCGCCGCCGTGAAGTCACCGCGGAGCTGAGAGGTGACGTTCAGGTCTTCGATCTCGTGGCGCTCGGTGTCCCGGGTGATCTTGACGACGCGGACTTCGGCCTTGCCGTACTGGTTGTTGCCGAGGACGATGTTGTTGCTCATGGTCAGTTCCCAACTTCCGTAAGTGGAATCAAAGTTCCACAGTGAAATTAAGTGCGTGTTTCCCACGCGTTTCTTGTCCCGTCGACCCAACAAAAAATGAGCCGACATCAATTGATGTCAGCTCATTACGACCCTGCCTGCTGCTCCCAGGTTACGTGACATGCGCCACGAATTGCCTTCCAGCGTAGCGCAGCCATGCCGTGGTGTACATCACAATCCGAAAAATCTGATTATGACTGGGCGCACCGCCCGGTAAGCGCGCTCTCTGCGCGCGAGCTCTTGACCGGACCGCCAAGCCGGACCTAGAATTTCCACATAACAATAAACAGTTTCCGAGATGTGAAATTGACCGTAGGTAGCACCACAGAAACGAGGAGGAACAGATGGACTCGCAGGATAAGAACAACGTCGCGGAATTCCCGGCGCCCGGCCAGGAACTGTACCTGCCGTTCGGCGCCACGGATCCCGACTTCTACATTCCGGCCGACTGCGACCGACAGGCCCGCGGTTTCTCCCGCTGGCTGCGCGCGCTGCCGGTGTTCGGCCGGCAACGTCCGTAGAGCTACGGCCCCGGGCGCCCCGGCCACTCCTTGCCGGCCCACGGGTCGTAGTCGGCGATGAGCTCTTCCTGCGGCGGACGCTCCGCTTCGGGGATGTGCTGCAGGTTCACCCGCACCCGGTACCAGAGCGAGCTCGATCCGCGCATTCCGTCGACGAGCACGTCCGCGGGGTGCAGGGCCGGAACGAGGTCCGCATGCCGGGTCTTCCACTCCTCGAGCGCCGCGAGCGCCTCGGGCTTGGTCTTGGTGCGGGCCACCTCGACGAGAGGCATCACCGACTGCCTGCGGCCGGAGCCGTCGCCACTGCGCGGCGGCTTCTCGGCGGGGCCGAGCTCGGCAGCCAAGGCGAGGAGTCCGTCGAGCGTGCCCACCGCGTCGTCGATGCCGGTGTGGGGGTCGCCCACCTCTAAGAAGCGCTCGAGCACCGTGGGCACCGTGAATTGGTCCGGCCGCGTTGAGCGGACCTCGTCCCAGGTGAGCGGCGTCGAGACACGGGCATCCGGCAGGGGCCGGATCGAGTACGCGGATGCCACGGTGCGGTCCTTGGCGTTCTGGTTGAAGTCGACGAACACGCTCTCGCCGCGCTCCTCCTTCCACCACCGCGCGGTGGCGAGGCCCGGAGCGCGGTTCTCCACCTCGCGGGCGAGGGTCTCGGCGGCGAGCCGCACGTCGCGGTACGACCACTGCGGCGAGATGCGCACCAGGATGTGCAGCCCGCGCGACCCGCTCGTCTTCGGCCACCCCACCAGCCCGACGTCGTCGAGCACTTCCCGCGCAACATACGCGACGTCGACGATCTGGGACCAGTCGACTCCCGGCATCGGATCGAGGTCGACCCGGAGCTCGTCGGGGTGCTCGAGGTCCTCGGCGCGCACAGGATGCGGGTTAAGGTCGAGGCAGCCAAGGTTCACCACCCACGCCAGGCCCGCGGCATCCCGGATGACGGCCTCCTCAGCCGAGGTGCCCGACGCATAGCGCAGCGTCGTCGTGTCGATGAAGTCGGGGTGGTTTTCGGGCACGCGCTTCTGAAAGAACGGTTCAGCGTCGATGCCCTTCGGGAAACGCTTGAGCACCATTGGCCGGCCGCCGGCGCCGCGCAGCGCACCGTCCGCAACGGCGAGGTAGTAGCGCACCAGGTCGAGCTTCGTCAGCCCGGGCTCGGGGAACACCACCTTGTCCGGACTCGAGATCCGGACCTCGGCGCCGGCAATGTCGAGGATCTCGGCCGGGGTCTTCGACGGGTTCATGCCGCCACGCTAGCAACGATCGGATGTCGCAGCATAGGCCCCATTTCGATGGTTCCCTGCGCACAAGACGTTTGCGAACATCTAGTGCGAAGGGAACCGTCGAAACGGGGCCGGGCGGAAGGGGGAGCCTAGCCGTTGACCAGCCTCCGGGCAGCGGCGGAGTGTTCGGCGATCAGCCCGGCCACGTCCAGGCCCGGGATCTGCCCGTCCAGCACACGCCAGTTCCCGCCCACCATCACCCGGTCGGCCCGGTCCGCGCCGCAGAGCAACAATGCTGCGACGGGGTCGTGGCTGCCGGAGAACCGCAGGTCGTCGAGCTTGAAGAGGGCCAGGTCGGCCTGCATTCCCGGTGCCAGCTGGCCGAGGTCCGGCCGGCCCAGCGCCGCCGCCGACCCGCGCGTGGCCCAGCCCAGTGCCCGCTCCACGGGGACGTGCGCCCCGTAACGCAGCCGCTGCAGGTACAGCGCTTGCCGGGCCTCGAGGATCATGTTGGAGGCATCGTTCGACGCCGATCCGTCCACTCCCAGCCCCACGGGAACTCCGGCGTCCTCGAGTTCCAGCACCCGCGCGGTGCCCGAGGCCAGCCGCATGTTCGACGTCGGACAGTGCGCGACGGCGGTGCCAGCGGCTCCCAGCGCGGCGATCTCGGCGTCGGTGAAATGGATGCCGTGGCCGAGCCATGTCCGGTCAGTCAGCCAGCCCACGCTGTCCAGGTACTCCACGGTCCGCAGCCCGAACATCTCACGGCAGAAGTCCTCCTCGTCCAGGGTCTCGGCCAGGTGGGTGTGCAGCCGGACGTCGTGCCGCTCCGCCAGAACCGCGCTTTCGGCCATGATCTCCTTGGTCACGGAAAACGGCGAACACGGTGCCAGGGCGATCTGGATGACGGCGCCGTCGCCACGCTCGTGGTACTCCCGGATGAGCCGTTCGCTGTCCGCAAGGATCACCTCGGCCGCCTGCACGGTCGACTGCGGCGGCAGCCCGCCGTCGTTCTCGCCCAGTGCCATGGAGCCGCGGGTGAGGGTGGCCCGCATGCCCAGCCGGCGGACCGCCCGCACTTCGATGTCGATGGCGTCCTCCATGCCCGCCGGAAACAGGTAGTGGTGGTCCGCGGCGGTGGTGCAGCCGGACAGCAGGAGTTCCGCGAGCGCGACCGTGGTGGCCAGTTCCAGGTCCCGCGGCGTAAGCCGGGCCCACACCGGGTAGAGGTTCTGCAGCCACGGAAACAGCGGGGCGTTGGCCACCGGACCCCAGGCCCGGGTAAGCGTTTGGTAAAAGTGGTGGTGCGTGTTGATCAGCCCCGGGAGCAGGACATGCCCGGAGGCGTCGAAGGTCTCCTCACAGGGCACGGAAGGCACTTCGCCGGAGCCAAGCACCTCCGTGATCCTGCCGCCGCGGACCACCACGCCCCCGGAGGCGTCCAAGGTGTTGGCGGTGAAGGCTGCGAGCGGGTTCCGGATCCAGAGCCGGGGTTCGGAGGGGCGGAAAAGTGTCTGGGCCATGTGCGATTCCTGTCTGAGCGTGCCGATGCGTTCCAGCTCAGTGGGCCTGTCTGCTGATCCAGGTGGCCGGCCGCCTGTCGGAGGCCGGATCGGCATCAGACTAGGGCCGGCTCCGGAAGGGCGTCAATGCCCGCGCATTGTGACTGCCGGGAGTGACAGCCCGGAAACATGGATTTCACATTGCGAAATTAAGTTTCCAGAAAACTATGGCGCACACCACAATCCGGTGCTAATCTCGAACTTGCCAAAGGCGGGCACCCGGACACCGGGAAGCTATCTACCAGGCGCAACTTAACCTTCAAAAGCACATGCTGAAGCCTGGTAACCGTCGCAACTGGTCCTTTCCGTCCCGGCACGGGTACAGGCTTCCACAGCAAAGGGAGTCGCATCATGAGTACCACCGTCACGGCCGAGGCTTTCCTGGCCAGGTCCATCCGGTTGGCAACGGCCAACGTCCTGAACAGCGGCGGCCCGTTCGGAGCCGTGATCGTCACCGCCGACGGTCAGGCGTTCGACGGCGTCAACCGCGTCACCGCCGACAACGATCCCACCGCCCACGCCGAGGTCACGGCCATCCGCCGCGCATGCAGCGGACTCGGCACCTTCGATCTCCGCGGGGCCACCCTTTACAGCAGCTGCGAGCCGTGCCCGATGTGCCTCGCCTCGGCGCTCTGGGCCCGCATCGACCGCGTGGTCTTTGCCGCCGACCGGCACGATGCCGCATCCGTAGGCTTCGACGACGCCGTCTTCTACGAGTACTTCGACAACGCAGACCGCGATGCCCTGATGCCCGTGTCCAAGCTGGACCTGGGCGAGCCCGGGGCGCCGGCCATCCTGGAGCCGTTCACCACCTGGAACACGCTCGACTCCAGGATCGATTACTAGGGCCGGTGGCTGACATGTCAATCCTGGAACAGACCCCCGAGGGGCCCCGAGTGGCACCCCAGCGCGAACGCCAGCAGGCACCGAACACCCGGCCGCCGGCGTCGAACGCCTTCCTTGACCGCTTCTTCCAGATCACCCAGCGCGGCTCCACCCTGGCGCGCGAGCTGCGGGGCGGCCTGGTCACCTTCTTCACCATGGCGTACATCGTCATCCTGAACCCGCTGATCCTGGGCGGTTTCAGCGCGGACAACGCCCCAACCGACGTTGCCGGGGGCTGGCTTTCCGCGGCGCAGGTGGGTGCCGTCACCGGGCTCACCGCCGGCGTCATGACCATCGCCTTCGGGCTGATCGCCAACCTGCCGTTCGGGCTGGCGGCGGGGCTGGGCATCAACTCCTTCCTTGCCGTGGCGGTGATCCAGGAAGTCACCTGGGCCGAAGCCATGGGCCTGGTGGTAATCAACGGCATACTGATCGTCCTCTTCGGCGTCACCGGCGCCCGGACCGCCATATTCCGGGCCGTCCCGAAGGAGCTGAAGGCGGCCATCACGGTGGGCATCGGCCTGTTCATCGCGTTCATCGGATTCGTGGACTCGGGCTTCGTCCGCGCCACCACGGGCGGGCCACCCGTCCAGCTCGGCGAGAACGGATCCATCACGTCCATCCCCACCCTGGTGTTCGTCGTGGGACTCCTGGTCATGGGCATCCTGGTGGCACGGAAGGTCCAGGGCGGCCTGCTGATCGGCATCGTGGCCACCACCGTGCTTGCAGCCGTGGTGGAGGCGATCCTCCATATCGGTCCGAGCAGCGAGAGCAACCCCGGCGGCTGGCACCTCAACACCCCCGTGCTGTCCGGCCAGTTGGTCTCGGCGCCGGACCTCGGCCTGGTGGGTCAGTTCGACCTGTTCGGCGCGTTCGGCCGGATCGGAGCGCTCGCCGCGACCATGCTGGTGTTCACGCTGGTGTTCACCAACTTCTTCGATGCCATGGGCACCATGACCGGGCTCGCCAAGAGCGCCGGCGTGGCGCACAAGGACGGCACGTTCCCGCGGCTGAAGTCCGCCTTCATTGTGGAGGGCATCGGGGCCGTGGCCGGCGGTGCGACGTCGGGATCCTCCAACACCGTGTACATCGACTCCGCCGCGGGCATCGGGGAAGGTGCCCGCACCGGACTCGCGTCGGTGGTCACCGGCGCGCTGTTCCTGGGGTCCATGTTCCTCACTCCACTCACCAGCGTGGTGCCGCTCGAGGTTGCAGCAGCCGCCCTGGTGGTGGTGGGCGCGATGATGATGGCCCAGATCCGCGAGATCAAGTTCAGCAAGTTCGCGGTGGCCCTCCCGGCCTTCCTGACCATCGTCACCATGCCGCTGAGCTACTCGATCGCCAACGGTATCGGCGTGGGCTTCGTGTCCTGGGCCGTGATCGGGGCAGCCTCCGGCAAGGCGAAGAAGATCCACCCGCTGATGTGGGTGGTGACGGCGGGCTTCCTGGTCTACTTCGCCCGCGGCCCGGTCAGCGCGCTGCTCGGCGCGTAACCGGCTCCTGAGACCGGACCGGGGCGGGCAGATGGGGCCTGCCCCGGTCCACCAACTGCAACCAAACTGATGCGCGCTTCAGGGGAACGTTTCCCCGTACAAAGGATAGGAATGACAATATGGGCACCATCGCACGGGAAGAGGGAGTGCTGACATGCTGGATCTAATGCCTTCTCTGGGCGGCTGGCGCCCCGCGGTGTCCGGTGAGCGGTGTGCCGTGGCCACCATCGTTGCGGCCAGCGGCTCGGTACCGCGCCCACCGGGCACCTCCATGCTGGTTTCCGAAACGGGACGGGTTCTGGGGAGCCTGTCCGGCGGCTGCGTTGAGGGAGCCGTGGTGCAGTCGGCGTTCGAAGTGATGGCCGACGGCGGCAGCCGCCTCGAGCACTTCGGCTACAGCAGCGAGGACGCGTTCGCCGTCGGGCTCACCTGCGGCGGCGAGCTGGAGGTCCACATCCAGCCGCTCGGCGACGCGGCAGGCCGCATGCGGCTGGAGGACCTCCACCGCTATTTCGCCGGTGACCCCGGCGCGCCGCTGGCACTGATCCGGCGGATCGACACGCAGGGCGGCGGCGCCGTCGTCGTCCCGAATCCTGAGACATTTTCGGTGGCGGAGTCGGCCGAGCTGGCCGCCCTGCTGGGGCTTGACGCCACGGCCGCTGCCCCCGCAACAGCACCCGCCAGCGAAACCGGCGCACCCGACGTCCGCGGTCGCCGGGCAGCGATGCTGGCGGCGGCGGCCCAGCTGGAGCCGCTGCTCCGCGGCGGGCAGACGGGGCTGGTCAGGCTCGCTCCGCGCGATGGCTGCGGCTACGCTTATGCGCGAAGCGTGGCGGATGCCGAGGCCTCTCCGGAGCCGGTCACGCTGCTCGTGGAGAGCAGGCTGCCGGCGGCGCGCATGCTGGTGTTCGGGGCCAACGACTTCGGCGCTGCGCTGCTGCCTGCCGCGAAGCTGCTGGGCTACCGCGTCACGCTCTGCGACGCTCGGCCGGCCTTCTCCGGACAGGACCGCTTTGCCGCCGCGGACGACGTCGAAACCGGCTGGCCGGACAGGTATCTCGCCGCCGAGGCGTCTGCGGGCCGCGTGGACTCTCGGACTGTGATCTGCGTGCTCACCCACGACCCCAAGTTCGACATCCCGCTCCTGAAGACCGCACTGGGCCTGGACGTCGCATTCGTTGGAGCCATGGGCTCGCGGCGCAGCCACCGGCAGCGCGTGGATGCCCTGCTCGAGGCGGGGGTGACCCCGGCGCAGCTGGCCCGGCTGCATTCACCGATCGGCCTGGATCTCGGAGCCGTCACTCCGGCCGAGGTGGCCGTCTCCATCACCGCCGAACTGATTTCCGCCCGCAGCGGCGCCGCGGCGTGCGCACCGCTTCGGGACGGCACCGGGCCCATCCACCACCTTCCCGCCGACGATTTTTCCTCGGAACCGCGCCGTCCCGCCGAGCAGCGCCGTCCCTCCGAACCGGGCTTCGGCTCCGATGCAGCACGCCAGGAGACCGCATGGACATGAACACCATTGAGGCCGTGGTCCGCACCGCGGACCCTGCCGAGTGGCGCGCCGGCGACGCCTGGCTCGCCGGCGGCACTGTGCTCTTTTCCTATGGCAGCACCGCCTTTGGCCCCGAGCCGCTCCGCCGCCTGCTGGACCTCGGCTCTGCCGGCTGGCCCGCCATCACGGTGACAGACGCGGGCATCGAGCTCGCCGCCACGTGCACCGTTGCCGAACTCTACGCGCTGCCGGACACGCTGGCCGGGTCGCCGGGAGCCGCCCGCGACTGGCCCGGGCTGGACCTCATCCGCCCCTGCTGTGACTCCTTCGTGGCCTCCTTCAAGGTCTGGAACATGTCCACGGTGGGCGGGAACCTGTGCACCTCGCTGCCGGCCGGGCCCATGATTTCGCTCTGCGCCGGGCTGGACGGCACCGCCACGGTGCTCAGCCCGGACGGCTCCGGCCGGGAGCTGCCGGTGGCGGACTTCATCACCGGGGACGGGCAGAACGCCCTGGCACCCGGCGAGCTGCTCCGCAGCGTCAGCCTCCCGGCGTCGGCCCTGGCCTCACGGGTGGCGTTCCGCCGGCTGTCGCTGAGCAACCTTGGCCGGTCGGGCGTGCTGCTGATCGGAACGCTCGACGGCGGCGGGCGGCTGACGCTCACCGTCACCGCCGCAACGAAGCGGCCCGTGCAGCTGCGCTTCGGCCCGCTGCCGGACGCGGCGGAGCTCGCGGCCGCGCTGGACGGAGCCATCCCGGACAGCCTTTACCACGACGATATTCACGGCCTGCCGGCCTGGCGGCGCGACATGACGTACCGCCTGGCCACGGAGATCCGGGATGAACTGGATACGCGGGCGGGCGCAGTGCCCGGCCGCGTGTCCGGGGATTTCTGGCCGCCGCAGAGTCCGCGGCGGGAATCCACGCCGCAGGAAGGGGCCTGATCATGGCCATCGAAATCAACGGCGCAGCGGCGGATACTCCGCCGCGCCCCGGCCAGTGCCTGCGTACGTTCCTGCGTGAACAGGGCAATCTCGGCGTCAAGAAGGGCTGCGACGGCGGGGACTGCGGCGCCTGTACGGTCCACGTTGACGGCACGCCGGTGCACAGTTGCATCTACCCGGCCGTGCGCGCCGACGGCCACTCCGTCACCACGATCGAGGGCCTGGCCGGAGCTACTGGCGGAACCGCAAGCGAGACGCTGCACCCGATGCAGCAGCAGTTCCTGGACCGGCAGGGCTTCCAGTGCGGCTTCTGCACCGCCGGCATGGTCATGACCGCGGCAACCTTCGATGAATCCCAGAGGGAGAATCTGCCGCGCAGCCTGAAGGGGAACCTGTGCCGCTGCACGGGCTACCGGGCCATCGGCGACGCCGTGTGCGGCCACGAGGGCCACCCGGACCCCGCCGGACCGGGCTCGGGCATCGCCGGCGACAGCCAGCCCGCGCCGCGTCCCGGCCAGCTGGGCGACGACGTCGCCGCCCCCGCCAGCCGGGCCGTGGTGACGGGCCGGGCCCGGTACACGCTGGACGTCCCGGCGGAGGAGCTGCCCGGGCTGCTTCATCTGAAGCTGGTGCGCTCGCCGCACGCCCACGCCCGGGTGCTGTCCATCGACAAGGCCGCGGCACTGGCCGTCCCGGGCGTCGTAGCCGTTCTGACTCATGAGGACGCACCCGCCCAGCTGTTTTCCAGCGCCCAGCACGAGCTCTACACCGACGACCCCGACGACACCCGGGTGCTGGACACCGTGGTGCGGTTCCGCGGGCAGCGGGTTGCCGCCGTCGTGGCCGAATCGGTGGCCGCGGCCGAGGCCGGCGTCCGCGCCGTCCGGGTGGACTACGAACAACTGCCAGCTGTGTTCACCCCGCACGACGCCATCAGCCCCGGTGCGCCCGCGCTTCACGGGGACAAGGACGCCGGCACGGCACGGATCGCCCGGCCGGAGCAGAACGTCGTGGCGGAGCTGCACTCCGAACTCGGCAGCGTAGCCGCCGGATTTGCCGAGGCCGATTTCATCCACGAACAGACCTACCGGACCCAGCGTGTGCAGCACGTGGCACTGGAGACGCACGCGTCCATCGCCGCGGTGGACGACGCCGGCCGGCTCCAGGTGCGCACGTCCAGCCAGGTTCCGTTCCTCGTGCGGCGCACGCTCTGCCGCGTGTTCGGCCTCCCGGAAGAACAGGTCCACGTGGTCGCGGGGCGCGTGGGCGGCGGCTTCGGCGGGAAGCAGGAGGTGCTGACCGAGGACATCACGGCGCTCGCTGCTCTGAAGCTGGGCCGCCCCGTGCAGCTGGAGTTCACGCGCACCGAACAGTTCACCGCCAGCACTGTCCGCCACCCGTTCACCATCAGGCTCAAGGCGGGCGCCGGCAACGACGGCAGGCTCACGGCGCTGCAGCTGGACGTCCTCACGAACACCGGTGCCTACGGCAACCACGCACCCGGCGTCATGTTCCACGGCTGCGGCGAATCGCTGGCGGTCTACAAATGCGCCAACAAGAAGGTGGACGCCCTCGCCGTGTATACCAACACGCTGCCCTCCGGCGCCTTCCGGGGCTACGGCCTGAGCCAGATGATCTTCGCCATCGAGTCAGCCATGGACGAACTCGCGGTGGGCATCGGCATGGACCCCCTGGAGTTCCGCCGCCGCAACATGGTCCGCGAAGGCGATGACATGCTGTCCACGCATTCCGAGCCCGAAGAGGACGTGCATTACGGAAGCTACGGGCTGGACCAGTGCACGCGGCTGGTGCAGGACGCCCTGGACCGCGGCCGTGAACGCTACCGGTCCGCAGGGCTGGACGATCTCGGGCCGGACTGGGTCACCGGCGAGGGCACGGCGCTGTCCATGATCGACACCGTGCCGCCGCGGGGCCACTTTGCCCACTCGAAACTCAGGCTCCTTGCCGACGGCACATACGTGGCCGACGTCGGGACCGCCGAATTCGGCAACGGCACCACCACGGTGCACGCGCAGCTCGCGGCGACGGCACTGTCCACGGTGGCCGCCCGGGTTGCGGTCCGGCAGTCAGACACGGACCTGATCGAGCATGACACCGGGGCCTTCGGGTCCGCCGGGACAGTCGTGGCGGGCAAGGCCACGCTGGCCGCGGCCGAGGAGCTTGCCGTCCGGCTCCGCGCGTTCGCCGCCGGAAGCCGGCAGATCCAGGCCTCCGGCTGCGTGCTCGACGGCGACGCCGTGGTCTGTGAGGGAACCCGGGTGCCGCTGACGGAACTTTACGACGCCGCCAGCCGGGCCGGCGTCGAACTCGCCGCCGAGGGGCGCTGGGGCGGGACACCGCGCTCGGTGGCCTTCAACGTCCACGGGTTCCGGGTCGCCGTAAACACCGGGACGGGTGAGCTGAAGATCCTGCAGAGCGTGCAGGCGGCGGACGCCGGCGTGGTGGTCAACCCGCGGCAGTGCCGCGGCCAGATCGAGGGCGGGATTGCGCAGGCACTCGGGGCTGCGCTTTATGAGGAGGTCCGGGTGGACGACGCCGGCCGCGTCACCACCGACATCCTCCGCCAGTACCACATCCCCTCCTTCGCCGATGTGCCGCGCAGCGAGGTGTACTTTGCCGACACGAACGACAAACTGGGGCCGCTCGGAGCGAAATCCATGAGCGAGAGCCCGTTCAACCCGGTAGCGCCGGCCCTGGCGAACGCCATCCGGAACGCCACCGGCCTGCGGTTTGCAGAGCTGCCGATCGCCCGGGACAAGATCTACCTGGGCCTGAAGGAAGCCGGTCTGGTCCCGGCCGCGGCAGGTAGTGCACTCCGCGTCCGCTAGGTTCGGAGCGGCCGGCCCGCGTCATCCGGGCGTGGTCTGGGGCGGAGGCGGCGGCGTGAGCCCTATAGTCGTGGGATGGAACAGCGCATCTTAGGCAAGACCGGACGGAACGTTTCCGTCGTAGGACTCGGCACCTGGCAGCTCGGCGCCGACTGGGGCAACGTGGACCCGGCACAGGCACAGGCCGTCCTCGCCGCCTCGGCTGAGGCGGGTGTGACGTTCTTCGACACTGCTGATGTCTACGGGGACGGCCGCAGCGAACAGGCCATCGGAGCGTTCCTGGCGGACAACCCTGGGCTGGACCTGACCGTGGCCACCAAAATGGGCCGCCGGGCGGAACAGCGCCCGGAAAATTACAACCTGGCCAATTTCCGCGAATGGGTGGACCGCTCGCGCCGCAACCTGCGGACCGACTCCCTGGACCTGGTGCAGCTGCACTGCCCGCCCACGTCCGTCTACAGCAACGCAGAGGTTTACGATGCCTTGGACACCCTCGTCGCCGAGGGCGCCATCCGGAACTACGGGGTCAGCGTGGAGCGGACGGACGAAGCCCTGGAAGCCATAAGCCATGCCGGCACGGCGTCGGTGCAGATCATCCTGAACGCCTTCCGGCTCAAGCCGCTGGACGATGTGCTGCCCGCCGCGATGGCCGCAGGCGTGGGAATCATCGCCCGCGTGCCCCTGGCTTCGGGGCTCCTGTCCGGCAAGTACACCAAAGACACGTCGTTTGCCGAGAACGACCACCGGAACTTCAACCGCGGCGGTGACGCGTTCGACGTCGGAGAGACATTCTCCGGTGTCGATTACGAGCTGGGTCTCAAGGCGGTGGCCGAGTTCGAGCAGCTGGTGCCCGAGGGTGCCGGCACCGCGCAGGCAGCCATCGCCTGGATCGCTGCGCAGGACGGCGTCACCTCGGTCATTCCCGGCGCCCGGAACGTGGAACAGGCACGGTCCAACGCGGCCGCTGCCGGCCTGTCCCTGAATGAGGAGTTCAACGAGGGCGTGCGCTGGATCTACGACCACTACTTCCGCGAGGCAATCCACCCGCGCTGGTAGCCGCAGCTCCGGGCCAGCTCAGCCGAGCAGGTGCAGCTGGTCCGCGGTATCGATGTCCTCGCCGCCGGACTGGCTGCCGCCGGCCGAGTTGGTGCAGTCCACCAGGTCAATGAGCCCGGGGTGGGCCTGAAGAAAGTGCCGTGCTCCGGCGTCACCGGCCGCCGACTCCGCTGCCTCGGCGCGGAGTGAGGAGTCGAGCAGGAGCGGGTGCCCGCGCCGGAGCTCTCCTGCATCGTCCCGGTAGGCCGCGGCGGTCACCCGGCCGGGCCGGTGCGCGCCGAGCAGTCGCGTCACGGTTTCCGGCGTCAGCCCGGGCTGGTCCACAAGCGCCACGAGCACATGGTCCCCGTCGCGGGCGCGGGAGAGACCCAGCTTGAACGAACTTCCCATGCCGGTGGACCAGGCAGCGTTCTCCACCACGGTATGCCGGCCCAGGTCGGTGCCGGCGCGGACGGAGTCGGCGGCCGCGCCGAGCACAACCACTACCTCGCGGCAGCCGCCGTCGCGCAGCACGTCTGCCAGCACCTCAACGAGGGTGTGGCCCCGGAACGGCAGAAGCGCCTTCGGGCCCCGGCCCAGGCGGGTGCCCGCTCCCGCGGCCAGCAGGACAGCCGTGGTGGCGGGGATGCCTGAGTCTGCCATGTGCACCACCTTAGGGGACTGAGTGTGGAGCCGGGGACAGCAGTTCTGCCCTTGTGGCCGCCGAAAAACTACCGACCAGTAGGGGTGGTTGCTTCGGTTAACGGCGGCTAACCTCGTAAATGTCGTGTTGGCAATTGGGGGTCACAGACGGCTGCAACGGCGCAGCCCAGAAGGAGCATAGATGGCAGGCACATTCGAAATACTGACCGAGGGCAAGGGTTCATTCCGGTTCCGGCTGACGGCGGAGGATGGCACCGTGGTTGCGGTATCGCCCAGCTTCCCAAACATCAAAGCAGCGGTCGCAGGCATCACTGCGGTGCGGGAAAACGCCGCGACCGGCTTCATCGTTGACCGGCGCCCGTCATTGACCTCAACGTAAATCGAACGCGCTAACGGAACGCCCGACGGCGGTCCCCACCGGAAGGTGCGGGCCGCCGTCGTCTTGTTGTGCAGCGCTCAGCCAAACTCAGTCAGGAGTCGCCTCCGGCGCCGCCGGTGGTTCCGGCGTTGACGTCCAGGAGCTTGTAACGGTCCATCGCATACGCGGGCATGCCGCCGTCGACTTCGCCCCTTGCCGCGAGCAGCTGCAGCGTTTTCACCACGATCGAATGGGTGTCGTTCTTGAAGAAGCGGCGAGCGGCGGCGCGGGTGTCCGAGAAGCCGAAGCCGTCGGCGCCGAGCGAGGCGAACTGGTGGGGCAGGAACTGGCGGATCTGGTCCGGCACCGCCTTCATGTAGTCGGAGACCGCCACCACGGGGCCCTGCGCATCAGCCAGTTGCTGAGCCACAAACGGGATCCTGGCGGGTTCGCCGGGGTTCAGGAACGCTTCTTCCTCGGCGGCGAGGCCGTCGCGGCGCAGTTCGTTCCAGGACGTGACGGACCAGACGTCCGCGGAGACGCCCCAGTCCTCGGCCAGGATCCGCTGGGCCTCCAGCGCCCACGGCACCGAGACACCCGAGGCCAGAATCTGGCTCCTGGGGCCTTCTGCTTCCGACGCCGACACCCGGTAGATGCCTTTCAGCACGCCGTTGACATCGAGGTTCTCGGGCTCGTTTGGCTGGGTGATGGGCTCGTTGTAAACGGTGATGTAGTACATCAGGTTCCGGTCGGCGGCGGCCCCGGCCGGACCGCCGTCGGGGTGTTCGCCGTACATGCGCTCGATGCCGTCCCGGATGATGTGGCCCATTTCGTAGCCATAGGCGGGGTCGTAGGTGACCACTGCCGGGTTGGTGGCGGCCAGGATCGGGGAGTGGCCGTCGGCGTGCTGGAGTCCTTCGCCGGTCAGGGTGGTCCGGCCGGCGGTGGCGCCGATGATGAATCCGCGGGTCATCTGGTCCGCGGCGGCCCAGAAGGCGTCACCGGTGCGCTGGAAGCCGAACATGGAGTAGAACACGTAGACCGGGACCAGCGGCACGCCGTGGGTGGCGTAGGCGGT
>NZ_PJIK01000024.1 GCF_002929275.1 Arthrobacter sp. ZGTC131
TGGGCCACCGCGATGCGCAAGAAGGGCTGGGAAATCCCGGCCGAACTGGCACACATCGAAAGCTCCGGCAGCACCCGGCAGGAAGCCAGCTCACTGCTCGCGGCCACGGCCTGACTTCGCCGACCCGCCCGCCCTGATGTTCAGAGAGGACCAATGATGTTCCCCGTCAGAATTGAAATCATCCCTTCGGAGGGAATCGTTGAGCGGGTCAAGGCCCTGGTGCCCTTGACCACGACGCTCACCGTGACGTGCCTGCCCCATCACGGCATTGAGCGGACCATGCGCGCCGCGGTGGAGCTGAGCCTGCTCGGATACCGGGTGCTCCCGCATCTCGCCGCGCGGAGCCTGCACAGCCGTGCCGACCTCACCGGATTCCTCCGCGACTGCAACGCTGCCGGCATCGGCGACGTGTTCGTGATCGGCGGAGACCGGAAGAACCCGGCCGGCCCGTACGCATCCGCACTCCCGGTGCTGGAGGACATCGAGCAGTACTCCGGCGGGATGATCCGGGCAGGCATCGCCGGCTACCCAGAGGGCCACCCCTCCGTCGGACCTGTGGACATGCTGGACGCCCTGCTTGCAAAGCAGCACCTGGCTTCGCACGTCGTCACACAAATGTGCTTCTCCGCGCCAAAAATCCTTGATTACGCGGCGCTCCTGCGCCGCGAAGGCGTGCAGTTGCCCGTCTGGGCCGGCGTGGCGGGGTCCGTTCCGCGGACCAAGCTGATCTCCCTGGCGACGCAGATCGGCGTCGGAAGTTCCCTGAAGTTCCTCAGCCGCAAGAGCCCGCTGGCCCGCAAACTCCTGAGCGGGGACCGCTACTCGCCGGACGGCCTGATTGCCGGCCTCGCAAGCCAGCCCGGCGACATTGCGGGCATTCATCTTTACAGCTTCAACAGCCTTGAATCCGTGCCCGCCGGGCCGGACCAGGCCACCACTTCAGCACTCCACACAGCATTGATTCGAGGAGCAGCACGTGACAACTGAAACCGTAACTTCCCAGCAAACGCCGCATCTTGAGCGGCAGCTCAGCAACCGGCACATCCAGCTGATCGCCATTGGCGGCGCAATCGGCACCGGCCTCTTCATGGGCTCCGGCAAAACCATCTCGGCCGCGGGGCCCTCCGTCATCTTCGTCTACATGATCATCGGCTTCATGCTGTTCTTCGTCATGCGGGCCATGGGCGAGCTGCTGCTGAGCAACCTGAACTACAAATCCTTCAGCGATTTCGCGGCCGATCTTCTCGGTCCGTGGGCTGGCTTCTTCACCGGCTGGACCTACTGGTTCTGCTGGGTCATCACCGGAATAGCAGACGTTATCGCCATTGCGGGCTACTCCAAGGAACTCTGGCCGGGGCTGCCGCTGTGGATCCCGGGCCTGGCCACCGTGGCCATCCTTCTGCTCCTGAACCTCACCACGGTGAAGGCGTTCGGCGAGACGGAGTTCTGGTTTGCGCTGATCAAGATCATCGCCATCGCGGCCCTGATCGTGGTGGGCCTGTTCATGATCTTCAGCGGATTCCAGTCCGACGCCGGCCCTGCCACCTTCACGAATCTGTGGAGCCACGGCGGCTTCTTCCCGAACGAGTTCATGGGATTCGTGGCCGGGTTCCAGATCGCCGTCTTCGCCTTCGTGGGCATTGAACTGGTGGGCACCACGGCCGCAGAAGCCAAGGACCCGGAGAAGAACCTGCCCAAGGCCATCAACTCCATCCCCATCCGTGTGCTCCTCTTCTACGTCGGCGCCCTCATCATCCTGATGTCCGTCACCCCCTGGACCCAGTTCCAGGCAGGCCACAGCCCGTTCATTGCCATGTTCTCCCTGGCTGGCCTGGGCGCCGCCGCCACCGTGGTGAACCTGGTGGTGCTCAGCTCGGCCATGTCCTCGGCCAACTCCGGCATCTACTCCACCTCGCGCATGGTGTACGGGCTGGCACAGGAGGGTGACGCCCCGTCCGTCTTCAGCGCCCTGTCGCGCCGCAAGGTCCCGCAGAATGCCCTGTTCCTGTCCTGCGTGCTCCTGCTCTCCGGTGTGGTGCTGATGTACGCGGGCCAGGACATCGGCAAGGCCTTCGACATGGTGACCACCGTTTCGGCTGTCTGCTTCGTCTTCGTCTGGTCCATCATCCTGGCCAGCTACATTGCCTTCCGCAGGCGCCGCCCGCACCTGCACGACGCGTCCAAGTACCGCATGCCCGGCGGCATCCCCATGGTCTGGGTGGTCTTCGCGTTCTTCGCCTTTGTCCTGTGGGCACTGACCACGCAGCCGGACACCCTGATGGCTCTCCTGGTCACGCCGGTCTGGTTCATCCTGCTCGGCGCCGCCTGGCTCGTGCTCCGCCGACGCCCCACGCACCTGGCCCGTTATGCGACGTTCCAGGCCGAACTTACGCAGGACCTGGCGCAGGAGTCATCCCCGGAGCGGGAATTGGGAGAAGTGACGAAATGACCGCCGCGCAGACGCTAGACAGTCCCGTCCGAAATCCGAAGGAACCGGCAGCCTGGGAGCATATCCTGACGGTCGACTGTGCCGAGTCTCCGGGCATCGTCCATGCGGTTTCGGGATTCCTGCTCAGCCACGGCTGCGACATCATCGACATCAAACAGTACGGCGACAAGGCCCAAGGGCACTTCTTCATGCGGGTACATTTCTCCTCGACCCAGGAGAATGCAGCGCAGGAGACTGCGGCGCAGGAGTCCGTCAGCACGGAGGGGCTGCGCCGGGACTTCACGCCGGTGGCGGAGAAGTGGCGGATGAACTGGCAGCTGGAGCCGCACGGCCGGAAACGCCGTGTCCTGGTGATGGTGTCCAAAATGGGCCACTGCCTCAATGACCTGCTCTTCAGGGCACGCACGGGCGACATTCCCGTGGAGATTGTGGCGGTGGTGTCCAACCACCGCGACCAGGAGGGCCTGGTGGAATGGCATGGCATCCCGTTCTTCCACCTGCCGGTCACGAAGGCCACAAAGCCCGACGCCGAAGCCCGGCTTCTGGAGCTCGTCGACGCATTCGACGTGGAACTGGTGGTGCTGGCCCGCTATATGCAGGTCCTCAGCGACGAACTTTCGGCCAAACTGGCGGGGCGGACCATCAACATCCACCACTCGTTCCTGCCCAGCTTCAAGGGTGCTAAGCCCTACCACCAGGCCTACGACCGCGGCGTCAAAACCGTGGGCGCCACGGCGCATTACGTCAACGCCGAACTCGATGAGGGCCCGATCATTTCGCAGCAGGTGATCGACGTGGACCACACGTACACCGCCGATGACCTGGTGGCAGTGGGCCGGGACGCCGAGTGCGCGGCCCTCCGTAACGCCGTCCGCTGGCATTGCGAGGGCAGGATCCTGCTCCTCGGCAACCGCACCGTCATCTTGAGGTAGTGCGGTTACAAGCGAATCAGTACAGCGCTTCGATTGGTGCAACCGCGACCAGGCCCTTGGCCGCCTCGGCGAGCCGCACGTCCAGGGTAATTAGGGCGTCGGCCTGCAGCTGGGTCAGCGCGATGTATTCGGCGTCGAGGGTGTCCGGCCAGCCCAGCTGGTCGGCCACCTTCCAGGCGACGTTCTGAAGGACCCGGTCTCCGAGCAGCCTGATGCGAAGCGCCCGCACGTAGTCGAGCTGCCGCGCCGCATCCGCATGGGACACCTCGCCGCGCCGAACGGCCTGGTAGAGAAGCGACAGGACCTGCGAGCGAAGAAGGGTCGGGGCCACCAGCTGGCACCCGTCGCCGGTGACGGTTTGGTCCTGGGCCAGCCGTAGGGCCGTGTCCGGGGTGATCACATACCGAGTCATGGACCCCATTTTCGCTCACGTCGCATTCCCTCGGAACCGCGCCAGGGGTCCGGCGTACGCCCGTCCCCCCCGACGCACGCGAACGACGGCGGGAGGTCCCGCCGTCGTCCGCTTTCCGTGACGGCCCTTCCGCCTGACTACGGCAGCCGCGACGGCCGCAGCAGGGTGGGATCGCCGGCGCGCTCGGGGTCGAGGGGTACCGGGCTGATCAGCACGGCAGGTCCGCGGTGCAGCACGCCGTCGGAGAGCGGCTGGCAGCGAACACCGCCCCGCCCGCGCATGGCCTTGTGTGCGCCCGGGGCGAGCATTTGGTCCATCCAGGCGCAGGGGTGGGCGGGCCGCCCGGCCTTTAGCCGCACCAGGTCCCCGCGCGATTCCAGCACGAAGTCGTTCCCGATCAGCGGAGCCAGGTGGGCTCCTCTGAGGACCACATTGCGCCGCGTCAGCAGCGGGTCCAGGGGTGCCGTGCCCAGCTCCGCGGCCATGGCCTCGAGCGCCTCGATCGCGAAGACGGTGACAGCGGCGTCCATATGCGCGGCCTTGCCGAAGAACCGGTCGCCGACGATGCCCTTGCCAGCCACCACGTCAACACGGTCGGCGTCGGTGGTGGGGACGTCCGCCGCACCCTCGCGGGCGCGGCCGAAGTAGGCGTGCGCCGGCGACACCAGAAGGTGCAGCACCTCGACGTCGTACCTGTAGCTAGCCGTCATGCTCCCAAACTATCCTTCCCGCAGGGGCGGCACACCATGGCCTGCCGGCCGGGAATCCTACTGCGGGCGTTCACGTCAGCGCGAGGCCGTGTTCCTCCAGCGCGTCCTCGATGATGCGGATCGCCTTCGGGCCGACGCCGTGCAGCCTGGACAGCTCCGCACGGGAGACACTTGCCAGCCCTCGGAGCGATGTATAGCCCGCCTCAGTCAGGGCGCGCGTTGCCGGGGCCCCGATCTTGGGGAGGGCATCGAGTGATGTTGTCATTCATCGACCTTAGGAGTCGTGAGTGCCAGCCGCAGGAGGACTGGTCTCGTGTGGGCGGCCATGGGCCGGACTGACAACAGGCAGGAACCGCTTTGCCGACCCTGCAAACGTCAGCTGCCCGGTCGCAGCCGGCTCAGGCTTTTTTGGGCGGCAGCGCCAGCCTGCAGACCTTGGCCCAGGTGGAGCCGACCTGCTTCCAGATGGGGCCGGTGGTGTAGATCAGCCCGTAGCGCTGGCAAATTTCGCGGACCTTAGGCGCGATTTCCGCGTAGCGGTTGGACGGGAGGTCCGGGAAGAGGTGGTGTTCGATCTGGTGTGACAGGTTGCCGGTCATCAGGTGCATGAACTTGGAGCCTGAGATGTTGGCGGAGCCGATCATCTGGCGGACGTACCAGTCCCCGCGGGTTTCGCCGTCCACCATTTCCTCGGTGAAGGTGTCCGTGCCCTCGGGGAAGTGGCCGCAGAAGATGACCGCGTGTGCCCAGAGGTTGCGGACGGCGTTGGCGGTCAGCGTTCCGTAGAGGGCCTGCTTGCCGGAACCGGTGAGCATGGCCACGGCGGGGGTTGCGGCGTAGTCCTTGGTGAACTGTGTGGCAACCTTCCGGCCCAGCGCCTTGAGGTCCTTGACGAGGGCTTCCTTGGACTTCCTGCCTTCCTTGTACTCGGTCAGCTCGAGGTCGTAGATCGCGATGCCCCACTCGAAGACCGGGGCCAGAAGTGCGTTGTAGAGCGGGTTGCCCAGGTTGAAGGGCGTCCATTCCTGCTCCGGGTCCATCCGCAGCAGGTTGAATCCGACGTCGTTGTCCTTGCCCACCACGTTGGTCCAACGGTGGTGTGAGTCATTATGGGTGTTCTGCCAGGCACGTGACGGGGTGACGAAGTCCCACTCCCAGGTGGTGGAGTGGATATCGGGGTCCCGCATCCAGTCCCACTGACCGTGCAGAATGTTGTGCCCGAGCTCCATGTTTTCTAGGATCTTGGCGAGGCTCAACAGCGCGGTGCCGGTAACCCAGGCTGCCTTGTTCTTGCTGACCAACAATGCAGCGCGGCCGGAAATCTCCAGCCCGCGCTGAATCTTGATCATGCGCCGGATATAGGCGGCATCCGTAGCCCCGCGCTTGGCCAGGATGTCGTCGCGGATAGCGTCCAGTTCCCGGCCGAGCTCGGCGACCTGCTCGTCGGAGAGGTGCGCCGCGGACGGCGGCCTCAGCGTCGGGCCGCCGGACTCGGCGAGAGCGCCGGGACGGATCTTCGCCGCACCCGGTGCCTTCTTCGTGGGGGCATCGTCTGGCACGGCGTCCCCGGAAACGTCAGGCTTGTTGGTCCTAATCGTCATGCAGTCATACTCCTCAGAGGTAGAGGTTCACGGGTCCGGCCAGCTGCCAAAACGCGCGTCTGGTTAGTTGGCCCGGCCCGTTGTGGGGCCGAGCCCTGGTTAGCGGTCGCCACGGTTTAACCCGGGGACAGCTCCGTCTGGGGGTTACTGCCGTCCGCGATGAAGAGCCACGGCGGCATGAAGCTGATGAGTTCGCGTGCCAGGTCGTGGGCGGTATGAGGCTGGCCTGTCCTGAAGGCGTGCATCACTCCACTCACGATCAGCCCGGCGAACGAGTTCGCCATGAGGTCGATTCGCGTGTCCGGCCATTGGGGCCTGGCGATCGCCATGATCGGGCGGCAGCCCCGGGCGAACCCTTGGATGGCTCTCGCCACTGTGCCGCCGGCGCGCTCGGAGAGCAGCAGGTGCTCGTAGAGCTCCCGGTGCTCGAAGACCGTCTGGAGGATGAGCTCGAGAGCGAACTCAGAGACGGCTTGCCCGTCGGCGCCGTGCACGGTCCGGGCCTCAATATCGAGGGCAGCAATCTCGGTGACCAGGTCATCGAGGATGAATAACGCGAGCTCCTCGACGCTGGCGAACTGCTCATAGAACCCGCTCCGGCTGAGCCCCGCCTCGAGCGCAATGCGGGTCACGGACGCGGCACCGAGGCCTTCCGCCTTAACGACCTTCGTCAGCGCCTCCACCAGAAGACGTTGTGACGCCTTCGCCCGAGGATCGGTCGATCCTCTCCGCGTAACGCGGGCCCGACTACGTCCTTGCTGTGCCATAAACCCATTCTAGAGGTAGTTACAGCACACGTGTGCAGTAGCGGAAAAGAGACGGCTTACCAATACATGTGCCCTTCGACGGGACGCTGTCAGGCGCGCACGAGCACAGGACTTGCCGGCACTTAGTCAGAGTCCGCCGGCTATGCGGATGGTTGTGCCGGTGGCGTAGCTTGCGTCGTCGGGGAGAAGCCAGGCAATGGCTCCCGCGATCTCGTCGGGCTTCCCGGCACGGCCCATCGGGATCACTGCTGCGATCTTCGCCGGACGGTCGGGGTCCTGGTGGAAGTCGGTCCACACCGTCCCGGGAGAGACAGCGTTCACCCGGATCTTCTTGCCGGCGAGTTCCTTGGAAAGTCCGACCGTGAGCGCTTCGACTGCGGCTTTCGCCGCAGCATAGTGGGCGTAGGTGCCGGCGCCGCCGAGCGTCGCGGCGGCGGACGAGATGTTGACGATGGAGCCGCCGCCGGCCTGGCTGATCGGGCCGATGGCGTACTTCAAACACTTCGACTCTCTACCGACGAAGTCCCTGAGCCTGAGTACTAGGTGAGGCGTTGTCGAGAGATCTGACTCTGGCGCGGCGGAGCGGACAGGGCTAGCATTCCCCGTTGTTACGCCATCTCGAGAGAAGGAGATTTCGCGATGTCCGTAGAGTCAATAAAGAACGGTAATACTGGAAAAGGTCTTGAGCCGGCGTGGCCCAGCAAAAACTGACGTGCCTGGCGGCACTGTCTTACCTACGATCTGTCCGCCGGCTCAAGGTCCGTCAAAGGGTGTCGAGCCAGGCGGACATGACTTCATAGGAGCCTGATTCGACCAGTCCCATTATCGGGTTGTCTGCCCACCTGGCCCGCGCCCGTTCCATCAGCCATTGATCTCGACTGAGGGGCAACTTCCATCTTGGCAAGCGAAACAACGAATGTCATCGCGGGTATCGACACCCATTCGGACACACACCATGTGGCCGTCATCAACGAATACGGCAAGCCCCTCGCGGACAAGGAGTTCCTGGCCTTCGGATCCGGATACTGGAAGATCGTAGACTTCATCACCAGTTATGGCACGGTTACCGCCGTGGGTGTCGAAGGAACGGGCTCCTACGGGGCCGAGCTCGCCAGGACCCTGCGTGGCGAAGGATTGACCGTGTTGGAGGTGAACCGCCCCAACCGTGCGGCACGCCGGCTGAAGGGAAAGTCCGATCCGTTGGACGCCTACCAGGCCGCCCAATCGGTACTCGACGGCCGGAGCACGTCGATCCCGAAAGCCAAGGACGGTCCTGTTGAATGCCTGCGAATACTGCGTGCCGGGCGGACATCGGCCGTGAAGGCCCGCACCGCGGCCATCAATCAGATCTAGGGCCTTCTTGTTTCAGCCCCGGACAAACTCCGGGCGAAATACCGGGCTCTAGGAACCTCAGCGATGATTGCCGCCCTACAGCGCACCAGACCAGCCGGTCATATGGCCGACCCCGAGTAGATATGCCTCATGACGTTGAAAGCCTTGGCTACCCGATGCCACTCCCTCGCGGCAGAAATCGCCACCGCTGACGCAGCGCTCCAGGAAATCCTCGATACCTACGCCCCGATGCTCTGCGACCTGCCGGGTGTGGGAACGGAAGTAGCCAGCCAGCTCCTAGGCACCGTCGGAGAAGGTTGTCCTGGTCCGCATGGCGTCGTGCCAACGAACCAAGGACTACGTGGCCAAACGCACCGCGGAGGGCAAGAGCAAACGGGAGATAATGATCGCCAATGGCTGACCGAGCAACATTGGGTCGCCTAGTGCATCACCTGTCGGGAGCGTACTTGGGTTTTCTACCGGGTGCTGCGGCCTTGTGCGGCGGAGGTGATGAGGTCGTTCTTGGTCAGCGGCTCGCCCGTACGCAGTGCTGCGGTCCAGGTCTCGGTGTCGATGACGGCGGCCCAGTTCGAGTGCAGCAGCGCCATGAGGGTCTCATGGACCTGGCGTGCTGGCGCGGTGCCAGCGTCGTTGAAGAGGTCGATTGCTCCGGTCGCGTCTGAGAGGACTTCGACGGCGAAGCCGAGGGGCTCGGCGGCCGCGGCGGAGGCGATCACGCAGTTGTTTGTCATGTACCCAACGAGAGTGATCGTGTCTATGCCTTGTTCACGCAACCAGGCTTCGAGGTCGGTATCTGCGAAGATGCTGGAGAACTGCTTGCTGATGCGCTTGGCTGCGGCGTTCTCGTGGGCGGCTACTTCGGGGTGGTTCTGCCAGGTCGCCGATCCGGATGCGAACACCGGGGCTTCTGCCGGGAGTTCGTGCTGGACGAGCACCACCAGCGTTCCGGTTTGCTGGGCGGTGTTGATCGCGGTCTGGATGCTGGCGATGGAGTCATCGCGGGCCGGGTATTGAATCGGGAGCAGTCCGTCGAAGTATTCCTGTTGGGCGTCGATGACGATCAGGGCTCGGTGCGGTGCGGTCATGGGGTTCTCCTTAAATGGGGTGGTTGTGAACGGGTGGAATCTTGGTGTGGGTGCTACTGCGCGGCGGCCGAAAGCGGTGCCTCTAGGTGGGGCAGTGCGTAGTGATCGGCGATCAGGGTGATCCCGCGCTGGTCGAGGGTTGTCGAGTGGCCGCCGACGACGAGCATCACCTCATCGACACCGGTGCGCTCGTGCAGGGCATTGAGACGGTCGGCGACAGTAGCGGCGGTGCCATGGAAACTGCGGTTGGTGTAAGCGTCGAGGATCTGCCGCTCCTGAATTGTGAATTGGTGGGCCTCGACCTCGTCCGGGGGCAGGAGCAAGTACCCCTCGCTTTTGAACATGCGCAGCATCGCCATCGCCGACGTTGCCGCCTGCCGTTTCGCCTCAGCCGGGTCGTCGCTGATCGCCACGGGGACGCTGACGAGGGTATGGGGCTCGGCGAGCACGTCGGAGGGTTGGAAGCTCTCACGGTAGAGACGTATGGCCGCGTCGATGTCAGCGTCGCCGAACTGCAATGCGAACGCATACGGTCGACCGAGCTGCCCGGCCAGTTGTGCTGAGTACGGAGAGGAGCCTAGGACCCACACCTCCGGGGCGGTCGAAGGCGCAGACACCCGGTTTTCCATTGCCTGCCAGGGGCCTGGCACTGCGTGGACGTGCCGGTATGGGTGTCCAGGAGGGAACTCGTCACCCAGGAACCCGAGCAACTCGAGCACCTGCTGTGGGAATCCGTCGTTGGCATCCGCGCCCCGACGCAGAGCCGCAGCAGTCGCCCCATCAGTGCCGGGGGCGCGTCCTAGCCCAAGATCGATCCGGCCCGGGGCGAGAGCCTCCAGCATTCCGAATTGCTCGGCGATCAGCAACGGTGCGTGGTTGGGTAGCATTACCCCTCCGGCGCCAAGGCGGATGCGCGTCGTCTCAGCGATGAGGCGGGCGACCATCAGCGGAGGTGAAGACACCGAGGTCGCTCCCATCGCATGATGCTCAGACATCCAGAACCGGTGATAACCGCGCTGGTCAGCCGTCCGCGCCAGCGAGATCGTGCCCGCGAGCCCCTCCTCAGCGGTCATCCCCACTCCGGTGCCGCCCGCGGAAAGCACGGACAGTGTGAACGGGGCCGTGCCGGCTGGTCGACCGAACTTCATAAGAACTCCTCATGGAAAAATGTGTTTTTTGGCGTGATTGGAGCCTAGCAGTTGCCTCACGCTTAAATGAAACTGATACCATGAGAAGCATGTCGGAGACACTGCTAGCAGCCGTACCAGGTGCCGAGGAGCATCCCTGCCTCGCGCTGGTCAACAGCGCAAGTGAACTGCCCGGAGGCAAACGCTACGACGAATTGGGCAGCCCTGAGGCTGCGGTGGCTTGGCTGATGGCACGCGATCTCATCGCGTCGGAGTCTGTGCTGCACGAGCACTGCCGGGGCAGACTCGCAGCGCTGCGCGCAGATTTGCGCGATCTCTTTACTGCGCACACCACTGGAGACGTCCCCACGACAGCGGCCGTGCATGCTGTTAATCGTGCGCTGACCTGCGCCCCCGGCGCGCTGCTGTTACGGTTCGACCCGGCGGCAGGGTTCACCCGTTGCGCCGACCATCCCGTGACACAGGTCGTCGAGCACGTCATGGCCGTCATCGCCGATGATGCTGCCTCGCTGCTAAGCGGCGACCAAGCATCGCTGCTCGCGTCCTGTGAAGCGGACTCGTGCGAACGATTCTTCCTCCGCACCCACGCACGACGGCAATGGTGTTCAACCCGTTGCGGCGATCGAGTCCGCGCCGCACGCGCCTACTCACGCAAACGCGCGGTAAACAGCGCATGAATCATGTGCCGCCGAAGCCAACAGAGGGCTAAACGTCAAGATCGTCCAGAACCCAACCGTGTCCATGTCGAGGACAAGGTGTTGGTTGGGGGCGGACCGCAGGGGTTCTGCTACTTCGACCATCAGCGTTCGCGGGAAGGAATGGAGGACCAGGACCGGTCAAAAATCCTGCACAACTACGGGGCCCAGTTGCGCGCCATGGTGGACGGCGACACCGAAGTGCTCAGTGAGTTGCTCACGGAGAACTTCACGCTGACGCACATGACGGGCTACCTCCAGTCCAAGCAGGAGTGGCTGTCCCAGATGCGGGCCGGGCATTTTGTCTACCATGACGCCCAGGAGAAGGACGTGACCCTTGAGGTGGGCGGAGACACCGCCCGGCTCGTCGGGAGGATCGTCACCGACGCTACGGTCTACGGGTCCCGGGCCAACTGGCCGCTGCAGCTCACCATGAATTTCATCCGCACGGGCGGGCGATGGCTTGCCGCGCGCTCGGAGGCCACTACGTGGTGAACCGGCAACCTCAAACTCCAGCGGACGACGGCGGGAGGTCCCGCCGTCGTCCGTTCTTACCTGCAGTTTTTACCTGACCTGCGGGTGCCAGCAGACCCTGCATCACCGCAGGACGTGCCTGGCCACCTACGCGACGGCTTGGGCTACCGTGGATTGTGCGTCACCGCCGGTTCGGCTGCGCCATGCCGTTCCGCGGTGATGCAGGAAAAACACATTGCCACTCGTGGCGGGGGAACGGGGTACCGATGCGCAGCTTCACGTCCGTAGAGCACAGAATCGACGAGCGGGCGCACCGGCTGCTCGACAACGCTCCGGCCAGCGGCATCCGTTCAAGGCTCGTGGAGTTTGCCGTCTTCGGCCTAAAGCAGGCCTGGGCCTGCATCTTCGGCGCAGCGCTCCTCGCCGTGATCCTGGCGGCGCGCCTCTGGTATCCGGATGACGCCGCATTGGCCAGGAACGATTTCCTGACCCTTGCCGCCGTCGTGATCCAGATCCTGATGGTTGCCACGCGGCTGGAAACCGTGCGGGAGCTGAGGGTGATTGTCCTCTTCCACCTGGTGGGGACGGTGATGGAGCTGTTCAAGACGGACGTGGGGTCGTGGACATATGAGGCGGAAGGGTTCCTGCGGATCGGGGCCGTGCCCCTCTTCAGCGGCTTCATGTATGCGGCGGTGGGCTCCTACATGGTGCGCGTCTACCGGCTTTTCGACCTGCGCTTCGCGGCGTATCCGCGGCGGTGGATCACGGCGATCGTGGCCGCCGGCATCTACCTGAACTTCTTCACCCACCACTACCTCGCCGACGCCCGCTGGGTCCTGCTGGCCGCCGTCGCGGTCATCTTCGGGCGGTGCGTGATGCACTTCCGGGTGTTCCGCCGGCAGTTCCGGATGCCGCTGGTCCTGGCGTTCCTGCTGGTGGCGCTGTTCATCTGGATTGCCGAGAACATCGCCACGTGGTCCGGGGCGTGGCTCTATCCAAGCCAGCTGAACGGCTGGCACATGGTTTCGCTCGACAAGCTGGTCTCGTGGTTCCTGCTGATGATCATCTCGGTGGTGCTGGTGGCATGGGTCTACAGGCCGGAGCCGCCCGAAGCCCCTGAGGGGACAATCGGCCCTGAGGGCACGGCTGGCGAGGCGCCGGCGGTCCCGGCGGGCAGCGCGGAAGGATAGCGGACGACGGCGGGACCTCCCGCCGTCGACCGTTCCGTTTTATGCGGCCCTGTTAGCGGGCCAGCAGCCAGGCCGACGCCGCATTGCGGTAGCGGCTGATGCCTTTGTACTCGGCCATGTCCTCAGGGAGTTCGGCGAGCACATGGCCCAGCCTCTCCCGCCAGGCGGGCACCCGGGCAATGTCCGAAAGTGGCAGGAGGTGGGTCCGGACCAAAAACAGCACGGCCCCGGGGCGGGGGAGACGAATGAGATGCTGAACCTCCACTCGCAGGTGGAGCCTGTCCGGCAGGGCCGGGTCTTCGGCGACTGTTGCGCGGTCCCGGGCCCATTCGGGGTAGGTTTCGGTGGACGTGTCCAGGCGGCGGTCGACTGTCATGGTCCAGTTGGTTCTGCGGTATTTTTCGCCTGGCTGCAGACGCATGAGGAATTGCTGGGCCCGGGCGATGATCTGTTCTTCGTGCACCCGCGGAACGGGGCCGTGGACTTCGAGGAACTTCATGCCGACGTCGAAGCCGAAGGACCAGTCGGCAGCGAACGTGACGAGTCCGGCATCGAGCCAGAGCGCATCCTCGTGCTGGTCCAGGACTGCTATGTCGTCCTGGATTTGGCTGCCCAGGAACCGCAGGGGACCCATGGGCAAGGAACCGTCGTCGCCGAAGGTGAAATCCAAGTCGAGGCCCTGCAGGGTGTTCTGCCAGCGGCAGGCGTTTCCTTCCCGGTGGAAGAACATGGTGCCCGGGTGTTTCGGACCCGTTAACTCCCGGTTCCAATCCCGGGTCGGCCGCGTCATCCAGATTTAACGCCGGGAGCAGGTGGGGCGCCGGCTGGTGTGGCTGGTTGGGATGTGCTCGGCGCACTCTGCAGTCTTGGACGAATGCCGCTGGGCGAGCACCACAATCACGACGTCGCAGTAAAAATCGCACTCCGAAACATCTTGCATTATGAGCTGAGTCCCATAATATGGGATCAGCGATGTGGCCTTCCTCACGGTGCACATCTGTTCCCAAGCCTTCAACGTGGAAGGCCCAACGATCGGATTCCCCTCATGTCAGACATAGCTGTACTGATCAATACGGCAGTGGCGGTTCTGGCCGCCGTCGTGCTTATCGTCCGTTTCAGAGTCAATCCCGTCATCGCCCTGATCATCGGTTCGGTGTACCTGGGCCTCGCGGCCGGGTTCGGCGTCGAGAAAACAGTCAAGACCATCACGTCCGGTTTCGGTGAAATCATGGTGGACGTGGGCCTGCTCATCGCCTTCGGCGTGCTGATGGGCTCCATCCTCAACCAGAGCGGTGCCATCAGGCGGCTCGTGGAGCACCTGCTGAGCACCTTCGGTCCCAAGCGCCTGCCCTACACCATGGGCCTGGCCATCGGAACGGTCCTGCAGTCCATCTTCCTGGATGTGCTGCTGGTCATCTCCGCTCCGTTGGCGCGCAAACTGGCACCGAAAATCGGCAAACTCGGCACCGCCCGCATGGCAACCGCCATGGCAATCGCCCTCGAATGCGGCATCGTCTTCACCGTTCCCGGCGTCGCCTCCCTCGCCCTGGCCGGCCTCCTGAACGTTCCCCTGGGCAAAATGCTGCTGTTCGGGCTCCTCCTGGTCATCCCCACCATCATCATCTCCATTGCCATCATGACGTTCCTCTTCCGCCGCGGCTTCTGGAACGAGGCGAAGGACGAGGACCACACCTTCGTCGAGGAGGAAGACCGCGAGGGCGAAGAGGAAGGGTACGACGGCGGAACGCCGGCTTCCGCTTCGACGGCACCTGGCGGGCACAACCCCGGCGCCGCTCCATCTGACACTCAGCCGGGCCGCGGCGCCGTTGCCGTGGCCGAACGCGAGCGGAAGCAGGCTCCGCTGATCCTGCTCTTCGCCCCGCTCCTGACCTCCTTGCTCCTCATCGGGGCCGGCGCCATCCTGCAGATCCTGAAGATCGACCTGCCCTGGCTGCAGCTCCTGGGTGAGCCCGTCATTGCCCTGCTGATCGGCCTGATCGGCACCTGCCTCGTGACCCGGTCGGCCATCGGCCAGAAGCGCGTCGAAGACGCCATCACCGTGGGCTTCAAGGAAAGCGGCCAGATTCTGATCCTCACGGGCGTCGGCGGATCCCTCGCAGCAACCGTCGCCGCGGCAGGCCTCGGGGACATCCTCGGCGGATTCTTCTCCGCCAGCACCGTGGCCCCGCTCCTGGTGGTCTGGGTCATCGCGGCAGTCCTGCATATCGCCGTCGGCTCCGTCACCCTGTCCGCCATCACCGCGGCCGGACTGCTGGCTCCGATTGCTCCGGCCATCGGGCTGGACCCCGTGCTCCTGGCCCTGGCAGCCGGCGCCGGATCCCTGTTCATGGTCCACGTCACCAGCAACACCTTCTGGCTCCTGCAGTCACTGCTGGGGCAGAGCGTGAGAGGCGCGTTGAAATCGGTCACCGTCGGGGTCTCGGTGGCCTCGGTCGTCGCGATCCTGCTGATCCTGCCCATGAGCCTGCTGTTCTGACCGCAACGCGAGCACCCGATACTTAGACGAACGCCACGAAAGAAGAAACGAAATGACACAGACACGCATCGCGCCCCTGGAGGGAGTTCGCGTCCTGGAGCTCGGCAACTACATCGCCGCGCCCACTGCGGGCAGGCTGCTTGCCGATTTCGGCGCCGAAGTGATCAAGGTCGAGCGCCCCGCAACCGGCGACGAACTGCGCAACTGGCGCCTGCAGAGGGGTGACACCTCCATGCTGTACCGCACCATCAACCGCAACAAAAAGTCCGTCGTCCTGGACCTCCGGACCGAAGCGGGCAAGCAGGCCGTGCTCGCTCTTGTCGCCAAGTCGGACATCCTGCTGGAGAACTTCCGGCCAGGCACCCTGGAAAAGTGGGGCCTCGGCCCCGAGGTCCTCAACGAAGCCAACCCGGACCTCATCATCACGCGCATCTCCGCCTTCGGACAGACGGGCCCTCTGTCCGCGCGTCCCGGGTTTGCCGCCGTCGCCGAAGCGTACGGAGGGTTCCGCAACCTCGTAGGCGACCCCGACCGCGCACCGGTCCGGGTAGGCGTCTCCATCGGCGACTCGATCGCCGGACTCTACGCCGCCTTCGGCTCCATGATGAGCCTCTACCAGAGGGAAGCACGACGCCGGGACGCGGCCGGCACTGTGCCGCTCACCGAGCGCGTCATCGACGTCGCGCTCCACGAGGCGATGTTCTCCATGATGGAATCGCTCATTCCGGACTACCAGGCCTACGGCGTGGACAGGCAGCGCGTGGGCGGCCGGATGGAGGGGATAGCCCCGTCCAACGCCTACCTCTGCAGGGACGGCGCCAGCATCGTCGTGGCGGGCAACGGAGACTCGATCTACCAGCGGTACATGGACACCATCGGACGTCCCGATCTCGCCGCGGAACCGTCGCTGCAGTCCAACGCCGGCCGCTGGGCGCGGCGCGAGGAACTGGACCAGGCCATCGGGATGTGGGCAGCGGAGCGGGACGCTGCCGACGCGCTCGCGGCACTGGATGCCGCCGGCGTACCCGCCGGCCCCATCTACACGGCGGCCGACATCAGCACCGACAGCCAGTACGCAGCCCGCAACATGATCCAGAAATTCGACGTTTCCACAGGGGAGGAAGTCCTGCCCGGCGTGGGCTTCCCCGGCATTGTCCCCGTCATCGGAGACCAATCCCTTCCCATCCGGAACCTCGGCCCTGACCTGGGCGAAAACACCGAAGAAATCCTCAGCGGGCTCCTCAAGATGGACGCCGCAGAGATCAGTGCGGCCTCCGGCCGCGAGGAGGCCCTGCAGCCATGAACCACCACCACGACAGCCTCGACTCAACATTGAGCAGCACGATCCTGAGGGACGTGACCCTGCGGGACGGGCTCCAGCTCACCGGGAAACTTCTTCCCACCGAACGGAAGGTTGAAACGGTCCGGGAGCTGCTGCGCCTGGGGGTGCCCGCCATCGAACTGGGGTCCATGGCACGTGCAGACCTCGTCCCCACCATGGCCAACACCCTGGAAGTCGTTCAGGCCCTCACACCCGAGGAACTGGAAAAGTGCTGGATCTGGGTAGCCACCCCCGGCCATGTGGCCAAGGCCGCGGCCGCCGGAGCGCGGAACTTCCAGTACTGCCTCTCGGCTTCGGATTCACACAATAAGGCAAACATTGGCCGCACCACCGAGGAAAGCCTCGCTGCCCTGCCCGAAGCGATCGGGTACGCCCAGTCCGTCAGCGGGCAGATCCAGCTCTGCATCGCGACGTCGTTCACCTGCCCCTTCGAAGGAATGGTGCCGGAGGAGCGTGTCCTGGCCATCGCCAACGACCCCCGCGCCGAGGGCACCACGGACATCGTCATCTGCGACACCCTGGGGCAGGCTATCCCGGCCCAGGTCTCAGGGCTGATTGCCAGGGTTCGGGAAGAATCCCCGCTCCGCAGGATCGTCTACCACGGCCACGACACCTGGGGACTGGGGGTGGCCAACACCCTCGCCGCCATCCAGGCCGGCGCGGCCATGGTGGACGGCGCCCTCGGCGGCCTGGGAGGCTGCCCCTTTGCCCCGGGCGCCAGCGGCAACACCGCCAGCGAAGACATCCTTTTCGCCACGCGTCCGGAGTGGCTCACGACGGCAACCTTCGCGGAGCTGGTGATCCTTTCCGAGAAACTGCTTGCGGAACTGGGCGAACCCAACCGCTCCAGGGCTGCCCAAGGCGCCCGGTCTAACGCCGCAGCCTTCGACTGGGTCCTCCCGTCAGACAGCACTGCCCCTGCACCCTGCACCACAGGAGGCAAATAAGCATGGCCAACAGTTTCCTGGTCACCACCGCCATTCCGGAACCGGGGCTGCAACTGCTGTCCGACGCCGGCCGGGTCACCGTGCTGCCCGAACCGCCCGGTTACGATGCCCTGGCGGCGCTGTGCGCCTCCGGTGATTACGACGTCGTCCTCACCCAGTTGCGCGACGTCATCGATGCCCCGCTCCTGGCCGCCGCCCGCCTGAAGGGCGTGTCCAACTTCGCCGTCGGATATAACAACATCGATGTCGGAGCGGCCACCCGGCGTGGCATCCTGGTGGGCAACACCCCCGGCGTCCTGACCGACGCGACGGCGGACATCGCCATGCTGCTCATCCTCGGCACCGCCCGCCGCGTGGTCGAGGCCGACCGGCTGGTCCGGGACGGCAAATTTCTGGGTTGGGAACCGGAGCTCCTGCTCGGCCGGGACGTCTCCGGCGCCGTGCTGGGCCTGGCCGGGTTTGGCAGGATCGCCCGCGCCACCGCCCGGCGCGCGCTCGGCTTCGGCATGGAGGTGCTCTTCGCGCCCCGACCTCCGGGCGACCGCCCCGTCAGCGAGGCGGAACTCGGCGAGTTCGCGGGCAAGGTCCGGCAGGTGCCCTGGGACGAGCTCGTGGCGCGCAGCGACTTCCTCTCCCTGCACGTCCCGCTCAACTACCAGACCCGGCACCTGGTGGACGCCGCCGTGCTGGCGCGCATGAAACCCGACGCCATCCTGATCAACACCGCCCGCGGGCCCATCGTCCACGAGGACGCCCTCGTGGACGCCCTCCGCAACGGGACCATCGCCGGGGCCGGACTGGACGTCTTCGAGGATGAACCGAAACTGGCGCCCGGCCTGGCGGAGCTGCCCAATACCGTGCTCCTCCCGCACGTCGGCAGCGCCACCGTGCCCGTCCGCAGCGAAATGGCCCGGCTCAGCGCAGTGAACGCCGTCGCCATTGCCGAAGGCCGCACCCCGCCCCACCCCGTCAACCACCTCGCCAAAGCATGACCATTGTGGTTGCCCCGGACAGCTTCAAAGGGACGTACTCGGGGGCGGAGGTGGCCGCGGCGATCGGCGCCGGGATCAAGGACGGTGGCGGCCAGGTCATCCAACTTCCCGTTGCCGACGGCGGCGAGGGAACCTTCGACGTGCTTTGCCGCAGCCTTCAGGCGTCGGCAGTAACCGTTGAAACGCTGAATTCCTGGGGCGAGCCGCAAACCGCGATCGTCGGACTGGCCGCGGACGGGACCGCCGTCGTCGAGGTTGCCCAGGCCAGCGGCCTCACGGCAGCGCGGAACAGCCCTCAAGACGCGCTATCCGCCAGCACCTACGGAACCGGGATACTGATCGCGGCCGCGGTGAATAAGGGTGCGACGCACATCATGGTGGCCGCCGGCGGCTCGGCCACCACCGACGGGGGAGCAGGTGCGGTCAGCGCAATTAACGACAGGGGCGGACTCCGCGGCGCCCGGATCACTGTCCTGTCCGATGTGACCACGACGTTCCTTGAGGCTCCGCGCGTTTTTGGGCCGCAGAAAGGGGCGGATGCCGCCACTCTCAGGCTGCTGGAAGAACGCCTGAACCTCCTTGCCCGGTCGTACCCCCGAGACCCGGCCGGGGTGCCGCGCACGGGCGCGGCCGGTGGCCTCTCGGGAGGGTTGTGGGCGCACTTCGGGGCGGAGCTGGTGTCCGGGGCGGACGCTGTTCTTGACGCGGCAAGGTTCGACGAGCACCTAAAGTCCGCCGACGCCGTCGTGGTCGGTGAGGGGCGCCTTGATTCGCAGACCGGGGAGGGCAAGATCATCTCGGCAATCCTGGCAAGGGTGCAGAAATCGGGCAGGCGCATCCCCGTCGTGGCTGTTGTGGGATCCGTTGCCGAGGACCTCGGCAGCTATGCCCGGCATTTCAGCGAGATCCTGATAGCCACCGATGCGGCAGAGATGCAGGCGGCCGGAAAGTCGGTTGCCAGCTACTTCAGGTCCGGTCGGGGCTAGCGCCGAATCCCGCGCAGGCGTGACTCTGTCCGGTTCCCTGGCGGGCGTTAAGACTCGCCAGGAAACCTGCCTCCGATGAGCCGGGTCATATGTTCAGCCGTGGTAAGCAGGGGCTCCACCCAGGCTTCACAGATCTCCAACGGCATCCGCAGGGTGGGTCCGCTGATGGTTACCGCGCCCACCAGGCCGGCTGCCGAATCGAACACCGGAGCCGAAAGACCCGACGCTCCGTCTTCGCGTTCACCCACAGTTATAGCAAACCCGTCCACCCGGGTCTTCTTGACCGCGGCCTCCAAATCCTCGGAGCTGGTGATGGTGGATTCCGTGATGGGCACCAAAGGATCCTGCAGGACCGCGTCCATCAGGTCCGGATCCCAAGCCAAAAGCACCCGCCCGGCTGAGCCTGCGTGGAGCGGGAGAACCTTGCCAAGATGCATCTCGCGGCGGAGCGCGTGGCGCGTGTCCGCCATGGCCACGCAGACACGGTAATGCTGCTCTGCCTTGAAGAAACACGCAGTCTCACCTGTGGTGTCACGCAGCGTCTTGAGGAGCGGGCTGAGGATGTCTATGACTTCCATTCCGCGGGTTGCCGGAGCTGCCCAGTACGCCATCCGCATGCCGATGCGGTAAGCATCCTCCTCCCGGTCAAGGAAGCCCTGGGAGGTCAGATTCGTGACGAGCCGCTGGACCGTGGAGGTCGGCATTCCCGTGTACTCGCGGATGTCGCTCAGCGACAACACCGGTTTGGACAGCGAGAAGGCATCCAGGATGGAGGTTATTTTTCCGAGAACAAGCAATGGGTTGCTGCTGGACTTCGCTAGAGCATCGGACGCCGACATAGAACTCACGCTAGACGCTGGCAGCACCCGAATCCACTCGCCTCCCCGCAGGGACTGCTCCTTGACGCGGAGCCCAAGACGGTCCTGTGCATGGTGTTGGCAAGCGGCGCATGGTGTTGGCATGCGGCGCAGTTGTGGATGGGCCGCGATCGAGCTAACTTTGGGCATGCCCAACTCGCCCGAGCACGAGCTCCTGATTGAGCTCCAAGACCTGATTATCGGCACGGAAACGGTGGCCGATTTCCTCGGTGGCCTTTCGACCGTTGCCGCAGGCACCATCGGCCGGAGCGCCGGGACACCTGTGGAGTGCGGTGTCACGCTCAAGCGTGAACGATCGACGAGAACGGTCGGAGGCAGCAGCCCCCGAGCGATCAAGCTGGATAAGATCGAGCAGAGCGTCGGCCAGGGGCCCTGCATCGAGGCGCTCCGGATCAAATCTCCTGTCCTCCTTGATGATGTCCGCACTGATCCGCGGTGGCCGGTCTATCAGGAGCAGCTGGCCGCGGAAGGCTGCCTGAGCACCCTTGGTGTTCCGTTGGAGCTGAACGAGGATTCTGCCGCGGCGCTGAACTTCTTTGCGAACTCGCCGGGCGCCTTCTCCGAAGCGACCGTCCGGGAAGCTGCCGGGTTTGCTGCGATCGCCGGCGGAGCCGTACGGCTCGCCGTGAAAGTCGGAACGGTGCAGGATGCCGCGCAGGACCTGCAGGCCGCGATGCGGAGCCGCACCGCGATCGACCTCGCCTGCGGCATCATCATGGCTCAAAACGGCTGCACGCAGTCCGAGGCCATGGACATCCTGGTCAAGGTCTCCAGCCACCGGAACCAGAAACTCCGCGACGTCACCGAAGAGATGATCGTCAAGATATCCGGCGTTAAGCCCGTCACCCACTTCGACGGACGGCAGGAGCGGCCCTAGCTTAGGCGCACGCCGCGGGTGCTGGGTGTCCTGGCTGGGGTCTGTGGCGAAGTCGTCGGAGTAAGGTGCGCGCGAACGGGGCGCATCATCGATGAGTTCGTTGGCGGCCATCGCCAGCCGGCGTGTCGTTGCCGGCGTCGCGCTATTTGGCCGGTTTCCGGACGATGGACCCCGGCGGTTTGGGGAAGGCCTTAGCCGGGTACATTTTGGCTACTTTGAGCATGTAGTTGGCCCACTGGGGGCCAGCAATCATGTAGCCGTCGATTCGGCTGTAGAACTTGCCGTTGACGGTGATGTTCTGGCCCGGCCGTTTCTGGCCCGCCAGGGCGTCCCCGAAGAAGGAGGCTGTGGCCAGGCCCGTCGTGTACCCCAGCACCCACGTGGCGCTGTTGGTGTTGTTGGTGCCGGTCTTGGCCGCCGCCGGGACGCGGCTGTGGACCTTGGGCTTGATGTGCACCCCTGAGCCCTTGGTGAGCATGTCCTGCAGCGCCTTATTCACGCCGCGGGCCACGTTCGGATCCACGGCGTCGCGGCAGTCGGGGTCCTGGTGTGGCAGCGCCCGTCCGGAGAAGTCGGCCACCCGCAGGACGGCAAATGGCGCGCAGTAACGGCCGTCGGCGGCAAAGGTGGCGAAGGCGGCAGCCAGGCCCATCGGCGCCACTTCAGTGCCGCCCAGCAGGTTCCCGAGCTGGTGCATGTTGATGGGAGCGCCGTCGAGTCCGCTGCGCAGACCCACGCTGTTGACCATGTTCTGGATCCCGCAGATATCCAGCTGCGCAGCTTCGGCGAACGTGGCGGTGTTGATGGAGTTGTAGAGCCCGTAGTCGGCCGGCATCTTCCGGTAGTAGCCGGCGGAGGCGTTCTGCAGGTCATCGGCAGCTTCCAGGCCTGCCCTGCGCTGCTTGGTGCTGTACCCGCCGATCACCTTCCCGCAGGAGGACCGCCATTTGAATCCCAGCGGATACTCGCGCCGTGAAGCGTCTACGACTTCGGTCATGGTCCGTCCCTGGTGCAGCCATTCGGCGAACGTGAACGGTTTCACCGTGGAGCCCGGCTGGAATCCTCCGGCGCCGTTGAGGTCGTTGCCGTTGGGGTCCTTGGCATCCACGTTGAAGTTCAGCTGGGTGTCGAACTTTCCGCGTTGCGGCAGGAAGACCGTATTCTGCGCCATGGCGAGGATTTTGCCCGTGCCCGGCTGGACCGTGACCAGCGCGGCGCCCCACTTGGCCGGGTTCGCCCCGGCCGTGGCGTTCACCTGCGCCTGGGCCGCTGCCTGCAGCCTGCTGTCCAAGGTGGTGGTGATGGTCAGCCCGCCGCGGCGTAGCTTCTGTTCCCGTGCCTCCGTGTCTGCGCCGTACGCGGGGTTGTTGAGGATCAGATGGGAAACGTAGTCGCAGAAGTACGGTGCCATGGCCGCAGCGGCACAGCCCTGCTTCGAAGGCCTGATTTTCAGCCCGACGCCCGTGGCGACGGCGCCGTCATGCTGTTGCTGGCTGATTTTGCGCTGTTCCAGCATTGCGGCCAGGACCTGGTTGCGGCGTTGGACGGCGTTCTCCGGGTTGGCTACGGGGTCATAGAAGCTCGGGCTGTTCACCAGTCCTGCGAGCAGAGCCGCCTGGGGCAGGGTTAGCTTGCTCGCCGGAACGCTGTAGAAGTACTGGGCGGCGGCCTCGATGCCGTAGGCAGTGCGGCTGAAGAAGACGATGTTGAGGTAGCCCTCAAGGATCTGGTCCTTGCTGAATTTCTTCTCCAGCGCCATCGCCAGCCGCATCTCACGCAGCTTGTCGCCGATGTTCTTCTGCCCGCTGAGGATCACCTGATCTTCGCGGCCTGAGGAGATCCTGGCTTCGTTAGCCACGTTGGTGACGTACTGCTGGGTCAGGGTGGAGGCGCCCTGCCTCTCTCCCTGGGTCAGGTTGCTGGACAGTGCCCGGAGGATGCCCTGGGGGTCCACGCCGCTGTGCTCGTAGAAGCGGCTGTCCTCGATCGCGATGACCGCATCCTTGATGAAAGGAGACATGTTCTTGAGCGGGATCCGCACCCGGTTTTCCTCATAGAACGTTGCGATGACTTTTCCGTCCGCCGTCAGCATCTTGGTGGTCTGCGCCGGTGGCTGCACCGCAAGCTCAGTGGGGAGGCCGTTGAAAAAGTTGATCGACCCGCTCACCGCGGTGCCGGCCGCGGCGATCTGCGGAACCAGGAAGGCTGCCACCAGTACGCCGCACACGCTACTGAGGAGCACGAATCCGAGCATCTTTGCCAGAAACGTACGAAACCGGGAAAGCAGGCTTTTCCGTGCCATGACTCCAGTTCACACCCCGTCTGATGTGCCATCAGAATACGCCCCATGAAGCGCGCGATCCAGACACAGATTTCGTCCCGCGCCTATGCTTATGAAATGGAAAGTGTTGGCGCGGACGACGGGCCGGTGAAGTCTGTGGACCACCGGGCCCTGGCCGTCTCCGTCATCGACATTTCCTCCGACATCCGGCGCAAGTCGCACAACGACACCGGCGTCCGGCCCCTGTCGAACGGGGTGCTGGAAATCCTCCGGGTTATCGAAAGCCACCCGGGAATCACCGTTGCGGAAGTCGCCTCCCGTCTAGGCCGGCAGTTCAGCAATGTCAGCGTCCAGTTGCGTGAACTGGTCGCCGCCGGCCTGGTTACCCGCGCCCGCGACGCCGCCGATAAGCGCTACGTCGCCCTTCATCCCACGGCCGAGTCCCAGCGGATCAAGGCGCTCCTCGAAGGGGCCTGGGCCGACGCCTTGGCCTCCGCAAGCTCCCGCCTGCGGCCTGAAGAACGCGAGCACATAGCCGCCGCTCTTCCCTCCCTGCAGCGCCTCGCCGCACTCCTCGGCGAGCCCGAGTAACCCAATTCACCCCGCCAGTGTCCGTGAGCAGACGGATCAAGTAGTTATGCTTTTATAAGTATTACTACTTTGGAGGGAACAGCATGACGACACAGCTGACAGATGCAGCGACGCGGCAGGGGAGCGGGCTGAACGGTGGCTGGCGGGCACTGCCGTTCCTGGCTCTCGCACAGTTCATGGTGGTCCTGGACGGCACCATCGTGAACCTGGCACTGCCGCGTCTCCAGATCGAGATGGGCATCAGCGACTCCACGCGTTCCTGGGTGGTCACGGCATACGCGCTCGCGTTCGGCGCCTTCCTGCTGCTCGGCGGGCGGATTGCGGACTTCTGGGGACGCAAGCGGACCTTCATCGCGGCCACTGCCGGCTTCGCGGTGGCATCCCTGATCGGCGGCCTCGCGCAACAGCCTTGGGAACTGATCTCTGCACGGGCCCTGCAGGGCCTGTTCGCGGCGCTGCTGGCTCCTGCGGCCCTGGCGCTCCTGACCGTCGCTTTCCCGGGAGGCCGGGAACGCGGCACCGCCTTCGCGATCTTCGGCTCCATCAGCGGCTTGGGCGCCGCCCTTGGGGTCCTGCTCGGCGGCTTCCTCACTGAGCACGTGACGTGGCGCTGGTGCTTCTTCGTCAACGTGCCGATCGCCGTCCTTGCCCTTGCCGGTGTCTGGTTCCTTGTCGGCGAGAGCAAGGCCGAGGGGTCAACCAGGTACGACTGGCCCGGCGTCGTCCTGGCAGCCCTGGGACTGGGTTCCCTCGTCTACGGATTCACGAACGCCGAGCATGGCTGGGGCGCCCCCGAGGCCTGGGGATTCATCGCTGCCGGCGTCGTCATGCTGGTGCTGTTCGTCGTCGTCGAACGGAACACCGCACATCCGCTCCTGCCGCTGCGCGTGGCCACCGAACGCAACCGCGCGGCAGCTTTCCTGGCATCGTTCCTCTCCGGAGCAGTCCTCATCGGCGGCATCCTGTTCATCAACTTCTACATCCAAATCGTGCTGGGCTTCGCGCCGTTCCTCGCCGGGATTGCGTCCCTGCCCATGACGGTGGTGCTGATTATCACCGCCGGCCTGGTCGCCAAGAACCTGCCGCGGCTTGGGGCAAAAATCCCGACGGCGGCAGGTCCGGTCTTCATGGCGGCTGCCATGCTGTGGCTCACCCGCGTGAGCGCGGACGGCAGCTACCTCGGCGACATGCTGCCCGCGCTGCTTCTCATGGGGGCGGGGCTGGGCATGGTCTTCGTGCCGATGCAGAACCTCGCCCTGTTCGGAGTGGACAAAGATGACTCCGGAGTGGCCGGCGCACTGGTCAACGCCTCGCAGCAGATCGGGGGTTCCCTGGGCATCGCACTCTTTAGCACCCTTGCGGCCGCGGCCTCGGGCGGCGGCGTATCGCTGGCTGCGCTCAGTGCGGGCTATTCGGTTGTCTTCCTCTGGGCCGCCGGCGTTGCCGTACTGATCGTCCCGGTTGCCCTGCTGCTCATCAACATCGACCGCAAGACGTTCAGCGGGACCGGCGACGCCCCGCACATCCACATGGGCTGAGCCCGCTGTGTGCACGGAGGCCCTCCCGCCACTATTGTGACGGCTCTTCATTCGACGTTTTGGAGCTGAAAGTTAGGTTAGCCTAAACTACTCGTGGCCTTCATCGGCCATGACACTCTCGTCTGCCACGTCTGCAGGCAATGAATCAAGGTGGTTTCGTGCGCTTTTCCCTTCCGTCATCTCTGTCCCTTGGGCTCGTGGCGCTTCTGTCGCTGACGGGCTGCGGCTTCAGCGGCTCCTCAGCAGGAAGCAAGCAAGCGGCGGACACTGACCAGCGAATCGTCGTGGATAATTTCCGGGCTCCGGTAGCGAACTGGGCGCTGGAGAGCGACGCCGCCTACATTCTGTCCCTTTCCGGATGCCTCGAGACCTTGACCCGCTACGACGAGTCGCAGGGAAAGATCGTGCCGTCGTTGGCAACGGAGTGGAAGCAGGCCTCTCCTCTTGAGTGGGACTTCACCATCCGCGAAGGGGTCAAGTTCCAGGACGGCAGTGCGCTGACCGCCGGCGCTGTGGCCGGTTCCCTGCAGCACGTCCTCGGGGCGGCAGTCCCCGCCCGGGCGTTCAACCCCAAGGTGGTCAGCGGCGTCAAGGCCATCGATGACCGCACCGTGCGCGTCACCACCCCGACGGAGAGCCCGCTGGTTCCCTACCGCCTCGCGAGCGTCAACACCGGTGTTCTGGCCCCGGCGGCGTTCAAGGGCGAGACGGTGGACCCGTTCGGCCACTGCACCGGACCTTTCGAAGCGGTGTCAGAAAAGCCCAAGCAATCCCTCACCCTGGACCGCAACGAGGAGTACTGGGGCGGAGAGGTGCAGCTGGCCGGCGCCGAAATCCGGTTCATCACGGACGGGGCGGCCCGTGCCGCGCAGGTCCAGACGGGCGAAGCGGACGTTTCCCTGTCCATCCCCGTCTCCGGCCTCGCCGCACTGGAGGCGGACTCCAACGTCAAGGTCCTCAAAGCCGATTCGCCGAGGACAGCCACGCTGTACATGAACAACGGAAAGGCACCGTTCGACGACGTCGACTTCCGCAAGGCGGTCCGCTCGGCACTCGACCTGGATGCCCTTGCCTCGAGCGTCTATGAAGGCGCGGCCGTCGCGGCCAGCGGGCCCTTCGCCCCTTCCGAGCCCTGGGCCATTGAAGGGGCCGAGGCGCCGAAGAAGGACGTCGAAGCCGCCAAGAAGCTGCTCGCCTCCGCCGGCTACACCGCAGACCGGCCGCTGGAGATCGTTGCGATCGTCGAACGCGCGGAATTCGCGGACGTGGCCACCGTCATCCAGGACAACCTGAAGGCCGTGGGTGTTCCCGTGAAGATCCAGACCAAGGAATACGCCGCGGTGGAACCGGACCTGCTGGCCGGCAACTACGACATGGTGCTGAGCCAGCGCAACCGGCTGATCGACATCGCCGATCCCATCGGATTCCTGACGGCGGACTACACCTGCGACGGCAGCTACAACCTCAGCCACTTCTGCAACGAGGACTACGACGCGACGATCGCCAAGGCGGCCAAAACCGCGGACGCGGACGAGCGCTACCGCCTGTACGCAGAGGCAGGCCAGATCCTCCAGGACCAGGCCGTGAACGTGTGGCTCGTCAACGAGCAGGCAATTGACGCCGTCCGCGCCGACCTTCAGTCCCACGTCCAGGACCCCCTGTCCCGCTATGTGGTCAGGGCGGAAACGGCCAAGTCCGGATCCTGACCGTGACCGTCCCCGCTAATAGTCGAGAAGAACGGGCCCGGGAATGATGCCGTTCCTCGCCCGGAGAGCGGCGGCCCTGGTGGCCGCCGTTCTTCTGGCGTCCTTCACCGTCTTCCTCATCCCGTACGTGACTCCGGGGGACCCCGTCCGGAAGATCATCCGGTCCCGCGTGGCCGGAGACGTGATTGACGACTCCGCGGTGGACGCCTTGAGTCTCCAGCTGGGCCTCAACGACCCCCTGTGGACGCAGTACCTCCGCTGGCTGGGGCGGCTCAGCAGCGGCGACATGGGTTTGTCCTACACCAGCCGCACTCCGGTGGCCGAGCAGGTGCTGCCCGC
This sequence comes from Arthrobacter sp. ZGTC131, assembly GCF_002929275.1. GTDB lineage: Bacteria > Actinomycetota > Actinomycetes > Actinomycetales > Micrococcaceae > Arthrobacter. The sequence goes on from NZ_PJIK01000024.1 coordinate 27,791, forward strand.
ACTCTGGATCACGCTCAGCCTGGTGGTGCTGGCCCTGGGCGCGGCGGCCGCCATCTCCGTGATCCTCGGTGTCACGGCCGCCCTACAGGAGGGACGCCCCGCCGACAAGGCCATCACCGCGGTCACCCAAGCGTTCATCGCGCTTCCCGAGTACTGGCTGGCACCGCTGTTTGTGCTGGTCTTCGCGCTGCAACTTTCCCTGCTGCCCTCGGCGGGATGGGAAGGACCGCACTCCGCAGTCCTGCCCGTGGCCGTGCTCGCCCTGCGGCCCACCAGCTACTTCACCTCGGCGGTGCGCGAGGGAGTGCTGGAGGCGCTGAGCGCGGAGCACGTTGCGGCCGCGCGAAGCCGGGGACTCTCCCACCTCCAAACCGTATGGAAGCATGTGATCCCCAACGGCCTGCTGCCGCTCACCACGCTGGTGGCGGTGTGGTTCGCGGGGCTGCTGGGCGGGTCCGTCATCGTCGAGGTCATCTTCGCGATTCCGGGCATGGGACGCTTGCTGTTCGACGGCGTCCTGAACAGCGACATTCCCCTGGCGCAGGGAGCGGTGGTGGTCGTCGTCGGGCTGGCCGTCCTGCTGACCACGGCCGCGGACCTCGTCCATGGCCTCCTTAACCCCCAGATCAGGATGAGCCATGCGTAAACTGCCCGTCCACGTCCGGGCCGCCGGGGCGGTTCTGCTTCTCATCGTGCTGTCCGTAGCCCTGGCCGCATGGATCGCGCCCTACCCGCCGGCGGAACAAAACCTTGCCGCCAGGCTGGCCGCGCCGGACGCCGCACACTTGCTCGGCACGGACCATCTGGGCCGGGACACGCTGAGCCGGTTGCTCGACGGCGGTCAGTTCTCGTTGACCATCGCCGCCCTGGCCACGGTGCTGACGGCCGTCACCGGCACTGCGGTGGGCGTGCTCAGTGCCCGCCGGCGGGGCTGGCTGGATGAGTTTTTCACCCGCACCAACGATGTCCTGCTGGCGATGCCGGAGATGGTTGTGGCACTGTTCCTGGTGGCCGCGCTTGGCACCGGCTACCCCTCCCTGCTGCTGGCCCTCACCGTGACAGGCTGGACGCCCTTCGCCCGGCTCGCCCGCGCACTCGCCTACGACGTGTCGGCCCGCGGGTTCATCGAGGCGGCCAAGGTGGTGGGCTGCCCGCCCTCATTCATCGTCCTCAGGCACATCCTGCCCCACCTCGCCGGGCCGCTGCTCGGACAGGCCACGCTCCGGTTCGGGCAGTTCCTGATCAACGTTGGCGCGCTCTCCTATCTGGGGCTCGGAGTGCAGCCGCCGCAGTCGGACTGGGGATCGATGCTCGCCGCAGCCCAGCCGTACGCGGTGCGGGCACCGTTGACCATCCTCGTCCCCGGCCTGGTGATCTTCGCCGTCGCTCTCTGCGTCACCCTCATCGGGCAGCATGTGTCCCGCGTGACTGGCAGCCGCCTGTTGCTGTCAACCGTTCCTTCACGGGCGGTGGCGCATGCCTGAGGGCCTGATCATCGAAAAACTGCGCGTCGGCCACCGGGCAGACTCCCGGCAGGGCTCTCCGACGCCGATCCTGTCCGAGATGGACCTCTCCGTGGCGCCCGGAGAGTTTGTGGCCCTGGTGGGAACCTCGGGAAGCGGCAAGACGATGACCGCCCTCTCTGTCCTGGGCCTGCTGCCGCCCCAGATCCATGTGGAGTCCGGATCGATCCGGTTGGGCGGAACGGATCTGAGGGCGGCGGGCGAGGCGGAGCTGAACCGGGTGCGCGGCGGCCGGATCGGCATGCTGTTCCAGCAGCCCAAGCGGATGTTCAACCCCCGGAGGACCATCGGCAACCATCTGGCCGAGCCGCTGCAGCTTCATCGCAGGCTGCGGGGACGCAGCGCCAGGATGCAGGCGCTGGATCTGCTGGCGGAAGCAGGATTCGAGGATCCGGCGTGGTGTGCCCGCGCCTATCCGCACCAGCTGTCCGGAGGCATGGCCCAGCGCGCCATGCTCGCCGTCGCCATGGCCGGGCGGCCCGAACTGTTGCTTGCGGATGAGCCGACCTCCGCCCTCGACAAAGTGCTCGAGCTGCAGATCCTGGAGCTGATCGGCCGGCAAAGGCACAGCCACGGGCTGGGCGTCCTATACATCACCCACGACCTCGCGACTGTATCCGCCTTCGCCGACCGCGTGGTGGTGATGGAAGCCGGCAGCGTTCAGGAGTCAGGCCCCGTCAGAACGGTCCTGGACTCACCCCGGACCACATGCACCAAAGACCTGTTGCGGGCCTCGGCTCTCCCCGCGGCTCCGGCACCCTCGGATATCCCGTCGCGCACGATCCTGGACCTGCAGGGTGTCACCAAGCGGTTCCGGTCAACGCGTCGCGGCGCCCGGCCGGCTCTGGAGGGTGTCTCGCTCGACTTCCGGGAAGGCGAGATCCTCGGAATCCTGGGGCAATCCGGATCCGGCAAAAGCACCCTGGCGCGGCTGATCCTCGGGCTTGAAACGCCCGAAAGCGGAAGCATCACCCGGTTCCCCGGCACGAAGCACAACCGGGCCGGGATAACCGGCACGGAAGTTCAGCTCGTCTTCCAGGAGCCGCACGACGTTTTCGACCCGCGCATGAAGCTCCGCACCAGCCTGGAAGCTCCGCTGCTGCAGCGCCCGGACTGCACGGCCGAGGACCGCACTGCGCGCATCGTTGAGGTTGTTCGGGAGGTTGAACTCGACCCTGCGCTGCTGGACAGGTACCCCAGCCAATGCTCGGGAGGCCAGCTCCAGCGGCTCACGATCGCCAGGGCGCTTCTGCTGGAACCAGCGGTCTTGATCTGCGACGAAGCCACGTCGGCCCTGGACGCGGTGACGCAACGCAAGGTCCTTGACCTGCTGCTGCGCCTGCACCGCGACCGCCAGCTCTCCCTGATCATGATCTCCCACGACATGAATGTCATCCGATACATGAGCCACAGGGTGGCCGTACTCTTTCAAGGCGCCTTGGTCGAGGTGGCACCCACAGCAGAGTTTTTCGCCCGTCCCCGGCACGGGCACAGCAAAGAGCTCGTCGCGGCGGCTCTCCCCGTCCCGCAGGCGGCCAGGGCATGCCAGCACGTTGCAAGCACCATCCGGGTTCCTGGCGTCCGCGACCTGGTCGGCAGCCCGGATGCAAGGTGAAAGTGCCACTGATCCATGCCATTTAGTTCGACGCCCTTGAGCCGCTACCGGGCTGAAACGCGGACCCTGCTGGGCGCCCAGCTCGTTTTCAACCTCGGCTTCTACGCAGTCATTCCCTTTCTTGCCGGCGCCATGGGCGACGAGTACGGCTTGGACGCCGCCGCCGTCGGGCTTGTCCTTGGCGCCCGCACTTTCAGCCAGCAGGGGATGTTCCTGGTGGGCGGCCTGCTGGCCGACCGGTGGGGCGCCCGCCGGGCGATCCTGATCGGATGCCTCGTCCGCATCGCCGGCTACGCCGCCCTGGCGGCAGCCTCCAATTTCAGTTTGTTCCTCCTCGGCGCAGTGCTCACCGGAGCCGGCGGAGCCCTGTTCTCCCCGGCCCTGGAGTCCCAGCTGTCCCGGGCAGACCGCGTGACCGAACACTCCGTGGCCGAAGGCTCAAAGCCCGAAGGCTCCAAACCCGAAGGCTCCAAACCGGCCGGGAAGAAGGGCCGGTGGTCGGTTTTCGTCTGGCTGGCGATCACCGGCGAGATCGGTGCGCTGGCCGGCCCGCTGCTGGGCGCCTTCCTGCTGGGCTGGGGATTCGATGCCGCGCTGACCCTCGGCATAGGGATCTTCAGCGCCGTGACGGTGCTGCTGTGGTTCCGCCTCCCCGCCAATACGCCGCGCAAGCCCCACAAAAAGCGTGCACCGGGGCCGGACGCCCCACACGGGGCACTCGGTTGCCTGCGGAACAGGCGCTTCGTCCTGTTCTGCCTGCTGGCCAGCACCAACATGCTCGCCTACAACCAGCTTTACTTCGCCGTTCCCCTCGAGCTGGGCCGTCGCGGTCTGGATGGGTCGTGGCTGGCCATGCTCTTCCTGCTGGCATCCGTCCTGACGCTGGTCCTGCAACTGCCGGTCTCGGCGACCGGCCAACGGCTGGGGCCGGGCCGCGCGTTGTCGGTTGGGTTCGTGCTGCTGGGCGGGGCATTTGTCGCGGCCGCGCTGACGGCAGAGCCCGCCGGATCCTCCAGCAACTCGATAGCCCCGCTGGCGGGCACCATCACGCTCCTGATCCTGGGCCACATGCTGATCACTCCGACCATCCTGTCCCTGATCCCGAAGTTCGTCCCGGCAGACCTCGCGGGGCAAGGGCCCGCGTCCGGGCGGGGCGCCTACTACGGGTTGGCGGCGACCTGCGGCGGTGTCTCCGTGCTGGCGGGCAACGCCGTGATGGGGCAGCTGCTGGACCTGACCGATCGGCTCGGCTGGTGGCCGGGCACCCCGTGGGCGCCGCCCGTCCTGCTCGCACTCCTGGCCGCGATGGCACTCCCTCGGGTCCTGCGAACGGACTCACGGCCTGCCCCGGCCCCTTACCTGTCGTCGGTTATGTCCGGCCAGCAGAATGGCCGCCGCGTTGGTGGCGACGATCAGGACGATACCTAGCCATTCATGCATGGCCAGGATCTGGCCCAGCACCACCATCCCCGAGAGGGCTGCGAGGAGGGGGTTGATGCTCATATACACGCCGAAGAATGCCGGCCGAACGTGACGGAGTGCAACGAGGTCCGCGGCATAGGGGATGACAGAGCAGAGCACTCCGGCAATGACCGAAAACAACAGTGCCGGACCGGCCAATGACCCCTCCGAGAGGAGATACCCGGCCACCGGCAGGTAGAACACCATGGAGACCAGGGTCGCAACTGCCGGACCCTGGAGACCGGGCAGACGCTGGCCGACCACCCTGTTGAGCAGGATGTAGGCACCCCAGCAGGCGGCCCCCACTGCCGCGATTCCAATGCCAAGGTAGTCGCTGGAAGGTCCGGGCAGCACAAGGACGTAAACCCCGACGCCGGCACTCACCGCGCACAGCACGTCGAGTTTGGATCTGGATCGCATGAGGGCGATGGCCAGGGGGCCAAGAAATTCCAAGGTGACGGCCAGGCCCAGCCCGATGCGCTGTATGGCGACGTAGAGGCATATGTTCATGACCGCGATCGTTCCGCCCAGCAGGAGCGCAGGCCACCACTGTTTCCATGTGAGGCGATGCAGGGGAGGCCGGGCCGCCGGCAGGAGCACGGCCGCGGCGACGAGTTGCCGCACGGCAACCACGCCCGCCGGTCCAAGCGTCGGAAATGCGTGGGCTCCGATGCCCGCGCCGATCTGGCTGCTGACACCGCTGCCCGTCATGGTCAGCAGGCCGCCGAGAATTCGGGATTTGGGTTGTGTTGTTTGACGGTCGTCCCGGCCGAAGCCGTGCTCTGCGTATGCCTCCATAACCCCAAAGTGTGGAGGCAATTCTTGAAACCAATAAATGCCTCCGCTGCTTGTTCTATACGATGACCGTATGAATCTTGAGTTGCGCCATCTTCGGTCGCTCGTAGCCGTTGACGACGCCCGGACGTTCACCGACGCAGCCATCGGTTTGGGAACTACGCAGGCAAGCATCTCCCGATCTGTCGCGGCGCTGGAACGTACCCTGGGAGTGCGAGTTTTCCAGAGAACCACGCGCAGCGTGACCCCGACGGCGGCCGGGAAACGGATCATTGAACACGCGCGGCGGGTCCTGGACGAAGCGAAGTTACTGGAAGAGGCTGCGAGGGATCATGCCGGCGAGCTCAGGGTCGGCTACGCCTGGTCGGCGCTGGGCAGCAGGACCATCGCCCTGCAGCGCCGCTGGGAGGAGGCGAACCCCGGGGTTCAACTGATCTGGGTCCAGTCGAGTTCGCCGGCGGCCGGCCTGGCGGGTGGATCCGTCGATCTCGCCGTGGTCCGGCGAGAGCTCAATGACCCGCGCTTCACTGAAACCCTGGTGGGCACGGAACGCCGTTATGCCGCCGTGGCCGCCACGGATCCTCTGGCCCGCAGGCGGTTCCTGCGCATGGCGGACTTCACGGGGCGGACGATCGCCGTCGACAGCCGCACCGGCACCACGGCCGAAGATCTTTGGGGCCCGGAGGCCAGGCCTTCCTCCGTCCGCCCCGTCCAGGGCGTCGACGATTGGCTCACGCTGATCGCGACAGGCAAGGCCATCGGCATGTCCTCCGAGGCGACGGCCTCCCAGTACCCACGGCCCGGGGTGGTCTACAAAACAGTCCGCGACGCGCCACCGATATGCGTGTTCCTTGCAGCCTGGAAGGACGACCCGTCAATCCTTATTGCCGAGTTCGCGCGACTGGCCCGGCAAGCTTTTGCCGAAGCTCCACTACCCTAAACTTCCGTGGGGGCTTCGCCTGCGGCGGCCACCCGATGCGTCCCGCCTGATGACGGGGCAGTCCGGATGCGTGGGTCGCGAAGATGGTCCAGCAGCGCCTTCTCCGGGTTCCCGGGATTTTCCGCCAGGTGCTTCAGGAGTCCGTCGCGAACTTCCGGACGCACCGGTGCAGATTCTGAGAGAACGTCGAGGATGATGTCGATGATCTGGTCGCGAAGGGCCGTGCCGCCGGCAGCGTCGGGCGCAACCGGGCCGGACTCGGGGAGATCCTGTGCACTGCCGCCGGCAGCTTCCTGCATGGCGTGAAACTTTGTGGGCATACCGGCTCCTTCCTAAGCCTTACACGCTGGTCCTGCCAACTGCTTCCATGATGAACGCCCAGTCTGAGTCGAGGGTGAGACTTGTCTGAGAGTCTTCTCATCGTCGGCCACAAAGGGGCGATGGCCAACACCACACCGTGCCGGTCCACCGCGAGCAGGCGCATCCGTGTCAGGATCGGTTATGCCCCGCCTGATGCTCCTCGACACTGCCTCGCTGTACTTTCGCGCCTTCTACGGCCTGCCCGACACGATCCGCCGCGCCGACGGCACCCCGGTGAACGCCGTGCGCGGGCTGCTGGACATGATCGCGCGGCTCACCACCGACTACGGAGCGACGCATCTGGTGGCGTGCTGGGACGACAATTGGCGGCCGCAGTGGCGGGTCGACCTCATTCCGACCTACAAGTCGCACCGGGTGGCGGAAGTGGTGGCCGGTGCCCCCGATGTGGAGGTCGTGCCGGACGCGCTCGAGGCGCAGCTACCGATGATCCGCCGGGTGCTCGACCTCGCCGGCATCGCCGTCGTCGGGGCTGCTGAACACGAAGCCGACGACGTCGTCGGCACCTATGCCAGCCATGCCGAGTATCAGGTCGACGTGGTGACGGGCGACCGCGACCTGTTCCAGATCATCGACGACGACCGGCAGGTGCGGGTGATATACACCGCGCGCGGCATGAGGAACCTGGAGGTCATTACGGACGCGGCCGTCGTCGGCAAGTACCGAGTGCTGCCCGCACAGTATGCCGACTACGCGACCCTCCGTGGCGATGCCTCCGACGGGCTGCCGGGCGTCGCAGGGATCGGCGAGAAGACCGCCGCATCGCTGCTCGGCCAGTACGGCACCCTCGACGCGCTGCTCGAGGCGGCGGCTGATCCGGGCAGCGGGCTGTCCGCCTCCGTGCGGTCAAAGCTGGCCGCGGCCGCCGACTATCTCACCGTCGCGCCAACCGTCGTGAAGATCGTCCGTGATCTCGAGCTGCCCACGCTTGAGGAGGCGGGCGCGGAGCTGCACCCCGTCGCCGGCGACTCGCGCGCCGAACTCGAGCGCCTCGCCACCGAGTGGAACCTCGGCGGTTCGGTCAAACGCCTCCTCGACGCACTCGACCTGCGTCGCTGAGGGCGGGAAGCCCGCCCTGCCCCGGGGCATTCCCTCCTGCCGCGGCCCGGTGTACTCTTGCCTGCGTCCGAACCGGATTCTGTGGCGGAAGCAGGGTGCAACCATGGCGCAGTCGGAAATAGCCCAGGCGATCAGTAGGTCCCGGCAGTACCTGATGGAGAGTCCGGAGAAGGCGCGCTCCCGCGACTCGAAGGCCACTGCAGTGCTGGATGACGGACTCCGCGTGCGCGTTGACGGCCCGCGCGGCTGGTCCTTGGTGACGGATATGGCGCCAGGCGTCGGCGGACAGGGTTCCGCGCCTCCGCCTGGATGGATGCTGCGCGCTGCCAGTGCCGCTTGCCTCGCCTCACTCATCGCCATGCGTGCTGCAGAGACGGGGGTGACGCTAACCCTCCTGGAAGTCGAGGTGGACAGCGAATCAGATAACCGCGGGCTGCTGGGACTCGACGACGGCATTCCGGCGGGGCCGCTGGGTCTGCGCACAGTAGTGCGGGTTGCAGCCGAGAACGCCGCCGAGGCCAGCCTCCACGCCATGGTTCGCTGGGCAGATGAGCACTCTCCCGTCGACGACGCCGTCCGCCGCGCGGTCCCGGTGGACCTGGCTATTGTGGTTGGCTGAACAATCACCTAGACAACTGAGACAGACCGGTCTGTCTCGGCTCGTTCGACTTAGCAATTTCCTCTAGTCGGCACGCGTGCACGTGGGTAGACTCCGCAGTGTCGCTCCCCGGATCGGCGGCGCCGGGATCCGACGGCCCGATCAACGAGCGGTCTGCGCAGCGGAGGCATTTCCGAAAAACGGCTGGACCGCGGAAGCCAGGAGCAAGTCATGAACAGGGTTGAAAAAGGCGTGGTTAATGCAGCTCTGGTCGCAGGCCTCGTGGGCGGTGGCATCTACCTCGCCATGGGCGGACCCGTCAGTGCGTCGTCGTCGAATCAAACGGACAGCCGGTCGGCAGCTCAAGGAGGTCACCAGGCCAACGGGATCACAGAGCAGCTGCTGACAGGGACCGTAGCCGCCAAGGTTAAGGCGGCTGCCATTGCGGCAAATCCCGGGGCAACGGTGCAGCGCGTCGAGACCGACGCCGAGGGCGCCGCCTACGAGGCGCACATCATCAAGGCCGACGGCTCGCGGGCAACCGTGAAGCTTAACGCTGCATTCGCCGTCACCGCCACCGAGTCGGGACGCGGACACTAGAAGAGACGACGACGGCGGCCGGACGACGGCGGGAGGTCCCGCCGTCGTCCGGCCTACTTTGGTGCAGTGCCCCGAGCAGTGCCCTGTTCACCGATGTGCTCGCCGAGCGCGTCAAGGATCGGCAACTGCCCCTTCACCAACTTGATGCGGGCTTCGGATTCCGGAAACCACCTCGCGGCATCGATTTCGGGGTAGTCCTGCACCACGCCCGATCCCTTCGGCCATTCCAGCGAAAACGTGTTGCTCACAATTTGCTCGGGCTGGAAGTCCGCCTCAGCCGCGAAGGCCGTGATGAGCTTGCCTGAGGGCTGTCGGAATGTCCCGAGCTGCAGGTAGTCCGCGGGCGGTGCGGGCGTGCCCATTTCCTCGGCGAATTCACGCAGCGCGGCAACCAGCGGATCCTCGGCTTCGAGGTACTCGCCCTTGGGAATGGACCAGGCGTGGGTGTCCTTGCGGGCCCAGAACGGCCCGCCCATGTGCGCAATCCAGACCTCCAGCTGTAATTCCGGGGTCCGCCGGTACAGCAGGATGCCTGCGCTTCTAACAGTCATTTGCCCTCCACGTCCCAAGGTTATCGGCAACCATTGTGCCCCGGGGTATTCGGCTCTATGGTGAGGGCGTTCTCATCCAAGACCAGGAGGGGCGATGTCCGGCGAGCCAGTGTTTTTTGAAATCGGCGTGGACGATCCGCAGCGGGGCAAGGCGTTCTACGGGGAGCTCTTCGGCTGGGACTTAACCCCGGGACCCTCCGGCGGGGGAGGATTCATGATCGGCACGCCGGGGATCCCCGGCGGCATGCACGGCGGGGACGCCGGCGCGGTGCCCTACGTCTTCTTCCGGGTGGACGACATGGACACTGCCCTGGACCGGGTGCGGGAGCTCGGCGGCTCGGTGGATGATCCCGAACTCCGGGATGACACGAGTGCCGGGGAGTACGGAAGGTTCAAGCTCTGCAAGGACGACCAGGGCTCGGCCTTTGGACTCCACGAACCGCCAAAGCCCTCAGCCTAGGCCCCCGCCGCGGACGAATCGTTGTTGGTTAGCTTGACTGGCTCCCGCAGGATTTGGCTGGCCGCCGCTGCTTTGCTCTTGTGCGGGTGCGGCATTGGCAACCCCTCCGGCGAGGTCTCCGGCAAGGTCCTGTCCGGACCGTCCTGCCCCGTTGAGCGCGTCGGTGAGGAGTGTCCGCCCCGCGCCGTGTCAGGCGCCGAGGTGGTCGCACTCGACGGAGAAGCAGTCCGGGGCTCAACGCTCACGGACGCTTCGGGGGCTTTCCATCTCACTTTGCCTGAGGGCCGGTACGTCATCAGAGCCACCAACGTAGGCGGCTATGCTTCGACGGCCAGCGAGCAGGTAGTGATTTCGGATGCCCCGGTGAGCGTCACACTGATTGTTGACAGCGGGATCCGCTAACGCCAGCGGACGACGGCGGGGACCCCCGCCGTCGTCCGCTCGCGTTTACTGGCGCGAAGCGGCCTAGCGGTTCAGGCTGACCGTAAAGGTGTTCGGCCCGCTGCAGGTGACCGCGATGCTGTGCTTGGGGGCGTTGGCCCGGGTGGAAAGGTCATGCACGGCTGCCTCCAGTGTGTGGTCAATAGCAGACCGGTCCCAGATTTTCAGCGTTACGGAGTCAGTGGTTTCGAACGTCATTATTCGGTGCCTCATTCATAAATTCGGTCATGGGTGTTCGCGTCAGTGCGAAAGCCCGGAACAGTTCAATCCGTGAACGGTCGGAGACCTTGTGCAGCTCGGTTGAGCTCACTGGTTTGGCCTCGTTGCGTCCACCAGGTTGGGTTTAACTTTGCTTCTCAGCCGCTGAGTCTTCTGTGCGCAAGAGTGAACGTCAGGGCCGTGCCGGCCGGGAAATCGTGTTCTCGACCGTCCATTCCATGATGCCCGGCGGGGCGATTGCGTCTCAAGCGGATTTCCGATCATTGCAGGTGAGACTCATCACAACGTGCTGGAGGGCTCCGATGGGAGCCACCTTTTCGCGGGTCCGCCGCGGCGCCGGTCGGTCAGTAGGCTTTGACGCGTTGTTCGACGATGAGGTGGATCAGGGCAAACACCCCGCTCCGATCGATGGCCTCGAACGCGGCGTCGAGGGCCGCTGGTACGTCCTTGTCCTGGGTGACCGTGACGCCGAAACCGCCGAAGGCCCGGGCCATAAGGCCGAAGTCGGGGTTCTTGAGCTGCGTACCGGAGACGCGGGACGGGTAGTGGCGTTCCTGGTGGGTGCGGATGGTGCCGTACTCCTGGTTGTCCATCACGATGATCAGCGGCGTGGCGCCGTACTGGGCCGCGGTGGCTAACTCCTGGCCGTTCATGAGGAATTCCCCGTCGCCGGCAATGGTGACCACCCGGCGCCGCGGGCTGGCCAGCGACGCTGCGATGGCCGAGGGCACGGAGTAGCCCATGGAGCCGTTTCTGGCGCTGATCATCGAGGCGTAGCGCCGGGTGGGGAAGTACCGGTGCGCCCAGTTGGTGTGCTCGCCAGCGCCGAACGTCACCATTGCGTCCTCGGGCAGCCGCGGGACCAGGTTGGCCATGAGCGTGTCCATCCTTGCCGGTCCCTCGCCGGGCGTGGCTGACGGCAGGCCGGCGAAAGACGCCTGCTCGGCGCGCATCCTGCCCGTCCACGCCTTCCACTCCTCCTTCACAGGCAGGTCGATGCCAGCGAGATCCCGGACGAAGGCGTCAGGCTTCGCCACTATCTGCCGCGAGACCGGACCGGAGCGGCCGCGCAGCGAGGGATCTATGGTCACCAGGAAGTTCTTCTTGTTCCAGTCCTGCCGGCAGACAAATCCGTCCGTGATCACGTCCCCCGGGACCGTGCCGACGAAAACGAGCAGGTCAGTTTCCTCCAGCAGGTCGTAGGTGGGGCGGGGGCGGCCGTAGCCGATCGGACCGACGTAGGACGGCGAATCGCAGGAGACGGTTCCCTGCGTGCGCCATTCCGCGGCGGCCGGGATGTGGTGCTTTTCGAGCCAGCCCGTGAGCTGGTGGGCTGCTTCCTGGGTCCAGTCGTTGCCGCCGGTGACAAACAGCGGCTTCGAGGAGTTGGCCAGTGCTGCGGCGAGTGCCTTGGCATCCGTGGTGCTCATTCCGCCCGCGGCCACCGGGATGGCGGGGTGCAGGGCCGGATCCACGTGCTGCCGGATGATGTCTTCCGGCAGGCCCACCACAACGGGACCCGGCCGTCCGTTCATGGCCGCGAACATCGCTTCCGCCACGATCTCGGACGCCCGCTCGGCATGGTCAAGGACCATGACGCGTTTGGCACCCGTGTCGAACCAGGCCTTGATATCGAATTCCTGGAACGCTTCGCGGTCACGGTGGGCAAAGGGGATCAGCCCGACGAAGAGCAACATTGGGGTGGAGTCCTGCCAGGCGGTGTGCAGCCCGACATGGGCGTTGGCCGCGCCAGGCCCCCGGGTGACCATGGCTACGCCGGGACGCTGGTTCATCTTGCCGTCAGCCTCGGCCATGTAGGCGGCGCCGCCTTCATGTCGGCAGACCACTGTGTCGATGTCAGAGCCGTGCAGCCCGTCCAGCACATCCAGGAAGCTCTCGCCGGGAACAATGTAGGTGCGTTCGACGCCGTGGGCCACGAGGGAATCAACAATCACGTGCCCGGCGGATTTCAGGGCGCTGCTGCCTTTCAGGTTCGCCGCGATAGTCGATGGGATGGGCTGTACGGGGTCGTGCTTGATGATGCCGCCTTCGAAAGGCTGCGTGTGGGTTACGGTCATGGCTGATGCGGACTCCGTTGTCATCACTACTTGTCTTCTTCGGTTGGGTGTTGGTTTACGGGCGTTGGGTGCAGGCGCCGGTGGCGCCTAGTCGGTTTCCGGCCCGGTGCAGAAGAAGCAGCCGTCCTCGCAGCTGTCGTTCGTCTGGCTGTCCGTGGTCGGCCGGTGGTGCTGAAGGCTCAGCAGGTTTCGTCGGTTCATGGCGGGCTTTCGGTCGGTTGTTAGGGCGGTCTAGGGGTGTGGAAACCGGGACGGCCGCGGGACTTGCTACCGGATTGGAGTCCGGTTTGCGACCACGGGGGACATCCCCGTGAAGCCCTCGCGGGTTTCGGCGATTTCGTGGATCCGCTTCCGGCAGGCGTACCAGCCGGCGACCATGAGGGCGCAGGCCGCCAGGGTCACCAGTAGCGTGAGCGGGGAGTCGATGAACACCATGACCAGCACGCCCACCAGGAACAGCAGGGAGAGGTAGCCGGTGTAGGGGGCGCCGAACATCCGGAAGGACGGGCGCTTCAGCCAGCCCTTGTCCGCCCAGCGCTG
>NZ_PJIK01000025.1 GCF_002929275.1 Arthrobacter sp. ZGTC131
GCCTCGGGGCCGAAGTCCATCCGGCCGTCTTCCGGGGCCAGCGCGTAGGCCTCGTCGATGAACAGGACGCCGTCCAGTGCACGCCGGATCACCCGGTCCGTCTTGATGGCGGTCGCGCCGACGTATTGCCCCACCAGGCCCGAACGGTCGACCTCGACCAGGTGGCCTTTCTGCAGCAGGCCGACCGCGCGGTACATCTCAGCCAGGAGCCGGGCCACGGTGGTCTTGCCCGTGCCCGGGTTTCCGAGGAACACCAGATGCTGTGATGTGGCCACCTCTGGCAGGCCGTGTGTCTTACGGCGGGCCTGAACCTGGAGCAGTGCGACGAGGGCCCGCACCTGTTCCTTCACGGTCTCCAGTCCGACCAGTGCGTCGAGCTCGGCCTGCACCTCGGACAGCGGCCGGGCCGGCCCGGGCCTCGCACCGATGAGATCGCCGACCAGGTCGTCGACGCGCTCCGAACTGGGCAGCTTGAGCTGTTCGGTCAGATGGCCGATGGTTTCGCGCAGGTCGTCGAGCGGATTGCGGCTGGCAGCCATGCATCAACTGTAGTACTCGATTCCCGACCGGGTGGGGTTGGCCTCACCACGGCGGGCCCGAGGTTGAAGAGGCGTAGCGAAAGGTAGGGACCGTCCCTAGGATGGCGCCATGAGGAAGTGGGGCGCAGGCTGCTCTGCTGACTTGTCATCCTCCATGAGGACACGCCCGCGCTCGTGCGCAGTCCTGTCAGTGCAGGGGAGGACCATGGTCCTATGACGGCTCCAACGGTTGAGGCGGCGATCCATGAACTGATGGATCTCGCCTGGAATGTTGTCTACGACCTGCTCGAGGAGCGGGGGCTGCTCGGGGACGGGTTGTTCGTCGAGGAGTACACCGGGATCCATTCCTGGGTGGAAGACCTCACCCGCTACACCGTTGTCCATTCCCGGACGGTTGCGGTCCTGTTCGTGGACACCCGGCCGGTCGATGCCATCGCCTTCCACCACGACCTGCTGGGAGCCGACGACCCGAAGAGCTACTTCCGGTTTCAGATGTAGCCTCTGGACAGCCGGGCCGGACAGAAAAGGTGCCGCACGCCGGATCAGCGGCGTGCGGCACCTTCTCGATTCCGTCACCAGAAGTGGGCAACGTCCACTATCAGCCGGGAACCGGACCCTGACCCCTCGAGGGTGAAGACCCGGAAGGGCAGTCGGGCGCGAACGCCCAGGCCGATGCTGGTGGAACCCTCGAAGCTTCCGGCGTAAACCACTTGCCGGAAGGTCTGGTAGCCGGCCACGTTGGACAGCTCAGCCCTTGCGGCCGGGTTGTAGGTGACGTTGCCAACGCTGTCATAGGAGGGTGCATTCACGATGACCTGCAGGCGCGCTTTGCCCTGGACAGGGATCGTGAAGCCGGTGCCGTCCTGGATGATCTCCGGAACGTACTGGACCGTGTAGCCCGTTACGGGGCCGTTGAGGTCAACCACCATCCGGTCGAAGCAGGATTGCTGCCCTGTCCGGACGTTGGTGACGGAGGCGGTGCTCATCCCGGGCGCGGATTTAGCCGAGATCCCCATTCGAGACCGCAATACGATGTGGCTGCCGAGGCTGACCTACTTGCAGCGGGCTGGCTCCTTCGATTTCATCCCGCACGTCTTCCGCGGCCTGAGCCGCAACGAGCTCTCCTGGCGCATTTCGGACCACTACCCGCTATGGTGCGAATTCCTGCTCCCGTGGCGGGTCAAGCACCTTGCCGGTTGGGCAATGACGGCACCTATCTGATGGGTCCGGACTGGTGGGTCAACTGCGGCTGGACTCGCCGGGTTCGACCGGGTTTCCACCTGCCCTAATTTGCCCCAAAACTGCCGGGGGACCCCTTAGGCTCATTGCCTATGAGC
The DNA here is from genome assembly GCF_002929275.1 of Arthrobacter sp. ZGTC131. Lineage (GTDB taxonomy): Bacteria > Actinomycetota > Actinomycetes > Actinomycetales > Micrococcaceae > Arthrobacter. The sequence continues at coordinate 1,877 of NZ_PJIK01000025.1, forward strand.
AAAGTCCAGCGCGTCATTATTGTCCACGGGTACGAAGCGGCGCCGGATGCACACTGGTTTCCTTGGCTTGAAGGCGCACTCCAAGCTGAAGGCATTGGCGTCACTGTCGTTCCCCTGCCCGCCCCGGACGCTCCTGAAGCGGCAGCGTGGGAGAGCGCTGTCGGTGTGGCCCTTGGGGTGCCCGATATGAAAACAGTGATTGTGGCACATTCCCTCGGTGCGGTTACTGCACTGCGAGTACTCGCAGCGCTGCCGGAGCCATGGGAGCTAGGCGTTCTTGTGTTGGTGGCCGGCTTCAATAGACCGCTGGAAGCATTGCCGGAATTGGATGGCTTCCTTGCAACTGACGTTGACGTTGAACGCGTATCAAGGAGTATCGGGAAGCGAGCAGTAATCCGCTCGGACGCGGATCCTTTCGTGCCGCCAGCAGCATCGGATGAGCTCGCCAAGCGACTCGACGCACAGCTACAGGTTCAGCCAGGAGCGGGACACTTCATGGCCAAAGACGGGGTGACAAGCCTTCCCGCTGTGCTTGACCTGCTGTGGTCACACTAGGAGCCGCTATCGCCGATCGTGCAGCATCCTGATCCGGCCTCTCGTGTGCGGCTGCTAGCCGACCCAAATGACCGCTTCCTGGCTAACGACGGCCGGCACCGCTTCAGCCTCCCGAGGGGTTCTCAACGGGGGTGCCGTCAGGATCTTCCGTGATGGGGTGATCCTTCTCGGGTGTGGCGTTCGGGTTGTCCTTTTCAGATTCCTTGGGCTCGCCGAGGGGCTGTCCTTTAGTTCCGGGATCGCTCATGATGTTCCTCCTGTTGCTATCCGCGTAGTCTCCGATGACGCCATCCCACCACAGATTGGGGCGTGTTCACAGGGGCAAGGTAGAACTGTGCCCCCTATGGTGTGTGGCAAAACTGGGCTCGAACGACCAGCGACCTTGTCACTTAGAGGACCTGCCCTAGACCACCAGCCCGTGCCGCTCGACCAGCGGCATGGTTGCCTCGAAGTCCACCCCGGCACCGTACTCGGCTGCGAGGGATGGGAGTGTCTCGGGGGAGTATTCGCCGCCTGGCTCGGCGAGCCGGCGGAACAGCGCCTCGATGCCTCCGGGGACGATAATCTCGAGGACGCGGAGCTCGTCATCGCCAGCGTTCCAGAAGGTGTGCCAGCGGCCCCGCGGTTTGGAAACCAAGTCGCCTGCCGTGGCGGTGATCTCGATGCCCTCCTCGATCACGCCGAGTGTGCCGGCCAGCACGAACGAATATTCGTCTTCACGGCTGTGCCGGTGCACGGGGGCCGCCAACGCCTTCGGCCCCAGCACGTGTTCAACCAGGGCAACCCGGCCGGAGGAAGCTGCGCTCTCAAGGAGGTACCGGTCGAGCAGCTCTGGCTCACCGGTGACGTCGCCTTCGCCTGCACGGAGGACGTGGGGACCCGTCGCCGTGTCCATGTCGCCATGATAGGACTGCGGAATCCACGGCGGTACCCCGTATGCCGTGACGGGTGATTTACAAAACCGCCCCGTTACTGTGACGGGACACAGAGGACCGATCAGTGGTGCGGGCTGCCCGGCAAGCGATCATGAGCCCCGCGGTGGCGGCACCGCCGGCGTATATCCGGGGCGAGCTCCAGGCGCTTTCGGGGGTGGGGATGGCAAAGGCAACCACGACGGCAGCCACGGCCAGGAAAATTTCGATGCCCGCTTGCAGTGGCCCGGCCCGGTAGCTGCCGTTGGCCAGCCTAAAAACTTAGCCCCCAATTGCAGATGTGGCACGAGGGGAGCTCGAAGGATCGCTGAGGTTGGCAGTGCCGTACGCGGTCTTGGTGGCATAGTCATAAATCACCACGCCCAAGACCGGCTCCGGCACGCTGTCCCACATTGGGGAGTCCATCACGAAGCGCTGAGTGGCGCCAGCTCGGAACGTGCCAACCTCCAGCATTCTTGTCGATGACAATGCAGACTCTCCGCCTGCACCGGTAGTCAGAGTTCCGGGACTCAGCATGATGCGAAGATCATCGCCGGGGTCGGTCGCCCATGTTCGAGCTGCAGGATTGCGCCGGACTCGTTCACCTCGATGCTGGCCGTACCAGTGGTAGCGGCAGCCTGGGACTGAAATGTCCCCTTCAACGTGTGGGATGTAGCCGAGGGAGCGCTGGGAGTCGCGGGGGACTCGGCTTGCCGGTGTTCTTGCTATTGTCCGGATCGGCGTACGTGCAGCCGGTGAGTCCCGCGGCAAAGATTCCTGCGAGCACCGTAAGTAGGACCCGTTTCATCATTCCCCCAGTGATTCGTTTCCTAGGCACCCTACCTGACCCGCTGCAAGGGCGATGCACTGGTTCTTCGACATGGCTGGATGGCATTACTGAGCGCAGCACCTGAAAGGTTGAAGCGCCGGGCCGCTGGACAGACTCACAACTCTCGCCATGAAACGCTCTACGCGATCTACCTTGGGCGTATATGTTTCGATCCGGTAGCCCGGGAGCACTACGGTGGCGAAGTTCCTTTGATTCGACCGCGGCTCATAGTCACCGACAACGGACGAAATTACACGTCGCAGGCCGTTCAGGCGGCCTGCCGACAGCTAGGGATAACCTTCGTGCGGACCTCGCCATATTTGTCCGCAGCAATGCCAAAGTCAAGGACAATCTCAACCACGCAAACGGCCGGAACGGGAGGTCAAATGCGGCAGTGGCAACGAAGCCGTCGGCAGCATCCAGTGCCCCCGAGTGGCTCGACCGGCTGCTATCCGCGGCGCTACCGTTGAAGTGGTGTCTGGGATGGACGAGTTTGACGGGTTGCTGGCCACAGCGCGGACGGCGTACGCCCGCGGCGACTGGCATGCCGCTTACCGGCAGCTCAGCCAGGCCCGAGCATTGTCGGAACTGGAGACGGGGGACTTGAGTCTCCTGGGCAGAGCCGCGTGGTGGCTCGGACAGGTGAAGGAATCGTTAGAGGTTTCCGAGGACGTCTACCACCGCTTCCAGGACGACGGCGATGCATCAGATGCGGCCATGACGGCCCTGGACCTGGGGCTGCTGTGGTTCATCCGTGGAGACGTGGTCATCGCTTCCGGTTGGGTGAGCCGTGCCCGGGGACTACTGCAGGGTCTTCCAGAAGGTCCGGAGCACGGCTATCTGCTCTACCTCGATGCCAGCCTCGCGCTAAGTCTCGCGGACCTGGGCCCGGCGAGGGAGACCGCGGCCAGGTTACAGGATTTGGGCCGGAGCCTGCGCGTCCCCGCACTCACATGCTTCGGTTTGGTGCTCGCCGGCCTGGCAGACCTGCGCAGTGGCAGCACCCCGTCCGGCTTTGCCCAGCTGGACGAGGCAATGCTTCCGGTACTCGCCGGCCGGCTGCCGCCGGAATGGGCAGGAGAAATCTACTGCACGGTAATCCACGCGTGCCACGAGCTGGCCGACCTGCACCGGATGCGTGCCTGGACTGACGCCACCGAGCAGTGGGGCGAGCAGTTCGCCGGGGAGGTGGTGTTTGCCGGCATCTGCCGCATCCACCGGCTGCAGTTACTGAGCATCGAAGGTGGCTGGGACGCGGCGGAACATGCGATCGAGCAGGGCGGGGCGGAGCTCGTGGGCCGGAACAACTGGGTGGCGGGCGAGGCCTTCTACCAGCTGGGCGAAATACGGCGGCTCCGCGGGGACAGCAGCGGCGCTGAGAAAGCGTACGCCCGGGCGTGGGAGTTGGGGACCGAACCGCAGCCGGGCGAGTCGCTGCTCCAGCATGCCGCCGGGAAGAACGAGGCGGCGTGGGCCGGTCTGTGTGCCGCCTTGGCCGGTCGGGACCGGTTGGCAGGTGCACGGCTGCTGGTGTCCGGCGTCGAAATCGCCATAGCTCTCGGGCACTTTGATGAGGCCGAGCGGCTCTGCGTCCGGCTGGAGGAAACCGCTGCCGTGTTCGCCACCGCCGGCTTCCGCGCCTGGGCCGGGCAGGCCCGGGCAGCCATGCTGATCGCACAGTCGCAGCACGCCGACGCGTTGCCCGTGCTGCAGGCCGTCGTCCACGAGTACCGGAGCCTCCACGCCCGCTACGACACAGCCAGAGTGTACGAGCTGCTCGCCCAGGCGCACCGCGGGCTGGGACAGACCAGCGTCGCCGCTGCGGATTCCGCGACCGCGCTGGCGATCTATCGCGAACTCGGTGCCCTGCCGGATGTCCGCCGGCTCGAGGGGGGCCGACTTCCCGGCGGGCTAACCGAGCGCGAGGCGGACGTGCTGGCGTTCACCGCCGCGGGAGCCAGCAACAAGCAAACCGCCGAGGCATTGTTCATCAGCCAGAAGACGGTCGGCAGGCACCTGGCGAACATCTTTGCCAAGATTGGGGTCTCCTCGCGTACGGCCGCCGCAGCCTGGGCTCACGAACACGGACTGCAGCCGCGCCGCTAACTCCCGATTCCTTCCGGCCGACGCCGGGCAGCTCCCACCCGTACCGGCGTCTGCATGATTCGCCCCATAGGCTCCGAACAGAACGCATCGTTCGCCCGATGCCGGCGGCACCTGGACATTCCTACGCTGGAATCAACCAGGCACCGACGCCTGTAGCAAAGGGAGGAACAACAATGACCATCGACCAAGGAACATCACTGGCGGAGTTCGACGCCGAGGCCTCCGAGGCTTTTGCCGGACGCTTCGTGGGCATCCTGAACGATGCCGCGATCGCCCTGCTGACCAGTGTTGGGCACCAGACCGGCCTGTTCGAGGCGCTGGCAGGCTTGCCTGCCGCCACCTGTGAGCAGATAGCCGACGCCAGCGACCTAAAGGAGCGCTATGTGCGCGAATGGCTGGGCGGAATGACCGCGGCGCGCGTGGTCTGCTACGACCCGGCGGCCGGGACGTACTGGCTGCCCCGCGAGCATGCTGCCGTCCTGACCAGCGCCGCGGGCCCGGACAACCTGGCCATTCTGATGCAGCACATTTCCATGATGGGCGAGGTTGAACAGAAGATCATCGAGCGTTTTCGGCACGGCAGCGGGCTGTCCTACGAGGACTACCCCCACTTCCACCGGAACATGGCCCAGACCAGCGCGGCGGTACACGACGCAGCACTGCTGGACGTGATCCTGCCGTTGGTACCCGGTCTGCCTGAACGCCTGAAGGCCGGGATCGACGTCGCAGACGTCGGCTGCGGCAGCGGCCACGCGATCAACCTCATGGCCCAGGCTTTCCCGGCCAGCAGGTTCACCGGCTACGACTTCTCCGAGGGAGCCATCCGTGCCGCCCGCGGCGAGGCGGAACGGTTGGGACTGGCGAACGCCAGCTTCGAGCTCATTGATGTGGCAGGCCTGGACGTCGAGGCCCGCTTCGACGCGGTGACGGCTTTCGACGCCATCCACGACCAGGCGCATCCGGCGGCGGTGTTGCGCAACATCCACCGCGCGCTGCGGCCGGACGGGATCTTCCTGATGGTGGACATCAAGGCATCCAGCAAGGTGGAGGAGAACATTGAGCTCCCCTGGGGCAGCTACCTGTACGCGATCTCAACCTTTCACTGCATGAGCGTTTCGCTCGGACTCGACGGCGACGGGCTGGGTACCGTCTGGGGTGAACAGCTCGCGCTATTGATGCTCGCCGCCGCCGGCTTCACGGACGTGGAGTCCAAGGAGATCGAATCGGATCCGTTCAACGCCTACTTCATCGCCAGAAAGTAGCACGCTGCCGGCAAACGTATATCCGAATAGTCCCGCCCATGACATGAACTGGTCCCCGGAAGTTGGACTGAGAATTCAGCTCTGACTTTCGGGGAGCAGTTTATGTATGGGAGCAGTTCGCTGTCCGAGGAGCAATTCTTGTCAGGAATGGCATCCCACCTGATGCTCATTCCGCGGTGTCGGCGGGCAGGTCCTTGAGCGACGTGTGGATGAAATGTTTGACCGAGTCGGCGTCCGATGGGCCTTCGCCCGGTGTTTCGAGGCTGTTGCTTAGTATGCCGACGTAGTTCAGCGGCTTCGTCGCCGTCGGGCTCGACCCGTACTCGTACGACAGATGCACCGGAGCCTCGTTACGCACGAGGTCGTACATCGGAGCGAAATCTCTGTACGGGAGGTCCGCGAAAATCCGGATACCGACGGAGCTCAGCCCAACGGTGTCCGCCACGCCACTGAGCCCGCTCGCGGAGGGGGAAAAGAGCAGCTGGGCGTAGTGCCGGATGCCCGAGGCCGCGAGCGGTCCGTACACCGTGATTGCCGCGATCTCCTCCGTTGTGTTGCGTCCGTGAACAACGGCGTAAACCTCAATCTCGAAAATTGCCATGGGCATGGCATCTCCTTTGATAAACCCGGCCCGGCGGCAAATGCCGACGGGGGAGTGCGCGCCGCTCAAGCGTGGAGCGGAGGGACGCACTGCTCATCGTGGCACGGTAGGACGTGCGGCCGGTAGGTGTGCTTCTCGGGCCCCCGCTGAATAGTGCGCCGAGTAAGCCCAGCCAACCGCCGATAACCGCCGTCGGACTGCCGGAACAGGTGGTGTTACCAAGTCCGTTGCGGATTTCCCTCCAGCAAATACTCCACACTTCTGTTGCCAAAGTGACGCGCGAGGGCGAAAGTGAAGTACGAGCCCTGCCGCGGCTCTCGGGAGCCGTGTACCCGCTGTGGAGGTCAGCCATGAGCACCACGTCCGATGACAAAGTCTTCGATGTAACTCCCGAAGGCGAGACACATGAACTAAAGCGGGTCCTCGGACCCAAGCTCCTTCTCCTCTTCATCGTCGGTGACATCCTCGGCGCCGGCGTCTATGCCGTCACGGGAACGATGGCCGGCCAAGTCGGCGGGATCGTCTGGCTGCCGTTCCTGCTCGCATTCGTCGTCGCGACGCTGACCGCCTTCTCCTACCTGGAGCTGGTCACGCAGTACCCCCAGGCGGCGGGTGCGGCGCTTTATACCCATAAGGCATTCGGGATCCACTTCGTCACCTTCCTCGTCGCGTTCGCCGTCGTCTGCTCCGGCGTTACCAGTGCCTCCACATCGGCGAACGTCCTTGCCCAGAACTTCTTCGGGGGCATGGCGATCAACGGCTGGATGGGCCTGCCCGGACGGGAGGCGATCACCGCGGTTGCCCTCGGCTTTATGCTGCTCCTGGCAGCGATCAACCTGCGCGGCGTGGGGGAGAGCGTGAAGTTCAATGTGGTGCTCACCCTGGTGGAGATGATCGCGCTGTGCATCGTCATCGGTGTCGGCTTCTACGTGATGGCTCAAGGAACCGGCAACGTCGAAGAGATCACTGTCTTCAACGACTACCAGGACAAGGGCCTATTCCTGGCAGTCACCGCTGCCACCTCCATCGCCTTCTTTGCCATGGTGGGCTTCGAGGACTCGGTGAACATGGTCGAGGAGACCAAGCACCCCGAGAAGATCTTCCCGCGCACTATGCTGACCGGCCTCGGCGTCGCGGTGATCCTTTACATGCTGGTGGCTGTCTCCGTGGTCAGCGTCCTCACGCCCACCGAGCTTGAGCAGATCCGGGAGGCCGAAGGCGCCGCGCTCCTCGAGGTGGTCCACAAAGGCTCACCGGACTTCCCGATTGACAGGATCTTCCCGTTCCTCGCGGTCTTCGCGGTGGCCAACACGGCGCTGATCAACATGCTGATGGCGAGCCGCCTGATCTATGGCATGGCCCGCCAGGACGTCCTGCCCCGACCGTTGGGCAAAGTTCTTCCGGGACGACGCACCCCGTGGGCCGGCATCGCGTTCTCCACGCTCCTCGCGCTGGGGCTGATCTGGTACGTCAGCAGCGACCCGGAGAGCAATATCGTGGCCAACCTGTCCGGCACGACGGCGTTCCTGCTGCTGTGCGTGTTCACCGTGGTGAACGTTGCCTGCCTGATCCTTCGCCGCAAGAGGGACCCCAACCGCAAGGTCTTCTTCACCTCGCCGGGGCAACTGCCGTTGGTGGCGGCCCTGCTGTGCGCCTTCCTCGCCGGTCCGTGGGTTGGCCGGAACCCCATCCAGTATCAGGTCGCCGGCGGGCTGATGGCGATCGGCGTCGTGCTGTGGTTCATCACCTGGCTGATCAACAGGAAGACCAACAAGGAGCCGGGCGGACCTGTCGGCACACAGAACGTCGGCAAGGACAACCAGGGCCAACCTCCACCCAGTCGGACCGAGTAGAACCGCGGATCCTCTGCCTGCCTCCAAACGCTCCGGCCGCGGGGAGTGAAAATTGGCCACCCTCTTGCCCGTCGACGGACTTCGGAGGAGGATATGCCGCAAAACTCCAGGAGGCCCGCAATGACCCAGCTCGGCAAGTTTGAGAAGTACCTGATCGAGGAATTCTTTGACGACTACCGCGCTGGCGCCATGAGCCAGCGGACGTTCACGCGTCGGGTGGCGTTCATCACGGGCAGCATGGCCGCAGCGGCTGCCGCGATGACGCTGGTCGGTTGCTCGCCAAGCGAAGTTCCGCGCGCCACCGACCCCATGCCGACGCCCACGCCGTCCACGCCCGGGACCGGCACTGCAACTGCCGGCGCAGTTCCTGGAGCCAAGAGCCCGCTGTCTGTTCCCGAGGGTGCCGCAGGCTTGGTGACGGCAACCGTGAAGGTTCCTGCAGGCGGTGCCGACGTCAGCGGTTACCTAGCCCGGCCCGAAGGGGACAAGCCAGGCCCGGCAGTCTTGGTCTGCCACGAGAACCGCGGCCTTACCCCGCATATCCAGGACGTGGCGCGCCGCTTCGCCAAGGAAGGATATGCGGCCCTCGCGCTGGATTTGCTTAGCAGAGAAGGCGGCACCGCCAGTCTCGACCGGGACGCCGTACCGGGTGCGTTGACCAAGGCCGGGGCGCAACGCCATGTCGCCGACTTCAAAGCCGCCTTCGACTACCTGAACTCACAGGCCTACGTCGACGCAGGACGGATCGCCATGACCGGCTACTGCTTCGGCGGCGGCATCACCTGGCAGGCGGCGACGGAGCTGACCGGCCTGAAGGCTACGTCGGCGTTCTACGGACCCGCTCCCGATCTGGATAAAGTTCCGACCATCAAGCCGGCCGTTCTGGGCGTCTACGCCGAACTCGACGACAGGATCACCGGACCGATGCCGGAACTCCGGGCTGCGCTGGACGCCACCGAGGTGCGCCACGAACTCAAGGTCTATCCCGGCGTCGACCACGCGTTCCACAATGACACGGGCGAGCGTTACAACGAGGCGCAGGCCACCGCCGCCTGGAACGACACCCTGGCCTGGTTCCGTCAGCACGTCTGACGGATCGCCAACCTGCGGAGCGGGCTCCGTGCCGGCCTTCCGCTCCTGCGATGCCTTATGAGGAGGCCCGCTGGCGTTTGGGCAGCGCGATCCGGTCCAGATCGTTCGCGGCGACGACGGCGGACGCACCTGCGCGAGCCCTCGCCTGTTCGGCGAGCAGGTTGACGTCCGCGTAGCGAGAGGAGAAGTGCGTGAGGACGAGCGTGCCGACACTGCCGCTGGCCGCCAGCTCACCGGCCTGCCCGGCGGTCAGGTGAGCGTACTGCGTAGCGAGATGGGCGTCGTCGTCGCTGAATGTCGACTCGGCCACTAACAGGTTGACGCCGTCGGCGAGTTCCTCGGCACCCGCGCAAGGCGCCGTGTCCATGACGAAGGCAAAGCTTTGCCCGGCCCGCGGCACACTTAGGTCCTCCAGTCGCACGCCACGCAGACTTCCCTCGCGTTGCAGCCGGCCGACGTCGGGACCGCTGATGCCGGCTGCTGCCAGACGGTCCGGCAGCAGGGTCCGGCCGGCAGGCTCGACGAGCCGGTAGCCGTAGGTCTCGACGCGGTGCCGCAGTGGCCGCACGTCCAGCCCCGGCGCGATCTCCTCAGGGCCCGCGTGCGGCAGCATCCGCAAATCAAGGCCCGGTGAGGCGATGGACACGAGTGCCTGTACTACGTCCCCGCCGGAGGCCGGATAGTGCAGGTGGACCGGGTGGGTCACGCCGTCGAGCACCATCCGCGACAGCACGCCGGGCAGTCCGAAACAGTGGTCACCGTGGACGTGCGTCAGGCAGATACGAGTGATTTGGGTTGCCGAGACGCCGGCGTGGATCATCTGCCGCTGCGTGCCTTCTCCGGGGTCGAAAAGCAGGCCCTCGCCGTCCCAGCGCAGCAGGTACCCGTTGTGGTTCCGGGTCCGGGTCGGAACCTGGGAGGCGGTGCCGAGGACGACAAGTTCACGCATGAACCTGAGTCTCTCACCCGCCTGCGGCGCTCGGCCATGGCGCATGGGGCAATGTCCGCTTTGCAGCCGGACTGCCCCTTAACGACGAGCACCGCAGGGTGGCCGCGTGCTGCGGCCACCCTGCGGTGCTCGTGCTGATGCTTCTGTCACCTGGTAACCCTTGACCGACGAAAGCCAGCGGGTAGTGCGGCCGAAGCGGCGCTGTCTACTTGTAGACGCGCACCCAATCAACCTGCATCTGCGAGGGTGCGGTGCTGGAACCGTTGGGGAACCAGTCGAGCTGCAGCGTCTGGTGCATGCTGCCCGACGGCTGGTGGGCCGGGTTCGTGTCGGTGAAGGTCTTGACTCCGTCGATGTAGCCGGTGATGCCCGCCGGGGTCCATTCCACCGCGTAGTTGTGCCACTGGGTGGTATCCACGGGCTTGGCCGCTGTGGTCTGGAAATCCCCGCCGCCGCAGGCGTAGTGCAGGAAGAACTTCATCTGCGCCGTATCGGCCGTGCCCTCGGCGTAGTCAATTTCGGCGCACTTGGAATCATCGTTGTCCGGCCACAAAATCAGCACCGGGTGGTACTGCGGGTCCCGTGCGTCGGTCTTCATGCGCGTTTCCCACTTGCCGTACTTCTGGTTCCCAAACTTGGCCGACATGCCGCCGGTGGTGCCGGCCGCATCGCCCCTTACCGTTGCGACGCCGTTGGCAACCGACCAGGCCTGGGGACTGCGGACGCCCTTGCCCGCATGGCCGGGGCCGTTGTACACGCTCCACTTTGTGCGGTCCGGTGAGCCGGTGTTGGAGAATTCGTCGCCGGCGATGACGGGTCCCCAGCCGCGCACGGCGGCTGCCTGGTGTCCGCTGCCAGTTGCGGCGGGCGCCACCGGGGCAGCGGCGGGCGCGACCTTTGCCGGCGCAGCGGCCGGGGCGGCAGAGGCCGGAGCAGCGGCGGCAGGTGCCGGTGCTGCGGTCACCGGCTTGGCGTTCACAACAGGTGCTGCTTGCGCCGCGGCTGCGTTCTGCGCGGCAGCAGCCTTCTTTTCTGCGGCTGCCTTCTGCGCGGCGGCCTTGGCCTTGGCAGCCACGGCCTTGGCCTCAGCGGCCTTGCTGGCGGTGGTAGCTGGGGCGCGGCCGGTCGACGACGGGGCTGACGCGCCGACTGTGGCGGACGTGGCCGACGCCGCCTCGGCAGGGGCCGGGCCTGCCGCTTTTTGGGAGGTGGGAGCGATGCTGCATCCGGTCAGGGACAGCGCACCGATGCTAAGTGCTATGGCTATGTTCTTCTTGATCAAGAAACCCTCCGGGCATAGGACTGCCATGCATGCGGCAGCCGCAACTGTGGTGATGAAGAAAGCGCGAAGCGTTTCTGGGCCCCGTCGGTGGGGCCGGAGCGGACACGGTGCCGCCCAGCGCATCCGGGCCCAGCGTCCAGGCATCCGGCGCCCGTCAGGGCCAGCCCTTCAGGGCCAGGCGCCAACGTTACTTGATCGTGATCTTTGTCGGCAAACCACAAGGACCGTGCGGATTACGGCCACGGTAGCCGGCGCCCATCTGACGTGCGGGAACGCCGCATTGAAACAATTTGGCGGGAGCCATCATGAGCCGGTGCCGGCAGGTTAACCCTGCCGGCACGGTCCGGCTATTCCGGAGCCTTCGCGAACGTGGCGGCGCTCAAGAACTCGATGCCCGTGAAGGACTCGTTCCCCTCAACCCACGCGTCGTGGCCCGGAGGAATGGTGTAGGAGTCGCCTTGGGTGATGTTGATCCGGTTCCCCTCGGTCGTCTCGACGACGAGACTCCCGGAAACACAGAAGCCCACGTGGCTGTTCTGGCACGAATCGGTCTTAGCCACGGGCTTGATGGACTCGGACCACCGCCAGCCGGGCTCAAATGTGAACCGTCCAATGGTGTAGTCCCCAACCGTGACGACGTCCACTTCGGCCTTGTCCGGGCGGCGCTTTTCGTCGGGGGAGTTGTGGGACTTCACGTTCAGCTGAGTGACAACGTTCTGGGACATTTGCACTCCTTCTCTCATGGCGGGGCTGGGCTGTGCTGGACGCGTTCCCTCAGGAAACCGGCCAGCAGGATCGGCTGGCGCTGCCGCAGAATTGACGCCAATCCGGACTGCGAATCGCGTACGGTGATAGCTTCCTCCGTCGGACCAAGCTTGTCGATAGCTTTGCGCGTGCCCCCAACCCTGCTCCTGCCGTCCCATTCGAAATGCGCTTAATACGAGTCGACGGGCGGCCACCCGGACCGGAAGAATGGGGGAGTGAGTGCTGCTGGAGATTTCATCGACGACGCGCTGCAGCGCGAAGCGTCGTGGTACAGGGCTGACGAGATGCGGCTCAGGCTCGGCGGCGACCTGCAGTTTTATGGCGCATCGGTGGGAGCGGTCCGCGGCACCGTCCGCGACGCCCTCCGCCGCCACACCGGGCTGACCCGCGGCGACGTCACCGCGCTCAGTTCCGAGCTGTGGTCTGTACCGGTGTACGAACGTCGCCTGGCCGCCGTCGTCCTGCTGCAGTCCAGGGTGGAGCTGCTCACCAACTCAGACCTGACGCGGATCGAAGGATTTGTGCGGGAGGCGGGCATGCGGGCCCTTGTTGACCCGCTCGCCGTGGACGTCGTCGGTCCGCTGATGGAGCGACTCGACGCCCGGGGCAGGGCCCGCGCCCACGCTGTGTTGGACCGGTGGGCGGGCGAGCCCGACGTTTGGCTGCGCCGCGCGGCCCTCATGGCACCCCTCCGGGAACTCCGGGCAGGCGGCGGCGAGTGGGACAGGTTCGCCCGCCGCGTGCGGACGGTTCTTGCCGGGGTGGGGGACACCGGAGCGGACGGATCGGCCGCGGGCGAGGCGGTCCGCATGGTGCTGGACGAGCTGGCGAAGAGCCGGCCGGAACTGCGCCTGCCATCCGGCGCATAGCTTCGCCGCGCTTGTCCGGGTGGGACCACGAATTACACCGAGGCGGTTACCCGCCCAAGGTCATCGGCTTCCACGGCGTCTTCGAGCGACTCCTCCGGCTCGAGTTCCGTGCCAGCTGCCGCTTCCTCCTCCGGCCGCAAGGACGGTGCCGTGTGGATGTGCTGGTGCAGCGGGTGGAACTGGCTGGGGCCCAGTCCGCCGAACTCGTAGGCGGTTTCGGCATGTTCGGAGAGATCCACGCCGGTGACCTCGTCCTCGTGGCTGACGCGGAACCCGATGGTCTTGTGGATTCCGACGCCGATGACCGCCGTCATGAGGCCGGAGAGTGCCAGCGTGATGAGGACGGCCACGGTCTGGGCCACGAGCTGCTGGACCCCGCCGCCGTAGAAGAGTCCGCCGCCTTCGCCGTTGACAGGGAGGGCGATGAAGCCCAGCGCCAGCGTGCCGACCAGGCCGGAGCCCAGGTGTACGCCGACGACGTCGAGCGAGTCGTCAAAGCCGAACTTGAATTTAAGCTCGACGAAGAGTGCGGAGGCCACGCCGGACACCAAGCCAAGGCCGACGGCGGCGAGCGGGCTGATGTTGGCGCACGACGGCGTGATGGCCACGAGGCCTGCAACGGCACCTGATGCGGCACCCAGGGAGGTGGGATGCCCGTGGCGGACCTTCTCCGTGACGAGCCAGCTGAGCATCGCCGCGGCCGGAGCCGTGAGTGTGTTGATCCAGATCAGGCCTGCCTGTTCCGCCGTGGTGGCGGCGCCGGCGTTGAAGCCGAACCAGCCGAACCACAGGATGCCTGCGCCGAGCATGATGAAGGGAACGTTGTGCGGGCGGTGGCCCGGGTCCTTCCCGAAGCCGTGCCGCTTGCCGACGATGACGGCAAGGACCAGTGCAGCCATGCCGGAGCTGATTTCGACGACGGTGCCGCCGGCAAAGTCGATGACCTGTCCGAAGACGGCACTGACGGCTCCGCCCTGGCTCATGAGGCCGCCGCCCCAGACCATGAAGGCGAGGGGGCAGTAAACAAGCGTGACCCAGAGCGGAACGAAGGCCACCCAGGCGGCGAATTTGGCGCGGTCTGCAACGGCACCGCTGATCAAGGCCACCGTGAGGATGGCGAACGTACCGGCGTAGCCCGCTTTGATCAGTTCGGGGGTACCCATCAGGCCTTCCAGACCGAAGCTGGCAAACGGGTTTCCGAACAGGCCCAGGAATCCCTCACCCGTGCTCATGGCGTAACCCCACAGCACCCAGACGACGCCCACGATGCAGGCTGACACGAAGCTCATCATGATCATGTTGAGGGAGGCCTTGGCGCGGGTCATGCCGCCGTAGAAGAGCCCCAGCGCCGGGGTCATGAGCAGCACCAGTGCCGCCGACACCATCATCCAAACGTTCGCCGCAGTGATCTCCACGCGTGTTCCCTTCGCAACAAGTCATCCGTACAGGAGACCGCTGCCGCCGGTCCCAAGCCCCTTACCGATATTCGTCGACGTTTGTTTCAGGTGTTGGCGAGGGAAGTTTCACCGGCGTTTCAGGAAAAGGCGTTGCGTAAAGCCCGGATGACCGTTCTGTTTCCGGATTGTTAACGACGCCTCTTGGAGGGGGCCGAAATAAGGTGTCGCCTGCAGTCAGGGCCGCCGATCTGGGCCAGTTCCGCACACAAGACTGCGAAAGAGGCGTTTTGAGGGTGTGTTACGGGCCCGTGAACGAAACATATCCGCCCGGGGCAAGGTCCCGCCGTCGCACATCACGGATCTTGACCGCCGGAAGCAGTCCGCTCACCATGAGGTATGAGTAGCGATCCTGCCGGGCCGGCCGTGAATGACGCGTACAACCTGGAGCGGTTTGTGGCCGCCCAGAACGACGGCGGCACGTATGACGCGGCCGTCGCCGAGCTTCGGAGTGGAAGCAAGCGGAGCCACTGGATGTGGTTTGTCTTTCCCCAGATCGCCGGGCTGGGCCAGAGCGCCACGTCCAGGATGTATGCCCTCGCCTCCCTCGAGGAAGCCAGGGCTTATCTGCAGCATCCGGTGCTCGGCCCCCGGCTCATCGAATGCGCGGACATTGTGGCCGGTCTCAACGCCCGAAACGCCACTCAGATATTCGGCGGCATTGACGCGCTGAAGCTCCATTCATCCATGACGCTCTTCCTGCGCGCAGCACCGGGGCAAGCGGCCTTCCACCGGGTGCTGGATAAGTATTTCGAAGGGCAACCGGACTCGGGCACCGACAGGCTCCTGGCAGCAAGGGGCCCGGGCTGGAGTCCCTGGAGCTGACCGGACTGTGCTGACCGGGGTTGTTCACGGCCGTTTCCGGCGAGCGCGGCGCCGCCGACGCTGGAGGGGTGGAGCCGGGTCCGGCGCTTCTGGGGGGAGTGCGCCCGGACCCGGCAGTCCTGCAGCGAAGGTTCGCGGCTACCTGTAACTTCAGGACACCCTTACTCTCGCCTGTACGTCTTGGGAAAAGCCGGTCGTCAGACCAGAACAGGTGGTCTTGGCCGGACCCCCCAAATAGGGGGTCTGCCGGGCTGTCGCTGGACTGAACCCCAGGGTTTCGGCTCCTTCACCCGTCCCGCCGGCGGTTCTACACTGGGAGCACTAGCCAGCCCGCAGCCAGCGGGCCGCGCAGACGGAAGGACAGTGGCATGGGTCTGGACGACAAGATCGATAACACAGCGGAAAAGCTTGCCGGCAAGGCCAAGGAAGGCGCCGGAAAGGCCAGGGACGACGAGGGCCTCGAAGCGGAAGGCAAAGCAGACCAGGCCAAGGCGGACCTGAAGCAGGCCGGCGAAAAGGTCAAGGATGCGTTCAAGCACGACTGACCGCTTTCAACCCGATTGAATTGATTCGAAGTCCCGCCTGCAGAAGCTGGCGGGGCTTCCTGCCGTCCGGGGCAGCGCCTACGGCCGCCTGACCTCCACGAGTTCGACGTCCCCCAGCCGGCCGTTTCCGACGACGGCGGTCATGTACGTGCACACCGGCTGGCGCCGGCGGTCCGTGGGTGAGCCGGGGTTGAGCAGGCGAAGGCCGCCGGCCGACGTCGTGTCCCAGGGAATGTGGGAATGCCCGAAGACCAGGACGTCTGCGTACGGGAAGAGCGCTTCGCAGCGCTCCTCGCGCCCCTTAGCCTGGCCGGTCTCATGAATCACGCTGAAGCGCACGCCCTCCAGCGTCACGCTGGCCGACTCCGGCAGACGTCGCCGAAGGTCACCGCCGTCGTTGTTGCCGTAGACCCCCACCAGCCGCCTGCTTCGCTGTTCGAACATGTCCAGCAGCTCGGCGTTTACCCAGTCGCCGGCATGGAACACGACGTCTGCGGCGTCGACGGCGGCCCACACCTGATCAGGAAGCGCCCGAGCCCGCTGGGGGACGTGGGTGTCGGAAACTAGCAGCAGCCGGAGGCTCATCACAGCATCCTCCCATGGGGCAGACTGGGACGATGGAAAAAATTGTGCCGCCGTCGCCCGGAGATCCCCGCCGTCCGCTCGGTCCGCGTGATCCGGGCGATGCCTGGGTGGAGGGGGAGCATGGACGCTTCTGGGGCCGGTTCGGCTCCGCCGGACTTCTGGCCCACGACGCCGGGAAGGGGATCCTCCTGCAGCACCGCGCCACGTGGAGCGACCACGGCGGGACGTGGGGCCTGCCCGGTGGCGCGCTGCACCAGGGAGAGGACCCTGTCACGGGTGCGCTGCGCGAGGCCTTCGAGGAGGCCGCCGTCCCGGAGAAGAACGTCAGGGTGCTCTTCACCTCCGTTTTCGACGTCGGCTACTGGTCCTATACGACCGTAGCGGTGCAGGTCGTGGAACCGTTTGAGCCTGCCATCAGCGATCCCGAAAGCATCGAACTGGATTGGATCCCGGTCCACGAAGTGGCCGCCATAAACCTGCACCCCGCCTTCGCCGCGTCCTGGCCCGCGCTCAGCGAGAAGCTGATGAACCACCGGCGGCCCCTGCTCCATGACGGGCGCTGAGCATCGTGGCTGACACTGGGCGGCCTGACACTGGGCGGCCGGACACTGAGCGGTTCCGGATCATGCTTGAAGAGGAACGCGCCCGGAGGCTGGCCCTGCTCCCGGCGCTTCGCGCGGACATCACCTCGGCCAACGCGGCGCGGCAAAACTCCAACGTGGACGACGAGCACGATCCCGAAGGTGCCACCATCGCCTTCGAACTCTCCCAGGCGTCGGCGCTGCTGGACCAGAGCAGGTCCGGGCTCGCCCAGGTCGAGGCCGCTCTGGAACGGATCGAAGCCGGCACGTTCGGCATATGCGCGGTGTGCGGGCAAGAGATCGCTGAAGGGCGGCTGGAAGCCCGGCCCTGGACTGCGTTTTGCATCCTGCACGCGAGCGGCAAGGCCTGACCACGGCGGCCCTCATCCTGTCCCTGCTGGCTGTTCCCCACAGCGGAAGAGCATCGTACGCTAGGGGCTGGGAGGTGATTGCCATGCAGGCAAGCCAGGGAGACCGCATCATCATCCACGGCAGGACGGTGGAATCGTCGGACCGTCACGGTGAGATTCTCGAAGTCCGCGGCCCCGACGGAACACCGCCGTACTTCGTCCGCTTTGACGACGGGCACGAGACAATTATGTATCCCGGCGGCGACTTCACCGTCGAGCGCCGCGCCACGTAGCGCCCGGGATGAGCGCACCCGCGGGGCGGCCCGACCGGATCCTGATAGTTATCCTGTCCGTCATTGCCGGCCTCGTGGTGCTAGCTCTGGCCGCGGTCTTTTTCAGCGGCCAGCCCGAGCCGCTGGCGGAGGACACGCCGGCGGGCGTGGTGCAGCGCTATGCGGCGGCCGTCCTCGACGGCGATGAGGCCGGCGCTTCCCGCTACCTGACAGAGAGTTCAGAGCGGCAGTGCGGACCGGTTGACCGCGCTGCAACCGACAGCCTCAGGGTGACGCTGCTATCGACGACGGAACGCCCTGAATCAGCGGACGTGCGCGTTGTGCTTTCCGTCTCGAACGGCAACGGGCCCTTCGGGAACCCGGAGTATGAGACCGAGGCCGTGTTTGACCTCGTCAAGGTCAACGGCAGATGGCTTGTGAAGACCGCCCCGTGGCAGCTCACCGTCTGCCCGGAACCTCTGGTGAAGCCGTGAGTCCTGTCCGGCCCGCGGCAGTTCAGCAAACGCACTCCGCGCTGCCCACGGTCCGGCGTCTGGTCGTTTTCCTGCTGCTGTTTGCCCTCGTGCTCGTTGGCGCATCCGGCCTGGCCGGCCTGCTGGACCGGCTGCTGGCCGCCGGCGCCGCGCTCGCAGCGAACGACGTCGGCGGCCTCGCCAGGTCCCTGGCCTTCGCCGTGGTTGGCGGGTCGCTCGCTGCCATCCTGTGGTGGATCGTGTGGCGGCGGCTCGGCGAGGAGGCGGAGCGCGCCTCGCTCGGCTGGGGGCTCTACGTTGCCGGCATCTACGGCGTTGCACTGATCACGTCCGCCGCGGCCCTTCTGGGCATGGGCGCGCAGCTCGTTGCAGGGGGGTCGGCACAGTGGCGTCCGTCGCTGGCAATAGGCATTGTGTGGGCCGGCGTCTGGGCATGGCACCGGTGGATGTGGCTGCACCCCGGCAAAGGGCCCCGACGCCTCAACGGCGTGCCCACGGTGGTGGGGTCAGTCTTCGGACTCATTCTCGGCACCGGCGGGACCATCACCGCCCTGGGTGGCCTCCTCGATGCGGCCCTGCAGGTGCTTGCCGTGGCCCCGTCCCTGGGCCGGCCGTGGTGGGTTTCCGTTGTCCAGTCGCTCGTCTGGGCGGCCGGGGGATGCCTGGTCTGGTGGTGGCACTGGATCCCCGGCGGGGGCAGATTCCTGTCGTCAGGGCTGGCCAACGTGGCAGTGGCCGTTTTCGGAGTGCTCGGCGGCTGCATTCTCGCGCTTTCAGGGACGGTCACGGCACTGTTCGTGCTGCTCCGGCTCGTGTTCGACAGGGATCCCGCCAGCAGGCTCCTGGACCCGCTGGGGCCTGCCCTTGCGGCGGCGGCCATAGGCTCCCTCCTCTGGACCTACCACGCGGCGCTGGCGGACGGACGGTCCGGACAGATGCGGCAGGCAGTCCGGCTGCTCGCCTCGGGAGCCGCCCTGGTGGCCGCCGCCTCCGGGATAGGCGTGATCGTCAACGCCGCGCTGGGGCTGGCCGAGACCACACTCGCCGGGACGGACACGAGGACACTGCTGCTGGGTGGCATCAGTGCCCTGGCGATCGGCGGGCCCGTCTGGTGGAGGGTATGGAATCCAACCGGCCATCCGGACGGGGCTGGGCCGGACAGGGCCGGGGCGGACAGCGCCGGGGCGGAGGATCGCCCGGAAAGCGGTGCTCCGCCGTCCGGGAAGGGAGCGGGCGGGCGGCGCATCTACTTGGTTGCGATCTTCGGGCTCAGCGCCGTGGTGGCCCTCGTGACGCTGCTGGTCATCGGCTACCAGGCATTCGAATATCTGCTTGACGGCGCAAATCGGGGGAGCCTCGCCGGGCGGGTGCGGGCACCGCTCGGCCTGCTAGTGGCCACCGGCCTCGTGGCCGGCTATCACTACGGTGCGTGGAGGCGGGAACGCGCAGCCCTGCCGCCAGGGGCGCCGCCCCCGCGGCGCACCATCGGACACGTCATCCTGGTGACCGGCTCCGACCCCGCGCCCCTGTCCCGCGTCATCAGCGACGCGGGCGGGGCTAGAATCACCGTCTGGAAAAGGGCCGACGGCGGTTTGACCGGCTCGGGCAGGCCCAACCAGCCGGACCTCGGGTTACTGGCCCAGGCACTGGAAGGTGTCAGCGGCGAGCGCGTGCTCGTGGTCATCGGCCCGGATGCCCGGATCGACGTGGTTCCCTTGGCGGGCGGGGAGTAGCAGGGGATTCATTCGAGTCCCCTCGTCTTCTTGTAGCTACGTACGGCGCTGTGGATGGTTGGAAAGAAGTGGTCGGGTCCGAACCTGCTGCTGACCCCGAACTTGATCATGCGGTCCTTGATGGGCCCCTTCATCTCTGCGAACACCAGGCTGGTTCCGAGCCGGGCCAGTTCATCGTCCAGCCGGACGAGCTCGTCCAGAGCGGTGGTGTCGAGATCGGTGATCGGCTCCGCTGCAACGATCACCCAGTGCACCGGACCTGGCGCATCGTTGACGAGGCTCCGGATATGCTCCGCGAAAACTTCGCCGTTCGCAAAGAAGAGCGGAGCATCAAAGCGGGCGACCACCAGGCCGGGCACCCGCTTGCCCTCCGGATGCCTCGTCAGGTCGTGATACCCGGGAACGCCGTCGAGGCTGGCCAGTTCGGTGCGGTAGGGATCCCACGCACGGCGGACAAACGCGATCAGGGACAGCGCAATGGCCAGGACAATGCCTTCAAGGACGCCGACGAAGGCCACGCCCAAAAACGCCGCGAGCAGCAGCAGCGTTTCAGTCCGGCTCATCCTGACCAGCCGCCAAACCGTTCGGACATCCACGAGTGACGCGGCGGCCACGATCACGATGGCGGCGAGCGTGGCTGTCGGCAGGAAGGCAGTCACATTGGGTGCGGCCACCATGAAGAGGGTTACCAGTCCGGCTGCCACAATGCCGCTGAACGGAGTGCGGGCTCCGGCGTCGATGGCTATGGGCGTCCGTGACGAACTCCCGCAGACCGGAAAGCCGCCCAACAACCCGGTTGCTGCGTTGGCGATGCCTAACGCACCCATTTCCTGGTTGCCGCCGCTGCGGCCGCCGCTGTGCCCGGCCAGGCTCTTGGATAGTGCGGAGGTGTCAACGAAGGCGATCAGCGCAATGCCCGCCGCCGGTCCGATCAGGCCTATCACCTCATCCGCGCTGACGCCGCCCAAAGCAGGTGCCGGAAGCCCCGGCGGCAGGGCGCCCACCATGGCCAGGCCGTCTCCCGCCCCGATCGCTGCGGCAACGGCGGTTGACCCTGCCACTGCCAGCAGCACGACAGGTATCTTCCACGGGAGGAAGCGGCCGGCAATGATGACCGCCAGCGTTCCCGCCCCGAACAACACGGCGAGGGGATTGGCGGACCCCTGAAGGACGGCATCCACCGTGGCTGCCACCCTGTCCGGGATCGGCCCTCCCGGAACCGTGATCCCGAGCAGCCGGGGCACCTGGCTGACGATGACGGCCAGAGCGATGCCGTTGAGGTAGCCGACCCGGATGGGCTTCGACAGCAGGCCGGTCACGAACCCTAGCCGGAAAATCCGGCCCGCGATGAGGAAAACGCCGATCAGGATGGCGAGAACACCGGCCAGCGCGACGGCATGCTCCGGTTCATTGCCGGCCAGCGGGAGGACAGCCGCCGCAATCATCGGAGCGAGCGATGAATCCGGCCCGACGATAAGCACCCGTGAAGGGCCGAAGACGGCGTAGAAGAGCATGGGAACAATAGAGGCGTACAGGCCGGTGACGGCCGGCAGGCCGGCCGCCTCAGCGTACGCCATGCCTGCCGGAATCAGCGCCGCGCTCAGTGCTGCTCCGGCCGCAAGATCGGACTTCAGCCAGGACCACTTATAGCTCCGGGCAAGGTGGACGCCCGGTACGGCTTTTTTGATCCAGTCCCGGCGCAGTCTCACGGGTCCCCCTCGGAGAAGCCGTCACATCATGAAACGGTTTGCGCCTCGATCGGTGAACGGTCCTGCCCGTACTCGGCGGTAATCAGAATCGGAAGGTGGTCCGACTTGCCCCGCGGCAGCGTCTCCACGCTCTCGATGTCCAGCCCCAGGGACGTGGCGAAGTCAAAGTGGCCTTTGAAGACCTTGTACCGCGTATAGGTCATGCGGTCGCTCAGGGACAGCGCGTAGCCGGAGTCCTTCATGTGGGCGTGGAGGTTCTTGGTGAAGAACGGGTAGTTGAAGTCCCCGACCATCAGGGTCATGAGGCCTTCGCCCATGCTCAGCAGTTCCGCGTGGGCCGCATGGATCTGCTTGCGGCGCAGCGAGTTCGACGCGGTGAGCGGGGCCGCATGGAATGAGCCGATGACCAGTTCATGATCCGTTGCGTTGTCCACCATGCGCGTCCCGATCAGGCGCTCGTGGGCGGGTGCCATGACGCGGTCGTGCATGGACTTGTGCAGGGCGAACGTCTTGGTTTCCAGCGCCGTGAACCGGTCGGTGCGGTAATAGATTGCCAGACCCAGCCGGTTGCCCTTGGTGGAGTCGGCCAGATGGAGGGGGCCGAGCGTCACCGGAAGCTCCGCGGCATCGCATTCCTGCAGGCATAGGGCGTCTACCCCGAAGTTGCGGGCCAGGCTGACCAGTTCGCCGCTCGCCTTGTGCTTGCGGAGGTTGTAGCTAATTACTCGCATCAGTGGAACACCTCTTCCGAGGGCTGCTAGAAGGACCAGTCTCCGAGTCTACCCAGAACATCATATGGAGATCGGTAACTTTAAGCGCGCGGCGGGCCTGCTACCTCCGGCGCGTGGACGGGTGACCGGTCTCCGCGGCCCTGCGCCGGTCCCGCGGCGTACGGCCGGTCCCTGCAGGCCCGCGCCGGAGGCGATAGTGTGATTCCGGGCCAGTACCAAGCTTCGAAAGGGTCAACGTTGACTGCTGCACTGCCGGAACTCGCCGTCGGCGACTTCTACTATCAGGACCTGGGCGGCGGACGCTTCCGCTCCACCATCCACGCCCAAGGGGCCTGGAACGAGCACGAACAGCACATGGCTCCTGCCTCCGGACTGCTGGCGGACCGGCTGGACCGCCACGAGCCACGCAGCGACATGCGCATGGCGCGGCTGAGCTACGAGATCCTGGGACTGATTCCGGGCGGTGAGTTCGACGTCGTCACCAGCACGCTCCGGCCGGGCCGGACCATCGAACTCGTACAGGCGGAACTCGTGGCGGCCGGGCGGGTGGCCATCAGGGCAACGGCCTGGCGGATGATCACCAGCGACACGTCCGCCGTCGCCGCCGTCGAAGACGCCGTCATTCCGTCGCCAGACGAATGCAAGCCTTACGACGGCGCCAGCGTCTGGCCGGGAGGGTACATCCGGTCGCTCGAAATGCGGGTGGCAGAGGGGCACCGGCCCGGCGCGGGCAAGGTCTGGCTGCGGACCGACCATCCGCTGACTGATGCTGCCGACAGCACCGACCTGGCCAGGCTAATGGGGCTCGTGGACACGGCAAACGGCATTGCCGCACGGGTTCCGCCCGGCAGGGACAGCTATGCGTTCCCCAACCTGGACCTGCAGATCCACATGTACCGCAGGCCCGAGGGTGAGTGGCTTGGCCTGGACAACGCCGTGTCCTTCGGCGCAGACGGGATCGGGCTCACGTCAACAGTGCTGCATGACCTCGCCGGTCCGTTCGGCCGGGCGGAGCAGATCCTCACGCTGCGGAAGTCCTGACCCGGACCGCTGCCGCTAGTGGAACACCAGCCAGCCGGCCAGCGTGGCGAGCGCCGTCAGCACCGCGCCCCAGGCCATGTCCACGAGAATCAGCTGCAGGGGCCAGGCCTTGAGCGTCGCGGCGTTGGTCAGGTCATAAGTCGCGTAGGCGAAGGCGCCCAGCGCTGCTCCGTAGCCGACGGCGGTGAGCCAGCTGCCGTCGTCGAGCGCCGGCCGCAAGGCAAAAAAGACGATTCCCGCAATGTATATCAGGTAGAAAGCCACGGCGTACCCTAGATGGGGCCGGTCGGCCAGCAAGTCACCGATGTGGCTGCGGTAGAACGGGTTCATGAGCTTGAGCCACACGGCGTCGATGGCGGCGAAGGCAGCGGCTACGACCAGGAATTGCAATATGACCATAAGGGAGCTTAGCAATATGCAGCAGGCCGGGGCTGACTCGCGGACACTGACCGTCGTCCGCCAGGAGAAGTCGCTGGGGGCTGTCAGGGACCTCGATTTCGGGATCGATCTGCTGGGCCAGGCCAGGACCGGCGGGATCGGACCGACCCTTCGGCTGTACCGGCCGGCGCCGACGGTGGCCTTCGGGCAGCGCGACACCCATCTGCCCGGGTTCGGTGCCGCTGCACAGGCCTGCCGCGAGCTGGGCTTTGAGCCGCTGATCCGGAAGGCCGGAGGGCGAGCGGCGGCCTATCACGAAGGCACGCTGATCATCGACCATGTGGAGCCGCACGCCGACGCCATTGCGGGAGCCAAGGGCCGGTTCGCGTTCTTCGGCGAGATGCTTGCCCAGGCGTTGCGGAGTGCCGGCGTCCAGGCTGCCGTCGGGGAGATCCCGGGTGAATACTGCCCGGGTGAATACAGCGTCCACGGCGCGGATCCGTACTTCCCGGCGCACCAGGTCAAGCTGGTGGGAACGGCCCAGCGGGTGGTGTCCGGGGGCTGGCTGTTCAGTTCCGTGGTGGTGGTCGAGAACTCGGCGCCCATCCGGAGTGTCCTCACAGCGAGCTACGCTGCCCTCGGCCTGGACTGGGACCCGGCGACGGCAGGGGCGGTCAACGACCTCGTGCCGCACCTCGACGTCGACGCCATCGAGGAGGCCGTGGTGAGCACGTACGCCGGCTACGCAAACCTGAGGCACGCGGAATTCAGCAGCCTGCAACCGTAGCCCGGCGGCCCTGGCTTTTCAGCACCCCTGGCCGGTCCGCAGCCACACGCCGCACCGGATCAACTGGTAAGCAACGCCAACGCATCTGCTTCGTAAACGTCCCGAATCCCGTCGACTTTTCGGCCCAAACCGGAGCACCATTAAAGGACAGCCGCTGTAAAGGAGGTCGGTGATGTGCTACTCATCGCGTGAGGATTTCGGCTGGGGCACCAAGAAGGACGCCACCCGGAAGCCTGAAGAGCGCCGGGATACGGCACCTGCGGAAACCCCGGAACCCCGGGCCCAGGCAGACGAAGCCAAACTGTGGGCCTTCCTTGCCCGCCGCAGGGAACACATGGCTCCGAAACCGATGACTGACCGCGTCCACGAGAAGGTCTAGGCACAAACAGGATAGGCACCGTTGCGGCGGTGCCTATCCTTTTGTTCGGGCGGCCCCGGTTGTTAGGCGTCCAGTGGGTTCAGCCGCACGCACCGTCCCGAGTCACTGAACAACCAGCAGCACGGCCAGGACTGTCATGAGGACGGCGATTCCGCCGTCGAGAACGCGCCAGGCTCCGGGGCGGGCGAAGACGGGCGCAAGGAACTTCGCGCCGAACCCGAGGAGGCAGAACCACAGCGTGCTGCCGGCCACCGCACCCCAGGCGAATGGCCAGCGGCCATCGGGGCCGTGGCCGGACGCCAGCGAACCCAGGAGCACCACCGTGTCCAGGTATACGTGCGGGTTGAGCCAGGTCAGGGCGACGGCGGTGGTCACCGCTGCGGTCAGTGTAGTGCTGGAGTGCGGGCCTGAGGCGGAGAGGGCCCCCGGATTCAGGGCGCGCCTGGCAGCGATGACGGCATAGGCGAGAAGGAACGCAGCGCCGGCCCAGCGGACCACTGCCAGCGCAAACGGGGCAGCCTGGATCAGGGCGCCCACTCCCGCGACGCCGGCAACGATCAGCACAGCGTCGCTGGCGATGCAGATAGCCACGATGGGTGCCAGGTGTTCGCGGCGCAATCCTTGGCGCAGCACAAAGGCATTTTGGGCCCCGATTGCAACGATGAGCGAGAGGCCGGCGCCGAAGCCGGCGAGGAGTGATCCGAAGGTAGTTGTGAGTTCCACTTGCCTGACTCTAGGCGGCGGGGGAATCATGAGTACAGCTAAACTTTCTTACGTACCTTAAGGAAAATTCAGGATGGATGCCACGACCGAACAACTCCGGACGCTTGCCGCGGTGATCGAACACGGCACCTTCGACCGGGCGGCTGAAGCCCTCCATGTGACCTCGTCGGCGGTCAGCCAGCGGATCAAGGCCCTTGAGCAGCAGACCGGCCGCGTCCTGCTGCTGAGGACCAAGCCTGCCCGGCCCACCAAATCCGGGAGCGTGGTGGTGCGGCTGGCCCGCCAGGTGGCCCTCCTCGAAAGCGAGGCCATGGATGAACTTGGCCTGGAAGGAGCCGGGGCGCGCCCGCGGATACCGCTGGTGATCAACGCCGACTCCCTGGCCACGTGGGTATTGCCGGCCCTGGCGGGCATCGACCGGACCAGCTTTGAAGTCACCATTGATGACCAGGACCACTCGATTGACCGCCTCCGGGAAGGCACGGCGATGGCGGCCATCACCTCCAACCCGAATCCTGTTCAGGGGTGCATTGCCCGGCCCCTCGGGATCATGCGGTACAGGGCAGTGGCCAGCCGGGCCTTTGCCGAGCAGTGGCTGCCGGACGGGTTTACTGATCAGGCCCTGTCCGCGGCCCCCGTGGTTGTCTTCGACCGCAAGGACGCCCTGCAGGACCGCTACCTTGAGCGGCGGCTGGGTCCCGGTGCCGCCCGTCCGCCGCGGCATTATGTGCCCGCATCGGCCGACTTCCTGCGCGCGATCGAGCTGGGGTTCGGCTGGGGAATGCTGCCGGACCTTCAGGCCTCGGATGCCATCGCGGCCGGCGCACTCGTTGTCCTCGATGACGAGCGCCACATGGACGTTCCGCTCTACTGGCAGCAATGGTCGGTGGAATCGGCCACGCTCACCAGAATTGCGGCCTCGCTGCAAAAAGCTGCGGCCGCCCGGCTCCGCTGACCCAACCCCGGTTGGGGGAGGGCAGCCGGGCCGGGCGGCCGGAGTGCTTCAGTGGGTGAGGCGAGGGGCGCTACTAGGCTGCGAGCCTGCTCTTGACTTCAGCTGCCGAAGGATTCGTAGCCGCGGTGCCGTCCGGGAAAAGAACGGTGGGGACGGTGCGGTTGCCGCCGTTGATCTGCTCCACGAGCTCGGCGGTGCCGTCCACCTCTTCGATGTTGATTTCGGTGTAGCCGATTCCCTGCGCGTCCAGCTGCTTCTTGAGCCGGTTGCAGTAGCCGCACCACGTGGTCGAAAACATGGTGATGGTGCCGTCTTCGGGAGTGAAATCCACGGAGTCTCCTCAGGTTGGGGTGTTTGCCAGTCTGTTTCCTTCCAGTCAACGGTAACCCGGGTGCCGGTATTCCCCCGCCTCTGTTGCGATGGCATGCTGGTGCCATGTGTGGACGCTACGTCATGGCCAGGGCGGTCGGGGACCTGCTGGCAGAATTCGACGCCCAAATCGAAAACGAAACATCGATCCCGCCGTCGTGGAACATTGCGCCCACCGACGGCGCCCCCATCGTCCTTGAGCGGCTTATCGACGGCGACACGGTCCGCCAGCTGCACGTCGCGCGCTGGGGGCTGGTGCCGTCCTGGGCCAAGAGCCCGGGAATCGGGCCCAAGATGATCAATGCCCGCAGCGAAAGCGTGCTGGAGAAGCCCGCTTTCCGTAAAGCGGTCCAGTCGCGGCGCTGCGCTGTGCCGGCTGACGGGTACTACGAGTGGAAGCAGGGGGAGGGCCGCACCAAGCAGCCCTATTATGTCCGCCCCCGGGATGGTTCCGGCATGGTCTTCGCTGGCCTTTACGAATGGTGGAAGGACCCGTCGAAGGGCCAGGACGATCCCGCCCGCTGGATGCTTTCGATGTCCATCATGACGGCGGATTCACCGCCGGAAGGTGCGGAGCACACGATTTTCGGAGAGCTCACCGCCCTCCACGACCGCGTCCCACTTCCCATGAGCCGGGAAACGATGGAGGCCTGGATCGATCCGCAGGCAGACGACGCCGCCGGCCTGGTGGACCTGGTCCGCTCGGGGGTGACGGACGTCGCCGCCGGCTGGCGGGTCGACTCCGTCGGCACCGCCGTCGGAAATGTCCGCAACAATTCCCCGGAACTCATCGAACCCGTGGAGGCACTGTTCTGACACCGGCAGCCGCACCGGCAGAAATCAGACGGTGACGCGTCCGCCGTCGTCCACTGTCCAAGTGGGGTTATACGCAACTTCCCACCGGAAGCCGTCCGGATCCGCGAAGTAGCCTGTGTAGCCGCCCCAAGGCTGGGTCTTGGGAGCGGCCACGACGGCGGCGCCGGCGGCTTCCGCCTGCGCCATCACGCGGTCAACTTCCTCGGCGCTGCCCACATTGTGGCTCAGGGTAATGCAGGGCACTGCCGAGGGGGCGTCCACGCCGGCCTCGGCCCGCATCTGCGCTGCGTCCCACAGTGAGAGGACCAAGCCGTGGTTGGCCTGGATAAACACCACCTCATCCGGGACCTCCCGGTGGACGGGCCAGCCGAGGGCGTCTACATAAAAGCGGCGGGAGGCGGCGACGCTTCGCACTCCCAGTGAAATAAAATCGACTCGGGGCTGCATGGTTCGATACTGTCATGGACATGCCCACAAATCACGGAGACGATAAAGACGCCCAGGCTGACAAAGAACAGCTCGCTGCCGTTCGGGTCGCCGTCGATGAGGTGGATGAGCAGATCGTCACCCTGATTGCCCGCCGCGAGCGCCTGATTAGGATCGCTGGAACGCTGAAGGGCGACGACGCCGAGGTCAGGGCGCCCGGCCGGGTGGAGCGTGTCATTGAGCATGTCCGTGCTGCTGCCGTGAAAAAAGAAATAGACCCGGACATCGTGGAAAGCACGTACCGGACCATGATCTCGAAGTTCATCGAACTCGAACTGAAAATCCACAAGGACAACAGCTAAGTTCTGCTGGACCCACCTCAGCCGGGGCTATGGCCCTGCCGGGGCTTTAGCCCTGCAGCTGGCTAGAGGGATTCCTCCACGGGCACCCCGGACTGGAATTCCCGGCCGTCAGCGTCGCTGAAGCCTGACATGAGGTGTCCTTTGGCAAGCCCGAGGACTGTGCTCACGGGGAAGTTGCCGGTAATGGTGTTGCCGGAGTGCTCGACGTTGCTGATGTCAAAAGTCTCCTCCGTTTCGTCGTGGTTGAAGAAGTACATGGAGACCGCTTCACCGTTCATGAACTCGATCCCCAGCCTCCGTTGATGCGAATAGTCCGGAGTGGAAGCCATGAGCCCCACGACAAAGGCTCCCGATCCTGGAATGTTGCCGTCAATATCAAACTTGGCCACCAGTGTGGCCTCTTTGGCGGCGATGCTTACATGCTTCAGGAGCGCGTCATTGGAACTCATGGCTCCATCCTGCCCCCTAAGCCGCCGTCCGTCCACACCCATCTAGGTTTTGTCCGGGCCTCGGCGTAGACTGAAGGTATTCGAATACATATTCGAATGACCCTTTAAATTCAGCAGATTCTCGTTGGTTTCCGGAGGCACCCGTGGGCATGTTCAGCGAGTCGGTAGACGTCGTCTGCAACTCTGCGGGCGAACCCGTGGAACTCCGGTGGGGCGGCAGGCAGTACACAGTCTGCGCCGAACCGGTGCGCTGGTATGAGCGCCGGCAATGGTGGGCGGAGGAGAAGCGAGCGCCGCTTGGCAGCGGACCGGGCCTCGTGGATCACGAGATCTGGCGCACCCAGGTTGTCCCGGCCGGCACCCAAGGCAGTCGCGAGGAATCTGCGGAATCCCATGAACCCCTGACCCTGGATCTGGTCCGGCATACCGGCAGCGGACGCTGGAGACTGCTCCGGATCCACGACGCACTCCGGCATAAGACAGCATGACGTTCACACACCTTCACGTTTCCACCGCCTTCAGCGCCCACTACGGTGTTTCCTGGCCTGATGAGCTCGCCCAAGCGGCCGCAGCCGAGGGGGCCACCGCCTTGGCCTGCACTGACCGGGACGGGCTCTACGGCACCGTTAAGCACCTCAAGGCCTGCATGGCTGCCGGCATTGACCCGGTTGTGGGGGTTGACCTCGCCGTTTTCGACGACGACGGAGACCTCCGCACCCAGATTTCCGGCAGGGTGGTGGTGCTTGCACACGGCCACAACAACGGTGCCGGCTACAAGGCATTGTGCCGGCTGATTTCGGATGCGCACGCGCGCACCACCGGCAAGGCCGGGGGAGCGGTCCCGGTTGCTGTCACACGCGCCGAGCTCGCATCACGGATCCTTGACCCCGTAACCCTGAAGCCGGTGCTTACCGTGCTGGTCGGACCTGATTCCGACGTCGGACGGGCCTTGGGCGGGCGGCGTTACCTTCGGCCACGCACGCTGTTCAAGAGCTGGCTGGATGCATTGCCGGCCGGGAGTCTCGCCGCCGAAGTTGTCACCCACCTCAGCGCTCCCGGAGAGCCGCTGAGCACGGCCCATGCCGTGCGCATGCTCAAGCTCGCCCAGGAATACCGCGTGCCGGCAGTACTCACCAACGCAGTCCGGTATTGCGCTGAGGACGGCGCCGCGACAGCCGACGTCCTGGATTCCGCCCGCACGCTGAAGTCGCTGCCAGAACTGTCTGCCGCACCGCTGCTGCAGCCCAACGGCCAGGGTTGGCTGAAATCGCCCGCGCAGATGCTTCAGCTGGGTAAGGAAATCATTCACGCCGCCGGCTACGGGGCGGCGGATCTCCAGGTGCTGCTCGCGCAAACGGAGGCGCTCGCCGACAAGTGCCGCATGGACCCGGTCTCCGACATGGGCTGGAAGCAGCCGGTGGTGCCCGAGGCCTCCGTGATCGGGATTGAAGGGGATCCGCTGGCGGAGCTGGCCCTGCGCTGCGAGGCCGGTGTCACACGCCGCTTTCCGGGGATTTCAGGCAAGGCAGAGGCCGCGATGCGTGCCCGGCTGGATCATGAACTGAAGATCATTGCCAACCTCGGCTTCGCCTCGTACTTCCTCACAGTGGCGGAGGTTTCACGGATGATCCTGGACATGGGAGTGCGGGCCGCCGCCAGGGGATCGGGGGCTTCCAGCCTGGTGAATTACCTCATCGATGTCAGCCAGGTGAACCCGCTCCAGCATGACCTGATTTTCGAACGGTTCCTGTCCGGTGACCGGTCCACGCTGCCCGACATCGACATCGACGTCGAAAGCGCAGAACGGCACAACGTCTACCGGAAAATCTTTGACCGCTTCGGCGCCCAGCGCGTCACCCTGATGAGCATGCAGAACGGCTACCGCGCCAGGGGAGCCGTCCGGGATGCCGGCATGGCGTTGGGAATGGACGACGCCGATGTGGGAGAGATCGCCAAGCAGTTGTGGCGGTTCTCCGCCCGGAAATTCAGGGAGGCGCTTGAGGAAAAGCCCGAGCTGCGAGAATTTGCCGGCAGGGTGGAGCAGCGTGACTTCTCGGAAAACCAGCAGCTTGACCTGCTGGTGGATCTCACCGAACGGCTGGACCGCCTTCCGCGCCACATCTCCATGCACCCCTGCGGCGTGATTCTCGGCGATGCCACCTTGCTGGACCGCACCCCCGTCCAGCCCAGCGGGCTGGGTCTGCCCATGAGCCAGTTCGACAAACACGACATGGATCCCATGGGCATGCTCAAACTCGATGTGCTGGGTGTCCGGATGCAAAGCGCCATGGCCTTTGCCGTGCGGGAGATCATCCGCATCCATCCTTCGAAGGAGGATGTGGTGGCCGCCGGGGCACATCCCGTGGGACCTGACGGCAGCGGCCCGGACTACATCAGCGAGGACGGCCGCATAGACCTCAACGCTGTGCCGCTGGATGATGAACCCACCTACGAGCTCATCAGAAGCACCCACACCCTGGGCTGCTTCCAGATCGAATCACCGGGACAGCGCGAACTCGTGGGCAAAATGGCTCCCAGGGAATTCAACGATCTCATCATCGATATTTCGCTGTTCCGCCCCGGGCCCATGAAATCGGACATGGTCCGGCCGTTCCTGGAACACCGGCACGGCTTCGCGCCGGAGGTCTATCCCCATCCGGACCTCAAACCGGTGCTGCAGGAAACCCACGGAGTCACCGTGTTCCACGAGCAGATCCTGAAAACCTTCAACGTGATGACGCACTGCGGGCTGGCCAGGGCAGACGAATTCCGCCGCGCCCTGGGCAACGAGGCACAGGAGCCGAAGGTGGAGGAGTTCTTCCGCAGAAAGGCGAGGGAGAACGGCTACACCCCGGAAGTGGTGGATAAGGTCTGGGGGACCCTGAAGGCCTTCGGAAGCTTCGGATTCTGCAAAGCCCACGGCGCAGCCTTTGCTGTGCCCACCTACCAGTCGGCATGGCTAAAGGCACACCATCCGGAAGCCTTCCTTGCGGGGCTGTGGGAACACGACCCCGGCATGTACCCCAAACGCCTGCTGGTGGCCGAGGCGCGCCGTCTCGGCATCCCCATCCTTCCGCTGGACATCAACCGCAGCGGGGCCGAGTACCGGGTGGAGCGGGTCGCGGAGGGGCCGGACCGGGGGAAGCTGGGCATCAGGCTGAGCCTGAACGGGATCTTCGGCCTTTCCGGTGCGGAGCTGAAACGTATCGTAGCCGGGCAGCCCTACGACTCCCTGGCTGACCTTCGGGCCAGGTCCAGGGTGAGTAAGCCGAGTATCAAGAGGCTGGCCCAGCTGGGCGCCTTCGATTCCCTGCACCGTGAATCGGGCGGTGCCGCCAACCGGGCAGACCTGGTCCAGCACCTCCAGAACCTCCAGGGCCGGCAGGTCCGGAAAGGCCTCGACGTCATTGACGGGCAACTGGCGCTGCCTCTGGGCGATGTTGAGCTGCGGAACGTGAAGGCCGAGCTTCCGGCGCCCACCATGGTGGAGAATGTCCGCGCTGAGCTTGACCTGATGGCCGTGGATGTCAGCGAGCACCTGATGTCGAGCCACCGGCCGCTCCTGGACAGGCTTGGAGTCACCACCGCGGACAAACTGATCGGGCTCAGGAACGGCACGGAGGTCCTGGTGGCCGGAGTCCGGATTGCCACCCAGACCCCGCCGATGCGCGGCGGCCGCAGGGTTGTTTTCATCAGCATTGATGACGGCACCGGATGCGTGGACTCGGTATTCTTCCATGAAGCCCAGGAGCACGCCGGGCCCCTGCTTTTCGGCACGCGGCTGCTGCTCATCCGGGGAACCACCAGGCGGACAGGCCCGCGGGGGATCAGCCTGAGCGCCAGCATGGCCTGGGACCTTAGCCGGATAGACACCCTGCCCTTCCCGGAGCAGGCCACCGTCTCCGCAGAGGACGGTGCCCCACGCCAGGGCCCGACCGATCTCCACCCCGGCACGGTCATTTCCGATGAATTCAGGGTGCCGGGACCGCTGGAGGGAATCGGCAGGAACCTGGCCATCACCGGGCTAGGCGGCTGACGCGCCCGCCCCGCCCCGCCCAGGAGCCGCGCCGTGATGCGCCGCGGCTGCCCGTGCGCCGCTTTGGCTGGCCTCTTCCGTTACAGATACCATTGACGAGGCTGGCTGTGGTCCCCGTATGCCACAAGCTACGAAGCCTTAACTTTGAATAGGAGACACCCGTGTCAGATGCCGAGCAGATCACCCTCATCGTCGATGGCGAAGAGATGAAGGTGACTACCGGGACCACCGGCGCGGAACTCTTCTTTGAGCGCCGCGACGTCGTCGTTGCCCGCGTAGACGGCGAGCTGAAGGATCTGGACCAGCCCCTTCCCGAAGGTGCACAGATCGAAGGCGTCACCATCGATTCCCCTGACGGCCTCAACGTGCTGCGCCACTCGACCGCCCACGTCATGGCCCAGGCAGTGCAGCAGCTGCGCCCCGACGCCAAGCTGGGCATCGGCCCCTACATCACCGACGGCTTCTACTTCGACTTCGACGTCGCCGAGCCGTTCACCCCGGAAGACCTCAAGGCCCTGGAAAAGATGATGCTCAAGATCATCAACCAGAACCAGAAGTTCGTCCGGCGCGTCGTTTCCGAGGACGAAGCCCGCGAGGCCATGAAGGATGAGCCCTACAAGCTCGAGCTCCTGGGCAAGAAGAACAACGCCGCCGACGCCGGTGAGGGCGTCAACGTCGAAGTGGGCGCCGGGGACATCACCATCTACGACAACGTGGACCGCAAGAGCGGGGACAGCGTCTGGTGCGACCTCTGCCGCGGCCCGCACCTGCCCAACACCAAGCTCATTTCCAATGCCTTTGCCCTGACCCGCTCGTCGGCCGCCTACTGGCTGGGCAACCAGAACAACCAGCAGCTGCAGCGCATCTACGGCACGGCCTGGCCCACCAAGGATGCCCTCAAGGCCTACCAGGAGCGCATAGCCGAGGCCGAGCGCCGCGACCACCGCAAGCTGGGTGCCGAACTGGACCTGTTCTCCTTCCCGGACGAACTGGGCTCCGGCCTGCCGGTCTTCCACCCCAAGGGCGGGATTATCCGCAAGGCCATGGAGGACTACTCCCGCCAGCGGCACGTGGACGCAGGCTACGAGTTCGTCTACACACCCCATATCACCAAGGGCCACCTCTACGAGGTCTCCGGCCACCTCGACTGGTACAAGGAGGGCATGTTCCCGGCGATGCACATCGACGCGGAACTGAACGAGGACGGCACCGTGCGCAAGCCCGGCCAGGATTACTACCTGAAGCCGATGAACTGCCCCATGCACAACCTGATCTTCCGCTCGCGCGGCCGCTCCTACCGCGAACTGCCGCTGCGGCTGTTCGAGTTCGGTTCCGTGTACCGGTACGAAAAGTCCGGCGTGGTGCACGGCCTGACCCGTGTGCGCGGCATGACACAGGACGATGCCCACATCTACTGCACCCGCGAGCAGATGAAGGACGAGCTCACCTCCACCCTGAACTTCGTGCTGGGCCTGCTCAAGGACTACGGCCTGGACGACTTCTACCTGGAGCTCTCCACCAAGAACGAAGACAAGTTCGTGGGCGACGACGCCGCCTGGGACGAAGCCACACGCACCCTGGCCGAGGTGGCCGACGCCTCCGGCCTGGAGCTGATCCCGGATCCGGGCGGAGCCGCGTTCTACGGCCCCAAGATCTCCGTCCAGGCGAAGGATGCCCTCGGGCGTACCTGGCAGATGTCTACCATCCAGCTGGACTTCAACCTGCCCGAGCGCTTCGAACTCGAGTTCCAGGCCGCTGACGGCACCCGCCAGCGCCCGGTCATGATCCACCGCGCCCTCTTCGGCTCGGTGGAGCGCTTCATGGGCGTGCTCACGGAGCACTATGCCGGCGCCTTCCCGGCCTGGCTGGCTCCCGTTCAGGTGGTGGGCATCCCGGTCGCCGAAGCGTTCAACGACTACATGTTCGACGTCGTCGGGCAGCTCAAGGCGGCGGGCATCCGGGCCGAGGTGGACATCTCCTCGGATCGTTTCCCGAAGAAGATCCGCACGGCCAGCAAGGACAAGATCCCGTTCGTGCTCATCGCCGGCGGCGAGGACGCCGAAGCCGGCGCCGTGTCCTTCCGGTTCCGCGATGGCAGCCAGGACAACGGCGTGCCGGTGGCCGAGGCTGTCCAGCGGATCGTGGATGCAGTCCGCGACCGGACCAGCTAGCCGCGGCGGAGGGGGCAGACAGTGCAGGAGAACACGGGCGCGGGCTATCCGGGCGACGCCGAGGTGACGGACGATTTTGGCCTCGCCGGTGTTCCGGACGCCTTCCAGCGCCTGTGGACTCCGCACCGCATGGCCTACATCAAGGGCGGACAGCACCAGTTCAAGAACCAGGACGACTGCCCTTTCTGCATTGCCCCGTCACGCACGGATGAGGAGTCCCTCATCGTGTACCGGGGCCGCACGAGCTATGTGGTGCTGAACCTGTTCCCGTACAACCCGGGCCACCTGCTGGTGTGCCCCTACCGCCACGTTCCGGACTACACGGACCTGACGGTGGAGGAGACGGCAGAATTCGCCGAGCTGACCCAGACCGCCATGCGCGTGCTGCGGAAGGTGGCGAATCCGGGCGGCTTCAACCTCGGCATGAACCAGGGCGTTGTGGGCGGGGCCGGAATTGCAGGCCACCTCCACCAGCACATTGTTCCGCGGTGGGGCGGGGACGGAAACTTCTTCCCCATCATCGCCCAGACCAAGGCCATTACACAGACGCTCGACGAAGTCCGCCAGCAGGTGGCCGAGGCCTGGCCGGGGGAGACGCATGCTGAATAGGCATGCCCGCGGTTTCTTCACCGCGCTGTTCTCTCCGCTTGCCCGTTGGCTTCTTCGAATCGGTGTATCCCCGGACGCCATCACCATCGTCGGCACGGCCGGCGTGGTGGTGGGCGCCCTGGTGTTCTACCCGCTGGGCCAGCTCTGGTGGGGAACGCTCTTCATCACCGCCTTCATCTTTTCCGACGTCATTGACGGCATCATGGCGCGAATCCAGAACGGGGGAGGCCGCTGGGGCAACTTCCTGGACTCCACCCTGGACCGGGTGGCGGACGGGGCGCTCTTCGCAGGCCTGGCTGTCTGGTTTTTCACCGGCGGCGAGAACGAGGCGATAGCGATTGCCGCCGTCGTCTGCCTTGTTCTTGGCATGGTGGTGTCGTACGTTCGTGCGAAGGCCGAATCACTGGGCTTCCAGGCCAATGTGGGCATTGCCGAACGCGCCGAGCGGCTGGTGTCGGTCCTTGTGGTCACGGGCTTCACGGGGCTGGGGCTGCCCTCCATAGTGCTGTTCGTGACCCTCGTGCTGCTGGCTCTGGCAAGCTTCGTCACGGTGGTCCAACGTGTGCTTGCGGTCCGCGACCAGTCGCTCGAAGACACCGAACAAACCTGATTAAGCCGGGCTGCCGGGGTGGGACTAGTATTAGGACTGCCTGGTCAATGGATCCGGTAATCCGGTGTGTGCAAATTACGGCATTTCCGTGCCGCCCGCACTCCCGGCGAAGGTCATCTATCTACCCATAGGGGTTTTTGTGTCTACACCTGATGTAAGCAGCGAAGCCGGCTCGTCCGCCAACAGCGTCACGGGCAGCAACCGCGTCAAGCGCGGCATGGCAGAGATGCTCAAGGGCGGCGTCATCATGGACGTCGTCAACGTCGAACAGGCCCGCATCGCCGAAGACGCCGGTGCCGTTGCCGTTATGGCGCTCGAGCGCGTCCCGGCCGACATCCGTGCCCAGGGCGGCGTGTCCCG
>NZ_PJIK01000026.1 GCF_002929275.1 Arthrobacter sp. ZGTC131
ACCGGAATGGCCGAGTACCAGGAAATCAAACACGTGTACCAAAACCTCCGTCCCGCCGTCACCGGATGGTTCCCCCAGTAAGGCCGGTCAGGGCAGGGCACAGGTTCATGGCACAACCAGAAAGGAAAGTATGTTGAACGGGCCGCATGAGCAGAATTTTGACTATGTAGTGGTAGGGGCGGGATCGGCTGGCGCTGTGGTCGCGGCCCGCCTGAGTGAGGACCCCTCGGTGCGGGTGGCGCTTATCGAGGCCGGCCCCTGGGACGAAGGCATCGACGAGGTACTCACCCTCAACCGGTGGATGGAACTGCTGGAATCCGGCTACGACTGGGACTACCCGGTTGAAGAACAGGAGAACGGAAACTCGTTCATGCGGATGGCCCGCGCCAAGGTGCTGGGCGGGTGCTCCTCGCACAATTCGTGCATTGCGTTCTGGGCCCCGGCTGAGGACATCGACGAATGGGAATCAAAGTTCGGCGCCGCGGGCTGGAACGCCGAGATGGCCTTCCGGATCTACCGAAAGATCGAAAACAACGCCGACGACGGCGAGCACCACGGCCACGACGGCCCGGTACGCCTGCGCAACGTGCCCCCCGCAGATCCCTGCGGTGTGGCACTGCTCGACGCGGCCGAGGCGGCCGGGATACCCCGCGCCAGCTTCAATGCAGGCAAGACCGTGACCCAGGGCGCCAATTTCCTCCAGATCAACGCCACAGAAGACGGGAAGCGGGCATCCTCGTCGGTGTCCTACCTGCACCCCGCCGTAAACCGCGAAAACCTGGTGATCCTTGACTCCACCCACGCCACCCGGTTGGTCTTCGACGACAGCAAGCGCTGCATCGGCGTCGAAGTGGTCGATAACGCCTTCAGCGCCCCAAGGACGATCGGGGCCTCCCGCGAAGTCATCGTCTCCGCCGGAGCCATCGATTCACCCAAGCTGTTGATGCTCTCAGGGATCGGTCCCGCAGAGCACCTGGCCAAGGTGGGGGTGGAGGTACTCGTTGACGCACCCGGGGTCGGCGCCAATTTCCAGGACCACCCCGAGGCCGTCATCCAATGGCAGGCAAAGAAGCCGATGGTCACCGAATCGACCCAGTGGTGGGAAATCGGAGTTTTCGCCCAAATCGACGAAGGCCTCGACCGGCCCGACCTCATGATGCACTACGGCACCGTCAACTTCGACATGCACACGTTCCGGCAGGGCTACCCCACAGCCGACAACGTGTTCTGCCTGACTCCGAACGTCACGCACGCCCGTTCCAGGGGAACCGTGCGCCTCCGCTCCCGGGACTACCGGGACAAGCCGCGGGTGGATCCGCGCTACTTCACCGACCCGGAGGGATACGACCTGCGGATCATGACGGCGGGCCTGCGCAAGGCACGGGAGATCGTGTCACAGGCCCCGCTGACAGAGTGGGCCGGTGAAGAGCTCTTCCCCGGAGCGGACGTGCAAACCGACGAGCAGATCCAGGACTACATCCGGCGCACACACAACACGGTCTATCACCCAGCTGGTACGGTCCGTATGGGCGCCGTGGACGACGAGATGTCCCCGCTTGACCCCGAACTCCGGGTTAAAGGCGTCACAGGTTTGCGCGTCGCCGACGCCTCCGTGATGCCCGAGCTCGTCACGGTGAACCCCAACGTCACCGTTTACATGATCGGGGAGCGTGCCGCTGAACTCATCGCCGGTGAACCCACGACAACGGCGGCGACTGAGGAAGCTGCCCTCGCAACCGTCTGACCCACAACCCTGCGGGCGGCCCCTCCTGGCCAGCAAGGCCGCCCGCAGAGGGCACGCCCCCAGCGAAACACCCGAAAAGCCCTCCAACCCCTAGAAACAGCCGGCCCCAAAGAGGAACCATGAACCTGCCAATCACTGACGCCACACAAGACTCATCCGGTGGCGGACCCTCCACCGGCCAGGCGAAGGGATGTTGTTCACCCTCCCGTGAGCCGCGTCTGCCGGTTGTTGCCAACGACGGGCCCGCCCTCAACATGGGTCTGACGGGGCAGGAATCCCACCACAGCATCGACATCCCCGCAGGGACATTCAGCATGGGCGATGCATTAGGGGAAGGATATCCCGCCGACGGCGAGACGCCTGTCCACGAGGTCACGCTGGACGGTTTCCGGATCGATGCCACCGCCGCCACCAATAACGTGTTCGCCGCCTTTATCCAGGCCACTGGATACCGCACCGAGGCTGAGCAGTACGGTTCCTCCGCGGTATTTCACCTGCTCTCCACTGCCACGGGCAAAGATGTCCTCGGAACCGCTGCCGGAGCGCCCTGGTGGCTGAACATCCGCGGCGCCGACTGGGCACACCCCGCCGGCCCAAACTCCAACTGGCAGGACATTCCGGACCACCCCGTGGTGCACGTCTCCCACCATGACGCCCTGGCCTACTGCACCTGGGCTGGCCGCCGGCTTCCCACAGAAGCCGAATGGGAATACGCCGCGCGCGGCGGCCTGGACGGAATGCGCTACGCCTGGGGCAACGAGCTCACCCCGGACGGAGAACACCGCTGCAACATCTGGCAAGGCACATTCCCAGCAGCCAACACACGGGATGATGGCCACGTCGGTACCGCCCCCGTCCGGTCCTTCCCTCCCAACGGGTACGGCCTGTATGAGATGGCCGGTAACGTCTGGGAATGGTGCGCGGACTGGTTTCTGCCCAAGTACTATCGCAACTCCCCCACCCACAACCCGCAAGGACCCACCATCGGCGCCGGACGCATCATGCGCGGCGGCTCCTACCTCTGCCACGACTCCTACTGCAACCGCTACCGCCTGGCGGCCCGCACCTCCAACACACCCGAATCATCCTCCGGCAACCTCGGCTTTCGCACCGTAGCGCTGGACTGAACAGGCACCGCCGACAGCAAGGGAACCCCTACGTGACAGCTACAAACTCCCAGGGCAGCGGACGAAGCGGTTTCTCCGCCAGGATCCTTGGCGGCGGGACTGAGCCGGACCCGCGGTTCACTCTCGCCAACGAGCGCACCTTCCTGGCCTGGATCCGCACCTCGCTGGCCCTGCTCGCCGGCGGAGTCGCCGTCGAAGCCTTCATGGCCGATCTCTTCGCCCCGGAACTGCGCAGAACCATTGCAGTGCTCCTGCTCGTGCTCGCCCTCGTCATCGGCGGCGGATCGTTCTTCCGCTGGCTGAACGTCGAGCGTGCCATGCGGCACAAGACCCCGCTGCCGCTGCCCTGGATCGCGCCCGTCCTCGCCGCCGGCGGCGCCCTCGTCGCGGCCGTAATGGTCATATTCGTCCTCGTCCGCGCCACCTGAGCCGTGCCGTTACAAAACAATCCGCCGACGCACGGTGACCCCGGCCTCCAGCCGGAACGCACAGACCTTGCCTGGGGCCGCACCACGCTGTCCATGGTGGTCGCCGCCGCCATCTTCCTCCGCTGGCTGCCCCACCACGGTTGGTTCGTCGGCACCCTGATTGCCGCCGCTGTCGTCACCGCCCTGGCCATCAACCTCACCCGCAAGCGCCGCTTCCACCGCGCCATCCACGGCATCCAACAAGAAAACATGGCCCCGAACATTGCATCGACGGCAGCAGTCGCCGTCAGCGTCGTCATCCTGGCAGTCCTGGGGATCTTCACGGTCCTCTTCCTGCCCCTCACCTAACTGACAGTGGCCCCTAAATCGGGGCAGCGACACGCGTGTATGGGTTGCCCCCATGGGAATCTCTCAGGCTGTCGCATGCTCTATGGACACCCGGACAAGTCATGCGGTTCAAGCTCCGCTTGGCCGGATGTAGGGAGAAAGCGGCTTTAATCACGAGGCTGCTCCTGCCGTAAGTGGATCTCTCAACTCCTGACGAGGCGAGCCTGCCTAAAGCCCTGCACAATTTAGAGGAGGACACACTCACGGAAGCCAAATGCACTACGTAAATGCCGGTAGCGCAACGTGCGCGTCTTTAGGAGGAGAACGAAACAAATTGGCTTATCTCTACCTGGTCCTGGCCATCAGTGCTGAGGTTATCGGCACGAGCCTGTTGAAATCGACCGAGGGATTCAGCAGGCTGTGGCCCAGCATCTGGTGCCTGGGATCGTACGCCATCGCTTTCGTCCTGCTGTCACAAGTAATCAAGACCGTATCGGTTGGCGTAGCGTATGCCCTTTGGTCAGGCCTCGGGACCGTTGCAATCGTTGCCATCGGCAGCGCCTTCCTGGGGGAAGAGATCACCCCCTTGAAAATCGTCGGCATCGGGCTCGTGGTTGCTGGGGTCGTCATACTGAATCTAGGAGGTGCCCACTGACCCTCCCCAAGTTCTGGAGAGCACAATGGGGATGCTAGTACATTAGTCTCGCAACATTGCTTAGCCGCGGCCGAACGATAACTACTTGAGAGGCAAGGGTGACGAGACGCTTAGCGCCTTGAGAGGACTGGGGCCTGGCTGTCTCTTTCATTCGTCTTGCATCTGTCGGCTTGTGGGACAGCACTTCGACGAATATCAGGCTGAGGTACACCCCAACCTGACGTCAGACTGCCACTGCAACACCGTCAGAATAGAGTCTCAAAAGCGTTTTCCGCACACGCTTTGATGTACCTCTCAGATGCCAACCTGACAAAGGCCACGAACAAGGTTAGAGGCCAGTGGGCGCAATCCGTGTATAAGGCGCCAAAGGGCGAAGCTCCGAAAGCCGTCGGAACAACACCAAGCCGAACCGCTGATTACCCGGTCGCGCCCCGCGAGCACACCCGTCACGGCCAGGACCGTCATGATGCCCGCGGTGACCAGGAGTGGAAGCATCCAGTCGCCGCTCAGATCGCGAAGGCCGCCAGACATCACCGGGCCCACCGCGGCCAGGCCGTAGCGCACGGACTGCGCCATGCCAGACAGGGACGCTGCCGGCGGATAGTTCGCCAGCCGACTGCCTTGTCTGTATCTCGGCCGCAATCGCTTCGAGCAGATTCAAAATGGGCTTGGACTGGACCATGAAACGGAATATGCGCTCTCCCCGCTACACCACCCACTATGACGAGCTTCCCCTGGTCAAGGCAGCCTAACGACGATGAGCATCCCTTCGCGCTCGAGAGTTTGCGAAGGGATGCTCATCGGGTTGGGCGGTGGCCTAGTGGAGCTACCTCACTGCGTCCGCAACAGATTGGGCGGCCGCGGCAGGAACAGGTGCCGGGTGGGCGGCAGTGGCAGGTTCTGTCGGGCCAGAGGCTTGGAGAACACGTCCCGGTACGGCCGCGGCATGGGCGGCGAGCACGCCGGTCTGGTGCCTGATCTTCAGCCGGTAGAGCAGGGCACCGCCGCCAGTGACCGCACCGACGAACAGGACACCGCCCCACTGTAGGTACCACTCGAAGGGGGGCACGGAGTTGTAGATCTCCGGGCGGGGCCAGATGAGGTTCAGCGTCATGGCGCCGCCCCACAGGACCGCGAGGATGTTCACTGGCAGTCCCCACTTGCCCAGGCTGAAGCCCGGCTCTGTCCCGTCATCGGCCAGCGGCCACTTCTTCTGGAACCGCTTGCGGAGCAGCGGAACGGTGACCAGCAGGTAGGAGAGGTAGATCAGGACGATGCTGATGCTGGAAAGGATGGTGAAGATGGCGGGCTGGGAGACGTTGACGATCAGTGGAATGATGGCGATGACACCGATGACGATGGCCGCCACCGTGGGCGTCTTCCGCTCGGGATGCACTTTGCTGAGCTGGCGGCTGAAGGGCAGGTTGTTGTCCCTGGCCATGGCGAACATCATCCGGATGGCGGCGGCGTGGACGGCCAAGGTACATACGGTCACGGCCACCACGATGCACACCAGGAACGCCTTGCCGAAGGGGCCTCCCAATACGGAGAGCACGATGTACTGCAGGCCGCCGTCGGCAGAGCCCAGCTTGGGATCGTTGAGGTCGGGGGCGGCCAAGAGTCCGCCAAGGAGAATCAGGCCGCCGAGGATGAAGGACGCGGTGATTGCACGGAGGATGGCCTTGGGGGCTGTCTTTTTCGGGTCCTTGGTCTCCTCGCCGAGGGAGCTGGCGGTGTCGAAGCCATACATGACGTACCCGGAGGCCATGGCGCCGATGAGGAACACCCCGAAGAAGCCGAGGTCGTGGTCCATGCCGTAGCCTGCGGTGCTGAAAAGGACGTCCGGGCCCCGCACGACATGCCAGGCCAGGGCCAGGATGAGGAGTACGGCGGCAGCGAGTTCCACGAAGACGCCGATGCTGTTGATTTTGGTCATCAGCTTCACTCCGAAGGCGTTGATGAGGGTGGAGATGGAGATCATGATGCTGGCGAGCAGCACGCCGTTGAGGGCGAAATCGTAGGTGCCGGTGCCGTCTCCGATGACCTGGAAACCGGACCAGATCTGGGGCAGGGTGAGCTGCAGGGCAAGGGCCACGGCTCCGAGCGCCACGATCGAGGAGATGAGCAGCAGCCAGCCTGCCAGCCAGGAGAAGGTGCCGGACGAGAGCCGCTTGGCCCAGTTGTACACGGAACCGGCTACGGGATAGCGGCCTGCGAGCTCGGCGAAGCAGAGCGCCACCATGAGCTGGCCGGCGAAGACGATAGGCCAGGACCAGGCGTAGGCGGGTCCTGCCATGGAGAAACCAAAGTAAAACAGTTGAAAAACGCCGGTGAGGATGGAGATGTAGCTGACACCGGCCGCGAAGCTGGCGAATTTGCCGATGCTGCGGTCCAGGGTCTGGGCATAGCCGAACTCGTCCATACCGCTTGAATCAGTACTCTTGCTGGGTTCCAACATTCGAACTCCTAGGTCAGAAAAGCACGGTGGTGATGACCCGCGGCCGCCATTGGACGCAGGTAATATCGACCGCCGGGCACCGCGCCTGCGGCGCCCGGCCATTTCCCCCAAAATGCTGTTGCTAGCCGGCGGTCCCCACCCTGGCGCCATCGGCAGGTGAGCCGAACCAGCCGCTGGATGCGGGCTGGATGTTCTGCCAGATGTGTTTTGCCTCGCGGTATTCGTTGAGGCCGGCGCGGCCCAGTTCACGGCCTATGCCGGATTTTCCGAACCCGCCCCATTCCGCCTGCGGGACGTACGGGTGGTAGTCATTGATCCAAACTGTTCCGTGCCGGAGGGCGCCCGCAACGCGCTGGGCTTTTGACGCATCCGACGTCCAGACCGCACCCGCCAGGCCGTACTCTGTGTCGTTGGCTATGGCAACGGCCTCTGCCTCGGTCCGGAACGTCTCAACTGTCAGCACCGGCCCGAAGGATTCCTCCCGCAGCACGCTCATACCGGAACGGCAGTTACCGAGCACGGTGGGCGGGTAGAAGAAGCCGTCCGCGAGCGTCCCGTCGTCAGGGATGTAGCCGCCGCACAAAAGCTCGGCACCCTCCGCGATGCCGGCCTGTACGTAGGCGTGGACCTGGTCACGGTGCTTGGCGGAAATCAGCGGGCCTGTTTCTGCGTCGGGATCAAAAGGCCCGCCCATCCGGATCTTTTTCGCCCGTTCCACCACCTCTGCCACCAAGCGCTCCGCAATCGTTTCCTCAACCACGAGGCGAGCCCCTGCCGAGCAGACCTGGCCTGAGTGCAGGAACACAGCGGTCAGGGCATTGTCGACGGCCGCATCCCAGTCGGCGTCCGCGAAGACGACATTGGGGTTCTTCCCGCCGAGCTCGAAGGCAACGCGCTTAACGGTCTCCGCAGCCGCCGCCATGATGGACTGGCCCGTTGCCAGGCTCCCGGTCAGGGAGACGAGGTCCACGCGCGGGTCCGAACTTAGCGGAGGACCCACCCTCGACCCGGATCCCGTGACCAGGTTCGCAACGCCGGCCGGAACCCCGGCCTCCGCGAGGGTTTCCATCAGCAGGATAGAGGTCGACGGCGTGAGCTCGCTGGGCTTGAGCACGAAGGAGTTCCCTGCTACCAGTGCCGGCGCCACCTTCCATGCCGCCTGCAGGAGCGGGTAATTCCAGGGTGCGATGAGGGCAC
Organism: Arthrobacter sp. ZGTC131; assembly: GCF_002929275.1. Taxonomy (GTDB): domain Bacteria; phylum Actinomycetota; class Actinomycetes; order Actinomycetales; family Micrococcaceae; genus Arthrobacter. Next base: position 7,937 of record NZ_PJIK01000026.1, read on the forward strand.
AGACGCCGAGCGGTTCGTAAACCACCCGGCTGATGGCATTCGGCCGGCCCGTATCGATGACCCTGCCGGCATCGAGGCCCGCTATCTTCCCGTAGTAGCGGAAGCACGCGGCGATGTCGTCAATGTCGTATTCGGCCTCGACGAGGCGCTTGCCGGTGTCCAACGCCTCGGCCCGGGCATAAGCCGCCTTGTCCCGCTCAAGCAGCGCGGCGATGCGAAGCAGGACCTCACCGCGTTCGATGTCGGTAAGCCGGCGCCACGGCCCGCCGTCGAACGCTGCCCGGGCACTGGCGATCGCGCGCTCCGCGTCCTCGACGGTGGACGAGGAGACAACCGCCACCTCGCGTCCGTCCGCCGGGCAGCGCACAACTGTTGTCCCGCCGTCGGATGCCTGGTGCCAGGCGCCGTCAATGTACAAGCCCTTAATGGCGTCCTGCGCTTTTCCGGCGTCGCGGACCTGCTCAACCGTGGCGGTCATGATTTCTCCTTTTCCAGTGCATCCATCGTGTCTAGGCCAATGCCGCAGGGGCAGCAGAACCGGCAGTGTTACGCTCCAGCGGGCTGATTCCGTGCCGGTAGAACTCGGCATGCTGCGGTGCCAGCGGTGCCTTCCCCGCAATCAGGTCGGCAGCCTTCTCCGCCAGCATCATGACGGGGGCGTAGATGTTGCCGTTGGTCACATACGGCATGGCCGAGGCGTCCACAACCCGGAGGCCCTGCGTGCCGTGCACGGTCATGTTCAGCGGGTTCACGACGGCCATGGCGTCGGACTCCGGGCCCATCTTGGCGGTGCAGGAGGGGTGCAGGGCGGTTTCGGCATCCCTGGCCACCCAGTCCAGGATTTCAGCCTCGGTGCGGACGCTTTGTCCGGGCGAGAGCTCCCCGCCGTTGAAAGGCGCCATCGCGGACTGGCCCAGGATGTCGCGGGCCACGTGGACCGCCTCGACCCACTCGCGCCGGTCCTGCTCGGTGGAGAGGTAGTTAAAGAGCATGGACGGGTGGACGGTGGGGTCCGTGGACTTGATCTTCAGGGTGCCGCGGGCATCGGAGTACATGGGACCGATGTGCACCTGGTAGCCGTGCTTCGCGTCTGCCTTCTGGCCGTCATAGCGGACTGCGACCGGCAGGAAGTGGAACATCAGGTTCGGGTAGGCCACATCCTCGTTGGAGCGGACGAAACCGCCTCCCTCGAAGTGGTTCGTGGCAGCCGGGCCCTTGCGTCCGAGCAGCCACTGCAGGCCGATGAGGGGGTAGCGCCACAGGTCCAGGTTGGGCTGCATGGATACCGGCTGGGTGCAGGCGTGCTGGATGTAGACCTCCAGGTGGTCCTGCAGGTTTTCGCCGACGCCGGGAAGGTTGACCACTGGCTTGATGCCCAGCGAGCCCAGGTGTGCGGCGTCTCCCACTCCGGAGAGCTGCAACAGCTGCGGGGTGTTGATGGCGCCGCCTGACAGGATGACTTCACCGGCGTTTACCACGTGGGTCTGGCCGTTGCGGCGGTATGTGACGCCGGTGGCAATGGTGCCCTTGAAGTTGACCTTGGTGACCATCGCCCGGGTCAGGACGGTGAGGTTGGAACGGCCGGAATTGGGGCGGATATGGGCACGGGATGCCGAAAGGCGCTGGCCCTTGTGAACATTGCGGTCAAAGGCCGCAAAGCCCTCCTGGCGGTAACCGTTGACGTCATCAGTGAGGGGGTAGCCAGCTTCCTGGGCGGCCTTGAAGAACGCCTGGAAGAGCGGGTTGCTGGCCGGACCACGTTCCAGGACCAGCGGCCCGTCGTGGCCGCGAAGCTCGTCATCCGGATCCGCTGCCAGGGCGTTTTCCATCTTGTTGAAGTAGGGAAGGCAGTGGGAGAAGTCCCACGTTTCCATGCCCGTGTCGGCGCCCCAACGCTCGTAGTCGAGCGGGTTGCCGCGCTGGAAGATCATGCCGTTGATGGAGCTGGAGCCGCCCAAGACCTTGCCGCGGGCATGTGCCACCCGGCGTCCGCCCATGTGCGGTTCCGGATCGGACTGGTACCGCCAGTCGTACAGGGGGTTGCCGCTGGGGAACGTCAGGGCGGCGGGCATCTGGATGAACAGGTCCCAGGGGTAGTCGCTCCGCCCGGCCTCGAGAACCAGGACGCTGTTCTGGCCTCCTTCGCTCAGCCGGTTGGCGAGCACGGAACCCGCGCTTCCACCGCCGACGATGACGTAGTCGTAGTGGGTTTTTGTCATGCTGCAAACTCTCCTTCTACCTGGTGCCGGTCATGGTGCCCAGGGCGGGTCGTCGTTCTTTCGAAAGCGAAAGGTTGACCGTGTCAGCCGGAGAATCCGCGGTATCCCCTGGTGTGGCGTAGGTCATATTCAAGGAGAGTAGTGCACGTTGAACAAGTGTTCAATAGAAAAACTGGACAAACGTTCAAAATTTACGCCAGCGAAACATCACGTCCCGTGACGGGCCGCGGGAACGCGCACGTGTCCTTTAGATGTGTCGCGGTTCCGCCCTAATGTGACAGAGCATTGGTGCCGGGCCAGGGCAAGATGCAGGTATTGCCTTCGGTGCCGCGTCGTGCCGGACCAGTGGTGGCGCGCGGCCGCTATGCGGCGAAGGCGATTTCTTCGGTGCGGGCGATGCTCCGCCGTATGGATTCCTTCTCCACGCCAAGGAGCGCGGTCAGCCACATGCCGTCCTGCAGGACAACGATGTCGGCCGCTCGCTCCTTGCATTCCTTGGTGGACAGCTCCGGCTTGGCGTTCCCGATCAGGGCCGCGAGCCCGTCCAGGTATCGGTCGAACGCCGCCGCATTGATCAGGGCGAAATCTTCATCCGCCCTCGCGAGTGCCCACAGATGAAGGCGCAGGGACAGGTAGCGTGTCGTCAAGAGTTCCGGGCCCGCAACACGGCGGAGGGCATTCCGGAGCTGCTCGTCCGGGGGCAGGGCGGGATCCGGCGCAACCAATGCGAGGTCGTGCTTGTCGACGCTGTGCAGTGCCGCGCGGATCAGGCTCGATTTGTCCTCGTAGTAGTAGTTCACCAGACCGAGGGCGACTCCCGCCTCGCGCGCCACCGCGCGCATGCTGACACCAGAAATCCCGTGGCGCGACAGCAGTTCCAGGGCTGCTTCAAGAATGCGCGACGGCCTGTCGACCTGCTCGCCCTGTTCGCCCTGTTCGCGGGAGTTCACGGTGCCTGTATCCACCCCGCCAGCCTATGGTGAAAGCGATGCCGGTGCATCCCGGGATCCGCAGCCGCCCGCAAGACGTCCCGCTACGTTTCTTGTCCTTGCGCTACGCCGTGTTGAGCGTCCCGCGACGCCCCGTGAACGCCCACTACGGGAACGTTGTCGCGGTGCTGGGAGCTACCTAACCTCATCTCAGCATCCGCCCCAGCAAAGGAATTCCAGTGCCAGACTCCTCGAACAAGAGCAGCAAGAATCCACAGACCAGCAAAGCTCCACCCGGATTGTGGCCGGCCAGCCCTCCACCCCGAAGCGTCCCCTGGGCCTGAAGGTCGGCATCGCCGCCGCCGTCCTGGCCCTCATCGGCGGGGGCGCCGCCGTCGCCTCCGCTGTCAACAGCACTCCAGCGGCTGTCCAGGAAGCAACCCCCGCAGCAGAACTTAAGCTCGGCTACTTCGGCAACGTCACCCACGCCCCCGCGCTGGTAGGGGTCGGCCAGGGCCACATCGCGAAGGAGCTCGGCGACACCGAACTCAGCACCCAGGTGTCAGATGCCGGCAACGCCGGATCCTGACGGGTTATCCACCGCTACGGCTGCTGAGGGAGCTCCCCCAATGGCTTCCGATCCCAGCGGTGGATAACTTGGATTGACCGCAACGGTGGACTGCTCGGTTCTCTGCGCGGCGTTACGAACGGGTGCCTGCTTTCCTCATTGCCATTCAATTCGAGTACTGAAGGCCTCGTCTTGGGTTCTGATACTCGCGTGATCCTATTGTTCAATAGGCTGCTAGCCTTATTTCATGGCAAGAAAGACAGTCGTTCTCCTGGAAGATGATATTGACGGCTCGGAAGCCAACGAAACGATATCTTTCGCCCTCGACGGTAGTGAATACGAGATTGACCTCAATGAGGGACATGCTAGGGAACTGCGTGAAGCACTGGCACGCTTTGCCAGCGCTGGCCGCAAAGTTGCTGGCGGACGAGGCCGTCCTGCAGTTCGTGCCAAGTCTTCCTCCAACGGTGGCCCGGACGCCAAAGCGGTACGGACGTGGGCTGCTGAGAACGGCATACCGGTGAATACGCGTGGTCGTATCCAAGCGGAAGTTGTAGAGAAGTACGAAGCGGCTCACTAGAGCCAGGAAAACAAAATCAGGGCCGGAATCAATTACTGATTCCGGCCCTGATTTTGTTTGCCGGATACTGCATCCTGAGCTGATTTTCATACAGGAATAGTCCGCACGTCTGGGAACCAACCCGCTGGGGCTTTTTTAGGTATGAGATGTTCGGGACCCCGGTGTTTTTGCATGTCGATTTGTAAAACGACCCGAGCGGGTCGAGGAGCACGCTCACCATCCAGCGGTGCTAGTCAAAGATTCCTGCTTCAGGGGTCTTATGGGGAAGAGCAGCTCTGTCCCGGGCGGGGGTTTTGTGCCCGTCGTAGGCGCATTTTTTGAACGGGCCTTCTTTGTCCATGAGGACGCGCATGTGCGGGTCGGCGTGGTTCAGCCACCAGGTGCTAACCCCGAGAGCAGGTTCGAGCCGTAAGTGTTCCCAGGCCCGCCAGATGGCTTCCATCCGGATGAGGGCTTCGGGGTGTTTGTACCACTCCGGGCACCACGCGTAGGCTGCGCCCTCGTTGACTTCACGGACGTAGGACTGGGCCAGGAGGTCAGCGAAGAACTCCACGGCGCTGGAGTACACCAGTTCCGGTTCGGGCTCAGCGTGGCTGTGCCCGCCGGCCGGGGACTGCTCGTCGTCCCCGAAGGCGTCCGCGAACTCCTCACTCACGCCCTGCCGCCGTCCGTCCATGGATTGTGGGCGGCAACAGCCACAGGGGCGCGCTCAATTGTTTCCTTGGCGGCGAGGGAGTCTTTGACCTTCTGGGCGTGGGGGCCGTTCATCCAGGGGATGGTTTCGATCATGGTGGCCGGGGCGCCGGAGGCGAGCAGGATGGCCCGGAACCTGGGTAGCGCGGTGAGGTCTGCGACCGAGAGGATTTCGTCCTTGCTTTCCTGCCGGGAGGAGGAGGACCCGTGTTTGCTGTGGCTGCGGGAGACGTTGATGTAGCTGTATTGGCCGATGAGGCGGGAGAGCTCGTCGAGGTAGCCGACTTCGGAGACGCCGCCGCCGTAGATTTTGACGTTGGATGCGGACCAGAGTTTCCGCATGCCTTCCAGGTTCCAGACTTCCACGCCCTGGGACCAGGACTGCAGGATGGTCATGAGGATGATGCCGCGGGAGCCGTAGTGGCTGTACTGGTCCGGCAGGGCCTTCCACCGGCAGACGTTCGCGGCTTCATCGAGGATGCCCAACAGCGGGGTTGCGAGGCGCCCGCCGGGTTGGGAGGTGGCGTACTTTTCGGCCGCTTCGACCACGGCGACGGTCAGGGCGGTGACGAGGGGGCCGGCGGTTCCGACGCCTTCGCGGGAGAGGCTGTAGAGCGTGCCTTTGCCGCGGACGAAGTCTTCGGGGACGAACTGCGGGCGGGGGTCGGTGTCGACGGTGGTGCCTGCTGTGGGGGTGACCCATTGGCTGACGTCCCGGTCGGTGAGGCAGGAGACCATTTGCCGGGCGGTGCCGTAGACGCCGGCCCGCTGCTTTTCCGGTTCCCGGATGTGGCCGATGACCATGTCTGCCAGGAGGTCAAAGCCAGCGGTGCGCAGGATGTCAGCCGGCGCTTCGTCGTGCGGGCGGGTCAGCCAGGTGTAGACCTGTGTGATCGGGGCGGCGCTGAGTGAGGCGGCAAGCAGGAGGGCTTTGAGCAGGTTTTGCCCGGCCGGGTCGAAGTAGGCGTCGGGTTTTGTGCCGGGTTCGCGGGAGCCTGCAGCGAAATGCTGGGCCATGTTCCCTGCCGTGGCTTCGTTCTTCACGTAGGAGAGCGGGTTCCACCACCAGGATGGCTCTTCCTCGGCAACGGCCTGCGGGTCAAAGACCCACACCTGTCCGGCCTCGGAGCGGATGGGGCGGGTGACGTCGACGATGTCGCGTTTGTTCGAGGTGGCGATCACCGCGCCGGGGGCGTCGAGGATGGCGGGGACGGCGTAGGAGGTGGTCTTCATCGTGCGGGGCCCGGCGATGAGGATCAGCATGTCCTCCCACGATGCCCAGAGTGGGCGTTTCCCGGCAACGCTGCGGCCAAGGCAGACACCGGTGGAGTTTTCCACGCCGAGGCGCACGGCCGTGGCCGTGGCGCCCTTGGTCGAGAGGTGGTTCAGGTCCTTGCCCCGGCCCATGTACACGGCAGCCTTGTCCACCCGGGTGCGTTTGCTCGCGGTCCGGGACCGCACCACCAGTACCGTCACTACCAGTGCGGCCAGGACACCGGCCAGCACGCAGGCCACTACGGTGGATTGGTCCGGCCAGGGCACCCGCCCCTTGGCCAGCCCGGCGATCAGGTCAATCGGGTGCGCCGGAGGGGCGGCGAGGCCGGCCATCCAGGACCCGAGGTGGGCGGCGGCCCAGGTGCCGCCGCCGAAGATGGTGGCGGCGCCGATGGCCAGCCAAATTCCGATCGCGTCGCCGAGGCCGGTTCCCTTGCGGTTCGGGGCACTCATGCCGCACCTTCTTCCCGGATCGGAGCTGCCGCATCCAGCAGAGTTTCTGACGGTGCATGCCAGCGCTTATTTGTGTCATTGAGGGAGGCCTCGATGGAGGTTAAACCGATTTGGACGGGGATGCCGGGGCGGCCGCCGACTTTGATCAGGAACTTCCCCCGGCCCGGGGGTTCGACGTCGCCGCCGCGGGAGTCCCACGCGGGCGGGTCCTGCCAAGAGATGAGCTTCTGCTGTTCCTGCCGCGAGAGCGGGATCGCAGCCGTCAGCAGCGGCATTTCCGAAGCCGGGAGGCCTGCGCAGATGACCATGCCGGCGCGTTCGACGAAGCCGCGGGCCTTCATCCGGTCCTCCTCCGCCGGGAGGGCCAGCAGGTCGGACATGGTGTGGGAGATCATGACCTGCCCGACACCCACGGAGCGGTTGAGCCGGGTGAGGGCATCCACCCGGTCCACCATGCCCTTGCCGGCGCGCAGGGCCCGCCAGAGTTCGTCCAGGACGACGAGGTAGTTCCGGCGTGGTTCCAGGCCGGCGTCGGCGAGGGCGTTGGCGACGTTCACCGTGCCGAATCCGTAGGACCAGCAGGCCAGCAGCACGGCGGCCTGCAGGTCCGTTTCTGTCTCGTCGATGCTGGAGACGTCGAAGACGACCGCACGGTCCCGCCGCATGGGGTTCGTGGTTTGCCGGGAGAAGATTTCGCCGAGCTTGCCGCCGCCGGTCAGGCCCAGGAGCGTGGCCTCCAGTGCCCGGGTTTCCTGCAGGTAGACGTCCAGGTCGCCGCGGTCCAGTGCGACCTGGCGCAGTTCGGCCGGGGCAGCGGTGATCACGTCCAGCAGGTCTTTCAGGACCGGGACGCCGTCGAAGGTGTCATCGAGGACCCGCAGGGCGCGGTCTAGGATCGTCTGTTCCTGATCCGTCGGAGGGCTGTTGCGGCTGATCGTGATCAGGGAGACGACCATGTTCAGGCGGCGGCCGTGGGCGTCGGCCCGGACCCGGACCGCCGCCGCGTGATGGCCCTCGTTCTCGAGGAGACGGGCGGCCTCGACCGCATGGCCGGGGTCGAGGATGTTCAGGTATCCCCGGCCCCGGCCAAGCTCAACGACCTGCCCGCCAAGGGCTTCCACCGCGTCCACATGCTCACCCTTCAGGTCGCCGAGGACGAGCGGGTGAACGCCCTGACCGGAGAGGCCCAGCATCATGCGGCGCACGAGCGTGGACTTCCCCAGTCCGGGCTTGCCGAGAATGAACGCGGACGGGTTGGAAATCAGGCGGGCGCGCTGGAACCAGCTGATCGGATCACAGCAGACCGTGGCCCGCGTCTCCTCATGCCGGCCCAGCGGAATCCCGATCATGGGCGAGGACGTGCCGGAGCTGAACGGCCACAGCCCACAGACCTGCACGGTAGTCCCCCGGTACTCCCGGACGCCCGTCACCAGGGACGCTGAGCCGCCGCCCCGGCCGCCCCAGCCGCGCGAACCGGGAACGCGATCCCGGACCTTGGCGGCTTTCCGGGCCTTGGCCGGAGCCTGGGTGGTGTGGGTGTTCTTCTTCGTTGGCAGGAACCTCATGCGGGCCATTTACAGTGCCTCCCTGATTTCGCTGGGCAGAAGGATGTGCCTGGGCAGCACCAAGCCCAAGGGCAGGGACGCTGCGAACGCGGTGTCCTGGGATCCGTAGGCGCGGCGCAGCAGTACCCTCGCGGTGCCGGAGGTCTGTTCGATGGCGGCCACCGCGTCGGGTAGCCGGGCGGCGTCGGTGACGGTCGCGGTGACGACCATGCCGAAGTTCACCAGCCCGGCACCCTGGGCTTCTTCCTGGGCGGTCTGCGCGGCGGAGCGGGCATCGACCAGGGCCCGGGCGCTGGGACGGTTTCCGGAGCTGATGCGGACATTGGCGTTGTTCTGGTCCCGTTCGACCACGGCGGCCGCCCGGGCCGAATCCATCGGGCGGTACAGCAGGGACACGCGCTTGCGGTCGATGTCCCCGTGCGGGGCCAGCAGGCGGGACAGGACGGAGGAGTTCACCGACCCGCGCGGTGCGCCGGTCATGGTCCAGGAGACGGAGAATGCGCTGTCGTGCCGGTAATCATCCCAGCCGGCCTGTGTGGCGGTGGGGCCGGCCTCGCCCCATCCCAGGGTGACGGGGGTGCCGGCGGCGTGGGCTTCATCAATGATCAGGGCTGCCGGCGGGTCGTAGGCGATCCGTACGACTTCGCAGAGTTCCTGCGCGGACATCGGCCGGGCGATACCGGCGCCGGTGGACTGCAGCCGGGCACCAAGGCCCGGGATGCGGGAGGCCACGTCGCGGGCGACATCCTCCGGCTCCCGCTTCCGCGACCCGGCACGCAGGGAGGCGCTGAACGTCAGGGACACCCAGGCCCGGACCGTGGCTGAGCCTTCCGGGTAGGTGCGGACGACCTCACGGAGGATCGCCTTCGCGGCTTCCGGCGCGTTCTCATCGATGTTCATTTCGACTTCGTTGCGCAGCCGGTAGCCGGAGTCCGGGGCGGTCTCCACCGTCACGGCGGCGGCTTCCAGCCCTGCTTCGTCACCGAGTCCGGCGATCCAGCCGCCCCAGTTCGCCACCCAGGCATCGACCTGTTCCGGGTCCACGAGGGATGCCCCGTCGGGTTCGGTGGAGAAGATCACCGTGAAGTGGTTGGTGGTGGGGACGTGGAGCATGGCGAAGGGGCGGTTGTAGGAGTCGTTGAACTCGTACAGCCGGGACTTCGCCGCCAGCCCGGGGAGCTGGTACATCCCCCACTCCGTCACCCCGAGAGGGCCCGAGCGGTACAGGTTCGCACCCGAGGAACGGGCGAGGCGGAAATTCATCCGGGTCGCGAAACGGTCCACCACGGACTGGCCGTGCTTGTCCTTGACGGTCAGCAGCAGGACCAGCACCCCGGCGACGGCCAGGACGCCGAGGCCGGCGAAGAGGCCCCAGATGGCAAAGCTGATGATGCCCAGCAGCAGCCCGGCCATGACAATGCCGGTGCCGATAGCGCCGAGGTCACCCAGGCCGGCGGACCTCGGGACCCGCCAGTTTCCGTAGGACGGTTCCTTGTATTCGGTGTCAATTGCTGCCACTGGGGCCCTCCCCCGTTGAATCCTGCGCGGTCTGTTGAGCGGCCTGAGCGGCCCGTGACGCCATCTGAACACCTGCGGCGACGGCCATGCCCGTTGGACCTGCTGCCTTCGCCGCTCCTGCACCGGCGGTGCCTGTTCCGGACCCTGCTGCGGCAGTTGTGGCCGTTCCTGAACTGTCTTTGCCGGGCGATCCCCAGGGCCCGGACGTTCCGGTTGAGGCCGGCGTCGGTTTGCCGTTGCCGCCACTGCTCCCGCCCGCTCCCTTGCTGCCTTGGGGGGTGGCGCCGGTGGCCGCCGGCTGGCTCGGAGGCGTGGGGGTCGCGTTTCCCCTGCCGCTGCGTCCGAGCGAGACGGCGCCGGTGGCCATGACCCCGGCCGCTGCTCCCGCTCCCCCGCCGGAACCGGAAGCCACGGCTCCGACCATCGGGGTGACGAAGCGCATCAACGCCGGGAGGGCGAGGAGCGCAACAATCATCAGGGCGAAGCCCGTGATCGAGCCCACCAGGTCATTGCCGCCGGCGGACGCTGCCATGAGTTTGAAGGCCACGGCGTAGACGATGGCGGCCGCCGGTTTGTAGAGGATGAAGGCGATGGTCCAGCCGACAGCTTTCTGGAACCACTGCCTGCCCATCTCGGTATTGGTGAAGGCCGCGGTGGTGGGCAGAATGCCCGCCAGGATCACCAGCATCCCGGTCCGGACCACCATCAGGACGATCTGCACCAGCGAGGCAATCAGGCCCACCAGCCCCAGGATGATCAGAATGAACACCCCGACGCCCGTCTGGTTGGTCATGACGAGCGTGCTGATGGCACTCGCGAAACCCCTGCCGTCCGTTGAGCGGTTGATGATGGCCACCGAAAACGCATCGGCCGCGATCACCAGAATGGAAATCACCCCCAAGCCAAGCCCGGAGACAAGAGTGAGCGTCAGCAAGGACCGGAGCAGTTCTCTCAGCGGTGCGCCACGCTGCTCCCACACCATCCGCATACCGCCGATGATCACCGACAGAACAGCCAACACCAGCGTCCAATGGGCCAGCTCCGAATCGAGGAATTTCACAACCGGGCTCGGCGTCACCCCGTCGGCGGTGGTGAGGTTAGCTGTTGGCATCTTCACCCAGAACGTTGACAGCGTGGTCACCATCTGGCTCATGCCCGCCATGATGGCTTTCGCTAAATTCGCAATAGCATCGCTAGCTGCAGTGGAGACCACATTTCCAGCGTGGCAACCAACGTCGATGATGTTGCACTCGGCCATTTCAGACCCCGGACCATACGATAAAGCCGCTCAAATCGCTTAGCTGGGTGATGTCATTAATCAACTTCCCGTCGTCTGACACCTTGGCCTTCCAATCCCCCTCAACCCAGCGAAGCGGCAGCACTGTGTGTGCCAATACGCCGTTCTTGGTTTCGAACGCAAGATCCACGTCGGCTTCCGTGTGAGCGTAGGACTTGATTAGGAAGCCACGGATTTGAACGGTTGTGTCCCCGCCCGTGGGTGAAGCCATGGTTTCGGACTCCCGCATGGCTATCTCCCGGCCCGGCCCAGGCACGAGCAGCTGGTCGGTCAATTTCGTGTTGAGTGCCTGTGACTGGGAAGAGCTCAGCGCAATCATGCTCACAGCTGAGTAGAGGGCTCCGGTTGGTGAATGCGCAAAGCAGGAACGGAATCCGTCGCTGTCCGTCACCCCGGGCCCAAATGTCTTGGGATCTGTAGGAGTTGCCATTTTTCCCACCAACGTCCAGGTGGACTTTGGGGCAATCCCCAGGGCCGTTTCCGAAGTCGATGGAAGCCCGCAGGTGCTCGTGGTGCTCGCGCCGGATGCCGTGGAAGAAGCTGTCGGCGATGTTGTGGTCCCGGCTGCGGCAGGCTGTCCGCCACTGTCGCTCTTGGGTACGAGGAAGATGACCAGTACCGCGGCGATCAAGGCAAGAACCAGGGCAGCAGAGATGATGAACGCGGGCCTGGTGAAGGGATTCTGTTCGGTGGTGCTTTGCGTGGATTCGCTCATGATGAACCTCCGATTGTCGGGTTAGGCGAAGGCGGTGACGATGCCCGACGCGCCGGTGATGATGATGCAGCCGGCTAGGACCCAGCCGAGCTTCCCGATGGATTCGCCGCCTTCGCCGCGGCGTAGCTGGATGACCATGCCGATGCCGACGATGATCACGCCCAAGACGCCGAGGACGAGGCCGATTCCGGAGGCCCAGTTCAGAACGGTCAACAGGCCTTGTGCCTGGGGAGGGACGACGGGGGTCGGCTTCGGGATGACGCTGAGGGGAAGGGCGGAGATGAGATTGACCATGGTGAGACCTTTCGACGGGTAGAGCTGTTGTGAGGTTGGTGGTTAGTTGGTGAGGGCTGCCAGGTCAGCGCTGAGGCGCTGGTATTCACGGCCCGGGGCCCCGGTATCCGTGGCGCCCAGCCGCCAGGATTCGACCCATGGGAGCATCCAGAGCCGTGGTGCCCCGCCGCCGACGAGGACGGTGAACTCCCCGAGGGCTTTGGGCAGCTTTCCGGGTGCGTCGGCCAGAACGGCGAGCCCCAGCAGCTCGACGTCCGGCGCCGCGCCGGAGGCCCATTGGATGAGCGCGCTTTGCGCGGCCTTCAGACCCCGCATATCCGAGCGGCATGCCAGCAGGACGGCAGGCTTACCGTAGCCGTCTTCGGGGACCGGCCAGGCATGCTCGGTCGGCCGTGCGCCGGCCAGGATGTTGCTGAGCCGGCTCTCGCCGGCTCCCCCATGAACACCGGTGACCCAGAGCGTGGCCGTGCCGGTCACCAAGCGTTGGCCGAGGCGGTCCGCTGCATCCGGTTCGACCATCCCCAGCAAAGGCTCCCTGATCGCGGCTGGCGGAGGAAAGTGCACCTCCGCGGCGTCGCCTTCAGGTCTGGCGTCCGGAGCCGGGGTAATCCACGGGTTCAGTAGCTGGTTCATGTGTCCCCCTTTCGGAGAGGTTGTCGTAGAAGGGTGAGTGGTGGGTCAGAAGCCGCTGGCGACGGCGGCGGCCGCTGCCAGCCACGCCCGCTGGGTGGCGGGCTGCAACGCTTCGTAGCGGATGGGGCCGTTGACCAGGGCAGGGTCGTACGGGATCCGCACGACTGCCCGGACGTAGGGGGCGAATCCGTCAGCGATCCGCTGGGCCTCATCCTTGGCACGTTTGAGCGCTTCGCCGCTCATGCTGCGCTTGGCGTCGGTGGACTCGGAGACGATGACGACGGCGTTGCGGGCCAGCTCGGCGTCGTGCCCGCCGCGGGACTCGAGCGTCTGCAGCGTCAACCGGGCGGCCTCTGCGCGGTCCTCGATCGCGGTGACCGGGACGACGAGCTGGTCGGTGTGGTCGATCATCCGCCGCCAGTTCGCTGCCCGGGCCGTGTTGCCGGAATCCATGACGACCAGACGGTAGTACCGGGTGAGGACCTGGTGGGCGATGTCCACCTCCTCGGCGGTCACTTCGTGGTCGCCCTCCTCGTTTTCATCCGAGCGCAGGACATCGAACTTATCGGCGGTCTGGTGGTGGACGAACTTGGCGATTTCAGCCGCGTTTGTGGCCGGGGAGAGCAGTGCCTGGGAGGAATCGATCAGGTCCAGGACGCTCCTGTCGTGTGCGCCCTTTTCGGTGCGCCAGCCCAGGGTGCCTTGGGATTCGTTGTTGTCCCACGCGCAGGTGGCTGCGCCGCTGTAGCGGGCGAGGATGGCCGAGAGCATCACGACGGTGGGGGTCTTGTTCGCACCTCCCTTGCGGTTCACGACCGCGACGGTGCGCGGGCCGGGCCAGTGCTGGCTGACGGTGCGGACGTCCTCGCGCTCCGCCATTTCCTCCGCGGAGGGGTCCATCCGGACACCCAGCCTGGTCAGGGTTCCGCGCCAGCCCTTGGTGGCCGGTTCCAGGACGGGGGCGCTGACCAGGAACGAGGTTTCCTTCAGGCTGCGCCGTGTCGGGTCTTCCTCCGCCGGGGCAGGGGCTGAAGTGGTCTCGGGCGTTGGGGGCATAACTGTTCCTGTCGGTACATGGACGGTGGCCCGAGCTTTACTGGACGGCTCCGGGCCATCAGTGTCGGCCGCGGGCGGACCCGGTTTCACGGGATCTGATTCGAGGGCCGGGGGCACGGCGGGTGCTGCCGTGGTTGCGGAAGCCTCGGCACGGCGGCGGACGGTTTTTGCGGTGTAGCTGACGGACTCTGTGCTGCTGTCGGGGCGGACGATGAGTTCCCCGTGTCCGTCGGGGTCATCAACATGGACCCTGACGGGGCGCTTTAGTGTCTGGGCTTCGCGGACCACGATGGTCAGGGCGTTATCGCGCAGCTGCTGCAGGCTGGCCGCGGCTGGCACGGTCCGGGAGTTGCCGGCCACCACGACTTCGGCGGTGCCGTTGTCGCGGACAATGGCGTTGATTTTCGGGAAAGCCAGTACATCTGCCTGGTGCAGGTCCATGGATTTCTTCCTTTCTTGAGCGTGGGTGATCGGATTATCGGGAAGCTGGCGGTGTGAAGCGGTTGACCTTCCACGGGGAGTCTTTTGAGGTGCGCAGAAGCTGCACCGTGTAGGTGCCTGCGTCCGTGGGGACCGATGCCTTGGCCCCGTAACCGTTGGTTTCATCGACGCTGAGTGTGGCCGGGCCCGTCACACGGGTTGCGGGGATGTTGATCGGATCCACCGCCGAGTAATCCGCTGTTGCCTGCGGGGTCAGCCAGCGGGCCAGGTCGTTGGCCCAGTGAGTCGCGTCCATTCGCGGGCGGGCGAAGTCGGCCGTGGCCCTTGCCGCGGTCTCCGTGGCGGACTTCTTACTGGCTTCGTCCCAGGTGATGCCGAACGTTGCAGGTGGTGTCGCTCCGGGAGCCTGCGGCCCGCTACCGGTGCTCAGCGAAACAGGAGCCGACGGCGTGGCCGAGGCTTTGGTTGGCCGCTGCGAGGGCGCAGCGGCCGTGCTGGCTACCTCAGCGCACGAGGTGCACAGCAGGGCAGCTGCCAGAAGTACCAGGGTCTTCTTCACGACTTCTCCTGTTCGGTGGGCATGTAGAGGAATGCGCTGGGGACGTCATTCTCGACGGTCCGCGTGTAGTACCTGTGATCGTTCGGTGGAGGGTTTCCGTTGTAGCCCTCTTCGACATAAGTCCCGTCGTCCTTGACGTCCTTCACCACTGCCACGTGTCCGTAGGTCCCGTCGGCGCCGCCTGCTCCGGGGGCGTACCAAACAACAGCACCAACCCGCGGCGTGCCGCCGGTGGGCCATCCCTTCGCCTCCCACCCGTCCTTCCACGTCAGCGCCGAACCGAGCCTCTGACCGTCGGGACGGAACGTGCCGTTGTGAACCTTGAACGGGGCACTCGTACTGCCCAGCTGCTGGTTCACCCGCCAGAGCGCGAAATCGACGCACTCCCGGTTGAGCATGCCCAGTGGGGACGTGCTGGAGGCATTAGCGCCGACCTGCACCCAGGTCGGGGCATCCTTCCAGGGAAGGTCGTCGCCCGCTCCGGTGCCACGCGGAAAAGCACAGTCGTTGCCATCCTGGGAGAACCCCGTGTCGGAAAGGGCGTCAACGATCCTGACCGCCGAGCCCCAGTACTTCTGGTAGTGATAAGGGTCGGCATTGCGCTGGACCCTACTCCCGGCAATCGTCGGTTCCAACAGCTCCCACCCCTCGGCCTTTTGGAGGGCCCTGATGAAGTTAGTTGCACTGACCGATGGGTTCATGCGGTCTTCGTACGAACCCCAAGCCCCGTTGTCCCGCTGCTGGAACAGGCCCCTGGAATCCGGGCCGGCACTGTCGCCATGGTCCAGGACCCTCAGACCCGACTCCCCCAAGGCAACCATCACGCTGATCACTTGGCCTTTAGCCGGTAGATTCAGCGTCTTGCCAGCGCTCACGATTGCTGCTGCATTCTCCATCTGGTCAGCGGAGTAGCCGTCCACCTTGATATCGCTGTCTATTACGACGGCAACCATGGAGCCACAATCGGCGGCCGCAGGCGTCGAACCGAAAAGCAGGACTACCGACAGGACCAGACCTAGAAGCATCATCGGCACGAGCACTGCTGCGCCGATGAACAACATCTTTGGCTTCATGTCCCTCTCCTCCCCCCGAGGCGTGCGATGGCTCCCATTAGCTCTCGAATGATCCGCCGCCGCCTGCGGTTTGGAGCGTCGAGTGTTTGTTTTATTTGAACTCTCCTCGTTAGAGTATCGCACTTAGTTATACAGTGGGAGCTGATGGGGACGCGGTGCGACAAAATGGGAGGGTGCCACGTTATGTTCAACCCGCCACAGCCGCGCCGCCCCAGGCGGTTCGCGTGATTTCCCTGCTGGGCGTCAATCCCTTGCGCGCTGAAATACTCAAATATCTGTTTGAACACCAGGACGGTGTAACCAGTGGTGACATAGGCCGAAGTATCGGAACTGGTTATAGAACCATCTTGTGGCACCTGAATCAGCTTGAAGAGCTTGGGGCCGTGGCCTCCAATGCAGGAGAGCGCCGCATTGGCCAGCGGGTGCTCTACACGATCAACGCTGAAGCGTTCGACGCCGCAGCCGGGGATCTGATGAAGTACATCAAAGGCCGGGGTGCGGGAAGCTGACATGCACTGCGTTGCATCGTGAGTGCGCCTCACACCCCGAAGTCTCAAGGAAATATGGCCCCTACTTCCCCCAGGGGCTGCGGTAGGGGCCTCGCCCGTAATCCCGCTCAATGTGCATGATCAGGCCGTAGGGGGCTGAAGCATGTCATGCCCCCAAGTCTACTGAAAAAAGTTCAGTATTGAAAATTTTTCAGTTAGGCGGGTTTTGTTTATTTGGTCGGGGCGGAAGATTCCGTAGTGCTTCAGTCACTGCGCGTAGAGCGTCCACATTCACTTCTCCCAACACCCGTGCGGCGAAATGCTCCACTTCCGCAATGCGATAAGCCTCTATCAGGCGGAGCTCAGCCTCCACCCGTTCCGGGATTGGACCGCTGCGCTGAAGCAAGTAATTCTCATCAACGTCGAAAAAATAGGCCAGCGCCTTCAGGAGTTGAGGATCCCACCGGTTATCCGGAGAGCCTGCGAGTAGCCGATGCCAGCGGGTTCTCGTAAGCGTGATTCCCTGCTCCGCGAGGCCCTGTCGAACATCTTCGTAGGTGAAACTCTGAGCGTCTTTGGCATGGACGATATCCAGGAGAAGCTGGATTTTGGACGCTAGAACCTCTTTATCGCTGCGCGGATCGATGGGATTGTCGTTCGATGTCACGATTGATCCTGCTCTCGGCCAACGTGGTCGGCCGCGTCCCATGGGCAGCATTCTGCCAGCGGTAGCGAAGTCACAACCCTCCTTTTGGTTCCGTCATCAGTGAGACCACTTGCCGGGCCTTGACGGCTATGCGGAGTACCAAGTGAAAAGTCAGCTAACAATGAGAGTATATGAGGCCCCAAATGCAACTACGCCGGTTATGAAGCCGACAATGACCTGCCGCGCTGAGTGATCCCGGAGATAAACCCTGGACCAGCAGACAAGTGGAGTGGCCACAACGAACGGAAGCCCCAGCCAGCCGAACATCAATACGGCAGAGACTGTCGCGCCACCCAACGTCATCGCATGGCCCGATATCTTCCAGACTGGGCTAACCAGGATCAGGGCCACGATGCCGCAGAGAATCCCGCCAATTAGTCCCCAGACAGGCCGTGGGGCTCCAACGAGAACGAGGATGCCGCAGCCAAGTAGTGCAGAGCCCAAGGTCCACAGCATGACCGGGCGCCGCTGCCTCTTGTCTCCAACATGGTGGTCGGTCAGCTGACCTCTCTTGGCCAGGAGCAATACCGCGGCGAAGGGAGCCAGGCAGATGAAGACGGCAGCGATAACGCCGGACCAGATGGAGGTAAGCCGCTGGTCACTCAGCAGAGAAGCCAGAATCAGTAGGAGAGACAGAACGAGGGGCGGCTGTGCGATCTCGGTTGCAGTCCTGGCGAGACGGCCCACGGCCGTAGAGGACCTCTCTGAGGCGAGGGTCGTGGTTGCTGCAGTCAATGTGCTGCCCTTACCGGCAGAACCGATTCCAGGGAACCGACACCGCCATCAAATCGAGCTTGGACTCTGTCTAGAACGCGGCCGGCAAGTACGGGTGTTGCTCGCCCCGAAAGAGCGACTTTATGATCGCTGGAGCGAATAATGTACTCGTACAGGCGCGCTGACGGGGACGAGGCACAGAGGCTGGCTAGAATGCTCGCCAACCAGGCAGCATAGGAAAGACCCCAGTACGTCCTCCCAAGCGTGGCCGTGAGAAAGACCAAGGCCGCACGGTCCCGAACCTGCAGTCGGCGCCATGCCTTCACTGCCGGCGGGATGCCCAGACCCAGGGACGTGAGCAGCACCCCACCGTAGAACAGCGGACTGAACAAGACATACAACACCTTCTGGACAGAAGGACCGCCCACATCGATGTGCATGGCGGTCATGTATGCGATCTCTTCGACAGAGGCGAGGGCAACCAGCCCCATGCCGGCTGCAACGACCCGAGAGCTCACACGCACGGGCAGGCTCATCTGGGGCTGGAGGCAGATCCGAAAGACCGACATGGCCAGCAACGCCAAAATGCTCATATAGACGGTGGCATAGATGAAAACCGGTAGCTGCTGAACATTTTCCGGCACGAAGTTGGAGGCCGTCGGCCCAAACCGCTGACACGAGAACGGAATGGCGATGGCAAAGGCTGCCAGAACGATAGCAATGGGCCGGTGAGTGAAGCGCGATTGATAGCTGGCGTCTAGGGAGTAGGCAGCAAAAATGCCGTCACGTATCAGCCAAACAGCAATCGTGACAGACAAATTGCGAACTAGGTGCAGGACGTTAACACCGCCCAGGTGAGCATCGATAACGGCTTCTGGCACCACGACGCCCCCGAGGAAAAGGCCGAGAACGCCTATGCCGATGGCAGCCAGAAAGGCCGTTGATGATCCCCATCGGGTTACGAGGTAGAGACGGACTACGAAGACTGCCGTGAGGATCCAGAACGCTGCAGTGATCACAGGCCAAACACTCTTTCGGCCTTGGTGGCTTCCTTCTGTGGGGCGGCGTGTAAGACTCGAGCCAGTCCGAAGGCCAAATTCTCCGCGGCAGCCTCGGCCTCATCTAGAGGAAGGTCTACTGCACGACACATCCAACTGACACCGTGCCGCTTGCCGATGCCAGAAAAGAAGGAACCCCCAATCAGCCCGTCTAGGGGCTTGCCCTTGTGGCCGAGAAGGATGTGGCTGAGTTCATGCAACACGACATGAATGCTCCAGGCCTTCGCGCCACGGAGGTAACGGACAATGCCATGGCTGGGGGTGTCAATCCACTGACCGGTCACACCTTCACCCAGGCTGCTCACTGTGCCCTCCTCGAAGATCAGGGTCTTGCCGTACTTTTCTTCCACCGACCCCACCAGATCACTCAGGGTCGGGTATGCGGGCAGGTTCAAAGACTCCACGGTGTCAGCGGTCAGTTTGGTCTGTTGCATTCCCTAGGGCTCCGGTAATCCACTGAAAAAATTTCAGTAATGTGTACTATGAAACCAGCGCCAGACGCGCCTCAGCAAGGTGCAACGCTACCAAAGCTTCCGACAGGTCCGCTTGTCACGCAGAGAGGACTGAGACCACCGGTGAATCCAAGGCAGACACTACGAACACGCCGTTCAGCGAGGCGTCCGCAGCCCTTCGCCGGCCGTCCAGTCGTGGGCGCGCCGCGCGCAGGTAGGAGATTCGACATAGGCGATTGCCTCGCACGGCGAGCCCGGAGACAGTGTTCCGGTTGGCGGCAAGCTTGCCCTAGGGGCAGTGCCTGGCGGGCGGGCTCTGAAGTTGTGTGCTGCCTTGGATCTGGTGGGCCCATCCTCGCGGCTCATGTGTTTCTGTTTCAACACGCCGAGGGTGTTTCAGTTTCAATGCCCAGACATGCGACAACGCGGTGATAGCTTCATTTTCAGAGGGACTGGAATGCAGAGTACGCCACCCTCAGGGCCGTGAGATGTTTGGTCCGACCGATCTATTGAAGCAACGGCGGCCCTTCAGTCGCCGAGTTCAAAGGACAGGGATGATGGCTCCAGTAAACCGTAGTGGCCGACGCTCCAAAGGCGACCGCAAATTCGTCGGATTCCGCATCGCTACACCCAAGGCGGATGCAATGGATCTCGTTGCAAAGGCGGAGGGCTACCAGTACGTCAGTGACTGGCTGTCCGATTTGGTCGACGAACGGCTCGCGAACACCAATCTTCACGCGATAGTCCAACAGGAGGAGTTGCCTCTTGGCCGCTTAGCCTCATAAAAAAGAAGGCCCGCACGAGGCGGGCCTTCGAAGCTTGAGATTCACGATCCGGAATGCTTGCCGGCTGACAGATCGTAAATCGCTTGGAAGCCCTTCGCAGGCCTTCCTTTGTGTTGCAAAACCGGTCTTGGCGGACCGGCCCTAACTCATTCCCTCTGACAGGAACAGACTCATCGTACAACAGCACGCTCTGGTGCTGCCAGCAAGAAACGACGCTGGCGTGTCCCGCGAGCCATCCCCGATCTCCAGCGCCGCTCAGGCGTGGGCTGCCTTGGCGCCTCTTCTCGCAGGTCAGCCCCGGATTCGCTTATCTCGGGACGCCGGCAAGTCGTACCCTCAGAAGCACGAACGGGCCCTGACTGAGGCGCTCCCCACGTTCCCAGCCGCCGTCCGGATCTTCGGAAAAGACGGCACCTGCGCCGCCATCTTCCTTGACTTCGACTCCTCCGTCGCCGGCGTCGACCGGGTGCAGGCCGACGTCCGCGCCGTCCAGGCCTGGCTGCACAACTGCGGAGCCCGTTGGATCGAGGACTACTCCCCCAACGGCGGCCGCCACGTTTACATCCCGCTGGAGCAGCGAGTCACCTTCTCTGAAGCGCGTGATCTTGTCGAGGCCCTGGGCACCCGATACCGGACCCTGGACAAGACCCCGCACCAGAACCTCCTCCATGGCTGCATGCGCACGCCTGGATCTCCGCACAAACGCGGCGGCCACCAAGAACTCGCGATGAGCCTAAACATGGCCTACGACATCGCCCGCCGACCCAACTCAGCCTCCGTGTGGACCGCCATGAAAGCTGACCTAGCTGGGGAGATCGCCGCCGTCCGAGCCCTGCGCCTGGAACAGACGCTTACGCCGACGCCCACCGAGACACCCAAACTCCGGCACCCCGCTGGCCGGATGTCCCGGGCCATGCAGCTGATGGCACAGACCGGACTCTACGACTCAAACAGGTACCCCTCCGACTCGGAAGCCCGCCAGGCAATCATCACCGGAGCCGCAGCCGCCGGCCTGGAAGTGACCGATGTGGAACGCCGCATGATGCAAGGGACCTGGCCGGGGCTGGCCTCCTTCTATGCACGCTATGCCTCCCGGCACCGGGTCCCGGCCCTGCGCCGGGATTGGCTGAATGCAGTCAGCTACTTGAGCAAAGACGCAGGATCCAGGAACGGAAAGAACAATGCCCGTAAATCCCCCACAAGCCAGCCAAATACACAGCCCCCGGAGATACAGGGCAACCCGGTTTCGAATCCCGATGCGGAGCATCGGTTCATCAGGACCTGGCGAAATGCCCTCCGGCTGACAGAGCACGCCTACACCGATTCAAGGACAGGGCTGGCGAGAAGAATGGTCCTGAGATCACTGGGTGAGGCTGCACACAAGACAGCGTCCCGGTTCGTTGAATTCGGGGCCCGGTCTATTGCGGTTGCCACCGGGCTTGACCACACGACCGTTGGATCCCACTTGAGGGCGCTGCGCAGTGAGGACGACGGACTGGTGACTCTGGTCGAACAGGGCCGCGGCACTAAAGGGGACCTCTACATGCTGACCGTGCCCGAGGACGTGAAGGCGCCCGCCGAAGATCTGACGTGGCGGAGAGGGAAGATCCATGCCTTGCGGCCGGTATTCCGGGAGCTCGGCCTTCCGGCGGCCTTCGTTTACGAGACACTGGAACACTCCCCCGGCTTGTCAGCGGCGGAGCTC
Source organism: Arthrobacter sp. ZGTC131 (assembly GCF_002929275.1). Taxonomy (GTDB): domain Bacteria; phylum Actinomycetota; class Actinomycetes; order Actinomycetales; family Micrococcaceae; genus Arthrobacter. The sequence continues at coordinate 29,713 of NZ_PJIK01000026.1, forward strand.
GTGAAGCTGACCAGGCTCTCCCGGACAGCTGTCACTGAAGCGCTCGATGTGATGGCCGCATGGAACATGATCGCCCGAGACACCACGCGGGCATGGTCGATCGTGTCCACGACGTCGTTGAAGGATCTCGCCGAGCACTTCGGCGTGCTGGAAGCCGTGGCGGCGCAGCTACAGCGCTACAGGATCGAACGAATCCTGTGGAAGGAATGGCTGTCCAAGAACGTCAACACCGTCGCCGAGCTCCTCTCCCCCGGTGATGACTATCCGTGGGAGGCCTTCGAGGGTCCACCGGACGAGTGGGCACTGGCCGACATGGCGTTCACCAAGGCCGGTTGATTTTGTTGGCGGATTGTTGACTAGACGCTGGCCCTGCAGCCGTCTCTCCCCGCCGTTTCGGGGACCAATGACTGGATTAACTTCCGGATTCTCCGTCGTCGTTTCATGGCTGGCTGGACCGGCTGAGTCCTCTACTCCCGGAAGTCGCAGGTGCGCTTCAGGCATTTCAGCACGGGAATGACGCGCATATGGCACCATTTGCGCAAATGGGGTTTCGACCACTCCCCCAATATTCCTGCATCGTGATCGTGAACCAGTCGCCGATGACTACTGCTGTCAATTGCCACTCTTCCTCTCGCCGCCTGGTTGGCTGGAAGCCCTTTCGAAGGAAATGGAACCATTCCCTCAACGGAGCAAATGGAACCATTTGCTCACACGCCCCGGAAGGCGTCGCGACCTGGGCTTCGGACGATAGGGTCGAGCATCGCGCAATTCATCGACCACGGACGTCAATGCCTGACGCCTTTTGTTGAGGCGCCAGGTGAAGACGAGAAGAACCTCCGCCAGGGGGCTCGGAGAGGAGGGGCCGAGTGTGCCGGCTGCGGACTGACCAGACCGGATTCCGCCGCGCAGGCCCCGGGCGCGGCGCAGAAAACGTCCGGGAAGGAAATGGCACGATTTGCGCAAATGGAACTATGAGTTTTTATGGGGGCATATGGGAAAATGCCTCCATTTGCGCGAATACTACCAAGGACGCCGCGAACGCCTTTTGAGGAAATGCCACCATTTAGTGCTTGGTTCAAGTGGACTAGCGCTGATGCGCGTATACCACCATTTGCGCCCGTGAGTACTGCTGTGCCTTCCAGGCACGCTGCTGAGGAGATGCCACCATAGGTGGTTCAAATAGAACCGCGTGGGGCTTTGCGCTCCTGCTCAAATGGAACCATTTGGGAATCCTTGTCAGGACAGCGATCCAGCCCTTCATTTTTTTGGCCGACGTGTGCCACGAAACCCCGATGCTGTGCAATGAAGGCGGCTCCGGCCTGGATCTGCAAGACAGCTAGCTACTGTTCGGACGGCGTAAAAGGTTCTATTTGCGCACGGTCTCAGCCTGCTCACAAGATTGGTGGCATATGCGAAAAAGCGGTATTCGCGCAAACCACGCTTATAGTTCCATTTGCGCCAAAGGTGGGATGCGCGGGAAAGGAACCATTTGCGCGCAACTTCGGCGTGGCGCACGGGCGGACTGGCTTGGCGAAGTTAGCGTGATCTCATCGGTTGCTGGCCCGACGAGTTCCCGCCACGTGGGGGATCTTTGCCGCACCGTTTTTCTACCAGCAGTGCAACGGAAGGTACCCCAGACATGTCGGCAAAGATCATCGCCGTTTGCAATCAAAAAGGTGGCGTCGGCAAGACAACCATCGTGACCGGCCTGGCTGAGGTCTTCTCCAGGACGCTTGGTAAGAAGGTGCTGGTCATCGACGCAGACCCGCAGTACAACGTGACCTCCGCACTGGGCGTGACGGATCCGGAATTTACCCTCAATGATGTCCTCTACGGCGACGAGTCGAACAACCAAAAGATCATGCCTGGTGTGGCCGGCGACGCGATCATGCCGGCGGGGGAGGCGTGGCAGCCTCGGGCCGACAGGAGCGAAGTTTTCCCGCAACTGGACCTGATCGCGGCCGAACGCAATCTGGCCTCCCGCGAACGCGATTCCATGATGGCCCGCGAGCACCGGCTGCGGATCGCCCTGAGGGGAGTGGCGGAGGAGTACGACATCGTCCTGATTGACTGCGCACCTTCGCTGGGGCTTCTGACAGTCAACGCCTTGACCGCGGCCACTCATGCCTTGCTGATCACTGAGCCCCGGGTTGCCTCGGTAGAAGGGCTATCGGAAATCGTCACGACGATTGGCGAAGTGCAAGAGAACCTGAACGAGAACATCGAACTCCTGGGCGTTGTCGTCAACAAGCAGAAGAAGCGCGCTGATCAGATGCACTGGATTGAGAAGATCAACGCCAACTTCGGTGATCTCGTCTTAGAACCGATGCTTCAAGACCGCGAAGTATTCGCCAAGGCGCAAGCCGCCTCGCAGCCGTTGCGTGCATGGGGCTCCGAAGCCGCCCCACACAGGGCCGACCTGGTCCAGCTAGCCACTCTCATCTGGAAAGGCGCCGAATCGTGAACCGCCCAGGACCAGCCCCGGAACGCGGAGGCACCCCCAGCGCCCTTGATGCTGTCCGCAAACGCGGCGGACTGACGAAGGCCCGCAACACCAGCGTCATCGCCGATATGACGCGCACGGACGACGCTCCCGACGCGGTTCCCGAGCCTCCGACGCTGCAGGCCGTCCACGAGTCGACCCTGACTGCACCCGTGCAGGCCCCGGCAGCGGCAGTTCCGTTTCAGCAGACTCCTGAAGTCCAGTCGCCGGAGGTCCTGCCGGCCACTCCGCAGCAGGCACCGGTTCAGCAGCCGCAGTCTGCCGCGTACGTGCAGCCGTTGCAGCAAGTACCGCCGCAGACCCAGAACCTTCTCCGGCAGCCAGTTCCGGTTTCTCCTGAGCCAGCGAAGAAGCTGTACCGGAAGACCAGCTTCTTCCAGTCAAAGGAGTCGGGGGCTCGGATGCGCTCCGCCTACATGGCGACGCGCCACCTAACCCAATCCAGGACACTCTCTGACTTCATCCTCACGGCCGTGGAGCGTGAGGTTGAAGCTCTGGAGCGGCAGTATAACGACGGGAACCAGTTCACCGCTGACCCAGGCAGCGTGCCCCGCGGCAGGCCCCTGGAGACCTAGGGCGAGTGGGGCGATATTCCTAAGGAGAGTCATCTTCTCCTCATTCGGCTGTTGAACCGTGATGTCTCGCTCTCTCTTGCCCGGGTAGTAGTAGGAGCGGCCAGATGCAAAAGTCTGGTCCGAGAGTGGGGGATGCTTCCCCGAGCGAGCCCGGGTGTTGGGACGGTGCTTATCGACTTGGCCGGAACATTTTCGGCAGGCCGATTTCCGCGGGGGAGAGCTCCGGTCTGGCACGAATAACCCGGAGTGGGTGCCGGAACGACCTTCCCGACCAGGCTATATCGGCGGATACTTCCATGACCACCGGTTCCACGAGTGTCAGCGTCACGGGTTCTTTGTCCCGGTTGAACCGGTCCAGCGTCGTTCCCTTCACGGTGGGGGGCCACGGATGCTGGCCCCGGGGCGGTTCCAGCCATCGTGCCAGCTCGCGGCCGGCCGCTGTCTTCAGTGGCGTGGAGCGGCCGACGATCCGCAATTCCCCGTCCAGGAGCAGTCCGGCCACGACCTCGGACGGCTGAGTGATTGGCCCAATGACCGCGCCGCAGACGACCTCTACGGTTTCCCTGTGCTTCAGTTTCAACCACGAACGGGCGCCGCCGGTGTACGGTTGGTCACTTCTTTTAATGAGCAGTCCTTCGATCCCGGTGTGGGGCATCTCTTCAAACCACCGCGCCGCCTCGTCGGGATCCGTGGTGGCGGGGGAGAGGGACAGCGGAGGCTGCCAGCCGCTGGCAAGTTCTTCCAGGAGTGCCCGCCGCTGGCTTAGCGGCAGCTCGCGGGCGTCATGTCCGGCGACGGCCAGGACATCAAATGCGGCGTAGCTGGCCGGTGTCTCACGGACCAGTCCGGGAAGGGTCTTGGGACCAGCGCCCAGGCGCTGCTGCAGCGCGGAGAAGTCCAGCCGGCCCTGCGACCAGATCACGGCTTCGCCGTCGATCACACACCCCGGCGGCACCGCGGACGCGAAAGCCGCAACGATTTCCGGGAAGTACCGCGTCAGTTCCTTCCCCTGCCGGGACCACAACGTGGCCACGTTATCGTCGCGGATCCCGACGGCCCTGTAGCCGTCCCATTTGGGTTCATAGAGCAGAGTTCCGGGCACGGCGCCGGCCCGGGGCATCTTCGTGACGGCCCGGGCCAGGGCGACTTTCACCGGCGGTACCAGTCCTTCCGGCAGTCCGGCTCCGGCCGACAACCTAGCAACCGTCATCGAGGCCTTCCAGTGCCTCGAGTTCCACTGCATCCAGCAGCTCATCTGTGCTGGTCCCGGTGACCCGGGCGAGGTCGTCGAGGGCGATAAACCGGTCGCGGGCCAGGACGATCACCAGTTCCGCCAAGTAATCGACCCCGTTGCGCCGGATCAGATCCTCGAGGATCGCGTGCATGCGGCCGGTCAGCTCACCGGGGCCCTGAGCTTCTTCGGCCGCTACGCGGGTGAGCGTCAACGCGGCCGGCTGTGGATCGTCGTAGATGAGTCCCATCTCCTAACGCTACGCGCCCGGGGTGGTCAGGGGCGCGGCCCGCACAGCTCCGGACGAGGCCCGGTTCCGTATTTCGTTACGTTACGTATTTAGTTATGCCTTCCGTTAGTAACGAAAGAAGGCTACGATGAAACTATGAGCGAGAACATTGTTGAGGTCGATGAGCGAACCTGCCGCTACCCGGGCTGCCGGCGTCCCGCGATGGCTGGCGAGGCCGGTACCGGCCGCCCGCCGGAGTACTGTGACGACCCCGCCCATAACCGCGCGTCGGCTTGGCGGGCACGCCAGCGCCCCACTGAGAACGCTGCCCGGGGCGCTGAGGCCCGTCCGGTGGATTCCGCGCGTCAGAGAGCCAGTGAGATCACGGGCCAGGTGAGCGGGATGATCGAGCTCCTGGGCCAGCAGCTCGCGGCGCTTGTTGAGGAACTGCGCACCGTGGGGGATCCCGAGGCGGCGGAAGCTCAGATTGAGTCGGTAGCCAGCGAGGCCGCCGAGCAGGTGGCCGGCGCGAACGCGCGGGCCACCCGTGCCGAGCAGGCTCAGCGCCGGGCCGAGGCCGAAAAGGCCGAGGCCGACGCGGCAGCTGAAGAAGCAACGCGAACAAACGAGGAACTCACCCAGGAGCTGTCAGGCCTCCAGACGGAGCTCGATGCCGCCCAAACCCGGGCCAGGCAACTCACCGAGGAACTGACGCAGGCCCATGCCTCGGCGGCTAACGAACGGGAACTGGCGCAGGCAGAGAGTGCCGGCTTGCGGGCCGAGATTGAAGCGATCCGCGTCCAGCTGACGCTGGCTGAACGGGAACGCGACGCAGCCGCCGAACGGGCAGGGACAGAGGAACGGGCCCGGGTTGATGCAGAGCGGCGCACAGGGGTGGCTGAGAGTCGCGCCGAGGCGGAGACAGCCCGCGCTGACCGCGAGGAGTCCGCGGCCGAAGAGACCCGGGCCCAGCTGGCGGGCGTCCGTGCCGACCTGGAGGCCGCCCGCGAGGCGGCGGCCGATATGCGCAGCACCGTGGCGACACTGACTGCCGAGCGTGAAGCGGCCAGAGCCGACGTCGAGCGTGAGCGCAGCCATGGTGAGCAACGCGTCAAAGACCTTCATGACACCTACAGTCGCCAAATCCACCAGCTGCGCGCCGAACTAACCCACGCCCGCGAGACGAAGACCAAGGAACGCCGCCCACGACCCGGCGGAGAGCAATAGCCTGCCACCACAGAGGGCCCACCACCATGGAACCTAGTTGGCGCCCACCGCCCGGCCCAGGGCTTCCAAGGCCCGCCGCAAAGGCAAAGGGTCACGGCTGTCCTTGAGGACGTCCACGGGGCGGGCTCCGCCGAGTTCCCGGGACGGTGTGAACATCCAGGCCGTGAAGTAGTTGTGCGGGATTTTTAGTTCCATCGCCTGGGAGAAAAGGTCCACGACGGTTGGTTGGAGCTGGCCGCCGGCGAGGAACTGGAAGCCCGGACAGTATGTGCCGTCGTCAATGAAGACGCGGACAAGCTGCTGCATCACCGGTTCAGGGTCGTCGATGAGCTCCGCAAGCCTGTGGCGGACCTGGGCCAGGGACGGCAGCGTGAACTCCGCCCTGACCGCCTCCCACGTCTGATCACTGACCGGTCCCGGAGTCCTCGGACCCCGGGATTCAGGAGCGGTCATCGATGGATTCCAGGAGCCACTGTGTGGCGAGCGGTTCACGGCGCAGGGTGAAGGTCCGCAGCGCCGAGGCGGTGTTCAGGCGGGCCTGGACGCGCCAGTATTCGATGCTGACCGTGTCTCCGCTGCCCACGGCGGCGGTCCGCCTGCTGTCCCACCAGGCGTCCCGTCCGTACCAGTGCTGGGTATCGGTATCGGGATCGACGATCCAGATCCGTCCGTCGTAGCGGATGGCGAGGGGCGTGCCTGCCGGGTCGGTCCGGACCTGGAAATCGTGGGTCCGTGCGGGGGCTTCGGGCGTGAGGGTCATAGGGGTGTGTTCTTTCGTGGTGCGGTGCTGCGGGTGGCTTGTGGTTTAGGCGGCTTTGACGAGGGGGAGTTCGTCCCAGTGGGTGGTGTAGCGGGGGGAGAGCATGTCCCGTTTCATGGCCCAGTCCAGGCCGGTTTTGATGCCGGCGTGGCCTAGGCCGATGGAGCCGCGGCCATACTTTTTGGTGACGTCTTCCAGGAGTGTTCCGACGCGGCGTTCCTCGTGCGGGTTCTCGAACAGGGCCAGGGGTGCCTGGTTGCCGGTGGGCCGCAGGTCGGTGACCATGATCCCGGCCCTGGCGTACTTTACGCCTTCGTGGACGTGGGGGAGGAGCGCGTGGGCGGCCCTGGTGAGCAGCACGGGGTCGGCGGTGGGCATCGGCAGCGGGATGCAGACGGAGGGGTAGGAGGTGTCCTTCGGGTTGTAGTGCGAGGTGCCGGCGAAGGCGGTGAGGACTTTGGCCTGCAGCCCGTGTTTGGCCAGCCGCGCCGAGGCCTGCTGGCCGTAGACGCTCATGACCTGCCGCATCCCGGTGGCGGTGGTGATGGGGGTGGCGAAGGAGCGGGAGAAGATGAGCTGGTCCCTCCCGATCCGTTCTTCCTCCATCGGGATGCAGGGGGTTCCCTGCAGTTCCAGGACGGTGCGCATCATGACCACGGAGAAGCGGTCCCGGATCATGACCGGGTCGGCCCGGGACAGGTCAAGGATGGAATGGATCCCCAGGACGTTGAGCCGTTTGGTCAGCCGTGTTGCTACGCCCCAGATCTCGATGACGGACAGGCGGCCCATCAGCGTCTCCCGGTCGGTGGCGGGGACGGAGTCCCAGTGGCAGACCCCGCCGAAGGCAGGGTTGTTCTTCGCCCATTTGTTGGCCAGCTTCGCCAGGGTCTTCGTGGCGGCGATCCCGACGCAGACGGGCACCCCGACGTTCCGCCGCACGGCTGCCTTCATGGTCCGGCCCAGGGCGAGGAGTTCGGCCGGGGTGCCTTTGACGCCGAGGAAGGCCTCGTCGATGCTGTAGACCTCCAGCCAGGCCGAGTACCGGCCCAGCAGCTCCATCACCCGGGCGCTGATGTCCCCGTAGAGTTCGTAGTTGCTCGACAGCGCCACCAGTCCCCATTCCTCGGCCCGCGGGGCGAGTTTGAACCACGGCTCACCCATGGGGATGCCCAGGGCCTTGGCCTCGGGGGAGCGGGTCACCGCGCAGCCGTCGTTGTTGGACAGCACCACCACCGGCCGGCCCTCCAGCGACGGGTCGAAGGCGCGCTCGGCCGAGGCATAGAAGCAGTTCACATCCACATGCGCGATCTGCGGCATCCGCCGCATCACCGCGGGCCTAGACATGGCCCCGCCCTAAACGTAATGAAGGCATCGGGTGGCCACGCCCCACACCGTCAGTTCCGACAGCGCCGGTACCCGGATGTCCGGGTACGCCGGATTCTCCGCCTGCAGCACCACCCCGGCGGGGGTGATCCGCAGACGCTTGATAGTCAGCTCCCCGTCCAGGACCGCGACCACGACCGACCCGTCGGTGGGTTCCAGGGCCCGGTTCACGATCAGTTCGTCCCCGTCGCTGATCCCGGCGCCTTCCATCGAGTCCCCGGTCACCCGCACCACATAGGTGCTGGTGATGTCCTTGATCAGGTGCGCATTCAAATCGATCCGGCCATCAAAGTAGTCCTGCGCGGGCGAGGGATAACCGGCAGCGACCGGCACCGGTGAGACCAGCACCGACAACAACGAGGCACCCGCATCTATCACACGGGGACCGACAACAACGCCCACAACACACCTTTATTCGAATATATGTTCGATTCATTCAGTGTAGCGGGAGGGGCCGACAAAAGAACTTCCCCCCGCGAATCCTGCATCCAATGCAGGATTCGCGGCAGACCTGCGGCGGGCGGGTTGCACCCAATGGGGACAGCTTTGAGCTGTGCGGAGGCTCCACCTGTCCACAGCGGGCACAACCGGTCTCAATGCCCTGGTTTCCGCTGCGCTCCACCCAGTTATCGGGCGTCCGCTGGCGCGGCCGGCTGTCGGGGTCCAGTGCGTCCGTCGCAGGGCTCCGGGCGCCCTGGCCCTGATTGTCTACGACGTTTTTTGTCTGCTGTCCTTCGGATTATCGTGCCCGCTCCGGCCCCATCCAGCCCCTCCTTCGTCG
>NZ_PJIK01000027.1 GCF_002929275.1 Arthrobacter sp. ZGTC131
GAACCCGGAAGCTAAGACCCACAGCGCCGATGGTACTGCACCCGGGAGGGTGTGGGAGAGTAGGTCACCGCCGGACACTATTTATGGCTCAGGCCCCGACAACGTATGTCGGGGCCTGATCCTTTTAACCGGGCACGTCTTGGCTTAACCGGGCACGTCTTGGCCCGGAGCCGACACACAAACCAGGCCCGGAACGGGACCCTCTCCCACATCCTGCCGCGTACAACGGGACGCTCTCTCACTACCTGTCGCGTAGAACGGGACGCTCTCTCACTACCTGTCGCCCGGAACGGGACGCACTCTCACTACCTGTCGCCCGGAACGTGACGCTCTCCCACAACCTGTCGCCCGGAACGTGACGCACTCTCACTACCTGTCGCCCGGAACGGGACGCTCGCCGACCGCCCCCACGCCGGGCGGCCCCAGGCCAGCACACCGCCGCCGTCACCGGCCACACCGGTAGAGCGTCCGTGATTTATCCGCAGGTAGTGAGAGAGCGTCCGTGGGTAACCGGCGGGAAGTGAGAGAGCGTCTGTGATTTGTCGGCAGATAGTGATAGAGGGTCGCCCTGGGGAGCGCGGAAGGTGAGAGGGTTGCGACTCGGTCAGCCGGCGGGCCAGCTGCGCCGGACAACCAAGCGGTGCCTTCGGCACCATGAGACCTACGCTCGCCACCGTGAGCCCTTCACCCTTAGCCCTTCACCCTGAGCCCACACGGCGAGCCCTAGACCGTGAGCCCACACCGTGAGCCCAGACCGTGAGCCCTAAACCGTGAGCCCACAACGCGAGCCCTGCACCGTGCGCGCTACGGTTGGCGCCCTGAGCCCTACCTTGTACCCGGTAGAGTAGGTGCCCATGGAAAACCTCTTCAGCCACGCCGCCGGCCCCGGAGCCAATGAGCCGGTTCCCACCGAGAATTTGGACCCGGTGGTCTGCACCGTGGTGGTTCCCGGACCGGTATCGCGTGCCTTTATGGGCTTCACAGATCACACCCACCTGTGGTGGCCTATGGACTCCAACAGCGTGTACGGCCCGGGCTCTTACGTGGAGTTTGAGGAGAACCTCATCCTCGAGACTGCCGACGACGGCAGGAGCACCACCTGGGGAACGATCGACGACTGGCAGCCTCCGCTGTCCTTCCACGCCTCCTGGTACCCCGGCACCACGGCGCTGTGGTCCACGGAAGTCAGGATGGCCTTCCGCGCAGTCGAGAGCGGCACCGAGGTGCGGGTGGTGCACGACGGCTGGGAAGGCGCCGAGGACCCGGCAGGCACCCGTGCCAGCTACGAGAAGGGTTGGCCGGACATCCTTGACCGGTTCGTGCGCTTCATGGGCGGCGCGGAAGAAGACTAAGCCGGCGGCACAGCAGTGCTGGACCGGAAAATGAACTTCGTCGGATACTCGGTGTCGAGGACCGCCTTGTCCGTTCCGCCGTCGAGCCCGTCCAGCAGGAGGCGAACTGCCAGCGCGCCCTGGCCACGCGGGTCCTGGTCAATGGTGGTGAGGCCGAACAGCGCGCCGAGTTCGTGGCCGTCCATCCCGATGACAGAAAGGTCATCCGGAATCCGCAGCCCGAAGTCGCGGGCGGCGAGGATGGTGCCGATCGCCATTTCGTCGGAGGCGGCGAAGACGGCAGTCGGCCGCTCTGCAGCACCACCCAGCAGCGAGCGGGCTGCGGCGTAGGCGCCCTGGACGGTGAAGTCCGCGGCAACGATCCACTCGGGCTGCGCGCTGAGTCCGGCGGCCTGCATGGCCTTTTCATAACCGGCAAGGCGGGTGCGGGGGACCTTGAAGTCCTGCTCGTGCTCGGAGTCTCCGGTCAGATGCGCGATCCGATGGTGGCCCAGCCGTATCAGGTGGTTCACAGCCGCCTCAGCCAGGCCGTGATCGTCGATGCGGATGGTGGAGGCACCCGGCAGCGGCCCGCCGATTCCCACGATGGGACGGTGGACGGCCAGCATTTGGGCGATCTCGGACTCTGTGAGGGCGAGCGAAACCGCAATCACCGCGTCAACCCGTTTGCGCAGCAGGAAGTCATTGAGGATGCTCTGGCGGCGCGCGGAGCCTTCGGTGATGTTGTACAGGGTCAGGTCGTACCCGGCGTCCAGCAGCGCCGCAGAGACACCCTCCACCACCGAGGCAAAGTACCAGCGGTGGACGGAGGGCACCACGAGGCCTATGTTGTAGTTCCGGCCGGAGGCGAGGCTTGAGGCCTGGTAGGACGGCACGAAGCCAAGGTCAGCGGCTGCCGCCTGGGCGCGCGCCCGGCTCGTGGGCGACACGTTGCCCCTGCCGCTCAAGGCACGCGAAACGGTGGCTATGGAGAGCCCGGCACGTTCCGCGACTTCCTTGATGCCGGCCATGTACCTAGCTTTCCGAGTCCTCTGCTGAAATCCGCAACCAAACGGTCTCTCCAGAGCCTATTCCATGCCAGCCGTCGGACAATTCATGGCTGGCGGAGGAGCTGCGGAGCAGCATTTCGCCGGCAGGCAGTTCGAGGGTCTCATCGCCCATGTTGATGACCACCAGCACGTCGCCGTTGAGGAACGCCAGGGACGAACCCGTGCACCATTCCTCGGCCCAGGACAGGGACCCGCGCCCGAGGCCGAGTTCACGGCGGGCCGCCAGCATGCGCCGATAGAGATTCAGGTGCGACGACGGGTCCGCGGCCTGGGCGTCCCGGGCCAGCTCCGTAAAGCTCTCCGGCTGTGGGAGCCAGGGCTGCCCGCCCTCGCCGAAGCCGTTGTGCGGCTCCGCGGCACGCCAGGGAAGCGGAACGCGGCAACCGTCGCGGCCCAGCCGCGCGCCGCCCGTCCGCGCAAACGTGGGATCCTGCCGCTGATGGTCCGGGATGTCGATGCCGTCCGGAAGCCCGAGCTCCTCGCCCTGGTATAGGTAGGCACCGCCCGGCAGGCCCAGCATGAACAAGGACGCGGCCGCTGCCCGGGACTTGCCGGTCGCGTGGTCCGGCTGGGGGTCCGCCGGCCCGATCCCGTCGCCTTCGCGCGGTCCTGACCAGTCGTAACCAAAGCGGGTGGCATGCCGGACAACGTCGTGGTTGGAGAGCACCCAGGTGCTGGCGGCACCCACGGCATCCAACGACGTGAGCGATTCCGTGACAACAGTGCGCAGCCGGTGGAGGTCCAGTCCGGCATGCAGGTACGGGAAGTTGAACGCCTGGTGCATCTCGTCAGGCCTGACCCAGTCGGCGAGCCGGGGAAGCGGGTCCACGTTGGCTTCCGCGCAGAGGATGCGGTCGGGTCCGTACTCCTCAAGAATGCGGCGCCAGGCACGGTAGATGTCGTGCAGCGCAGGCTGGCCGAACATCGGTGCTTCATGGCCGGGGAAACCATCTGAGCTGCTGCCGTCCGCGCGCCCGCCCCATGCCGGCAGCCCGGGTGCTTTGACCAGGGCATGGGCCACGTCCACCCGGAAGCCGGAGACTCCCCGGTCGAGCCAGAAGCGCAGGACGCGCTCAAACTCGTCATGGACGGCTTGGTTGTCCCAGTTGAAGTCCGGCTGCGAGGAATCGAACAGGTGCAGGTACCACTGTCCCGGGTTGCCGTCGGGTTCGGTGATGCGGGTCCAGGCTGAGCCGCCGAAGTGTGACTGCCAGTTGTTGGGCGGCTCCTCGCCCTCGGGGCCCGTGCCATCGCGGAAAATGAACATGTCGCGTTCTGGGCTGCCGGCCCCTGCGGCGAGGGCAGCCTGGAAATCGCGGTGCTGGTCGGAGCAGTGATTGGGGACAAGGTCCACGATCACCCTCAGGCCCAGCCGGTTGGCCTCAGCGATCATTCCATCGAAGTCACCCAGCTTGCCGAACAGGGGGTCGACGTCGCAGTAGTCGCTGACGTCGTAGCCTGCATCGCGCTGTGGCGAACGGTAGAAGGGGGAGAGCCACACCGCGTCCACGTCCAGTTCGGCCAGCTGCGGGAGCTCCGCCGTGATACCGGCCAGATCGCCGATGCCGTCTCCGTTGAGGTCGCGGAAGGACCGGGGGTACACCTGGTAGATGACGGCGGAGCGCCACCATCCGTGGGCGTGGTCGGCGGCATGAACCGGGGTCAGGGAGCCTGCCAGCGGGCTGGCAGCGTACAGCAATGAGTCAACAGACATTGGGCCAGCTTAGACGGGTGGAACGGCGAAATGAAAGCGTTTCCAGTCACCAGCCCTATGACAGTTTCGGTAAAGACGCCTACAGTATGCCACAAAGGGCAAGACGTTCTGGAAGCGCTTGCAGCCGCGGCGGGCCGCGGCGGGCGGGCGCCCCGGGACCAGAATGCCCGCAAACTACGCCGTCCCGACATCTAGACTGAGAGCCACATGTGATCGAAACGGGAGAGCCAATGGGCAGCATTGCTGACGAACTCACTTCAGTCCTGGGTCCAGGAAAAGTGTTCCACGACGAGTCTGCCCTGGCCGCCTACGCCGTGGACCAGGCACCGGTGCTGGATTACCAGCTGCCGCTCGCCGTCGTCTTTGCCAGCTCGGTGCCTGACGTCCAGGCGGCTGTCAGAACGTGCGCAGCGCATAACGTGCCCATCGTGCCACGCGGGGCCGGCACGGGGGTCTCGGGCGGCGCGCACGCCAGCGAGGGTTCGGTTGTTCTCAGCCTGGAACGGATGAACCGGATCCTGGACCTGAATCCGGATGATGAGACCGCCGTGGTTGAACCCGGTGTGGTCAATGCCGACCTCAACGACGCCGCGGCGCTGCATGGCCTGATGTTCGCTCCCGACCCCGCCAGTTTCCGGACGTCAACGATTGGCGGCAATGTTGCCACTAATGCCGGCGGGCTGCGGTGCGCGAAGTATGGCGTGACCCGGGATTCGGTGCTGGCGCTGGACGTGGTGCTCGCTGACGGCAGCCTGATCCACACCGGCCACCAGACCTTCAAGGGCGTGGCGGGCTACGACCTCACTGGGCTGTTCGTCGGTTCCGAGGGGACGCTGGGGATTGTGGTGGGTGTGACGGTGCGGCTCAAGTACCTGTCCCGCGAGGTGCACACCATTGCCGCGTTCTACACGGACTTCCGGCAGGCCGCCGCAGGGGTCCTCGCTGTGGGCAGGTCCCGCGTGCAGCCTGCCATCATGGAACTGCTCGACGGCGGGTCCCTCGCCCAGCTGGACGAGATCCACGGCTCGGACCTGGCCGCCCGGGGCGCCTCGCTGCTCCTGATCCAGACCGACGGCTTCGGCGCGGCTGCGGAGGCCGACGCCGTGCGCGAAGTCCTTGCCGCGGGTGGCGCCGTGGTCACCACCGAAGCCAGCGCGGAAGCCGAGCAGCTGGTGGAACTGCGGCGCAACAGCAGAGGTGTCGAAGTCGATGACCAATACCGGGTGGGCGAGGATGTCGCCGTTCCGCGCTCCCGGCTCGTGGACTATGTGGCCGCCCTCGAATCGCTGGCGGAGGTCCACGACGTGAAGCTGAAGGTGGTGGCGCATGCGGGCGACGGAAACCTGCACCCGACCTTCTGGGTGGACCGCGTGAACGACCAGGTGGACGCTGACGCCATGCGGCGGCTGAACAAGGCCCTCGATGCGTCAGTCACGGTGGCGCTGGACATGGGCGGCACCATTACGGGCGAGCACGGCGTGGGGCAGTACAAGCTGCGCTGGCTCGGCCTGGAGCAGCCCGAGCCCGTCCGCGAGCTGCAGCACCGGATCAAGGAGCTCTTCGACCCAGCGGGACTCTTTAATCCGGGCAAGGCCATTTAGCCCTGCCGTCGCGTTCAGTCGTCGGAGTCGGGGTACTCGTCGATGGACTCGTCGTCGCCATACCGTGATTCCTCGGTTTCCACTTCCAGGATCTTCAGCAGCCCGGTGTCCGGGTTCAGCATGATGGCGGCTTCGTCGCGGCGGTGGCGCAGGATGGAGTCGATGTAGGACTGGACGGCTTCCGCCAGCGGGATGTGGCGTTCCTGTTTTTCGGACATGTACCAGCGGTGTTCGAGCACTTCGTGCACGGCCTCGGCGGGTTCGAGCTTGCCGGACAGGTCGCGGGGGATCGAGCGGACGATCGGCTCGAAGATCTGGCTCACCCAGAGGTGCGCGCTGTATTCCTCGTCCATTTCCGGATTGTTGTCGGCGCGGAACGAGTCCATGTCATTGAGCAGCCGGCGGGCCTGGTTCTCCTGGGCGTCCAGCCCGGTAAGGCGCAGCAGGCGCCGCATGTGGTGGCCGGCGTCCACGACTTTCGGCTGGAGCTGGATCGTGGAGCCGTTCTGGGTGGTCTTGATCGCGTATTCCTCGACGTCGAAGCCCAGTTCATTGAGGCGCCGGATGCGGGCGCCCAGGCGCCAGCGCTCGCCAATCTCGAAGGATTCCTTTTCGGTGAGTTCTGCCCACAGCCGGCGGTAGCTGTCCATGATGAGTTCGCTCGTGGCCACCGGATCCACCTTTTCCTCGATCAGGCCGCCGTCGAGGAGATCCATGAGTTCGCCGGCGATGTTGACGCGCGCAATCTCGAGGTCGTATTCGCGCTGGCCGGTGGAGAGGTCGGGATAGAGTTCGCCGGTCTCGGCGTCCACGAGGTAGGCGGCGAAGGCGCCGGCGTCGCGGCGGAACAGGGTGTTGGAGAGCGAGACGTCGCCCCAATAGAAGCCGATAAGGTGCAGCCGCACCATCAGCAGGGCCTGGGCATCGATGAGCCGCGTCAGGGTGTCCTTGCGCAGCATCTGAGAGAAGAGTGCGCGGTACGGCATGGAGAATTTCAGGTGGCGGGTGACCAGCACCGGGTTCAACGGCCGGCCGTCGGGCGTGGTGCGGCCGGTGATGACGGCCACGGGTTCCACGCAAGGAACGTCCAGCCGGGCCAGTTTGCGGAGCATGTGGTACTCGTGGCGGGCGACGTGTTCGGACGTTTCCTTGATGGCGATGACGGATCCGCCGAGGTGCGCGAAGCGGACGATGTGCCTCGAGATGCCGCGGGGGAGGGCAGCGAGGTTTTCCGCCGGCCAGTCTTCGAGCGCGATGTGCCACGGAAGATCGAGTAATTCGGGATCCGCGGCGGCCGCCGTGATGTTCAGGGAACTGGAGACCGAGGACGCTTTGACGTCGTTGGCGCTGGCGGCCTCGAACCGCGGCAGTTTGCCGATCTGCCCGTAATCGGTGGGTTCGTCATGCCATTGGGCGCTGTATTCCTCGGTCATGGGTCAATTCTTCCGTACGTTGGGGTGGCCCGCCTAAAGGCGTGCCAAAAGAAGGCAGTCAACCGGCGCTTAACGGCCGACGGCGGCCCATCCAGTTGAGGAGGGCCGCCGCCGGTTGTTCCGGAGGTGCTCAAGCGGTTTCGACAGGCTCCACCGCCGGTGCCTGGGCCCACGCCGGCAGGATTCCCTGGCCGAAGCGGAGCGAGGTTAGGGAGCCGGTGGGGACTAGTCGCCCAGGCGCTCACCGGTCTTGGTGTCGAACAGGTGTACGTGGCCGGACTGCGGACGGACCCAGAGGGACTCGCCCTTCATCGGGGGGCGGCGGCCGTCGACGCGTGCCACGATGTCGTGGGTCTTGCCGTCGAGCGTGGTGTGGCCGTAGACGTAGGCGTCGGCACCGAGCTCTTCGACGACGTCGACCTCAACCTGCAGGCCTTCGCCCTGGG
Source organism: Arthrobacter sp. ZGTC131 (assembly GCF_002929275.1). GTDB lineage: Bacteria > Actinomycetota > Actinomycetes > Actinomycetales > Micrococcaceae > Arthrobacter. The sequence goes on from NZ_PJIK01000027.1 coordinate 7,596, forward strand.
GAGCGGTCTCAAGGTCCTCGGGGCGTGAGCCAAGGGTGACGGTCTTACCGTGGGCCTCTTCGAGGACGTTGCGGGGCACCGGGTAGACGGTGCCGCCGAACTGGACGCCGCCGTCGACGACCGGAAGTTCGAGCAGGTTCATGGCGGGTGAGCCGATGAAGCCGGCAACGAAGACGTTCTTCGGGCGGTCGTACAGGTTGCGCGGGGTGTCCACCTGCATCAGGAGGCCGTCCTTGAGCACTGCAACGCGGTCACCCATGGTCATTGCTTCGACCTGGTCGTGGGTCACGTAGACGGTGGTGACGCCCAGGCGGCGGGTCAGGGACGCAATCTGGGTGCGGGTCTGGACGCGGAGCTTGGCGTCCAGGTTGGAAAGCGGCTCATCCATGAGGAAGACCTGCGGATTACGCACGATTGCACGGCCCATGGCAACACGCTGGCGCTGACCGCCGGAGAGTGCCTTCGGCTTGCGGTCCAAGTACGGCTCGAGGTCCAGGAGCTTGGCAGCTTCACGGACTCGCTCGGCGCGCTCTTCCTTGCTGACGCCTGCAATCTTCAGGGCGAAGCCCATGTTGTCCGCCACGGTCATGTGGGGGTACAGGGCGTAGTTCTGGAAAACCATGGCGATGTCGCGGTCCTTCGGCGGAACGTCGGTGACATCGCGGTCGCCAATGAGAATACGACCGGCGTTCACGTCTTCCAGGCCTGCGAGCATGCGCAGGGAGGTGGACTTACCGCAACCGGAGGGTCCTACGAGGACCAGAAATTCGCCGTCGGCGATTTCAATGTTGAGCTTGTCAACAGCGGGCTTTTCTGTGCCCGGGTACAGACGCGTAGCGTTATCAAAAGTAACTGTTGCCACAGTTATCAATCCCTTCACCGGCAGGTACGTGCCGGACGATCCGTTGTGAATGGTTCATGTAATTCAGTTATGTACTGCTTGATGTACTCCCCGGCCGAAGCCGAGGAGTATCGAGTGACGCCGCACGGTTCCTGTGCGCCACATCACACCTAGAGTATGTCAGATTTATCTTGAAACGGTGCAAATGTTACGGGCCTCACATATGACATCCCGCACAGACCGTCCGGCTGGGGGCCGGCCCGCCGCATCAGGGGGCCGAATCCACGGCCTTCCGGCGTTCCCGCAACAGGGCCTCCAGCAGTTCGGCGACGTGCACGGGGGCCTCCACCCGGAACTCCGCCTGCGTGAAGTCGAAGCCCACTTTGACCCCGACGTCGTGCCTGCCCAGGCGGGCCAGCGCGTCCTCGTCAGTGGTGTCGTCGCCGGCGAAGAGGACGCCCGTGGCCCCCGTGGCTTGCCGGAGGAAGTCCACGCCTTCCCCCTTGGACGCGTGGACCACGGAGGTCTCCAGGACTCTCTTGCCGTTCTTGAGGAAGACGCCCTTGCGGTCCTGCAGCGCGGCCCGCGCCGCGGAGACGGCGTCCTCGGCCACATCGTCCTGCGCCAACCGCGTGTGGAGGACCACGCCCGCAGGCTTGTCTTCCAAGACCGTGCCGGGGGCGAGGTCCACAATCTCTTCCAGGACGCTTCGGACCTCGGCCAGGAGTTCCCGCTGATCGGGCTCGAGCGTAAGCGGGGCCGAGCCTGGGCCCAGCCAAGCTTCCGCCCCGTGGCTGCCGATCAGCAGCGTCTCTTCCGGCGGCGAGGCGACCGCACGAAGGCTGTCGAGTGCCCTGCCGGAGATGAGGGCCGTCGTCGTCCTCGGAAGGGCGGCGAGCTCGGCGAAAGCAGCCGCGGAACGCGGAAGGGGGCGCGCGTCACCTGCGTGGTCCACCAGCGGGGAGATGGTGCCGTCGAAGTCCATGGCGACCAGCAGATTCTCGGTGCCCGCGATGCGCCGTACGGCGTCCAGCAGTTCGGGAGGAAGCGAAAGCCGGGCCTGGCCCGTGCCGGGGCGGTCTGCCTCATGAGTCATCGCGGATCACCTTTTCGTTGAGGGCGTGCAGGAACTCGGCCGACCAGTAGTCGACGTCGTGGTCCAGGATCTGCTTGCGCATGGAACGCATGCGGCGTGCCGACTCCTTGGGGGACATTCTGACGGCCCGCATGACAGTGTCCTTGAGGCCTTCGATGTCGTGCGGGTTCATCAGCAGCGCCTGCTTGAGCTGATCCGCCGCGCCGGCGAATTCGCTGAGGACCAGGGCGCCGTCGTTGTTGGTCCGGGCGGTGACGTATTCCTTTGCCACGAGGTTCATGCCGTCGCGGAGCGCGGTGACCAACATGACATCCGCGGCAAGGTACAGCGCCACCATTTCTTCGATGGGGTAGCTGTGGTGGAGGTAGCGGACCGCGGTGTTCTGAATGGTGTCGTACGTGCCGTTGATGTGGCCCACCGTGCCTTCCACTTCCTCGCGCAGCAGGCGGTACTGCTCAACGCGCTCGCGGCTGGGGCTGGCGACCTGGATCAACGTGGTGTCGCCGACCTGGAGTTTGCCCTCGTTGAGGAGCTCTTCGTAGGCCTTGAGGCGGTGGCGGATCCCCTTGGTGTAGTCGAGCCGGTCCACGCCGAGCAGGATGGTCTTGGGGTTACCGAGGTCCTGCCGGATCTGGCGCGACCGTTCAATGATCTCCGGCTTCCTGGCCAGTTCGCTGATCTGCTGGACGTCGATGGAGATGGGGAAGGCCTGGGCGCGGGCGATGTGCGTGATGTCGCCGTTGGCGCCCTTGACGTGCACCTGCTGCTGCTTGACGCTGGCTCCGAGGAAACGCCTGGCCGAGCGCATGAAGTTGCCGGCGTCGCTGCTGCGTTGGAAGCCCACCAGGTCCGCCCCCAGCAGTCCGTCGATGATGGCGTGGCGCCAGGGTAGCTGGGCGAAGATCTCCGGCGGGGGGAACGGGATGTGGTTGAAGAACCCGATCCGCAGGTCCGGGCGCGCTTCGCGCAGCATCCGGGGCACCAGCTGGAGCTGGTAGTCCTGGACCCAGACAGTCGCGCCGTGGTCGGCGTGGCGGACGACGGCGTCGGCGAACCTCCTGTTGACGCTGCGGTAGGCCTCCCACCAGGTTCGGTGAAACTCCGGCGGGGCGATGACGTCGTGGTACAGCGGCCACAGGGTGGCGTTTGAGAATCCCTCGTAGTACAGCTCGACATCGTCCGTGCTGAGCTGCACGGGAACAAGGTCCATGCCGCCATGGCTGAACGGCTCGACCGTCTCGTCCGGAGCGCCGTGCCAGCCGACCCAGGCGCCGTCGGTCTTGGTCATCATCGGAGCAAGGGCGGTCACCAGGCCGCCGGGGGAACGGCGCCAGCCGGACCCGTCGTCGCCCGGTTCGCCTGCTGCGCAGCGGTCCACGGGCAGGCGGTTGGACACCACCATGAAGTCGTATGTCGCAGCGTCAGAGTGTTCGCCTGACGCCGCCCCGTTTTCCGTCTTAGTGTCGGATTTATTGTGGTCAGGTCGTTGCATTGCGGCCCCCTGGGGTTGCTTGTGACTCTCAATCAACCCTAACGGGCCGGAATCTTCCGGGCTATTCGCCCGTTAGGCACGCTGAAGGAATACTTGAAAGCGCAAGCTCTGGGGTTTCCCCCTAAAATGGGAGAGTTGCCCCTGGGTGGTCCGCACCTGTCCGATCGACACGAGGAACTAATGAGCCCCGCAAACGAACCCCGCAAGTCCAAAGCAGACCGAACGGCAGAGGCCCGCGAGAAAGCCCGCCAGATCCGCGAGGCGCAGCTGAAAAAGGACAAGCGGAACAAGCTGCTGATCGGCTGGGGCATCGTCGCTGCAGTGGTGGCCATCCTCGTCGTCGTGGGCCTAGTGGTCAGCACCAGCCTGAAGAACAACGCTCCCGTGGCGGACCAGGGCCCCACCCCGGCCAGCGCCAACGTCCACGGCGGCGTCACCCTGCTGAAGGGCTCAGAAGTAGCAAAGTCCGAGCCGGGCACGGTGAACATCGCCGACCTTCCGGAGGCTCCGGCAACTCCTCCCGCCACGGTGAAGGCTCCCGGTGCGGATGCTGAAGCCGGTAAGCCGGTGAAGGTGGTGCTGTATGTCGACTTCATTTGCCCCGTCTGTAAGAACTTCGAAGCACAATACAACGAAACCCTGACGACGCTCCGCAACGAGGGCAAGATCACCGTGGAATACCGTCCGCTCGGTTTCCTGGACAGCCGCTCCACCACCAACTACTCCTCCCGCGCAGCCAACGCCGCTGCCTGCGTAGTTAATGAATCCCCGGAGAAATACGCGGATTTCGTGAACGCACTGTTTGACAAGCAGCCAGCTGAAGGCGGCGCGGGCCTGTCCGACGACGAGCTGAAGAAGATGGCCACGGAAGTAGGCGCCAAGAGCATCGACACGTGCGTCGACGAGAAGACCTACCGCCCCTGGGTGAAGTACGCCACGCAGGAAGCGTCCATCATCGGCGTCACCGGTACGCCGACTGTCATGGTGGACGGCAAGCAGTGGGGCAAGGGAGACAGCGCGCAGGTCGAATTCCCGGCCTTCGTCGAGGCAGCGATCAAGGCCAAGGCCTAACCACCGGCGGTCTCCCTGAATGAGCTGATGGCCAGGTTCCCGGATCCTTCCGGAAACCTGGCCATCGCCGTTTTTACCAGCAGGCCGTCCTTGGGCTAACCTTATCTAGCGCCTTCGCGGCGCCAGCCCTGACGGGCGCGCCTCCTTAGCTCAGTTGGCCAGAGCACCGCTCTTGTAAAGCGGGGGTCGTCGGTTCGAATCCGACAGGGGGCTCCACTTGCGGTGGTGACCCTGAGGGGCGTGCGGCCTCAGTCCGCATCAATCTCCTCCAGCAAATCCTTGGCCGCCTTGCGGATGTCCTCGTGATCGTGCTGCGCTGCCCGGCTCTCCAAGGAAATGACGGCGCAGCGGTGGACCTTCTTGAAGTCGCCGAACGGGAAGCTCACGCTCCCCTTGGTGCCCTCCGACTGCTCGCGGTCGATCCCGAGGTGCCACTTCGAAAACTCTGCAAACCCGTGCTTGTCGATATAGGCGTTTTCCTCATCGGTCGAGGGGGCGTGCTCGCTCCAGTCATCGCGGACATCCCGCTCGACCTTCCCTTTCTTCACGAGGTCGCGCGCGTGTTCCAACGCTTTGCGGTTCAGTTTCGTGGCCATCGGGTGCCTCCGCATTGTTTGAAGTGGTGGTTAAAGTGGATTTACCCTGCGGAGACCCCGCCGAAACGTGGCCACAACACGGGGCGCCTACCTTTGCACCATGACTACGACATGGGCCCCGGCCAGGGCACTGCTGGCGAGGCTGCGCGACACCGTCGCAGACGCATCGTTCCTCGCCCGCCTTCCGGCCACCGAGGAGCAGGCCGCAGACGCCCTTTCGGAGGTCACTCGCTGGGCCTGGCTACCTGCCCTGAGCGGAATTGCAGTGGCCGGAGACCACGCGCGAAAGGCTCACGACGCCGCCCCCGGCAAGAGTGCGGAATAGCCGGGACACGCGGCATTTGTCTCGTTGCACACACTATTCTTCAACCTGCTGCTTAATGACCTAAACTGCTTCACTGAGGTGCCTGAAATGGCGCTGCGCAGCAACGAAAGTGAACAACGCTATGGCTACCGATTACGACGCCCCACGCAAGACAGAAGAAGAGTCTCCCTCCGAATCCCTGGAGGCGCTGCAGGCCTCCCGCGGCGGCGGCGCCCAGACCGCAGTTATCGACGTCGACGAAAATGACACCGCCGAGGGCATCGACCTTCCGGGCGCTGATCTTTCCGGCGAGGAACTGATGGTCGTCGTTGTCCCCGAGCAGTCCGATGAGTTCACCTGCTCCTCCTGCTTCCTGGTCCGCCACCGGTCCCAGGTGGCACGCGAAAAGAACGGCATGAAGTACTGCCGCGATTGCGAAGGCTAAATCCTGCCCCAGGCGCTCGCCTTTCTTTGAAGCAAGCTCGCGAGACGCCGGCGGCCCCTAGGGGTAGCTGGCGCCTCGCTTTTTTGTGCCTTTTTTCGGGCGGCCCAAGGCTGTTGCGTCTCCGGCTGCGTCCCTCCTCCGCGAATGCAGTGTGGTGCCGGCGGATAACGGCCGTTATGAGGGATAACAGCCAAATGGAGGAATGGCCACAAAAACCTCTCGATGCCCCGTAAAGGGCCCCCGGAATCACGGCCCTGTAATCCGTTTTCGGTGAGATTAACGGTTGCGCTCCGAACCGGATACATCCCTCGTTTCGGGGTTTCTGCGCTCCTACGCTTGATCTATCCAATCACTCGAGGGGGTGGCCAAAAATGAAAAAAATCCACGCTTGGCTGACAGCTATCCTTATGGCTGTCGGACTAGGCCTTATGGCTCCGGGGCCCGCATCCGCAGCCTCTTACTGCGGGCTCGTCTGGGGCTCGTTAGCAGAGTCCAACCAAAAAATGAGCACCGCATCAGTATCCAATGTACGGACGGGGCGGCACTACTGCTTCGACCGGCTGGTCATCGATCTCAAGGGAAAAGCCGAGGGCTACAACGCCCGCTACGTTTCCCAAGTGGTCCAGGACGGCTCCGGCCTGCCCATCAAGATGAGGGGCGGCGCGTTCCTGCAGATCACCGCCAACTCACCCGCCTATGACAATGTCACTGGCAAGGCCACCTTCATCCCGGCCAACCGCTCCGAGGTGACCAATGTTTCCGGCTACCAGACCTTCCGGCAGGTTGCCTGGGCAGGCAGTTTTGAGGGGTACACCACCCTGGGCCTTGGTGTCCGCGCGCGGCTTCCGTTCCAGGTATTCACCCTTGCCGGACCAGGCTCAGGCTCCCGTCTGGTCATCGACGTTGCCCATCACTGGTGACATATCGCGCCACAACGGCGTCCTTGGACCGGCAAAACCCTGAGTAACACAGCGAACGCCCCGCCCCGGTAACCGGGAAGCGGGGCGTCGCTGTGGTGCCTAGCTGGAGCTGCCGCTACTCCGGAACCACCAGCGCCGGAGTGTCCTTGCGGATGGTGTCCCCGCGGAAGAAGCCGGGCCGCAGCCGTGCCATGACCAGCATGAAGACGATTCCCAGGGCGAGGATCCCGATGCCGAGCACAAACACGAGGCCCACGCCGAAGATCTCCGAACCGCTGCCGAATTCCGGGGCCCAGCTGTCTGCGGCGGTCTGGAGGAAGACGACGAACAGGCCGACGCCGCCGAGCAGCGGGCATAGCAGGCGCAGGATGAAATTGCGCGCGCTGCCGAACACGCTGTTGCGGAAATACCAGGCGCAGGCGAACGCCGTCAGCCCGTAGTAGAAGCAGATCATCAGGCCCAGGGCGAGGATGGTGTCATTGAGGACGTTCTCGCTGATCACATGCATGACGGCATAGAACCCCGCGGACAGGACACCCGCCGCGACAGTGGCGAATCCCGGCGTCGAAAACTTCTTGCTCATGTGACTGAACGGGGCGGGCAGCGCCCCGTAGTGGGCCATGGCAAGCAGGCTCCGCGACGGCGAGGTGAACGTGGACTGGAGCGATGCCGCCGAGCTGGAGAGCACTGCCAGCGACATCAGGATGGCGAACGGGCCCATGACCGGGGAAGCCAGCGCGGTGAAGACGTTCGCGTGGTTTTCCTCGTTGTTCAGGCCGATTCCCGTGTCCCCGACTCCGGCGAACATCATGGTGGCGATGGTCACCAGCAGATAAATGCCGAGGACGACGACGGCGGTCAGCGTCCCTGCCAGGCCTGCGGTCTTCTTGCCGTTGGCTGTTTCCTCGTTGACGGTCAGGCACACGTCCCAGCCCCAGTAGACGAAGATGGACAGCGAGATGCCGGCCGCGATCTGGCCGAAAGTCTCGATCTTGGTGACGTCGAACCACTCCCAGCTGAAGGGGATGGCGGTCTCTGACGTGGACCAGTTGGCGAATGCCAGGCCCACGAAGAGGCCCAGGACTAGCAGCTGGAAGCCCACCAGCCCGTACTGCACCAGTTTGGTGGTGTGCAGCCCCCGGTAGCTGACCCACACGGCCAGGGCGACGAAGACGAAGCACGTGAGCACATTCAGCGGCTTGTTCGCCGCCAGGTCCGCCAGCTCGGGGGACCCCGTCAGCTGGGCCAGGAACAGGTAGAAGAAGTCCACGGCCACGCCGGCAAGGTTGGACAGCACAATGATATTGGCCGCCAGCAGACCCCAGCCGCCCATCCAGCCCACCCAGGGACCGAAGGCCTTGGTAACCCAGGTGAACGTGGTGCCGCTGTCCGGGGAGTCCGCGTTCAGCTCGCGGTAGGCCAGGGATACCAGGATCATGGGGATGAAGCCTATGAGGAATATGACCGGCAGCTGAAGCCCGGCCTCGTTGACGGTGGGGCCAAGGGCGCCGGTCAGGGTGTAGGCCGGCGCGATGGTCGAGATGCCGAGGACGACGACGGCGAGGAGGCCCAGTTGCCCGCCCTTCAGTCCCTTTCCGGTAATGCCGTCCGGGCGTCCGGCGGTAGCCGGGACGGCGGCACCGGTGGAGGCGCCCCCGCCGGTGGCGGCGGTGTCGCGGGTGGTTTGGCTCATGACTGGCCCTTTCTGGGATACGGCTGGTTCTAGGACACAGGTATTAGGACTGCGGGCTGCTGCTGGGTGATGCAGTGGATGCCGCCGCCGCGGGCGAAGAGCTCGCGGGCGTCGATTCCCACCACACGGCGTCCCGGATAGGCGTCTGCGAGGATGCGGAGGGCCTTCTCGTCGTTGGGGTCGGCGAAGGTGCAGGCGATGACTCCGCCGTTGACCGCCACATGGTTGATGTAGCTGTAGTCCACGAACCCTTCCGGATCCGTGAGCGTTTCCGGTGCCGGAACCTCGATAATGTTCCATTCCCGCCCGGCGGCATCTCTGGTGGAGGACAGGAAACTGATGATTTCGCGGCTGACCTCAAAGTCCGGATGGGCCGGATCCTGCTGCGAATGGACCAGCAGGGTGCCGGGCGACGGGATGGCGGCCACGATGTCCACATGGCCCCGCGTGCCGAACCGTTCCGAATCACGCGTCAGGCCGCGGGGAACCCAGATCACGTGCGTGGCGCCGATGGTCCTGGCCAGCTCGGCCTCGATCTCTGCCTTGCCGAGGCCGGGGTTGCGGCCCGGGTCCAGCTGCACCGTTTCTGTGACCAGCACGGTTCCTTCGCCGTCCACCTGGATCCCGCCGCCTTCGTTGACCAGCCTGGATACGATGTGGTGCGCGCCGGACCTGCCCGCCACCTCGGCGGCAATGAGCGAGTCCTTGTCCCAGCGGGCCCAGTCTTGCGCGCCCCAGCCGTTGAAGACCCAGTCCACGGCGCCCAGCCGGCCGCTGCCGTCGAGCACAAACGTGGGGCCGATATCGCGCATCCAGGCGTCGTTGAGTTCGGCGGTGAGCACCTCGACGGCCGGATCCAGGTAGCGCGCGGCGGTCCCGACGTCGGCCGAGTCCACCACCACGGTGACCGACTCAAATTCGACGGCGGCATTGGCGACGGCGGCCCAGACGGAGCGCGCGGCGTGTGCCTCTTCCGCGGTGTCGCCCAGTGTGTAGCCGCCGGCCGGGAACGCCATCCAGAGCCGCTCCTGGCGCGCCGTTTCGGCGGGCATGCGCCAGGTGCTCATGCCGTCACCTCCAGGTACACGGGCGCCTCGCCGCCGAGCGGAGCGTCGGGGCGCACGGGATCGGTGAGCCGGCCGTACGTGTCGGGTCGGCGGGTGGTCAGGAAGGGGAACAGCGTGAGCCAGTCACGCCGCTGGTCGAGGTCCAGGTCCGCGACGAGGACTGCGGATTCGTCCCGCGGCGCCTGGGCCAGGATCCGGCCGTAGGGATCCGAGATGAAGGAGGACCCGTAGAAGTTCAGGCTGCCCTCCTGGCCCCAGCGGTTGGGGACCACCATGAACAGCCCGTTTGCGATGCCGTTGCCCACGATGACCTGCTGCCACAGCGGCTGGGTATCGAACTCCGGGAAGAGCGGCTCGGAACCGATCGCCGTCGGATACACCAGCAGTTCGGCGCCGCCCAGCGAGTACATCCTGGCCAGCTCCGGGAACCACTCGTCCCAGCAGGTGGGCATGCCGAGCCGAGCACCGCCGAGTTCGATCGGGGAGTGGACCTCATAGGCGTCCTCGGCAGCAGGGCCTTTCCGGAAGAACTTGTCCTCGTAGTAGCCGGCTGTCACGGGGATGTGGAGCTTGTGCGTCCGGGCCAGCAGCTCGCCGCCCGGGGAGACGAGGATGGACGTGTTCAGGCCCAGGCCGTCGTCCGTGCCGTCCGGGTTCTTGGCCCGGTGGTAGAGCGAAGCATGGACGCTGATGCCGTTCCGGCGGGCAGCCTCGGCGGCGAAGCGGAAGGTGGGGCCGGTGAGCAGGTCTTCGGCACCGTCCGACGGACGCGGCCGGGTTTGTCCGGACCTGCTCAGGTCGTTCTCCGGAACCTGGTCCGCCGGATAGCGGGACAAGGTGAGTTCCGGCAGGAAGACCACGGCGGCGCCGAGCCGGGCCGCACGGTCGATGCCGTCGTTGAGTTCGGCGCGCAGGGCGGCTGCGCTGCTGTGCCAGCGGTGCTGCACAACGCCGACCCGCAGGGCCGGGCGCGTGGACGGCGTTGTCCGGGCGGGCGAGGCGGGCGAATCGAGACAGGTAATTTCAATCATGATGACTACTCCAGTGAGACGACCGTCACTAAATGAATGACGTTCATTTAGTATGCACAGTGCGGAGGCGCCTGACAAGGGTTATGTGAATACCGTTCATTTATGACCGAATAGTAAGTAAGCTGATGGTGAAATTTGCAACGCACCCTCCCTGCCCGCGACGCGCCTGCGGTAGCGTCGAAACCACTGGACCAATCGAGGAGGATTCATGAAGGCTTCACCGACACTGACCAATAACATGCAGGCCGTGCTGGCCGATCTGATCGAGCTGCACATTCAGGGCAAGCAGGCGCACTGGAACATCGTGGGAACCAACTTCAGGGACCTCCACCTCCAGCTGGATGAAATCGTCGACGCCGCTAGGGCCTTCGCCGACGACACGGCGGAGCGCATGCGAGCGCTGCATGCCCTTCCCGACGGCCGCAGCGAGACTGTGGCAAAGTCCACGAGCCTGGCGGAGTTCCCGCAGGGGCTCATCACTACGAAGGATGCGGTCGACCGCATCGTGGCAGCGCTGGAAGCGGCCGTCGGCACCATGCGCAAGGTTCATGACGAGGTGGATGAGGAGGACCCCACCACGGCAGACCTGCTCCACGCCTTTATCGAAAAGCTCGAGCAGTACGCCTGGATGGTGGGCGCCGAGAATATGAAGGCCTCGGCGAGCGTCACGCAGCCTGACAGCAAGTAGCCAGCAGCATTAACTAGCCGGCAGCAGCGGGCGTGCAACGGCATGCGCTGCCGGCTTAGATGCGGACGGCACCGGAGCATGTCCGGGGCCGCCCGCATCTCCCTTTAATTCCTTGACGTCTCCCGCCGCCGGCCGGCCCCCGACGTCGGTGGGCCTCCGACGTCGGCCAGCTTCCGCCGTCGGACGGCACCGCCGCCAGCGGGTGCCGTCCTACCTGGCCTTCGGCACTTTGCGCAGCGCGACGGCGGCGAGGACCGCCGCTCCCGCCATCAGTACCAGCGCGATGGCGGCCGTGATGTGGACGCCGGAGTCAAACGCCGTGCGGGCGGCTGCCGCGAGGGACTCGGACAGCGGAGCGGGCAGCGTTCCCGCCAGCTCCATGGCGCCGGCGAGCGTTTCCCGGGCGCGGTCCGCGGAATCGGCCGGCGACGCCTGGGTCACGGCGTCGGGCAGCATCAGGTGCCGCTGGTACGACGCCGTCAGGATCGATCCCAGAACGGCAGTTCCCAGGAGGGACCCCACTTCGTAGCCGGTCTCGGAAATCGCCGCTGCGGCCCCGGACTTCTCCGCCGGGACGGCCCCCAGGATCATGTCATTGGAGATAGTTTCGGCAGCCCCCACGCCCAGGGCAAGGATGAGCAAGGCTCCCAGTAGCATGGCCGGCCCGGCGGAGTGATTGCCGAAGGCCACGATGCTGTACCCGGCGGCGCTCAGCGACAAGCCGCCGGCCACCACGAATCCGGGCCGGACTTTCCGCACCAGCGGCACCACAAGTAGGCCCGCCAGCACGGTGGCGGTCAGGGCGGGGAGCATTGCGGTCCCCGACGCCGACGGTGACATCCCTTCGAGTAACTGCAGGTGCTGCGCGAGGAACAGGATGAAGCCGTTGAAGGAGAACAGGGCGAGTACGTTTGCCGTGATGGCCGTGCTGAACACCCGGTTCTTGAACAGCGACATGTCCAGGAGGGGCGACGCCAGCCGATGCTGGCGCCGGACGAACAGGAACCCCATGGCAGCGCCGAACGCAATGACGGCCAGCGGCTGCGCCCCCGGGCCCTCCGTGGCCAGTTCCTTGATGCCGTAGACCACCGGCACCATGGTCAGCAGCGACAGGGAGATGCTGGGCAGGTCCACCCGGCCGGGGCTGGGATCCTTGGACTCCGGAATGAAGGAGGGGCCGAAGACCAGCAGCGGCAGCATGATGGGCACCGCAACGAGCAGCACTGCGCCCCACCAGAACTGCTCCACGAGCCAGCCGCCGAAGATCGGGCCCAGGGCAGCGCCGCCGGAGAAGCCGGCAGCCCACACCGCCACGGCCAGCCGCCGCCTGCCCGGATCCGGAAATATGTTGCGGATCAGGGACAGCGTGGACGGCATGAGCATCGCGCCGAACAGGCCCAGCGCGGCACGCCCGGCGATCAGCCATTCCGCACTCGGAGCAAACGCGGTGGCGGCCGACACCGCGGCAAAGCCGGTGGTGCCGAGGAGAAGCAGCCGGCGGCGGCCGATCCTGTCGCCCAGGCTGCCCATGGCCACCAAAAGGCCGGCCAAAACCAGGGCGTAGGAATCCACAATCCACAGCAGCTGCACTCCCGACGGATCCAGGCTGCGGGCGATGGCCGGCAGGGCGAAGGTCAGCGCGGTGTTGTCCACGGCCACCAGGAGGACCGGGAACATGAGCAGGCCAAGGGCGATCCAGTCACGTACGCCGCCGTGGGCGGAGGTGGGCTGCCTGGTGTCCCCGGAGGTGTTCCCGCTGTGCTGGAGGGTTGGAGTGGTGGTCATGAAATAACTATACCGTCCAGACGGTACAGTTATAAAGTCGGAGTCTCGAGCAGGCATGATGGGAGCCATGGCCAGAAAACCAGTTGCCCGCGGCGCCGTCCTCGATGCCTTCGAATCCCTCCTGATTGAGGTGGGGGAGCGTGCCGCCACCCTGGACGCCGTCGCTGGCCGCGCCGGTGTCTCCAAGGGTGGGCTGCTCTACCACTTCCCGAACAAGGAAGCACTGATCGGCGTCCTGCTGGACCGCCTGGACGAGTTCGCCGAAGCGGACGCCCAGGCGATGGCCGAGGCGCCGGAAGGCGCTGCGGCCTACTTCATCAAGTCATCGGTGTGGGCGGACACTCCGCTGGACCGCGTCATCGTGGCGGCCACCCGACTCGCCGAAGTGGCCCACGAGGAGACCCGGCGCCGCTTCGCCCACATCCAGCAGCGGTGGCTCGATGAGATCGCCAAAGACGTGGGTCCTGGCCTTGCGAAGGCGGTGCTCTACATGGGGGACGGACTGTATTTCAATGCCATGCTGTCGATCGGGCCGGCGGCGACTCCCGCGGAAACGGCCGCCGACGTCGAGAGCCTGCTGGCCGCGCTTGAGCGGCTCCGGGGCTAGCGCCCATCACGCTCCCTAGCCGCGGCCTGACAGTTTGCGGAGGCCTTCCGGACGTAGGAGAATAGCCCCTGTGACTGTGGTCATCGCTAATTGAATATGCCTTTGATCTGCGGCGGGAGAGTTCTGCAAGTAGGTACAAGCAGGCGCCGTAGGAGCAAAACCTCCCCAGGAATCTCTCAGGCCCATGTACCGCCGCGGCAAGGCAACTCTGGAAAGCAGCAGGCTGCCCATCCGGAATGTTCCGTAACTACCCGGAGTGTTCAGGGCATGCTGTGCTCACCGACGGTGCAAGCGGGGCTGTGCGAAAGCGCGGCCGCGCGGAAACTCTCAGGTCCAATACAGTGCGGGGAGGAACCCGAATCGATGTGGCGTACCCTGCGCCGCCTGAGTTATGGAGTTCCTTTTGACTGTCAATTCAGCCTCCACCTCCTTCGTTGACCGCCACATCGGCGCTCGCCGCGAAGCCGACGTCGACGCCATGCTCAAGGCTGTCGGCTACGACACCGTTGATGCGCTGGTTGACACGGCAGTACCCAAAGACATCCGGCAGGATTCGCCGCTCCAGCTCACCCCGGCGCTCAGCGAAGTCGAAACCCTCGCCGAGCTGCGCAAGATCGCCGCGAAGAACAAGACGGCCGTGCAGATGATCGGCCAGGGCTACTACGACACCGTGACCCCTCCGGTGATCCGCCGCAACATCCTCGAAGCCCCCGCCTGGTACACGGCCTACACCCCGTACCAGCCGGAAATCTCCCAGGGCCGGCTCGAGGCACTGCTGAACTTCCAGACCATGGTCCAGGACCTCGTGGGCCTGCCCATTGCCAACGCGTCGCTGCTGGATGAAGCGACCGCCGTGGCCGAGGCCGTGCTGATGATGCGCAGGGCCAACAAGAACAAGGAGGCCCGCGACGGCAAGACCGTCCTGGATGCTGACTGCCTGCCGCAGACCATCGCGATCGTCAAGGGCCGCGCCGAAGCGCTCGGCTTCGAGGTGGAGGTTGCCGACCTGTCCAAAGGACTGCCCGACGGCGTCATCAACGGCGTGGTCCTGCAGCAGCCCGGCGTCTCCGGGCGTGTGTTTGACCACTCCGAGGTCATCGCCGCCGCCAAGGAACGTGGTGCGCTCGTGACCGTGGCTGCGGACCTTCTGGCCCTCACGCTGATCACTCCTCCGGGCGAGCAGGGCGCGGACATCGCCGTCGGCTCGGCGCAGCGACTGGGCGTCCCGCTCTTCTTCGGCGGTCCCCACGCCGCTTACATGGCCGTCCAAAAGGGCCTGGAGCGGTCCATGCCGGGCCGTCTCGTGGGCGTCTCCAAGGACTCAGCCGGCGTTCCCGCCTACCGCCTGGCCCTCCAGACCCGTGAGCAGCACATCCGCCGCGAAAAGGCGACATCCAACATCTGCACCGCCCAGGCGCTGCTGGCCATCGTCGCCTCCATGTATGCCGTCTACCACGGCCCCGAAGGCTTGAAAGCGATTGCCGAAACCGCCCACGGCCACGCAAAGACCATTGCCGCCTCGCTCAAAGCTGCCGGGCTGGGCGTCCTGCACACCAGCTTCTTCGACACCGTGACCGTGTCAGTTCCGGGCAAGGCCGCAGACGTCATCGCCGCGGCCGAAGCGCGGGGGATCAACCTCCGCAGCATCGACGCCGACACCGTGGGCATCTCCACCGATGAAACGACGACGGCGGCAATCGTCGGGGACGTCCTCGGCGCCTTTGGTGCCAAGGCCGTTGACGCGACGGACGCCTTCTCCCTGGACGCCGCCGTCGAACGCTCCTCCGCGTACCTGGAGCACCCGGTGTTCAACACGCACCGCTCCGAAACGCAGCTGCTGCGCTACGTGCGCCGGCTCTCGGACCGCGACCTCGCGCTGGACCGCACCATGATCCCGCTGGGCTCCTGCACCATGAAGCTGAACGCCACCGCCGAGATGGAGGCCATCTCCTGGCCGGAGTTCGCCTCGATCCACCCGTTCGCGCCGGAGTCCCAGACCGAGGGCTGGCGTGAACTGATCGGGGGCCTGGAAGCTGACCTTGCGGAAATCACCGGCTACGACCAGGTGTCCATCCAGCCGAACGCCGGCTCGCAGGGCGAACTGGCCGGTTTGCTGGCCATCCGCGGCTACCACCTCTCCCGCGGCGACGCCCAGCGCAACGTCTGCCTGATCCCGGCCTCGGCGCACGGCACCAACGCCGCCTCGGCCGTCCTGGCCGGCATGAAGGTGGTGGTGGTGGCCACCGCGGCCGACGGCACGATCGACCACGCCGACCTGAATGCCAAGATCGAGCTCCACAAGGACGCACTGTCCTGCATCATGATCACCTACCCGTCCACCCACGGCGTGTACGACGCCGACGTCCGGGAAGTCTGCGACGCCATTCATGCCGCCGGCGGCCAGGTCTACATCGACGGCGCCAACCTCAACGCCCTCGTCGGACTGGCCCAGCCGGGCAAGTTCGGCGGCGACGTGTCCCACCTGAACCTGCACAAGACCTTCTGCATCCCGCACGGCGGCGGCGGTCCCGGGGTGGGTCCGGTCGCAGCGAAGGCACACTTGGCCCCGTTCATGCCGGGCAACGCGGCAACGTGGACCGAAGGCAGCGACGTGCCGATCTCCGCCTCGCGCTACGGCTCCGCCGGCGTCCTGCCCATTTCGTGGGCCTACGTGAAGCTCATGGGCGGCAGCGGTTTGACTGACGCCACCAAGTCCGCGCTGCTCGCAGCCAACTACGTCGCGGCCAGCCTGAACGACTTCTTCCCCGTGCTCTACACGGGAGAAAACGGTCTGGTGGCGCACGAGTGCATCCTGGACCTGCGCGCACTCACGGCCAAGACCGGCGTCACCGCCGAGGACGTCGCCAAGCGCCTCATCGACTACGGCTTCCACGCACCGACGCTGGCGTTCCCGGTTGCCGGCACGCTGATGGTGGAACCCACAGAGTCCGAGGATCTGGGCGAAATCGACCGGTTCATCAAGGCGATGATTTCCATCCGGGCCGAGATCGATCAGGTGGCAAACGGTGAATTCACCGTTGAAAACAGCCCGCTGCGCAACGCGCCGCACACCGCGGCGGCCGTCATCAGCTCGGACTGGGCCCGCGAATACCCGCGGGAGCAGGCAGTCTTCCCCGTCCACTCCCTCAAGCAGGACAAGTACTTCCCGCCCGTCGGCCGGATCGACGGCGCCGCCGGCGACCGGAACCTGATCTGCTCCTGCCCGCCGCTTTCCGAATTTGAAAACTGAGGATCCGCCCCATGTCTGAGAACTACACAGCGCTCTACGAAGAGCACAAGAAGCTGGGTGCGTCCTTCACCGACTTCGGCGGCTGGCAGATGCCGCTCAAATACAGCTCCGAACTGGCCGAACACCACGCAGTGCGCAACGCTGCCGGCCTGTTCGACCTCTCCCACATGGGCGAAATCTGGGTGACCGGTCCCGCCGCGGCCGCATTCCTGGACTACGCACTGGTGGGCAAGATTTCGGCGATGGCCGTCAGCAAGGCCAAGTATTCGCTGATCTGTAACGAGGACGGCGGCATCATTGACGACCTCATCGTGTACCGCCGGCCGGCCGACGCGGAGGGCCACGACCGGTTCCTGGTGGTGCCGAACGCCGGCAACGCCAAGGTGGTCGCCGAGGGGCTCGCCCAGCGGTCGACCGGATTCGAAGTTGTCGTCGACGACGTATCCGCCGGCACCTCGCTGATTGCCGTCCAGGGGCCGAAGGCCGAGGAGATCCTCCTCCGGCTCGTTCCCGCGGCCCAGCACGAGCTCGTCACCGGCCTGAAGTACTACGCCGCCGTCGAGGTCCCGGTCCTGGTGGCCGGCACCGGCCAGGAGCTGCTGCTCGCCCGGACCGGCTACACCGGCGAGGACGGCTTCGAGATCTTCGTGGACAACGACGACGCCGCTGCCCTCTGGCAGGCAATCGTCGCCATTGCGGATGAAGGCGAGCTGACGCCTGCCGGCCTCGCCTCCCGAGATTCGCTCCGCCTCGAAGCCGGCATGCCGCTCTACGGCAACGAACTGTCGCTCGACGGCGACCCGTTCGCCGCCGGCCTCGGTCCCGTCGTCGCGCTGTCCAAAGAAGGCGACTTCGTGGGCAAGGCAGCCCTGGCCGCCAAGAAGGAAGCAGGGGCCGGCGCCACGTCGGGCCGCAAGCTGGTGGGCCTCAAGGGACTCGGCCGCCGCGCAGGGCGCGGGCACTACCCGGTGCTCAAGGACGGCAACGTCGTAGGCGAAGTGACCTCCGGCCAGCCGAGCCCCACGCTGGGTTACCCGGTGGCAATGGCTTATGTGGACGTCGAGTTCACCGAGCCCGGCACGGCCCTGGACATCGACCTCCGCGGCAAGGCAGAGCCGTTCGAAGTCGTGGCACTGCCTTTCTACAAACGCGCTAAGTAGTCCCGGCCCGCTGGTTGAGCCTGTCGAAACCGGCACCGTTTGCCCCGTCAGGGCTGACGTCCTCCGCGTGCTCGGTCGCGTAGACGCCCGCTGGGCGGACGTGACGCTCCCTTAGACGCACGCTTCCGGATGCCAGCCCCGAAGGGGTCCGGCAGTTCACCTTTCGGACAAACGGACAAGGCAAGACCGCTCCGGCTTTCGCGCCTTCGAAAGTCAAAGGTGCTGGGGGATGAACCGCCTGCCGAGGGTCGGCTCCTCCTAAACCCAAAGGTGCTGGGGTATAAACCGCCTGCCGAGGGTGGGCTCTAGAAGTTATCGAAATGGCCAATGTTTCTTCCCGTAGAACGGTTGGTTTCTCGAAAAACTGTTGGCCCCAAGACTGAAACCGGAGGTCGGCGGGTGAGGGGATTCCGGAAGCGTGCTCCCCACCGTCCCCCTAGCCTCGCAAGCTCGGCCAGGGAACCCGGACGGCGTGGGCCCCTTTGGGAGCGTCGCGTCCGCTCAGCGGGCGCCTTCGCGACCGAGCACGCGGAGGAATTGCCTCGTCCGCCACCCGACCCGGCCGCGTTCGGTATGTAACCCAGCCACAACAGATTTAGCATCAAGACCACATCGAGACTTAGGAAAAACACATGGCAAAAGTTGCCTCTGAACTGCAGTACTCCGACGAACACGAGTGGGTTGCCCGGGAGGACGGGAATGTTGTGTCCATCGGCATCTCGGCCGTTGCCACGGACGCCCTCGGCGACATCGTGTACGTGGACCTTCCCGAGGTCGGCGACACCGTAACCGCGGGTGAGACGTGCGGCGAGGTGGAGTCCACCAAGTCCGTCTCGGACCTGTACGCCCCGGTCACCGGCGAGGTCACGGAAATCAACCCCTCCGTCATCGAAGACCCCGCCCTGATCAACAGCGATCCGTACGGCGCCGGCTGGCTGTTCAAGGTGGCCGCCGAGTCCGAAGGGCCGCTGCTCTCTGCCCAGGACTACGCCTCGAAGAACGGCGGGGAGCTGTAGGCTCTGCCGACCTCGCCGCGGCAAAAACCGCGTAGCGTGGATTAAAACAGTACGACGGCGGACGGCCGCCACAAGCTCCGCACGCCGTCGCCCTGGCCGACTGCACGCCGCGACCCGCGGCCAAACAGTCATCCGGCAGGACCATCTGCCGGACCACAGTTAGACCTAGTTAGGAACCGACAATGGCTGTTGGAGTCTTTGACCTCTTCTCCATCGGAATAGGGCCGTCCAGTTCACATACCGTGGGCCCGATGCGGGCTGCCGCGGTGTTCGCCGAGGAACTTAAGGCGTCCGGCGTTCTGGACCGTGTCGCGTCGTTGCGGGTGGATCTGTACGGTTCGCTGGCTGCGACCGGGCATGGCCACGGCACGATGACGGCGATTCTGCTCGGCCTGGAGGGCTTCCACCCGGAGCTGATCCTGCCGGACGAGGTGGAGGAGCGGCTCGCGGCCATCGCCGAGACCGGGACGCTGCAGCTGGCCGGTGCTGGCGATGGGAACGGTGTTCCGCTGCCGTACGGGGTGAAGGACATGGTGCTGCGTCCGCTGACCGTCCTGCCGCGGCACACCAACGGCATGACGTTCACCGTCTCGGACGCCGGCGGCGAAGTTCTCCATAGCGCGACGTTCTTCTCGGTGGGCGGCGGCTTCATCGTCCGCGAAGGCGAGGAAGACGCGGCCCTGCAGGAACTCGCCGAGTCCAAGAAGGAACTTCCCCTGCCCTTCCGGACGGCAGCGGAACTGCTGGGACGCTGCCAGTCCAAGGGCCTGTCCATCGGCGACGTCATGTTCGTCAACGAACGCGCCTCCCGCTCTGAGGAGGAGATCCGTGAGGGCCTGCTGCACATCTATTCGGTGATGGAGGGCTGCGTGGAAACCAGCCTGAAGCGCGAGGGGTTGCTGCCCGGCGGGCTGAAGGTCCGCCGTCGTGCGCCGGACTGGCACGAGCGGCTCCTGAAGGAGAGCCGGGACCATGATCCCGACTACCGGGACCCGAAGTACTGGCAGGAGTGGGTGAACCTGATCGCCCTGGCGGTCAATGAGGAGAACGCCTCCGGCGGCCGGGTGGTCACCGCCCCGACGAACGGCGCCGCGGGCATCATCCCGGCGGTGCTGTATTACGCGCTGCATTTCGCGCCGGGCATGGATAAGGCGAGCCAGCAGGACCGCGACGACGTGGTGGTGAAGTTCCTGCTGACCGCCGGCGCCATCGGGGTCCTGTACAAGGAGCAGGCCTCGATTTCCGGGGCCGAGGT
>NZ_PJIK01000028.1 GCF_002929275.1 Arthrobacter sp. ZGTC131
CGGGACACGCCGCCCTGGGCACGGATGTCGGCCGGGACGCGCTCGAGCGCCATAACGGCAACGGCACCGGCGTCTTCCGCGATGCGGGCCTGTTCGACGTTGACGACGTCCATGATGACGCCGCCCTTGAGCATCTCTGCCATGCCGCGCTTAACGCGGCTGCCGCCTGTGTTGAGAGTGTGCTCGTTTAGGAGTGGTTTTCTGGTCATTTTCTCGCTCCAAAAGGGGCCGGACGCCTGTGCAGCCAGGCAGTTATGTTTGTGGTGAAAGCCCCGGGCATCCATGGACACCCGGGGCTACAGGTACTTCACCGGTTCAGCACTCGATGACGTTCACAGCGAGGCCGCCCCGTGAGGTTTCCTTGTACTTGGTTTTCATGTCGGCTCCTGTTTCACGCATCGTTTTGATGGCTTTATCCAGGGATACCTTGTGGCTGCCGTCGCCGTGCAGGGCTAGGCGTGCGGCGTTGATGGCTTTGACGCTGGCGATCGCGTTGCGTTCGATGCAGGGGATCTGCACCAGCCCGCCCACGGGGTCGCAGGTCAGGCCAAGGTTGTGTTCAATGCCCACCTCGGCGGCATTTTCCACCTGGGCAGGCGTCCCTCCGAGCACTTCGCAGAGCCCGGCGGCGGCCATGGAGCAGGCCGAGCCCACCTCACCTTGGCAGCCCACCTCGGCGCCGGAGATGGAGGCGTTAATTTTGAACAGGATTCCGACGGCGGCCGCGGCCAGCAGGAAGCGGACCACGCCGTCGTCGTTGGCGCCGGGGACAAACTTCACGTAGTAGTGCAGCACTGCCGGAACAATTCCGGCCGCGCCGTTGGTGGGCGCGGTGACGATCCTGCCGCCGGCGGCGTTTTCTTCGTTGACGGCCAGTGCGAACAGGTTCACCCATTCCATCGCCCGGAGCGGATCGGTCACCCCGGTGTCCGCCGTCAGGGTCTGGAACAACGACGGCGCGCGGCGGCGGACGTTGAGGCCGCCGGGAAGGATTCCTTCCGCGGCGCAGCCGTTGTCCACGCATTCGCGCATGACGGCCCACAGCCCCAGGAGCTTCTCCCGAAGTTCCGCTTCGGTCCGCCAGGTGAGCTCGTTGGCGAGCATCACGTCGGAGATTGACATCCCTTCGCGGCTGCAGATCTCGAGGAGCTCGTCGGCGCTGGTGAAGGGGAAGGGTAGGACTGTGGCGTCGGCAACCACCCGGTCGCCGGCGTCGGCGTCCCCGTCAACAACGAAGCCGCCCCCAACAGAATAGAAGCTCCGTTCGCTCAGGACGGCGCCGCTGTGGTCCAGGGCCCGGAAGGTCATGCCGTTGGGGTGGGCCGGAAGGGATTTGCGCCGGTGCAGCACCACGTCCTCGTCCCAGTTGAAGTCCACCCGGTGGTCCCCGCCGATCCACAGTTCGGCGTCCAGCGCGGCGGCGGCCACCTGGTCATCGGCCGTAAAGGTGTCCACGGTTTCGGGGTCCAGGCCCTTGAAACCCAGGACCACGGCCTTGTCCGAGCCGTGGCCCCGCCCGGTGGCGCCGAGCGAGCCGAAGAGTTCGGCCTGCACGCGCCGCGTGGAGCTCAGGTGTCCGTCGCCTTTGAGTCCGTCGGTGAACAGCTTTGCTGCCCGCATCGGGCCGACCGTGTGTGACGACGACGGCCCGATGCCAACGGAAAACAGATCCAGCACGCTAAGTGCCATTAAGGGACCTCAGGGGAGGCGTATTCCCGCATGGCATCCAGGAGCCAGCGGCCCAGGAACTCTGCGAACGAGGCGCGTGGGAAGATCCGGTAGCTCTCGTCGCCGGTCTTCCACAAGACCACGGGGATGTTGCCGATTTCCGTGGAAAGCGCCGTGCCGGCTTTGAACTCGCGGGGGTGCAGGTCCAGCGAGCAACCCTTTTCCAGGACTGCCCGGGACCGCGGTCCGGTGAGTTCAAAGGTGGTGCGGTTGGCGGAGAGGTCCACCACCTGGCCTTCGCCGTCGGCCAGCGCTTCCCGGAGCGCCTGGATCAGGTCACCGCCGAGCGACTCGTGGGCTTCCAGGGGTGCCACTACCAGGAACTCCTCGGGTCCGAGCCACAGCACAGAAGTGTCGCCGGCACCACTCACGGTGCCGCATGTGGCGGGCAGGCCGCCAGTGACTGACGCGACCCGCTGCCCGGCTTCGGTGTCCCGGCCAACCCGGAGGCCCACCATGGTCAGGAACGTGATTTCGCTCAGTTCCACGGTGCCGCGGACGGAGCCGCTCTCAAATGCTGCCCTGAGCAGAGCAGCCGGGCTGGTCCGGAGGGAGAGGTTCTTCTTGGTCTCGGGTGCTGCTGTTTCAGCCATCTTTGCGGGTCCCTTCGGGGTCAAAAAGTACGGTTTCTGCGACAACAACGTCAACCAGCTGGTCGCCGGCGGCGGCCACCAGGGTCTCGCCGATCCGGTTGCGGCCGTTCTTGATCAGCGCCAGGCCGAATGACCGGCCCAGTGCGGCACTGTGGTAGCTCGAGGTCACGAAGCCCTCCATCGGGACCTGTCCGTACGCAGGATTGGTGGAACGGCCCTTCTCCACGAGCTGGGTGCCTTCCGGCAACCGGATGGTGCCGTCAATGGGCAGGACGCTGACCAGGTGCTTGCGGTCCTGACGCTGGGCGTCGGCCCGGGCGTAGGAGCGCTTGCCGACGAAGTCCTTGACCTTCGAGACCACCCATTCCATGCCGGCGTCCTGCGGGGTGACCGTGCCGTCGGTGTCCTGCCCGACGATCGGGTAGCCCTTTTCGGCCCGGAGCACGTGCATGGTTTCGGTGCCGTACGGGGTGATGTTGAACTCGGCCCCGGCTGCGGCCACGGCTTCCCAGGTGTTCAGCCCGTACCAGGACGGCACGTTGATCTCGTAGGCCAGTTCGCCGGAGAACGAGATCCGGCAGATCCGCGCCTGCACGCCGGAGGCGAGGGTGGTCTCGCGGAAGGTCATGAACGGGAACGCCTCGGCATCGAGCCCGCCGTTGGCGGCAAGTTCGGGTGCCACCTTGGCGATCACGGCGCGGGACTTGGGCCCGACGACGGCAATGGTGCTCCACTGTTCGGTCACCGAGGTGCAGTGCACGTCCAGCTCGGGCCATTCGGTCTGCAGCCATTCCTCCAGCCAGTCCAGCACCTTCGCGGCGCCGCCGGTGGTGGTGGTCATGAAGAACCGGTCCTCGTCGAGGCGGAGGGTCACGCCGTCGTCGAAGATCATGCCGTCAGCCATGCACATGACGCCGTAGCGGGCGGAGCCCGGCGCGAGCTTCTTGAACGCGTTGGTGTAGATCCGGTTGAGGAACTCGCCGGCGTCCTTGCCCCGGATTTCGATCTTGCCCAGGGTGGTCGCGTCCATGAACCCGACGGATTCGCGGACGGCGGCGCACTCGCGGAGCACGGCGGTGTCCATGTCCTCGCCGGACTGTGGGTAGTACCAGGGCCGCTTCCACTGCCCCACGTCCTCGAACAGCGCACCCTGTGCCACGTGCCACGGGTGGATGGACGTGACGCGGGCGGGGTCGAACAGTTCGCCGCGCTGGCGTCCGGCCAGTGCCGCGAAGGCTACGGGGGTGAACGGCGCCCGGTAGGTGGTGGTGCCGATGTCGCCGATGCCCCTCGATGCCTCGCCGGCCTGGCGGAGCGCCGCGGCGATGACGCCGATCGCGTTGACGCCGGAGGTCTTGCCCTGGTCATTGGCGGTGCTGATGGAGGTGTAACGCTTGATGTGCTCCACGGACCGCATGCCGGCCCCGGTGGAGCGGAGGACGTCAGCTACCGACTGGTCGCGCTGGAAGTCGACGAAGTGGTGGTGCCAGTCGTCCGGAGTTCCGGTCTCGCCCGGGACCAGCCACAGCTGGCGGGTGGGGACGGAAGCCTTCGGTTCGGCGAGCGGTGAAGGTTCGACGGCGGACGCGAAGCCGGCGGCGATGGCCGCCGAAGCCCCGGCAGAGATGCCTTCGGCGAGGCAGTCCTCGAGCTCGAAGCTGCCGCGGCCGGAGCCGATGGTCTGCTGGTTGGGGACCACGGTGCTCGGCACAAAGGCGGCCAGCTCGTCGTCCCAGCGCAGCTTTCCCTGCCGCTGGGAGTGCAGGTGCACCAGCGGGCTCCAGCCGCCGGAGACAGCGAGGAGGTCGCAGGCGATCTCTTCGATGCCGGAGGTGAGTTCGCCGTCGTCGTTGATGCTGCGGACGGTGACGCCGTCCACGCGGCCGCCGGCGGAAGCGTTGCCGGAGGTGTTGGCCACGGCGCTGCCGATCAGCACCCGGGTGCCGGCTTCGACGGCCGCGGCGGCAACCGGCGTGAGGCGGGGGCGGGCGTCGACGACGGCAGCGACCTTGACGCCGGCGGCGCGCAGGTCAGCGGCCAGGGCGTAGGCGCTGTCGTTGGTGGTGCTGATGACCACGCGCTGCCCTGCGGCGACGGCGTAGCGGTTGAGGTAGCTGCGGACTGCCGAGGCCAGGATGATGCCGGGCCGGTCGTTGTTCTCAAAGACCAGCGGGCGTTCATGGGCGCCGGGGGCCAGGACGACCTGGTTGGCACGGATGTGCCAGATGCGCTGCCGGGATACACCGGGGGCGGCCGGGCTGGACAGGTGGTCGGTGCGGTTCTGGACGGCAATGACGTAGTTGGCGTCGTAGGCGCCAAAGGCCGTGGTGCGGTTCAGGACGGTGGATTCAGCGCCGGAGACGAGCTCGGCTTCGATGTCCGCCACCCATTCCAAAGCGGGCTTGCCTTCTATGCTCTGTGCCAGTTCAGGTGCCGTGGAGCCGGACAGGAGGGAGCCGCCCAGTTCGGGCTGGTCGTCCAGGAGCATGACGCGGGCGCCGGAACGCACAGCCTCGCGTGCCGCGGCCAGGCCGGCGGGGCCGCCGCCGATCACCAGGACGTCGGTGTGGACGTACTTCTTGTCGTACTCGGCGCGGTCCTCCTCCGGGTCAAGCTTGCCCAGGCCGCTGAGCAGTTCTGCCTTGAGGCCGTCCACCAGGGTGACGGTGGTGGCGGGGAGCATGGATTCGGCAACGTCGCCCGGGAAGCGGGCAGCGATCTTCACCATCGCGTTGGATTCCTCCACGCCGGCGGACATGATGCCGCGGGGGCGGTCCTCGTAAAGTGAGTTGCCGGCGTTGATGCGGCCGTTGGCGAGCAGGGCCGAGGCGAGCGTATCGCCCGGGTGGCCGGTGAATTCCTCGCCGTCAACGGTGAAACGCCAGGAGATGGTGCGGTCGATGCGTCCGCCGGCGGCGAGGCGGGCGTTCTGGGAAGTCACTTGGTTGCTCCTTCCGGGGCGGTGGTGCTGGAGATGCTGGTGGCGGAGGTACTGGGAGCCGCGCTACCCGTCGTGGTGCTGTCAGCGGCAGTGCTGGCAGTGCCGGTGTCGGGCGTTGTCCGGCCGGCGGCATCCGGACGGGGCGCGCCCATGGGGTAGATCGCCTGGATCTCGTAGGTGACCGTGTCGCGGAGCATGTTGAACCACTGGCGGCAGCCGGTGCTGTGCAGCCAGCGTTCGGCAAAGGCGCCCTTGGTGTTGTCCCGGTAGAACAGGAACTCGGCCCATTCGCGGTCGTTCAGTTCGTTCGGGTTTTCCGGGTAGGCCACGTGAGCCTGGCCGCCGTAGTGGAACTCGGTCTCGTCGCGGGAGCCGCAGTTGGGGCATGAAATGAGGAGCATGTCCGGACTCTCTTCTAGTGGGCCACGGCGGCTGCGCCGTGTTCGTCGATCAGGGCGCCGGTTTCGAACCGCTCCAGCGCAAACGGCTTGTTCAGTTCGTGCGGGGTGCCCGTGGCGATGGTGTGGGCAAAGGTGAGGCCCGCGGCCGGCGTGCCCTTGAAGCCGCCGGTGCCCCAGCCACAGTTCACGAACATGTTGTCCACCGGAGTGGTGCCCACGATCGGGGAGGCGTCCAGCGTCGTATCAACGATGCCGCCCCAGGTCCTGAGTACGTGCGCCCGGGCAAAGATCGGGAAGAGCTCGACGGCGGCCGCCATCTGGTGCTCGATCACATGGAACGAGCCGCGCTGGCCGTAACCGTTGTAGGAGTCCACTCCGGCGCCCATGACCAACTCGCCCTTGTGCGCCTGGGAAACGTAGACGTGCACGTGGTTGGACATGACGACTGTGGGGTGGACCGGTTCGTGCAGTTCGGAAACCAGCGCCTGCAGCGGGTGGGACTGGATGGGGAGCCGGAAGCCGGCCATTTCGGCCAGCACCGAACTGTGCCCGGCGGCGCACAGGCCCACCTTTTCGGTGTTGATGGTGCCGCGGTTGGTCTGGACACCCACCACGCGGTTGCCGTCCTTGACGAAGCCAGTGACTTCGCAATTCTGGATGATGTCCACACCCAGTTCGTCGCACTTGCGGGCGAAGGCCCAGGCAACGTGGTCATGCTTGGCGATACCAGCCCGCGGCTGGTACGTGGCGCCCATGACGGGGTAGCGGATGTTGTCGTTGATGTTCAGGATGGGGCAGAGTTCCTTGACCTGCTTGGGGTCCAGCCACTCGGCGTCCACGCCGTTGAGTTTGTTCGCGCCCACGCGCCGCATGCTTTCGCGGACATCACCCAGGGTGTGGGCGAGGTTCATCACGCCGCGCTGGCTGAACAGGAAGTCGTATTCGAGCTCCTCCGGCAGGACTTCCCAGAGCTTGAGGGCGTGCTCGTAGATGGCGGCGCTCTCGTCCCAGAGGTAGTTGGAACGGATGATGGTGGTGTTCCGGGCCATGTTGCCGCCGGCCAGCCAGCCCTTTTCGAGGACGGCGATGTTGGTCATGCCGTGGTTTTTGGCCAGGAAGTAGGCGGTGGCCAGGCCATGCCCGCCGCCACCAACAATGACTGCGTCATAGGAAGGCTTCGGGTCCGGGTTGTGCCAGAGGAATTCCGGGTGCTCCGGAAGCAGATCGGCCATCATGCCACCTCGTTCGCGTCAGAGGAGAGGTTGGGGTAGAGCGGGAACTTTCCGGCCAGGATTTCAACCCGCTGGCGCAGTTCCGCCACGGTCTCGTCGCTGAACTCGCGCTTGAGTGCTGCGGCAATAATGTCCGCGACCTCGGTGAATTCTGCTTTCCCGAACCCACGCGTGGCCAGTGCCGGCGTGCCGATACGAAGACCGGAAGAGATCATCGGCGGACGCGGGTCGAACGGCACGGCGTTTCGGTTGACCGTGATGCCGATCCGGTGCAGCCGGTCCTCGCCCTGCTGGCCGTCCAGTTCCGAATTCCGCAGATCCACCAGGACCAGGTGCACGTCGGTGCCACCGCTGACGACGGTCACGCCGGACTCTGCAACGTCGGCAGACAGCATGCGTTCTGCGATGATGCGGGCGCCTTCCAGGGTGCGTTCCTGGCGTTCGCGGAACGCCGGCTCAGCAGCGAGCTTAAACGCCACGGCCTTCGCGGCAATGACGTGCTCCAGCGGGCCACCCTGCTGTCCGGGGAAGACCGCGGAGTTGACCTTCTTGGCGATGTCGGCGTCGTTGGTCAGGATCACACCACCGCGCGGGCCGCCAAGGGTCTTGTGAGTGGTGCTCGTGACGATGTGGGCGTGAGGCACGGGGTTGGGGTGAAGCCCTGCGGCTACCAGGCCTGCGAAATGGGCCATGTCCACCATCAGGTAGGCGCCTACCAGGTCCGCGATACGGCGGAATTCGGCGAAGTCCAGCTGCCGGGAGTAGGCGGACCAGCCGGCGACGATCAGCTTCGGCTTGTTCTCAACCGCCAGACGCTCGACTTCAGCCATGTCAATCAGCATGCTGTCTTCGCCGACTCCGTACGGGACCACCTTGTAGAGCTTGCCGGAGAAGTTGATGCGCATCCCGTGCGTCAAGTGGCCACCGTGTGCGAGGTTCAACCCCAGGATGGTGTCGCCGGGCTGGATCAGGGCGAACATCGCCGCTGCGTTGGCCTGGGCGCCTGAGTGGGGCTGCACATTGGCGAATTCGGAGCCGAACAATGTCTTAAGACGGTCGATGGCCAGCTGCTCGACCACGTCAACGTGTTCGCAGCCGCCGTAGTAACGCCTGCCCGGGTAGCCTTCGGCATACTTGTTGGTCAGGACGGATCCCTGCGCCTCCATGACGGCAGTCGGCGCAAAGTTTTCGGAAGCGATCATCTCCAGCGTGCCCTGCTGGCGCAGGAGCTCCTGCTGAACGGCTGCGTGGATCGCAGGATCGGTCTCTGCGAGCGTACGGGTCAGAACGTCGACCATCTTTTCTCCTCTGCTATCTAATATCCTGTTGATATATTAGTTTCGTGAGTCAAGTATGCTATCCGGGCCGGTGGGTGTCAACAGATTTTTCAAGCCGTCCCAGAGGCGGCAGAAGCGCGGCCGGAAGGGCCGCGCTTCTGGCAACACGTCGAAAGGTGGGGCTTAGATCAGGTGAAGAGCGCCTTGCGGACGGCATCCTCGAAGCCACTGACGTGGCTCCTCGCCAAGTCAGCGGCCCTCGCCTCATCGCCTTCGATCACTGCGCCGAGCAGGTCCAGGTGCTCATGCACGTGGCGGGAAAGGTCGGGAAGGCGATCCAGCACCATGCACCAGATGCGGGTGGCGAGATTGTCGTACCGGATCAGCACGTCCTCGAGGTGGGGATTGGCCGCAGCCGCGTAGATGCCTTGATGGACGCGCGCATCAAGGCGCAGGGTTTCAACGACGGAGGCCGCGTGGGTATCGAAAGATTCAACAGCCCGCATCACAGCCCGCAGCTGCTCCCGCTGCCGTTCCGTGGCCACCCGGGCGGCACGGGACGCGGCGAGCGGTTCAAGCTGCGTCCGGATTTCTGAAATGAAAGCAAGATCGGTCACCTCCACGCGGGTGGCAAACGTGCCCCTGCGCGGATACGAAATCACCAGGCGGTCAAGCTCAAGCCGCTTCAAAGCTTCCCGCACCGGAGTCCGCCCTATGCCGAGGTCCTTGGCGAGGTGGTCGTCGTTAAGGAGATCGCCGGGTTTAATGTCAAGCATCAGCAGCCGGTCGCGGATACGCTCGTACGCCACGTCCGCCAACGACTTCTTGGCTGCATCCTCCACGATCGCCAACGCTTCAACTGCCATAACCTGGACCCCTTTCCATTCAAGCCAAACAGGCTATTGACCTCGCCCACTGACCAGTATACGCTGATTCCCAACCCTAATATATCAGTTCACAATCTGAGAATATATCTAACGGGAGATACCTAAAGGAGGAGACATGACCCTAGTGGCAACAGACTCATCAACCAGCACGCTGACTCAGACCGACCCTGGCGCGAAGGACAAGGCCCAGAAGTTCGTACTCACACTGACGTGCGTCGAACGTGCAGGTATTGTCCAGGCCGTCACCACATTTCTCTTCGAACGTGGCTTCAACATCGACGAGCACCAGCAGTTCGACGACGGGCTCCGCGAGACACTGCACCTGCGCACCGCATTCTCGGGTTCCCCCGAGTACACGCCGGAGCGGCTCCAGGAGGAGTTCAGCGCCATTGCGGACCGCTTCGAGATGAAGTTCAGCTTCCATGACCAGACCAAGCAGCGCATTCTGGTTATGGTGTCCAAGTTCGGCCACTGCCTGAATGACCTGATCTTCCGCTGGCGCGGCGGCAGCCTCGGCGGCGACATCGTCCTCGTGGTTTCCAACCATGAAACCCACCGGGCCATGGCAGACGCCGCCGGCCTGCCTTTCATCTACCTCCCCGTGACCCCCGAGACGAAGGCAGACGCCGAACAGCGCCTGCTGGACCTCGTCGCCGAGCACAACGTCGACCTCGTTGTTCTCGCCCGGTACATGCAGGTGCTCTCCGATGACCTCTGCCGCTCCCTTGAAGGCCGGGCCATCAACATCCACCACTCCTTCCTTCCTGGATTCAAGGGAGCGCGCCCGTACCACCAGGCGTACGACCGTGGCGTCAAACTGGTAGGTGCCACTGCCCACTACGTGACTGCTGAACTCGATGAAGGTCCAATCATCGAACAGGAAGTCATCCGGGTGGACCACAGCTACGGGCCCACCGCACTGTCCACAGTCGGGCAGGACGCGGAAGCGCTGGCACTGTCCCGCGCCGTGCGGTGGCACTGCGAGCACCGTGTGTTGCTGGACCAAACCAGCACTGTCGTGTTCCGGTAAGCACGACCACCACATCAGCAGAGACAACACACGAAAATCAGCAGGAGAAACCACATGGCTTCGACGCCAAGCATTGTCATTATTGGAGCGGGCATCGTCGGCACGAACCTCGCCGACGAACTGGTCACGCGGGGTTGGAACAACATCACCGTCCTGGACCAGGGACCCCTGAACATGCCAGGAGGCTCCACGTCCCACGCCCCGGGCCTCGTTTTCCAGACGAACCCTTCAAAGACCATGGCTGCCTTCGCCAAGTACACGGTTGAAAAGCTCCTGTCCCTGAGCGAGGACGGCGTCAGCTGCTTCAACCAGGTGGGCGGTTTGGAAGTTGCCACCACCGAGACCCGCCTCGCGGACCTGAAGCGGAAGCTCGGCTATGCCGCCGCGTGGGGTATCGACGGCAAGATCCTCACCCGCGCAGAGTGCAAGGAGCTTTACCCGCTCCTGAACGAAGAAGACATCCTTGGCGGTCTCCACGTTCCCAGCGACGGCCTGGCCCGTGCTGCCCGCGCAGTCCAGCTGCTGATCAAGCGCACGGAAGCCGCAGGCGTCAAGTACCTGGGCAACACCACGGTGACCGGCATCGAACAGTCCGGCCGCCGGGTCACCGGTGTCCAGACCTCCGAAGGAACCATCCCTGCCGACATCGTGGTCTCCTGCGCCGGCTTCTGGGGCGCCAAGATCGGCGAGATGATCGGCATGTCAGTCCCGCTCCTGCCGTTGGCCCACCAGTACGTGAAGACCACTCCGGTCCCGGCGCAGAAGGGCCGCAACGAACTTCCCAACGACGCCTCCTTGCCGATCCTGCGGCACCAGGACCAGGACCTCTACTACCGCGAGCACGGTGACCGTTACGGCATCGGTTCCTACGCGCACCGCCCCATGCCCGTGGACCTTGATGAGCTGGGCTCCTACGACCCCAACAGCATCAGTGAACACAACATGCCCTCCCGCCTCGACTTCACCCTGGAGGACTTCCTCCCGGCATGGGAAGCCACCAAGCAGTTGCTCCCGGCCCTGCGCGAAAGTGACATTGAGGACGGCTTCAACGGCATCTTCTCCTTCACCCCGGACGGCGGCCCCCTGGTGGGTGAGTCCAAGGAGCTCGATGGCTTCTTCGTCGCCGAAGCCGTGTGGGTCACCCACTCGGCCGGCATCGCCCGCGCCGTCGCGGAGCTCCTGACAACCGGCAAGTCGCAGATCGACCTTGGAGAATGCGACATCCACCGCTTCGAAGAGGTTCAGCTGACTCCCGAATACGTCAGCGAAACGTCCCAGCAGAACTTCGTGGAAATCTACGACGTCCTGCACCCGCTGCAGCCAAAGCTCTCTCCGCGGAACCTGCGCGTCAGCCCGTTCCACGCCCGCCACAAGCAGCTGGGCGGCTTCTTCCTGGAGGGCGGCGGATGGGAGCGCCCCTACTGGTTCGAAGCCAACGCCGAACTGCTCAAGGAGATGCCTGACGACTGGCAGCCGCCGGCACGTGACGCCTGGTCCGGGATGTTCAGCTCGCCCATCGCCGCCGCCGAAGCCTGGAAGACCCGCACCGCGGTGGCCATGTACGACATGACCCCGCTCAAGCGCCTTGAGGTCTCCGGCCCCGGAGCCCTGAAGCTGCTGCAGGAGCTGACCACCGCCGACATGGCCAAGAAGCCGGGGGCCGTCACCTACACCCTCCTGCTGGACCACGCAGGCGGGATCCGAAGCGATATCACCGTGGCCCGCCTGAGCGAAGACACCTTCCAGCTCGGAGCCAATGGAAACATCGACACGGCCTACTTTGAGCGTGCCGCACGCCACCAGACGGAAAACGGAACCGCCAGCGACTGGGTCCAGGTGCGCGACACCACCGGCGGGACATGCTGCATCGGCCTGTGGGGACCCCTCGCCCGGGACCTGATCAGCACGGTCAGCAGCGACGACTTCTCCAACGACGGCCTGCGCTACTTCCGGGCGAAGAAGGTTGTCATCGGCGGCGTCACCGTCACCGCAATGCGGCTGTCCTACGTCGGCGAGCTGGGCTGGGAACTGTACACCAGCGCGGACAACGGCCAGCGCCTGTGGGACGCACTGTGGAAGGCAGGGCAGCCGTTCGGCGTGATCGCTGCCGGCCGCGCCGCGTTCAGCTCGCTGCGCCTGGAAAAGGGCTACCGCTCGTGGGGCACCGACATGACCACCGAGCACGACCCGCTGGAAGCGGGACTCGGTTTCGCCGTAAAGATGACCAAGGAAAACTTCGTCGGCAAGGCAGCACTGGAAGGCCGGACCGAGGAAAACTCAGCCCGCCGCTTGCGCTGCCTAACGGTCGACGACGGGCGCAGCATCGTGCTGGGCAAGGAACCTGTCTTCTACAAGGACCAGGCAGTTGGCTACGTCACGAGCGCCGCTTATGGCTACACCGTGGCCAAGCCGATCGCCTATGCGTACCTGCCCGCCGCCGTCTCCCTGGGCGACTCGGTTGAAATCGAGTACTTTGGCCGGCGAATCCAGGCCACGGTCACAGCGGATCCACTGTACGACCCCACGATGACCCGGCTCCGCGGCTAACAGCCGCAGGGCCATTCAAGGACACGTGGCCCGGACTCATTCCCTCGCAACCAGAGTCCGGGCCACTGCCTTTCCATGGCCCGTCCCATGCCCCAGGCCAGTCGACTAGAGCTTCAGCCCCAGGAAGACACATGATCAGTTCAGAAACAATAAACGACTACCTCGCCAGGCTAGCCTCGCGCGAACCCACCCCAGGCGGCGGCGCAGCCGCGGCTCTCCACGCCGCCCAGGGGGCGGCACTTGTCGCCATGGTAGCCAGATACACCACCGGCACAAAATACGAACAGCACGCCGAACTCGTCGCCAGGATCATCAGCAGTGCCGACGGCCTGGTGGCCCAGGCCCTGCGCCTCGCGGACGCCGACCAGCACGCGTTCCAAGGCGTCATTGACGCGTACAAGCTCCCGACCGGTACAGACGACCTCAGGGCTGCACGGACAGCGTCCATCCAGGACGCGCTCGTCCAGGCCGCGAAAACGCCGGCACAACTGATCCTCCTTGCCGGCGCCGTCGTGGATCTTGCCACGGAGCTGTTCGAGGTGGCCAATGCCAACGTGATCAGCGACGTCGCCGCCGCCGTCGACGCTGCCCGGGCAGCCGCCACCACTGCACGGGTGAACATCGACATCAATGTGGTGGCCATCAAGGACACCGAAACACGTTCCCGGCTGGCTGCCCAGACCGATGGCCTTGAGGAAAAAGTCATCCTGGCAGCCGACGCGCTCGTGAAGCGCGTGCGCGAAAGGATTCTCGGTTGAGCACCACACTCCTCTCTGGACGAAACCTGGCAAAGCTCATTCAGCAGAAGGCCCACGAGGAAGCCCGGAGCCTCGAAACTGACGGCCCGCGCCCCACCCTTGCAGTGGTTGTGGCCACCGACGACGGCTCCACGCACTGGTATGTGCGGTCCATCGAACGGGCTGCCGAAAGTGCGGGCATCAATTGCCGGATCGTGGACCTGGGCCACGACGCGACAGGACTGGCGCTGGCCTCCGTCCTGAAAGACCTCAGCGACGAGCCGTCCGTCAACGGCATCATCTTGCAGACGCCATTGCCTCCCGGCGTTGACGCAGATGCGCTGGTTGGGCACATCGCCCCCGAGAAGGACGTCGACGGCGCGAATCCTCTGAGCCTTGGCCGCCTGGCTGTGGGCCAGCCCTCGTTCGCCCCAGCCACTGCACGGGCCGTCACCGAGATCCTTGACCACTTCGACATCCCGGTGGCGGGCCGGAACGTCGTCGTGATTGGACGTTCCGCCGTCGTCGGAAAACCGCTGTCCCTGCTGCTGCTGGAACGCGACGCCACCGTGACCGTCTGCCACTCCAGATCAGGGGCGCTGGAGAAATACACCAAGACGGCAGACGTCGTGGTGGTCGCCGCCGGGCGTACCGGCCTGCTGAACGGCGGCCATATCTCCTCCGGGGCTGTTGTGATCGACGTCGGCACCAACGTCCTTTCCGACGGGTCCCTCGTGGGGGATGTGGACGAAGCCAGCGTCCGGGGCATCGCCGGCGCGCTGACACCTGTTCCGGGTGGCGTCGGCTCAGTCACCACGTCCCTGCTTCTCCTGCACACCACCGAGGCTGCGCGGGAACAGTCGCGCGCCTTGGTCAGGGGAACAGCCGGGTGATCCACGGCAGGCACCCCTGCTTCGCTTAGGCCCAGTTGTTGTCTTCGCGCCCGTGCAGATCCATGCGATCTGCACGGGCGCGAAGGCCGTGACCTGCCAATGGGCTACAGGACTGCCCTGATGAGGTTCTCGAAGCCCGTTACATGCTTGGTGGTCAGCCGCGCAGCAGCTTCGGAATCCCCTTCCGCGATGCACTCGAGCAGCTCAATGTGCTGGGCAATGTGCTCGGATACCGGAGGAAGTTTCTCCAGCACAAGGCTCCAGATCCGCGTCGCCAGGTTGTCGTACCGGATCAGGACATCCTCAAGATGCCTGCTCCCTGTGGCCCGGTAGATCATCCGGTGTACCCGCATGTCCAGTCGCATCAGGTCCCGTTGGGAGTGCATTACCGGCAGCAGCTCCCCGACTTCCCTGGCAAATTCCTTGATCTCCTGCCGGAGCTGCGGCGATGCCATCCGGGCAGCCCGTGCTGCGGCCGCCGGCTCCAAGAGCTGCCGGATTTCGGAGATTTCAGCCAGATCCGTGATGTCTACCCCGGCGGCGAATGTTCCCCGGCGGGGATACGCCACCACCAGATGGTCGCTCTCAAGGCGCTTCATGGCCTCCCGGATGGGCGTCCTTCCCACTCCGAGCCGCCTGGAAATCACTTCGTCATTCAATGGTTCGCCAGGCTTGATGTCCAAGACAATTAGTTCATCACAGAGCACCCTGTAGGCGAAGTCGGCGAAGGACTCGTCCTCCTGCCTCGTTGGCAGGAAGGACCCCCCAACATCCGACGGCAGTTGTCCATCGCTTGCCATTTCCAAGTCTCCTCCCGATGCACGGCTGAGCCTTGACGCGAAGGCTTCGTGTACATAGTATTCCTAGAACTGATATATCACTATTCCATCAATAAAATGTCAACCCTCCGGTAGGTACCAGTTGGAGATTTTCCGCTCCGGCAGGCAGTGTCGCGGTGATGCCGAAGAACGGAGAGTAATGAGCAAGGAAGCTATTGCAAGGGTACGGCTGGAAGTGGTTCCGTCCGCCGATCTGCTCACGCAACTCCCCGCGGCTTTTGACACCGCGGGATCCGTCAGCGTGACGTGCCTGCCTCACCACGGGCCTGCCCGGACCGTGGAGGCGTCCGTACACCTGGCACGCCTGGGCTACCACACAGTTCCCCATCTCGCGGCACGCAGCATCACAGGTGAGGCAGAACTCCATTCGCTGCTGCTGCAGCTGCGGGAGGCCGGTGTCTCGGAGCTGTTTCTTGTTGCCGGCGACCGGCGCACGCCCGCCGGCCCCTATAGCTGGAGCGGAGAACTCCTTGAGGCGGTCAACGCCTATTCACCCGACTTCTCCATAGGAATTGCCGGTTATCCGGAAGGCCACCCGCAGCTTAGCCAGGAGCAACTCAGCAGCAGCCTCCTCACGAAAGCGCCTTTGGCATCCTCCATGGTCACGCAGATGTGCTTCTCCGCCGAGGCAATCGGCGCGTACCTCCGGTCAATCCGCACGAGCGGCATCCAGCTACCCGTGTGGGTTGGAGTCCCGGGTCCGGTCGCCGTCAGAAAACTGGTGTCTTTGGGGGCACGCCTCGGAGTCGGCCGTTCCCTCAAGCTCGCCCGCGGGACAGGGATGGCGGGAGCGCTCTGGCGGCGGGACGACTTCCTGAGCTATGACAGCGGACGCCTGATCCGCGAGGTTCACCAGGAGTTGGCGGGCGATCCCCTCTTTGCCGGGTTCCATGTCTACACCTTCAACGACCTCGGCCGCATGCCTGGCCTCCTGAATGATCTGCGGGCACTGCAGCCGACCACCACGCTGGCCCCGGGCAGCACCTCCATTCCACTGTTTCCTGCCAAGATCTGAAGGGAAGATCACATGGCTTCAAAAGCCCCCAAGCAGAACATCGACGAGTCAAAACTGAGCCTGACTAAGCCCAAAACGACTGCCGTCGGCCTTCCGGCTGTTGCAAACGCGTTGAAAATTTCCCTTGAGCAGATGGGCCCGCTGCGCAGCATCCAGACACTCTTGGCAGTCAACCAGGTTGACGGCTTTGACTGCATGGGCTGCGCCTGGCCCGAACACGAAAAGCGCAATGCTGCGGAATTCTGCGAGAACGGCGCCAAGGCGGTGGCCGAAGAAGCCACGCGCCGCCGCGTCACGCCTGAATTCTTCGCGCAGCACTCTATTGCGGACCTGAAGACGCGCGACGACTACTGGCTGGGCCAGCAGGGCCGCCTGACGCATCCGATGCTCCTCGACGAAGGCGCAACCCACTACAAGCCCATCGAGTGGGACGACGCCTACGAGCTGATCGCCCAGGAGATCAGGGACATGGAGCACCCCGACCAGTCGGTCTTCTACACTTCCGGGCGGACATCGAACGAGGCAGCCTTTGCCTACCAGCTCCTCGTTCGGGGCATCGGGACGAACAATTTGCCCGACTGCTCCAACATGTGCCACGAATCGTCCGGCTCGGCCCTGGTCGAAACGATCGGCATCGGAAAAGGCTCCGTCAGCCTCACGGACCTGGAGACGGCGTCGCTGATTTTCGTGGCGGGTCAAAATCCCGGCACCAACCACCCGCGCATGCTCAGCGCGCTGGAGAAGGCCAAGAAGAACGGCGCCGTCATCATCTCCGTGAATCCGCTTCCCGAGGCCGGGCTCCTGCGGTTCGAGAACCCGCAGAACATTTCCGGCATGGTGGTGGGCACACAACTGACCGACGACTTCCTCCAAATCCGCGCCGGCGGCGATCAGGCCCTCTTCCAGGGGCTTGGCAAATATCTTCTCGAAGCCGAAGCCCAGGGGCGCAAGACCCCCGGCCTCCCCACGGTGCTGGACCATGAGTTCATCAAGGACCACACCGTTGGAATCGACGAATACCTGCGGTACCTCGAAAAGGCGGAATGGGACGACATCGTCGAAGCCACCGGACTGACTCTGGAACAGATCAAGTCCACTGGCGAACGCCTCCTGGCCTCGAACGCCACGATCGTCTGCTGGGCCATGGGCCTGACCCAGCACAAGCACTCGGTTCCCACCCTCCGCGACGTGGTCAACGTCCTGCTTCTCCAGGGCAACATCGGCAAGCCCGGAGCCGGCGTCTGCCCCGTCCGCGGCCACTCCAACGTCCAGGGCGACCGGACCATGGGCATTTTCGAGAAGATGCCGGAGAACTTCCATGACCGGCTTGACCAGGAGTTCCAATTCCTCTCCCCCAGGGCGCACGGCTTCGACACCGTGGCCGCCATCCGCGCCATGCGGGACGGTCAGGTCCGCGTCTTCATAGGCATGGGCGGCAACTTCGTGCGGGCGGCCCCGGATTCCGAGGTCACAGAACAGGCCCTGGCCAACACGCGCCTGACGGTGCAGATCTCCACGAAACTGAACCATTCCCACGTATCGACAGGTCGTCGTGCGCTGATTCTTCCGACGCTCGGGCGTACCGAGAAGGACACCCAGCGCACCGGCGACCAGAGGGTGACCGTGGAGGATTCCATGAGTGCGGTCCACGCCTCCCGGGGTCGCCTGAAGCCCGCCAGCGAGCACCTGCATTCTGAAGTGGCCATTGTGTGCAACATCGCCCACAAGATCTTCACCGGCAGCGACAACCTCCCGCTGCCCAATACCCCCAAAGCCGACTGGCTCGCCATGCGGGATGACTACTCCATCATCAGGAAACACATCGAAGCGGTCCTCAGCGGATTCGAGAATTTCGAGGAGCGGATGCAGAACCCTGGCGGGTTCGTCCTTCCCCACCCACCCCGAGACGCTAGGAAGTTCGATACTGCCTCGGGCAAGGCCCACTTCACAGGCAACGAACTGGAATTCATCAGGGTCCCCGCGGGGCGGCTCGTCCTTCAGACCCTACGCTCCCATGACCAGTACAACACCACCATCTACGGCAAGGATGACCGCTACCGCGGCATCCACGGCGGGCGCCGAGTGGTCATGATCAACGCTGACGACATTACTGAGCTGGGGTTCACGGACGGGGACATGGTCCATCTCATCTCCGAATTCCAGGGGACCGAACGACGGGCCGAAAACTTCCGCATCGTTTCATACTCGACACCCAAGGGTTGCGCGGCGGCCTACTACCCGGAAACCAACGTCCTGGTACCACTTGACTCCGTAGCCGATACCAGCGGCACGCCGACCTCCAAGTCCGTTATCGTGCGGCTTGAGCGGGCCGAAGCGTGAGCTCCGTCCTGGCGACGGAAGCGGCCGTCACCCAGGGTGTGGACGGGCCAAGGGTGGAACGGGCTGTCCGCGAATACCTCCTGGCCATCGGGGAGGACCCCGAAAGGCCGGGACTTGCGGACACCCCGGCCCGTGTGGCCCGCGCCGCCGCAGAAATGTTCGGCGGGCTCCATGAGGATCCCCTGGCAGTCCTGGACAAGACCTTCGACCTCGGCCACGGTGAAATGGTCATCGTTAAGGACATCCCGTTCTATTCCACCTGCGAACATCACCTGGTGCCGTTCCATGGCGTGGCGCACGTGGGCTACATCCCATCCTCGGAGGGACTCGTGACCGGCCTCAGCAAGCTTGCCAGGCTGGTGGACGTCTTTGCGCGAAGGCCGCAGGTCCAGGAGAGGCTCACCACCCAGGTGGTGGACGCGTTGGTCACATCGCTGCGGCCACTGGGCGCGATTGTAGTGGTCGAGTGCGAGCACCTGTGCATGTCGATGCGGGGCGTCCGCAAACCCGGGGCAAAGACCATCACGTCTGCAGTCCGCGGTGAACTGCGCCTGCCGGCCGCCCGGGCCGAGGCGCTGAGCCTCATCCACGGCCGCTAAGAAATCTCTGGACATGCCCGCGCGACTGCCATACGATGTGACTGATATATCTTTAATGCCCAAGCAAAAATATCAGCCCCTGCATGTCGGACGAATTTCGGCCAGCAAAACTGACAGGGTCCGTTCAGCGCGAGGCAGTCTGCGATGAGCCCTGACTGCCTTCGACCTCGTGAAGGATGAGCTGTCCCGTTCCCGTGAATGGTGCTTCGGTGGCCTGAAACCTGGGGAGGTATCCCCATCGAAGCACCGCTTTCGGGCAACGGGGCAGCGTCGGCAACCGGCCCGCCCAGTGCACGGCAATCCGACATGGCAGGCCTGGCACCAAATCCCAGCACCATCCCCCCGTAGCCAAAGGAGTGTCCATGTCAGGAAACAGAGCCGTCGCATACAAGGAACCCGGTGTCGTCGAAATCATCAACACCGACTACCCGACGTTCGAACTCAAAGACGGGCCTGGCGTCAATCCGGCCAACGTGGGCCGGAAAGTACCCCACGGTGCGATCCTGCGTACGGTGACCACCAACATCTGCGGCTCAGACCAGCACATGGTGCGCGGCCGCACCACCGCTCCAAAGGACCTCGTCCTCGGCCATGAAATCACCGGTGAAGTGGTGGAAGTCGGTCCGGACGTGGAGTTCATCAAAGTCGGAGACATCGTCTCCGTACCATTCAACATCTCCTGTGGCCGTTGCCGGAATTGCAAGGAGCGCAAAACCGGCATCTGCCTGAACGTCAATCCAGACCGGCCGGGCAGCGCTTACGGTTATGTGGACATGGGCGGCTGGGTGGGTGGCCAGGCAGAATACGTGCTGGTCCCCTACGCCGACTGGAACCTGCTCAAGTTCCCAGACCGCGACCAGGCCCTGGAAAAGATCATGGACCTGACCATGCTCTCCGACATCTTCCCCACCGGGTTCCACGGCGCCGTCACCGCCGGAGTCGGCGTCGGGTCCACCGTTTATATTGCCGGTGCCGGCCCGGTCGGCCTCGCAGCCGCCGTCGGCGCACAGCTGCTTGGTGCCGCCGTCGTGATTGTCGGTGACATGAACGAGGACCGCCTGGCGCAGGCCCGCTCCTTCGGGTGCGAAACAGTGAACGTCTCCAACGGAGATCCGAAGGACCAGATCGAGCAGATCCTTGGAGTTCCCGAGGTGGATTGCGGCGTCGACGCCGTGGGGTTCGAAGCCCGAGGGCACGGCAAGGACGCATCCCACGAAGCCCCGGCCACGGTGCTGAATTCCCTCATGGACATCACCGCAGCAGGTGGGGCCCTTGGCATCCCCGGCCTGTACGTCACCGGCGACCCCGGTGGAATTGACGAGGCCGCCAAGCACGGCTCCCTATCGCTGTCGTTGGGCACCGGATGGGCAAAGTCCCTCTCCTTCACCACCGGCCAGTGCCCCGTCATGTCGTACAACCGGCAACTGATGATGGCCATCCTGCATGACAAGGTCCAGATCGCCAAGGCAGTAAACGCCACAGCGATCCCGCTTGAGGATGCACCGCGCGGCTACGCCGAATTCGACGCCGGCTCGGCAACAAAGTTCGTTCTGAACCCAAACGGATACGTCAAGGCATAGCACCCCGGCTGACGGGGCCGGGGACTGCGGTCCCCGGCCCCGCACGTTTCAAGCACTACCTTCAGGAAAGGGGGCACCGTTGCTCGCCCAAGAAACCGCCACCAGCGGCAGCACTTCGGAGTTGCACTCTGCAAGGCGACCTTCCGGACATCCCTCCCCCACCTGGCCCGAAGCCCGGCAACTGGCTTTCGATTGCGCGGTCCCGCTCGCACCCGTGGAAGTCCCGCTCGCATTCGCGGCAGGCCACACCCTGACCCGCGATGTCGCCGCCCTGCAAAAACTCCCCCATTACGACTCCTCTGCCATGGACGGCTGGGCCACCAACGGCGGCGGTCCATGGATCCTTGCCGACCGCGAACCCTTTTTGTCCCCCGGGAGGGCCAGCGTCATAGCCACCGGCGGACTGGTGCCTGCCGGCGCCCAGTCGATACTCCGCAAGGAAAGCGGACAGATCCACCACGCCACTGACGGCAGCCTTCTCCTGCGGCTCAAGGACAATGCAAAGGGAGGCGAACCGGCGCCGGGCCAGCACATTCGTCCCGCGGGCGAGGAAGCTGCTGCCGGTGAGGTGCTGATCCCCGCCGGCACAACACTGAACCCGGGCCACATTGCCCTCGCCGCCGTGGCCGGCCACGACAACCTGCAGGTGCAGGCCAAGCCGGTGGTCGGCATCGTCCTGACCGGTTCCGAGGTGGTTACGTCAGGCGTTCCGGAACCAGGACATGTCAGGGACACTTTTGGCCCGCAGCTGGGGACGGTCATTTCCCTTCTGGGGGGCACACCTGCCGGCTCCCTGCGGATCGGGGATTCCTACCCCGAATG
This sequence comes from Arthrobacter sp. ZGTC131, assembly GCF_002929275.1. Classification (GTDB taxonomy): domain Bacteria; phylum Actinomycetota; class Actinomycetes; order Actinomycetales; family Micrococcaceae; genus Arthrobacter. Next base: position 21,462 of record NZ_PJIK01000028.1, read on the forward strand.
GCTCGCCGCACTTGGCGGATCAGAGGCGTTCTCCGGGCGGACGCCGGACGTGACCATAACCACTGGCGGAACCGGCTGTTCCGGAACAGACCATTTTCGCGCCGCCATCCGTGCGCTCGGCGGACAGCTGCTGCTGGACGGCATCGCCATGCGGCCGGGCCACCCGGCTGTCCTGGCCGGGCTCCCGGACGGCCGCTTCGTCGTCGGGCTGCCCGGCAACCCCCTGGCAGCAATGATGGCCCTCATCACTATGGGTGCACCGCTGCTGGAGGCACTCGGAGGCAGGCCCCTGAGCGGCGTTGGACAGGTGATCTCCGCCGCCGACGTTGATCCCTGCCCCGGCCGTACGCGTCTGATTCCCTGCACGTTCATCGAGGGGCTGGCCTTCCCCTCCTCGCATACAGGGCCCGGCATGATGCGTGGACTGGCTTGGGCCGACGGCGTCATGGCCGTGCCCCCTGCCGGAGTCCAATCCGGCGAACCGGTTCCCGTACTCCCACTCCCCTGGACGCAGGCCAACGAAACAATCCTTTCCAACACCAGCCGAGCACGGAGCACCGCATGGCCCGCATGACACAGCGCCGCAAGATCCACCGCTTCCACCTGGACGGCTCCGGCACCGAACACCCGGTACGGTTCAAGGAAGACGTACTCGCCGCTGAGGAGCCCTTGGAAATCCGAATCGGCGGCCGCTCATTCGCTGTCACCATGAGGACCCCTGGGGACGATTTTGACCTGGTGGCCGGATTCCTGGTCTCAGAAGGCATCATCAGTTCCCACTCCGAGCTGGTATCGCTGCGCTTTTGCGCCGGCGATGCCGGGGGAGAACAGACATACAACGTGGTCGAGGCCCAGCTGAGGCCTGACGTACCCATGCCTGACACCATGCGGCATGTCTACACCTCAAGCTCCTGCGGCATCTGCGGAACAGACTCGATCGACTCCGTCCGCAAGACCCTTCCCTTCGATCCTGCCCAGGACACACTGCAGGTTCCCGTGGACGTCCTCGCCGAACTGCCGGAGCGGCTTCGCGCGGCCCAGGCGGTGTTCGATAAGACGGGCGGCGTCCACGCGGCCGGCCTGTTCAAGGTTGACGGCGCCAGGCCGGAGCTGCTCTGTCTCCGGGAGGATGTTGGACGCCATAACGCTGTGGACAAAGTTGTGGGATGGGCCCTGCGCCAAAACCTGTTGCCCCTGAGCGGCACCGTCCTCCAGGTTTCCGGGCGCGCATCCTTCGAACTTGTCCAGAAGGCCGCCATGGCCGGCATCCCCGTCCTGTCTGCGGTGAGCGCGCCCTCAAGCCTGGCCGCCGACCTCGCCGTCGAGACCGGAGTGACGCTGGTTGGATTCAGCCGGGGACACAGCCTGAATGTCTACGCCGGCCGCGAAAGGCTGGGCCGCCCGCGGAAGGTGGGCCGCGAGGAAACCAATGCCCGGCTTTGACGTTGTCCTCGCCGAGCTCAGCGAGGACCCCATTTCGGTGGACCGGGCCACAGCGGCAGTCCAGGGCGACGAAGCCGGGGCGGTGGTCAGCTTCAGCGGAGTGGTCAGGAACCACGACGGCGGCATGGCCGTCAGCAGATTAAGCTACTCGGCGCACCCCACAGCACATCACGTCCTGGCCGAAGTCGTGGCAGAACTGGTCGCGGAGCATGCCGCGAAGGCGGAAAGGCCGGTCCGCATCTGGGCCGCCCACCGCGTCGGGATGCTGGAGGTGGGTGATCCCGCACTGGTCTGTGCCGTGTCGGCAGCCCACCGTGGCCAGGCGTTTGAGGTGTGCTCACAGCTTGTAGACCGCATCAAGGCCCGTGTGCCGATCTGGAAAGAGCAGTTCTTCGCAGACGGCACCGTGGAATGGGTCGGCGGAGGCGAACAGCTTCCTTCTTAACGTCCCTCACAAGTAATAGAGAAATAGGAGAACAATGACTGCCATTTCAACCACCCAGTCAGGTGCCCCGGTTACGTCCGACGCGCACTCCCAGGCAACCGGCGCCGACGGCGCCATTATCCTGACCGACCACTACCTGGTCGAGAAGCTGGCCCAGTTCAACCGCGAGCGTGTCCCGGAGCGCGTGGTGCACGC
>NZ_PJIK01000029.1 GCF_002929275.1 Arthrobacter sp. ZGTC131
ACCGGAATGGCCGAGTACCAGGAAATCAAACACGTGTACCAAAACCTCCGTCCCGCCGTCACCGGATGGTTCCCCCAATAAGGCCGGGCACAATAGGAACCAGCTTCACTGCAGGAGTTCCCACATCTACTGCAACTCCTGTTCTTTAACTGGCCTACCGTCAACCTGCCTCGGCCGCGAAAATCATGATTGCTGATCACACGACCGGAACCGGAGGCGACTTTCCTAGGCGCCGGGAGTTATCTTCCTGCGCCGTGATGTTGTTCGCGGGCTAACCACCGCGGCAAGCATCTGGCTCACCGCTGCAGTGGGCATGGCCTGTGGAGCAGGCCTCACTAGACGGCGCACCCCGATCTGCCACCTGATGACCATTGGCATGACAAACCCTGCTCGTCATCCGCCTTGGCCTTCAAGCGCCCGCCTATGCCTGCCGACAGTCTCTCCTTGGACCTAATGCTCACAGGCGACATTCCATATCAACCACTCTGAACATTGTCCGTGGAGGTGCAATGACTGCTCGGCCGCGCCCTGTCACCCTAATTCACGTCGTACTGTCCAAAGGCATCATGTTCGTGGAATGGGGCGCGGAAGAGGTCACCGAGGAAAACGCCATGACAGTCTTGGCGGAAGTCTGCGAACTGAGTGCAGGAGAAGCGTATCCCCTGATCTTCGAGTTACATGGGATACGAACAGTTAGCTATCGTGCTCGAAAGGCTTTGGCTGCAGGGCCGTGGCCGGCGACTCGTGTGGCCATAGTCGCAAATGCGATCGTCGATCAGACTGCGGCATACTTCTTTCTCGGCAGGCACCCAACCCCCTGTGACTCAAGAATGTTCGTGTCCCTTCCCGAAGCGATGACTTGGGTTCGATCCTGTAGCGTTCCCTGAAGGCAGTAAGGCTGGGCCGACATGACGAGAACATGTACGGACTGTATAATCGCGGTTCAGCGCGTTCTGAATCCCGAGCTTGGCTAGGGCGGAATGTCCGTCCAGTTGGACCCGCCCCAACCCGACAATGTCTCCTTGCCGGACTGCGGAAGCGGTGGGAATTGGTTCTCAGCTGCTCCATCGTGAAGACGTATGCTGCCGCCCACAGCCGGGACAGTTCTTATAGGTTTTCCACCGCTACTGCTGCAAGGGAGCTACCCCAACGGCTCCCACTTCCAGCCATGGATAACCTGAATTGACCCCAGCCATGGACGGATCAGATGCAGAGGATGAATGCGTCCCAGGAGAAAGAACTCCGTGCTGGTCGTTGATGAGAGGACCGTCATGGCTCCCCCTCAGGCGTATGTACCGGGGTGCGGGTCGCGGCTATGATCCGTCAGCCTTTTCCAAGTCTGCAATTACTTTCAGCGTTCGTTGGACCAGTTCGTCGATGGTGATGCGGTCGAAGTCGCGGACAGCGCTGCGCACTCGGTTGTGTGTTGTCCCGACCAGCTCGACTGGAATGGAAGAGCTTCCGTGCAAGGCCCCATATGCGCTGCCGACCGTTGCTGCTGTCGAATCGGTATCGCGTCCGCCCGAGATTGCAATTCCTACCGCACCCATGAAGGTCTCCCCCCCCACAACAGGCCGATCGAGATGAGAGCTGCATTGTTGATGGTGTGCACCCAGGGGTAGTCGCCAAGGGTGGAATCTACCCAGTCCAGAGCTGCACTGTGCGTTTCGCCGCTGTTGTAAAGATCAATCACGCTTCGCAGGGCCTCTGCGAGCCGGGACCGCTCAGGCACAACTTCGAGAGCAGCCTCGAGTGCGATCTCCGCTTTGTCCGTGGCGAATGATGCCGACACGAGGGCCGCTGCCCACATCTCGCCGTAAATTCCGTTTGCGGTGTGACTCAGCCGGGCATCCACCAAAGCCAGTCGGGCGGCTTCTCCGAGATTGCCGGGATTTGCATAACCAAAGGCGTCGCCGCGGATCAGAGCCCCTATCCACTCCCGGTAGGGGTTGTTTTCGGTAGCCGTATCGGGGGCCGTAAACCCATGGATGAGGTTACGGTAGGCGGCCCGCTCGGCAGTGTAGGTCTGGGTAAAGGGAACGCGGTCGAGCCATTGGGCGGCGATCTGGCCGGTTGTGAGGTCACGTCCATGCTTTTCAAGGAGGAAAAGGCCGAGGATGGTCCAGTCGATGTCATCGTCTCGTGGAACGTCTTCAAACTTGCCGGCAGTGGCAACCGGAGCAGACGGGTGAAGCTGGGATACGCCCGTAGGCAACGGGGAGAGCAGGGGAAGGTATCCAGTTTGGGGCCACTGATTGGAAGCCCGAAGGTAAATTTCAAGCTCAGATCTGCTGAGGCCTTCTACCGGCTTGCCCAAGGTATTGCCTACCACGCGTCCCAGCCAGGCCCCGCGGAGGCGGTCAGGCAACTGTGCCTGATCAAACTTGATGGCAGGAAGCCCGGCGATGAGCTCTGTCAGGCTCTCGTCGTCGTCAGGTTCGTCATATCCCCAATCAGGGGCACGGGTCAGCTTGCCCAGCTGGGCCACTGCGTCCTTCAGCCTTGGCAGGTCGCCGCTGTGGGCGGCGGCGCGCGCTTCCATTTCAATTGTTTTTGCAGGGTAGCCGCTGATGGCGAGCTGCTCCGCTTCATCAGGGATGAGATCACGTGGATCGAGTACGTCGTGCACAATTTTCTCCTGGTTGTGAGATGGGGGCGAGGTCGGCTTATTAGCCCTTGACCGAGCCCGAAAGGAATCCTTGGGTGACTTGCTTCTGCATTACGCACATACCCGATCCGCTGTCCCGCCACCGATAACAAAGTCAGGTTGGGGTGTGCCCCAATTGGACGAGCACCCTCCGGGAGCAAGATTCTCCGGACTTAACGAGTGCGGTTACACAAGGGCCGTTTTCGCCAAGACTTTGAGCAGCCGACCTGCAGCTTTGATCAATTGCACGAATAGTTTCAAATCGAATATGCGCACGTACCAGCTCCGCGTGCCGGGACTGCATGCGCTTCCTCGAGGGCGAACTTCTCCACGAGTTGGGGGAGTGTGGAACTCAAGGCCATGTGGCGGGAACGTGAAGCTCCCGCCACAGTTGCGTCTGGCTTAGAAGTAGCCATCTAGCTTTCCAGACCTGCCGGCGGTACCTACTCAGTTCATCGTCCGGTAGGCTTCGATTGCGTTTTGAAGTTCGGCCAGCTGGACTTGCGACATAGTCCACACTCTTCCGACTCGCGGGTCTTTCTTGAAGGTGACCTTTACTTCGTCCACCGAGAACAGCCTGCCGTTGTTGTCCTCAACGGCGAACCATCTATCGCTCATTGGATTTCTTCTTCCTTGTTATGGATCCTTCTTTCCGAAGGAGCGCCACCGGGGCTAGGAGGCCGCGAGACGGGCGTCGACCGCGGCGGCAGAGAATGCTTGAGTCATTACCATGTGCCGGGCACCCTGCAGGCAGGCGTCCGCGCCGATGGCGCTCATAGTGATGTTGAGTTCCCGGGTCGCCATGGGAACCGACCTTTCAAAGATTGATTCCCGCACTGCCTGTACGAAGGTGGGACACGCGGCGGGGATGGCCCCGCCGAGGACGAGGACCGCGGGGTTAAGGAGCGCCAGCGAGGTGGCGAGCACTTCTCCGAGCAGATGGCCGGCCCGGCGGGACAGCGCAATAGCCTCAGCGTTCCCGTCCTGTATGAGACGGACCGCGTCCTTGGTAGTTTCCGCGGGGATACCCCGCTCCTTCAGGATGCGCACGATAGCCCCTCCGCTGGCCTCGGTCGCGAGGCACCCGGTGGCACCGCAGCTGCAGAGGGCCGGGGAAACCTTGAGGGACAGGACGGTCAGCAACCATTGACCGCCCGGTATTGTCCGAACCTGGCCCGCGTCAGGCGACGTGGAGACCTCACCCCCCGGCGGCCGCGAAGTGACGTATTCAACGGCGGTGGGCCAGTGCATCACTCGGGAGGGGGCGTATTGCCGTAACGCCGCAGGCATCATGCGAGCCCTCTTCCATGCTTGGTTCGGTCTTAGGTCAGAATCGGCCGACTCCACCTGCCGCGGGCGGTGATGCTTCAAGCAATGTCCGGGATCGGCCGTTTTCAACATTGGGATTGACGCTGCCATGGTCCTACCCGATCTGGCGTTCCAGAGTGGTTCCATAGGGGACGTCAGCGCTCAGAGCCACCGTGAACGAGGTCGGTCCGTTGCGCGTCACGAGAATCCCGCGCACGCCCTCCCTGAGAGCCTGCTCCTGGGCTAATTGCTCAGCGAGATCGAGGCTTTCGGCGATCTCCTGTGGGTCGTCCGCCGTGACGTGATAGATAGGCCCGGAGGCAACAGTGATCATTGGTCTTTCCTGTTCTGGGTAACACTGATTTACAGTCACTCCGGACAACCGACATCATGGGACCGGGACGATGCATACGAACGGACGGCTCCTACGATTCGCAGGGCCCGGGATGCTTAAAAGGTTGGTCCCCGTCTTGGTGAGGACTAATCCGGTTGGTCGCTGTGGATCCGTAGTGGGAGCTGGGGCGATGGGCTGCGCTGGAAGCGCTTCCGAGGCAGCCGAGACCAGTTACACGATGCGGGTAGTGTGTACCGGCGAGGGGAGCGAGCGAGCCCTCACGGGCGCGCTCCACCTGACTGCGTTGGCCAGGACCTGCCGGATCGGTCGGTGGTAGTAGATGGGGTATTTCTGATCGCCAGGGCTGAAGTAGAAGATTTTTCCGTAACCGCGGGTGAAGGTGACGCCGGAGCGGAAGACTTCCCCGCCTTCGAAGGAACTGAGGAAGACCAGCTCGTCGGGTGTGGGGATGTCGAAGTATTCGCCGTAGGTTTCGTGCCGGTCAAGGACGATGGGTACGCCGATGTCGGCCGTGATCGGGTGGTGAGGGGCCGTTGTCCAGACCAGTTCGCGGTCCCCGTCGTTACGCCATTGAAGAGAGCAGGTGGTGCCCATTAACCGGATGAATATCTTCGAGAAGTGTCCTGAATGCAGCACGATGAGGCCCATGCCGGCGAGGACATGGCGTTGGACACGATCGACGACGACGTCGGAGACCTGGTCGTGGGCGATGTGGCCCCACCAGAGGAGGACGTCTGTAGAGGCCAGGACCTCTTCCGTCAGGCCGTGATCGTCGTCGGACAAGACCGCCGTCCGGATCGCGGCCTGGTCACCGAGGATCTCTCGGATGCCTTCGGCGATGGCTCCATGGATGCCGTGCGGGTAGTGCTCGGCGATCTGTGGCTCTGAGCTTTCGTGCACGTTCTCGTTCCACACTGTTACCCGGATGGGTGTTGCAGTGGATGTCATGCTGTCATTCTCCATCGATAAGTCGGTGCTGCAGGTCCAGGCACAGCGCGGCCGTCCAGCTGAACAGCCGGGTTCCATGGGGTTCGCCGGTGTGCGGGTCGACATACTCGGGGAAGTCATTGAGGACGGCTAGTCCGGCCATGGAAGCTGCCAGGGCCCGGGTGTCGGCTGCCGCGCCCCGGGTCTTCAGGGCTTCGGCAAGCAGCCATGCGGTGTTGAACCAGGACGGTCCACGCCAGTACCGCGAGGCGTCGAACGTCGGCGCAGTAAGGTCGTGGCTGGGCACGAGGCAGGATGTGCCCAGCGCAAAGTGCGGGCCGCGCAAGAGCGCCTCCAGCTCATCCCCGCGGCGGATTTCGGGCAGGAGCAGCGGCATGAGGCCTGACACTGTCCGGTACTTCTGCAGGTCACCCGTGATGGCGTCGCGGGCCACGTATGTGCCCAGCTCCCCGTCCCAGAGGGATTCCAAGGCTTCCGTGATGTCCCGGCACCGTTGCCGGTGATCATAGGCCGGGGTGATCCCCAGTTCTTCGGCGATGCCCGCCAGTGCGAGCTCGGATCGTGCCCAGATGGCGTTGAAGGTGGGGTCCTCGACCCGGAACAGGCAGGCTGCGGCCGAATCGTCACAGCCGGCATCGCGGTATGCCGCTGCAAGGTACAGGTACTTGCCATATTCCCTGTTCGACGGACGTTCCGTGGCGTCCGCATGTTCCAGGTCCGGCCGCGGCACGTCGTCTCCGAAGGATCCGGCCACATTCTCCAGCGAGCTGTCCCAGTAGGGTGAATTGTCCAGCCCGCTCTCCCACGGATGCACGACGGCGACAAGGCCGGTTTCCGGTGAACGCCGGCGCGAATGCAGGTACTGGTGCCAGGCCACAAGGCGGGGGTAGGCCCGGCCCAGAAAACGGCGGCGGCGGGATTCCGACGGGTCGGATTCGTGGACCAGCAGCGTTGCCCAGGCGTGGTTGGGCGGCTGCACCAGCCCGGTAGTGGAGACCGGCGGCGACCCGGGGATGCTGTCGCTTCGCCAAAATCTGGCTCCGGGTGAGTAATCATCCCTCGTCGGATCGAAAACAATCTGCGGAAGCCGCCCGTCGGACCACTGCGCGCTGAACAGGGAGTCCAGTTCCTGCTGGGCGCGGCGGGGAGAGATGTGCCGCAGGCCGATGGCGATGAAGGCCGAGTCCCAACTCCACTGGTGGGGGTAAAGGCCGCCGGCGGGAACGGTGTGCCGGCCTCTCCAGTTCCTTATCAGTACGGCCGTCGCGGGGGAGATCATCGCATGGTTCACAGGAATCTCCGCAGCAGGACCGGGCATGCCGGCAGGACGTCCTGCGCGGGGCCGGACAACCGGCTCTCCATTGCGACAGGTCCGGTGTAGCCGATGGCAGAAACCGTGGCGCCGAACAACGCCCAGTCGATGTGACCCGCGCCCGGTTCCAGGCGGTTGGAGTCGCTGGCCTGGACATGTCCAATGTAGGGGCCCGCGGCCAGCAGCGCCGCGGCCGGATCGGATTCCTCAATGTTCATGTGGTAGGTATCGGCAGCAACTTTAACCGAATCGAGCCCGATCTCCTTAATGAGGGAGACCGCGTCGTCCAGGCGGCGGACCATGTGATTCTCATAGCGGTTCAGCGGTTCGAGATACAGTTCGACGCCCAGGGTGGCGGCGTGCGCTCCGAGCTGGCCCAGCCCGTCAATAAGGACCTCGCGGTCCTCGGCCGTGCTCCGGGGAGCCACGAAGGGAGGGAGCCGGTCGGAGAACATGCCATAGGAGGCCGGGGTCATGGCTCCCCGTCCGCCGATCTCCGCCATGACATCCAGCAGCGATTTCATCTGCACAATCGCGTCCTGGCGCTGTGTGGCGTCAAACGCCCCGATGAAGTGCAGCATTTCGACGCAGACGGTCGGCATGGAAATTCCGCGGGCTGCCGCTTTTCGCAGTTCGGGCAGCCGTTCGCGGAAGCCGAAGTCCCCCTTTCCGCGCAGCTCGATCCCGTCGAAGCCCCACTCCTGCGCGGTGTCCCACTTCTCCTCCATGGACTGGCCGGGCAGGTGCTGTTCCTGCACGCAGATCATGTTCATTTTTTGCTCCAAGAATTGTTGTGTGCCGGCCTAGGGGACCGGCGTGTCAGAAGTAAGGTCCGGAGGGTGGGCCTGCCGGTGGCAGCGCTGCACAGGCGGGTCATCATGCGTCGACGTCTGTCCCGGATGCCTCGCAGCTCAAGACCACCTGAAGGGCGTCCCGGGGATTGCCGTCCAGCATCTTGAATGCCCGGACTGCTTCTTCCAGCGGGATGGTGTGGGAAATCAGCTCCGTCAGCTTGAGCCTGCCTGACACACCGAGATCGATGACGGTCCGGTTCAGCCGGTACCTGTCCCAGCGGTGCTGCAGCGACGGTGCCGGCCCGGAGATCTGGGAGGAGACAACCTGGACGCGGTTCATGTGGAACTCCTCGCCCAGGCGCAGTCCGGCGCCCTCTCCCTGCAGGAATCCTGCCGCGCAGACACGGGAGCTGTAAGCGACCGAGCGGATCGCTTCGTGCAGCGCACGGTAGTTCCCCGAAATCTCCAGGCACACGTCAGCGCCACGGCCGCCGGTAAGCTCCCGGATCTTGGTGGCGATGTCGCCCTCCGAGGGATCTAGGACGACGTCGGCGCCGAGTTCCTTGGCCAGCTCACGGCGTTGTTCGATGCCGTCGACGGCGATCACGCGGGCGCCGTTGAGCCTGGCCAGCTGGGCGACGATCTGTCCGGGCACGCCCAGGCCGAAGACCGCGACTGTTTCACCGATGTGGATGTCGGCGTCCAGGACGACGTTCAGTGCGACCGCTCCGATGTGGGAAAACATGCCGATCCGGGGGTCGGCGTCGCGGTCCAGGATGCGCGCCGCCGCGTATTCCTCGGTCTGGACGGTGGATGTCCGGTGGCCCCAGATGCCCCAGATGCGGTCGCCTACGGCGACCTTCGTGACGTCGGCGCCGATCTCCACGACTTCGCCGACTTCCTCGTAGCCCACGCCGTCCAACGGGTAGCTGAGCGAGGAGGTGCCGTCGACGAAGAGCTTGTGCTCCTTGTTCCACTGTTTGCTTAGGTAGGGGTTGGTGCCGCGGTACGAGGCCAGCTCGGTACCTGCGGAGATGCCGGTGAACAGTGTCCGCAGCCGCACCTCCTGGCTTCCCAAGGGCGGGTCCGGCTCGCTGATTACCTCTGCAACCCGGGGCGAAGTGAAACTGACCATAGAACCCATATTGAAGATCTCCTTGCGATCGCTTTGAGCGAGTCGCCTTGTTTAGCGTTGGTGTACGAAAGGGCCGGTACCGGCCCTCCGGCGTCGTCAGCCCTTGACGGCACCGGAAATGAAGCCGGAGGCGACCTGGCGCTGCATGACCAGGAAGAGCACGATGACGGGCAGGATCGTGATCAGGGTGCCGGCCGCAAGCGGGCCGACGTCGATGGACCGGCCGCCGGTGAACTGGTACAGCCCGGTGGTGAGGGGCCGGAATTCCCCGCCCGGGAGGTACAGCAGCGGGACCAGGAAGTTGTTCCAGTTCTGCAGGAACGTGAAGACACCGAGTGCCGACGCGCCCGAACCAACCAGCGGAAGCATGACCTTGAGGAAAATCTGCCATTCGGAGCACCCGTCCACCCGGGCTGCCTGCTCCAGTTCCGTGGGCAGGTCCGAGAAGAACGCCCGCATGAAGAACGTTCCGAAGGACACACCCGTGGAGGTCAGGATCAGGATCGCGCCAGCGAGCGTGTCCAGCAGCGCGAGGCCGCGCAACTGGAAGTACAGCGGGATCATGTAGGTGAAAAACGGCACCAGAAGGCCCAGCACGACCAGGTAGAAGGCTACTGACCGGCCGCGGAACGGCAGCCGGGCGAAGGTGTAGCCGGCCATCGTCGAGAGCACCACGACCAGAAGGGTGCTGGGAACGGTCAGCAGGAGGCTGTTGCCCAGGTACTCCCCGAAGTGTCCTTCGGTCCAGGCCGTGGTGATGTTCTCCAGGGAGAACGAGGAGAACAGCGAGAAGGGATCCACCCGCACGTCTGCTTCCGTCTTCAATGCCGTGGAGATGATCAGGATGACCGGGAACAGCGAAATGAGTGCCAGCGCGATCAGCAATACATGCTTTCCGGCCAACGCGGTTTTCCGCCGCGGGCTCGCGGCATTCTCTTCCGTGGCCGCCGGCCGGTTCAGGGCCTCGGGCAGCTGCAGCCTGTCACGCTCGGATACTGTGATGTCGCTCATGCGCCTGTTCCTTGAAGAGAGAGTCGTCGTTGCAGCCGGTTCAACAGCACCGCGCACGGCACCGAGAGCGCCGTGATCAGCAGGGCCAGGGTCGTTCCGTAGCTGATGTCGCTCACCTTGAAGGCACTGTTGTACGCGTAGGTGCCCATCACGTTGGTGGCGTTGGCGGGGCCGCCGCCGGTCATGATGAAGATGATGTCGAAGACACTGAAGCCGCCGACCAGGGTGATCGTTGTGACCATGAGGAACACCGGCATGATCTGGGGCAGGATGATGTGCCACAGTCGTTGCGCAGCGTTCGCGCCGTCCAGGCGGGATGCGTCGATCTGTTCGGTGTCAACGTTTCGCAGTGCTGACAGGAAAATGATCAGCACGAACCCGGTGGATGCCCAGATCGCTGTCGCCAGGACGGCGTACAGGGCGGTGTTTGGTTCACCGAGCCAGCCGGTAGTCAGGTGTCCGAGGCCGATGCTTTGGAGGGCCTTGTTCAACCATCCGTTGACGGGGTCGTAGATCCAGCCCCAGACAATGCCGATGGCGATGCCTGGCAATACGTAGGGCAGGAAGAACGCCAGGCGGTAGAACATGTTTCCTCGCTTGACGTTCCACAGGAGCAGTGCAAGAACAAGGCCGATCGCGAGCGGGGCCGCCGTGCCCAGGACGATCCATATTGCGTTGTTGCCCAGGGCGTGCCAGACCTCGGGATCGGTGAACATGCGGGTGTAGTTGTCCAGTCCGACGAACTCCGGGTTCGGGTTGATGCCGTCAAAATCGACGAACGAATAGTAGATGGCGCTGCACATCGGCAGGACGAAGAACAGTGTGACCAGGATCATCAGCGGTGCGATGAGGGCGATGCCCAGGCGGGTTTGTGCCCGCCTGGTCACCGCTGGCGTGGTCGAGGTGATAGTCGAGCTCATGTCATTTGCCTTCTGCGGCAGACTTTTCAAAGGCAGTCTGCAGGTCCTGGGATACCTGCTCCGGAGATTTCTGCCCGGTCAGCAACCCTTGGAATCCGTCCCACAGGGCCGTGTTGAACACGTCGGTGCTCAGGGTGTCGATGCTGTAGCCGAAGTCACCGCTGCCGTCTGCGATCTTGGCCGTGTCCTGGAGGACCTGCGCGAAAAGCGGTGAGGCGTTGGTGCCGGATGCTTCGACGGGGAATGCCGGAATGGCGTGCACTTCTTCTACCTGCCAGCGTCCGTGTTCCGGGGTCTGCAGGTAGTCAAGGAACTTCAGGGCCGACTCGCTTTTCTTGGTCTGGGCCGACACAAAGGTGCCCGATCCCAACCCGGCGCTGAAAATTCCCTTGTCATTGGCGCCGGGGAACGGCATGAACCCAACGTCAAACTTCGCGTTTTTTTGGACGCCGGTGATGAGCCAGCTTCCTGTCGCGGTCATGGCGGCCTTGCCGGAGTAGAAGAGGGCGTTGCCGTTGTCGTAGGAGACAGCCGTCGGAGTGGGCGTCAGGTATGCGCCCTTGTTCAGCTGGCTCCACGCATCGAGTGCCGCGACGACGTCCGGGGAGGTCCATGGAGTGGTTCCATTGAGCAGATCGCTCATGCCCTTGGAGCCGGCGCGGCTGGCGAGGGACATGCTCAACAGGTGACCGCCCTGCCAGCCCTCTTTATCGCTGACGGCGATCGGAACGATGCCCGCGTCCTTGATGGTTTTCGCTGCCGCCTGGAGGTCGGCAAAGTTCTTGGGCTCAGAGATGCCCAGCCGGGAGAAGATCTCTTTGTTGTAGAAGACGCCCAGTTCCTGGATCAGGTCGGGAACGCCGACGGTCTTGCCTTCAAAGGTCACCCGCTCCTTGGCGAAGTCGTAGATCTTCCAGTTGCGGGTCTTGTAGGCGTCCGTCAGGTCATAAAGGAGGCCCGACTGGGCCAAGGCGCCGGCGAAGCCGGGGCCGGTGTCGTAGTTGAAGACGTCCGGGCCATCGCCTGAACGGAGCTGGGTCTGCAGGACGGTGCGTAGCTGGTCGATCGGCAGGACATCGAGCTTGACCTTGATGCCTGACTGCTCCTCGAATTTCTTGATGTCACCCTTGAGTAGTTCCAGGTCTTCCGGTGCCTCCGGCTGGCCGAGCAGGTAGCGGATCTGCTTTTCATCGGAGTTGCCGCCGGAGCTGGGTGCGCCGCCGGTGCATCCGGTGAGAGCCAGCGCCAGAACTGCTGTGAGCGCGGCCGCCGCTTTGAACGGGAGTTTTATCACTGTGACTTCCTTGTCTTGCTTACTGATTGATGGCTGCTGCCCGGCTTAGTGCTGGACGTCAACCCATGAATTCTTTTGCGCGGAGGACAGGACCGCATCCGTGATGACGGCAGCCCGAATACCGTCAGTGAAGGTCGGCATCCGCTCCTCGGGTCGGCCGGCCACAGCTGCATAGACGTCCTTCACGAAGGCCGCAAAGCAGTCGTTGTATCCCTGGGCGTGCCCAGGGGGGAGGTTTGGCAGTGCAGCGGCCTCAGGAGAGAGGAAGGCCGGATCCCTCAGGACGGTTTGGATGCCCGACAGGCTTCCAACCCACAGGCTCTCCGGCTGCTCCTGGTCAAAGGAAATGCCTGACTCGGTGCCACTGATTTCAAACCAAAGGCGATTCTTGCGCCCGGGGGAAACCTGACTGACGACGACCGTTCCAACCGCGCCCTTGTCCGTCCGGAAGTTGACACATGCGATGTCCTCAGTCCGGGTCGGGTCCTGGGCGGTACCCGCAGCGATCCGGTCCCGTGGCACCGTCTGGGTCATGGCCTGGACTTCGGTGAGGCGGTGTCCGCTGACCCACTCGACGACGTCGCACCAGTGGGATCCGATGTCCGCAAAAGCCCGCGATGCTCCGCCCCGGGCTGCATCGACCCGCCAGTTGTGAGCCGCCGGACCGGACAGCCAGTCCTGGAGGTACGATCCGTGGATCAGCCGCACATCGCCGACGTTCCCGGTGCGGGTCCTGGAGCGTGCCTCGGCTACCAGCGGGTGATAGCGGTAGATGAAAGGGACGGCAGCGACGAGTCCGGAGCGGCCAGCCAGTTCGGTCATTCTCCGGGTGCCGGCAAGATCGAGGCTCAGCGGCTTCTCGCACACCACGTGTTTGCCAGCCTGCAAAACTCGGGTGGCAAACGCCTCATGAAGGTGGTTAGGCACGCACAGATGGACAACGCTCACCAGCGGGTCGGTGAGCATCTCCTCGACCTGCATGGCCCGGCCCTCGGGGGCCCAAGCCTCCACCGCCGCCTTGGCGGAGTCCAATGAGGATCCACTGACGCCGAGGATGTGGGCGCCGGAACGCCGGGCGGCATCGGCATGAACTTGGCCGATCATGCCCGTGCCGATGATCCCTACACCCAAACGTTCCATTGCAATTGCCCCTGCCGAATGCCAAACTTTTTACCCTTTCGATGCTAAGTCCGCCGACTTATGCGCGCAATATGAAAAAGTTATGTTTTTTTTATCAAAAGTATGGGAGGGTGGAGGCATGAGCATCGGCAGAGACGTTTCCGAGCGGAAGCAGCCCCTCCCCTCCAATAGCGACCGCCTGTCCAGCTTGCTTCTGGAAGCGATCGCCCGCACCCCGGGCTGCACCAGAAGCTTCCTGGTGGACGTGTCGGGACAGTCGCGCGGGACAGTGTCCCAGCGGTTGGACGGGATGATCGACGTCGGACTGGTTCTGGAAGAGATCGGAACCTCGACGGGCGGCCGGCCAGCCGGGCACCTCAGGTTGAACAACGCAGCGGGGGTGCTCCTGGCAGCTGACCTGGGTGCCACCCACTGCTCAGTGGCAGTGACGGACCTTGCGGCCTCAGTGCTCGCAGCCAGGACGTACGACCTGTGCATCGCGGACGGACCACACACGATCCTGAGCGGAATGGACGAGGTGTTCCGGGAACTGTTGGTGGAAGCAGGCAAGTCACCCTCAGATGTACGCGCCATCGGCATCGGTGTCCCCGGCCCGGTGGAGCACTCAACCGGCACCGTTGTCCGACCGCCAATCATGCCCGGGTGGGACGGCTACCCGGTTCCTGCCTTTTTCGCCCAGCGCTATTCAGCGAAGACGCTCGTGGACAATGACGTCAACCTTGCAGCGCTGGGCGAATATTGGGCCCGCGCCGAGGGCGACAGCCACGTGTTGTTCGTCAAAATCAGCACGGGAATCGGCTGCGGCATCGTCAGCAACGGAAAGCTGCACCGGGGGGAACAGGGCGCTGCGGGGGACATCGGCCACATCCAAGTGCCCGGAAGTGAGGAGGCGATCTGCTCCTGCGGAAACACGGGGTGCCTGGAAGCCGTGGCGGGAGGGGACGCCTTGGCCCGGAACCTCAGAGAGCTTGGAGTAACCGAAGCCCTGACCGCGCGTGACGTGAGGCGTCTTGCCGCGGACGGCAACGTCTATGCCCGCCGGGAAGTCCGCGAAGCATCTACACGCATCGGAAAAGTTCTGGCTGCGGTCGTCAGTTTCTATAACCCCACTGCTATCGTCATCGGTGGTCCGTTCGCGGACCTCAATGACGCATTCCTGGCCGGCATCCGTTCCGAGATCTACCAGCGCGTACTTCCGCTGGCTACCCGCACGCTGCGCGTGGAGAGCAGTCGGCAACACGAGCGTGCCGGCATCCTCGGCGCCGCCGTCCTGGCCCTGCAATTCATCCTGTCCCCACAGGGGGCGGAGTCTCTGCTCAAGCGTCCCGGCATCGACAGCACACGCATCGGTTCGGAAAGCTGAACCCCCTGCAGTCGGTGCCGGCCGGCAGATCGCCGCCCGCCACGGCCTTGTCGAACCGCTCCAGCATGGTCCGCCTCATCTCCTCACGGGCAGCTGCGAGGAGATCGACTATTTCATGATGCGGCTCCCCGGATGCCATTCCCGCCTGAACTGTCATGCAGCCGGCAGGCAGACCCGGGACGGTAAACGCCTCAACCCGCCCCGTCAGGAGGTCCAACACCGTCTGGCGGGCAGTCGGCTGCGCCATGGCGTCCTCCACCCTGGCGGTCCGCTCGCAGATGTAGCGGTCCGAGAATCGGGATCTTCTCGCAATCGGGACCATTGCACTAAACGTCGTGCTCGATGCAGATATCCATGTCGGCGACACCGTAGCCGTTTTCGGACTCGGAGTGCCCGGTCAGATCGCCGCGCAGCTGGCGAGGCTCAATGGAGCACGCGTTATCGCCGTGGACGGCATTGCCAGCCGCGGCGAACTTGCCCTCAAGCTCGGTGCAGACCATGTCCTCGATCCGGCAGACGGATCGGCCGCCGAAGCAATCCGCGAGATGACAGACGGGCGCGGAGCCGACACCGCCCTGGAAATCACCGGCAACTACCGTGCCCTGCACGAGGCAATCCGCGCCGTCGCTTACAGCTCCCGCGTCTGCGCCGCAGGCTTCATGCCAGGGGACGGAAAAGGCCTCTACCTTGGAGAGGAATTTCACCACAACCGCGTCCAGGTCATTTCGTCCCAGATTTCCGGTGTAGCGCCCGCACTGCAGCACCGCTGGGACAGATACCGCCTCACCCGGACCGCCACGGAGCTGGCCGTCTCCGGACGGCTGCACATGACCGACCTTATTACCCACGCCGTCTCCGCCAGCACCCGCAGCAGGCATTGCAGGTAGTCCTGGACTTCAGGGAAAAATCATGACCTTTCTGAGTCGCTGCCCAAGAACGCATGCTCCGAGCCGAAACCTCAACCAGAAATTCGTCTTCGCATGGTAAACGGAAACCAAAAACAGCAATTTTCCGATTCTGAAATAATGAGAGACGCCCTCAGGCTGCCGCTGCGTGTTCTGGTGAAAGGGTTCGCCGTGCAGCAGCCGGAGGGGTTCACTCGGGAAAGAGTTATCTGGCTCTTGAACGCCCAAGAAACCGGGCGTATAAATCGCTGTAGCAAGTTGGTCAGGGATTTAGGACGTCCTTGTTTGCCAGACTGCAGGACAGCACATGTCAGAGGATCGGCTATCTATGAGCACTCTTCCAATTTCGGACTACGCGCTGCTATCCGATCGGCATTCGGGGGCGCTGGTCAGCCGTGGCGGATCGGTTGACTGGCTGTGTTTTCCCCGTTTTGACAGTAGCTCGGTGTTCGCCGCAATTCTTGGTGAAAGTGGGGGGACCTGGTCAATACATCCGCAGGGTCCCTGCGCCTGCAGCCGTCGGTACCTTGATGGCACCATGGTCTTGGAGACCACATTCCGGACAGATTCCGGGGAGGTCACGCTTACGGATGCCATGGAGGTCGGCGAGACGTTAGACCCCCACCGACTTGGTGAGGGAGCACCCCACGCCCTGTTGCGGTCCCTGACCTGCACCGGCGGATCGATGTCTTTGGACCTTTGCTTCAAGCCGCGGCCCGAGTACGGACTCATTGTTCCCGTAATGACAAGTATCGGCTTGGGAATCCTGGCAACCGGCGGATCAGGCAGGCTTCTCCTATCGTGCCCAGAGGTTCTTCATGCGGAGGCCGGAGAACTGAATGTCACTCTGGAATTACACGAGGGCGAAAGCCTGAACTTCGCTCTGCGGTATTCATCCCTAGGCGAGGCGGTTCCAAGTGCGTATAGCCAGAGCCAGATGCAGCAGTCGCTGCTGAGGACGGTAGCTGCCTGGCAAGAATGGACAGCAGACCACCAATCTTATGATGGCCCTTGGCGAGACCTGGTCCTGCATTCCGGCCGGGTGCTGCAGGCACTGAGCTACCAGCCGACCGGTGCGATTGTCGCCGCTGCGACCACCTCCCTGCCCGAATTGGAAGGAGGTGAGCGTAACTGGGACTACCGCTACTCATGGGTTCGTGACGCGAGTTTTACCCTGCAGGCTTTGTGGGTCGCCGCCTGCCCCGACGAAGCGGAAGAGTTTTTCGCCTTTGTCACAGCCGCAGCCGCCCACTCCGGCCCCAGTCATCCTCTTCAAATCATGTTCGGAATCGGCGGGGAGCACGACCTTACTGAACGCGTGATTCCGCAGCTGGCCGGCTGGCGCGGCAGCCGGCCCGTCAGGGTTGGAAACGGCGCTTGGAATCAGACCCAGCTGGATGTCTACGGAGAAATTCTCGATGCGGCCTTCCGGCTGCGCGACCAGCTGGGCGATCTTCCTCCGGAGATCCGGGGCTTCCTTGCCAACCTGGCTGATGCTGCAGCAGCTCAGTGGCGCCAGACGGACAACGGTATCTGGGAAATCCGCGGCGAGCCTCAGCATTTCCTCTACTCAAAGCTCATGTGTTGGGTAGCTCTAGACCGGGCCATTAAGATGGCCGGGCAGCTTCAGGCTCAAGACCGTGTCCAGCGATGGACGGCTGCAGCTGAGCAAGTCCGTACAGCAATCCTGGAGCAGGGTTGGAACCCCAAGGTAGGGGCGTTCACGCAACACTTCGGGTCCGATAGCCTGGACGCGGCCGCTCTAATGCTTCCAATCGTCGGGTTCCTGCCCGCGACAGACCCCAAAATCCTTTCCACTATCGCTGCCATCGAAGAGAAGCTAGTGGACGACCGTGGGCTCGTTCTGCGCTACCGGACTGACACAGGAATCGACGGACTTCCCGGAGAGGAGGGCAGCTTCCTCTTGTGCACCTTCTGGCTCGCCGAGACATTGGCCATGGCAGGACGCACTGCAGATGCCAAGGAGATATTTGAACGGGCAGCCGGCTACCTGAGCGACGTGGGACTGCTGGCCGAGGAAATCGACACAGAGACCGGCCAGCAGATGGGCAACTTCCCCCAAGCCTTCAGCCACATTGGGCTAATCCATGCTGCATGGGCCATTCAACAAGCGGAACAGAACCGGCCACACGACGAACACCCGACAATTCTCGATAACGTCATGCAAAAGTGAGGCACTCCATTACCGGAGAGCCGGAGACTGTCTGCAGCGCGGGGATCAGCTCAGGCGCCACCACGGCGGTGGACGGGCAATGCCC
This sequence comes from Arthrobacter sp. ZGTC131, assembly GCF_002929275.1. Lineage (GTDB taxonomy): Bacteria > Actinomycetota > Actinomycetes > Actinomycetales > Micrococcaceae > Arthrobacter. The sequence continues at coordinate 17,412 of NZ_PJIK01000029.1, forward strand.
TGCCCGCAAACGGAGACCCAGGTTTTACCTGCCCATGCCCCAGTCGCCGCAGCTCACCCCCGGCAGAAGCTCTAGGAGCAACTGCAGAACCACACCCGGAGCCGAAGCAGCGGCTAGCTAAAACCACCACAGGTGCGTGTGGGGAATTCCATCGCCGTTTCGGAACCTATGTGGCTGCGCAACCATTCTGGTGCTGATTTGGCGAGCCCTGGATACGACGGGTGGCTTAGATCGCTTCCTCCTTCGGCCCAGGAAGCCCCGTATCGCTGGAAATCGGACTCCTGACATGATCACGGCAAGGCCCAATGTAATGGTCAGGATGCTTTGTAGCTGAACCTGCTGCCACAAATCCAACAGAACGATCGGCAAGGCCAGCCTGCCATAACCGTCACGAAGCGAAAACCAGAACGGCCGGAATGCAGTTCTAAACCACGTTTGACGATGCGGACGTCCTTCTCTACGTGCTGAGTCATTCATCATCCTTCAGTCGTGGGGGTGAACTCCCGAAGAGGGTACCGCCCGGCAACCGGGCCCAGGGAAGGGACACCTCGGAGCGAACGTACGGTGCAGAAGTGGCATCAGACTGTCGCGGCCCCACGGCCTGCCGGAACGGGCCAAGCTTCGGCCGCCTCTGGTCAGCCGTTGAACAAGTTATGATTTTGCATGCCCATCGTCACCTGTCAGACTGGTGACATGAAGCATTCCTTCCTCAGCGGTAACCCGGCGCTTGATTTCGCCGCGACGCTCCGCTCACGGCGCGGGGCACCTTTTGAGATGCTGACCTCCGCGGAAAGCCTTGATTCCTGGTTTCTCGAGTCCGGGATCGTCAATGAAAGCACCCGATGTAAACCAGCGGACGTTCGGCAGGCGGTGTCGGTCCGGGAGGCCATCTACTCTCTGGTTCTCGCCCGAATGGACGGAGAAGCGTACAGCAAGGAGGCCCTCTCGACGGTGAATGATGCTGCCCGTACCCCGCCTGCCGTCCCGCAGCTCAGGCCTGGCGGCCGGCATATCGAAGCGACTCCGGCCCAGGCATTGTCCACCGTTGCCCGCCACGCGATCGAGATTCTCAGCGGAGCGGATGCCCCGCGGCTCAAGGAGTGCGCCGACCCCGGGTGCACGAGGGTTTTCATCGACGGCTCTCGTGGAGGCCGCCGTGAGTGGTGCAGCATGGAGCCATGCGGCAACAGGATGAAGGCGGCTGCCTACCGGACCCGCAAGAGAAAAAGAACGCCAAGTCTCCCCTAGACGCGGCGACAGGAATGCCCTGCCGGGGATCTATGCCTTCCATATGCCTATGGCACCATGTGTGAAGATTTGCAGTCAGGCCCCCATCAGAAGTCAGGATGCAAGCAGCTGACGAGCACCTGGAGCTTGATTACGTCTGGGGGAAGTTGTCCTGGTACTAGATCGGCGCACTGTACCTGTTTACTGTTCACTCCGTCAGCGCCCCACTCTCGTTCAGGACAAAAGACCAGATCCAGGCCAGACGATTTAGAAGGGCTTCCCGATTGCTGACGACAAATGAGTGCTCCCGGGTAGTTGAGAAGGACGGCGACGAGTCTGCTTGCAGCGCGCTTGTCGCATCCGGGCAGGTTCGTCCAGCACGAGCAGCCCGGAGGTGGTCCTGCGAGCAGAAGCCGCGCCAGGGCAACATGAAAAGGTATCCGGCGAGATGTTGCTGACGAGGCGATTGGCATTGTTCGCACGAAGGAGGAACCGGGCAAGTTGAGTCCTGATGACGTCCGGGGGACATCCCGGGCGACGGCCTGAGCGTTTTCTAGCGCGTTCTAGCGCTGTGGTGTTCTGACCCAGTGTGTCGCTATGCTGCGGCCAATAGCTGACACGATCTGTCAACAGCCGCCCGCCGGCTCCTCCAGGTACGCGCGGCCTGCCGTGAAAAAGCGATTCAAGGCCGCTGTCTTGCCAACGCCTTGGGTACCTGTAAGGCCGATGCGCTCAGTGGCTCGGATAATATGCGAGCCGCTGGTTCCCTGCAGTTTCTGCCATGGCTGCCCACTGCCTTGCCCGAGCGGGATTTCAGCTTCTGGGGATGGATACCTTGTTCCCCGCTGAGATCCAATGATTCTGAACGGTGCATGTCATCTTTGTCTCTGTAGTCGTGGGGTTCCTCGAGATTCCTTTCATGCCGCCCGCGGAAGGCTGAGTGAAGTGCCAGTGCTGCTACACCCACCAGAACAGGGTCCATAATGCTGCATCACCAAAGCCGCCTTTGAAGAAGCGACGGTCCTTTTCCGGTGCGGTGTCGCCACCACTCGCCGTTTCACCGGAGGCGCGAGGAGGGAGCTTGCTTCCGGTTCGGGCGCTGCGCATCGTGGCGATGTACCCGCCTGCTATCAGGGCCGCGAAGCCCAGGACGCCGATGGTGAGGCCGATGACGGGCTCACGGAGGGAGGCGCCCAACAGCAGAAGGGAGAACCCGGACACTGCGGTGAGAACGCCGATAATGATCCGGGATCCGGAATGCTCCAGGACCGCTTCTGCTTCCATGGCATCCGCAAATTGCGGGTCATCCTCCTTGAACTGCTTCTCCAGTTGCTCGAGCGTGTTCCGCTCCTGTTCCGAGAGGGCCATTATGTTCTCCCGAACGGGGTTGTGTGGTTGGCGCGAGCCCGGATATCTGAATTGCCGGTGAAAGACGGGCGGTCATCGGCCTCCATCAGTGCGTTTGTGCGGGTGTGATAGCCCGTGGGGTTAGTCATGTGGTGGTTTCCTTTCGTTGCTATGTAGGAAGCTTTGGGGAGGGGGTGACCATCCCCCAAGCAAGCGCGCGGGGAACGGGACGTCCCACTAGCAGGATCGTGGAGCAGGCGTCCCGGCCCTTGGGGCGGGTGGTTCTTCGGCGGAGGGGCGTCCATATGTTGCGAGAAGGCGCAACCAGATCTCGCTGACCGTGGGGTAGGCCGGGACGGCGTGCCACAAGCGGTCGAGCGGAACTTCTGCGACGGCCGCGACTGTTGCGGCCTGAAGCAGTTCACTTACGTGGTGAACCGGTGTCCTCCCTCTGCGAGTGTGGCGGCCATATGGCCGGCGTACCATTGCGGCCACTCGGCGTCATGGACTCCGCCGAGGACTTCGGCTTCGTACACTCCGTGAGCGGTTGCCGCCCGCTCCAGTGCGTCTGTAAGTATTTCCGTCGTGGTCTTAGGCATGTGCGTATTCCTTTTTGTTGTTGTTGCTCGGAGATGTACTGCTCAGGCCCGGTTCATGCGTGTGGTGTTGAGGGCAGTTGAGGATCCGGGTTTGCTCGGGCGGGAGGGGCGTACATGGAATGCGGTGTGGCAGGAACCCGGGATCAGTGTCGGGCCGAGCTGCCAAGTGCTTTGGGGAGAGATTCTGCCTGCCTTCCACTGAAGGCAACACCCGTGGGGACAGGAACCGATAGCTGTCTCATTCCTGAGGAGGGCACCCGGAGCAGCGAATGGGCGCGGGGTCCTGCATGGAGATGAACAAGATTCCGAGCGTCATGAGGGCAATCCCGAGTGCACCGGCGAAGACGTCATGGATTGAAACCGCGCCCAAGAGCAGGAAGACCCCGATCGCGTCGGCGAGGAGGGCCAGAGCCGTGTGACGGGTGAACCAGTTGCCCTCCGAACCCCTTGAGATGTGCGTAGATCCGGAGTGCCCGCCGAAGCGGCCCGGGCTGACAGCGGTTCCTCGTCGTCGAGCACCGGCGCTGCCCTCGCTCTTGGCGGGGGAGTTCTTGTACAACATGGCGTTCGCTTCTTCCTTCACGATGGCGGCTCCGGGCGCATGCGTCCCAGATGAATCTCTTCTGTCGGCGGCCCACGCCGTCACCCTTTCAACCGGTTACGCACTGCTCTTTATTCCAAGATCTGCTTTGAAGTGCATGAATGATCGGCAGCCTTTGCAGTCCTCGGGGCGGAGGTGGGACGGCAAGTGGCCAAGCGCCCATTCCTGGTCCGCTTCCGCAGCTCGCCCCGGCCGCTGGCTGATGCCCTGAAGTCGTCTTCTTGCTCTCAGGAAGGCCAACCGCGGCAACCTTCCCGTTACGGGTCTTGGCCGCTACTCAGCGTTCGGACATCGACAGTAAATGGGCGGCCTGCAGCCTGATGGGATCTGCCTTCAGCAGGTGTGGGAGAAGCAAGGGAAAGCCCTGACCCCAGGGGACGTGCATTTGCCGCTCGCGTTGCCGTTGAAGCGGCGCAGGCTGCGATCGTTGCTGCTGCCAACGCTGTGAAAAAGGCAGTACGAATCGATTTAAACGTCATGATTTTGCTTTCGTGTCGGAAATCCTCGGCTGAGCCGAGCACCGGCGGAGTTGCTTCCGCCGCGGGCTGGTGTTGCAGGCTGTTGAGTCAGAGTCAGCCACCGCTTAGGGTTTGGATGAACTTTTGCACGTTGGGCAGGATCTGTAGCCCAGCACTCGTCGCCAGCCCCGTCGTGATCGCGGTGGCCGCCTTTCCCAGCAGGCCTTCCTTCCGGGGTTCACGCATTTCGCCTTCAGCGCGTACCTCTGCCACCTGCTTTTCCAATTCAGGGCAGGACTGATCAGCGGGAACGTCCTGGAGCTGGCCAAAGGTCGCGGGAGAGAACAACATGGGTCTTTTTGCCTTTCTAAGCGCGCAGTTTCATCGAGGCGGCCGTGCGCGGGCCAACTTTAGGGACGGACTTACCGGCACGTCCGGGGGTGGGCGGCGTGTAAAGCAAGCGTTGTTATGCGTGGCTACAAGCCGGTGGAGTCTGTTAGGACGGGATGGCCGGCCGGGTGGATCCGCTGCGACCATCGATTCTGTAGTGTTCCCTACTGAACCAAACTCTTGGTCGCAGCCGGAATCCGGGACCGATTCGAAAACTGCTTTCGTGGAGAAGGCCACAGGATGGAAGCCGGCCCGAGCCGCCTACGATTATGCAGCCCAGGCGTGTGCGGTGGCTCCCGAGCAGATGCTATTGGTCGCCGTCCACCCGTGGGACATCCACGGTGCTGCCAGAGCCGGGATGCGCACGGGCGTGGCTCAACCGGACAGGATCAAATTACCCGGACTATTTCACCGCCCCTGATCACACCGTTACTTGGCTGGAAGAACTCCCTGAAGTCCTCGGTGCGCCGGGAGCTTGAGCGTACGGTGTGTCCCGTTGCATCAGCGGCCCGTCTGCTTGCATGGAGGCATGACCGAGCAGCCGGCAGTGGTAACCGATTACCTGAACCACTGCAGACGGCTTGTACAACGCCATCCCCGCCAGGACTGAGAGGAACCTCTTCGGGGCCCGACCCGCAGCAATGTGTCGTGAAACGAGGATTAACGATGGCTGATGCACGAGATGCTTTCCATGCGGTCGGTTGCGGTGGCGGATTCGCTGCACCCCCTGCGTCTGGGGATCAGGCGAATGTGTGGGCACCGCCGCGGTTTCAGTTAGTTGTGGTCTCGCAGTACCAGCCGACCCATGGCGCATGAATCAGGTCGCAAGTCCGCCAGTCCTCCAGGTGAGCAGGCAGGAGTTGCGGTGGCGTGAATGTCGTTGCGTCGGGACCGGTGGCTGTCAGGATGCCTCCCTGAGGGGCGGCCGGGGCCATCGCCATGGTGGCGCCTTTGTTGACCTGATTGCCTGGGAAGGTCAGGGTCAGGTTGGCGGTGATGGTGAGGGGTCCAGGGCTGGTGTCGGCCAGGCTGTCCAGGTGAGAAGGTCGAGCGAGGATGCTTTGCATAGTGGTCTGCTTTCTGTGAGCGTCATTCCCGGCGGTTCGGACGGGCGAGTGGTGGCCGGGAGGGCGCGGGGTGTCGGGACCGGCCGGGCCCTCCCGGCGTCTGGGGGGATCAGGCGGAGGCTTCCTGCTGGTCGCACGCATCCGCCTCAAATTGGGCGAGCCAATGCTGAGCGGCCTCGTCGCAGTCGGCCTTGCCTTGATGGGGTCGTGCGGTTGCCACGGTGTCTTGTCCGCAGAGTGGGGAGGAGACACCGTGGCAACCGCGGACGCCTCTATTGGGAGGGGCGCCCGTAGGTTTCGAGAAGCCGGAGCCAGATCTCGTTGACGGTGGGGTAGGCCGGTACGGCATGCCAGA
>NZ_PJIK01000002.1:0-1949 GCF_002929275.1 Arthrobacter sp. ZGTC131
GCGGCGGACTGTTTCGCCTCCACTTTGGCGAGTTCCACTTCCTGGCGCATCAGCGTGGAGATGTCCCGGCTGACTTCACCAAGGAGGTCACCGAGGGAAGTGGAGTCCGCCTTGGCGTGCGCGGCCGTGGGAGGGGTTTCGGGTAGCTGGCTGCTCACAGGTGGCGTCCTTCACCCTCGGCATAGGGGTCATCTACGTCGCGCAGCGGAACTCCGGAGGCGGAGCTCCCTGGCAGAGTCTGGCCCGAGGCCGGGCCGGTGGTGCCAGTCCGCCGCGGCTCGCCATAGCCGGGCTCACCCGGTGCAGGTTCGCCGAAGGGCGGTTCGGCATAGACGGGTTCCACGCTGGTGGGTTCGCCGTAGGCCGGGACCGTGTATGCAGGCTCTCCGAGTTCAGCGCCGTCATAGAACGGCTCACCCGCGCCGACAGTGCCGTCGGCGACCGGCGGCTGGATCGGCTGGGGCGGCAGGGACATGCCCGCTGCCGAACCGGTGGCCGGGGCTCCGGCCTGCAGGCTCCTGCCGAGCCGTCCGGCAACGAGACCCGCACCGGCGGCCAGGAGCAGGAAGGTGCCCGGTCGCTGGCGGGCAAAGGACTTAACCTCGCCCAGCAGCGAGCCCGGATCCCGGTTGCCCAGCCAGGACGCCACCGACTCCGAACGCTCAGCGGCCTGGCGGATGAGGTCCGAGGCCACTCCCTGCTGGTCCGGCGCATCGGCCATGGAACGCAGCTGCGAGGAGATGGTCCGGATTCCTTCCGCGGCTTTCTGCTGCTGCGTGCCTGCTTGGCTGGTGAGGTCCGACTTCGCCTGGTGCAGAAGATCCCGGGCGTTCGTCTTCACTTCGGAAGCAACGTTCGCTGCCTCCTCCTTTGCCGTTCCCGCAACGTTCTGGGCGGCACCCGCAGCCTGGCCAGCCACGTTCGCGGCCTCTTCCTTGGCTGCATCGGTCTTCGAGGCTGACGCCTGGGTCCCGGTGACGCCCGAGCCGTAAGCCGTTGAGTTCTGCGTAGCCGGGGGAACGGTGAGGCTCCCGTCCTGCGGCCATTGGTTCTCTGTCATCTTCGCTCTCTTTCCGAAAAGGTCAGCTGCTGTTTCAGGAACCAGCGTTGCTGGCATGCCATAGTAAGCATGTTTACTAATAAATAGTAAGCACACTTTGCATTTCTTGCGAAAAAGTTGGCCGAAGCTTGCCCGGAGGATGGTAAGCATGCTTATGGTGTAGGGGATGGATACCGACGGCGTTGCGGTACCTGTCGCTGAAATCCCGGCCCCGGGCGGTCAGGCCGCTCCGGTCTTGCGCTTCTGGTGAACCGGGAGTCCCAGCGACCAGGGCCGAGCTCCCGACCGACTCAGACTTGAGAAAGAAGGACGACACCGATGGTCCCGAACGCTGACGCTGAGCCATGGGGCCCCCATCAGTTGCTGTCCATGGCAGCCCGACTCATCCAGCGCCGCCAGGATCAGGCGCTGGCAGACCTTGGGCTAACCCACGCTGCCGTAATCGCCCTTCAAGGGCTCACCGCAGGCCCGCTCAATCAGGAGCATCTGGCCGCTGAAATCAAAGTCCGGAGCCAATCGCTGGGCAGGGTGCTCTCGCGCCTTGAAAGCGCGGGGCTTGTTACCCGCACCTCCAGTTCCCGCGACAGGCGCAGCAATGTTGTGGCCATCACGGACGCAGGGCTTAACGCTTTGGCGGCAGCCCGCGAGGTGGAAAAGGATGCGCTGCCCCCGAATTTGGCCGACGGCGCAGTCCTGAGCCGCGAGTTGGCACGGGTAATTAGCTACTTCCCCGGTTCGCACAGGGGCCGGTCAGGCAAGGAGAAGACGGAAAGCGCGGCGTTGGCCGGGGACCGCCCAACGGGCCCGGGGGACCCGGGCGGCACGCCGACTACGGGCGAGGATCGCCCAACGGACGGGGATCGCGCAACGGGCGCGGAGGACCCGGGCG